>NZ_JBHZSF010000049.1:0-1081 GCF_043642225.1 Vibrio profundi | reverse complement strand
CCGCTACTTTCGGAATCTCGGTTGATTTCTCTTCCTCGGGGTACTTAGATGTTTCAGTTCCCCCGGTTTGCCTCCTGCTGCTATGTATTCACAACAGGATACTAGCTTGTGCTAGTGGGTTTCCCCATTCGGAAATCCCAGACTCAAAAGACTTTTACTGTCTAATCTGGGCTTATCGCAAGTTAATACGTCCTTCATCGCCTCTGACTGCCAAGGCATCCACCGTGTACGCTTAGTCACTTAACCATACAACCCGAAGAAGTTTCGAGTTGATGATAAATCACCAAGGTTTTGGTTGTAATAAGAAGGGTTAATTCTTATTACGTGTTTGCCGGACTCAATTTTGAACTACTCAATCCCTTACTTTAAAAAAGTAAGACAAAGAGCCAAGACACTTGAATGTGTTTGTGTTGTGTTTATCAATAAAGATAAACATTGAGAACTTTTAAATTTGATTAACTTAATCACAGCCTTGAGCTGTTTGATTTCACTTTTCAAAGTGAAAACCAATTAAGTAATCAGTCAGCTTTCCAAATTGTTAAAGAGCATGTATTCCGAAGAATGCATTTTCTAAAGACTCTCGGACGGGCCGCGCAGGCGTCGAAAAAACCAACCAACAACATAAGAAGTGGTTTGGAGTTTTAACTTCCAAGAATATTTAGAGAATGGTGGGCGATACCGGGCTCGAACCAGTGACCCCCTGCTTGTAAGGCAGGTGCTCTCCCAACTGAGCTAATCGCCCACATAAGTTTTACATTTTCTGTGGAGAAAATGGTGGGTCGTGCAGGATTCGAACCTGCGACCAATTGATTAAAAGTCAACTGCTCTACCAACTGAGCTAACGACCCAATGGTATCCCGTAGGGGAGTCGAACCCCTGTTACCGCCGTGAAAGGGCGGTGTCCTAGGCCTCTAGACGAACGGGACACTGGATTGAAGAACTTGGGAGTTCTTCGTCTCTTTTACTTTCTAAACCGTATCAATCTGTGTGGACACTTATCGTGATATCTTCGTATAAGGAGGTGATCCAGCCCCAGGTTCCCCTAGGGCTACCTTGTTACGACTTCACCCCAGTCATGAAC
>NZ_JBHZSF010000048.1:0-1140 GCF_043642225.1 Vibrio profundi | reverse complement strand
GGCGACAGCGTCACCGAAACCTACAACGTGACCTCGGTGGATGGCACGCCAAGCACCGTGAAAATCACCATCAATGGTACCAACGATGCGGCGATCGTCAGCAGCGCCGATGTGGCCATGGATGAAACCGACGCGCCACTCGCGACTGGTGGTACCTTAACGTCAAGCGATGTCGATAACGACGACAACAAGTTTGTCGCGGTGAATACAGTCGGAGCGATTGGTACGTTCGACATGGACGAAGATGGTAATTGGACCTTCTTAGCCAACAGCGCCTTTGACGAACTCAATGTTGGCGACAGCGTCACTGAAACGTACAACGTGACCTCGGTGGATGGTACGCCAAGTACCGTGAAAATCACCATCAACGGTACTAACGATGCGGCGATTGTCAGCAGCGCCGATGTGGCGATGGATGAAACCGATGCACCACTCGCGACTGGCGGTACCTTAACCTCCAGCGATGTCGATAACGATGACAACAAGTTCGTGGCAGTCAACACTGTCGGGGCAATTGGTACGTTCGACATGGACGAAGACGGTAATTGGACCTTCTTAGCCAACAGCGCCTTTGACGAACTCAATGTTGGCGACAGCGTCACCGAAACTTACAACGTGACTTCGGTGGATGGTACGCCAAGCACCGTGAAAATCACCATCAACGGTACCAACGATGCGGCGATCGTCAGCAGCGCCGATGTGGCGATGGATGAAACCGATGCACCCCTGGCAACCGGTGGTACCTTGACTTCGAGCGATGTCGATAACGACGACAACAAGTTCGTGGCAGTCAACACAGTTGGCGCGATTGGTACGTTCGACATGGACGAAGACGGTAATTGGACCTTCTTAGCCAACAGCGCCTTTGATGAACTCAATGTTGGCGACAGCGTCACCGAAACGTACAACGTGACCTCAGTTGACGGCACGCCAAGTACCGTGAAAATCACCATCAACGGTACCAACGATGCGGCGATCGTCAGCAGCGCCGATGTGGCCATGGATGAAACCGACGCGCCACTCGCGACTGGCGGCACCTTAACCTCAAGCGATGTGGATAACAACGACAACAAGTTTGTGGCCGTTAACACAGTCGGAGCGATTGGTACGTTCGATATGGACGAAGACGGTAATTGGACC
>NZ_JBHZSF010000047.1:0-1216 GCF_043642225.1 Vibrio profundi | reverse complement strand
GGCAGGGAAACCGAAAAAAGTCGCGATCGTTGCCTGTATGAGAAAGATGGTTGTAATACTTAATTCAATGCTAAGAGATGGGGTGATGTGGGATAAGAATAGCGCCAAAAATTAACTATTGACGCCATAGTCTCTTGTTAGTTTGCGTGCCAAAGTGACACAGAGATTGCTTATTGCACACTTTAAGACCATAATACACATGTGACATTTTGACACAACAGGAGATAACATTATGGCTACTACTTTGCCTCGCATCACCGCTAGAGTTGATGTCGATACACAAGACTTACTTACTAAGGCTGCCGCGATCGCCGGCATGTCTAGCATCAACTCGTTTGTTCTAAGCGCAGCAATTGAAAAAGCTAAACAAGTCATCGAGCGTGAACAGGCTTTAAAACTGAGCCAAGCAGATGCGATGTTGCTCATGGAAGCTTTAGATCGTCCTGCAACACAGAACTCAAAACTAAAAGCTGCTGCTGATCGATACGAGAGCAAAACTCAATGATGAATACGGTACTTCTAGATAAAGCTAAACACGATAGAAACCGATTCAACTGTGGCATCGAAGCTCTCAATAATTACTTAAAAGTAATGGCGAGTCAGCAAGCAAAGAAGGACAACACCAGAACATTTGTTTTGGAAGATGATAGCGACAACTCACATGTTATCGGCTTTTACACGCTAACAATGACACCAATTGACTTAAAGGCATTGCCTGATAAGTTACAAAAAAAGCACCAATCATCCACCTCTGGTGGTCTGATTGCCCGCCTTGCTGTCGATGACCGATACAAAGGGAAAGGCTTTGGTGAGTGGCTGCTTATCGACGCACTCAGAAAGCTATTAGCCGCTAGTGATAGCGTTGCATTTCCAGTTGTTATCGTTGATGCCAAAGACGGTGCGAAACACTTCTATGAACGCTATGGTTTTCAAGCATTTGAAGACGCAGAAAATAAACTCTTCATCACCATTGCTGATGTGAGAGCAAGCTTAGGCTAGTTAATCGCTAGCCTTTAGCAAACTAACGCCCAATTAAGGGGTGAACAACGCCTCCACCCAACCCTAAAGCATTGTGCCATAAACACTAAATTTGAAGTAGAAGCAAAAATGCCGAGCGTTGTGAATCCCTCTTAAATTGCTTGTATGGATAATAAGCACTCCAATCGGGTAAGGTGAGACCCAGACTTTAGCTGCAACTAAAGTTCTTCTATCTGGT
>NZ_JBHZSF010000046.1:0-1299 GCF_043642225.1 Vibrio profundi | reverse complement strand
TTTTTTGGTTCATCGCGGATTAGCGGGAACTTAAAACAAAAACGGTAGTAAGTGATATGGTTTAGTCGCCAAACAAAAATCATACACAAACTACCGTTTCCATGCCGAATCATACTTTCCTATCTTCATTCTGGGAAGGCTTTCAAATAGTAAAGTCTCACCAGACAGCAACACTTATTACCCTGACTCTTAAACCCAACTCTGAAGCTAAATGCCTCTGTGGTCTTGAAGCAGAGGCTATCCATGAGTATCAATGGCGTCATGTAAAGGATGCCATGTTACTCGGTGTTCCAGTTGAACTTTCCGTTCAAACACGAAGGATTAAGTGTCGCGACTGCGGCATAAAAACAGAGTTACTATCTTGGTTAGAGCCTTATGCTCGTATAACGAAGCGCCTAAAAAGCTATATAGAACAACTATTACCTCTTATCCCTATTAAGCATATCTCCCAGTTAACGAGCGTTCATTGGCACACCATTAAAGAGATAGATAAACGCCGTCTTAGACAAGTTGTACCGTCAGTAAAATGGGAAGACCTAAGGCAACTCGTCATGGACGAGTTCGCCATCTTTAAAGGACATCGATATGCCACGGTCATCGCTGATGCTAAGACTCACCAAGTCATTTGGATAGGATTAGGTCGTAGCCGCAAAGACATACGACCGTTCTTCGAACGATTAGGCGAGCATGGGATAAATATCGAAGCCGTCGCGATGGACATGAATACGGCTTTCGATCTTGAAGTTCAAGCGCACTGTCCGAACGCAAAAATCGTTTACGACTTATTCCATGTTGTCGCTAAGTTTGGTCGCGAGGTGATGGATAGAGTTAGAGTCGACCAAGCCAACAAACTTAAGCAAGACAAAAAAGCGAGACAATGGGTGAAGCGTTCACGCTGGGTATTGCTGAAAAATAGAGGTAACTTAAATACACGCCAAGAGAGCTACCTTACTGAAATATTGAATATCAATAAGGATTTAATGACCACTTATATACTCGGAGCACAACTCAAAGAGCTTTGGTATTGTGAATCAGAAGGGCAGGCAAAGAGGCTCTGGGACGCGTGGTGGGAACAAGTGCAAGAGAGTGGGATTAAGCCATTAAAAGAGTTCGCCCGAAAACTCAGACCATATCTTCACGGGGTTATCGCATCGGCAAGTTATCCGTTAAATACCTGCACACTTGAAGGGATAAACAACAAGATAAAGTTAATAAAGAGAATTGGGTACGGTTATCGAGATACAGACTACTTCTTCTTGAAGATAAAAGCGGCTTTCCCCGGAAAGCCGCGATGAACCT
>NZ_JBHZSF010000045.1:0-1344 GCF_043642225.1 Vibrio profundi | reverse complement strand
AATGTGGGAGCAGAAACTTCTACGCTCTTATTGACAGTGGGGGTCATATCAACGCCCTGTTAAGGTGTGAGCAACGCTATACCGAAGCTCCTGCATAACACCATAAACACAAAACGCAACGCATAGCAAAAATGCCAAGCGTTGCGAATCACTCTTAAACAGATTGTTAGGTGCGTTCTAAAGCGATAGCCTCACATACCACACATCCATCTTTTCGAAGTGCTGGAGGGTATGCCTCTAGCTGACTCGACTTTGCAAATGCATCACCATACCATTGCTTCAAAAACGCACGTATCTCAAATCTATCCATTGAAGAATGAAGCCAGTAAGTTTCAACATCTTCTAAGCGATGATTAAGAGTCGGATCATAATACTTATCTCCGATTTGAATTATTGCATGAGTATGCTTTTTACCATCTTTCTCCCTAATGATGCAGAGAATATATTTATCAGCTAATAGCTCGTTATTGACTAAAGCAGAACTGTTCATAAAACAATGATTCGTTTGTGTAAAACCGAGAAATTGAAACTTTTTGTACAGATCGTCAGGTAATACATCAACTTTGATAGTGTTTAAACCATCTGTACTTGGTAACGTTGAGTCAACATTGTTTTCAGTGGCTGTTCGCCCCAAAATTTTCTTAATTAAACTTATCATTACTATATTCCTTGTCGAGACGAAAGCACCTAACGCCGCATTAAGGGGTGAACAACGCCACCACCAAACCTAAAGTATTGTACTGTTAACACTAAATTTGAAGTAGATTCAAAAATGCCATGCGTTGAGAATCCCTCTTAAATGCTTTGTTATATGCGTGCTAGACATTACCACTGTCAGATGAATTAAAGGAAAACATCCGCACTTCATCACGAGGAAACCAGCCCAACTTTTCATAGAATGATTGAGCATTAAGGTTTTCATTGGCTACAAACAGATGAGTTTTTGCTATACCCATTTTTTCAAGAGCATCTACTGCAGATGATATCAGTTCGGCACCAATACCTTTACCTCGACAGGTCGAGTTAACCGCCAAGTGTTGCACGTAACCTCGGCGACCATCTGTACCCACTAAGATTGCACCAACAATAATGTCACCATCTAAAGCAACAAAGCTGAGGTTTGGGTTGCGTTCTAAGTATTTGCCGATGTTCTCTCTAGAATCTGCGTCACGCAACAACATGGCTTCTGTTTCAGACCATAATTCAATTACTTGAGAGTAATCTGAGATATCCATTTCTCTAATCAATGCTATTTTCCTTCTGAGCATATAGACATAATGACCCCCACGAGGTGCTAGCCTCCAATATCGTGGGTTAGCTAAAAGCCAGAGCCATAATTAGTGC
>NZ_JBHZSF010000044.1:0-1460 GCF_043642225.1 Vibrio profundi | reverse complement strand
CACTAATTATGGCTCTGGCTTTTAGCTAACCCACGATATTGGAGGCTAGCACCTCGTGGGGGTCATTATGTCTAGCTTACCGAGTATTTCATTTCGCGAACTAGTGTGAACTTGATTTCTGTCTAAACTTGAATTGCTTCAATGATATAGGATTAAGTAGTTAAATTAATTACGGAAAATTAGAGTAAAGGTCGATGGAACGAACAAAATCTTGGCTTTATATACCATTGTTAGGCTTGTTAAACGTCTCAGTGGGTTACTTCATGACTAGATTTCTAGACTCATTAGTTGGTGAAGAGGTAACTAGCCTAAATGAAATTCCAATATCTTCGGTTCATTGGATTCGCTATATACCAGCAATTTTTATCGGTGTACTTGTCAGTGTTTTCATTTTTTACTTATGCAAGAATTTGAGAGCTGCGCGATATACTAAGTATCTAGCTTACATAGCATCTTCGTTGGTGGTTATTTGCGTTTTTCTCTCCGGAACTTGGTATAAAGACCCTATTTACACTTTGATTTTCCCCGAAGATGATTACTATGTCCCGGAAAAATCTAATTTCTTAAGTTCTGATGGTACAGCTCTGATCTGGACGGATGAATGCGTCCAGTCTGGGCGAATAGTATATTGTTACGTTAATTTAAAAAACTTATCAGATAAAGATCGTACAGTATCGGTTGATACAGGGGATACATTTATAATTACCGGTGAAAAGGCTCATGTTAGAGCTGAGTCGGCGGGGAAATTAGGTAATCAGAAAAGAAGCAGAATATATAAAAGCGTTACAGCTCCTAAAAATATGACCATTGTTTATGGATTGAAATTTGAGCTACCAGAGCCCACTAATTACGCAACTATACCTAACTTACGGATAAGTATGACTATCTCAGGTTATAGTGATATTTACTCTATGAGCAATCGTCCGCTCAAAGAGGTTACAGGTCATTAAGCTAACAAGAGACTATGGCGTCAATAGTTAATTTTTGGCGCTATTCTTATCCCACATCACCCCACCTCTTAGCATTGAATTAAGTATTACAACCATCTTTCTCATACAGGCAACGATCGCGACTTTTTTCGGTTTCCCTGCCGCAAGCAATCGTTCATAAGTCGCCTTAAAAACTGGGTTACATTGGATAGCAGACATCATTGCCATATACATAACGGTTCTAACTTGATGTCGACCTCCTTTTATCATCCGCTTGCCTTTAAAGTGGCCACTTTCTCTTGTTATAGGTGCGACGCCAATGAGAGAAGAAGCTTGTTTGTTAGTGATAAAACCCAGCTCGGGCACATTGCTAATTAGGGAGGCAGCTAGAATTTTTCCAACGCCTGGCATGCTTTGGAGAATCGTACTTTTTGCTTGATACTCAGGACAGCTCTCAATCAGTTTTGCTATCTTTGCTTCTACTTTTTCAATCTGATTTTTTAGAGCGGTAAGAATCGGGGTAATAGTAGA
>NZ_JBHZSF010000043.1:0-1575 GCF_043642225.1 Vibrio profundi | reverse complement strand
ACAAAATCTTAAATTGAAGAGTTTGATCATGGCTCAGATTGAACGCTGGCGGCAGGCCTAACACATGCAAGTCGAGCGGAAACGACTTATCTGAACCTTCGGGGAACGATAAGGGCGTCGAGCGGCGGACGGGTGAGTAATGCCTAGGAAGTTGCCCGGTAGAGGGGGATAACCATTGGAAACGATGGCTAATACCGCATAATCTCTTTGGAGCAAAGCAGGGGACCTTCGGGCCTTGTGCTACCGGATACGCCTAGGTGGGATTAGCTAGTTGGTGAGGTAATGGCTCACCAAGGCGACGATCCCTAGCTGGTCTGAGAGGATGATCAGCCACACTGGAACTGAGACACGGTCCAGACTCCTACGGGAGGCAGCAGTGGGGAATATTGCACAATGGGCGAAAGCCTGATGCAGCCATGCCGCGTGTATGAAGAAGGCCTTCGGGTTGTAAAGTACTTTCAGCAGTGAGGAAGGGTGTGTACTTAATACGTGCATATCTTGACGTTAGCTGCAGAAGAAGCACCGGCTAACTCCGTGCCAGCAGCCGCGGTAATACGGAGGGTGCGAGCGTTAATCGGAATTACTGGGCGTAAAGCGCATGCAGGTGGTTCATTAAGTCAGATGTGAAAGCCCGGGGCTCAACCTCGGAACTGCATTTGAAACTGGTGAACTAGAGTACTGTAGAGGGGGGTAGAATTTCAGGTGTAGCGGTGAAATGCGTAGAGATCTGAAGGAATACCAGTGGCGAAGGCGGCCCCCTGGACAGATACTGACACTCAGATGCGAAAGCGTGGGGAGCAAACAGGATTAGATACCCTGGTAGTCCACGCCGTAAACGATGTCTACTTGGAGGTTGTGGCCTTGAGCCGTGGCTTTCGGAGCTAACGCGTTAAGTAGACCGCCTGGGGAGTACGGTCGCAAGATTAAAACTCAAATGAATTGACGGGGGCCCGCACAAGCGGTGGAGCATGTGGTTTAATTCGATGCAACGCGAAGAACCTTACCTACTCTTGACATCCAGAGAAGCCAGCGGAGACGCAGGTGTGCCTTCGGGAGCTCTGAGACAGGTGCTGCATGGCTGTCGTCAGCTCGTGTTGTGAAATGTTGGGTTAAGTCCCGCAACGAGCGCAACCCTTATCCTTGTTTGCCAGCGAGTAATGTCGGGAACTCCAGGGAGACTGCCGGTGATAAACCGGAGGAAGGTGGGGACGACGTCAAGTCATCATGGCCCTTACGAGTAGGGCTACACACGTGCTACAATGGCGCATACAGAGGGCAGCCAACTTGCGAGAGTGAGCGAATCCCAAAAAGTGCGTCGTAGTCCGGATTGGAGTCTGCAACTCGACTCCATGAAGTCGGAATCGCTAGTAATCGTAGATCAGAATGCTACGGTGAATACGTTCCCGGGCCTTGTACACACCGCCCGTCACACCATGGGAGTGGGCTGCAAAAGAAGTGGGTAGTTTAACCTTTCGGGGAGGACGCTCACCACTTTGTGGTTCATGACTGGGGTGAAGTCGTAACAAGGTAGCCCTAGGGGAACCTGGGGCTGGATCACCTCCTTATACGAAGATA
>NZ_JBHZSF010000042.1:0-1652 GCF_043642225.1 Vibrio profundi | reverse complement strand
GTGGCCGTTAACACAGTCGGAGCGATTGGTACGTTCGATATGGACGAAGACGGTAATTGGACCTTCTTAGCCAACAGTGCCTTTGATTACCTTAACGTTGACGACAGTGTTACGGAAACGTTCTATCTAACATCGATAGATGGAACACCGAGTTTTGTAAAAATCACGATTAACGGAACGAATGATGGTCCTGTAGCTGAGAGTTTCTCTGTCGATGCTGAAGATAACCTAATTGTTCCAATTGTGTTTGATTCAGATGTATTGGCGGACGACCATATTTCTGATTACGAAGACGACTACGATGGTATTCCACTCAACATCAAAGTCACATCATTGCCCGATAGCGGTACTTTACTGTTTACCGACAGTGATGGTCTGACTCGGGAAATTACACAAACAGATGTTGATGATGGAACTCTGTTTGACCAAGACAGCATTAGCTTTGTTCCTGGAGCCGGAGCTGAATTTGAGCTGGGTTATAGTGGTGATCCAGAAGATTTGCCTGACCTGGTCGATGGTTTCTACAACTGGGGTGAAGAAGTTAGCCCTACGGAGCGGTTAATCACTCTCGATAATGGTAATACCATCGGGATATCTATCACCGATAACAATAACAAGCCATTGAAACAGTATGATGGCCAACAGCCACATGTCGGCTATGGTATTGGTGATACCGACGGTAACGGCATGAATATGCAAGAAACCTTGATCATAGACCTGACCGATAACCCGCTTGATGTTGTGACGTTTGGACTTGATGGTATGGGCGGTTCATTCACTGCTAACAGTAGTGTTTATGTCGAGGTGGTTTATACCTTATTGGACGGTAGTACTCACACCGAGCAATACCAGAAAGATGAAGGCCATACTGGTAATGATCAGATTCTCTATGAATTTAGCTATGCATCGCCAGATAACCCAATCGTTAATATGGAACTGTCTTCATCGGGCGGTAGTTGGGAGCTGAGATACCTATCCGGCAATCAAGAAATTACAGAAGACGTTACTTTTGATTATCTGGTTGTTGACTCAAATGGCGCTGAAAGTAGTACAGAAACCGTATCAATTGATGTGTCTGATGCAGAGCAATACGAAGTTCATACTGCTGAAAATGGAGAAGAACTTGTTGCCCAACTTGGTAATGATTTACTAATAGGTAATGATGACTCGAATCTATTTACTTGGCTTGATTCGACGCTAGATAGCGGGACAGATGTGATCAAAGATTTCGAGGTGCACAATGGGGTGTCTGGTGATTTGATTGACCTTAATGACTTACTTGACGACCCAACAGATGCCGTGGAAGTTGACGCACTTCTCGCGACGATTGGTGTTGATGTCGATGGTGATGACGTAACTTTAACTATTCCATTAGAGGGGGGGAGCGATGAACAAACTATTATCGTTGAAGATGTTGTCACGGACCTGTCTAACCCACTTGATGATCTCGCGGTATTAAGTGACTTGATCAAAAACGACGCAGCATAGCTGAGAAGCAGCCATTCTAGTTTGAATAAAGCCTCCATTTGGGGGCTTTATTTTTTGAAGTTCGGTACAGCTGTACACCCAAAAAAAAGGTTCATCGCGGCTTTCCGGGGAAAGCCGCTTTTATCTTCAAGAAGAAGTAGTCTGTATCTCGATAACCGTACCCA
>NZ_JBHZSF010000041.1:0-1654 GCF_043642225.1 Vibrio profundi | reverse complement strand
TGCTAAGAGACGGTGTAATGTGGGATAAGAATAGCGCCAAAAATTAACTATTGACGCCATAGTCTCTTGTTATGTGCTTACTTCTGCTCTACCTAATAAATAACCATTTAACAAAATATCGAGCTCTTTTACTGACAAATTTCCAAATGAAGACGCTAGATATTTGGTTGCTTCAGAAGAGTTTGTCTCACCCGTTAATCCAAATTCAGACTTATAATTGCCCACTTTGGCTTTAATTGAACCAACACTGATACCCGACGAAACTGCCAAAGCTTCACACAAATCAGTTTTCAGACCTTTGGGGTTTCCTGATTCGTCAAGCATCTTAAAAATAATAAGGCACCGAATTTCAGCTTCTAAATTCCAGCCAGAACCTTCACGAAAATTGAACATTGAGACTCCTTTGGCACATAACGCCAGCTTAAACCGCAGACAACGCACAAAACAAGTCGCTGCACTGCGCCCTAAACACAAAATTCACCGCAAACTAAAAATGCCACGCGTTGTTTGTCGGTTTGAAACTTTTGTTAGCCGTTGCGCCGAAGTCTCGCGACTGACTCTGCAACAACTGCCTTAACTTTTTCTGGATCTTGGTTCTCACAGTACTCACGATTTATAAACAGCATCACATCATTGCCGTCAGGTTCATCGAATGTACAATTCGAATTCTGACAAATTTCCTTGATTACATTTTCACTAACTGGGACGGCATGAAAGTGACAATTAAAGCCCTTCGAGAAACCAAGTTTGGAGAAGATTACCTTTTGAGGAGAAAAAGTTCTTTGAAGTAACCCTTCGACTTCCGCTAAAACCAGACCTAATGAAGCTAATGATTTTTGGCACAAATCCGATAGCTCAGTTGATTCCGACTTTGAAGCAACCATCAGATAACCGGCATAAGTAGAATTCATCCTATGATTCACGACCCAATACTCATTTTCAAAAACTACATACTCAGCTGGGATCATTATTTACCCCTAAGACAGCTAACGCCCTGTTAAGGTGTGAGCAACGCAATACCGAAGCCGCCGCATACCACCTTAAACACTAAAACCAACGCATAGTAAAAATGCCACGCGTTGCGAGTGATCCCTCTTAAATTGTTTGTTATACGCGTGCTGACACTACAACGAAACTTTCATAACCTTATGATTTAGCTCACTTTCAATATCAACCGCTAACCAACCTAATGACTCGTACAACGATGGTACATTTGTGTAAGCATACAGGTTACTTTGAGTTGCTGCTGATACTTGGCTAACACCTCGGTTAATCAGTTCACTAGCAATACCTTGACCGCGCCACTCTGGTGAAACATAAACAGCATTAAGCCAAATAACTTCTGAGTCACCGTGAGGTTCTTTAAAGCGCGAATATGCGAGGCCACCAACAACTTGATTATCTCTGAGAGCAACTATCACAGATGGAAGGTTAGCTTCTGGTTTATAGGTATCTACGAATAGAAAGTCAGACCATTCCGTTTGAAACAGCTTCTCTAGAGCAACCCAATGCTGACTATTCTCATCGCAATTTCTGAATACTACCTTGTTCATATTGGATTATTTCCTCAAAAGCGTATAGACATAATGACCCCCACGAGGTGCTAGCCTCCAATATCGTGGGTTAGCTAAAAGCCAGAGCCATAATTAGTGCG
>NZ_JBHZSF010000040.1:0-1815 GCF_043642225.1 Vibrio profundi | reverse complement strand
TTTTTAATGAAACTAAGCCAACACCAATGTCCCATTTCATAATTGTCTCCGTAAATACTTATAAATATTGAAGCCGAGAGGGATAGAATGAAGCATTACCATGCGAATGATATGACTAAGCATTATTAATGCAGGCTCTAGCCCAAGATAAATGGCAGCGACAGTCATAGACTCCACACTGCCCGGAACCCACGACATCAAGAGTACTATGAACTCCTTATCAATTAGCTCACTGAATATATATGCAAAAACAACTGTGACTGTAAGACTTAACGTTGTAGCAATAATCCCAGCTCGCGCATAAGAGAAGATATCTACAACGGTTATATCTTTTAGACGAATCCCAATTAATGCCCCTAGAGCGGATGTTGCAATAAAAACAAGCTCTGTCGGGACAAGAAAGTTGTATGACGGTAACTCAGAGTTCACAAACATAGTTGCTAACATCCCGGTCACCATATACGGTGCTGGAGTACCAATTTTATCGAGAAGTAAACCTGAAAAGTAGGCGAGGAAAAGTGGGAGAAGTATCCAAAGGTTGTCTAAGGAAATAGCCGGCCCAGAAACTGGTGAGTTGTCCGTTGAGACAAGAAGAGCGGAAGCTATGATTAAGAAAATGAGTCGAACTGTGTGAGTGAAAATTACTTTACTAGAAGGTGAATTGTGATTTTCATTAATGACAAGAACCGCAGCCATCGCTCCCGGAACCGCCCCAAGTAGGCTTTCATATTTTGACCATTTCTCTCGCTTAGAAAGCCAGAGATACGAGGTGAGAACTTGTGCTGACATACAAAGGACGAGTCCCACAAAAAGTAATATCGGATAACCCTTGGAAAGAGTCTGCACAGGGACGATTGAGCCCACTGTGGCACCAAGGATTAACTGTACTCCGGTCAATGTGCTTTTGGGAAGAGCTAGAGTAAACCCTGCTTTTGCCGTTACCAAAAGAGCAATCAGGGCACCGAACATTGCACCTAGTGGTATCTCGAAATATGAAAACAAGAGCGAGCCAACCAAAGCTATGAATGAGGCTAGATACATGTTTTGGTTTCCCCTTTGTTCAGCTTGAAAGATGACAATAAAGTAGAGATTTGGTTATTAATCACATCTATGTTATTGACCATGTAAAAATCACCACAAGTTATCTGACCAAGAGCATACAAACCCATTTGAATTTCACCAGTTTCGGAAAGAACAGAACAAGTTGACGGACATACATTGATTCCTCCATATTGATTTTCTTTTGCTAGTTTCCGACTTAGCAGGCTATCAAGTACCGGATTACTTCTATCGAGTGAACGTCGTATCCCTGTAGCATTGATGATGAAATCAAAGAAGTACTTCTCTTTATCTGTCTCCACACAATATTGACCATTGTGACATGATACATTAGTGATTCCCTTGCTGTGCGAGACCTTACCTCTTTCTATAAGCACCTCAATGGCAGCATGATTTTGCAGGGAGACTGGGACTCGCATATTTGCCCAGCGACTTTGGAAAGTACCCATTAATCTATTTCTCGAACTGCGGGAGAGGTTTTGCCATAGCAAAGACAAGGAGTAGTTAGCAGCTGTTAGCACACTAGTTACTAGGTCCCCATCTACAAGGTGCTTGGCGGAGGCTAGCTGAAATATGGTTAGTTCTATTCCCTGATGGCGTAACTCTCTATTAATGAGATTGAGCACTGATTCAAGTGTTATTGTGTCTCTTGAATTGATGAATGCTTCTGTACTTTCAGGTGAGAGGTACTTAAGTTCAATGTCATGATAACGGGTTACAGGTCTAGGTCTATCTGAGACTCGTGAAAGCATTTTC
>NZ_JBHZSF010000039.1:0-1949 GCF_043642225.1 Vibrio profundi | reverse complement strand
CAGGAGGCAAACCGGGGGAACTGAAACATCTAAGTACCCCGAGGAAGAGAAATCAACCGAGATTCCGAAAGTAGCGGCGAGCGAAATTGGATTAGCCCTTAAGCTTTTAATGATGCAGGTGAAGAGTCTGGAAAGTCTCGCAATAAAGGGTGATAGCCCCGTAACCGACACATCATAATCAGTGAAATCGAGTAGGGCGGGACACGTGATATCCTGTCTGAATATGGGGGGACCATCCTCCAAGGCTAAATACTACTGACTGACCGATAGTGAACCAGTACCGTGAGGGAAAGGCGAAAAGAACCCCTGTGAGGGGAGTGAAATAGAACCTGAAACCGTGTACGTACAAGCAGTAGGAGCACCTTCGTGGTGTGACTGCGTACCTTTTGTATAATGGGTCAGCGACTTATATTCAGTGGCAAGGTTAACCGTTTAGGGGAGCCGTAGGGAAACCGAGTCTTAACTGGGCGTTCAGTCTCTGGATATAGACCCGAAACCAGGTGATCTAGCCATGGGCAGGTTGAAGGTTGAGTAACATCAACTGGAGGACCGAACCGACTAATGTTGAAAAATTAGCGGATGACTTGTGGCTAGGGGTGAAAGGCCAATCAAACCTGGAGATAGCTGGTTCTCCCCGAAAGCTATTTAGGTAGCGCCTCGGACGAATACTACTGGGGGTAGAGCACTGTTAAGGCTAGGGGGTCATCCCGACTTACCAACCCTTTGCAAACTCCGAATACCAGTAAGTACTATCCGGGAGACACACGGCGGGTGCTAACGTCCGTCGTGGAGAGGGAAACAACCCAGACCGCCAGCTAAGGTCCCAAAGTATAGCTAAGTGGGAAACGATGTGGGAAGGCTCAGACAGCCAGGATGTTGGCTTAGAAGCAGCCATCATTTAAAGAAAGCGTAATAGCTCACTGGTCGAGTCGGCCTGCGCGGAAGATGTAACGGGGCTAAGCTATACACCGAAGCTGCGGCTACGTACCTTAGGGTATGTGGGGTAGGGGAGCGTTCTGTAAGCCGTTGAAGGTGGTCTGTAAGGGCTGCTGGAGGTATCAGAAGTGCGAATGCTGACATGAGTAACGATAAAGGGAGTGAAAAACTCCCTCGCCGGAAGACCAAGGGTTCCTGTCCAACGTTAATCGGGGCAGGGTAAGTCGACCCCTAAGGCGAGGCCGAAAGGCGTAGTCGATGGGAAACGGGTTAATATTCCCGTACTTCTTACAATTGCGATGGGGGGACGGAGAAGGCTAGGTGGGCCTGGCGACGGTTGTCCAGGTTCAAGTACGTAGGCGGAAGAATTAGGTAAATCCGGTTCTTCATAACGCTGAGATACGATGTCGAGCTACTACGGTAGTGAAGTCATTGATGCCATGCTTCCAGGAAAAGCCTCTAAGCTTCAGATTGTAAGGAATCGTACCCCAAACCGACACAGGTGGTCGGGTAGAGAATACCAAGGCGCTTGAGAGAACTCGGGTGAAGGAACTAGGCAAAATGGTACCGTAACTTCGGGAGAAGGTACGCTCTTATCAGTGAAGTCCCTTGCGGATGGAGCAGACGAGAGTCGCAGATACCAGGTGGCTGCAACTGTTTATTAAAAACACAGCACTGTGCAAAATCGTAAGATGACGTATACGGTGTGACGCCTGCCCGGTGCCGGAAGGTTAATTGATGGGGTTAGACTTCGGTCGAAGCTCTTGATCGAAGCCCCGGTAAACGGCGGCCGTAACTATAACGGTCCTAAGGTAGCGAAATTCCTTGTCGGGTAAGTTCCGACCTGCACGAATGGCGTAATGATGGCCACGCTGTCTCCACCCGAGACTCAGTGAAATTGAAATCGCTGTGAAGATGCAGTGTACCCGCGGCTAGACGGAAAGACCCCGTGAACCTTTACTACAGCTTGGCACTGAACATTGAACCTACATGTGTAGGATAGGTGGGAGACT
>NZ_JBHZSF010000038.1:0-2010 GCF_043642225.1 Vibrio profundi | reverse complement strand
CAAAATGAACAAAGGCTCTGAAATGTGGGAGCAGAAACTTCTACGCTCTTATTGACAGTGGGGGTCATATCAACGCCAAATTAAGTAGTGAGCAACGCTGCCACATACCTGAACCATTGTGCCGTAAACACTTAAGCTGATTCAAACCAAAAGTGCCAAGCGTTGCGAATCCGCTTAAATTTATTGTTATGCGCCACTTGCGAACACCTCCATTCAATACCATAATTAGGTACTATTTGGTATTAGGAGATTACAATGGCTAAAAATACTAGCATCACTCTCGGCGAGCACTTTGATGGTTTCATTAGTAACCAAATTCAAAGTGGACGCTATGGCTCAGCAAGCGAAGTGATTCGTTCAGCCTTGCGTTTACTCGAAACACAAGAAACGAAAATGAACACTTTACGACAACTGCTCGTTGAAGGTGAAGAAAGCGGCATGACTGACTATGACCTCGATTCGTTTATCAGTGAATTAGATAGCGAAGAGAGAAAATGAAACCATTTCAACTTACCAACAAGGCAAAGTCTGATTTAAAAGATATTGCCTTGTTTACCTCTCGCAGATGGGGTCGCGAGCAACGAAATGTTTACCTTAAACAATTCGATGAATCATTTTGGCTACTCGCTGAAAACCCTGACATCGGCAAAAATTGTGATGAAATCAGAGATGGCTACCGAAAATTTCCACAAGGGAGCCATGTTATTTTTTATCAACAAATTGGCAGCCAAAACATCCAGATTATCAGAATCTTGCATAAGAGCATGGATGTAAATCCAATCTTTGGCGCATAACGCCGCATTAAAGGGTGAACAACGCCACCACCAAACCTAAACCATTGTGCCATAAACACTTAATTAGAAGTAGAAGCAAAAATGCCAAGCGTTGAGAATCACTCTTAAACAGATTGTTATGAGCGCACTTGAAACACCCGCTGAACCTTACTGCTATTGAAGCCAATACTTTCGTAAAACTTGTGTGCATCAAGCCTATTTTCGTTACAACGTACCCTAAGTTTACCCAAGTTTTTAGCTTGAGCATGTTGGACTAGAGCGCGACCAACACCATAACCACGACTTTCAGGAGAAACAACTAAACCACCAATTTCAAAAAAATCATCTGATGCGAGACGTCTAGCATAGAAAAGATGTAGCCAACCTATAATTCGACCTTGCCACTCTGCTACAAATACTTGGTCTTGAGTAGAATTGAGCAATTCTTGAAGTTTTGTGGTCGATTCTGTGAATGATAACTGAGAATAGCCAAGGTGTTCTGAGACTTCATTGATACCACTCGCATCCGATTCTGAAGCAGCTCTAATGATGTATTCCATGTAAAATTTCCTCCTAGCTCATAACGCCAAATTAAGTAGTGAGCAACGCTACCACCTACCTAAAGCATTGTGCCGTAACCACTAATGCTGATTCAAACCGAAAATGCCAAGCGTTGCGAATCTGATTAAATTTATTGTTAGCAGTGTTCTAACGTCTTACCGCTGTTACTGTCACTTCAATAAATACGTCACCTTCTAACGCAACACCTAGGCACGCGCGTTGAGGCCAGTGTCCTGGATTTTCACCCAACCAATCGCACCAAACTTTATCCATTTTAGGTTTATCTGGCATATTGGCGATAAACACCTGCGCACTTACTATTTGAGTTTTATTAGAACCCAATTCTTCAAGGTTTTTGTCTATCGTTTCTAGAGTCAGTTTAGTTTGACCAACTATATCCAGAGAAGTGTCTGATGATGTTGCTACTGTCCAAACCAAGTCTTTATATGCTGAGGACTTGTTTCGACCTTGATGGCACCCCGCTTCCTTTCAATCATTTAGTTCTCCTTGAACTGCTAACGCCGCATTAAGGTGTGAGCGACGCTTGCCTATACTTTGAGCGAAGCGAAAACGGCAAGCGTTGCGAATCACTCTTAAATGCTTTGTATGGATAATAAGTACTCCAATCGGGTAAGGTGAGACCCAGACTTTAGCTGCAACTAAAGTTCTTCTATCT
>NZ_JBHZSF010000037.1:0-2070 GCF_043642225.1 Vibrio profundi | reverse complement strand
CGCTTTAAAGGCAAGCGGATGATACAAGGAGGGCGAGCTCAAGTTAGAACCGTTATGTATATGGCTATGATGTCAGCTATCCAATGCAACCCTATTTTTAAAGCAACTTATGAACGATTACTTGCAGCAGGAAAACCAAAGAAAGTAGCGATAGTTGCCTGTATGAGAAAGATGGTTGTGACACTTAATTCAATGCTAAGAGACGGTGTAATGTGGGATAAGAATAGCGCCAAAAATTAACTATTGACGCCATAGTCTCTTGTTATGTGCGAAGCTTAATCAACAACAAACAGCTTAGCGCCAATTGCTGTAGACGAGCGATGAGCCTCTGCATTGTCAGCTACTTGATAACTCATGCCAGGTTTTAGAATGAATTTTCGACCATCATCTAGCTCGGTGGCTAATTCCCCCGAAAGACAAAACAAGATATGCCCCTTTGAGCACCAATGGTCTGCGAGATAATTTTCAGAATACTCGACCATACGGACTCGCAGCTCACCAAATTTCTTAGTACGCCAATAAGCCATACCTGTTTCACCAGTATGTTCAGTGACCTCGACTTCACTCCAATCTGTGATTCCGAAAGGTATATTCTCAATATCCATATTGATTTCCTCCATAATTTCAATTTGTTACTAGCACATAACGCCGCATTAAGTGGTGAGCAACGCCAACCACCCTACCTAAACCATTGTGACATAAACACTTAAACCGAAGTAAGCCGTAAACGCCAAGCGTTGGGAATCCGTCTTAAATGCTTTGTTATATTAATTTTTTATGAGGTAGCCAAAAAGTGACACTTTATATCTTATATCGATTGAAGTGTGTATTGGACTGTTTACATACATACTTGGTGATGAACAAAGGTCACCATCGATAAAGCCATTTTTTAGCGATAACTCGTAGCAACTAACACTATTTCGATAGTATCGGATTTCCTTGTTTTCGACATTAACCACTGTTTTCATATCAAAATCTGAAAAATGGTATTCCAACCAAACAAAACTTGGAAGTGAGAATACTATGAGTAAAATCGTTGGAAATAGCGATATTACAGCCTGTTTAGCGTTATTCCCTCTAATTTTCCTCAACTTCATTTCAAAGACAGTCGCCATAATAATGATGCTTGAAAGCAGCAGAGCAAACACACCTGATTTGTACGTATAAATTACAGGAGGATTGGCAGCTACTATTGAGATAAATGTAAGAGTACACAACACGAAAAGTGAGCAACAAAACACATAACTCGCATTTTTCATATCATCTCTAGAAAGCATGCTAACTGTCCTCGTGAGCAATTAATATAACGCCCAATTAAGTAGCTGACAATGCTACCAATACACTCAAACTTACCACCTAAATCACTGAAGCTAAACTGAGTTGAAAATGCCAAGCGTTGGCAGTCTGCTTAAATTGCTTGTTAGCCCAATTTTTCCAACGTTAGAGAACGATAGCTTCCACACCCAATGCCGTTATCTTGATAACCTGCCAAGCTTTCGAACACATTGAAATGAGATACTACGATTACCTTTGAGTAATTCGTGTATCTAGATAACACATTTTCTGCACGGCTTTTAAGTGCATCCCAAGACTCATACGGAACATTACCAGCCTCCGTATTATTTTTCAGTGAAGTACGATGCTCATGCCAACGGCGATCTCTTTCTGAAAGTTCTACGTAACCACCATCTAAGTCTGCCCGCCACTCTCGTAAATCATGTTCAACAAAGAGCTCTAAACCTAGTTTACGGTTAATAATTTCAGCCGTTTGGAGCGCTCTTGTATACGGGGAAGATATGATTACTTCTGCTTTTTCAAGTTGAATGTCTTTAACAACCGCGTGCAATTCATGAATGTAGTCTCTATTTAAAGGGGCATAATCTTTTTCTAGTTGGGTCATTTTTCGCTCGTCAGATAACGAATAGTCAGGCACACCATGCCTTACAAATACAATTTCCATTTGTTCTAAATCTCCATTTTTACCGCATTGGGCTAACGCTTAAGTATTTATCCGTTGTCGTAGCACAATGGATAAATACCTGTTGGACTTGGCCGCTTCTATCTATGGAA
>NZ_JBHZSF010000036.1:0-2170 GCF_043642225.1 Vibrio profundi | reverse complement strand
TGTCCGTGCGACGTGAAGTCGCATGAAGCGCTGTTCACCGCGATAAGAGTGAACCGTTTGTATCACCAGACGACCCTAAGGCTCTGAATAAAGCAGCGAGCCTGACAATGTAACGAAGTTTGGCACTGTGCCAAACGGGAGCAGAACCGTGAGGGAATGCTCCTCCTGATAACCACGAATTGGGTGAGTGCTAGGGAATCAGTATGATGAACGAAAGTGAATCCATGTAAGGTGCGTTATACGTGAAGCAGCGGAAGTGGTTAATACGCTGTGGCCAAACGGCGATGGGAGTAGGAAAGAGGTTGGACAATACTCTTTCGTGATCGATAGGCTCCTCGCACTATAGTGGGCATCTACCCTGATATTGCGCGACATGCGGAACACGGTAAGCCAGTATCGTTCCTTCGGGAAAGCTGTCTGTGAAGAGAGCCGATAGCGGTGCTGGTAAAGGAGGTTGGAAAAAGCGAATGCTGCATTGTAATGATGCAGATACAGACGGATGTTTGACACGAAAGTGTGCCCACTTCCAACTGGTCTCCCATTGCAAGATGATTTGGAAAACTTTATTTAAGAAGGAACGCAGATGATCTCTTCTCATGAAGTGAGTGCCCCTTCTGGCAGCGCCCAATGGCAATCCATCGACTGGAAAGCGGTTGAGCGCCATGTGTTAAGGCTCCAGATGCGCATTGCAAAAGCAATCCGAGAAGGTAAACACGGTAAGGCGAAAGCACTACAGTGGATACTGACTCACTCGAAAGCAGCAAAACTTCTCGCTGTTCGTCGAGTATCACAAAACAAAGGCAGTAAAACGCCAGGAATTGACGGCGACATCTGGAACACCGATGCACGTCGAATGGCGGCAGTCAGCTTACTGAGCAGAAAAGGCTATCGAGCTAAACCGCTCAGAAGAATCTATATCCCGAAGAAAAACGGCAAACTTAGACCATTAGGTATCCCGTGTATGATAGACCGAGCGCAACAAGCGTTACATCTTCTAGCACTAGAACCTATATCGGAAACAATTGCCGACCCTAACAGCTATGGCTTTAGACCTAACCGAAGCGCAGCCGATGCAATACAGCAGTGCTTCAAATGCCTGTGCAAAAAGGGAGCAGCACAATGGGTTCTTGAGGGGGATATCAAAGCTTGTTTCGACAAGATAGGTCACCAGTGGCTACTTGATAATGTCCCGACAGACAAAAGGATGCTCAAGCAATGGCTGGAATGTGGCTATATAGACAAAGGGCTATTCTACAAAACGGCAGAGGGAACACCACAAGGCGGGATAATTTCACCCACCCTGATGTTGCTCACTCTTGTCGGACTAGAAAAGTTAATTAAATCTATCGCTCGCAAGACAGGTAGCAGAGTAAACTTTATAGGTTATGCTGACGACTTTGTTATCACGGGGTCTTCAAAGGAAGTCCTAGTGAATGACATTAAGCCGCAACTGATGGCTTTCTTACAAGAAAGAGGTTTAGCGCTTTCTGAAGAGAAAACGCACGTTACTCATATCAATGATGGTTTTGACTTTCTTGGCTTCAACGCCAGAAAGTACAAAGGGAAACTGCTCATTAAACCGAGCAAATCCAACGTATTATCATTCTTACGAAACATGCGTGACCTCATTAGAAAACACGCAACAATCCCAGTAGCCGATCTCATTAAGATGATGAATCCAAAGCTACGAGGATGGGCGAATTACTATCGCCACTGTGTTGCTAAACAAACCTTCGGCTATGTTGGTCATCAGATGTTTCTAGCGTTATGGCGATGGTCAGTCAGGCGTCACCCAAACAAGGGACGTAAATGGATCGCACACAAGTACTTTCTAAACTATCAAGGGCAATGGATTTTCCATGGCTGGTTTAAAAAGGATGGACTGTATGGCGTGATCCGACTGTTTCAAATCGGTCAAGTGCCAATCAAGCGACATGTAAAAATCATGAGTCAAGCGACCCCGTTCGATCCTTTTTGGGAAGGTTTTCTCAATGAACGTAAGGTGAAAAATACAGGTCGTAACTCATGGTTTGATCCTGTCGCCACTGCTTTGTGAGTTGCTGGGTAACAATAACGCCTTAGTGGAGGCTTGAGCCGTATGCAGTGAAAGTTGCACGTACGGTTCTTAGGAGGGCGGCATCTGGTAACAGGTGTCGCCTATCCGACAAAA
>NZ_JBHZSF010000035.1:0-2303 GCF_043642225.1 Vibrio profundi | reverse complement strand
CTGTTGAACTAAGCCGCTTCGCGGAGGGCTTTCCTCTCACTTACCCGATAGACCAAACTTATGATGTATCCATAGATTAAGGAATACATCATGACCCTATTAAGACAACAACTTATCGATGAAATGGCGGTTCGCCGTTTTTCTCCGAAAACCCATGCAAGCTATTTACGTTGGGTTAAAGATCTATCTACTACTTACGATCTGTCCCCCGATTTACTCACTGATCAACAGATTAGTGCGTATTTACGTACGCTCACCACAGAGCGGAGCTTAAGTAGTAGTACTTGTGCTCAAGCTTTGAATGCCATCTTGTTCTTTTATCGTGCCGTTTTGAATAGAGAATTTGAAGAGCGACTGGTTCCCCCGATTAAACGCGCCAGTAAAATACCGGAGCTGCTTAATCGCGAGGAAGTAAGAAGTATCATTAGTCATTGTCGAAGTCTTAAATATCAGACCGCACTTGAAATGTGTTATGGATGTGGCCTACGTGTCAGTGAGGTCGTCGGCTTGTACGTGAAAGACATTGATGGTACGGCGAAACGACTGCACATTCATTGTGGTAAAGGCAAAAAAGATCGCTTTGTTCCACTGGGTGATAGCCAACTGAATCATCTTCGAAATTACTGGTGTCATTATCATCCCACCGTAGTGCTGTTTCCCAGCCTAGAGCCCGAAAAGCCATTGGGTATTAGCTCTCTGCAGAAATGCTTCAAAGCAGCAAAAGTTGAGGCAAACGTCAGAAAATTAGGAGGAATACACGCCTTGAGGCACGCTTATGCGACTCATCAGCTTGAATCGGGCATGCCTTTGAATGTTCTTCAGCGTTACCTCGGACATTCGAATATCAAAACGACATTGAGGTACACCCATTGGATAGGTCATCACAACGAAAGCTCGGACGGAAGTAAGTTCGACTTAGTTGCTCAACTATGGGAGGAGAGCGAATGAACGAATTATCTCCTTACCAAGCCGTATTAACACAAGGCTTAGAAGATCTTGATAAAAGCAAAGTCACACCGAGACAGTGGCAAGTGCTTAACCATTTAAGAGACTGCCGAACAGAGCGTATGGGCAGCTACGACTGGCGTTGTCAGCAATGTGGTCATGAAACGCGTTGGTACTGCTCTTGTCGAGACCGTCATTGCCCCAATTGCCAAGAGCAGATGAGACAGCAATGGCTAACAAAGCGAAGCCAAGATATTTTACCTGTGGCCTATCATCATATGGTTTTTACCTTACCTCACGAGTTCAATGCTTTGGTTAAAGCACATTCTAAGGTGGTTTATCAATGCTTGTTTCACTCAGTGTGGGCAACGTTATGCGCGTTTGCTAATAAGCGGCATCATCTTGTTGGTCAACTTGGTGCATTGATGGTTCTTCACACTTGGGGAAGAAATCTGAGTCAACATACTCATATTCATTGCCTGCTACCGAGTGGGGTGCTTACAAAAGATCGGCAATGGCAACCGACAAGAAAAGAGAGTTACCTGCTTCCGGTTAAAGCCTTATCCGTTCGCTTTAAGAAAGAGATGTTATGTCGAGTAAGCGAGTTGATAGCGACGCACAGTAATTTATTAGAGGAAGCCGCTAGTAAGAGATGGGTTGTGTACAGTAAACCTGTACTCCACGAGCCCACAGCGGTAGTGGGTTATCTATCTCGGTATTGCAATCGTATCGGGTTAAATCCAAACCAATTAAGTTATAACGTGGATGGCCGTATCACGATGAGTTACAAAGACTATCGAACCAATGGGACGCAAAGAATGTGTTGTAATGCGGGCGAGTTACTTCGACGCTTACTTTTACATGTGTTGCCTAAAGGGCTAATGCGAATACGCTACTATGGCTTTTTAGCTAATGCTGTACGGGTAAAAGCGATAGCGGAAATTAGGCATAGCTTACGAGAGCGACCCGCAGAGAAATCGGAAGTGCTGAAAGAGAAACCTTGTTGTCCGAACTGCCATAGCAACAGCATGGTACTCGTGTGCATCAATATTAGACCTAGGATAGTCGTTTCAGAGCACCGACTGACCTAGTTGTCTGATTATAATGAATAAAATTATCGTTGTGTTATGGCGAGAGAGGGGCGTTGTTCGCTTTTAAAAAGATTATGCAACGGGTATAGTCGCTGTAGACAAATTGGCGGCTAGAAGTGGAAAATGGACGGCTGACGGGGTACCGGTCTTAATGATAATAGTGGAACGTAAGTCAGTCCTAAAAAGCAAATTCCATAGATAGAAGCGGCCAAGTCCAACAGGTATTTATCCATTGTGCTACGACAACGGATAAATACTTAAGCGTTA
>NZ_JBHZSF010000034.1:0-3349 GCF_043642225.1 Vibrio profundi | reverse complement strand
AGCTATGCTTTGCCTGCATCGTATTCGGCAGGGGCTAATTAAAACAAGAACTGCGACCATTAACCAACTCAGAGGTTTGCTTTCCGAACTTGGCATTGTGATGCCGCAGGCTCGCTACTCGGCTCAAAACACCATTGGTAGCGTCCTTGAAGATGCAGAAAATGGTTTGCCTATACTCGCTCGAGAGCTACTTCAAGATCTATCGGACAAGATTCAAAACCTTAACCTAGAAGTATTGCACTATGATGAGGTGTGCGCCAGACTGTCCTCACAAAGCGTAAAGCATACTAAGTTGCTGTTTGGGGCAACAGGTCTTCAATCTGGTGGTCTAACCGTTGTGTCATCTTTTACTCTTTTCGCAAATTCTGATTATGTTCTTATTTCAAAGGTTTCTTTATTAACCAAGACAGACCAAGCTATTCGAGCGATTTTGTTTGCTAGGGCTACCACCGCAACGTGAAAAGGCTTTCGTTTCTTCAGTTCAACAAGCCATAATCCAAAGTATTTTTCGACTGATTTATCTCGCCATAATATTGACCTCGCAGCATGGATAAATAGAGTTCGTAGCTCTTTATTTCCACGTCTTGATATCCCAAGTAATGTTGTTTTACCGCCCGTTGAATATTGAACAGGAACAAGTCCTATCCATGCTGCAAAGTTTCGTCCATTTTTGAAATCATTCGGATTACCAACAGAAGAAATGCAAGCACTAGCGATAGCAGGGCCAATGCCTGGAATGCTTTGTAATTGTGCCATTTGTTCGTTATCTTCGAGAATTATTTCGACCTTTTCTCCTTGCTTTTCTATACGACCATTAAGATTTTGGTAGTGCTCGTGTAATTCACTTAGCTCGAAAATTATGAGAGGAGGTAGGTGTTGATTTTTATCTACTAGCCATTGGAATAAGTTGTTCATACTTGAGTGTCCTTTTGGCAAACTAATCCCGAATTCCAAAAGAATAGAGCCGATTCTGTTCATACATGCAGTTCGCTCTCTAATATACCCACTACGAATTTTACGAATAGTAGCAACAACTTGAGCTGATTCAGTCTTTGCTGATGTAAATATCATCGTTGGTCGTGAAGCAGCTTCTGCAATAGCATCGGCATCAATGAAGTCATTTTTATTAGTTTTAACGTAAGGCTTTACGTATTGAGGAGGAATTAACTTAGCAGTATGACCATATTCAGTGCACTTTCGAGCTAGCCAATGAGAGCCGCCACACGATTCCATTGCGATTATTACAGGCTCATGCAGAGATAAAAATTCGAGTAGCTTTGGGCGAGTAAATTTCTTCTTAAATAATTGATGTCCAGACTGGTCGTGACTAACTAAATGAAAAGAGTTCTTACCTAAATCTATACCGATGATGTATGGATTATTCATTTGGCACTTTCCTTTTTAAGACTAAACCTATTCAAGTTTAGCTGGAGGGAGGGACGTACCATCTCATTAAGTGTTTCACGTTAGATTTCATATACCGTATTTAGTTTGGTCTTTGATGGCAGAAGCGCTAGGTATGTGGGCAAGTTGGGTCAATCACTACACTTATCAAAGTCCTTTACAAACACCAATGACAATCGTTCATTCTCGAGTCATATTTTAATACGAATCTGGAAAATGCACATAAGATGATCTGATTAAGGAATCTAATCAAATCAAAATGTGATTTGATTGCTTGAGGTAAACGAATCATAATGTGATTTGATTATGGCGGTGTTACGAATCAAGGAGTCCCTATGTGGATCTGGAAAAATAACGATTGGCCTAACTTCAATTGGGATAAAGCTACTATTGAGCCATTGGTTAGGCGCACTCGATTCAATCAAGGCATCTTATTGGGGAAAATGCTTAGCCATTCACAAGATGACAAAGAATGCATGCTCGATACTCTACTGGCCAACATTGTTCATTCAAGCGCTATTGAAGGTGAAAAATTGAATGCACTCTCAGTGCGCTCGTCCCTTGCGAGTAGGCTAGGACTGACTGAAGAGCGACCGTTCCCAACGACTGAGCAAACAGACGGCCTCGCAGAAATAATGCTAGATGCCGTGGATAATCTAGATATAAAGCTAACCCTTGAGCGCATCTTAGTTTGGCATGAACGGCTATTTCCAGAAGGTTATACGATGTTCAATCCTGTCGTTGGCGGCCAACTGAGGGGGGATACGCCGATGCAAGTTGTCTCTGGTCGGTTAGATAAACCCGTGGTCCATTTTGAAGCACCAGGACGAGACGTTTTAGATCAAGAATTAGAGCAATTTATTGAGTGGTTTAACAGCTCAAAAGGTGACACCTCGCTTGACCCATTAGTTCGCGCCGCGATAACACATCTGTGGTTTGTGACAATACACCCGCTGGATGATGGTAATGGACGTATAACACGCTTATTGACAGATTTAGCGCTGGCACAAGCAGAGGAGCAATCTGTCCGCTTCTACGCAATGTCTGTGAGTATATTGGCGAAGCGAAAAAGCTACTATGAAATACTTGAGAGAACTCAGAAAGGGGGGATAGACATAACCCATTGGTTAGTTTGGTTCTTTGAGACGCTAAATGAAACGTTTGGTGAGGCATTAAAAGAAATTGACCAAACTGTTTTCAAAACAAATTTCTGGCGAAACGTAGATCAAACACTGCTGACTAATGAACAAGTAAAAGTGCTAAATAGATTGTTAGATGGTGACTTTATCGAAGGAGTGACAACGTCTCAATATCACAAGGTCGCAAAAGTCAGTAAACCGACAGCCACCCGCCATCTTAGGGCGCTTGTGGAGCAAGGGTGTTTAGAGAAATCAGGAGCAGGTAGGAGTACTCGGTACTTATTAAAGAGATAGACTCACTGCATGAGCGGTCAGTCTTCTCAACTCTATTATCTCGTTATTGCCCCATTTCCTTCTTTCGATCTATTAAACACATACTCCACCAGAGCTTTATCTGACTTACTTTTTCTAATCTAACTAAGTGATCAAATTTACTAATCCACTACACTCCGTTGTACGAAGAGCATAGTGCCGTCCAAGCATATATTGTCGTATATACGATAGAAATGGTGATTTTTTCATTAAATTTTCACTGTCTATGCATACATGATTCTCAGTTTGGCACATCAATTCATACTATATAGAAAAATTCTGTATTTTGGGATGTGGGCAGGGAGCTGTAGTGCTTAAGTTACTGTTAGTTTTCATAAAAACGGGGTATCGTTTACGTCATTAAGATACTAGACAGAATAATTCTATATTTAAGTGCAGAATTTTTCTGTCTAATAGCTGTTGAACTAAGCCGCTTCGCGGAGGGCTTTCCTCTCACTTACCCGATAGACCAAACTTATGATGTATCCATAGAT
>NZ_JBHZSF010000033.1:0-3444 GCF_043642225.1 Vibrio profundi | reverse complement strand
ACACCATTGGTAGCGTCCTTGAAGATGCAGAAAATGGTTTGCCTATACTCGCTCGAGAGCTACTTCAAGATCTATCGAACAAGATTCAAAACCTTAACCTAGAAGTACTGCACTATGATCGCAGAGTCTCTGCTTTAGTTCATGAGATGGCTTCAGCCAAAGCCCTCATGGATATTCCAGGTGTTGGTGAACACAGTGCAAGTGCCATTGTCGCGACCGTCAATGACGCCAAACAATTTGGCTCTAGCCGACAATTTTCCGCTTGGATAGGGTTGGTTCCAAGACAATACTCAACAGGTGGTCATGTTCATCTTGGTCACATCAGCAAAAGAGGCGAAAAACATATTCGCACTCTACTTATTCATGGCGCAAGAGCCGTTATTACACGATGTAAAGAGAAAACCGATCGCAACAGTATTTGGTTAAATCAACTCGTTTAACGACGAGGTCATAAACGAGCAGCTGTCGCCCTGGCAGCAAAAAACGCTCGTATAATATGGGCAATATTAACAACAGGAAAAGAGTACAAAATTAACTATGTAAACGGTTAACACTCACCGAGTCAAAGCAATAGCAAATGATGACAATACGACCAGACCGAGATGCCTAAACCTGTTTAATTGGGAAGTAATAAATACTGTTTAACGAATGAGGCTGGCATCAAGCGAATATCATCAAGGTGACGGAACGAATCCGATTAAACACCGAATGTAGAGCTGCTGTCCGATCCACTGTTGTCAGCGGGAGCTATTGTTGACAAAAGAGGGAGTCCATGTAGCCCCAGTTAAGTACACCTATTTAGCATGAACTGCCAATCATCTTCGGAAACCCAAGACTCAAATACCTTTACTCTGTGATATCCAGTTTTGGTCAAAGATGTAACGCGAATATATGGCCTACCTAGGATTGATTTCTGATGTCTCAATGCGGCAGGTATTCCAAATAGATATACCTGATAACTATCCATGGATAGATTACTTTCACACTTCCGTACAGTAGCAATGTATTGAAAAATTGCACCTACAAATACAAAGCCATAAGTAATTGCACTTTGTTCCATTGATAAAACAAAATCCAATATAAGTAGGACTCCCAAGCCCCCAAATACAGCGGACATACTTGACCAAAGTGCTCGGGAATGAACAATAAACTCGATTTTACGTTTCATAGAACCTCCGTTTCTCATTGTTCTATGAAAAACGAAGAGTGGAAGTCAGCTTAGACAAGCAATGCGAGTTTGTTCACAAGGATTAGCGCACTTAACGCGAAGATAAGGGGTGAGCAGCGCAATACCGAATCCGCCACACACTACCTTAACCACTAAACCTAGCACATAGTAACAATGCCACGTGTGCCGCATCACTCTAGAACAATTTGTTATGCTTGTGTCAAAGGTAAGCTCATATTCAAACTCGTTTCCTTTCGACCTGATTCAAAAACCACTTCGCTATCTCGCCCTGTGTATTTAAAGAGAAATTTTTCATACAGGTTTTGAGCTACGGCGTTTGATTTATATACATCTAACCTTAACTCTTTGAAGCCAAAACGCCGACCATCGGTCAATACAGTTTCTAGTAATCTTGTTGCAATTCCTTGCCCTCTAAAATCAGCATGTACTTGAGCACCTACAAATCCTATTTCATCCGTATCCATGCCGCACATAGTTCCCGGAAAAGCCTCTACGCTAGCAACAACCTTATTATCAACGATTGCTACAAATTGAGGGATTTGTTGTTTGGTGATTCTATTTAGAACAACTTCAATTTTGTCTTTTGGTGGCGGTGGGCTTCGCAGGTATACACCCTCGTCAAACACCCCTTGCCAAAGCTCCCGAAATCCATCTAAGTCATCACAGCAGATTCTTCGAATTTCCATATTTTCTCCAATAAGCAAAACGCCATTGAGGCATGAATAACGCTATCACCTCACCTAGAACGTTTCGCCATAAACACTAAACTCACTTGAAGTGAAGGCGCCAAGCGTTGTGAATCACACTTAAATTTATTGTTAGTCTTTTGTACGTTGAGACCGGGCTAGGACCATACAATGCGAACCAGTATGGGATTAGTAACCCAAATGCCATTGATCCTCCTATAAATGTAGTTGGGAAGCTTTGAAGTACTAATTCAAAAGCCTTGTCGTACTGCTCTGGACTCAGTGTTGGCTTACTTACGTATAGCTCATAAGAAAAACAAATCGGCTGATATATCGACATTCGTAAAAACCAACTCAGAGCACTAACAGGAAGCAAAAATAGAAAAGGTCGCGTCCACACCGAAGGCACTATAAAGTGAATTGCAGGAATCAAGAACAGAAAAGCCACATACAAGGTATTCGCTGATACGTACTGGGTGCTAAATGTATAAAGTTGACCTTCATACATCATCAATACTGAGACCCCGAGTACACTAATTAGGAACAACTTCCCAAACTCTCTTGTACGTGAAAAACGAAGTAAGCAATAGCTAACAACTAATAACAAGACCGTAAGCCAAATATGAGCATCCCAATTCATTTCAAGAAATCGAGGCCGAGATGTTTGAATAATGATCAAAAACGCATACGCTACGGGTAGGTATAGGAACAAAACAATTCCAAGACGCAGAAGTGCCCAAACCGCTTTTCTTATCATCTAGTTCTCCCCCTAGAAGCCTAGCGCCCCATTAAGGTGTGAGTGAATATGTACCAAAATAGAACGAAGCGAAATCGGCACGCGTTTGCGAATCAGCTTGAACAGTTTGCTATTCAATTACTATTGCGCCCTCGGATCTGGAATTGTGTTAAAGGTAGAATCGAAAACCTTTTTATCACCTTCAGAAAGATTAGATTGGTAGCCGATAGCTTTCTCATAAAACTCTATAGATTGAGCTTTATTCCCCGCGATAAGTAAAGCATGGCTTAGCACTGCATTTGTGAACGCTTGTATCCAGTCTGCCCCACTCCCGTCAAAGTGAGTAAATGCCATTTCAGCAAATTGCACGCTTAAAGAAGATTTATTGACACATAGCGCTCTTGCTACGGCTAAATTTGCTAACTCTACATTCTCCTTAGTGCCTACTTCCGACCAATGATAAAGAGAAGAAAAAGAAACCGTTAAAAGCCTTTGCTTCTGCTCTTGGTTTAATTCAGATTCAGATAAAGACCAAAATTCATTGTTGCTTTCAATTGCAAAGTACCGACTTAAACGAAAGATCTCTTCTACATTTGGCTTAGCCATAAATATCCTTATTTATTAAACTTCAATCATTGCATAACACCTTAATAACGGGCGATAGCGTGATACCACTAGAGTGGAATATTGTGCCATAAACACAGAGCTGAATTTGCGAGTGAAGTCGCCAAGCGTTAGGAGTCCCTCTTGAATGGTCTTGGATTCAAGTACGAAGTGCGACACCTCTGAACATAAAAACAGTGAGATGCGATAATCATGAAGTTTGCTCCCGC
>NZ_JBHZSF010000032.1:0-4717 GCF_043642225.1 Vibrio profundi | reverse complement strand
AAAATGAACAAAGGCTCTGAAATGTGGGAGCAGAAACTTCTACGCTCTTATTGACAGTGGGGGGTCATATCAACGCCGCATTAAGGTGTGAACAACGCGACCACTGAACCTAACCTTACCACCGTAAACACTCAACTCAACGATGGAATGAAAAATGCCAAGCGTTGAGAATCATTCTTAAATACTTGTTATATGCCTAGTATACACCTATACTTAATGCGCATATAAAACACGCATTGGTTGATACTATGAGAAACGCATTTAATACACAAGCCCCAAAGAAAGCTGCCAACTTAAGTTTGAATAGCGAGCTGCTAGCAGAGGCGAAACGTCTCAAGATTAATTTGTCAGCAACCATGGAAAAAGCACTTGAGAAAGAAGTAAGCCAACGCCTTAAAACTGAATGGCAAGAACAAAACGCTGAAGCTATCAATGCTTGTAACGAGCTGACTGAAAAACATGGTCTATTTTCTGATTCATACCGAGCATTCTAATGTCACAATTTGCGCTATACCAAAATAGCGATAAGAGCACTGCAACTGCTTACCCTTACTTTGTTGACGTTCAGAGCGAATTGCTCGATACACTGAATACTCGATTAGTAATCCCATTAACACCTGTTGAACTGTTAGAAAAGAAAGCTCCTAGTCACCTATGCCCTGTGATACACATTGATGAAGGTGACTTTGTTATTTTGACTCACCAAATGGCAAGTGTACCAACTAAAATTCTACGTGAACCTGTCAACGAGATCAGCACATTTAGGAACGAGATCATTGCCGCTATCGACTTTCTGATTACTGGCATATAACGCCGCGTTAAGTAGTGAGCAACGCTACCACCTAACCTAAACCATTGCACTGTAAACACCAAAGCTGACTTGAACTGAAAATACCAAGCGTTGGGAATCTGTCTTAAACGCTTAGGTCTTTGCCGCCAGCATTACACCACAAGTAGCTAAAAAACCACCTGAAAGCTTGTTTAAGCGCTTTCTAGCAATATGCCCCTTAAACATGAAGCTGACTTTTGAAGCAGCACATGCATACGTTGCTAAAATGCCTCCCACGGATATCGTAGATAAAAATAGAATACTGACGACGTCAATTGCAGTTAGAGCAGTTAAATCGACAAAAGCAGGGAAAAACCCCATATAAAACAAAATTGCTTTTGGGTTAGAAATAGTCATGAACATCCCCGCAATTAAGCTAGATGACTTTATACTTGCCTTTGTTTTATTAGCCGTAACGTCTGAAACTTCAGAAGTCCAAGTAACGTAAGCCAACCATAAAAGATAAGTAACTCCTACGTATTTAATTAGGACGGCAAACTCCCCCATCAAGTTCGCAACCAAAGATAGACCTGATATTGCTAAAAATATAAAAATGTAATCAGCAACCAATACTCCAACTACAACCAGAAGCCCTTGCGCCGAACCATATGATATAGACCTAGAGACCACAGCAAGAACACTTGGTCCGGGAATTGCGGCGGATAACGCCATTGCAATAAATAAAGCTATTCCTGATGATATTGTCACAGTCTCTCCTTAGACCTAACGCCAAATTAAGTAGTGAGCAACGCCACCACCTACCTAAAGCATTGTGACGTAAACACTAAAGCTGATTCAAACCAAAAGTGCCAAGCGTTGCGAATCTGCTTAAATTTATTGTTAGTTTAACCTTCACACAAATCGCACGATTTAATTAAATTGAACATTTCGCACAATCAATTATACTCTTACTAGCAACTCAAGTTTGGAGCTTTAACATGCATACATTAACAGCAAATGACGCTAAACGTAATTTTGGCGAACTACTTCTTAGTGCTCAACGAGAGCCTGTAAAAATCAGCAAAAACAGCAAAGATGCTGTCGTTGTTATGTCGATTCAGGACTACGAAGAACTTGAAGCCATGAAAGCTGATTACATTAAACATTGCTTTGAGGCAGCAAGAGAAGACCTAGCACAAGGCAATGCCGTTGATGGCGAAACATTCTTGAAGAGTCTGTAACTTACAGTATGCAAACGAACAAATATAAGCTAAGCAAATTAGCACAAAGCCATTTACGTAAAATTAAAAGCTACACCGTTACGAACTTTTCCGAACTCCAATGGAATAGCTATAGAGACAACCTACTAACTGCTTTTCAAATGCTCGCTGACAATCCAGCAGTTGGAAGAAACTGTGATGAGTTGTACCCTGGTGGCTTCTACTTCTCTGTTGGTAAGCACACTGCCTACTTTACCAAAGAAGACGACTTTATTCTGATCGTTGCCGTTCTTGGTCAGTCGCAACTGCCTCAGAATCATTTGAAATAATATTCACACCCTAACAATCACAGTTAGGGTGCGGAGCCTGATTGGTAAACTAACGCCACGTTAAGTAGTGAGCAACGCTACCACCAAACTAAGCATTACCACCATAAACACAAAGCCCAACGATTAAAACTGAAAATGCCAAGCGTTGGGAATCCGTCTTAAGCGCCTTGTATGTGAACCGTTTAGCACATAAGAGTTTTGGCATACTCAAATACCATAAACTCATCAGAAGCATCTGGCTGAAACTCACCGACCTTTTTGTACCCCAACTTCTCATAAAAATGATGATTCCGATATGACTTGTAAGGTGTAAACAAAGACCAATATGTGATGTGGCTGTACTGATTCTCTATAAGGCGCATGACTTCAGAACCTATATGTTTGTTCTGATACTTTTGCGCAATGTAGACATATTTAATTTCAATAGAGGACTGGTCACCGCACTCAACACAGATTGCACCCGCGAATTCACCGTGACATAAAACTTTGTAAAAATTACCTTTACCAACCTCTGAATTAAACCACTCTTTTGATTCGATGTTTGGAGGAAAAGCACCATATTTGTCAACGTCAGCAGCAAATGCAGCTAAAGCCGAATCTTGCAGGAGCTGAACATCCTCCGAAACTGCGAGTTGAAGGTAAATATCAGACATAATTTATCCTTAAATTGTCATTTCTTGTGGACTTTTGATTCGGTCACATAACGCTAAGCTAAGTAGTGAGCGACGCAATACGAAGCCACCGCATAACACCGTAAACACATATTTGAACGCATAGTAAAAATGCCACGCGTTGCGATCACTGTTGAATTGTTTGTTAGCCGCTCATTCCCAAAGGTTATTGCTTACCCAACAAGAACTTACGCAAGTCTCTCTCTGCACGCATAACAAACAGAATATACACTTTGTCACCGTCTTGTTTATAGAAAACACGACATGGATTAACGACAACTTCGCGATAACTTAAATGCTCGAGTTCGGGTGGAATACGACCTGACTCTGGGAAAGTTTGTAGGCGTTCGACTTTGGAGAAGATCGTTTGTACTAACTGCTTTGCAGCGACGATATTTTCAAGAGCAATGTATTCAGCGATATCATTAAGGTCAGATAACGCTGGTTCAGTCCAGATTACTTCAGCCATTTTGACATTTTGTCCTTGGCTTCATCATGACTTACCACTTTACCGTTAGCTAATGCACGCTCACCTCGTGCAATACCCTCAAGAATAGCTAAACGATTTTGCATAAATTCGTAGTCATCAACATCAACTAAATACGCAGATGGCTTACCATGCTCAGTAATTAACACGGGTTCTTTGGTGTCGTGGAGATCGGCGAGGATCTTAGTTGCTTGACGTTTAAGTGATGTAACTAGTTCTACTTTCATGAGAGTTGCTCCAAAGGAATACTAAAGTGATACTATTCTATCACTTTGAGTATAGCAAGCTCCATGACGGCTAACGCCAAATTAAGTAGTGAGCAACGCCACCACCAGAGCTAAACCATTGTGCTGTAAACACTAAAGTCGATTCAAACTGAAAATGCCAAGCGTTGCGAATCTGATTAAATTTATTGTTAGAGCTCTGTGCTCAGAAGCTAGCTTTTATTTTTTGTACAAACCGTTCTACTTTTTGTTTTGATACATTTTCACTTTTGTACAGAGATAAATACTTAAAACTACACTTAGGGACGCACGCTCCAAGCAAGGCTATTTTGAGCACACGTTTCACTGGTTTCCAGAGTACAAAAGCGTCCACCCACCAAGGAGACCCGAGCGTCGTCACTACTTTGACTTCAGTCAGTTTACTCAATCGTGGCTTAATCGCACCCAAGTCCTTGTCGTGGTCATATGCATGTCCAGGAGCCCACACTCTGTCAAACCAACCCTTTAAGATAGCAGGAAAACCAAACCACCAAGTTGGAAAAACCAACACCAAAGACTCTGTTTCTGTAAGAAGAGCAATATCATGCTCAACCAAACTGGCATCAAATGAATTACCGTAGTAACTTCGTCGCTCTTTTTGAGTTAGAGCAGGCACAAATTCACGGTCATATAGGTCTAGTATGCTTATGTCATAACCTTTTGACCCGAGGTGCTCAACAACCTGATCACACAAGTAATGGCACAAACTATCTTTAACTGGATGTGCCACCACAACTAAACATTTCATGAAACTCCTCCTCCTTGAGTTCTAACGCCGCGTTAAGTGGTGAGCAACGCTACCACCCTACCTAAACCATTGTGACATAAACACTTAACCCAAAGTAAACCGGAATACCAAGCGTTGGGAATCACTCTTAAATGCTTTGTATGGATAATAAGCACTCCAATCGGGTAAGGTGAGACCCAGACTTTAGCTGCAACTAAAGTTCTTCTATCTGGTAGTTCGATTAAATGATG
>NZ_JBHZSF010000031.1:0-4799 GCF_043642225.1 Vibrio profundi | reverse complement strand
AAGACTATTCGAGTGTGGTGCTTGGAGTTCTATCTGGCGTTCGTACTTGTTACCGGTCTCTCAATAGAGGAGCCATCATTTAATCGAACTACCAGATAGAAGAACTTTAGTTGCAGCTAAAGTCTGGGTCTCACCTTACCCGATTGGAGTACTTATTATCCATACAAAGCGTTTAAGACAGATTCGCAACGCTTGGCATTTTCAGTTTGAGTCAGTTTTAGTGTTTAAGGTGGCAAGGTTTTAGGTAGGGTGGTGGCGTTGCTCACTACTTAACGCGGCGTTAGTAAGCCTGCTGTTTAAGTCCTCTAAGTTTATGAGTGGTGGTTCATTTTTCGCTGCGATTCCGTGGATTTCAAAGCGGATGCATTCGCTGATAATGTGTAGGTTTCTTTGGTGCGACGCCGCCAATAGTTAATGAGTTTTGGTGAGTTCATTTGTTCGGCGGTTCGTGCCAAACAGTAGTTTTGCTTTTGAGGAGATGCCTGTTTTGGTAACTTCTGAGTGCAGCAGGCCGGGTGTCGATAGGATGTCATGTTTAGTTGAGATTGGTGATTGCTGAGAGATCAGTGCGCGACTGAACCTCCGTTACTAACAAGTCACTCAAGCAGACGCTGTAACCTATGGCATTTTTGGTTTGAAGTTTTGTGGGCTTTGTACGTGCATCGTTTGCGCTACTTAGCTCTGCGTTATATGAATAAGGGTGGTCATGATAAAAACAGAGAATTTAGTTCTTAGTCCCGTTAGTCATGGAGACTTAGATATTTATTCTAAAATATTGAGCTCTGATGAATTAACAAAATTTTTGCCTAAAGGTCAGGCATATACTGATGCAGAGATTCAGCAGCACGTACAAAACCGAATTGAACATTGGAATCATGGATTTGGGTCTTATGTGATAAGCCTCAAAAGTGAGCCAAAAACTAAAATAGGCTATGTTGGGATTGAGTACTGTGAAAATCCAGAGTTTAGCGATATCAGATATGCGTTGGTGTCGGGTTATCAAGGGCGGGGATATGTTTTTGAGGCTGCAAAAGCTGCCTTAGAGCAAACATTTCGTGCAAATAAACACTCAAAAATTTATGGTGTAGCCTTTAAGGAGAATTTACCGTCGTTAGCTATCATTAAAAAGCTTGGTATGATTCTAGCTCCAGAGGTTAAACCTTATGGTGATGTTGATGGTCTTGAAACATATGCGATAGAAAAATTCACTTAGTATCAAGTTTGAAGTGCGACACTTTTTATAGATGCGCATGAATATACTCCGTTGGTGTCCTATACCCAAGTCTTTTGCGTGGGCGCGTATTTAATTTGTGTGCAATTTCATTGCAGAGCTTCTGTGTTACGTGTGACATAGAAGTTCGTTTTGGTAAGTATTGTCGTATCAAGCCATTGGTGTTTTCATTAGTGCCTCGCTCCCATGAGTGGTATGGATTTGCAAAGTAAAACAGACAGTTATGATGTTTTTCTAGTTGCGCATAACCATGAAATTCAGTGCCGTTATCCGCCGTTATCGTCTTAAAAGGTAAGTCAGAGCGGGTCATGATTTTGCTCATTCTTACGTTGAGCGACTCGCTTGTTCTATCGTCCATTTGCCCAATAAAAGTGTAGCCAGTCATTCTGTCGACTAAAGTCACGATACAGTGCTTGGTTCCGCGGCCAACGACGGTATCAATTTCCCAGTGACCAGGCTCTTTTCGCTGCTCAGCTTTTGCTGGTCTTTCGGTAATATGGCGCTTTGCTGCCAGCCGACCTCGGCTGTCTTTTGAGTTATACCTTTTACGCCTTTTCTTAGTGGATTGGCGTAGGTGTTTCCATAGGGTTCCACCGAGAGTTTTGTCATTCCAAATGTGCTGATAAATGAGCTCGTGGCTCATTGTTGGATAGCCTCTTACCCTTAGGTATCCGACGATTTGGTCAGGGCTCCAATCCAGTCGTAGTAAGGCCTCAGGTAACCTAAAGTCGATTTCGCTGTAGCGCTTATTTCTGCGCGAGCGGCTCAGCCGGTTGCGAGCCATTTGTTGGGCTCTCCACGCCTGATAGGAGTACCTTTTAAAGTGTCTGTTGTATCGGGAATTGCGTTCAATTTCTCGATAGATAGTCGCTTTGTGACGACCCAGTTGTTTAGCTATTTTAGCGGTACTAATTCCTTGCTTTCTGAGCGCAGAAATCATATACCTTTCGTTCTCAGTGAGGTGCGTGTATTTCATGTTTTTTACTTCTTGGCGGGAGCAAACTTCATGATTATCGCATCTCACTGTTTTTATGTTCAGAGGTGTCGCACTTCGTACTTGAATCCAAGCTCCTTAACACCGGTGTCCCTGCTGACTCTATCCTTGATGAGTTTGAAGAACTTCGTGCAACTCATACTTTAGATGATGAATACGAAGATACATTGTTAGATGTTATGGACTCACTGTGCGGGTGGTGTTCACCTAATCATGCATTAGTCCCATCTGCTGCATAAGATTTTAAAGAGCTGCTTTAAGCAGCTCTTTTTTATTGTCTCAAGCAAACCTAATACACGCATATAACAAAGCGTTTAAGACAGATTCCCAACGCTTGGCATTTTTCATTCCATCGTTGGGTTTTGTGTTTAAGGTGGTATGGTTAGGTTTCGTGGTAGCGTTGCTCACTACTTAACGCGGCGTTAGCTATCTTTTCAACTTTGGGCACAAAGTCGAATGTCTTAAGTAAGAATACAAACTTACTTAGTGCTTTTGGTATTCTTAGTATTGTCGTTTTCCATGCGTGCGTTAATCTCATTGGAGGCAGTATGAATATTAGGTTTTGTGAAAAGTGCGAGAGAGAAACTGAACATACAGAAGCAATCAAGCAGAAACCCTCAAAATATGGGAAGTCAATAAAAGAACAGTTCAAAGCGTTTCTAGACGGTTTCTTCAGTGGAGCAGCGGCTTCTTTACCAGGAGGAGCATCATTGGAGTTAACAGACAGGTACGTAGTTTGTCTTAAATGTGGCAAACAAACACTAGAAAATCACGGCACAGAATTTCAATAGCGCTCCTCTGTAGACAGAAAGCTAACAATAAATTTAAGCAGATTCGCAACGCTTGGCACTTTCGGTTTGAATCAACTTTAGTGTTTACGGCACAATGGTTTAGGTAGGTGGTAGCGTTGCTCACTACTTAATTTGGCGTTATGTGCTACTTCGAAAAATGACGATGAGAGAACTTAATCAATGGATGAAACTGGTTATACGACTATTCATGTTTGGGTGGAAAATGCTCTTCTACCTCGTAATCTTCAATCCCCTCATTGGGAAGATAGTGAACAGTCAGAAGTAAAATTGAGTGTTTCTCCAAAAGGGAGGCTCAGAAGCAAACCTATATATCTAGAATCTATCGAACTAGCAGTAGACTTTGCTGAGTATCTGAAACCCATATTTGCAAAGCGTTCCTATCGAGAAGCTTATCGTATCGAGCTTGAAACAGTCCCAACTACACAATCTAAGCTTATACAACGTTGGAAAGAAGCTGATTCAAAAGAAGTATTGCAGCAGATCAGCAATTAATAACTACGCACATAACAAGCAATTCAAGCTGATTCGCACCGCTCGGCGCTTTCGGTTTCAATTTGTTTGGTGATTACGGTGAAGTGCTTTAGTAAGGTGGCAGCGTTGCTCACAACTTAATTGGGCGTTAGAAAAATTAAATAGGGTCAGTATGGAAGTTTTATGTAAAGTTATAGTTCCGCTTTGTCAGATCAAAATCGAGGATACTGTTTTCCTTGCTGACAATTATACATATCTAGCGAATGAGCTGTTTACATGTAGTAAAGAAGAAATAAAAACTGCTAAAGGTGAAAGAATCGAATTTGAAATGAAATTCGAAGATTCAGATTTACGAGATCTAAATACAAGCATTGCACACAATGATCGAGTCATCAATTTGTGCTTGAATGAAGCTGAAAAGGGCTTAGATTTAGTTAGGTTAAAGTACTCAAGCTTTCAGAGACCAGAGTTTACCCCCAACCCTGCTGGACAACTAAAATCTGGTTTTTATGAAGTTGAGATCATCCCTACTAGTTCATCAGGTCTACCTATTACAACAGTTTCAGGTTTATCAAAGCCAATGTCTGCATCTAATAACTGGTTAGGTCCAGAACTTGATGATGCTTTTACCTATAACGATTATAAGTTATCAGAACTATTATTAGGGCACGAAACAACATCATTGTCTGGCACTATTATCAGCTCCCTCCGACAATGTCGTCAGGCTTTTTATACTTTAGGTGAAGAATCTACGTTCCTTTCCTTAGTTTTTGCTATTGATGGGTTGAGTTTACCATCTCATCGATGGAGTGGCTGGAAGCACCGAACTTATATATCTGCTTTAGCAAGTGGCGGTTCTGTGCAAAAATTTGAGACTCTCCTTACTGATTTTGACATAGCCTACTCGGACATTCGTAATAAACTAGTACATGAGGGGAAGAGTTTTTCACAACTACAATATGATGCAAACGAGGAATGTGACAAGTTATGGGATACTTATAAATATATTTTAAATCTTATACTTAACCAAGGCTTTGCAGAGGTTGCTGATTTACATGATTATGCAATAAACCTTTTAAAAACAAACGATTACATCGATAGCTTCCAGCGAGTAATCAATACCCTAGATGGTGCAAGAGTCAACAGAGATGGGTCCCCAAGAAATATCTCTTATCCATCGTGGGCGTAAATTTTCTTAGTATCAAGTTTGAAGTGCGACACTTTCTACAGATGCGCATGAATATACTCCGTTGGTGTTCTATACCCAAGTCTTTTGCGTGGGCGCATATTT
>NZ_JBHZSF010000030.1:0-4966 GCF_043642225.1 Vibrio profundi | reverse complement strand
TTCCCCCTTAGTTCAGTTGGTAGAACGGCGGACTGTTAATCCGTATGTCGCAGGTTCGAGTCCCGCAGGGGGAGCCATATTAAAAAAGCCTCATCACATGATGAGGCTTTTTTGTATTTAACGCTCCAGCTTTGTTCCAAAGCAATGTCTCAGCCGAATCGCCCAATCCAACCGCATCGAATCCCGCAGCGGAACCATTTTCAAGAAGCCAAAACTAGGCGTCCCCGACTAAAGACTTGGCTTTTTCGTTTTAAGCTACAAGCCGCTTTTTCTAAGTAAATAATTCACCCGATTCGCCATACCTAAGTGCCAATTCCCGCCCCAAAGAAGTGATATCGATAGTCCCTATTGAAGAGGTAAAGTTTGCTGCTGATCGATTCAAGAACTGGTTCTGTTCTCCTGCTTATTGGATTTAACCCTCATGAATCACGCTGCTATTTAGTACCAATCTCACTCGTTTTCACTTATTTTGCGCTAGAAATTTAATCCAAATCATACTTTCAAATTTTTCACATATATCGTCCTATACTAAGTAGATTAAGATGTGATGAATTTATAATTACTTATATATCAATAGCGATAACTTGCTTGTTTGCTTTGTGAGGCAATATGAAACTAAAAACTCAAGCGTATCTACTTTCAGCCATTATCTTGGCTGCTTTGCTTGCACTAACCGCTACCGGACTTTGGACACTTCGAGTCGCCAGTGATCTTGATAACAAGGCTCGCGTAACAGAGCTATTCAAAAGTGCTTACAGTATTCTTACTGAGACAGAAAAAATGGCGGCAGATGGCACACTAACAGAAGATGAAGCAAAATCTTTAGCCACTCGCCTACTTCGTAATAACATCTACAAAGACAATGAATACGTGTATGTGGCCGATGAAAATATGATTTTTATGGCGACACCACTCGACCCTCAATTACACGGCACGAGCTTCCACGACTTTAAAGACGGTGATGGTAACAGTATCGGTCAGATCCTGATTGATGCAATTCGAAAAACCCCTTCTGGCATCGCTCAATACGAGTGGACATCGGCCTACCCAGATGGCTCTATCGACTACAAACTTTCCATCGCTCAAAAGAGCCCTCGTTGGGGTTGGTATGTCGGAACCGGTATTAGCTTTGATGAAGTCAATGAACGTTTCTGGTCAACAGCGCAATGGCAAGTCGCTTTATGTCTAGTTATTGCGTTGGCAATCCTAAGCATCTTAATTCTATCGATTCGTAAGATATTGACTTTGTTAGGTGGTGAGCCTGATGAAGTTAGACAAGCAGTTCAAGCCGTTGCTCAAGGCCGTATTCAATCAACATTCGATACAGAAGCGGACCCTGGCAGTATTTACCAAGCCGTACAGCAAATGAGTAAGTCTCTTGCTCAGCTAGTCGGTAACTTAGATAGATCGATGCTTGCGTTAAGGCAAGAGCTCATTCAAGTAGAAGATCGTGCCGGTTCCATTGCTCAGTTAACCGAGACTCAGCAACAGTCAACTGAGATGATTGCCACTGCAATGACCGAAATGGCGTCATCTGCAAATAACGTAGCAGACTCAGCTGGTGATACGGCGAGAAACACCGACGAAGCAGATAAACAAAGCCAACATACTCAGCAGCTGATTCACAACACCGTAGACAACATCCAAGGACTTGCACAACAGCTTGGCACCGCGAGCGACGCTGTTGCTAACCTAGATAATGATGTAAACAACATTGTGAAGGTACTGGATGTAATTGGTGACATCGCAGAACAAACGAACCTTCTGGCGCTTAACGCAGCAATTGAGGCGGCTCGTGCTGGTGAGCAAGGCCGTGGATTTGCCGTGGTGGCAGACGAGGTTCGTAATCTAGCCGGTCGAACTCAAGACAGCACCAAAGAGATTCAGCAGATGATTAACAACCTGCAAGAAGGCTCTCGTAATGCCATCCAAACGATGGAAGTATGTGCTGAGACTAGCCAAAGCACAGTCACAGAGTCTCAAAATGCTTCTGAAGCTCTCCAGCAGATCGTAATTGCACTAGAGTCAATCTCCTCTATGAGCCATCAGATCGCCACAGCGGCGGCGGAGCAAACTCAAGTGGGTGATGATATTTCGAAACGCATCAACATGATTGAAGAAAGTGGTAATCAGCTAAGTAGTGTCGTGACTGAAAGTCATAACAGCACTCAAACACTCACTTCTCTCTCTAATGAACTGGAAGCTTGGGTGAATAAATTCGAAGTGAAGCACTAAAGGCTCAGTTACATAAAACTCAAAAGCACGTTTTCACACGTGCTTTTTTTATTTGCTCTCACTTTTACTGTACTTAATAGCAAAAAAAAACGAATTTAAGGCATGCTCAATAAAGGGTTTCTGCCTTAAATGAATAAAAACACCCCACTAAGTATAGAAAAACATCAAACGATACTTTTTTTGCAATTTAATGTTGACCCAGAACGCGAAAACACGTTTAATACACCTCGTCGCCCGGATAGCTCAGTCGGTAGAGCAGAGGATTGAAAATCCTCGTGTCGGTGGTTCGATTCCGCCTCCGGGCACCACAATTTGTTTGTTGGTGTCTAAGACAACAACATTAAAGCAAAGAAGAATACAGTGTGCCGACTTAGCTCAGTAGGTAGAGCAACTGACTTGTAATCAGTAGGTCACCAGTTCGACTCCGGTAGTCGGCACCATTCTTTTTTACTTAAAGTATAATTCCCCCTTAGTTCAGTTGGTAGAACGGCGGACTGTTAATCCGTATGTCGCAGGTTCGAGTCCCGCAGGGGGAGCCAAGTTAATTAGTAAGCATAAGCTTATTAATACAATGTGCCGACTTAGCTCAGTAGGTAGAGCAACTGACTTGTAATCAGTAGGTCACCAGTTCGATTCCGGTAGTCGGCACCATCTCTTGATTTGAGAATAAACAATCAATTCCCCCTTAGTTCAGTTGGTAGAACGGCGGACTGTTAATCCGTATGTCGCAGGTTCGAGTCCCGCAGGGGGAGCCAAATTAGAAAAGGCCTCATCTTTTGATGAGGCCTTTTTGCTTTTCCCCTATTACCTTTCTACATACCTAAAAGCTCAGATAGTAAAATCGCCCACCTTTCGATTGAACTGCGAATCCTTTACGCATAATAATGTGAACCATTACACTTCCCGAGCTCCGAGAAAAGATATATATTCATAGAGCGTAACCTACGCCTCCTGCTCGCGGAAAGAGTTATACTCAAGGAAAAGCAACCTGCCTGGGAAATCACAAATTGATTTACCTTCTCTTCTGATTTGCGAGTACAGAAGTTATGAGATGGTGAATATATGAATCCTTTTTCGCTCAATTTAGCGTTTTTAAAAAAGCGTGCAAAAACTCTTCTTAAGTCGATTACATCAGGATCTGAAGATAATCTGAATTGGCTACTAAAATTACATCCATCTAACTCCATCACACCTGAAACAGTCAAGCTCAGTGACATTCACTTGGCACTATCAAGAGAGCTTGGAGTATCAAGTTGGACCAAATTAACTAGCCATATACAGAAATTAGAAGAGAATAAGAGTAAAGACGGTGTACCACTTGGGCCATTAGACAATGAACTAGAAACGCTTCATGTCCGCTGCGGTCACGATATTCAACATACGTTAAAAAATGCTGGTTTTACTGGAGATTTTCTCGCTTTTATAGACCCATATTGCACTGGCCCTTTAAAGCACAAAGAAGAAGAGCTTGAAGAGGTGAGAGCCCAATTTATCTTAGATACGTTACTATCAGAGATGGGTAATAGCGAAAGTTCATTAGAAGCCCTTAAACTAGAAGCGAGCCTAACTAAACAGACCCTGTGCAACGCAAAATATGATCGAGTTGTACTTTGGGTCGAGCATGACAATTACGATCAACTTATGCTAATTCGAGTACTTTGTTTACTCTCATACCAAAACACTTCAAAAGTAGAACTCATCGAAGTAAATCAGTTTCCGGGAAGGACGAAGTTCATAGGGTTAGGTCAACTCCCTCCAGAAGCGATACGCTCACTTTGGGGAAACAGAAGAACGATAACAACCCAACATATCATAGCTGCCAAACAAGCCTGGAAAGCCTTTTGCTCAAACACACCTCTACAGCTAGTTAAGCAATACCAAGAAGCTGATGAAGCTCTACTCCCTAATCTTAAGCCTGTGATCTTAAGGCACCTCCAAGAACTCCCAAATCAGCTCTCTGGGCTTGGTATGACGCAGAAAAATGCTTTAGATATATTAAGAGAGTCTGACAGACCTCTTAACTTCAGAGAGCTATACAACGAATATTTGAATACCGATCCCTTACCTTACTTGGGAGACGTAATGTTCTGGGCAATCATAAAGCCTCTAACTCTCGGTAAGAACCCTCGGATAGGGATAACAAGCAGCTCTGATCATAGCTGGCAAAATTTCACCTTTGCATTGAACACTAAAAGGTTAGAAATCACGCAAGAAGTGGAGCCTAAATGGGTTGCAGGTATAGAGATCACTAAAGAGCATTATTGGTGCTGGGATCATCAGAACTTTGCGAGCCTTTCATTGAGGCTGGCATAGAAACATAAGCTAAGAGGGTGTTAGACAAGGATTACTATGTAATATCGATATTGAGTGCTTTCTCGACGATACTGACATAGCGGTCTTGCTAAAGAAAGTATCTTTATCACTATCAAATAGGCTAAAGATATTGCCTACCAATATAGAGAACATACCAACAAGCATGCAATGAAAGATGAAGTCTCTTACGAATGCAAAAACGCCTCGCTATTTCTAGCGAGGCTTTCTGTAAGTGGCGGAGTGGACGGGACTCGAACCCGCGACCCCCGGCGTGACAGGCCGGTATTCTAACCAACTGAACTACCACTCCGCAGTGTCTATTCAGCTTAACGCAATTTGAACCTGGCGATGTCCTACTCTCACATGGGGAAGCCCCACACTACCATCGGCGCTATTGTGTTTCACTTCTGAGTTCGGC
>NZ_JBHZSF010000029.1:0-6158 GCF_043642225.1 Vibrio profundi | reverse complement strand
AATAGCCCAGATGTAAGCGATCATCTCTCTTGCGATGGCAACCACAACGACATTTCGGTGTTTACCTTTTTGCAGCAGCTGTTGGTAACGACGACATAACCTTTGCTGGGCTTTCCAAGCGATATCGACGATCTCTTTAGGCAGTCCTTCTTGCCTTAGTTGAAGCTCTACGGAGATGTTCGCTTTGTGCTTATAGGTATGTGCACCTTCAACGAGCAACCGTCTAGCCCGACTGTTACCACATTTTGTTAAGCTGCCACGGCGAGTTTTCCCTCCACTAGAGTTTTCTGTTGGGACAAGTCCAAGGTAAGCCATAAGCTTTCTTGGATGGTCGAACCGCCGTAAGTCACCCAGTTCAGCTATTGTGCCAAGAGCTACGAGTAACCTCACTCCACGCATAGCTTGTATGGCTTTTACTACAGGATAATATCGCCAGTTTTTGGCTTGATGGAGCAGTTCGTTATCGAGTCGTTGAAGCCGTTGTATCCGTTCATTGATCGTGATGATCATCTCTTGTAAGACGATTTGTTGACTATGGTGAGGAAGAATGAGGTCGGTCAGCCACCGTAGATGCTTTTTAGACCAGTTATCATTCACAGCATCTCGTTTGTCAGTTTTAATTCGATAGGTATCAGTGATGGAGCGACGACATAGCAGCAGTGTCCAAGGCTCGTAATCAGGCGATAAGTCCAGTAACCGCATGGCCCTGCTTCATAAACAAAGTGCAGAGTAGCTTTGGGATACTTGGATTGCAGTTGCTTGGCCAATTTAATTAGCGCGGACTTATTGGATTTAATACGGCCTAACTGTTGTGGGTTTGCCCCTCGATGTTCTTGTAAAACAGCGACTTGAACAAATGACTTATGCGTATCTAAGCCAATGAAAATTATGCTATCTTTACTCATGCTAGCCTCCAAATTTAGTTGTTTGACGCACTAATTATGGCTCTGGCTTTTAGCTAACCCACGATATTGGAGGCTAGCACCTCGTGGGGGGCATTATGTCTATGTGATTGGTGGACACTTCGTACCGATTGGGGCTAAAATGCCCGCTCGCGGCTGCACATGAATTTCAGTCAACTTTAGAGAAAATACGATGATTGTAGAAAATGTGCTTCCTGAAAATTACGCAGAAATGCTTAGTGTTTGGGAAAATTCAGTCCGAGCAACTCATGACTTCATATCAGAAGAAGATATTGAGTTTTTTAAACCAATTATCATTGAGCAGGCTTTTCCTGCTGTCACGTTAAGATGTGTGAAAAATGAAAGTGGTTCAATTTTAGGTTTCGTAGGTATCCACGACTCAAAGGTTGAAATGCTGTTCATCTTAAACGAGGCAAGAGGGCAAGGTGTTGGTAAGGTGCTACTGCAATACGCAATAGAGCAGTTAGGCGCAACCAAAGTGGATGTAAACGAACAAAACCCGAAAGCCGTAGGTTTCTACGAGCATATGGGTTTTAAAGTAGTTTCTCGCTCACCGCTTGATGATATGGGAAAACCTTTTCCCATTCTGCATATGACACTTTAGAGCTCGGTTTGTCGTAACCAGTTTGCTAGAAGAAACGCCCAAAGCTAATAACTTTGGGCGTTTCCGTATGCAATGACAAAATCACAAACAATAAATTTAAGAGTGATTCACAACGCTCGGCGCTTTCACTTCAAGCCAGTTTAGTGTTATGGCACAATGCTTTAGGTAAGGTTGTAGCGTTGTTCACACCTTAATTTGGCGTTATAAGGCTCGAAAATAAAAGGAACTTTCGTGGAAATTAGAGTAGGGCAACTAAGCGATGTTGCAGCTATTACAGACATCTTCAATTTTTACATTGAGAACACTAATGCTCGTTTTGAAGAATGCGCATTTACGCAAGAAAATCGTCTAAATTGGTTCTCTCAGTTCTCAAGCAATAGTAAGCATCAACTTTTCGTTGCTACCGAAAATGGGGAGTTTCTAGGTTTTGCATGTTCCCAACCATATAGGGACATTTCAGCATTTGAAGATACAGTAGAAGTGACAGTGTACCTTGCTTCAACAGCAAAAAGTAAAGGAGTTGGTTCAAAACTATATTCCAAACTGTTCTCATCAATTTCTGATTACGGAGTCCACAGGTTGTTGTCAGGTATCGCATTACCTAATGACGCTTCAGTTGCTCTACATAAACGTTTTGGTTTTAGAGAAATTGGCGTATTTAATGAATATGCAAAGAAAAATGGTCAGTACATCAGTTCGGTTTGGTTGGAAAAGGCGCTTGACTAAAGGTCCGCCTTATACAGGGCGTTTAAGGCAGATTCCCAACGCTTGGCAGTTTCGCTTCGCTCAAGTATAGCCAAGCGCCGCTCACAACTTAATGCGGCGTTAGTTTCCCAGTAGACATAATCAGTCCGCTGGGAATTTTTGTTTTTGGTGCAGTACACGCATGATGCGAATGATATCGCCTTCAACCCAGTAGGAAACAATCATTGAAATCTCAGGAATAATGAGCAATCGCCCTCTAATTCCGTCTCGTTGGACTCCCATATGAGGTTGCCCTAGAAGGTTCTCAACTTTTGCTTCAATAATTTCGTCGGTTTTGTCAGCAGCTTCGGGGTTGAAGTCGTAAAGAAACTCAAAGATCTTTTCGCGATCGTTGAGAGACTCTTCTTCCCACAAAATCATAATTTGCCTCGGTTACGGATTTTAGCTTTACGCTCGGCCATACGAGATTTAGCTGACTCGTGGTCAACAAAAGTGGCTTTTCCTGAGTCAAACTTCTCAAAAGCTAAGTTAACTTGTTCAGTTAACCACGCATCGTGAGATAAAGTCTTCCTCTGTTGCTCAGCCAGTTGCTCAGTCAGTTCACGACAAGCGTCACTTAGTGTTCTGCCTTGGCTTTCAGCCATTTGCTGGGCTAGTCGTTTCGTTTCTTCATCAACACGAAACTGAATTCTAGTGTCCATGGTGTGCTCCATTTTTTCACGTGTGTACAAATGTTAGCACTGGGTTTGTAGTTGGGCAACTAACAATAAATTTAAGCAGATTCGCAACGCTTGGCACTTTCGGTTTGAATCGGCTTTAGTGTTTACGGCACAATGCTTTAGGTAGGTGGCAGCGTTGCTCACTACTTAATTTGGCGTTATAACACAAAGTCAGTCTGTTGCTCAAAATGGCTAATTGAACTATTATTTGTACATTAAATTGTACCATTAGGAGTTCAATATGAGCCGTATCCATTTTGATCAAGATATTCAGCCTTTGTCTGAATTTCGTGCTGGCGTGACGTCATTTATTAAACAGATTAACGAAACTCGCAGACCACTAGTAATCACACAACATGGTAAAGGTGTTGCGGTTGTCCTTGATGTTGCGGAATATGAAGCAATGCAAGAGAAGATTGAGTTACTGGAAGAGATGCGCACTGCTGAAGCTCAACTAGCTTCAGGTTTAGGTGTTTCTAATGAAGATGCTCGTGCTCAAGTATTGGGACGTATTAAAAAATTAAAGTAGTCTGGTCACCACTGGCATTGCAAAAGTTAGGTGATGCAACTGAGTTCATTTCACTGGACAACCCTGTGGCAGCAGAAAGCTGGGTTAATGAGGTTTTTAATAAAACCGAACTTCTCTCTAATATTCCGGAAATGGGACGAATTGTTCCTGAATTACCTCATACCAATTATCGTGAAATCCTATTTGGTCACTATCGAATCATATATAGCCTTAGCCATGAAATTCGTGTGCTTACAGTGAGAAATTGTCGTCAAATATTAACGGAAAGTGACGTGTAGCAATTGTGTTATACAAGGCGTTTAAGGCAGCGTTCCCAACGCTTGGCATTTTCAGTTCAAGGTTGGGTTTTGTGTTTAAGGTGGTCTCGTTGGGTTTCGTGGTAGCGTTGCTCACACCTTAATTTGGCGTTAGATTTACAGAGAAACTCCTATAGTTTTAAGTGAAATAGAAAGGATAGTATTTGAAATGAATTTAAAAGTGTTTGTATTTCTACTAGCTATGTCGGTGTCAACACTTGCTTTCCCCCAAAGTAATATAAATACCTCAGAACAGTTAAGTAATACTGAAAAATTATACGGGCTCTCTCTTTACTGGAGTAAGGTGAGTGAGAACTTTGTTTATTTTGATCAAGTTCCTGAGTTGGATTTTGATAAGACCTATAAGGAATACATTCCAAGAATTTTGTCAACTAAAAATGACTATGAATACTATCGAGAATTAATGAAATTTAACGCTTTACTGAAAGATGGACATACGAATGTTTATCTACCCGAAAGCCTTGAGTTAAAATACGTGGATTGGCCTTCTATTGAATTAACAGAGGTGAACAAAGCAGCTGTAGTTACAGGTGTCGATAAGCAACTTGTATCTAAAATTCCACTTGGTTCGATTTTGGTTAGTGTTGATGGACAAGATCTTGAAACACATTTACGAACCAAAATTATGCCATATATTGCTAGTTCAACAAATCATATTTTATGGAAGAATGCAGTAAGAGACTCATTAAAAGGCACACCAAATAGTAAAGTTACCGTTACCGTGAAGTATCCTTCAGGAAATTTAGAAGACGTTATTCTGATTCGTAACTCTAGGAGTCAGAATCTAGATATAGTGAAGCTGAACACACCTCATTCAAATGGAAAAGTTCTTGATTTCAAGTGGTTGGATAATGGAATTGCTTATCTATCCTTAAATAGCTTTGTTGATAAAATTATTCTAGATGAGTTTTACTCTATCTATGACAATTTGAAACAAGCTAAAGGCATAATTATCGATTTAAGGTTTAATGGTGGTGGTAATTCGGGCATAGCTAAAGAGATACTATCTAATTTTACAAATCAAAATCTGCAAGGCTCTACTTGGAAGACTAGGAAGCATATATCAGCATATAAGGCTTGGGGGTACGATGGGTACGTAGATGATAATGCTTGGCAAAAAGGTGAAATGTCGGAGTTGATTGCTAAAAAAGATAGCATCGTAGTTCCTACATTTGTTTTAATCGGACGAAATACAGCCTCTGCTGCTGAAGACTTCCTAGTTTATGCAGATAAACTGGAGCACTTTACTACTATTGGTGGAAAGACATACGGTAGTACTGGGCAACCTTTGTTCTTTGATCTACCAGGTGGGGGCTCGTTTAGAGTCTGCTCTAAACGAGATTCTTATCCAGATGGGAGAGAATTTGTTGGTTTTGGTATATCCCCTGATTTATTGGTATCTCAAACTCCCGAAAGCATGATATCTGAAATAGATGTAGTTCTTAGTCGAGCAATCCAAAAGCTTGAGAAGATGCTGTAATTATAATCCATACAAACTGTTTAAGAGTGATTCGCAACGCTTGGCATTTTTACTATGCGTTGCGTCTAGTGCTTAAGGTGGTATGCAGAAGCCTCGGTATTGCGTTGCTCACACCTTAACAGGGCTACATGGACTCCCTCTTTTGTCAACAATAGCTCCCGCTGACAACAGTGGACCGGACAGCAGCTCTACATTCGGTGTTTAATCGGAATCGTTCCGTCACCTTGATGATATTCGCTTGATGCCAGCCTCATTCGTTAAACAGTATTTATTACTTCCCAATTAAACAGGTTTAGGCATCTCGGTCTGGTCGTATTGTCATCATTTACTATTGCTTTGACTCGGTGAGTGTTAACCGTTTACATCGTGCAATAACGGCTCTTGCGCCGTGAATAAGTAGAGTACGAATGTGTTTTTCGCCTCTTTTGCTGATGCGACCAAGATGAACATGACCACCTGTTGAGTATTGTCTTGGAACCAACCCTATCCAAGCGGAAAATTGGCGGCTAGAGCCAAATTGTTTGGCGTCATTGACGGTCGCGACAATGGCACTTGCACTGTGTTCACCGACACCTGGAATATCCATGAGGGCTTTGGCTGAAGCCATCTCACGAAATAAAGCAGAGACTCTGCGATCATAGTGCAGTACTTCTAGGTTAAGGTCTTGAATCTTGCTCGATAGATCTTGAAGTAGCTCTCGAGCGAGTATAGGCAAACCATTTTCTGCATCTTCAAGGACGCTACCAATAGTGTTTTGAGCCGAGTAGCGACCCTGCGGCATCACAATACCAAATTCGGAAAGCGAACCTCTGAGTTGGTTAATGGTCGCAGTTCTTGTTTTAATTAGCCCCTGCCGAATACGATGCAGGCAAAGCATAGCT
>NZ_JBHZSF010000028.1:0-12207 GCF_043642225.1 Vibrio profundi | reverse complement strand
TTCATGTAACGAGAGCTGTCTTGCGGCTGCAGCGACTCCCACTTTCTCTGCCAGCTTCATGGTTCCTGCTTTAAATTAAGGAGAATGGATAATACGTTTCTTCTTGCTTGTCATGGTTCACCTCATTAGTGATTGTACTCACTTAACTCAGTGTCCAAAACTGCTGGTGCGGATCAGTCGGTTAAAACCGAAATAGGCGGTCGGCTAGCTCCGAAATATGCACCTTTTTCCCGCGTTATTTACGACGAAAATGTATTTTGGTAAAAATTATAAAAACTTTACGGATTTTCCAGATTTTTACGTTCCTATCTATTTAAGGTTGTTTTATATATTTTTCATGATGATAAGGCGTAGCCCTAAACCTTTATGAATAAAAGCTTAATGGTTTTCATTTGATGCGGCTTTATTCAAATTTTTATCAGTAACTAGGTGTAGATGCCGATTTTTTATATTCATCAAATTGAGTAAATATAAGGTATATGATACCGTTCGTGTTTGTTGTAAATCATGTAAAAGTTCAACTTGATTTATGAAATGCAGTTGAAATATATAGCTTATTTGCTAGGAATAGCAGGACTTTCGGCTGTTCCTAGTGATTGTATTAGTGTCAATTTAACAAATTTATTAGGAAGAGTATGCAAGACCAAGGTTTGGCAAACTTCGAGAGTATCGAAGAGTTTAGACGTGCCTTTTTATCTGTGCATGAAGCACGCGTAAAAGCAGGTAAAAGTATTGAGAATAGTCAGAAAACTGTAGAAAACAGTACAAAGGTCGTTCAGCACCATAGTTCTTCTCTTAAACGTACCATGTCATCCATTGAGACTTACCTCTCAAAAAATGAATCTGTGATTGATTCGTCACTGGATGATTTGCGCCAAGGAGGTAAGCCTTCTTCTTCTTTGGAAAGTGAGCGCGAACACGCACAAGCATTTACCAATCTACTGAACCAAGCTCGTCAGTTAACAGATATTTCCAATAAGACTCCATTAGCACAAGACATCATTGCTCAACTGACAATGTACAGCAAACAGATCCCTCAAGAGTGGCAGCCAGTTGCAGATACTTTAGGTGAGATCCGCGCATCAGAAAATGCATTCTATAGCCATTATCAGCACTTGCTTGATGAAAAGAGAGCAGAAGAAAAACGTCAGCGAGAAGAAGAAGCTCGCTTGAAAGCCGAGGCAGAAGTAAAGGCGGAATTAGCCGCTTCACGCCGTAAGAGTCTACAAAAGAAACTGATATGGACAGCGGCATTCGTTTTAATGGTAACAGGCTTTATTCAGACTCAAATGGCTTAAGGTTTTCCGATGATTGAACTAGATACAAAACTTAAAGATGCGGACCTAAAGCGCAAAGAGCTGGGTCAAAAATTCAAACAAGCATTCAGCGGCAGAGCTGATAGCGTTCGAGAAGTGGTCAATTACCTAGAAGAAACGGTATTGCCCAATGCACAAGCACAAGCTGAACAGGTCGTTTCAGCGAGCCACCAACAGCTTGCCACTTCAGTAGACGACATGGGACAGGTATTAGCTCGCTTACCCGCACCGCTGCAACCTTGGTTGTCAGACGTTGATTGGAATACCTACGCATTTGATCATAATTACCTACCGCGTAACTTTGTTGTGGGTATGGAAGACATCACCTATACCGATGGTCAAAGTGCGGAAAACGTTGTTAGCGTACCGAAAGAGATTCCATTTTATAGCTCTGATTACTGCTATTACTTTGCTCAAGACGAGAACTCAGTCAGCATTATTAACGCTTTCGTTTTTCGCCTAGCAACAATGCTACCGTACTCGTCCCAATTCACCCTGATTGATCCAATTAAAATGGGGCAAAGCTTCCCATATACCAAGCGTTTGCCATTTAAACGTATGGTCGATAATGATGTGTCCCGTGTACTGGAAGAAATTCTGACAGATATCGTACGCATTCAAAACAGCTACCTTGATAACAACACAGAGCGTCTGGTTGATGTTGATGAAGAGATTTTGGGCAACGCAAAGTTTGAACTGATTGTTGCAAAAGACTTTCCGCAAGCGTATGACCGTCGTTCGATTGAACTGCTGGCTAAGATCGCTAACACAGGCCCGAAAGCGGGTAAAATGGTGTTGCTTGATCTTGACCCTAATGCCGAGTTACCAAACGGTTTATCACTAAAAACGCTTTTTCCAGAATTGCGTCATGTCTACAAGAATGAAAATCAGATCCTCTGGAACCTAGGTAAAGGTTATCGAGATAGCGTTGAAAATTCAGAGGTAATGAATGCGATCCTTGATGGCTTAAGCCGAGCAAAACCAAAAGAGACCAAATTGGGCTTCTCCGATGTGATCGTTACCGACCCAAGTCAGTGGTGGCAAGAGAATGCAACTGAGGTGATTTCGGCGCCAATTGGTGGTTCTGGCAGCCGTAAGAACGATATTGAACTTTGGTTTGGTGAACGTAATAAACAGCCATCATCACACGGCATGTTGGCGGCAATGACAGGTGCAGGTAAGTCTAACTTATACCATGCGTTTATTTTGTCGATGGCAAGTCGCTACAGCCCTGAGGATGTTCAGTTCTACCTTATCGATGGTAAGCAGGGGGTTGAATTCCAGAGCTACCCGAAACTGCCCCATGCACGCGTAGTCTCGCTTAACACAAGCCCACAATTAGCTCGTAGCGTACTTCAAGAGCTATTAGATGAAATGAACCGTCGTAACGACATGTTCAAAGAGCTTGGCTTCTCAGACTTTATTAGTTATCGAAAAGCGGGGTCACCAAATGGTAAGTTGCCGCGTTTAATGCTGATCATCGATGAATATCAAACACTGTTTGAAGATGACAAAACGGGGTTAGGCTCACAGCTGATGATTGCTATCGCATCGCAAAGCCGAAGCGCAGGTATTCACATGTTTGTTGGTTCACAGAAATTCGTGGTGCCGGGTATGTCTCAGCCTCAAGCGACATTTAGTAACATCAACTTACGTGTTGCGATGAAAATGAGTGGTGAAGAAATTACGTCATTACAAGAGTTTGGTTCCAAAGGTAAGCAGCTAATTCGCGGCTGTACCGAAACCGGCCAAGTGGTGACGAGCCATAATGGTGGTGTGGATGAAGTGCCATGTGATACCGGTCGTGTGGCGTATATTGAAGAGTCTCAGCGCCAACAACTGCTTGATCAATTTATTGCCAAGTGGGCCGAGCAAGGTGGCGAAAATCATACCGTATTACTTGATGGCTCAGAACAGCCTCAAGTTGTGGATAATGCCCAGTTAAATACACTGTTTGCTCATCACCCACAACGTCCAACGGAAGATGAGTGGATTCGTTACGCGAACCAACCTCAGCACCTTGGCGGTCTAAATGAACACGAATGGTATCCAGTAGAACGCCCTTCTGTTTTCTGGCTTGGCAAAGAGATGAACATTCATGGTCAAGCTAAGGTTATATTGCGTCGTCGAGCCGGTGAGCACATGGTGTTAGTGGGCGATAGTAATGAAGCTCGCTTAGGTATGTTGGGTTACATGGTGGCTCAAATGCCAATCAATGCACAGAGTGTTCAATACCAAGTTCACATTTTAGACCGAAGCATTAAAGGTTCTCAGTGGTATGGTGTTATGGCTGCTGCCAATGAAAAAGCGTTAGCAAACAATGCGACCTTCTGCGAATCCTTTAAAGATTTCGCCCCTCAACTTGACGCGGTTGCTGTAGAACTGGAAAAGCGTCGTGAGATGGACGAAGAAGAGATGTTGGCTGAACCATCAATCTTTATCGTGATTAACGAAGCACAACGTGTGAAAGAGCTTGCGAAGCAAGATAATGCTCACGGTATGAAAGTTCATGTGGATGAAAGCGGAGCTCACTTTACAACACTACTAGAGCATGGTTCTGAGTATGGTATCCACCTAATCTTGAGCTTTGATAACGTTCGTTCAGTAACAAAAGCCTTCGATCGCAATGATATTGAAAGCTTCCGTCATAAAATTGCTCTGCAAATGTCAGAGGAAGATAGCTTCCGTCTATTAAAAACTCGTGATGCAGCCAAACTGCAAGCGGATGGTAAGAAGCCTATTTATGCACTTCATATCGACCAAATGCAAAATCGCCCAACGAAGTTTAAACCGTATTGCTACACCCAAGCTGATTTGCTCAACAGCAACTTAGCGTACTTAGCTCAGCTATACGCTAAGTGGAGTTAATTCATGTCGTTAGATCGAGTTGAAGAGCAAATTCCTTTGTTGCTGGGAGAGCTAGAAGCCCTCAGCAGCCAAGTGAATAAGCAAATCGGTCTTCTAAGTGTTCAGGCGGAGAATACTCTGCCTGAGCTATCAGAAGAGATGCAATTACAAATGCAGCGTGACTTAGTGGAAATCGAAGACCTAGCAGGTTTAATTGCTAATGTTCGCTGTACTGAGTTGGCCGACCAACTACAACATAAGTTGGCGATCATCAGGAGTTATCTGCATGAATAAGCTACGTCAGCAAGAAGCACTGCAAGAGCTCACCATTGTCACTAATCAAACTTACACTCAAATCGAAACCTCAGTGGACTCAATGCGAAGCCGTTGGGCGGCGCTACGTGAAGATTACAATGGCATCGGCGCCGAAGATGTTGAATCTGAAATTACGACTATTTTAGCGCAAGCCGATCAACTGCTGAGTAAATTGATGGACTGGCGTGAATACTGTGCTCCTGGTTTCCAAAAGCAGCAAGCTGATACAAGCTCCTCAGAAGCGCAAAGTGAGGAGGAACCATGCAACCAAGATGGTTAGTCAATCAACTGGAAGAGTTAGATTACCAAACCGACTTTCAACTAGAGTTGGTGACATCCTTACTGCATCAGTCTCAAGCCATGCATACGTTAACACAAGATTACATTGGCCTTGCTAAGTCCGATGTGTTTGCTTGTTATGAGTTGTATGAGTCATTAGAAAAAGGCTATCAAGCGGCATTAAATCATGCCCAAACACGTCATCGCCGTGTGGAAGAGCAATTGGATCATGCTATTGATACTGAGACATCAAGCACCACTAGCTTGGAAGATGCGCATAACCTGCGCTCGACTTGGAGTGAACAAACAGGTAAAGCTCAAAACTGGTACACACAAGCTGACAATCATCATGCAAGCTGTACACGAAAGAAAGAAAGTGCTGAACGTGATGATGATGCAGCTCAAAGTCGAAAAGATCGCGCTTATCATGCTTTGCAAGTCGCGAGAAGTCGACCTCCAGTTCGAGTCTATGAAGGGAAAGACAGTAGTGGCCGAGACGTATACCGCTATGACCCGCCAGATACTTACGCGGAAGAAATGGCTTATAGCGCTGCATGTGCTCATGCTAGCCACTGCCGAAGTATCTACAACGAAGCTGTCAGACAGCTCGATGCTGCAATACGTGAGCGAAATAAAGCCATACATCAGCTCAACGGTGCACGAGCGGCGCTTTCAGATGCTAGAGAGTCAGTAAACCTTGCTGATCAAGCGTTGCAAGTGGCCAATGATGGTAAGCGTCAAGCAAACTATAGTCATGATTTCTCAACATACTGTCTACAAGTATTAGAGCAAGTTAAATCGCTCCTTGATGAGTTCAAAAAGACATGCCAACAGCAAACCGATACGGTTTCGAAGCTCGAAAACGATGCAAACCAAGCCTTTTTGCAACTGCGCAACCTAGAAAACCATCATGAATCGATTCAAGGTGAAGTGTTCTCTTTGAAGTACACGCTTCAAGATAAAGTTTCTTTGCTTATCGCATTTGATCAACCTCTTAGCCGACGGTAATTTTAGACTCCATTATGCCTTCATTTGAACCTAGTTATTTTCGAACCACGCTGACTCATCTAGAGGAAGAGCGTGAAAATACATATTACTCCAAGTGTAACTTTGAAGAGCACTGGGAGACGCTGCGTACACGATGGAATGATGCCGCAGGGCGCAATGTCGACACGCGTAATATCACCGCTTTGGTGGATGTGTATGCTCAAGCTTTAAGCCAGAGCCAGCAGCATATTGAAACCACCAAACAATGTGCTGATTTGTTAGACAGCTTACGCCGATTATTGATTGATGCAGCTCACCATCATGAACAATACAACCGCTTATTTAATGAGGTGAATAACCAAAGTGAAGAGCGCGACCGCGCTTTACGCAGCAGTGAAAACTTGACTAAACAAGTGGAGCAGCAGCAACAGCAAGTGGCAGCGAAAAAGCAGTCTGCTGGCAACCATGTACCATTGATTTAAGGATAAAACCGTGAAGTTAGTAAGAATACTGCTTAGTAGCTTGGTGATGGCATTGGTTGGCTGTTCAAGCAGTGACAAGCTTCCTAGCAACGACAATCAAGATGAAGTGGCAGGCTTAAATGGCCTGCCGATCGGTGCGGAAGGGCGAGTGTTTAAACTCTCATCTTACACGCCACAACAGGTGCAAGATATTCAATATGCACTGAATGCTCGTGGTCTTTATTGGACCGCAGCTCAAACCCCAGCCTATTTAAATAGTCTGGCTTGTCCTATTGAAATCTACGCCCACCGAGGGCATTACAACTACCCAGAAAACTCCTCTTCCTCAATCTTAATGGGCGCTATCGGTGGCTTTGACGGAGTGGAAATTGACGTGATGTTAACCCGCGATGGCTACTGGGTCGTCCACCATGACAGTTACACCGGTCGTGCGACAGGGCGATCTGACGGTAAGCGCTATCGCATGTCGAGTATCAAAGGGAAAGAGTGGAATAGCTTAGTGGTGCGTGACAAAGAGGGTTACTTGACCAACGAACGAGCGCCGTATGCAATAGATGCATTTGAACGTTGGGGAAACAGTTATCAACTTGGTCAACAGTTGAATATTGAAATTAAAGAAGATGCCGACATCGTAGAGCTAAATCAGTTGCTGCGTATGGCGCGCGAGACACTTCCTCGTGGCAGCTATTTCTTTAGTTCACTCGAGTTTGACGTATTGAAGAAGATGCGTGAACTCGATAAATATGTTTACTTAGGTTACGTATGGGAACCTCACCCAACTTCGATTGCAAAAGCGAAACAGGCTGCCAAAAAAGCGGCTAAGTCTGATGTGCTGTACCAAAAATATAATCGTCAGGTCAACTGGGTATCAGACTACGAAGCGCGTAAACGTTCGCGTAGTAAATCGCAAAAACACTCAGCAAAAACGGTACGTAACGCTCTTGGTGTGAACAGTGGATTGCATGTCGATATTCGCAGCTTCGTTGGTGCATCGACTATTTACACACGCTCTCATCAAGCCGGCTTAGATCGCGTTGCAACCTACAGCATCAATGGTACGGATTACCATCAAGCTCAATTGGCTTACTTGGAAAATCGAGGTCGCCAATTGCCAGATGAGACCATCATGGATACCTCTAAGTTTGTGGCTTGCCATCGTTTATACCCTAACTTAGCGAACAAGGTGCGTTCTTATTCTCCGACGACAAGCTATGGACGCGCGATCATGACGCTACCGAATGACGCAGACTTCAGCCGTCTTGAGGAGCAGTTAATGTACCTAGAAGACAATCACTACATCACATCCAATGGCAAAGTTCTTTCTATGGCAAGAGCCTCAAGACCACCTGTGAAAGTGAAATCGAAGTCGAACACAAAAACGACCATTGCCTCACCACGCGTATTCATCCCTGAGGATGAAGATTTATCGCTAGAGACAAAGCCCATTCATATCGAAATTCCTAACTAAGAACCCAGTATGGCTACAGAAAAGAAACAAGAAAGCGCAAACAAAGCGCAAAGAGCAAAGCCAAAATGGTTTGCGATAACACTGTTTGTTATGTCGTTGTGCTATCTCATTCCAGAGGTAGTGTTTAACGCGAAATTAGTAGAAGTTGCAGGTGGCGGGAGCGTTGATGATCAAACGCTGCACCTTGTGGAACTATTTGGCCGCACAATTTCAGGTATCGGCGTTACTTTGTTAATCGCTGATTTACTGCTTAAAGGGCGACTGGTGAGTTCCGTGCCAAGAGCCATTATGAGCTTTTCTCTCGTGGCTTTAATTGTTTGGCCAACGGTGTTCTTTGGTCAAAAACTTCTTATCGATAAATTTCTAGTTGAACCATCGACACCACAGCAACGTCAAGAAGCGTTCTTTGCATCGATATTACGCTCAAGTTTAGCCGCCAATGCGGTGCAGATATCTGGCCTACCGTACGACTCTAAACACGCGACTTCACCAACGGAAATGACCTTTTTAGCCATGATGGGTGGCCTTGTTTACGCCAATGATGAGTTTATTCAACATGTCGATGATAAGAAACGTCAGATCCTAAATCGCTATATTGAAAATAAAGCGAACAGTCAGTTTGATGAATACTTCAATGACTATACAAGTATGCGATCTGAAGTGTTGTCTTCTTACAAGCAATATCAAACTGGTGTCGATAAGTACAACAAGAATGTACGCCAAGTACCAAACAGGGCGAATGAAGCATGGGAAGATGTCGAAACGCAGATTGCTCAAGGTTGGAAAGACTACCGCAACGCTGAAAAAGCCTACCTAGCGAGAGCAGAAGCTCGCGCGCAAAAAGTGGCACCGAAAATCTATGACCACTTTGAAGACCGCAACCGCTGTATCGACCGTTACGGTGGTAAAAGCAGTAAACGTGACCGTCTCAACCGTTGTATTACCGATGAAGAGAAGCAATACGCAAAAACGCTGAAAAACGCAGGCATTCCATATCAAGAAATGGACTACTGGTTGAAGCGTGAAATGCGCAGAACCAAAGGTGAAACATCACTGTCTGAAACGGCAATGACGTTAGGCTTGTCTGCGGTGCTTGCGGGTTTAGAAATAGCAAGCGGTGATGCCGGCAAGCAAGATATTCGAGAAGTATTCACTAACGAGGTCGCTCACTACACACCACGCATCTTAGTACTATGGAAAGGTAAGTTTGAGCGTGAGACGGGATACCCTATGGGTATTAGTGGCATCAAGCAGTTTCGTAATCACTCTGTCACTGCACAAAAGGTACGTTCGAGAGCAGCGAAAAAAGGCATTCATCTTAAGAAGAGCTGGCGTGTTTCTCATATCACAGCATTCAAAAACACCGTAAAAACGCAAGCGCGTAAGAAGATCGACCAGAAATGGGATGATGAAATGGCAAGCCGTGGCATGGATATGAAGCCAAACTTGTCTTGGAAGGCGTTCCAGACACATCCGCAAATTCAGGCGCGTATTTTGGAGTCAATGGGTGAACGTAATTACGTGAAGCCTATGATGGCAGACTGGAATAACAAACAGTTCTACACCAAAGTAGTGAAGGTAAACATCAAGCGTGAAACTCAATATTGGCTTCGCTATATTGAGTCAGTTCGTTCACAGTTTGAAGATGGGGCACCATTGGCAGAAAATGGGAAATCGGCACTTCGCTCGATTATCGTACCGCCCATTTCTATGTCGCTGTCACTATTACTGGTTCTACTCACCGTAGTTAAGCTGCCGTTCAAGTTCTGGGCGCTCATTGACTACGACAAAGATTTTGAAAACGAACAAAAGCCGTGGGAGAAATATGTCAGCCCAGCATTATCAGCCTTAGTGATTATTGCGGTGTTTGCTGTGCCTCTGCTAGTGGGGAATTCTAAGTTTACGGAAGAGAAATCGACCACGAGTTACTTCTTAGATAAGTTTGACGAGACAGTCTCGCCGGTTGGATCCGTTGCACTTAAATGGGTACTCCATACCCAGCCCATTGTGCAGCCAATTGGGGCTAAGTTTGATGAAAATATGCAGATTACCGCATTGTTCAAAAATACCCTAGAGCACTCTATTGGTGAGTTGGACAAGATAGTGATGGTTAAGCTTAACCCGCCGAAAGCATTGGCTTCTAAAGAGGTACGCCAAGGCTTTGAGGATCAAAAGCAGGCGATTACTCAATCTGGTCAGTTGGTCGATTTACCGTTTACAGTTCAGACCAATGCGCCAAATGCCAAGATTCGTGTAATGAACATTAAGCCACGATATAAAGCGGGAATGAAGCTTCCTTCTGGCAACTACCATGTCGAAGTGAGCGCCTCGGGTTACAAAACAAAACGACTTTGGGTTTCCCACAATAAAGGGAGTAGCACTCATCAAGTCAATGTCCCGAAGAGTTAATTAAACCGACTGCCCCTACTGAGATGTGGGGAATGACTTACAAAGGTGCTGAAATGCACCTTTTTTATTTCGTGGTAATAAGTGTGATGTTCTGATTGACCATTGATAAATCTCAATAAAAAGCCAAATTATATCAGAACTTACGATTTCTGGTCTGATAGTGGAAGCTAAAGGGGCAGTGAAGTTAGCCACTGGAAACAAGATTAACGACAGGCAATAAGTGATCTTATATGCCCTGAATATCGCATTATCAAGTAACCAGTGAAAGTCTGTGTGAGTGCTAATTTTTAATCCACTTAGTCAGCGTATAGAAATCATCACCAGCTTTTGTTTCTACTTTCACATAGTGTCTGCTATTGGCGTTGACGACGTTCCCACTATGCTTAAAATCCAATGTACGGCAACTGTTTGGTAGGTTACGTACCTTTTTTAGCTCTTTCATACCAATAGCCAAGGGTATATGTACAAATCGTAATATCTGTAATCGAAAATGGCACGAAGCTAGCGTTCAAATGTGCGGTCTCTGGGTTGAAAAAATTAGACACCAACCAGCAGAAATGGCTTGAGAAAGCGGTTAAAAAACATAAAACAAAGCCCTCTAGTTCATCGCCAAAATGTTGATTTCAACACGGCGGTTACAAGCACGACCTTGGGTGGTTTTGTTATCAAAAACGGGGTAACGCTCACCAAAACCTTGTGTTACAACACGTCCAGAAGCCACCTTCTGATTAATGAGGTAGTTATCTACCGATTGAGCTCGCTGCTCTGAAAGTGTTTGGTTATTTGACTCATCGCCAGAGCTGTCAGTATGCCCTTTAATCTCCAATCGGGTATCTGGGTATTCAGCGAGGATCAGCGCTACGCTATTCAAGGTAGGGTAGATAGTTGAAGACAGGTGATATGAACCTGAATCGAACCCCCATAATAAGCTGAAGTCTTTTCTCGTTAATGCGTTTCACTTGAACACCAGAGCTTACCAATTGTTGGCGTAGTGCTTGTTCTTGCTGGTTCATATAGTAGCCAGCACTGTCACCGACCACGCCCCCAATAGCTGCGCCGCGTAGTACATCAGAGCTATTTCCTGCCGCTGCACCGATTGCAGCGCCCGCTAACATGCCAGCTAAAGCGCCTTTAGTTGCCGAGTTGCCGCTGCACCGATTGCAGCGCCCGCTAACATGCCAGCTAAAGCGCCTTTAGTTGCCGAGTTGCCGTAGCATTTTGTCGTTGAGTCGCTGACAGCCAGAAAGCAAAGCTGCGATAGATAAGGTGACGATCACACGTTTCATAGAATCTTTTCTCACTAATAGTCGTTGATTAGTTTTGATGATACTGGTCATAAATGAGTGGTAGATGGATGCATTCAATCTATTTACACTCGATACAAAAGAAACGGTAATAATATGGGTAAATGGTTTTTTGTTGGACAGTCAAAATACCGCTTTATCGTTTGATTGATTAAGTTCTGATTAACGAAAGATGTGATGTATTACTATTTGAAGAGCGGTATTTGTGAGGAATATATTATAGAGCATCCCGAAACTGATGCTCTATAACGGATTAACAACTAGGGTGAATGAATCATTCTCTTTTCACACTGTATTATACCAATCGTAGTAAATAACTGTTCACCCTAGCTTGTTAAAATGCTCGGTAACCGCGTTAGAATTTTGATTGTAGAATAACTGCTTATCGAAACAAATGGTAGAAAAGAGCCGCCTCGTCCTCAAGCCTTTTCCTGCGCTGTTTCTGATCATTTACTTACTGTGATTGGAATTAGAATGAAAGTGACCTAAAGAATCACGAGTTCAATTTTGATTCTGTAGATAAAAGTTGAGATTCCATGTACAAGGTTTGTGCAACTTGCCCTGTTATTCACCTGTAAGTTCGATAAACAACCAATTGAATTAAAAAGATAAAATATCTGTTGATCTCACTGCTCAATCCGTTAAAGTACACCTCGTTCTCACGGCTTAGGTCGCTGAGAGGTGGTGTTTTACTCTTCAGTAATCAGCATCGCATGATTGCGTTGCCCTGGTGGTGGAATTGGTAGACACAAGGGATTTAAAATCCCTCGGCGTTCGCGCTGTGCCGGTTCAAGTCCGGC
>NZ_JBHZSF010000027.1:0-17572 GCF_043642225.1 Vibrio profundi | reverse complement strand
TGGGTACGGTTATCGAGATACAGACTACTTCTTCTTGAAGATAAAAGCGGCTTTCCCCGGAAAGCCGCGATGAACCTATTTTTTAGGGTTTCAATTAGCTACTATTCTGACAAGCTGTTGCCCCGTTATCTTTTAGTTAAATCTATCAACAGAAAAACCAAGCCACGTGATGACCTAGTTTTTCTAATCTGAATTATGTCAACAACCATCATCCAATATTTGAATCGTTTCACTTAGAATTCAAAATCTTCCCACAATTTTCGAACCGAGCTATTAGGGTCATTGATCTGTTTCGATTTAACATCAAATTGCATTGTTGGTCGTTCCGATAAGTTGTATGGAGACCAATCAGCTTTGCTTGTCTTGATGAATCTTAGCCATTGCTTGTGCATGGTATTAATAAGTTCAACTGGAGGTTGTGAGCCGACAAGTCTTTTTGCTTGTTCATTGTCAGTGGTATTAAACACAAACGGCACGTCAACAAAGTGTGCGGCTCCTAATTGATCATCAAACGCAGGTGACATCCAAGAAAAATTATAATGCCAAACATTGTTGTCGTTTTTAGTTAACTGTTGAGCAATGTGCAGTGCTGGCATTCTAAAGGTAAAATCAGATTTGATATCGGCAAAAGTGTCTCCAATGGATTTTCCATTGTCTTCTGTTGAATACACATCCGCAGGCCAACCTTCCAATGACAAGTCAGATAATAATAGTGACTTCGTTTTTTCGGTCGTATTGTTAACGGCACCACTTGGCACCATGTACAGTCGTGACTCTTGATCTGTACTACCAACGATGACTGGAATAGAAGGTGAAGCTTTGGTGAGATCTTTCATTGGAGACTCGATAATGATATCCCCATCAACAACGGGCAAAAATGCGGTGCCTCCCCACGATAGCATTCCCCATTTACCACGATCTTGTATGGTATAACCCATATCAATAACGTTCTTAACTAATTCAGGAAATGGAACCGTCGATAAGCCTTCAACGGTGGCTGGAATATTCAGTTTTTTGGTATAGCTTTGTGTGATTTTCTGAGCTTCTTTCTGAGTTAAAAATGCCATTGGAGGACTTTGCATAATGGCTTTCTGGAATAGGCCTTCTGCTTTTTCGGTACCCAATAAAATGGCAACACTTTCTGCCCCAGCAGACTGACCTGCAACAGTAACTTGGCTAGGGTCTCCACCAAAATCTTCGATGTTCTTTTGTACCCACTCAAGAGCCATGATCTGATCAAGAATGCCGCGATTATCAGGTGCGCCCTCTAGGTGCATAAAACCATCAACGCCTACACGATAATTGATCGTTACAACAATCACGTCATTCTGAGCAAAGCTTGTTCCGTCGTAGGCTAACTCTGCTGCATCTTCTCGGATGAATGCGCCTCCAGGGATCCATACAATGACTGGCAGTTTTTTATTTGATGCCTTGTTGTTGGTAGCAACGGCACTCATAGGTGTCCATATGTTCAGAGTTAGATCATCGGGAGCCCCCACCAAGGTGGTGTTTTTATCTCGGCTAGGCTGTGGGACAGGTTGACCTGCTTTTGTTGCATCTAATAATCCGTTCCAAGTTTCGTATGCTTGCGGTGCTTGAAATCGGCGATCTGCCGTAAAAGGGTTTTGCGCATATGGGACGTCATAAAATGTGGCCACGCCATCATGGTTGCTTCCCATAAGTTTACCTGACTCAATGATTACCAAAGTTGAGCTTTCAGGATTTTGAATCTGGGCAAATAGTGTATTACTTTGAATTAAACCTGTACTAAGGCATGCGACTAGCATCATTGTTTTTTTCATTTTATTCGGCTCGGTATTGGAATATAAGGTCAGTATAAATCCTAGTTTGAAGTTGATATATATGCTATACGTCAATAGATTGTTGCATAAATCGAACTATTGAGGGTGTATGGATAGAATCATATCGATGGAAGTATTTGTTTCTATTGTGGAATTAGGTAGCCTAACTGCGGCCTCTGAAGAGCTAGGAATATCACGCTCCATGGCGACTCGCCACATCGCTGCGTTAGAAAAATCGCTAGGTGTCCGTTTATTATATCGTTCAACAAGAAGCCTAGGAATTACAAATGTAGGTCGAGAGTTATTACCTTTTTGCCAAAATATTTTGAAGCAAAATGACCAGTTATATAGCCTTGCTCAAGAGCAACAATCTCAGCCCAAAGGTCGAATATCCCTGGTAACGAGCATTTCATTTGGTCAGCTTTATCTTGCTCAAGCTATTGAGAGATTCATGCTTAAGTACCCAGAAATTGTAGTCGATCTCACGTTGTCGAATCATTCACTGGATTTGATTAAACATGGAATTGATATGGCAATTGAATTAAGTAACGACCTACCCGAATCTTTAATTGGAAAGAAATTGGCTGATTGCCCATCGGTGGTTTGCGCTTCTCCTCAATATCTAGCAGAACATGGCGCTCCTTTATCTCCCGAAGATTTACTCGATCACAATTGCTTGATCCACAAACGAATAGGCCATGATTGGCTGTTTGTTCCTAAAGCCGGTTCTAAATCTGCTCAGCCTATTAATGTGACGGTCACAAGTAACTACTCTGTAAATGATAGTTCCATACTTCTTAATGTAGCGATTAATGGCAAAGGTATAGCGTGTTTACCTCTGCCTTTTATTGACAATGAAGCACAAGCTGGAGCTCTCACTATTCTGCTAACAGACTATCATGTGAACTCTGTTGGCATATGGGCGCTGTATCCCTCAAGACAATATCAGCCTAAGTTACATCGATACTTGTTGGATTTTTTGCAAGAAGATTTATCGATTAAGCATGATCAAATGCGTAATATTGATCCATGAAGCTATGTGGGTAATGAAGCTAAGCAACAATGTTGCCCTACCTAATCGGTTAGTTACTTCTATACTTTTAAAGGTTTCGTAATATCAACATGTAATGAATGAGTTAATTTAGACTGCTGCATAATTGCGATACTAGAAGTTATGTGAAAGTTCAGCTTGTCCGCTCGTTCGTAACTCACAATTGTCCATTTAAGTGTTTGAGCAATACACCACCGATAGACTTCATCACTAGTTTTGTTTCAAGTTTATTATTTCAGGCTACCCTGGTGGTGAACGGAAACTCCCAGAAGCTATCATATGTTGCATTTACAAAAAATACTTAAGGTGCATAATCATTTGGTTGAAAGAAGTTCGCGCCGCAATTTCATTTGCGTCACGAACATTATGAGTGGGGCTTTATACACTATCTGTTACCGCAAGGTCGCGTTTAGTTAAATTTCTAATAATGTCTTCCATTGCTCTGTTCGGCCATAAAACTCGGTATGAGGCAACCTCTTAAATTCCCCATTGTCTTCAATCATAAGTGTTGGGTAACCCTGAACGCCCAATCGGGTCATCATTTGATGGCTAATATCGATTACGGCGTCTTCTAAGGGTTCCCTTGTTTGCATTTTCTCTCGCCATAACTGTTGGTCGAGCCCTAGTTGAACAACCAACTCTTCCAAACTGCTAAGAGTATTGACGGCTTTGCCTTCAATGTAATGTGCTTTTTGTATTGCTTTTAACATGTCAAATGGATCAAGCCCTAAAGATTCTCCAACAAGAATTGCCCGAGTAGGAAGATAAGAGTCCAGAACAAGTTGCTCATTACCTGCTACACGTTCTATATAATCCTGTCCGAACTGAGCATTGGTCTGTTCACTAATTCGTCGGTCACTATTTAAAATATGCTGACGAAACGATGGTGCTATCAATTTTGCTGGAAGCATCCCTCCGGGGTGCATTACTAGCTGATACTTACTGCTGCTTGCAATTGATTCTACCAATGGAGTCGCGCCATAGCACCACCCACACATAGGATCATAGAAGTAGTGAATAGTTACCATGTCATCTCCCCCATATGAACTTTCGCACCAATGCTTAAAGCAATAGGTAACTTCGAGTCTTTGTATTTCTCAGACATTTTTTCAATGAGTTGTTTGCTATTTTTACTGTTCTTTTTTGACTCACTGAAATCTTCAAGATACTGCAAAGAGTAGTTAATGGATTCAACGTTTAACGCAGTTCCCGATTTCATATGTCCCGGAATAACCGTTTCCGGTTGTAAAGCTTGCATCTCCTTAAGTTGCTCACTCCATGCATGTTGACTCTGCTCGGTTTGCGTATCTGCAGTCCAAAGATGCAAATTTCCAAATATTGCTATGTTACCTAATATTGTTTTACTTGAAGGAATCCATAAGTATGGGCGGTGCGGTAAAACGCCATCCGTACCTTTTATCTCAATCTTGTGTCCTTCCAAAATAAGACTTGTCGCCTCTATTACTTTAGGAATATAAGGCGTAACAGGTGCATTACTGCCCATTCTAGGACTCCACACCTTGAGTTTGGAAGGCAGTTTCTTTTCTATGACTTCTTTTACCGCAGGCGTTGTCACAATATCTGCATTGGGAAACAAGACGTGTAATACTTCAGCGCCAAAATAGAAGTCAGGGTCGGCCTGACTAATGAAAATAGTTTTTAATTCTTTACCCGTATCCTGTATTTTTGCTGCAATCCGCAGAGCATCTGCTTTAGTAAAGCCAGTATCTATCAGCATTACCTCACTTTCTCCAACAATCAATGTTGAGTTTGCGTGGAAGCTGTTTTCGTCTGCGTTATAAATATCAAAAGTCAGTGTCGTTTGCTCTGTGGCAAAGGCGCTACCTGCGACTAAGATGGATGCGGCTAATAGGCTGATTCTTTTCATGACTTGCTCCGTAAATTATATGGCTTGTTTTGATGTGATAAACCATAAATGATTGACATGATCTGAAAAACATACAAAATCAAACATCATTATTTCTTAATTCGAGCAAATAAATGGATAAATTAACCGCTGCAAAAGTATTTGTTGATATTGCTCAATCAGGCAGTTTTACCGCTACGGCTGACAGACTTGAGATGTCTCGCCCCATGGTGACACGTTATGTTGAAGCTATGGAGAAGTGGTTAAACGCCCGTTTACTACATCGAACAACCCGAAAGGTAACGCTCACAACGACCGGAGAGCGGTGTTTAAAAGAAGTTGAGGTTTGGCTTGAGCAAGCGAACGGGTTAGTCGCTTTAAGTGATAATAGTGAAGAGCTAACCGGGAGAGTACGAGTTGCGACAAGTATGTCATTCGGGTTTTCGCAGCTTGTCCCTGCGCTTTTGAATTTCATGGCTATGCATCCCAAAGTCCATGTCGATATCGATCTACAGGATTCAGTCGCAGACCTGACAGAAAAACAAATTGATCTTGCGATTAGAATCGCTTCTAATCCGGAACCATCTTTGATTGGTAAACCGATAGCCATTTGCGAATCGGTACTAGTTGCTTCATCTGCATATTTAGCAAGCAGGAAGGACCTCTCGGAGCCAGAGGAACTGAGTATGCATAACTGTCTGGGGTATAAAAACTTTCAGCGACACGTATGGCACCTCACTAATGGTACTCAACAAAAATCAATAGATGTTGAATGTAAACTAACCGCTAACGAGGCTACGACATTACTCCATGCAGCACTTATTGGTGGAGGTGTTGCCATTCAACCAACCTACTTAGCTAATCAATACATCGAAAGCGGCACATTACAGCCAGTCCTATCAGAGTGGAAACCCGCCGATCTGACAATATATGCGCTCTATTCTTCAAGAAAACATCAATCTCCAACCGTAAGAGCATTAATTGATTATTTGCATGAGTATTTCAAAGACAATCCTTGGTAGAACTTGGGGGTTAGAGAGTGGTGGAACAAGAGATTTCTGTCCGCATTCGAAACTTACAATAGCCTATAGGTGGTTTGTGCCTCCCCTCAATATCTAGCAGAACATGTCGCTCCTTTGTCCCCGAAGACTTACTCGATCACAATTGCTTAATCCACAAACGAATAGGCAATGATTGGCTGTTTGTTCCTAAGGTCGGCTCTAAATACGCTCAGCCCGTTAATGTGTGACGGTCACAAGTAACTACTCTGTAAATGATAATTCCATACTTCTCAATGCCGTGATTAATGGCAAAAGTATATCATGTTTAACATTGCCCTTTATTGTCAACGAAATACAAACTAGGACTTTGACTGTCTTATTGGAAGACTTTAAAATCAAACAATTGGCATATGGGCTCTGTACCCCTCAAGGCAATATCGCCCCAAACTACCTCGACACTTTTTGGACTTCTGCATAATTGCTGCCCGTAGAGTTACGATACTAGAAGTTATGTGAAAGTTCAGCGTGTCTGATGGTTCGTAACTCAGAATTGTCCGTGCGACCTGAGGTCGTATGAAGCGTTGTTCACCGCTTAACGAGTGAACCATCTGTATCACCAGATGAACCTACGAGCCTGAATAAAGCAGCGGCTCGAACAATGTAACGAAACTTGGCCGTTGGGCTGAGTGGGAAAAGAATCGTGAGAGGACGTTCCTCCTGAAAACCACAATTCGGGTAAGTGCTAGGTAGTCAGTATGATGAACGTATGTGAATCCATTCAAGGTGCGTTATATGATGAAGCAGCGGAAGTGGTTAATACGCTGTGGCCAAAAGGCAATGAGAGTTGGAAAGAGGTTGGACAGTACTTTTTCGTGGTCGCCGTACTCTCCGCACTTATATGGACTCCTCGTTTTAATCAATGCCTTTTTAAATAGAACGATAGTTGCGCACTTATATACGGGCTCTTATTGGAGAGCTACTCCTGCCCTTTGATGTGTTCGCTCCAATGGTCCGAGTCTATAGCGCAGTATCTAAGTACTTTTGTGCGGATCTGAATTCCATTGGTTGTATTATCGCTTTATTTTATGCAAGTCATTGAATTAAAATTTGATTAACACTACTTATGCTTGAATCGCCAATGGGTGATACTCACTATCACTTTTTATGAGTGCAACGGCGGTTCTAACCGTCTTATTTGCCAGAGCAATAGCAGCTATTTTCTTACCACGTCGCTCTATCATAGATTTTAACCACCGTTCTTTTTCTGTTGTTGGTGCTCGAAGTGTAACTTTGTACACTATAGACATTGCTCCTTGATACAAGAGGCTTCTCAAACGCTTATCTGCGCAACTTTTAGAAATATGCCCTATACGCTCTTTACCGCCAGTAGAGTGTTGTTTAGGCGTTAATCCTATACAAGCAGACGCATCTCGACTTCGAACAAATTCTTTACCATTACCTAAACGTACCATTAGACCTAATGCTACGATTGGCCCAACTCCTTCTAGTTTACTAAGCTTTTTACAGATTTTATTTTGACTAACATGCTCTGTGATTAAACCGTCGTAGTATTCTATTTGTTCTGTATACATAGCTAATAAATCAGATTGAGATGCGAGTACTTGCCGTAAAGAATCTGGTAACCCATTTTCTGCATCTTCTAATATTTCTGGGATCCGTTTTACTAAAGGAGTTATTCCTTTGGGCAAAACGATGCCAAATTCCATTAAGAACCCACGCATTTGATTACTAAGTGCTGTTCGTTGGGCTATCTGTAATGCCCGAGCACGATCCAAACACTGTAGTCCTTGCTCTTCTTCAGACATCTGACTGCAACTAGATATATGAGGAAGTAGAGCGGCAACCCCTATCGCATAAGCATCATTCTTATCCGTTTTCTGTTTGAGTTGTAGACCTGTAACTGCACGAGGGGGGATGACTTTAATTTCGTAATTATTTTTCTTCGCTAAGCGAGCCCAGTAATGAGAACCACCACAAGCCTCCATGACCACTAAAGAAAACTTCTTCTTTCCAGTTAGCAGTCTGATCAAACTAGTACGGCTGATAGCTTTGTTCATGAGAACTTCACCATTGATTCTCATATAGCAAACTTGAAATGAGTTTTTCGCTAGGTCGATGGCAAGTATTAGATTGTCTTCCATATCTGAGCTCCACTATTTTTACAGGTGTATTTATAACGTAGTCCCCGAGGGGAGAGGAGTCCATACATCTATAGTGGGCATCTAAGCTGACATTTTACGTAACATACGGAACAGGGTAAGCCTGTATCACTCCCTTTGGGAAAGCCTTTGTGGCCGATAGTGGTGCAGGTATAGGAGGTCGGAAAAAGCGAAGGCTGTATTGTAACGATGCAGATACAGACTTATGTCTGATCACGAAAGTGAGCCCACTTCCGACTGGTCTCCCATTGCGAGAAAATTTGAAGAACTTTATTCAAGGAGAAAAGCAAATTATGGTCTCGAAAGAGATTAGTGCATCTTCTGACGGTGCTCAGTGGCAGTCTATCGACTGGAAATCCGCTGAAGTGCACGTATTAAAGCTTCAAATGCGTATCGCAAAAGCAACGAGAGAAAAGAAATACGGTAAGGTGAAATCCTTACAGTGGCTCTTAACTCATTCTCGCTCAGCAAAACTGCTTGCTGTTAGGCGAGTCTCTCAAAACAAAGGCAGTAAAACGTCTGGAATAGATGGCGTTATCTGGAACACAGATACTCGCCGTATGAAAGCAGTTAATCAACTGAGTCGCAAGACTTACAAAGTAAAACCACTCAAACGTATCTACATCCCCAAAAAGAACGGTAAGCTCAGGCCATTGGGTATTCCATGCATGATTGATAGAGCGCAACAAGCCCTCCACCTTCTAGCATTAGAACCAGTGTCCGAAACGCTTGCCGACCTCAATAGCTATGGGTTTAGGCCAAACCGCAGTACGGCTGACGCCGTCAGTCAGTGTTTCAAATGTTTGGCTCTAAAGCGATCAGCGAAATGGGTTCTTGAGGGAGATATTAAGGCTTGCTTCGACAAAATCGGGCATCAATGGCTTATGGACAATATCACGGTAGATAAACGTATGTTAGTGCAATGGTTAAAGTCTGGCTATGTGGATAAGGGGCTGTTCTATGATACCGATGAGGGTACACCTCAAGGTGGAATAATCTCTCCAACCTTGATGATAATGACTCTCGCGGGAATAGAGCAACAAATAAAATCTACAGCCCTGAAAAAGGGTGCTAAGGCTAACTTTATCGGTTACGCGGATGATTTTGTGGTTACTTGCTCTTCAAAGGAAGTGCTAGTGAACGACATCAAACCGTTGATTGCTGACTTTCTGGCAAAAAGAGGGCTAACCCTATCCGAAGAGAAAACGAAGGTCACTCATATTGATGATGGCTTTGACTTTCTGGGTTTCAATCACAGGAAGTACAAAGGGAAATTACTCATTAAACCGAGCAAATCCAACACGTTGTTATTCTTGAGAAACCTACGTGAACTTATTAAAAAGCACGCAACCATCCCTGTTAACGATCTTATCAAGTTGATAAATCCGAAACTCAGAGGTTGGGCGAATTACTATCGCCACTGTGTTGCTAAACAAGTATTCGGGTATGTCGGCCACAAACTATTCCAGGCGCTATGGCACTGGGCAGTTAGACGTCATCCAACCAAGTCCAAAGACTGGGTTGTTCATAAGTATTTTCTTAATCGTAAAGGCCAGTGGCAATTTCACGGTTGGCAGAAAATTATGAACATGGACTGTCACTTCAATCTGTTCCAAATAGCGAAAGTGCCCATCGAGCGACACGTAAAAATCAGGAATGCAGCAACCCCTTTTGACCCTCAATACCAAGAATATTTGGTGAAGAGAAAATCTAAAAGGCTAGCCCGCAACTCTTGGAAAGAGCCTGTCCCGACTGCGTTATAATTGCTGGGTATCAATGATGCCTTAGTGGAGGCTTGAGCCGTATGCAGTGAAAGTTGCACGTACGGTTCTTAGAGGGGCGGCACTTGGTAACAAGTGTCGTCTACTCGACAAAAACGTCACAATCTGAATTCTAATACGTGGCATTTTCTACCTCGAAAATGCCCCAAAGTCATTCAGAGTAAATCCTCATTTATACCTTGTTAATATGAACTTACCCGACTAAAAGTTATCCGAATTCCCCCTTGAATAACGCACTTATAGAGGCAGAGTCATGCTAGGGTAAAACCGGCTGTTGGGCGTCTAATTAGTGATATACAAATGCAGTAAGCAAATGTAACTTAAGAGGTTAGTCTGTTCGCGAACTTGAAGCCTATATTACATCACCAAAAATTCGCTACCGTTTACCATGCTTCATGGCGATTTAGATAAACCAGTATCACTAGAGCAAAGCGAGTTACTCAAACAATTATTAGACAAGTACGGTGTAGAAAATCAACTTTTTGTTGAACAAGGTGTTGGTCACAGTGCACCGGTCTTTGATACTGAAAAGTATGTGTCAGAAGTTTTTTATTTTGTCCGAGCGCACCTCCCTCCTCAAACCTTCGAAAAGCTTTCAATGTGCGCGATACACTATTTTTCGCCCATTAATCAATTTCACTTGTGACAAAGTTATCAGAATTATGCATTTTCGGTAACGCTCCCGAAATTATCGATCTATCATCCACCCAGATACAAAAGTGAAGTAATCAACACGACTGATTTCTATTTCTTCTTCGATATAGAGCTTGTACATCAAAAGTATAAGCCGAAATGCGCTTACGAATTATTTTGGGAACGTTTGCAATCAACCCAAAACAATTAACGTGAGAACATAAGAATGAAACTACACACTTTAGCGGTTGCTGTAACAATGGGGCTAATGACTACATCGGTATTAGCAAGTGAAGACGTTGCAGCATTAGAGCAACGTATTAATGAATTAGAACAAAGAGTTGCACAAACGGAGCAGGTTTCTACCGAAGCCAATGAAAAGGCTTCTTCGTTTGAGTTTCACGGCTATGCACGCTCTGGGTTATTGATCAACGACGACCTAAACGGCGCGACAGGTACTGGTCCTTACATGACAGCGGCGGGTGCGATTGGTGCGCCAGTTGGGCGTTTAGGGGTTGAAGATGATAATTACGTTGATGCCAATTTTACGTATAAGCGCTTCAATGATGACGGTTCTCGCGCATTATTTAGCCTCATGATGTCAGATGGCACTGAAACAAATAACGACTGGACAGCGAGTGAAAGCCAACTAAATGTGCGACAAATCTATTCGGAATTAAGTGGGTTAACTATGTTCGCTGAGTCAGAAACGTTTTCTCAAGCCGCGTTCTGGGCGGGTAAACGATTCGATCGCGACAACTTTGATATTCACTTTTTCGACTCAGACATCGTTTTCTTAGGTGGTACAGGTGCGGGTGTATACGATGTCCAGATGAGCGATAGTTGGAAAGCTAATTTTTCGATTTATGGTCGAGACTTTGGCGAGATCGATAGCCCATCGACGGATATTGAAAACTACATTGCAACCATGAATAACCGTATTGGCCAATGGCAAGTGATGTTGAGTGGCATGACCTCAGCAGACAACGATAGCCGCTTAAATGGTGCAGCTGAAAGCGGTGTACACGCAATGTTTGCGTACCATGGAGACAACTTCTTTGGCCTGAGTGAAGGTTTCTCTAAAACGGGTATGTTAGTGGGTAGCGGCCTAGGTGCAGAGCTAAAAGGCATTGGTTCAAATGGTGATCTACTGGATGACGCAAAAGCCGTTCGCCTGTTTAGCTACGGTGTCACTCGCATTGGCGAGAACTGGCGCTTAGCGCCTGCATTAATGGCAGAGCATAGCCAAGACCGTTTGAAGAAGAATGACGAGTTCACATGGGCTTCTTTAAACATTCGATTAGCTCAAGAGTTCACAGAAAACTTTGAGATGGTTTACGAAGGCTCATTGCAGTACATGGATTTAGACAACTCGACAGAGCAAGCGAGCGGTGGTTTCTACAAAGCGACAGTGGCACCAACACTCAAGCTTTCAACCAGCACTGGTTTCTTTGACCGACCTGAACTGCGTTTCGCTGTAAGCTATGTAGATTGGAGTGAAGACCTGAATGGTTACTCGATCAGCACTGAGGCGGATGCAGCAACGATGGGTGAGGGCGGCGAGGTGCTGTTTGCACTGCAGATGGAAACTTGGTTCTAATTACCTTATATATCGTTTAGATAGAGAGTGTTAATCATGATGTGATAGTCGCATCATCAAATGCCAACCTTATCGTTTCAACTCGAAGGTTGGCATTTTTTTATCTTGGAATAACTTGATCTCTGAAATAAATCGCTAGCAAGACTCTCGGTCAATAGTGGTGAAGGTCAACACCATCTTACTCATTTCAAAGCCTTTTTTCTCAATACGGTCGAGCAGCAGCTTGGCTCCATTTTCTCCCGCCTTATCAAACGCATAGTTAAACGTAGACAGCGTTGGTGTGCATACTGAAGCAAGTTCATCGTCACCCACGCCGAGTACCAAGACATCCTTTCCTGGAATGAGTCCTGCTTCCTGAATGGCTCTGATCGCACCGATTGCGATACGGTCAGTTGCGCAGAACAGGCCGTCGAGCTTGGTGTGCTCTTTTAGAGACTGTTTAGCCAGTTGGTAACCTGACTCTATGGTGAAGTCGCCACGGGCGTGAAATTGCAGTGTGAGGTCGTTAAATTGAAGCGATTGAGCGAAGCCTTCCGATCTCATTTTATCAACCGCAATATCATCACCTTGCACACCGATGAATCCCATATGCTTACAACCTTTCGCTATGAGGCGATTACCCGCTTCAAACCCTACACGTGCATCATCGTGCACAATGCTTGGGATGTTAAACATTGCTCCGTCTTGACCAACCAATACAACAGGTACTGCAGAGCTTTGAATGGCTTTGACTAATTGATCGTCTAGGTGAGTTGCGTACAGGATAATTCCTTCTACACGTTTTTGATTAAATATTTGAATATATTCGAGTTCTTTGTGGTGTTTTTGGTGTGTGCTTGCCAAAAGAACATGTTTCCCCGCTTGCTCTAATACTGCGGTTAAACCGTCGACACCTTGAGAGGTGGCGTGGGAAGAAACCCTAGGAACAATCACCCCAACGAGGTTGGTTTTCTGAGACTTTAAGTCTTTAGCGACTTGGTTTGGGAGATAGCCACATTCTTCGACTGCTTTCCGCACCTTCACTTTGGTCGCGTCTTTTACACCATATTCATCGTTGATTACTCTAGAAACCGTCGACTTGGAAACTCCAGCGAGACGAGCGACATCATGAAGACTAGCCATTATCATTATCCATTTGTATTTTTAGTTTTGGGATTGTTTGCAAACAGAGCATCAAATTTACCTGTTATTAGGAGATTTTAACCCTGTCTTCTTATCCTAGGGAGATAATTTGAAGATCATTCTCACAGTATTGAGCAGTTATCTTTGAACATTTGTTATTTCTAGGCAAAAATTTGTTTTGCAAACGTTCCCGAAAATTCAAAGGCTCAAATGATAATCCAATGGGGTATGTAATGAATTATCCAAAAATAGCAAAAGAGCTGCTTTCTCTATTAGGTGGTAAAAGTAATATCACCGCACTTGCACACTGTGCGACTCGTCTGCGTCTTGCGGTTGCAGACCAAGACAAAATTGATGAACAGGCGATTGATAACCTTGAAGGGGTTAAGGGCCAGTTTAAAGTAGCAGGTCAATATCAGATCATCTTTGGCTCAGGCATCGTTAACCAAGTTTATGCTGAGCTAGCTAAGCTGACTGAAATGACGGAAATGTCGACCAACGATGTGGCGTCTGCAGGTGCTGACAACCAAAATATCCTGCAACGCGCGGTGAAAGGTCTGTCTGATATCTTTGTACCAATCATTCCGGCAATTGTTGCTGGTGGTTTGTTGATGGGTATCTACAACCTATTGACGGCGCAAGGCTTGTTCATTGATGGCAAATCTTTAATCGACGCTAATCCGGGTTTGACCGACTTAGCAAACATGATCAATACATTTGCTAATGCTCCTTTTGTGTATTTACCTATTTTATTAGCATTTTCAGCGAGTAAGAAGTTTGGTGGTAACCCATACCTTGGCGCGGCTTTAGGTATGTTGATGGTTCACCCAGACTTGCTTAACGGCTGGGGCTTCGGTGGCGCATCGGTTTCGGGCAGCATTCCAGTTTGGAACATTTTAGGTTTCGAAATCGAGAAAGTGGGCTATCAAGGTTCAGTACTGCCCGTTCTTGTTTCTGCGTTTATTCTAGCGAAAGTTGAGCTTGGCCTACGTAAAGTGGTGCCTTCAGTTCTGGATAACTTGCTAACACCGTTACTGGCTATCTTTGTGACAGGCTTACTCACATTCACTGTTGTGGGTCCATTTACACGTGATATCGGCTTCCTATTAGGTGACGGCCTTAACTGGTTGTACAACAGTGCTGGCTTTGTCGGTGGTGCGGCGCTTGGTTTGATTTATGCACCTTTTGTTATCACAGGTATGCACCATAGCTTTATCGCTATCGAAACTCAGTTGCTTGCAGATATCGCAACGACTGGCGGTACGTTCATCTTCCCTATCGCGGCGATGTCTAACGTGTCACAAGGTGCGGCGGCACTGGCGGTTGGTTTCATGACTCGTGATAAAAAAATGAAGAGTATTGCGATTCCTTCTGGTGTAACAGGTCTGCTTGGTATTACTGAACCTGCAATGTTCGGTGTGAACTTGAAGCTTCGTTACCCATTTATTGCTGCGGTTTGTGGCGCAGCGGTTTCAAGTGCGTTTATCACTATGTTTAATGTGAAAGCACAAGCGCTTGGTGCGGCGGGTATTCCAGGTGTTATTTCAATATCTCCGGAAAAAATTGGTTATTACGTGGTGGGGATGATCATCGCGTTCGTAACTGCCTTTGCACTGACTGTTGTTTTAGGTTTGCGTGAACGCAGCAAGCAAAATATTAAAGCCACAGCTTAACGTTTCTCCCTAGAAGTGAAGTACACCCCCTTCGCTTCATTTTATATGTTTGGGGGTACTAGCTGACTAATTTAGCTTGGCTAGTTTTTATATTTTTACATGGCAGCGTGAAGTGTCACCTTGCTTTAGGTTGCTACTGCGTTCGATTGCCATTGCTTTCGGTTGTCATGAATTTCAATTTTAAGGTAAACAAGATGAATCAAGTTTGGGTAACTGGAGATGCAGTCGTCGACCTCATTCCGGAGACTGATACGACGTTGTTAAAATGTCCGGGCGGTGCTCCAGCTAATGTCGCTGTAGCGATTTCTCGCCTTTTAGGCAAAAGCGCATTTTTCGGCCGAGTGGGTAATGACCCGTTTGGCGCTTTTATGGAAGATACCCTGAAAAAAGAAGGTGTGAATACTGAGTACTTGGTTAAGGACCCTGAACAACGTACATCCTCAGTGGTGGTTGATCTTGATGATCAAGGCGAGCGCAGTTTTACGTTTATGGTTAAGCCAAGTGCCGACCAGTTTATGTCTGTTGAAGACATTCCCGAATTTAAGCAAAACGAGTGGCTACACGTCTGCTCAATCTCTTTGGCTAATGAACCAAGCCGAAGCAGCACCTTTGAAGCGATCCGACGCATGAAAGCCGCGGGCGGTTACATCAGCTTCGATCCAAACCTTCGTGATGAAGTGTGGCAAAACCCATCTGAAATTAAGTCTGTGGTCATGAAGGCGGTCGAGCTGGCTGATGTGGTTAAATTCTCAGAAGAAGAACTGGATTTCTTAACCGATTCAACGTCGATGGAACAAGGTTTGGCTAACATTGCAGATCTTAACAACACGCTTGTTCTGGTTACACAGGGCGCGAAAGGCGTTTGGCGAGTATTTGAAAACCAAGGTGTATTGATTTCAGGTCGCTCAGTGACGCCAGTGGATACTACAGGCGCTGGCGATGCTTTTGTTGGCGGTTTACTTGCAAAGCTTTCTCAACATGAAGAGTGGAATAATCAACAAGTCGTTGATTCTGCAATCCTGTGGGCGAATGGGTGTGGTGCATTAGCAATCACGCAAAAAGGTGCGATGACGGCACTTCCAACGCAAAACGCTCTTACTCAGTTTATTACTCCTGATCAAATTGTCATCTCGGCTCAGTCTAATAAACAAGGCATCTCAAGTGCGACAAACACTGAGGAGAATGTATGAGTTTGAATTCGAACTGGACAGTAGAGCAAAGGTACTGTCGCGTAGAGCAGATTTCTCAAGACAGTATGGATGCGATGGTAAAACAGCGTAAGCAAGATTCTGGATACCCTAGTTACCATATTGCTCCCAAATTTGGCTTGCTGAATGACCCGAATGGTTTGTGTTTTTTCAACGGCGAGCATCATATTTTTTACCAATGGACGCCGGTCGGCCCTGTTCATGGCATGAAGTATTGGTATCACTTGTCGACAAAAGATTTTGTTCACTTCGTAGACCATGGCATTGGACTGCATCCAGACCAAGACTACGATTCTCATGGGGTTTATTCTGGTGGAGCTCTCGTTGAAAATGACGAAGCTATTTTATTCTTCACGGGAAATCATCGTGATGAAAACTGGGAAAGGTCTTCAACTCAGTGTTTTGCGAAGATGTCTGTCAAAGGGCAAATAGAAAAGCATGGTGTGGTTATCGAAAATGAACACTACACAGAACATTTCCGCGACCCAAAAGTGTGGAAGGGCGGTGACGATTACTTGATGGTTGTTGGGGCTCAGACCCAAGAAGAACGTGGTTCAATGGCGCTGTACAGAAGTCGTGACCTCATGAACTGGCAGCATAAAGGTTCTATTCAAACTCGTTACAACAATCTTGGTTATATGTGGGAATGCCCAGATTTTTTTGAAATCGATAATCAGTCGGTGATGCTGTTTTCTCCACAAGGTGTCTCTAGCGATAATCCGTACGATTTTAAAAACATTTACTCAGTGGCTTACATTGTTGGTGATTGTTTGAATTTAGATTCGATGGAATTTGAAAACCATCAAGATATCGCGCAGCCTGATTACGGGTTTGATTTTTACGCTCCTCAGACTTACTTAGACGATTCAGGTCGTCGGATCTTGATTGCTTGGGTAGGCCTTCCTGATATCGACGCTCCATCTGTAGTGCACCAATGGGCGGGTATGTTGTCATTACCACGCGAGCTTAACATCCAAGATGGCTATCTGGTGCAATCGGCTTTACCTGAATTGAACGCGTTGCAAGGCGAAGCGGTTACGGTTGAGAGCGTTCTTGAACTGGATACAACCAGCTTCATGGTTCAGCTTGAAACGGAAACGGACGAGTTTGAGTTAACGCTTGTTAATGCTGCGGGTGATAACATCGTGTTCAGTGCTACAGAAACGGAGTTCATGCTTGATCGCAGTAAGATGTCTCAACTTTATGCGGAAGAGTTTGGCTCTGTGAGAAAAGCACCGAGGTTGAGCTCCAAGCAAACCATCGAGGTTTATGTCGATAAGTCGGTGATCGAAATTTTTATCAATGGCGGTAAGCATACAATGACCAGCCGTTTCTTCATTGATGATTTGAACGCGCTGTCCATTACTGATGGTGTGAAAACTGTTTATCACGCAATGAGCACAATTATAGGACTAGATGACTAAGTTGTTACAATTATACAAACCACTTTACGAGTGGTTTGTATTGCCTTGAAGCATTTTTGTAGTGGCAAGTGAATTGGATCACTACATTAGAGGCTTTGCTATACCTCAAGTTATCCGATAAATGCTAATTTAGCATTTCATATAACACGAAATTGTCCGTGCGACGTGAAGTCGCATGAAGCGCTGTTCACCGCGATAAGAGTGAACCGTTTGTATCACCAGACGACCCT
>NZ_JBHZSF010000026.1:0-20071 GCF_043642225.1 Vibrio profundi | reverse complement strand
AAATATGCGCCCACGCAAAAGACTTGGGTATAGAACACCAACGGAGTATATTCATGCGCATCTGTAGAAAGTGTCGCTCTTCAAACTTGATACTAAGAAGTTTAATTTTTTCTTCTAAGGCAATAAGGTGTGACTGTTGTTGTTCGATATGAGCTAACAAGTTTTCTCTGTGTTGCTCTAGCAGCACCTGACGCTGTAATACCGTATCTACCCCTGACTCCCTTAGCAGCGCATACTCGAGAATTTCTTCGAGAGGCATCGCCGTTTCTTTTAGACGCTTCACAAATTCAATCCAGCCCAGATCTTTCGAAGTATAAACTCGATGCCCACTTCTATTTCGTTGGATATTTTTGAGCAAACCTATTTTTTCATAATATCGAAGAGTGTGAGACGACAAGCCAACCAAACTTGAAAACTCCTTCATATTCATGATTTCACCTCTTAGGCATAACGCCCAATAAGTGTTGAGCAACGCTGCCACCATACTCAAACACTTCACCGTAGTTACTATACAAATTGCAACCGAAAGCGCCGAGCGTGGCGGATCAGCTTAAGTTGTTTATTATGCGATGTTCCCACACATTATGTATTGAGGGCCTGCTGGGCCACCTAGATATAATTTAGAATCGCTTTCAAAGCCACCCTTTTCATAACACAGTTTCGCTCCGGGATTCTTGCAGTTAACTGTTAGGTAAACCCAATTAAACATAGAGTAATGCGCCTCTAAATAGAGAAATAGCGCTTTAACCGCTTTCGTCCCCAATCCTTTACCTTGACTGTTGATATCGACAGCGAAAGCTCTTAAGCCTAGCCCGTCTTTAGGACAAAACTCATAATCATCAGAGTAAGTGACATCTAGTTTAAAGAAACCAATTACGGCACCGTTATTTTTAATAACATGCAAATGAACGGTTTCATTCCCACTGGCTAAAAATTCGTCCGCTGTTCCCGCAAACTTAACCTGTTCAGCTGCCAAACGTACATTCTTAACTTCTTCAATATTTGATTCGTTGACCTTTTCAATTTCTAACATTGTGTTTCCATACCATTAAATAACATGACGCCCGCTGAAGTGGTGAGCAACGCAATAGAGTGTTTCTGCATACCACCTATATAACTAAAATCAACGCATGATGAAAATACCACGCGTTGTGAATCACTCTTGAACAGCTGGTTATGTGTTTTTCCCACGTAATCCTATTAAGTTTCCAAACGGGTCTTCAACTTGACACATCGACAGCCCACCTTCAATTTCCATTGGTCCATGATAAAGATACGCACCTAGAGCTTCAAAATGAGCTAAAGAAACAGATAAATTATCTACTGACCAGTAAACAACAGTGCCACTTCTACCAGTACCAACCTTTTCGTCAGCTTGGACTATTTCTAGCGAGAAACCATTTATGTCGAGTACCGTGAAGTCAAAGTCAGGGTGGTAAACCGGAACCGCTTCAGGAAAAGCTTTCTTGTACCATTCAAGCCCTTTCGCTACATCTGGTACATGAACAAGAACCGCCGATGGATTCATAATCTCCTCCAACCAAATGGCGCCAAGTGTTGTGAATCACGCTCAAATTTATTGTTATGTGATAATCTCACTACCGCGCTCCAGTACCCAACACCGCTCGTTTTTGGTGTAGCCAATTTGTCCATAGTAATCATTGGCTGCCGGTGCGGCGATTAAAAACAGTTTACATGTAGGCTCTATTTGAACTTGAGTTTGAACTTGTAACTGCTTACCTATACCTAGCCTTTGGTATTCTTCATCAACAGCAAGATCTGAAAGATAACAGCAATAATGGAAATCCGTAATAGAGCGAGAAATTCCCACAAGTTTGGTGCCCACCCAAGCCGTGATTATGAGATTGCTATTGTTCAACATACCGTCGATACATTTTATATTTTCTATCGGTCTGCGCTCACCTAGCGTCGAGCGCTTAAGCAAGTCAATGAACTCGTCAGCCGAGATCTGCTGAGATCTGCTGATTAACTTTGTATTCGATATTCAATGTGTCCTCCTTATCACATAGCAGTTTTAGACAGAAAATTTCCCCAATAAAATACAGAGTCTTTCTATCTAGTTCTATGTTGCCACAACTTTACTGGAATGTTCTTTTATAAACAGTGGGTTATCGACATAAATCAGAGGTTAGACTCAAAAATAGAGCATTGTTCTATATCGCTCAATGTGGGTTGTAACTAAAGCATGGATAGAGGGTTACGGATAGCTAAGTCGATTTACCAATGAGGTATATAACCAAGGTTCCAGACTCACTGGTTACGAGGGGGATGAAAGACAAAACCCTCAGATTACGAGGGTTTTGGATAAGTTTTCCCAACTAGCAATCACTTCCTATGCTTACAAACCTGATTTCGTATTTTTGTGGCTAAAGCAAAGCGTATACAGACATGGAATGACAATTAACACGACAGGCAGTGAGAATAAGAGTCCGTAACCTAAGGTTAGAGACATTGGACCCATGTACACGTCGGTACCGCCAATGCCATAAGCGAGTGGCAATAGTCCAACCACAGTGGTAATGGACGTTAACAGTATTGGCCTTAGTCGGCTGGCGGCTGCTTTAATTACTGCGTCCATCACTTGTAAACCTTCCGCTTTAAGTTCATTAATGCGATTTATCAATACCAACGAATTGTTGACCACAACTCCTGTCATACCTAGCACACCAATCAGAGCGAACAAAGATAAAGGCTGCATGTGAACAAACAGTGCCATCAGCGCTGCAACTACCGCAAACGGGATCACCGCCATGATCAGCACTGGCTGTAATAAAGAGCTAAACATAATCGCGAGTACAAAATAGATCCCGACCATAGCCGCAGGGAAAGCGACAAAAAAGCCAGACATAGTGTCACTGGTATTCTCGGCTTCACCGCCAATGTCTAGGAGCACACTTTTTCCTACTTGCTGTGCCAATGCATCTGAAAGTTGCTGGCTTAACTCACCTGAACCTATCGCTTCATCCACTATTTGTGCACTTACCAGTACTTGGCGGTCGCCGTTGTAGTGTAAAAGCTCACGCGGAGCCTGCACCTCTTGCACTTTGGCGAGGCGGTTCAGAGGCACTTTAACCCCACTTGGAGTGGTAATCTTGGTCGTTTTCAGACGTTCAAGATTGCGATATTCCTCATCTAATAAAACACGTAAGTTCACTTCTTGATCGCCAATCCAAGTTGACGTGACACTCTCACCGTCGAAAGCTATACGCAGCGTGGTCGCTAGGTCTTGAACCGTCAGATTGTAACGAGCTAACCATTCATATTGTGGCAATATTTGCAGCTGTGGATCGGTAAGCTGTTCGTTATTCGTCACCTTATCTAAGCTTGGTTGCTCTTTCATCCAAGCCATGACGAGGCCAACCGCATGATTACGCTCTGTTTCATTATTACTGATCACACGAATCTCAATAGGCTCGCCCGGAGGGGGGCCACCAGCGTCGACCGTAAATTTCACAAAATTAATCGCGGGAACGTCTTTCAATTTCTCGTTTAAACTGTCGGCTATCTGATTGGCGGTTCTATCACGTTGCGCAAAGTTGGTCAGCGTCAGTAAGCCATTACTTGCCGGGCTGCCATAAGTCATACTGTAGGAAACCAGCTCATCCTCACCAAGCTGCGCTATAGTATCTTCAAACACTGAATGCGCTTTACGCACCTGTTTTAGCGATGCCCCTGGCGCAACCTCTGTGTATATTTCTATGTATTTAGCCGTTTCGCTTGGGAAGATATCCAGCTTAAGTGTCGTCAATAAAGCACAACTCCCGGTAAGCGCGAGCACAGCGACCAGCAGTACAGACTTTTTCCATTCTAAACAACGGGCTAAAAGAGACTGGTATTGGTTAATCACACGGTTGAAACGTTGTTCTTTTTGCTTTTTCTTCTCTTCGTTCTTTAATGAATTCGCAAGGTGAGCAGGTAACGTAAAAGTACACTCAATCAACGAGAACAGAAGCGCCGCGATAACGGTAATTGGGATGTCTTATTGAGCATATCCACGTTACTAATGCTGTTTCTTGTCGGGATATTAAGCATTTCGACCAAGCGAATGTTTGATGAACTCATGTCACCAGTAGTCGAGTTGAGCCAACAGCTAAAAGACGAGGAAAGATCGCAGTTTTCGGTATCGGAAAATACCATTGATGAAATTAAGCAGCTGACCAATCACCTCAACAGCTATACACAAATGAAAGAAAGAGTGGTGAAACAAGAAATGATGTTCGCAAAATACGCGAGCCATGAACTGAAAACACCAATTGCGATTATTTCAGGTGCGGCAAACTTACAAGCCATGAAAGAAGAAGACGCAGAATTTCAGGCTAAACAACGCCATAGAATTATTGATGCGGCTGACAATATGCAATCGACCGTTGAGATTTTGCTCAATATAGTCAAACAAGAGAACGCAGCATCTAGCGATGAAGTATGGGCAGTCAGCGAGCAAGACATTTCTATTTCAGGACTCACTAAAAAGGCAAAACTCGGTGTGGAAGTAACGCTAAGTATTGCACCAGATACCACACTCAATTTCCCATTGCCTGTACTTAAAATGATTCTGAAAAACATCGTCAACAATTCAATTCGATTTACAGAAAAAGGCTCGATTATCATCCACGTGGCTAGTGACCAAATTTCCGTTCAAGACACAGGCACCGGGTTATCCGATAAAAATGAAACCGAGCATGGCTTGGGGCTTTTGATCGTAAGACGCCTATGTAATGTATATGGTTGGTCCTTCAAGTTGAAAGACAACATGAATAGCAACGGGTGCACTGCGAGTTTAAATCGAACAACAGATAGCTAAAGCTCATGGTGGTCGTTACAAGTCCTGAAATGTTCTAGGGCATTTCAGGGCTCGGCACACGTATTCACCAAGGTCGATTCCCCTTTTCACAAAGAAAAACGCACCTCCTCCTCTGAAATAGACATTTATTCAACATCCCACTTTTTAAAGTTGAGTTCCAATTAATCAGAGATGTTAATCATGAATAAAACGACCCTTTCACTTTCCATTCTAAGCTGTTTTGTGAGTTATTCTTCAATTGCTGAGCTGGCGCCAGAAGCTGGATTTGGTGGTGAAATCTCTCTCAATACTGGCTATATGTCTCAATCGTCTAACTTCAATACAGATGTTAAAGATCCAATATCGGATCTTAATTCTGAAGGTGAATCCAATGGGCAAATGCTTGTCGCGCCACTAGGACAAATCAATTACACGTTCGGGCATCAGTTAGATAAACAGGTATATATCGGTACTTCGCGTGAAGATATCGCCGTTGGTGATTTCGCTTTTGAAATTGGTTATAAACAAGAACTCGAGTCTGGCATGGTGGTTGACGCATCATTTCTTCCAACTGTGGTATCAGGGGAAACATGGAGCGACCCATACGCAATTAACTCCGTACGAGAAGTGACAGACGAAACAGGCAATGCCTATCGATTAAAGCTGGAATCGATTGCTGGTAGTGATTTCACGCTGGATATGGCCTACGCCAACATTGATGTGAAAGATGAAGCATCTGGCTCCGATTTAAGTGCATCAGAGCAAGCTAAACTTCAGCGCGATGGCAGCGTTATGTTCGTTAAAGGTGAGTATAAATATATGCTCAATCAGACGTCAGGTCTGATTCCATCGTTAAGCTACAGAGTACGCTCTGCAGACGGCGAAGCGATGGCCTACAAAGCCTATGGAACAGACATTACCTACTTTAAAGTTTTAGATCGTCATCAGTTTGCACTAACGGCTGGCTACGAAACTCGCAGCTACGATGGCTCAAACCCTATGTTTAACGAGACTCGCAGTGATAATGAAGTAAGCCTGTTCGCCGCCTAAGAATATGACCAATTTATGGGCTGGGAAGATGTCTCGCTTATCTCGTTCGCAGGTTACGGAAGCAGTTCTTCAAATATTGATTTCTACAATGACTCGGAATACTTGCTTTCAGCGGGTGTGAACTACAAATTTTAATTCAATCACTTGGCCTGATTTCACTCAGGCCAAGGCTTCTAACTCAACATTGGCAACTGACACGTTAACAAATTGGCAGGTAGTCCCATACTCGTTCGTGTCACTTCATACCCAATTGGCTACACGGAGCACATGACCGTTGCTTCACCATCAACGGCGATTTGACCATCGGCATTCAACACTTGAGTGGAAATTACGGCGATCGGTTTATCTTCTCTCACACTTGTGACTTCCACCTTGGCTGTGACGGTTTCGCCAACAAAGAGAGGGCGAACAAACTTCAAAGACTGCCCTAAGTAGATGCTGCCCGCGCCGGGTACTTTTGAGGCCAACAAACCAGAGATAAGGCTCGATGCCAACATACCATGTACGATCGGGCGTTCAAATTGGGTGTTTTTGGCAAATTCTTCATCTAAATGGATTGGGTTGTAGTCTTCCGAGACACTCGCAAACGCTTCCACGGTTTGCTTGTCTAGGGTCTTTTCTATGGTGGCAGTTTGGCCGATTTCTGGCTTCATTATGCGGATTCCTTTTCCATTTCTGTTTCTTGTGCAATGACGTCTTGAATACGCTGTTTCACGTATTCACCAGGGGCATCCAGCTCCCCTTCTAGTTCACGAGCTTCAATCATTTCTGAGAAGTTGCGTTCATCAACCCAGGTTTGCCAATGCGACCACCAGGAGCCTTGATGCTTGTCGGCACTTGCAAGCCATTGAGGTGGTGCTTGGTCGTTATTGTCATTGGTCCAGAAGCCATATTTATTTGAGTCAGCGTGGTTCATTGGCCCCGCGATGTGCCCGCTTTCAGCCAGTACAAACTTGTTGTCTCCACCAAGCAGTTTTGTGCCTTCAAAGTTGCCATCCCACAAGGCGATATGGTCATCAATCGCAGACAGGAAATAGGCTGGCGATTTAATCTTACCTAGATCAATGGTTACGCCATCAATCACCAGTTCGCCTTTGGCTAATCGATTTTCAAGATAGCACTGACGCAATAGTTGGTTATGCGTTGCTGCCGTCACATTGGTGTTGTCACAGTTCCAATAAAGCAGGTCAAACGCCATTGGGCTTTCACCCTTCAAGTAGTTGGAGATGTAGTAGTTCCAATACAGGCTGTTTTCACGAAGCAGACTGAATGACACAGCCATTTGACGACCGTCCATATAACCGCGTTGGTTGTTTTGTGCTTCGATGCTACTAATGATGGGGTCATTGATGAAGACACCAAGCTCACCGGGCTTAGTGAAATCGAGGATTGTGGTCAGAAGAGTGACCGATTTGATGCGCTGTTTTCGGCGCTTGCCAGAAAGGTAAGCCATGGCCGCAACTAAGGTTGTACCGCCAATGCAGTAGCCAATGCCGTTAACTTCTCGCTCGCCGGTGACACTTTCAATCGCATCAAGCGCGGGTAACACACCTTGCGTTACATAGCTTCCAAAGTCGACATCTCGCATTTGAGCGTTAGGGTTCACCCAAGAGATCATAAATACCGTGTGACCTTGGCTGACTAACCATTTCACGTAAGACGTTTCTGGGTTTACGTCCATGATGTAATACTTGTTCACGAATGGCGGAACGATAAGTGTCGGACGTTTATAAACTTGCTCTGTGGTCGGCTTGTATTGAATCAGCTCAAACATCTCATTTTGGAAGACGACTTTTCCAGGCGTTGAGGCAATATTCTCACCCAAGGTGAACTGGCTCTTATCCGTCATTCGAATATTGAGTATGTCGACACTTTGCTCTAAGTCCTGACGGAATTGCTTCATCCCTTGGATCAGGTTTTCACCATTGCTGTCCATGGTCAGTTTTAGTATTTCTGGGTTGGTCGACACAAAGTTACTTGGCGACATCGCATTGAGATACTGACGAGTGAAAAATGAAAGGCGAGCTTTGGTATCGTCATCTAGCCCTTCACTGTTTTCAACCGATTGCTGAATGTTGTCACAAGCGAGTTTGTAGCTCTCTTTGATGTAGCGATAAAGTGGTGTTTCGTTCCAAGAAGGGTCACGGAAACGGCGGTCGGTCTCTTTGGTTTGTTCTTGAGTGCCGAGGATACAATCATTGAGCAGATTGACTTGTTGTGCCCACCAATTCATCTGTTGCTCGACCATATTGGTTGGGTTCTGCACCAATGAGTCCGCCCACTTCGTAAAATCTTCTGATTGAGTTTTCATCAATGTGGACTGCGTTGGCTGACCCAGATTGTCCATCCATGCTTGTCCGTATTGGGACATAAGATTCATCATACCTTCAAAGGGCGATTTATTTTCCATTCTGACATCCTTGTAAGAAGTGATGCTGTGAGATGGCGGCGCTAGGAGTCATGCTCCGCCATCAATCGACAAACCGTAAATTAGGCACTTTGTGCGGTTTTCACCGCAGAAGCCGTCAGTTCATCAGCGGCAGATTTAAAATCTTGACCAAGTTGGGTCAGCTTTTGGCTATCTTCCAATAGTTGCTGTGAAAGCTTACTTGCCACTTCCATCTGTTTGGAGCCGTAGGCAGGGATGTCTTGTGGCTGCTTTAATGACGCCAAGCTTTGTAGCGATTCATTACCTAACGCGCTGTACGCCTGCAGGCTTTCAAGCTGAATCGTGGTGAGTGTCTCGATGTTTTTAGTCACTAACTGGTTGAAGTTGTAGAACGGGTTAGTTACAGATTCTAGCTGTGAGGTAAAGGCTTTAAATGTTTCCTGAGTAGACATAGTTTCATTCCTTGTGCTAAGCGGTTCGGGGACGTGAATGTTCACTTCCAATGCAAGTTTTAGTTCGAAATGTTGCGCAACAGTTAACATATTGATAAAGATCAAATCGAAAGTCATCCCGTTAAATGCGTGGAAAATCGCTCCATAAATCGAACAATTTAAACTAGTGTTTGAATTTCTTGTTTTAATACTCTTCCCCATAGACAGATCAGTGGATTCAAAGTGGTTCGGATATGACTCTCGTTTAATACAGCTTACTCAATCAAAGACGTGAATTAACAGAAGTGTGAACTTGGTCACCTTGGTGTGTTTAATTTAACCGGATGACAGAGGGCAATTAGTCGTGTGGAGAGGCGATATCGGTTCAATTTTTGCTCATGACGGATCAGAGATGAGGTATTGCACTGAATTCATTTACGGTGTTCTGATCAGATTTTTATTCAATCTAAACAACGCCTATTGAGGTGGCTTTTAATACTGAGATAGATTTTAGGTCCAAATGGGACACTTTCGCTCTAGAAAGAACGCGAAATCTAATGCCCATTGGTGCCTGATGCTAAAGAGTTTTTAAAAATGTACTTAGTTAAAACGGGAGTCCTAGATAGAGTTATCGTTGGGCAGGTAAACTAACTTCTCGTGGTCGCTTCCTTGTGCTGCCATAAGCGCAAACGTGTAGGGCTTACGCTGGTCAGCGTTTTGTTTGTTAGATGCCTGACTTTGACGTAATTGATTAAACATCACTTCTTCGAGCTTTTGATTAAGCTGCAGAAATTCAGTCTCAGTGAGCTCTGCAATCATACTTGTCACAAATGCATCTTTATCATCTACCGATAGATTCTCAACTCGTTGGCATAAGCGAGTAAGACGGCGCGACATAAAATACGTGGGGAATTTCGCCCCTTTATCAAAAGCACTGTCCGCTGGCATCAGCAACTGATATTGATTGGCCAGTTTTAACTCGATCAAACCTAGCTGCTCTAACTCTCTTAGATATTGATACATCACTGTTTGCTTCAGACCATATTGCTGAATCAGGTCATCGATACTTTTTTGTTCAGCTAGCGCACTCCACAATGTAAATAAGTGTGGTCGCTGATAAAAGGCTTCATCTTGCTGTGCTGTAAATAGATGCAAATGATCAAGGCTCTTTTCGGCTCGTTGCAACAGCTTAGACAATGGTAAATCTATCAACTGGCTAATACTGATTAGGCGCTGCATCGACAGTGGTTGCACGTTATTCAGCAATCGCTTTACGCTGACCTCTGACACTTCTAATGATTCTGCAACGCGCTGATAAGTGATCTTCTCCTTTCTGAGTTCTGACTTAATAACCAAACATACGGCTTGCGCTAAACGCTCATCCATAACGATCCCTTTCAATAGTGTAATGACCTTAAAAGTATCACAAGGAGACCTTTCCAATCTAATTATTGATATTAACGGTCAAAATGAGACCCTCACCTTACAAAATAAGGAGTTTCTCATGACACCACTCACTAAACGATTTGCTTTGCAGCAGGGCTTACACTGGATGATAGTCGGCCTAATTATTCCGGTGCTCACTTTACTGTTCCAGGCTCACGGCCTCAACTTAGCGGAAATTGGGATTATCATGGCAGTCTGGGTTGGCACGACTGCAATCCTCGAAATCCCGCTTGGCAGCGTCGCTGATCATTTGGGCCGCAGGTCCATTTATTTGCTGTCGTTGTTGATGAACATCATTGGCTGCACACTGTTGTATTTTGCCGATAGTTTTGAGTGGTTGCTCATGGCCAGCGTTATTTTGGGAGCATCACGCGCTGTCTATTCAGGAACCTTAGATGCATGGTTTTACGACCGCTTTCAGCAGGTGGCGACAAACAGCAGTTATCATGCAGAACTTGCGAAGGTCAATATTGTGGTCACCTTTGGGCTAGCGATCGGCTGCTTAATCGGCGGTTGGTTACCTGACTATACGGTTAATCATTACTTAGCGGACCACCAAAGCCTGACCGGCCCCGCTGTGTTTGAGCTAAATATTTTTGCGATCATCGCTGGAAACTTGCTGTTATTCGCAGTGACATTATTGTTGATTGATGAAGTGCATATCCGTTCTACAACCTCTTTATCTTTCAAATTAGCGTTACGCACCTCACTCAAAGCAATGGCGGTTGCCCGTCAACATTCGATTTTGCTGCCCTTAATGATCAGTAGTTTACTGATGGGGATGACGCTTAGTGTCGTTGAGCACTTTTGGCAGCCTTATTTAGCCGGTTTACTAGATGAGCAACAATATACGTTGTCGGTTTTTGGCGTTATTTCTGCCCTCTATTTTTTAATGGCTGCTTCTTCATCTGGATTATCCATTTACTTCTTAAAATGGTTTGAGGGTTCCCATCGAATGCTGTTGTTGAGTAGCCGCCTACTGGCTGCAGTGATGTTGATGGCTTTAGCTATGAGTGATGATTTAATCAGCTTTTCATTGAGCTATCTCGCGTTCTTTTTTCTGTTCACTGCCGGTAACAATTCTGAATCGGTCCTACTCAATCAAAATACTCTGAGTGATATGCGTTCGACAATGTTGTCTATCCATTCTTTTATTATCACCATCGGAGGTATGAGTTCTTCATTACTGTTTGGTTATGTTAGCCAGCAGTTAAGCATCTCAATCAGCTGGCTTATCTGTGGTTGTGTGTTGCTACTCGGCTGCGGGCTATTTTTACGCATGCCTAACCACATTCAGGCTGAACCCGAACAGGCCTAAAGCTGGGCCATCAAGAAAGAGGCTCTTTGGAGTGAGAAGTATTAACCAACGCTCGTGAATCCTAAAATCACGAATATATCTAGCATCTTGAAATTAATATGAACTTAACTGCTTACCAGTCCACTAATAGTACGATGTTAACTTTTCACCTTAGCCTCAAGGTTTTGCAATGAGCTTAATTCGGATAACCCTATTAACACCGCTGTTCATTATTGGCATAGCGAATGCTTCTTCCACTACTCAAATTGTCGAGAGACAAGATGGTTCTTCGTTAACCTATTACTTAACGCGTTCTTCGCCAAATCAAAGTGATACCTTGTTAGTTATCATGCAGGGCTCGAACTGTAATAGCGTCTCGCACAGCTCTTCTATTAACGACCAGTTTTCTCAAGTCTTTCCAGCTGCGGATTTACTCACGGTAGAGAAATACGGTCTAAACCAAGATATTAGTTGGAATCCGAAGGGAGACAGTCCCGACTGCCCCGCTGTGTATATTCAAAAAGACTCACCCACACAGCGAGCAGCCGATTACCGACAAGTAATCGAGAGCATTGATAGTAATTACGAGAATATTATTGTGCTTGGCGGGAGTGAAGGAGCATTGGTTTCTTCTATGGTAGCGTCACAAGTTCCATCGATTGATACCTTAGTCTCTTTAAACGCAGGTGGTCGCTTCTTTGTTGATGACGTTCTCTATAATATGGAACAGACCATGCCACCAGAAGCATTTACAGAAGCAAAAAACGGTTTCTTAGGCTTTCAGAAGGCGGTTGTGAATGTTGAATATATGGATATCAATATGAGCGGTCATGGCTTCGCTTGGTGGAAAGACATGTTCACATTAGACCAAACTGAGATACTAGAGAAAGTAAGCGCAGACACGCTCATTTTGCAATCTGAGTTGGATATTAATGTTTCACCTAAGCTAGCAGAACAACAAGCACAGCAAGTGAAACAATCACGTTCAAACGTGTCTTTTGTATTACTCGATGGTTTAGATCATTCGTTTGGAAATCAGCAAGGCGAAAGTCAGAAACAAGCCGTTATCAAACAGATTCAAGAATTGTTAGATTGAATTGAGTAAGCGCAAAGAAGTTAAGCTGCGCTCTTTTCCTACAACGTGATTGTTCTATAAATATCGTAGTGCTCATCAAGGACTAGAGGCTGATCATAAACATCTTGAATGAATGCAATATATAGAAATGGTCTAGCGTCAAACTAGACCATTAATTCAGATAAGCAAAAAGGCAAAAGGAGATCACCCCTATTTTTAACTAGGCACACTATCCAAATTGATTGTGAACCCTATTACTTACCTGTTACTTTGTACATGTTGTCTGCTTGCTCTTTGACGGTCTCGGCATCAATTGGAAGGTACATTCTTACTAAAAAATTACCGCCTTTTTCTACTGTCGCATTACCTGTACCCAGCTCGCAGTTGGTCGTGAATGAGAAAGAATTGCCATTATCTTTCATCTCACTGTGCGGAATATAAAAATCATTTTCATGGATCCAGCCATCAGCTCCATAGAAAGTGGCAGATAGATACCCGTTATTTTTCCAATCTAGAGACGGCTTCTCAATGGTCCATGTTTGGCATTTGTCTGAAGTGACTTGCAGAGGAACATATTGAGCAGTATCCATAGGTAGTCCACCCCATCCATAAGCTGCCGCATATAGGTAGTTATGTGGATCCACGTCTTTTAGTGTTTTTCCGAAAGCGTTGTGCCCAGCAATTGGTTGCTCTCCGGCATTGACCTGACGAACTAACTCATCGCGGAAAGCAATCACTTCATCGGCATCAAAGCCTTTAGCTGGATAGGGCCTTGCGGCGTTCGCTTCAAACTTCAACTGACTTTGGCGATGTTTTGTGTCGGCGTAGTCACCGTTATCGCGTGTTCTTGCCAGTAGGTAAACATATTCACCTTGAATGTCATCTGCTGTCACTTTTAGGGTTTCACCATTTTTCACAACTTGGTGGAATAGGTGGTGTTCGTCAATGATGTGGATAATCTGAAATTCGTCAGATTGGGGTACTGTGAATGTAGCTCCTTTACTGACATCAACGATAGCAATGGAGTAGACAACATCACGGTTAGAACGGATCACTTGTTGGTTATCAATGCTCACGGGGTCATCATGCATCCATGTGTTCACGCCAACTTTTTCTTGTACGCCAGTAAAGTACCAATCAGATTCGGCAACAACGTAGTTGTCCATTGTCACTGGAGCAGCCACACAGCTAAATGCACTGATTAGAGATAAAGATAGAATCGTTTTTTTCATGTTTGACTCGCTTATTCGAAGGTTTAATTATCGTCCTTCTAAAACTTTGCCGAATCAGTGCGTTAACTGCTTGCTGATTCGTATTCCATTACCTATGTCTGTGATGATAAAGAGCTAATTGAGATTCGAATAGTTGAATTTAGTTACCTTGCTGTTAAGCTGAACTTAATACAACTTATAAAGGGACAGCGATGAGCAACGATAAGTTTAAGAACCTTGATCTCAACCTACTCAAGTTATTCTCTGTTGTTTATCAACAACGTAATCTAAAGAAGTCTTCTGAGTTGCTATTTATTTCACCTCCTGCTGTTAGCCAAAATATTAATAAGTTACGTGACCACTTTGAGGATGAGTTGTTTGTTAAAACTCCAAAGGGGTTTGATACGACTCCGTTCGCAGACAGTCTTTTTTCGGCCTTGTCTCCAGCGTTAACTCATTTGTCCAATGCGGTGAATACTCATGGTGAATTTGAGCCTAGCGAGCTTGATGGCACCATCACGGTTGATATGGGGCAACAGATCATTCCTTGGTTATCGCCGATGATGTTTGAGCAAATCTCAGTGTTATGCCCTAACGTTACTTTTGCTTCTCACAATATGACCACCGAAACACCAGCAATGATGAAAACCGATCAAGTTGATATTGCTGTCCAGTTTCAGTTTTCTAGTACGACAAAAGACATCTACGAGCTTCCTCTGGGAGATGTGAGCTTCGTTGCGGTAGTGAGAGAAGATCATCCCTTTAAAAAGGAAACGGCGACGATTGAGGAGCTATTAGAATACGATTTTGCCCTGATAGAAATGCCGTTTTTTAATACTTTCCATACTTCCCTTATTGAGCAAATGGTAGCCAAAAAAGGGTTAGACATTAATGTTGTCCATAGAAGTACATCAGCAATCAGTATTCGTGAAATTGTGTTGAAGACGGACTTGATTGCTCCGGCTCTAGAAAACTTTGTACAGCATTGTGGGGAAGGGCTCAGAGCGATAAAAGTTACGAATTTTGAAGAACTTACCACGTTGCGTTTATGTGCCTATATCCACAAGAAGAACAGAAAGAGTAAAAAACACTTGTGGCTATATGAGATGATTAAACCACTCGTCAATACGTAAGAGTTGGCTCGGTACATTGCAAACCAACTCTTATTCTATGAATCAAAATTGGTAATTGAACTCTATGCGATGATCACCATCTGCGTAGTGAGTGTTTTCAGTCCAGTTAGCATAGTAGCGAACATTCGCTCTTGGAATTATTTGGTAACCTAACGAAAACTCATGGGTCATGATTGAGTCATCTTGCTGAAAACCGTGCTCTTTGTAAGCAGATGAGCCGGAAATTGTGCCCATGTACATTGGATTATAATTGAGCCAAATTTTGTCTGTAAATTGCATCTTTGCATACATACCAGCCACGTAGAAAGTACCGTGTAGGTTGTAACGGTCTCGAACTTGGCTAGCGTCTAAGTCTCCACCAGCCGTCCCCTCTAACTCTTCTCCTGCGGCAATACCTAAGCCAGCTAACGGGTAGAAGTTGAACATGCCCATCTGCGGCAGCGCTTGGATGAAGCTATAAGATGCTGAGCCTTGATTACTATCAAAGTTCCAATTTACGTCAACTTGAGATCCTCGGCCATTGGTTAGGTCAACGCCGAAATTTCTATATCGAATCGAATCAATACTGACATCGTTGTTTCGATTACTCCATCCTAGAACATCGCCTGCGATACCTTTGATTTCGAACACATTCATCCCCATCGTGACATCATTACCCGTATCATAGGTTTGACCGATTTTGACGTTGAGTCCTCTGTCGGTGTAGCCAAAACCTGCCTGTGTGTAGACCGCAAGCGGGTCTGACATATCTTGAATTTCAGACTCTTGAGCGAACGATGCTGTTGTAATAGAAAGGGACGTTAGAACAAAGATAGACCTGGGTATAAACATTTGTAACCTCGTTAAATGGTAGGTCTACGTCCTTGTAGAATGAAGACTCACTAAGACTTTACAAATAGTTTTTGTTTGACGGAATTCACAATCACTTAATCAGGTGTTAAGTGAGGCTTCATAAAATGAAGGTTCATCCGATAGGAAAATCAAAACACATTTTGGGGCTGAAGTGCGTCAGCCTGACGGTCTGGCTGTTGAGCATGAAAACATATCGTAATATCAAAAAGGTTAAGGATTGTTTGGTCGCATGCAGTTGCTGATTACTTAAGCTGATGACCCGTCTTCTCCACAAGCTTTTGCATCGACTCCGCAAACGCAGTGACTCCGCCTAGAGCTATAACAGCACCAAACTCACCGCTAGGGAACTCCTTCTTATCAAATCATAGAACTACCAAGCATCCTCTTAAGATAAAGTATGGTTCACACATTCGCCTCATTCGTATAACTCGCCAAACATTAGTTTCTTTTTACTTTTCCTCAATTGGTTCTAAAGTTTAAAGAGTGCAGTGCGTTATTTATTTGCTCTGCTATAAAAGTTTGAACAGGGGGCTCTATTTTGAAAAACAAAATCTTGGCTTTGCTATTAATAACTTTTGCTTATCTGCCACACGCCAACGCTTCTCTAGATGGCATCTATAAGGGATGTGGCTTGGGGCACTGGGTTGCCAACGGCTATGCGAACAGCTGGCTTGCCGTCACCACTAACGTAATCTGGGACTTAGGTACTACCGCGTCCATCTCTTATTATTCCACCCCAGGCTCGTGCTCGGGTCCATTTTATGCCGCCGCACAGTTTATCGACAGAACCTACCCTGAATTGGAACAAGAGACAGTACAGGGAGAAGGTGAGCATATGCTTGCGATGCTGAATATCCTTGAATGCGAACAGGAAGAACAACAGATAGTACGTCAAGGTATTCGAAGTGATTTTGCAAAAGTACTGGCAAATGATAATTACGCTGAAATGCCTCATCATGAGAAGGCCGACAGTTATTACCGGATTGTGGCAAAACATGCTTCACAGCAGTGCTCGCTGTCTTAATCCGCATTAACAATCAGATGATACGATGCGTCGTATCATCTTATTTGGGCATATCGCTCTTTTTAGCGCTTTTGTCTTCTTGGCCAGTTTCTGGGTCACCTTCACTTAATGAAAAACAGATTAATCAGTGGTCCAAACTGCTGCATTTTAAAGATGGCAGTAGCACCATCTCCAGCCCTGAATTTTTCCTTTCCGAAAACGGCAGCTTTAATGCAGAAGCAGAATTTATTGCTACTCTTAACGCTTTTACAGCGCCATCTTCAATAGCACATTGCCGCTACCCTGCACGATACATCTGGGTTAAAGACAGCTTTGACTCTGATTTAGATCTGTCTTTACAAGATTGCGAAGACTATCAGCAATGGATTCAGCACAGCAAAACTGAGTCGGTCAGTCTTGTTTATGTCACCGGATATCTTGGAAACCCAGCCTCTTTTTTTGGTCACCTGATGATGAAATTTAACCGTCAGGGCGACAACAAAGCGGATATCGAACTACTTGATACGGGTATTAACTTCGGAGCGAACGCGCATCCTGACGACAATCCGGTTAAATATGTTCTGTATGGTATCTTTGGTGGCTACACCGCCACTTACACCACTGCCACTTACTATCTTCATACCGGGAATTATGCGGAGAACGAGCAGCGAGAACTATGGGAATATGAACTTAGCCTGACCAAACAAGAAGTAGCGCTGATAGAGGCGCATTTGTTTGAGCTACAGAATGTAGATTTCAGCTATTACTTCCTAAGCGATAACTGCTCTACTGCATTTAAAGACATTTTGAATATTGTACTAGAACAGCCGCTTGATACAGGAATTCAACCATGGGACATGCCCATTGACATATTCCATGCAATCCCAGACGTTCAGCACCAAGGTCAGCCTTTGGTTAAAAAGGTCAATCAACGTCTATCGAAGTATAGCCGCATTCAAAACAAGTACCTTGCCCTAAGTAATGCAGAAAGGCAGCAAGCACTCTCCATTGCCAAAAACCTATCGGAATTGGAGCCATTTATGCAGTCCGGTGATTTTTCTGAATATGAAAAAGCCAAGGTCCTTGATGTGTTAACCGAGTACACAGAATTATTAATAGTCACAAAAAATGAGGCTGACACTAACTACAGGGAACAAAAGCGTAAGTTATTACTGGCGAGATTGCAGTTTGACAGCTTTAGTGTGGACTGGCCGGAGAGTAAAGCCAAACCTCCTCATCAGGCTCAGCTACCTTTCAGTCTTGGTATCGGTAGCGGTTATAGCAACGATTATGGTGGGTATGTCAGCTTAAGGGGGCATGGCGCTTATTATGACTTTTTGTCCATCGATGCTGCACGGCTAAAAGATTCTGCGCTTACGGTTATGGACACTGAGCTTCATATCACCGACGACAAACTGCGTCTTAAAAGGTTAGACTTTCTCAATGTCGCTTCACTTAACACTAATGATGTGGATTTGTTTGAAAACGATCGCTTAGCGTGGCAATTAGCTCTCTCACTTGAACATAGCAAGTGCCATTATGATGAGTGTTACCGGTCATATTTCAAGGGTTATTTAGGTTTCGCCACACGCCAATCTCATCGCCTTTCAGCCTATGCGATGGCTGGCGGACAGGTCGATTTCGCCTACTTTGATGAATCAGATTTTCAGTTTCCACTAGGCGTGCTTTATAGCTGGAGTAGCCACTGGAAAACGCACCTGAGAATCACACCTTCATTAAGTTTGAATGGTAATGGATGGGACTATACCTTAGTTGGGGACTCACGCTTTCATATCAGCAATGAAGCTGACGTCCGTATAATTTTCGAGAAAAGCTACGACAAATTGGTCGCGGTTTATTACAACCGATACTTTTAAGTGACCCAACCTACTATTAAGCGAGCATACTATTGGAATACCCCCCCCCATCAACGACACTTATAGAAGCGCTGCCTCTCTACATTTAGCAGTACGGGAGTTGGAGGGGCGGCCATTGGCTTGAAGCAAAAAAAGAGTCATCTTGCAGGCTTCTAACCTTGGAGCCAAAGTGAATATCAGGCGCTTAGTGGCTCCCAATTTTCCTCACCGATAGCGGGTTCTTAAGTGATAACGGCCTTTAAAGTGATCATTTCAAGTCAATCAACCGTAATACAGTTATCACAACTAAAATGAGTCAGACCTATGAAACATTCGCTGCTGTGCTCCACCGCCCTAATCGCGATTTTAACCAGTTCATTCGCCTTTTCAGCAAGCTGCCCTGAGATACTAACCGGCAAACAAAGGCTGTTAAATTCAAACGAAGAGATTGAACTGTGTGAAAAATTTCAAGGCAAAACTTTATTGATTGTAAACACGGCAAGCCAGTGCGGTTTCACTCCTCAGTTCGAGCAACTTGAGCAACTTCATCAAACGTACAAAAATAAAGGATTCACGGTTGTTGGATTCCCCAGTAATGATTTTCGCCAAGACAGAGGAAGCGAAGAACAATCTGCCAAAATCTGCTATCTCGATTATGGAGTGACCTTTCCGATGATGGCGCGTGCATCACTCTCTGGGCCTGACGCAAATCCAGTCTTTTCGGAAATCCAACAACAAGCCGGCGTCAAACCGAGATGGAATTTCTACAAGTTCTTGATCAGTAAAGAAGGCAAGGTGGTAGCAACCTTCCCGAGTTCTACATCGCCAGACAGTACTACCCTAAAAAATGCAATAGAGCAGCAGCTATGAGTTCACATTACATAGCAACAACTCAAACACGCAACACCATGACCAGCCTCGGTTATATGGGTTTAGTGCCCTTTTTATTCAGCCTGTTTTTGTCGTTCACCGATAGCCAACTCTTTACCTTGAGCGGCGGAACACTCTTCATCACCTACAGCGTGGCTATCTTGAGCTTTTTGTCGGGCATCTTATGGAGTAATGGGATAGAGAACTTCGAAAGTCAATTCAGCAACAAGGCTCTAATTCTGAGCAATGTTATTGTGTTAGCAGCTTGGCTAGCGGTGCTACTCGGTGAGCAGAAAGAGTTCCTCACCACTCTGATACTTATCATTGGCTACATAGCGGTTTGGCGAGCGGAAAGGTCAATGAGAGAAGAGAACCAAAGTGAAGGCCCCGACGGCTATTTAGACATGCGAACCAGATTAACCCCTTGCGTGGTATTAATGCACGGTATAGTGATGTTGACTTAAGACAATGACACCTGCATCCAGTATAAACGGGGCAGGTCTCGCGTTTTGCCACACATGACTTCTTATGTATCTAGAACCCACCTACTATCTGTAACGTATTTAGAAGTGTAACAAGCTTTTGTCGGATAGGCGACACCTGTTACCAGATGCCGCCCTCCTAAGAACCGTACGTGCAACTTTCACTGCATACGGC
>NZ_JBHZSF010000025.1:0-22871 GCF_043642225.1 Vibrio profundi | reverse complement strand
TAGCTTAGCGACTTTAACGGCCAATTCTTGTTCTCGTTGGCTAATATTAGAATTCTTCTTTGTGGCTTTTCGCCAACTGTAGATCTGAGATTCATGTAACGAGAGCTGTCTTGCGGCTGCAGCGACTCCCACTTTCTCTGCCAGCTTCAGGGTTTCTGCTTTAAATTCAGGAGAATGGATAATACGTTTCTTCTTGCTTGTCATGGTTCACCTCATTAGTGATTGTACTCACTTAACTCAATGTCCAAAACTGCTGGTGCGGATCACGCCGTGGAGCCCCAATACTCTGAGCAAGGCGGCTGATAATTTACGATTAATTAGTGTCATTCGATGGGGCGCTCTTGTACAAGTGGAGGGATTGAGGTTTTCAGTGCATACAGACCTTCAGAACCTTGATCCTACTCCAAAGGAGATCATGACGATGATAAAAATACGGCGACGGCTCTCTTTGCCCCTTTCCTGCTTAAAGTGAAAGCTCAATAACATGAATGACTTAAGTTGAATATAAGGCGTTGCCCGCCCAAGTAAAAAGGGGCATCGCAATATTCAAAAAAACATATGAGGATATAAATATGGAATCTAAACATTTTCTTTCAATAGGCGAGAATGTCAGAGTGAACTTAAATGTCCAGGTAGGGGCTTTAGTACTTGTCAATATTCATGGACTTAAACTATTTCATGTTGAAAATGATGTATGGAAAGAGTTTGCCTTAAATACCTCAGTACACGCCCCTTTAGCGTATGAAGGGGCGGTTCGCATCCAGGCTCTAGTGGCGGGAAAAAATAAAGCCACGCTCATTCACGTAGATGATGATGGTAGTGAAATCGATAGAATTGAAATCAATGTGGATGCGTATCGTCTATCTATAAGAAATGACAGTGATCGTGATGGTGATATTGACCTAATCGATACGGGTAACGATAGTTGGGTTTGGGGGAGCAATCAAAGAGGGGCTGTAGTACTAGTAAATAATGACCTAGAAATAAACGAGCATGATCCATCAGGTCGTTATCATTCAGAATGGTCTAAATTAGTCGTGGAAGATACGTTGCTAGACGAGTTTCCAAAAGGTGTCTTCTTGACTTTAGCAACCACTGAAGGGGCGGCATCAAGATTTACGGTATATGCAAAGTCAGACTCTGGGATCTATGAAAGAATTTTAGGAGTGGATCCGTCTGGGGAAAGTGAAACTTTGCTCTCCTCTCTTCCGCTTTCTACGAAGGGGCAAGACTTGTATCTTGAAGCACACGAATACCCAAGTGCTAGCTTTGAGGGCTTAATCACTTTAGAACTATTGTTAGTCAAAGGTCAAAGCGTTATTTCTAATGACTCTGTTGTCTATCGGGTAGCCCCATGGATTATGACTCCGAACACACTTCCACCTGAGCGCGTATTTACGTGCAGGATTGTTAATGGGGACAATACAAATGAAAAGTTCATTGAAGGCCTCACAGACGCTTTAGACAATATAAATGTTCCTTTAACAATCATAGAACCACAAGATCACCTTGGGGATAGATGGATTCAAGATGAAATAGAGTTTGGATATGCTCAAGGATCGAGTCACATCTTACCGGTGGTTATGGATAGCCCAAGAGATAGAGGATTAGACGGATTTCCTGAGAAAGAACTACTCGGCGAAGACTTTGGTCATTTTCAAATTGGTGGAAGTACGCCGAACTCATTAGATTCATTTGGTAACCTTGAAGTTAGCCCACCAGTTGCGGTTAACGGAAGGGATTATCCTTTCGGAAGAATTGTATTTGGTGGTAAGAAATATGGGGATTATTCTGAAGCCAATAGGCAAATGATGCCTCAACTGAGGAAGTTCTTGTATTCACAGAAAGTTCAATCCCCTTTTGAGGTTTATACTGACTGGTTGACGGTTGGGCATGTGGATGAAATTATTTGCTTTGTGCCCGCCGTAAATGAAATTGGATTTTTGGTACTTGTCGCCTCTCCAGGGAGAACAAAGGCTATTCTAAAAAGATTATCATTAAATGGTAATGGCAACACTGTCATGTTTGAAGGTATGAAACGTGGTGAGTCAGGAAGTCCTCAATCTGCTGAAATAACGGTAGATGAATTGTTAAATGATGAGGTATTTTGGCAGCACAATGATGATTATCAGAATGTCATGGATACCAACATCTCTATCATTAAGCGTGAATTAGGGGTTAGTGATAAGCATATCGTTCAAATACCTGTTCTTTTCCACCCCACAGGAACGAAAAGAACAGCAGCATACTTTCCCGACATGGTTAATCACCTTGTTATTAATAATGTAAGCATCGTTCCAAAGCCACATGGACCTATTGTTGGGGGAGAATGTGTTTTTGAAAAAGCATTTAAAGACGCAGTTCCAGAACGGGAAGTAGTTTTCATAGAGGATTGGTATTCATATTACGAAATGCTTGGTGAGGTACATTGTGGTACGAATATTCAGCGAAAACCGTTTAATAATAAAACTTGGTGGTCTTGTAAACCCGACGGAGGGTATGATATTTAAAAACGACTAACGTCAACCATAAAAAAGCGCGAGTCACTGGAGGGTTGACGTTAGTTTGCGTAACGAGTTTTGGTGAGCTGGCACTAAGCTGACTTGTAGTAAATTGTGCAATCATTTTTATAAAGATCAATACTTGGTGATTTCCTCAAGAAAAGCGATTTTACGATACTTTTCCTTATCATTGATATATGTTTTAGAAAATTTTAATTAGCTACTATTCTGACAAGCTCACGCCCAACAGAGCACTCCAGACTATTTAAAGTAACAGCTACTGCTGTTCAATTTTATTGTCTGTTTGTGTTGGGGTATGCTCGATTATCGACGATAACATACAGCCCTTCGAGTAAACAGCCTGTGACTTGGTAGGCGAGTAAATGTTCATCACATAGAGGGTTTTATTCAGAAAAACTCTTGAAATCCATTTATCTAATGAACTTATCATTGTTTCTCAAAGTGTATTGAGGCCTTGCATTTTATAAGTTCGAATGAGTTTACAAAACGTGAGTAAATCTCGGCTGAACAGGGAATTATTGTATCTGCGCCAGTTAGTGGTTTTGTAACGAGGCTTCGACATGAAATCAAAGTCAGTGAATGAATGTCTCTGATCTGATCGTAAGATTCTGATTTAGTTCATTTGAATTTCGCAACAAAGCCTCCTCGCTATGAAAAATGTAATTCATACCGTTTCGCGCCCTTAAATAAAAAACACTTGATAAGGTACTTTAAATAGCACTTTATCTATAAATAATTATATTTAATTTTCATTGTACGATTATAGCGTCTTTAATTCTTACAGACATTAGTTGGAAGTTGGAGCTCCGACCCGTTGTCTGTCGTTGCGCCCTGCCTATTAAATTAAACAGTCACCGAGATTAATAAGGAAGATAAATGTATGTTAATAGATCGCTTATTGTTTGTTGTGTACTTCATTTTAATATTTCCTTGGTTTGCTCTAGCAGCAGATGAATCCCCTAGTGAAAAATGGTCTGAAAAGTACAACCTTACCACCGATAATTATTCGGACGGGCATTCAAACGTAAACACAGTGTTGAGTGTACTGCTTGCACCGCCATATAAGACTGGGCTGAAACTAAAAGAGCAATATGACATCTCATATCCGGAGCGTAAAAGCTGGGTCACTGACCTGCATGATTTGAAAAAGCCTCATTTGTGGACGCGCTTCTTCAGACTATTACCGAAAGAACAAAAAACAAAACGCAGTCTTCGCGATGTGAGTGCTTGGGCCAAACAAAACTTACGAGATAAGGTAAGAGATACCAAAACCAACTATGTTTCACAGTATAGTCTTTTAGTAAGGCAGTTGGCAGAAGAAGGACCAATAACCATAACATATCCAGATAGTATTAATTCGGATGATTTAATACGTGCAACAGACCTCGTCTACTTTGGCGGCTCTGCCTCAGATGGGCAGTTGATTGTACCAACGGGTCATTGGATTGATGCAGTTCACGCGCTTGGTAAGGAAGCTTATGGTTCTCTGTACATACCACCTAGTCAGTTTGGTGGCCGTGAAGAACACCGTACTCAATTTTTTGCAAATGAACCATATGATGGTGCCAGTGGAGTAGAGCCACGCCCCGAAGACCAGTTCTATAACAAACGTTACTTCGTTGCTGAGTCACTTGCGATTATTGCACATGAAATGAAACTTGATGGTTGGTTACTAAACTTAGAAGGTCCAGGAGATTATGCTGAACAACTCAGAGGATTTGTAAATTGGTTCCAATATTACACTAGAAAACATCTCTTGCAGGAGCAGGATTGGCATCAGGACCCTTCTTTAATGATTTATGTTCAATTTTCCTCTGGATCCGTTTTAAATCCAAAAGACTACCCGAATATGTTAATGAAATTATACCCATTAAGTATGGGAGAGTTTATCTATACACAAGACAAAGATAAAAGGATCCCACTGACCAATTATGCCAAGGTACGTGTTCTAACCAATAATTTGTCTGATAGAGACGCTCATATTGACGGGTTAGAAACACTACAAGGAAAGATAAATCATACCTTTGTGTCGAATCATAGTTCTATAGAACTAGGAGAATATGGTATGGACGGGCGAACGAGAGAACTCATTTCACTAGACATTACCATGAACGAGCTTGGGGGGCGCGGAAACAAAATGACTTATACCGCAGACCCATGGGGTCCAACTAGTTTTTATAAGTATGACCCATTACATAACAAAAACACAGGAAGTGGGCATCGAAACAAAATTAGAACGCTCCCGTTTGAGGATGTTGCTCAGCATCAACCACCAGTGGCGCCTTGCTATGTACCGCCTTCCGGTAGACCGCCACTTTGTGACAAAAAGATTTCACAATGAGAGCATGATTGAGTCGAGTCTTGGTTTTGAATAATTGGAGAGCATTTCCTATGGTGAATCATAAATGTGAAGCTTCGGTGAACCGTTTGAATGTTAGGAGTACGGTGCACGTAAATAGGCACTATCGATGTGACCTTACTACTCTCATTTATAGGAGTACAGGCGACCTTCATCAGAAATATGTTAGATGGCTTACAAATGTTCTAAGTTCTTTCCATTTATTTAAGCTGAGCGAATGATGAGTATCGAATTGGGTAAGGTGAATAACATAAATAATCTATTAATAACTGGAATAACTATTACAGTTCGACCTAAGGTACGTACGTTATTTGTTTAATTATCAACAGAAAGTATTTTCTGTTAAACCTCAATAAAATGATTTGATTAGAGAGGCTATGCGATGAAGTACATAATGAAGTACACAATGAAGTACATATACTTATTAATTTATTTGGTCATTTTCGCCATTCTCTTCTCTTTGGTTGTATACTCGAACTCTGCTGAGTCTGCTGAGGAAGGAGGTAAAGCACTGCCACAAGCAACAAGCGGTAATGTAGTTTACGGTCCAATTAAGGGTATTACCTCGGGCTCACAAGGGTTACTTATTCGTCTTTCCGACCAAGAGCCAGATGATTGCCCCCATAAGAGGAGTTCCCCTTGGTTGGTAGTCGAACAAAAAGATCATGTGATGGTAAATACCGCTTATTTAGCTTGGGTATTTGGCTTGAATGTGCACGTCTATATTTCTGATAAAGATACAGATACATATTATTGTCGTGTTACTCAGATCGCTCCTGACAGCCTTTAATTTACTTGTATCTAGGTCTAATGCTTCAATCAGTTGTACCAGCCAGTTGTACCAGCGCTATTTCGGAAATCGGTGTAGGTTATGGTCAACTTATAGAAAGCAATCTTGAGCGAGAATTTTAAAAGAATCGTTTTTTTGTCCAGAAGCAGGATACACAACAACCGAAACTCTTGTGATTTTACACGTGGCATTTTCTAGCTCGAAAATGCCCCAAAGTGTGTTTCGTCCCCGATTTAAAAATTCAGATAGGAAGACAATTTTCCAATACAAAAAGTAATGACTTGTAAAAGGCGAGAGTTGACGTTAGCAATTCTTATGATAGGCGAAGATTTGTATTTGTAGTACGACCATTAGCTTTACAAAATACCGCCAAAGAATAGGCTTCGATTAGTGTTGGGGAGGTGGAGTAATTATCAGCAAGAAGGTTATCGAGGACGACTGTGAAAAAGCACAACCAAAATAAAATAAAATATTGATTGTTCTTTTTCACAGTCGTCGTTCTGCAGTGCGATAATCTCCATCCCCAGTTATAAGATAGGCATCCAATTCACTAAATAGACCGCTAATCAACGTCTTAGTCTCTTCGTCACTCAAGCCAGTATAAAAGCTGAACGTACCATTAATAAGCATTTTGAGCACTTTCCGTTGTTCAGGAGTCGCTTCGTCATACTTTTGCTTTGCTACCTGCTCTATCTGTTTAGTTAAGTCTTCAGAATTGTTGTAACTGCCATCAACGATTGGAGACATTTCAAATTCATTAGTCAAGTACTTCTTCTGGTAAGTAATAAGGTGAGCTTTGTTAGCGCCGAATTGCTGGTATGTTGTAAACATCCCATTTACATAGAACAATTGAACCTCATCAACTCGAGGTCCACAAATCGAAGCGTATGCAGTGTTGTTCGACAACATTGCACCAATAATAGGAGTCAATATCTTTTTCATTTTGAAACCCCTTCTAAGAACTTGTCACAATTAATTTCTGTCACTACTGGTTCATTCCCTTGTAACGATTTATAGAGCTTGGTAGATGCTTCTCTGTTCGCAATCGCTCGATCTAAAGTGTCAAAGTACAAATCAATTGGATTTAGAAATTCTGGGTTTTCCATCTTATAGACATCAATACAGTATTGTAGAGCAATACCATTCGTTGCCATTAGTTGTGCATCTTCAACGGTGATTTCAATATCATTTTCACTAAACTCAAGTAATTTTCCAAACTCCCTACCTGCTTGAGTTGCTAATGCAATTTCTTTCGATTCCGTGTAGCTTTCCTCAATGGTAACGGCATAATCATCTCGTAGGCCATCCCCATCATTGTCTTTACCAATGATGTTTGTATCATCTGGATCTGGGGTTGGCTTTACTATCGTGTTGATATCTAAGCGCTGCCACTCCGAAGAGGTACTAGGAATTTCATTAGTATTCCACCATTTAGCAAGGTAGAAACCTGAATTGTATTCGACTACATCACCCCCATTATAAGTCGAGGATTGTTTCCAAGCTTCAATTGAGTCGGTATCAATGGTAATCCAACCATCCCATGAAATTTGATTATCAACAGGCTCTGTACCTTGGGTCCAGTAAGAGGAGATATATGTAAGGCCCTTCCATTTGACAGTATCACCAGATTCATAAACTGCATTCTTATCCCACTCATCTGCTGCGTAAGCAAACGTGGGTATGAAAACAATCGCAATGAACAATACGATTGCTATAAATTTTTTTTTCATAAGTTCCCTTTAAAAGTAGATTTCAACGTTTTCTTTTGAAGATAAATAACTGACTTCATCAATTTTGACTTCATATTTATTAAGTATTCGAACGGTATCCCCTGAATTGTTTAAAGTTACTCCTGAATTGATTTTATGTAAGAAGGTTTGATTGGCTTCAAGCGTTATGTAAACTACCTCATTTCTCATAGAAGCATCTTGGATAATAATTTTTCCATCAAAACGTTGACCCATATTTTTGATTTTGATGGTTTCATTACCTGAGTCATTTCCAATAGGGTTAGGTAGCAACGATTCAATTCTTAAATCGGGGGTATCACAAGTAGGGCAATCAAAGTCTACATAGACTGGGAGATGATCTGAGGCTCGCGTATCGTCATTGCCATCAATTCCAACAATGTCATCAAACACTCTTGCTTCGGCAGATTGATATAACAGTGTCTTTAATTCTGGGGTAACGAGGATCTGGTCATAAAGCGCTTTTTTAACGGGAGTGTCACTTGAATAGTTGTCTAGGTTTTCGAACCTAGAGCCAACAATGGCAGGGTTTACCAACTTAACGATAGAGTCAGTCTTATCAAGGCTCTTTAACCCATACGAGACGTGATCTTTTGAAGCTAGCGGTTCAGTTAAGTTAACCAGAAATCCCCCTTTTTCGTTCTCAATGCTCATTGGAGAATCGATACCGTTATCCAACGTATTTAAAGAACGGTCGTCAGGAGTGTCGTTAAAGTCGCCCAACGGAGCAACATATATAGTTGAAGCTTGATAAATAAAATCTATAAGATCTAAAGCGGAATTAGTTCTAGTGAAGTCTGTAACTGCTCGACCATTGTATCGAGACTCTGCATGGTGGTTTAGAAGGAGAACCTCTTTCCCTTTATATGTTACGTAGAGCTTTAGTACACGCCTTTCATCTACAAAGTTGGTATTTGACTTTGGAAACGCAAAATCTAAGTCTTTATCAACGTTCTTTGTTTGTCCTGACTTTAACCGATAAGTTAGACCTTTTCTTACAGCAAAGGCTAAGTTCATATCATCAGTACTGTCATCATCAATGATCACATCCCATTTATCAGCAGGAAAGAATCGTTCTAAGGCATATCTATCTCGAACCTCTTGCAAAGCGACAATATCTGCATTTAGACGCTCTACGACCATTTGATAGTTGATGACACGAGTTTTATTCATGCAAGCCGAAAGAAATTTTTAATTATATGTCGCAAGTCTCAAATTTTCGGTAGCGAGAGAGCGTGGGGGAAAATAAAAAGCAAAGAAATAAGTATCGCATATATACTAATAATTCGTTGGTTTACTTGGAACGAAAGTATATAACTTTGATTATTTTAATTAAGAGATTAACAGTTAAAAATAGATTGACATCTCACCATCTAAACCTAGTTAAATAAATAGTTACTAATGTTTTTTGAGGTGTTACTCATCTATAAAGCACTTATCTTTAGAATGCTGAAATTGATATAAATATAGATTAAGAGTGATGCCGTTTGTGAGAAACAGGAAAAATTGTTAGTTTCATTTTTCATTCTAACTTTTTTCGTGGTTGTATGTTTACTGACTCCTAGATTCATCATGTTACTACAAATGGACTCTTGTTTAGATGGTGTAGGGAAATTGGACTACCAAGCAGATAAATGATAATTATGCACTGCTTATCTAATGGGAATGCGCATAACAGGCCTATTTCACTAGCACCATCAATTATTTAAATTTATGGTATTGGTGTTGTGCGGAGTTACTTTTTCAATACGTCAAGTTATCCGTACTATACTAATTTAGGAAAGTTACTGAAACGTCTTTGCCCCAAAGTTTGTTACCACCGTAATTTCGCTATTATTCGATTTCGAAAATTGACCTAGATTTTCTTATAGGTTCACTAGAAATCGGGGAGAATCAAGTCTGTTTTCTTGGTGGAGGTAGAAACTGAATAGCCACTACATCACTAGACGCTAGCTAGCCTTCTTTCATATTGCTTTTCCTTCTCGCAACCAATGTAAATCGGTAATCGTTAGATGTGAAGTAGTTGCGACTGTATTCAAATACTGTGTTATTGGCTAGGTAACCACGAGTACGTTTTTCAATAATAGGTTGAGCAGGGTCGATTCCTAACTGATGAGCCACATCTTCAGGCGGAAGAATCGGCACCAATTCTTGCTCACTTCGATCAATCACCATGCCTTTGGTGTTCTCAATAAAGTCGTACTTTGATGTCTGCATCACTTGATAGGTGAGATCTGGGAATAGGGCAACAGGTAACCAGGTTTCTTCAACCGTAATTGGATTGTTGTCGATGAAACGGACACGCTTTACGTAGAAAACCAATTCACCTTCTTTTATATCTAAGTGTTCAGACATCGCTAAAGAACAGGGCTTCATTTCAAAAGCCAGAACCTCACTGTGGGTAACCACATCCAAATGCGCCCACTTTTCCTGAAAGCTAGACTGCTTATAGATGTCGTAATTGATTTTGTTCTCTTTAACGTAAGTGCCGCTGCCTTGCACGCTTTCAAGTTCATCATTTTCGATCAGTAGCTTCAGCGCTTGTCTAACCGTTACACGGCTGACAGAAAATACTTCGCGCAACTGCGCTTCTGTTGGAAGTGCTTCTCCAACCTTATATTCACCAGAACTGATTTTTTCTCGTATTGCATCTGCGATTTGGCGATACATCGGGAGTCTTGCCATTTTTGCCTCATTTGTGCGCTAGAACAACTAGACTTTGTTTAACAACCTGTACCTTAAATACGTAAATTTGCTCTATATAAGCCTTGCTCTCAAGGTTAGTGTGAGCGTCGTATCGGTATTTTGTAGTACATATAATACAAATTAAACGATACATAACAAGCTTTCTTAAAGGGTTTACTAATACTATTTAAATACAAATTAAATACAAATGTGTATTGGTGAGATCGTGATCACGGATTAAATGTCTTGAAGTTGTATCATTCCTATCGTCGACAGAGACGACTGTCGTACTAATCCGTGACTATGGGACAAAGGTTATGAAACTTACTACTCTAACGAATAAGTCGCTCGTAAATCTGCAAACTACGTTTAGCAGTCGAGAAGAAGCGATTTACGCACTTGCTGATCAACTGGATCAGCAAGGCAAACTGCATAACAAGCAAGAGTACCTTGATGCAGTATTTGCTCGTGAAGAGCAAGGCCCGACAGCGCTTGGTGAAGGCCTAGCAGTACCGCACGGCAAGACTGACGCGGTTAAAGAAGCCGGCTTCGCTGTGGCAACACTTAAAGAAGACATGAAATGGAAAGGCTTAGATGAAGACGAAGATGTGAATCTTATCTTCCTAATTGCAATTCCAAATGCAGAAGCGGGTTCTACCCACATGCACCTGCTGACCGAACTTACAACCACATTGGTTGATGACGATGTTCGTGAAGCAGTATTAAAAGCAACAACTGCTGATGAAATCTTTGCACTTCTTGATGGCGATAATCAGCAAGAAGAAGAACAAGACAACTTAGATACAAATGCGCCGACAATTGTATGTGTAACGGCTTGCCCTGCAGGCATTGCTCATACCTATATGGCGGCAGAATATCTTGAAAAGGCGGGCAAAAAGCTTGGCTATAACGTACATGTTGAAAAACAGGGCGCAAACGGTATTGAAGATCGTTTAACGGCTGAGCAATTAAACAATGCAGTGGCTTGTGTATTTGCTGCGGAAGTCGCGATTAAAGAATCTGAGCGCTTTAACGGCATTCCTCGTATTGAAACGCCAGTTGCAGAACCGATTAAACACGGTGAGCGCATTTTAAACGAAGCGATCGAAGAGTCGAAAAAAGGCAACGGTGCAGAGCGTAAAGTTGCTACTGATGACAAACCTAAGAAAGTGCCACTGAAAACAGAACTCAAACAGGCACTGCTTTCAGGTATTTCTTACGCGGTTCCTCTTATCGTTGCTGGCGGTACTGTTCTTGCGGTTGCTGTTCTTATCGCGCAAATTTTTGACCTGCAAGAGCTCTACGCAACAAAAGATTCTTGGCTATGGATGTATCGCAAACTAGGTGGCGGCCTATTAGGTACATTAATGGTGCCAGTACTGGCAGCTTACACAGCTTACTCATTAGCAGACAAACCGGCACTTGGTCCTGGTTTTGCTGCGGGTATTGCCGCAAACATCATTGGTTCTGGTTTCCTAGGCGGTGTTGTTGGTGGTTTGATTGCTGGTTACGTAATGCGTTGGGTGAAAGAGCATGTTCGCTTGGGTCCTGCGTTTAACGGTTTCCTTACTTTCTACCTTTATCCTGTGATTGGTACTTTGGTGGCAGGTAGCTTGATGCTGTTTGTTATCGGTAAACCTGTTGCGTTCCTAAACCAAGGTCTAACGGACTGGTTGAACGGTATGTCAGGCACCAATGCATTGTTATTGGGTGCAATTCTAGGTCTGTTTGTGTCATTCGACTTAGGTGGCCCTGTAAACAAAGCTGCTTACGCATTCTGTTTAGGTGCGATGGCAAACGGCGTTTATGGTCCTTACGCAATCTTTGGCTCAGTAAAAATGGTATCGGCTTTCACTGTAACGGCTTCAACCATGATTGCTCCACGCCTATTCAAAGACTTTGAGATTGAAACTGGTAAATCTACATGGCTGCTTGGCCTTGCGGGTATTACCGAAGGTGCAATCCCAATGGCAATTGAAGATCCAATCCGTGTAATCGGCTCATTCTTACTAGGCTCTGTGGTTACAGGTGCAATGGTTGGTGCGGCGGGTATTGGTCTATCGACTCCGGGCGCGGGTATCTTTTCAATCTTCTTGTTACACGATTCAGGCTTAGGCGCATTCTCTGCTGCTGCAATCTGGTTCGGTGCTGCCATTGTCGGCACAGTGATTTCAACCATTACTCTTCTGATGTGGCGTGGTCACGCTGTAAAAAAGGGTAAGTTTGAAGCAAGTACTGCAACACAGAACTAACTGAATTTTGAGCTCACTTATAACTCGCCATTAAAAACACCATATAAAAAATAACGAACAACTTGGCTGTCCTAAATACCTGTGCTCCTAACGGTTTTATTCACACAGATACTGGGCGTGGTTTTTTGCACCCTAAATTTAGTGACAGCCAATTTTAACCCCTTGAAAAACTTTAATTTAGTCGTATTTGAGCTCGAATTTAAGATTTACTCGAAGCGACATATTTAGGTAAATGATTATGACTACATCACGCGTACATATTACTCCACACATGCACTGGGATCGTGAATGGTATTTCACAACAGAAGAGTCTCGTATTCTTCTAGTGAACAACATGGAAGAAATCATGAACCGTCTGGAGAGCGATCCAGAATACAAATACTACGTTCTAGATGGTCAAACAGCCGTTCTAGAAGATTACTTCGCGATCAAACCAGAGAACACAGAACGCGTAAAAGCATTGGTTGAAGCGGGCAAGCTTATTATTGGCCCTTGGTATTCTCAAACCGACACAATGCAAGTTTCTGGCGAGTCGATTGTACGTAACATGATGTATGGCATTCGCGACTGTATGAAATTTGGCGATGTAATGAAGATTGGTTACCTACCAGATTCATTCAGCATGAGTTCTCAACTGCCGATGATCTACAACGGTTTCGATATCACGCGTGCAATGTTCTGGCGTGGTTGTTCAGAGCGTCACGGCACCAACAAAACAGAATTTTTATGGCAGTCAAACGACGGCAGTGAAGTAACGGCACAAGTGCTTCCGCTAGGTTACGCGATTGGTAAATACCTTCCACAAGACGAAGAAGGTCTGCGTGCTCGTCTAGATAAGTACTTCCCAGTGCTAGAGAAACCATCGGTAACCAAAGACATCCTGCTGCCGAACGGTCATGACCAAATGCCAATTCAAAAAGACATCTTTGAAGTAATGGACAAGCTTCGCGAAATCTACCCAGATCGTGAATTCTCAATGAGCCGTTACGAAGAAGTGTTTGAGAAAGTAGAAGCAGCACGCGATCAACTCGACACAATCAAAGGCGAATTCAACGACGGTAAATACATGCGTGTTCACCGCACGATTTCGTCTACGCGTATGGACATCAAACTGATCCACGCAGAAATCGAAAACAAGATTGTAAACATCTTAGAACCGCTAGCGTCTATCGCTTGGACATTAGGCTTTGAATACCACCACGGTTTGATTGAGAAAATGTGGAAAGAGAGCATGAAGAACCACGCTCATGACTCTATTGGTTGTTGTTGTTCAGACAAGGTACACGCTGAAATCCTAAACCGTTACATCCTTGCGGACGATATGGCGACCAACCTGATTCATTTCTACAAGCGTAAAATCGTTGACCATATGCCGGATCGTGAAGGTTGCGACAAACTGGCGATGTTTAACCTTTCTCCGTACGAGCGTGAAGAAGTGGTGAACACAACCATTACTATCCGTGCTCAAGAATTTTCTATCTTTGATGAAAACGAAAACCCAGTAGAGTACTTCATCCAAGATAAGCGCCAAATCGACCCAGGTAAAGTAGACCGTCAAATCGTTCACTACGGCAACTACGACCCGTTCATGGAGTTTGATATTCAAATCAAACGCACTGTACCAGCAATGGGCTTCACCACGTTACACATCCAAGGCAACGAGAAAGGCGCTGTAAAAGTTGCTGAGCAGAAGGACTACCTATTAGAAAACGAATACTACCGAATCAATGTAAACGACAACGGTACTCTGACTATTTTTGATAAAGAGACAGAGCAAGTATTCGACCAAGTACTTCGTTTAGAAGACGGTTCTGATGATGGCGATGAGTACGATTACTCTCCATCTCGCCAAGAGTGGCTGTTGTACTCTGATGAATTCCCGGTAGAAACATCGATTGACCACCAAGGCTTCCAATCGGTAGCGAACATCGCTTTGCGTATGAACGTGCCTGCAAACCTGGCAGAGCGTGAAGAACGTACGGGTCAAAACGGTTTTGTAGAAGCGCAATGCCAAGTGGTATTGAAACAAGGCTCTCGCCGTATCGAAGTTCGCATGGAATTAGACAACCAAGCCGACGACCACCGCGTACGTGTTTTAGTACCAACGCCATTTGTTTCTGAAACTGTGGTTGCGGATAACCAGTTCGGTTGTATTACTCGCCCAACCAACGACCCTGCAATGGCGGTTTGGGAAGAAGAGAAGTGGAAAGAAGCGCCGGTTCCTGTGTATCAATTAATGAACTTTGCAGCGCTAGAAAACGGCAAAGCAGGCATGGCGATCATGTCGAATGGTCTGCGTGAATTTGAGGTGATTACATCTCAAGGTGACGAAAACAGAGATACCTTCGCACTGACACTGTTCCGTGGTATCGGCGTGTTGGGTAAAGAAGAGCTATTGCTTCGTCCTGGTCGTCCTTCTGGTATCAAGATCCCGACCCCAGATTCACAAGTGCGCGGCAAGTTGGTGTGTGAATTCACACTGTGTGGCTTCTCTGGTAATCACATTGACGCGAACATAATGGCGCAAGCACGTGACAATGTCACTCAAATCGAATGCTACAACAAGATCCCTTACAACGCGATGAAGCTGAATGTGGGCGAACAAAACCTACCGATGAGCTTCAGCTTGCTATCGAAGCAACAAGCAGGTGCGGTATTAAGTGTGCTTAAGAAAGCTGAAGATGAAGATGCGTTGATCATGCGTGTCTACAACCCAGCAGAAACGGGTTCAGTATCGGATTCAATCTCTTTCACTCAAGCGGTTTCAAGCTGGAAAGAAACAAGCATGGACGAACGCGTTCGTGAAGGTGATGTAGCAACTGAAACCTTTGGTGACTTGTCTTTTGGCGAGCTAGCATCTTGCCAAGCAAAAACATTCCAAATTAAATTCTAATTTCGATAACCCGCTCACCTTGGTGAGCGGGAATGGTGAACGACAATGAAAATTGTAATTGCCCCTGATTCATTTAAAGAATCACTTGACGCTCATCAAGTTGCGTCTTGCATTGAGCGTGGATTTGCCGATGTTTTCCCTTACGCAGAGTTCGTAAAACTGCCTCTCGCTGATGGTGGTGAAGGTACCGTAGACGTGCTGCTAACCGCGCTTAACGGTAAGAAACAGCTGCTACAAACAACAGACGCACTAGGTCGAGAATGTACGGCTTATTGGGCTTCGTTAGAACAGACAGTTGATGGCGCTAACGTAAAAACTGCTTTGGTGGAATTTGCTCAAGCATCGGGTTTAGACCGATTAACAGTAGAAGAAAGAGCGCCGTTAATCGCATCTTCGTTTGGTACAGGGTTATTGATTAAAGATGCATTAGATCAAGGTGTTGAACAAATCATTATTGGCTTGGGCGGCAGCGCTACCAATGATGCAGGCGCAGGCATTTTACAAGCGCTGGGAGGCAAGTTATTAGACAAGCAAGGCAACGAGTTATCTGGTGGCGGTGCAGAGTTAAGTCAGCTAGCAAGCATCGATCTTGATGGACTGCACCCTAGATGCAAGGAAGTGACGTTCGTGGTCGCGTGTGATGTGAATAATCCATTATGTGGCGAAAGCGGAGCAAGTGCCGTGTTTGGTCCGCAAAAAGGCGCATCAAAAATTCAAGTTCAACAACTTGATGCTGCTATTGGGCACTTTGCCGATATCGCTCAAACCCATACAGGCGTTAATCATCGTGACAGCAAGGGTTTTGGTGCTGCTGGTGGCACACCCCTAGGGTTAAGCCTGGCATTCAATATCCAGATTAAAGCGGGTATCGAGATGGTATTGGATGCGTTGGACGCGGATAAGGCTCTTGAAGGCGCTTCATTGGTTGTGACGGGGGAAGGGCAGATGGATAACCAAACCCTACAAGGTAAGACTCCATTTGGTATCGCACAGCGTGCTCAAAAACTGAATATTCCGACCATTGGTATCGCTGGTTCTTTGGGTACAGACGTTGAAAAGCTTTACGGCTCAATGTCTAGCCTGTTTGGAACCGTACGTTCACCTCAGTCTTTAGACCAAGTTTTATCAGAAGCGAGCCAAAATCTGACTCGCAGTGCCCGTAATATCGCAGCCACGCTCAAGCTTGGCGGCCAGATTTTTAATGAGAAGTAATCATGTCTCTATTTAAACTCGACAACGTTATTCAAAACTATGCATGGGGAAGCAAAGACTCCATCAACCAACTGTTTGGTATTGTGAACCCAAACCAAGAACCGCAAGCTGAGATCTGGATGGGTGCTCATCCAAATGGTTGCTCAAAAGTAGGTGATACCGGTGAATCGCTTTCTCACATGATTGATGAAAACAAAATCGATGTCTTAGGTGGGTACACGGCGGCACGTTTCGGTGAATTGCCTTTCCTGTTTAAGGTGTTGGCCGCTGAAACACCGTTATCGATTCAGGTTCACCCGAACAAGCGAAAATCAGAATTAGGTTTTGAGCGTGAGAATGCACTTGGGATCCCTTTGAATGCATCAAATCGTAACTACAAAGATCCAAACCACAAACCTGAGCTGGTTTATGCGTTGACTTTCTACAAAGCGATGAATGGATTTCGTCCAATCGACGATATCATTGCCTTGTTCGAAGAAGCCGATATTCCTTCGTTAGCGATTGAACTTAGTGTACTTAAAGCCAATGCCGACAGCGATTCTCTGAAGTCGTTCTTTAGCGCAATTATGTCTCTTGAAGGTGACCGCAAAGCGTCCGCGCTTAATGAACTCTATGCTGCACATGCGCGACCAGCTAAAACGGTCATGGGGCGTGAAGCTCTTCAATACAGCATTGAGTTCAAACAGCACTATCCGGGTGATATTGGCTTATTTGCGCCATTGATGCTTAACACGGTTGAACTGGCGCCCGGTGAAGCGATGTTCCTGTTCGCAGAAACCCCACATGCTTATGTTCAAGGCACAGGCTTGGAGATCATGGCAAACTCAGACAATGTGCTGCGTGCCGGTCTCACACCTAAATACATAGACGTTCCTGAGCTTATCGATAACACGATCTTTGAGCCGATTAAGCCAGAAGATATTCGTCTTAAGCCTGTATTGAAAGAGGGTAAGATGAGCTATCCGATTCCAGTGGATGACTTTGGCTTTGATATCTTGTCTGCGACTGATGAGAGCAAGTCACAGTATTTACGTAGCGCGGAGATTTTGTTCTGTGTGGAAGGAGAGGCGACCGTCACTTCAGAAGGACGTACAGTTACTCTTAAGCCCGGAGAATCAGTCTTTGTAAGTAGTAATTCAAGTGTTTACCAATATCAAGGGAATGGCATTTTGGCTCGTGCGTTTAATTAATCCCCCCCCCCCCCCCGACATGAACGCCTTGATATAATGCTTTATTGGTGAATTTTCAGAGCTTATGTACTCTGATTTGCCCATAAGTTTTTTGACCTATGGGCTTTTTTGCAGGTCTAAGGGAATGTCTTTGTCATCAAACAGGGGGCCGAATGAACTGACTTCACATACCTTAAGATCATTGAACCAAATGCGATTAATGTTTTCTAGATACCGAACACCTTGAAAACATTAGGTAGACACAGACTTAAATTAAACCTTGGTATGTACGTTTTTTTTCTTTGGCTTGTCAGCTTTCATTGAGATTTTTAACACAAGTTGTTCTTGTTTAGTTGAAATGGTCTGCTTAGTTAAAGCTTTGTGGTGCAGGTCCGTGATAAAGTTTTTTTCCCAAGGCGTAAGGCGATCAAACTTCAATAAAATGATGTCATTAAGGATATTGAACAACTCGTATTGGCTTTTATCCATTCGAGTGTTAAACATTCAACTAGAGCACTTAGCTAGAGATACGACATTAATATTTTCTACTTTATCATTTTTTCCTAAAGTAAAAATTCGATAAGAAATCCCATATTCCAATAAAGGTCTTATTTCAATATTTTCACAAAAACTGACCGTTACTCGAGCAACTAATCTGTCCATATCTACAGTTTTCTTTTTTACTAAAACAAGGGTCACAATATTGGCTTTTGATTTAGCACCAACAAGCGTGAGTGGTCCTAAATCTTGTGGCAGCTCGCTAGAGATAACCGTCGCTCTATAATCGGCAAGCCCATCAGATTTCATTGGGCTTGTCTGGCAGCCATTAAGCATGACACTGACCAAGATAGTTACTGTTATTCGTAGCATTATGCCCTCCTTCTTCCTTTAGGTGCCTTAAAATATTTTTGGATATAACGTGAAGACATAGAAGATAAAAGAGCACTGTAATCTAGACTGAATGTGACTGTTTCCCCTATATATAATGGCTTGTTTGAGGATTCAAGGACAAGATGATCACTGGTTGAAGATATGATACTAATCCCATTTGGAGCCTTAAGTCCGCTGACACAAACATCTTGGCGACCTAATGCCAGAATAGCTTGTGAGACCCATCCTCTATCTTGAAGGTTTTCTTTTTCACCAAAAGCATTTAACCCTCGATTTCCCCAAGGTAAAGTCGGTTTGATCTTGGATTCAATTACTTCGGCGGTCAAAGAAATTGCGTCACTATGTAAGCCTTTGATACATTCATGCTCTAAAGGCTCACAGCCTAAAAAAATGGCTTCTCCTATACGAAGGTTATTTACTCGAGTTAGGCCTGTTCTCTGAAGAGCCCAGTTAACTGAAGCAGAATTACCCCCTGAAATTATTTCTAGGCTGATCCCAAATGTAGCTTCAATTCCATCGGCAAGGTCAGAAAGAATCTTCATATTTTGATCATCTGGAGCGACCCCATACCGACAGGCTAAATTCGTACCAATTCCTTTTATCGTGATATTCGGTAAAGAAATAATCCCTCGGATAAAATCAATCACGCGATTTGACATTACACCTTCTCTGAGATCACCAAGCTCAACCATAATAATAATGTCGTGACGACAATTTTGTTGTTCCGCAACATATGAAAGCATATGAATAACATCAACTTCAGAATTTAAACTCACATCACTGTATTTTATTACGCTCGCCACTTGGCTTAGCATGGGTGTACGTATCAGCATTTTGGGGGTAGAAATACCAGATTCTGTCATCTTTTGAAGATTTTCGATTCTTGAATCCGCTAACATTGTTGCGCCAGCATCAATAAGCACTTGTGCGATGATAGGGTGACCGAGGAAGACTTTTGTTACAGGCGTAACAGATATATTTTTCAGTGAGAGCTGAGTAATCAGGAACTGAGCGTTATGGTGAATTTTCCCACAATCGATGTCTAACCTAGGATAGTTCATCCTTTTTTTGCCAGTTTACTTGCAATCACAGGGAAGGCTGACGTTACGATGTGCAGTAGATGTTCGACAGGCTGTGATAAAGCATCAGTAACAGGTAGACCAAATTCGCTAGCGTAGCTGTTTATTGCACGGCACGTTTCATCCAAAGACATACCTTCATGATTCAGTGTTAATCCAATGACACCGGTATTAGAAAACGTTTCGATAAGATTGATTTCTGAGGCGACTGAAGGCATTGGGCAATCAGGAAAATCACTACGATATAAACGTTTAGGGGCATGTTGCAATATCACACCCGTTGGACAACTGCCACGTAAGATAAAAGCGCTAGTTGAAAACGCAGGGTGACTTAAGGCTCCTTGCCCTTCAATAATAATCAAATCCGGATTTTCTTTTTCATAGGCCTTTACAATGACAGATTCCAACTCACCGGCACAAAATTGTGAAGGGACAGCATCGAGTGCAACGCTGTATTGCGCGCCTTGCATAATGCCTGTTTGACCAGTGGCAATCAGAGTGACATTAAGGCCTTTTTTAGTCAGTTCATTCGCTAATATTGTTGCTGTTGTTCGTTTTCCCAGCGCGCAATCCGTCCCCATTATAGCAATTCTAGGACATTTAATGCTGTGTATCTTCCCGCTAAACGTTTTCAGTTCGCCCTTATTTTTGGGTTTGCGAGTATCGAATATTCGAACGTTATTCTTTAAGCTGGCTTCTAAAAATAGAGGATCATCGGTTAGAAATTCATGTAAGCCATTTACAATGTTCATTCCTAATGACATGGCATTTAAAATGATGCTTTTATCTAAGTCTGATAAAAAACCACTTGATGGCGCAATACCAAAAATGAAGTAATCGGGAATGCTTTCTGCGTGAATGATCGCTTCTTCAGCATTGGCAAGGATAGGAATTCCATTGGCTTTATTATCAAGTACTTCTCCAGCATCTAAGCCCGCAGCCTTACTATCAATAACCGATAGAATACGATAGCTTAACGAATGCCTCACTAACCCATTAGCGGTTTTACCATCAATTTTTCCAAAATTACCTTCGCAATATATAATCGCTGAAGGGATGACTGGTTTTACTTTTTGAGCAAGTTGGTAACCAAGGTGCGAAATAGGGTACGTCGTGTTATTTTCTACATTTTCATGTCTAGTGAGTTTTAACTTTTGGGTTGAAATTGACATAACTAAAGCCTGCTGTGAGGCTTAGGAGGGCGACTAAGGAGTGCCGAGATGTGAATTCGGAAAAGAAAAGAAGTCCCTACTAAGCGGTAGGGATAAAAACCAAGATAACACACTCACCAGGCTTTTGTTGGTTATTATTAATAATGGCCGCTTTCGGCCTTCATGTCGGCTCATACCAATACATTCTGACGTTTTTTTCATTTAATGCGCGTTTATCCAAGTTAATTGTGGTCATAATGTGTTTTCCGTTTGACTACGAAAGACACTTTAGAACCCCAAAAACGTCACGCTGAGCGTGAACCTCAGCGTGACATTTTTTCTTTAACCATGTTTTTTGTCAATTGCACTAAGAATTGAGAGGCTAAATACTAACTTGTATGCTCCCTCTTAACCCAAATACCCAAGCATTATCCGCTTGCGAGTTAAAAGGAATGTTATTCAGGTATTGGATATTCGGTGTAACAGACACCGGACCAAACTTCATTCGGTAGTAAAGCTCGGAGTTGTATGTATCGTCAAACGTTGAGTTAGGTTTAGCCCACCCTACTGCAAAACCGAGAGTTCCAGAGCCTAACCCTAGATATCCCGTCCCTGCCACCACTGATGATTTGTATAACGCTTCGGGCCCTTTTGCTACACCAGCTCTGATGAAAGGAACCCAACTCCCTGTGTTATAGATCGTCGACCAATTAGCACCATAGTTCTCACTAGGCTCGGCTTTCGGTCCGTCACTATGCCACACTGTCAAATGGGAGTTTTGCATATAAAAGGAGTCTTTAGAGGGCACCCAGCCAATTTCCAGAGACTTGAAATACTGATTGTCTCTAAAGAAATTTTCAACGCCATCAAATGGTTCAGTTGAATCAGCTTTTGCATCGGAGAAACTAAGGTATGAATAATAATTTTCAGACATCATATGCCGAAGGGATACACCAAGAGTCGACTCATCCGGTATCGCTATAGAACCAGAGCCAGTGCTGAACTGTATGTTAGAAAACCCCGAATACGGATTACCAAGGGCGTAAGTGTCAATGTAGTCAGTACTATCTAAAAAACCAACCATCATCTCAGTATCTTGAGCATTGTACTCTTGCTTCCAATATAGGTTGGTTAGCCTTAAACCTATATCGCTAAATGCAGGTTGTATCAAGCCAAAACCACCTATATTTCCCATGACAAACTTAGATGGTGCATCGTCTGTATAATCATGTTTATGGTCAACCCTCAACCTAAGAGAGCCTGTATCTAAATCCGTTTCATCCTGGTATGCCAACCAATCAATAGTGACCCTAGCAATACCCGCAGCAGAACTACTGTCTTTGCCAGAAAGAACTTCATTGGAAGTTAACCCAAACACATAGTAATCACCGGTAACGCCGATAGTTTTATGCTCAGAAGAGAATGCTCCACAAGAATTCACTAGTGCGCTAGCGCCAATAAGGGTCGTAAGAAACAGCGGTTTGGATAATCCTAAGCCTATATATTTAATCATATCTATAGATTCCTAGACTGAGTTGTACAACCTAGCTCAACCGTCATTTTTTGAATATTAAGAAAACCTAATTTTGAAGACAGTGCAGTGCAGGAAGAAGTGCAGTGCGAAATCAACAAAAGCGAAGGGACATTAGAATTCAATCGTGACATGAATTCCCATAATTAAGGGATAATTAATCATTATAAAGTGGCATAGTGACCTAAGCCTCGATAGAAAGAGCCTCGATAGAAAGTTTGAAAGCCTTCAAAAAAACTCAGGAAAATTACCTGCTCAGCGAGAGAGAGAGGGAGTGTATTCTCATTAATGTGTACATTGCATACGGCAGAAGACTTCTCAAGCTTTATTGTTTCTGATGTTGTTAGATAGAAGCAGCGTAGCTCCGCTCTTCAATACTACAAAGTACAGACTGGATACCGTTGAAGAACGGAAGTTCCAATTGAATTTCTTTCAATAGGTAAATTAAGTGCATTTAAGTGAAAAGGGCTTATTAGGAATGGAAAAAGCAAAAACCCAGTCTTAACTGAGGTTTTTTAATGAAACTAAGCCAACACCAATGTCCCATTTCATAATTGTCTCCGTAAATACTTATAAATATTGAAGCCGA
>NZ_JBHZSF010000024.1:0-38509 GCF_043642225.1 Vibrio profundi | reverse complement strand
TGCGACACTAGCTCAGCTGGTAGAGCGCAACCTTGCCAAGGTTGAGGTCACGAGTTCGAACCTCGTGTGTCGCTCCATTTTCTTTCAAGTTATCAAACTTGAATCGGCCTCTAAAGCCACTGCTCTTTCTAATGCTGAGAAGCATAAACCCCCAAAATAAACATTAAATCCTCCTATCGGTGGATATTTTTGTGTCTTGAATTCGCTGAAGCAGATGGAATGCTTGCTATCATCAGAAAAATATTAGGTTTATCTGATGTTTTGCCACATCCATTAACAGACTTATCCACAAAACATGTTATGTGGATAAGTTGGTTGATAAACCTATTTCAGGTAAAAAGCAAACCTTTATATTGAAAGATCTTTTCACTCTCAATTATTACAATACTATTTCAGTATAAACCTAAGTTGTTGTTTTTTAATGCTTTCGGTGGGTTTGTTGTATTTTTTACTGGTAATTTAAAGATCATTAACTTGTTGTTTTTTGATCCTAGTCATTTATTTGAAATGTGTTTAACTTCTTGAATACGGAATAAATTGGTCAATAATTTTGTTTTTTTCCACATTTCTGAATTTGAGAACGATATCAAACATTATTCATTAAAAATGTGTAGGAAGCTTTCAGAGTTATAGCGAAATATAGAGGGGCTGAGCCTGATTATGCGTCTCTTGGTAATCCTTTCTCGACGATTCTAATCAGTCGCTGTTTTTTATTATGCGTTTTACCGACAGATTGAGGGAGTTGATTGTGCTGTTGTTCCATCGCCCAAGCAATATGGGTATCTAACAGTTCACTTTTTCCTTGGTGCGACGTGAGTACTTCGATGATTTGTGAATTGTATGGAGCATTTCCCATCGCGATAAAAATATTGCGTAACCATTGCTGATGCCCTATTCGGCGAATGGCAGAACCTTCCATCTTCTTAAGAAATGTTGCTTCGTCCCATTGAGCGAGTGCGATTAAGTTTGAATCGTTGAAAGCGTCTCTTCGGTAGAAATCCGTTTGTGAGCTGATATCAGCGTGACGATTCCATGGGCATACCAATTGGCAGTCATCACATCCATAAATGCGATTACCAATCAGAGGCCTAAACTCTTCAGGGATAACACCATCAAATTCAATGGTGAGGTAGGAAATACACCGACGTGCGTCGACGACGCCTTCTTCGACAATGGCACCTGTTGGGCATGAGGTAATGCAGGCTGTACATTTACCGCAGGCATCTTCACTTGGTGTGTCTACAGGTAATGGAATATTGACAAGCAACTCTCCTAAGAAGAACCAAGATCCTGATTCTTTGTCGAGAATAAGGGAGTGTTTGCCTGTCCAGCCCAAGCCTGCTTTTTGAGCAAGGGGGCGCTCTAAGATTGGAGCAGAGTCGACAAATGGTCGACAATCAAGGTGATCGACTTCTTTTTCTATTTTCTGCCCGAGTTTTTTCAGTTGGTTGCGAACTAACTTATGATAGTCACGGCCTAATGCGTAGCGGCTAATGTAGCCCTGATTAGGATCTTTCAAGTTGGAAGCGAATTGCGCTTCGGGCGGTAAGTAGTCCATACGAGCACTAATGACCCGAACGGTTCCTGGGTGAAGTTCGTTTGGACGAGCGCGCATCATTCCATGCCTCGCCATCCAGTCCATGTCACCGTGATAGCCTTTATCTAGCCAATCTTGCAAAGCACTTTCATGCTCACTTAAGTCGATGTCACAAATCCCGACCTTTTGAAAACCAAGCTCTTTGGCCCAGATTTTTATTTGTTCAGCAAGTTGGTCAAGATTCATGTTGTCAGCTCTTGTTTGTGAGTGCAGCAAAAAATGGGGGCGAATCTTAACGGATCTTAGCCTCTAAGACCAGAAAACGCGTGTATTAATGTGTATTTTTCATATTACTTACATTTGAGATCTTGTCTCTCAAAAGCAACACAGTTTACTATTCTTGTTCTTTTGATTTTTATATAGTCAACGATCGATATTTAGAGAGTTTATACATGAGCACGAAACATTTTACTTTGAAAGATGAACAAGCAACGATTCTGTTAGGTACGAATCTTTCAAATCTTTGCTCACAGCAGACGACTATTTATCTGCACGGTGATCTCGGTGCGGGCAAGACGACCTTCAGCCGTGGATTTGTCCGAGCTCTCGGTCATGATGGGAATGTAAAAAGCCCAACCTACACCTTAGTTGAACCATATCAGTTGGCGGATTGGCAAGTTTATCACTTTGACCTATATCGTTTAGCCGATCCTGAAGAGTTAGAGTTTATGGGTATTCGTGACTATTTTACTTCTGATGCGATTTGCTTGGTGGAATGGCCAGAAAAAGGCCATGGATTATTGCCTGAAGCTGATTTAGATATTGAGATTCGCTATGACGGTCATCAACGTACCGTATCTCTAACCGCGAATAATGATTATGGAAAAAGCTTACTTGATCAGTTGGAGCTATCTTGATTCTTAAGCGTTTATGTAATGCAGCTAATCTAATTTTGGCTGCATTTTTCGTCTTGCTGTCCCACTCAAGTTTTGCGAATTCTTTAGAAGGGATTCGCGTTTGGCCTTCACCGGATGAAACTCGAGTAGTGATAGATTTAAAAACGGAAGCCGATTACAGCTATTTCACATTGAGTAGCCCTAGTCGACTCGTCGTTGATTTAAAGAAGACAAGCTTAGCAACAAAGCTGCCGCTAAAAATTAGCGATAGCCCTGTATTGACGAAGATCCGTAAGAGTTCTCCGCCAAATAAGAGTACTTATCGATTAGTTTTCGAATTGAAAAAGTCGTCAAAAGCGGAATTGTTTAAGCTCAGCCCGACGCCTGGTGGGCAATACGGTCATCGTTTGGTAGTGGATTTCCCGCATGCCGGTTCCGTGAAAAAGTCTTCAACCCCCGCGCCTTCGAAAAAGCCAACGATCAGTAAAGATATATCTCAAGTCCAGCGAAAAGAAGATATCTTGATTGTCATCGACCCTGGCCATGGTGGGGAAGACCCTGGCTCTATAGGGCCAACTCGAAAATATGAAAAGAACGCCACCCTTAGCATTTCGAAGAAGCTGGCTGCACAGCTTAACGCCGTTCCGGGTGTAAAGAGCCGCTTAACTCGTAATGGTGATTACTTTGTTAACTTGAACCGCCGAGTAGCGATAGCTCGTGAAAACGAAGCTCACCTGTTAGTTTCGATTCACGCAGATGCATTTACAACGCCGCAGCCAAGAGGTGGCTCGGTATTTGTACTTAATACGCGTCGTGCGAATACCGAAATATCGCGTTGGATAGAAAATAAAGAAAAGCAATCTGAGTTGCTAGGTGGCAGTGGGGCGGCATTTACTAGCAACATTGATGACAAGAACGTTAACCAGACTTTGCTAGATCTACAATTTAGTCACTCTCAGAAAGAGGGCTATAAGCTTGCGACGGAAATACTATCGGAAATGGGTAAGGTTGCTAAGCTGCATAACTCTAAGCCGATCAATACTAGCCTAGCGGTATTACGTTCTCCTCAAATACCTTCTGTTCTGGTTGAAACAGGATTTATTTCCAATCCAACAGAAGAGAAACTGCTCTTCCAACGCTCACATCAAGATAAGCTTGCGCGCTCAATCGCAACGGCGATTGTTAAGTACTTAAAAGCGAATCCACCAGAAGGCACCGCTTTTTCCAGTTCGATGAAAGCTAAAAAATATACGGTGAAACGTGGTGATTCGTTATCAGCGATAGCGAAAAGGTACTCAACGACGACGAAAGCGATCATGTCTGCGAATAAGCTGAAGTCGACAAGTTTGGCTGTGGGGCAAGTACTTGTGATCCCTGGTTCATCGGCTACGCTCTCAGTTCCGAAAGCCTCGAATCCTGTAGAAACCAAAGTTGTGACTCATACGGTTTCACGAGGTGACTATTTAGGAAAAATTGCGAATCAATACAAAGTGTCTGTTGCGCAAATAAAACGTGAAAATAAACTGAAGACAGATACTTTAAAGCTCGGGCAAAAGCTCAAGATAACAGTGAGTTTGAAAGACGCGCCCCTGAGGAAGCATAAGGTTTCGCGTGGGGATTACTTAGGTAAAATCGCGGCGAAGTATGGCGTGAGTGTGAACAGTATTCGAAAAGCTAATAAGTTGCGTTCAGATGAACTCGCAATTGGCCAAATCCTGATTATCCCGCATAAGTAAATGTGGCGTTAGCTGATAAGAAGAACGTATGACTATTAAGATATTACCAGCTCGACTCGCTAACCAAATTGCAGCGGGTGAGGTAGTAGAAAGGCCTGCTTCTGTCGTGAAGGAGCTAGTTGAAAACAGTCTTGATTCAGGTGCAACTCGTATCGATATTGATATCGAAAAAGGTGGCGCAAAAATGATCCGCGTCCGAGATAACGGAAAGGGGATTGTAAAAGACGAACTTGCCTTAGCGTTAAGTCGCCACGCCACATCCAAAATTCATACACTCGATGATTTAGAAGCGATCGTGAGTTTGGGCTTTCGAGGTGAAGCGTTGGCGAGTATTAGCTCCGTTGCGCGTTTAACCATGACTTCTCGCCCGACCACACAAGAGCAGGCTTGGGCTGCTTATAGTGAAGGTAGAGATATGCAGGTGAAACTACAACCTGCGGCTCACCCAATCGGAACTTCAGTTGAAGTGCTTGATCTCTTTTTCAATACTCCAGCACGTCGCAAGTTTCTTAGAACGGAAAAAACCGAGTTTACTCATATCGATGAGCTGCTGAAGCGTATTGCGTTGAGTCGATTTGATGTGACGATTAATTTACGCCATAACGGGAAAATGATCCGTCAATATCGAGCGGCAAAAAACGATCTTCAAGCAGAAAAGCGTATTGCCGCCGTATGTGGCAATGCTTTTGTTCGTAATATGTTGAAGATCGAATTGGAGCATCAAGGGTTGAAGCTTCATGGTTGGATCACAACTCCAGAGGGGGCGAGGCAGCAAAGCGACCTACAATATTGTTACGTGAATGGAAGAATGATGCGTGACAAGCTGATCAATCATGCTATCCGTCAAAGCTATGAGACCAGCTTAAGACCTGACCAGTTCGCAACTTATGTACTTTTTATAGAGTTAGATCCACATCAAGTAGACGTCAATGTGCACCCTGCCAAGCATGAGGTTCGCTTCCATCAAGCTCGATTGGTGCATGATTTTATTTATCAAGCTTTGAGTGATGGCCTCGCACAAACAAAACACATTGATGCCACACCGGTTACTCAATCTGCTTTTCATCAACCAAGTAGCTTGGCTGATGGAGAAACGGAACAAGTCCAAGAGCGTGTCTCACAAGTTATTGATAATACACCTGCTTATCCAAGAAAAGCGCCATCGCAAGTTGAGGCTTCTGAGAATCCCACTCCGGTAGTCAACGAAAAGGTTGGTTATTACGGTGCCTCCAAAGAGTTTTCTGGGCGTCAAGAGTGGATAGAATCTAGACCCGCTCCGAAGAAAGAGAAAGAAGCACCTCAGAGGTTCGGAGAGCCTACACCATCTAAAAAAGAAGTAAGGGCATATAAAGAGTTACTAAAAACGCCGAGTGTTGATACCAAGCCGAACCTAATCTCGCCACCGGAACCGTCAGAAAACGCAGTTAAGCCTGCTGTGAATAACCGTGAAGTCGTAACGGAACTCGGTAAAGCGATCACTGTCGTAAATCAGCAATATTTGGTGATGGGAAGCAAGAGTAGCTGTGCGCTTGTTTCTTTGGCGAAAGCTGAATACTTACGAGTTTTGGGTCAGTTAAACACTGAGCAAGAAGGTCTTAAGAGCCAACCACTTTTAGTGCCTTTATCTTTGAAGCTCGGGCGTGATTTGGTTGAAATTGCTAGCGAAGTAGCATTATTGCTGCAAAGCTTCGGAATCGAGCTTAAGCAACGAAATTCAGAAGCAATAATGGTGATGGGAGTACCATCGCCCCTGCGCCAGCAAAACTTACAAATTCTGATACCAGATCTGTTATCTTACGCAGCCTCATTAAAAACAGACGAAAAAGGTACTGTTTTTGATGAAAAAGCATTAGCGAATTGGATTGCTATTCAAATCGCACAAGTAAAAAGCGACTACACTTTATCAGAAGCCATTCAATTGGTTGGGGAACTCGAACAGCTTTGGCACGGTCAACTTCCTTTGGAAGACTCAAGTTTTGTCGTTTCTGTGGATTTCTCAACTACAATTGCTGCTCTTTTAGCTTAATCGATTGAAGCCAAAGCGCTCAGAGCAAGCCATAACAATATAAGTAACTATGACTCAGAAATTACCTTTAGCACTGTTTTTAATGGGCCCGACTGCATCTGGTAAAACAGACTTGGCGATTAAACTTCGCCAAAAATACCCGGTGGAAATCATTAGTGTCGACTCTGCCCTGATTTACAAAGATATGGATATTGGAACGGCGAAACCAGATGCGAATGAATTGGCGCTTGCCCCTCATAGACTCATAGATATTTTGGATCCAAGCGAAGCTTACTCTGCTGCAGATTTTCGTCGAGATGCAATCAATGAAATGAATAAGATTGTGTCTGAGGGAAAAATCCCGTTGCTTGTCGGCGGCACGATGCTTTATTACAAGGCTCTGCTGGAAGGGCTATCCCCACTTCCAGCAGCGGATCAAGACATTCGTAAGCAAATTGAAGCGGAAGCTCAGTCACTTGGTTGGCAAGCTTTGCACGATCAGTTGCGTGCGATAGATCCTGTATCGGCAGATAGAATTCACCCGAATGATCCACAAAGGTTGTCTCGGGCGTTGGAAGTTCACCGAATTTCAGGTAAAACATTAACTGAGCTAACTCAAACAAAAGGTGAAAGCCTGCCTTTTAGAGTTAAGCAATTTGCTATTGCTCCCAAGGAAAGGGCTGAACTGCATCGCCGAATTGAACTTCGCTTCGAGAAGATGATAGAAGCAGGGTTTGAAGATGAAATGAAAGCGTTATACGCTAGGGATGATCTTCACCCGGATCTACCATCAATACGATGCGTAGGTTATAGGCAGATGTGGGACTATTTAGATGGGAATTGTGATTTAAACGAAGCGGTTTTCCGTGGTGTTTGTGCAACCCGTCAATTGGCCAAGCGACAAATTACCTGGTTACGCAGCTGGGATGATTTAACTTGGTTAGATAGCGAAAACATTGAACACGCACTAGAAACTCTTTCAGATGCAATAGCATCTGATCAGTAATGCTGTGTATAATGTGATCGCTTTTGCGTGAATATACTCTGGAAAGGATCCGTTATTGAGGTTTTTTATTTGCTAGCCTTTCAATAACAACGGAGTTTTTTTATTCATTTAGCTCAGATGCAAAGGCCGCACCTTTTTGTGCACCACTAGCTAAATAATTACAACAAAATACAAATAAGGAAAATAAAATGGCTAAGGGGCAATCTCTACAAGACCCGTTTCTAAACGCACTCCGTCGTGAGCGTATCCCAGTATCTATCTACCTTGTAAACGGCATCAAGCTTCAAGGTCAGATTGAGTCTTTCGATCAATTTGTGATCTTATTGAAAAACACTGTAAATCAGATGGTTTATAAGCATGCAATTTCAACTGTGGTACCTGCTCGTGCAGTAAGTCATCACAGTGGTGAGCGCGCACCTTCTGATCGTCCTGAGAAATCTGAAGATTAATAATTTAAATAATGCAGTAAAGACTGCAATAAGGAGTTGGTTGCTTGTTTGACCGTTATGAATCCGGTGAGCGAGCCGTACTTGTTCATATCAACTTCACGCAAGAAGGTGAGTGGGAAGATCTTAGCGAATGTGAAATGCTCGTGTCTTCCGCAGGGGTTGAAACGCTACAAGTGATTACTGGTAGTCGACAATCCCCACTCCCTAAATACTACGTTGGAGAGGGTAAAGCCCAAGAAATTGCTCAAGCCGTTCAGCTAACTGGTGCTGAAATCGTGATTTTTAATCACTCCCTATCTCCTGCCCAAGAACGTAACCTAGAACAACTGTGTAAATGTCGTGTGATCGATCGAACGGGATTGATCTTAGATATTTTCGCGCAACGTGCTCGTACTCATGAGGGTAAATTGCAAGTTGAGCTTGCTCAGCTTCGTCATATTTCGACCCGACTGATTCGAGGTTGGACGCACCTTGAAAGACAAAAAGGTGGTATAGGTTTACGCGGACCAGGTGAAACCCAACTAGAAACAGATCGCCGTTTATTGCGTGATCGAATTAAAGCGATCTTACGTCGTTTGGCTAAAGTCGCGAAGCAACGTGAACAAGGCCGTCGTGCTCGAAATCGAGCTGAAATTCCGACTATTTCTTTGGTTGGTTATACCAACGCAGGGAAATCAACATTGTTCAACCGTATAACTTCTGCTGGCGTATACGCAGCCGATCAACTGTTTGCAACGTTGGATCCTACGTTACGTAAGATCGATCTTGCGGATGTTGGCCCTGCAATACTTGCAGATACGGTAGGTTTTATTCGTCATCTGCCACACGATTTAGTTGCGGCGTTCAAAGCAACGTTGCAAGAAACGCAAGAAGCTGACATTTTGTTACATGTTGTTGATGCCAGTGATGAGCGTTTTCGTGAGAATATTCAAGCTGTTCACGATGTACTAGAAGAGATCGATGCTCATGAAGTGCCGACTCTTGTGGTGATGAACAAGATTGATTGCATGGATGATCAAAAGCCACGCATTGAAAGAGACGAAGAAGGTGTACCTCGTACAGTCTGGGTCTCTGCGATGGAAGGCTTAGGTATTGAATTTTTGTTTGAAGCGTTAACTGAGCGGTTAGCGAGTCAGATTGTGCAGTACCAATTACGAATTCCACCAGAGCATCAAGGCAGAATTCGTAGTACATTCTTCCAGTTGAAATGTATTCAACAAGAAGAATATGATCAGGAAGGTAACTTGTTGATAGATATTAGGATGCAACAAGTTGACTGGTCTAAACTAGAAAAAAGAGAAGGGGCGCTCTTAGGTGGCTTTATCGTTAACTAAGAGACTGCTACAGTATAACGTCATATCAAATGATGGAGCTTTCTAATGGCGTGGAATGAGCCTGGAAATAACAACGGCGATAAAGGCCGCGATAATGACCCTTGGGGTAATAAAAATAATCGTGGTGGCCGAGATCAAGGACCGCCAGACTTAGACGAAGTATTTAACAAACTGAGTCAAAAGTTGGGTGGCAAGTTTGGTAATAAAGGTGGCAACGGTCCATCAATTGGCGGCGGCGGTGCAATTGGCTTTGGTGTCATTGCAGTTATCGCAGTTGCAATCTGGTTCTTCGCGGGTTTCTACACTGTAGGCGAAGCAGAAAGAGCCGTTGTACTTCGTCTTGGTCAGTTTGACCGTATCGAAGAACCTGGTCTTAACTGGCACCCTCGTTTCATCGATGAAATTAAAGATGAACAGCTAGTCAACGTTCAAGCGATTCGTTCGCTACGTGCTTCTGGCACGATGCTAACAAAAGATGAAAACGTTGTGACGGTTGAAATGGGTGTTCAATACCGAGTTTCTGACCCATACAAATATTTGTATCGTGTAACAAACGCTGATGACAGTTTACGCCAAGCGACAGATTCTGCGCTTCGTGCAGTAATTGGTGACTCACTGATGGACAGCATCCTAACCAGTGGCCGTCAACAGATTCGTCAAAGCACTCAAGAAACACTAAATCGTATTATTGATAGCTACGATATGGGTATTCTTATTGTTGACGTGAACTTCCAGTCAGCTCGTCCACCAGAGCAAGTAAAAGATGCATTCGATGATGCTATCGCTGCTCGTGAGGATGAAGAACGTTTTGAGCGTGAAGCTGAAGCGTACCGTAATGACATTCTTCCTAAAGCGACGGGTCGTGCTGAACGTTTGAAGAAAGAAGCGGTCGGTTACTCTGAGCGCACGGTTAATGGTGCGCTTGGTCAAGTGGCACAATTTGAAAAGCTATTACCTGAATATCAAGCAGCGCCAGAGGTTACACGTAACCGTCTGTACTTAGATACGATGGAAAAAGTATATTCAAATACGTCTAAAGTGTTGATTGACTCTGAGTCAAGCGGCAACCTACTTTACCTACCAATTGATAAATTGGCTGGGCAAGGTGGAGCGAAGCAAACTCAGCGTAAAGCGAAAACTACTTCAACCTATGATCAAATTGAACTTGAATCTCAAGCCGATACTCAGTCAACCACTCAGTCTCGTTCTGATAGTTCACGCCAAGGGAGATACTAATAATGCGTAAGTTAATGATCCCTGTATTGGTCGTAGCATTAGCTCTAATGTTGATGTCTGTGTTCGTTATCCCTGAAGGGGAGCGCGGTATCGTGATTCGTTTCGGCCGAGTATTGAAAGATAACAATGATATCTCTCGTATTCATGAGCCGGGCCTACACTTCAAGCTGCCTTTGTTTGATCGTGTAAAAACGCTAGATGCACGTATCCAAACAATGGATGGTCGTTCGGACCGTTTCGTAACGTCTGAGAAAAAAGACGTAATCATTGATACTTACGTTAAGTGGCGTATCGAAGATTTCGGTCAATACTACCTAGCAACCGGTGGTGGTAATGCTCTTACAGCTGAAGCGCTTCTAGAGCGTAAAGTAACGGATGTATTACGTTCTGAGATTGGTTCTCGTGAAATCAAACAGATCGTATCTGGTCCACGTAACAAAGACATCCTGCCTGATTCGGCCAATAGTGAAGAAGTAACCACGGAAGCGGCGAAAGAAGCACTAGAGATTGATGGTGAGCGTGACCAAATCATGTCTGAAGTACTTGTTGGTACTCGTGATTCAGCGATGAAAGACTTAGGTGTTGAGATTGTTGATTTCCGTATGAAGAAAATCAACCTTCCCGATAACATCAGTGATTCAATCTACAAGCGTATGCGTGCGGAGCGTGAGTCAGTGGCTCGTAAACACCGTTCGCAAGGTCGTGAAAGAGCTGAAGTTATCCGTGCGCAAGCTGAGCTAGAAGTCGCAACTGTGCTTGCTGAAGCTGACCGTACTGCTCGTGTAACACGTGGTGATGCGGATGCGAAGGCTGCAAAGATTTACTCAGATGCATACAACAAAGATCCTGAGTTCTTCGGCTTTATGCGTTCACTTCAAGCTTATGAAACTTCATTTAGCGAAAAGAGCGATATTCTAGTACTTGATCCGAAGAGCGATTTCTTCCAGTACATGAATAACTCGAAAGGCGCTCAATAATTACTGATTATTGAAGACTATCAAAAGGCTCCCATTGGGAGCCTTTTTTGTATTAGTTAAGCGCTGGTTTTGACGCTAGGGTATTTAGCTTCCGACCATTACCGCGATGACTAACCCTGCCACGACAAGCGAGCCTCCAATCCTGCGTAGTTGGTTATCAGGCTGTTGGCTAAGTTGGCTCATCATTTCTCGCCACCCTTTTGGAGCGATTAGCGGGCCAATCCCTTCGATAATAAGTACGAGGCCAAGGGCTAACCAGATTGAATTTGACATGCTAGAGCCTTAAAAATACTAAAAGCATAATAGTATCAATGATTTTTGTGAATTTAGTAGTATAACAAGTGCTAATTGGGAAGTGATTAATACGAATAATGAACAAAAAGTGACTGCAAGAAGTGTGATTCAGTGCTAGAATCCATTTTTAATTAGCAACAGAATTGGAAAGATGGGAAATAACGTAGTCGTTCTAGGCACCCAATGGGGTGACGAAGGTAAAGGTAAAATTGTTGACCTTTTAACTGAAGATGCAAAATACGTGGTTCGCTACCAAGGCGGTCACAATGCAGGTCACACACTTGTAATTGACGGTGAAAAAACCGTTCTTCACTTAATTCCATCAGGCATCCTACGTGATAACGTTAAATGTGTTATCGGCAACGGTGTTGTATTATCGCCTGACGCACTTCTTAAAGAAATGAAGCCTCTTGAAGATCGCGGTATCCCAGTACGTGAGCGTCTTTTCATTTCTGAAGCTTGTCCTCTAATTCTTCCGTACCACATCGCAATCGACAACGCGCGTGAAATCGCTCGTGGCGCGAAAGCTATCGGTACAACTGGTCGTGGTATCGGTCCAGCTTACGAAGATAAAGTTGCTCGTCGCGGCCTACGTGTTGGTGACCTTTTCGATAAAGAAGCATTTGCTGAGAAGCTAAAAGAAGTTATGGAATTCCACAACTTCCAACTAGAGCATTTCTACAAAGCTGAAACAGTAAGCTACGAAGAAGTACTAGAGCAAGCGATGAGCTACGCAGATATGTTAACTGCGATGGTTATCGACGTAACTGACGAACTAGACGCAGCACGCAAGCGCGGCGACAAGATCATGTTCGAAGGTGCTCAAGGTACGCTACTAGATATCGACCACGGTACTTACCCATACGTAACGTCTTCTAACACGACAGCTGGTGGTGTTGCTGCAGGTTCTGGTTTTGGTCCTCGTCACATCGGTTATATCCTTGGTATCACTAAGGCTTACTGTACTCGTGTTGGTTCAGGCCCATTCCCTACTGAGCTATACGATGGCCTTGATAAGCAAGACCCAGTTGGCAAGCACCTAGGCGATGTTGGTCATGAATTTGGCGCGACGACTGGTCGTTTACGTCGTACAGGTTGGTTCGATGCTGTTGCTATGCGTCGTGCAATCCAAATCAACTCTCTAACGGGTATGTGTCTAACTAAACTAGACGTTTTAGATGGCCTAGAAGAACTTAAAATCTGTACTGGTTACAAGATGAAAGATGGTTCTATCCTAGAAGTTTCTCCAATGGCTGCTGAGTCATTTGAAGAAGCGACGCCTATCTACGAAACTATGCCAGGTTGGAGCGAGAACACATTTGGTGCTAAGTCTTTAGATGCGCTTCCACAAGCTGCTCTAGACTACATCAAGCGTATTGAAGATCTAACTGGTGTTCCAATTGATATCGTATCAACTGGTCCAGATCGTAACGAGACTATCATCAAGGTTCACCCTTATAGCGCATAATGCTACTGATGCCTTAAGGCATCGATGATAATGAGTTATGAAAGCCGACTTATTGCAAGTCGGCTTTTTTGTACCTATAAATTAGTAATCTTGGTGGTATTGATGATCTTTTGTACGCCATCTGGCAAAATGTTGCCTAAAGGCGGCAAATTTTGTCTAAAGCAAATCCAACGGTTGCCGATAAACTTATCATAGTAGATGAACTGCGGCGTTTGCTTCTTTCTTAGTGAGGCAATGCTGGCGTTCAACCACAGATAAAGAGTGCAGGTATGAAGCTACGAACAGTAGCAGCTTCATTGGTCTTGGCGCTAAGCTCTTCCTTGAGTCATGCAAATTTAGCAGATGTAGGGGAGCCCGTTCCAATATACACTGAAGCTGAATTGATTAATTTAATAGAAAATAACCAACATTTAGAACGTGTAAAAGCGGATAAATGCCAACTTGTTGAAGATATTGTTGCTCGGGCTACGCGCATCAGTTTGCCATCGTATGAGTTTTTGTATGGTGATATGTTGGCGTGGGGAGTATGCGTTGACCAAGATGTCGAGCTAGGCCTCTACTATATGGAAAATGCTGCTCATCAAGGGTTACCGGCCGCCTTAGAACAAATTGGGCGCTATTACTCTCGTGGCACTCTAGTTCAGCAAGATAAAGAGCGCGCGATTCCATATTTACGTGAAGCTGCTTCAATGGGAAATCTTAACGCACGTATTCATTTAGCTGAATTGTTACTGCGCGATTATGGCAGCCCGTTAGATTATGAAGATGCATATCGATGGCTGTATAACTCGGTCACAGCAGACCAAAGGCAGCATAAACGTATTTCAGTCTTACGAAATGGTTTAGAGCAGAGGATGCCTGACAATATTATCGCACGAGCGAAACGCCGTGACGTATTCTGGTAATCCACACTAGTTAGATATTTTCATACCGCACATAAAAAAGACCTCGCTTAGCGAGGTCTTTTTTACTTTCATTTTAGGTTATTGAACCACTTCACCGGATTCAATAACAGTGTCGCGAACGACTTGCGTAAACTCTAATGCTTCTTTACGAATGGCATCTTCGTCTACGGTTAACATATCGCGATTTTTCATGATGATCTTACCATCGACAATAGTATGGCGAACATTTGCTGAATTTGCAGAGTAAACCAATGCTGAGTATGGGTTATAAACCGGAACCATATTCGGAGCTTTAGTGTCGATCACAATAATATCTGCTAATTTTCCAGCCTCTAATGATCCGATCTTATCTTCCATGTGTAGCGCTTTTGCCGCGCCCATTGTTGCCATGTCGATCACTTTGATCGGTGGCATTGCCGCACGATCTTTGTTTACTAATTTGTGTACTTTCGCAACTTGGTTGAATTCATCAATGGTGCTCAACGTATTACCAGACATTGGCCCATCGGTACCCAAACCAATGCGGACGTTTTCATCGTACATCTTAAGTGCTGGCGATACGCCTTTTGCTGACTTGATGTTCGCACTCATGTTGTGTGCCACACCCATATCAGATTCTTTCACTAGCTTGATGTCTTCGTCATCTACTAAGATCATGTGAGCGCCAACGAGGTTCTTGTTGAGTGCACCAATGCTATGCATGTATTGAACAGGCGATAAACCATCTGCACGTTTAGCGATTTTCTCTTCTTCACGGTGAGATTCTGCTAGGTGGATCATCACAGGCACATCATGCTCTAGAGATAGCTTTGCCACTTTTTGTAGGATCTCTGTGGTATTGGTGTATGGTGCGTGTGGCGCGAATGCAGGGGTGATGCGTGGGTGATCTTTGTATTCTTCAATGAAGTTTAGAGCGTACTTAATGCCTTCTTCTGCATTGGCTGCATCAGCCACTGGGAACTTAATCACGGTTTCCCCAAGCACAGCACGCATACCAATTTCATCAACGGTTTTTGCGACTTCATCTTCGAAGTAGTACATATCGGCGTAAGTAGTGACACCACCTTTTACCATCTCGACGTTACCTAGGTTTGCACCAATGCGTACCATATCACGAGACACCAGTTTCGCTTCAAGTGGGAAAATATAGCGGTGTAAACGATCGGGAACGTCATCAGCAAGTGAGCGGAATACCGTCATCGATACGTGCGTATGAGTATTGATAAGGCCTGGCATGACGATATCACCATCTACATCCAGTGTTTGTTTTGCTTGATATTGTTCTGCTAATGAAGAGTCGCCAACCGCGATAATTTTATTGTCCTTAACCACAACCGTACCATTTTCAAAAACGGTTTTATCTTGGTTCATCGTCAAGACCATAGCGTCAGTGATCATAAGATCGACTTTTTCAACCGCTGAAGCCATCATCGGGAATAGACTTAAGCTAGCCATGGCAGCATTAAGCAGTGAGCGTTTAAATGTCATATCAATACCTTTTGGAACAGGTGATGGTAAAAGTGTTGGCATGATAGGGCATTTTTCTTATCTTGCAAACGTTTGCTTTATCAATTGCATGGAACTGTGACTTTAATTCATGCTTATGATGATTTGTTTAAACTTGTATGAAATTGAGTCAAAAATGGCTAATTTAGAGCTTTTAGCAAGCATATCTGTAGGTTAGATGCGTAGTCAGATATACTAGAGTTATACCTTCCTTTGCTTAAGCAGACTCGCCTATGTCAGATAAGAAACCAGATAACACCAATGTTGATCCTTTTGCGGATCGAGAATCACAGAAATACGAAAACCCTGTTCCTAGTCGTGAATTCATCACTAAGTTCTTAACCGAAGCCAACATCCCAATGAATCGAAATGATTTGTTCGAAGCGTTAGGCTTGTCTGGCGAAGAACAGTATGAAGGTCTACGTCGTCGCTTGAGAGCCATGGAACGTGATGGACAGCTCGTATTCACACGTCGTCAATGTTATGCGTTGCCAGAAAAACTGGAACTGATTAAAGGTTATGTTATCGGGCATAAAGATGGTTTCGGCTGGGTTCGTCCTGAAGGAAGCATCGGTAAAGATCACGACGTGTTACTTCCTCATCATCAGATGCGTAATATTATTCATGGCGATCTGGTGTTGGTTCAGCCTTCAGGTACAGATAAGCGCGGTCGTAAAGAAGGGCGTTTGGTTCGAGTATTAGAAGAGCGTCAGACCCCGTTGGTTGGACGATTCTTCCTAGAGTACGGTCACTCATTTGTCGTGACAGACGATTCTCGTATCACACAAGATATTCTTATCCCGAATGAGCATAAAGGCGGTGCTCGTATGGGGAACGTTGTTGTGATCGAGCTAACCGATCGCGGCACGCGTACTCGTGGCATGACAGGTAAGGTTATAGAAGTACTTGGCGAGAACATGGCGCCGGGTATGGAAACACAGATTGCTATTCGCACTCATCAAATTCCGAATGAGTGGCCAGAAGCGGTGGATAAGCAAATCGCCAACTTAGGTGAACATGTACCTGAGGAAGCGAAAGAAGGCCGGGTTGATTTGCGTGAACTGCCATTGGTTACGATTGACGGTGAAGATGCACGAGACTTTGATGATGCGGTTTATTGTGAAGCGAAGAAAGGCGGCGGTTGGCGTTTATGGGTAGCGATTGCAGATGTTAGCTACTATGTGCGACCAGATACTGCATTGGACAAAGAAGCGATCAATCGTGGTAACTCGGTTTATTTCCCATCGCAAGTCGTTCCAATGTTGCCAGAGGTGTTATCGAATGGTTTATGTTCACTAAATCCACAAGTTGACCGCTTGTGTATGGTGTGTGAAATGACCATTTCTGCCAACGGTAAGCTTTCAGGCTACAAGCATTATGAAGCGGTGATGAATTCTCATGCTCGTCTTACTTACAACAAAGTAGGTGCGATTCTAGAAGGCGATGAAGAACTTCGTCAGCGTTATGAAAACGAAGTGCCGCACCTCCAAGAGCTGCATAAGATGTACAAGGTACTTAAGCAGACTCGTGACGAGCGTGGCGCGATTGAATTCGAAACGGTGGAAACGAAGTTTATCTTTAATTCAGACCGTAAGATTGATCGTATTGAGCCTGTGGTTCGTAATGACGCTCACAAGATCATTGAAGAATGTATGATTTTGGCAAACATAGCTTCAGCTTCTTTAGTAGAGAAAGCCAAAGAAGCAGCGTTGTACCGTATTCATGAAACTCCAGGGGAAGAGCGCCTAACTGGCTTTAGAGACTTTCTTGGAGAGCTAGGTTTGAACCTTGGCGGTGGGCTAGAGCCATCCCCAACGGATTATGCACACCTAATGCGTCAAATTGGTGAGCGAGAAGACAAAGAGCTTATCCAAACCATGTTGCTTCGTTCTATGAAGCAGGCGGTATATAACGCCGACAATGCTGGTCACTTTGGCTTAGCATTAAAACGTTATGCACACTTTACGTCGCCAATTCGTCGCTACCCAGATTTATTATTGCACCGCGCAATCAAGTATCTAATTGCGAAAGGTGAAGGACGCAATACCGACCGCTGGACACCAACGGGCGGTTACCACTATTCCTTTGATGATATGGATTTCTACGGCGAGCAATGTTCCATGACGGAGCGACGCGCAGATGACGCAACTCGTGAAGTGAACGACTGGTTGAAATGTGAATACATGCAAGATCACGTCGGAGAAGAAATGGATGGTGTTATTGCCAATGTAACTGGATTTGGGTTCTTTGTCCGTTTAACGGAACTTCACATTGATGGTTTAGTGCATATTTCGTCACTGGCGAATGATTACTATCAATTTGATCCGCTAGGTCAAAGACTTATTGGTGAAAGCGGTGGCATGATTTACCGCCTTGGTGATTCAGTAAAAGTAAAAGTGAAAGCGGTTAACTTAGATGACCGTCAAATTGACTTTGAATTAACGGAAACAAATCGTAAGCTACGCGGCAAAGGTAAAACTGCGAAGAAGCGGGTAGCGGAAGCGCAAAAGAAAGCTAAAAATAAAAAACGTGCATCGGTGAAAGGCCGTAAGCCAGGTGTGTCTGCTAAGCCTTTAGTTGAACCAACAAAAAGACCTGATGGCAGTGAAGAGCAGCCGAAGTCTAAAAAGCCAGCACGTAAAAAGTCTCCAGCGGAAAAAGCACGTAAGAAAAATTCGCGTGCGGGCGCTAATAAAGCTAGAGCAAAAAAGAAATAACCTGACAGGGTAAATGATGAGTAACGAATTTTTATACGGCATTCACGCAGTGAAAGCGGTGTTGGAAAAAGATCCAGCACGATTTATTGAAGCATATGTATTGAAAGGTCGCCAAGATGAGCGCCTGCTTCCTTTGTTAAACCAGCTTCAGCAGTATGGTATTTCAATTCAGCAGATGGGACGTAAGCCGCTTGACGACAAAGCACAGGGCGCAAATCATCAAGGCATTATTGCGAAAGTTAAGCCGGCGAAACAACTTAACGAAAACGACCTTGATGAAATCCTTGCTCAGCATGAGCAACCATTACTGTTAGTGCTAGATGGTGTTACTGACCCGCACAACTTAGGAGCTTGCTTACGTAATGCTGATGCGGCAGGTGTTGCAGCAGTTATCGTACCGAAAGATCGCTCCTCACCGCTTACTGCCACTGTGAGTAAAGTTGCATGTGGTGCTGCTGAGACGGTGCCTCTTGTGCGTGTGACTAACCTTGCCCGTACTATGCGTGCACTGCAAGAGCAGGGAGTGTGGTTTGTGGGTACCGCTGGCGAAGCCAAGCATGATATCTACCAAGCGAAGATGACCGGTCCATTGGCTGTGGTGATGGGCGCAGAAGGTGATGGCATGCGTCGCTTAACTCGCGAAACTTGTGATGATCTGATTAAAATCCCAATGGCAGGTAGCGTCTCAAGCTTAAATGTGTCAGTGGCATCAGGTATTTGCTTGTTCGAAGCAGTACGTCAACGCCTCGCTCAGTAATCGTCTGAGAATAGACAAGTTTATATTGCCCACCATAGTTATGGTGGGCTTTTGTATTCTTAGGGATCTTCATCAAAAAATAGAAAACCTGGATGGCTAGATGGCGAAAGAAAAACTGTTTCATTATTCGCCAAATATCACTTGCTAATACAGGGCTCTTTCTATAATATTTGCCGTCCTTAAAACTCGGTCATTTTTCTTTAGTTCCTTGCTTCCTCTGGACGACCGAGCCATTCGTGGAAGCTAATAATCCGTAAGGAGCAACCAAATGCGTCATTACGAAATCGTATTCATGGTTCACCCTGATCAAAGCGAGCAAGTTGCTGGCATGATCGAGCGTTACACTGGTTCTATCACTGAAGCTGGCGGTACTATCCACCGTCTAGAAGACTGGGGTCGTCGTCAAATGGCTTACCCAATCAACAAGCTTCACAAAGCTCACTACGTTCTTATGAACGTTGAAGCTGGTCAAGAAGTGATTGACGAGCTAGAAACTGCTTTCCGTTTCAACGATGCAGTTCTACGTAACATGATCATGCGCACTAAAGGCGCTGTGACTGAGCAATCTATCATGCTTAAGCAAAAAGAAGAGCGTGCTGAGCGTGCTCCTCGTCGCGAAGAGCGTACAGAAGCTAAGCCAGAAGCAGCTGCTGAGTAATTCTTTTTTGGCTTAATGCCTTAAAAAATTCTCAACTTGTTTTAGGTTTTGACAATTACATAAGTAACTGTGAAAACCGCATTATTAAATTTAAGATCAGGAGATAGCCCATGGCTCGTTTCTTCCGTCGTCGTAAATTCTGCCGTTTCACTGCAGAAGGCGTACAAGAGATTGACTACAAAGACGTAGCAACTCTTAAAAACTACATCACTGAAGCTGGTAAAATCGTACCTAGCCGTATCACTGGTACAAGCGCTAAGTATCAGCGTCAACTAGCTCGCGCTATCAAGCGTTCTCGTTACCTAGCTCTACTACCGTACACTGACAAGCATCAGTAATCGGTAATAGTTAATAAAAGTTTAAGAGGACTAAGATAATGCAAGTTATTCTACTTGATAAAATCGGTAACCTAGGTGGCCTTGGCGACCAAGTAAACGTTAAATCTGGCTACGCTCGTAACTTCCTTATCCCACAAGGTAAAGCAGTTATGGCAACTAAGGGCAACGTTGAAATGTTCGAAGCTCGTCGTGCTGAACTAGAAGCTAAAGTTGCTGAGCAACTAGCTGCTGCAGAAGCTCGCGCTGAGAAAGTTAACGCTCTTGAAGCTGTTGTTATCGCTTCTAAAGCTGGTGACGAAGGTAAACTATTCGGTTCTATCGGTACTCGCGACATCGCTGACGCTATTACAGCGGCAGGTGTTGAAGTAGCTAAGAGCGAAGTACGCCTACCTGAAGGTGCTCTACGTAACGTAGGTGAATTCGAAGTAAGCATCCAACTTCACTCTGAAGTTTTTGCTACTGCGAAACTAGCTATCGTTGCTGCTGAGTAATTTCAGTACCAAGACGAATTCTTTCTTTTAGAAAGTTTGAAACACCAGCTTAGGCTGGTGTTTTTTTATGTCTGAATATAGTGGGTAAAGTCGATTGGGTGAGACTAAAATTGGAAAAGTATATTAACCGACAGGATACTGTCAGACTTTTCTAAGCCTTCAGGCACTTTATCGTGGTATTGGCGGGAAAACGCAATCTTCAAAGCGATGTTGTCGGTAATGTCATTGATTGCTTCCAAGTCGGTATCCATTCTTAAGTTACTTTCACCGGAAACGAGAGTGACATCTGCATTGAACTTCAGGTTCTTCAATGCTTGCCATGATGTGTTGATATTCCCGCGAAATATCGCCTCTTCAACAATATCTGGAAAGATAATATCGTCATCATCAATTTCATCGAGGTTGGGTTCTTGGTAGCGAAAACCAGGGCCAAGTTCGAGCTCTAAAACAAACGTTTCAGTGTTGGAGAATTGGTAACCCAGGCCACTCGAAATTGTATAATCTTTGAAATAGGCACTGTAGCGAGAATCGACACCTTTAAAACTACCGTAAAGGTAAGTTTTTGGACCTAACTTATAGTCACTTTGCGCTGAGTAGGTCGATTGCCTTTTATCCTCTTCACCATCTTTATAAAGATTGTAATATTTCCATTCACCGTTAGTACGATGGCGACCAGACGTATATTCCCCGTTGAGTCGAGCGTTGAGAGAACGCGAATCCGAATTACCGGTGTGAGATTGGTAGCCGAACTCAACCTCTGTTGAAAGCGGGTTGGGGGCTTCGGTTGTGGTATCAGGTGCAATATCCAGATCCTTGGATTCTTCAGCGTAGATGGCAGGCGCACTCAGGAGCCCTAAGCTGAGAATGAACAATTTGGACACGCAGACCTCATTTATGGGTGGTATTAATAGTGTGATCGTAATATTTAACCATTTTACTTGAGTCAGCAATAAGTAAATTCTTATTTAAGACTAAAACAAAGTTAAGAGGATTGGATTACAAATTATTGTTCTTGGGTATAATGACGGGTCTTATTAGTTATTGAGTGTAGTCATAGTGGATACCAGAAATCAGAAATCAGCCAGTGCTCAAGTCGATGCCATTAAAGTACCGCCGCATTCGCTAGAAGCCGAGCAATCCGTTATTGGCGGATTGTTATTGGATAATGAACGCTGGGACACTGTGGCTGAAAAGGTCGTCGCGAAAGATTTCTATAGCCGACCGCATCGCCTTATCTTTGAAGCAGTAAAAGCGATTTTGGATGACAGTCATCCTCTCGATCTGATTACACTTTCTGAATTTTTAGAGCAGCGCGAACAGCTTGAAGATGTCGGTGGCTTTGCTTACTTAGCGGATCTGGCAAAGAACACGCCTAGTGCCGCTAACATTAATGCCTATGCAGATATTGTCGCGCAGCGTGCTTTGGTTCGTAACCTTATTGGAGTAGCGAATGAAATCGCTGATTCTGGTTACGATCCACAGGGGCGCAGTTCCGAAGACTTACTCGACTTAGCAGAAAGTAAAGTTTTTGCGATTGCAGAAGGTCGTGCGAGTGAAAATGAAGGTCCGCAGAACGTTGATAATATTCTAGAGAAGACTCTAGAGCGTATCGAAATCTTGTATAAAACCCCTCAAGACGGCGTGACCGGGGTGGATACTGGTTTTAACGATCTCAACAAGAAAACCGCGGGCTTACAAGGATCGGATCTGATCATTGTGGCTGCACGTCCATCTATGGGTAAAACTACCTTTGCGATGAACTTGTGTGAGAACGCGGCGATGAAACAAGATAAGCCTGTTCTTATCTTCTCGCTAGAGATGCCGGGCGAACAGCTGATGATGCGTATGCTGGCGTCTCTTTCTCGTGTAGACCAAACTAAGATTCGTACTGGCCAGCTCGATGATGAAGATTGGGCTCGTATTTCTTCGACCATGGGTATTCTCATGGATAAGAAGAACATGTACATCGACGATAGTTCAGGCCTGACTCCAACAGAAGTGCGCTCGCGTGCACGTCGTATTGCACGTGAACATGATGGCCTTTCAATGATCATGATCGATTACCTTCAATTAATGCGTGTCCCTTCTTTATCTGATAACCGTACTTTGGAAATCGCTGAGATCTCTCGCTCTCTCAAGGCATTGGCGAAAGAACTGAATGTTCCGGTCGTCGCACTATCTCAGCTTAACCGTTCCCTAGAGCAACGTGCTGACAAGCGCCCTGTTAACTCGGATTTGCGTGAATCGGGCTCGATTGAGCAAGATGCCGATTTGATCATGTTTATCTACCGTGATGAAGTTTATAACCCTGACAGCTCACTGAAAGGCATCGCTGAAATTATTATTGGTAAGCAGCGTAACGGCCCTATCGGCTCGGTACGTTTGACCTTCCAAGGCCAGCACTCTCGTTTTGATAACTATGCAGGCCCTGCATTTGATGATGAGTAACCGTTAATGACTTACATGAAGGCGGCTACCGCCAGTATTGACCTTAATGCACTAGAGCATAACCTTCGACTAATTAAGTCTAAAGCCCCGAGCTGCAAGGTTATGTCTGTGGTAAAGGCAAACGGTTATGGACATGGCCTGTTGCACATCGCAAAGCACTCAAAAAGTTCGGATGCGTTTGGTGTCGCTCGAATCGAAGAAGCGCTACAGTTGAGAGCGGGGGGAATTGTGCAACCAATCCTTCTGCTTGAAGGCTTTTACTCGTCGGGTGACTTACCTATTTTAGTGACCAACAACATTCAAACCGTGGTGCACTGTGAAGAACAGCTGGTGGCATTGGAAAATGCGGAGCTAGAAAGCCCGGTGGTTGTGTGGTTGAAAGTCGACAGCGGAATGCACCGCTTAGGCGTTCGCTCTGAGCAATACGTTGATTTCGTTGAGCGTTTGCATCAATGTGCCAACGTTGCGAAGCCGTTGCGTTACATGAGTCATTTTGGGTGTGCCGATGAACTGGATAAAGCTATAACTGTCGAGCAAACCGAGCTATTCCTAACACTCACTAAAGGCTGTGAAGGGGAGCGTTCACTCGCCAATTCTGCTGGCCTGCTTGCTTGGCCTGAAAGTCATTTAGATTGGGTTCGACCGGGTATTATTTCTTATGGGGTTTCGCCATTTGTCGATAAGTCGGCTCAAGAGCTTGGTTTTGTTCCGGTGATGACGCTGACTTCACACTTGATTGCTGTTCGTGAACTTAAAGCCGGGGAAAGTGTTGGCTATGGCGCGAACTGGACCAGTGAACGCGATACTAAAATCGGTGTGATCGCCATTGGATATGGCGACGGCTACCCAAGAACAGCACCGAGTGGAACGCCTGTATTTGTAAACGGTAGAAAAGTGCCAATAGCAGGGCGTGTCTCCATGGATATGCTGACGGTCGACCTAGGCCCGGATGCGTTAGATAAAGTGGGGGATGAAGCTGTTCTTTGGGGGAAAAACTTACCGTCTGAAGAAGTTGCTTCGCATATTGGTACCATCGCGTATGAGCTAGTAACCAAACTGACATCTCGTGTCGAGATGGAATACTCCAAGTAACGTTATGTTAAAAAAGCCCTTTCTTACGTTGCTTGCTTGTTTGAGTGCAAGCAGCATTGTACCTGCCACTGCTGAAGAAAAAGACAGTGCCTTTGTTCCCTTCTATTTTAGTACTGAAAATCTAGGCAATACGTTTGGAGTAGCGGGTGTCGCCAAAGGGGTTTGGCAGCCACAAGCCGCTCTTTTTGGTATGGCGCTCTATTCTGAAAAAGACAGCTATGTCGGGTTCATTTCTGCCTTTAATTATGCATTATCTGATCATGTCCTTTTCAGTACTCAAATGTATCAAGCCCAGTTTAATGACAACCCATACTACCTAGGGGAACAAGGTAAAAACGAGGGGTCGATAGACGATAAAACAATTACGAACGGCCTAGAAAATTACTACGAGCTCGAGTTCAAATACTTACTTCCATGGGGAAGTGTCGCAAGTCATGGTTTACTTGGGGCGTTTCGACCTATACGTGATGTAGAGTTTGCTTCCCCTGTCGACTCCGGTGTGAGTTCGATTATCTTTACCCCCTTCTATAATTCGCGAGATCTCGACATTCTCTCGCAAGAAGAGAAAGCCACAGGGTTTCGATTAGCTTTTGATTGGGATAATAGAGATAACAACCGCAACACAACAAAAGGCTCTCATACTTCCTTTGAAGTCTCGACGGGGGCAACACACTGGTCGAGTGAAGACTTGTGGGCAAAGTGGGAGTTTCAGAATAGTCAGTACTATGCGCTAGGCCCCTTAGGAGAGCTTTTCGATCAACAAGTATTGGCTTTTGATTTTTATACTTCTGATACGCCAACTTGGCAAGATTGTGAGCAAAGCGATTGTGGTCGGCCTCCTGAGATGGAACAAGCAAAGCTTGGTGGGTTATATCGTTTAAGAGGCTACAATGGTGGACGTTTTCACGGTCGCTCGGCAATCCATTATTCCGCGGAATACCGAGTGTTACCTGATTGGCAGCCTTTAGAAGATATCCCAGTTATTAGCTATTATGATTTACCCTGGTGGCAATGGGTCGCTTTTGCTGAAATCGGCCGTGTCGCGGATGAGTATGATGTGAAAACCCTTCACTCAGATATGAAATGGAACCTCGGTGGAGCAGTTCGCTTTCAAGTCGAAGGCATTGTTGTGAGAGCGGAATTAGCAAAAGGCGCCGATGAAGGCACCTTCCGTGTGATGATCAATCAACCTTTCTAAACGCCAGTCACTATTCACCTTGTATGGTCGCGACTATCGTGCGACCTCCTCCAAAATCTCGATGTTCCCCTAAGTAAATACCTTGCCAGGTTCCCAATGCCAAACGTCCATTTTGAATGGGTATTGTCACACTATTTCCTAGTAGTGAGGCTTTGATGTGAGCCGGCATATCGTCATCACCTTCGTACGTATGGCGATAGTAAGGAGCACGCTCAGGGACGAACTTATTGAAATGAGATTCCATATCAACTCTCACTGTTGGATCGGCATTTTCATTAATCGTGAGACTTGCCGAAGTGTGCTGAATGAATAGATGTAATAAACCAACAGATATAGAGCTGATACTCTCCAACTGTTGTTCAATTTCATCAGTAATGAGATGAAATCCACGCTTTTGTGCATTTAGGTGAATAGTCTTCTGAAACCACATACGGCATCCTTTATAATCTATTTGGCAAAAAATGAGATAGACGCTATCTTTTGCACTTGAATTTACAAGGTTTGACTCAAGATTTATTAAATGTAGGCCAAGTCGAAGCGCTTATTTTTAAATCACCAAAATTTACGTGATTTATCTCAATGCGATTCATAGACGACTTCGCCATAATGCGTCTTGAAAAAAAATTACAAATATATTTTCAATGAAAGGGGCGTTTACCTTTCATTTAAACAACTTATACTTTTGCTAAATCGGGGGTTCTAGATCGCTAACGTGCTAGCCGCGACTAGAATTAAACCTAATGTAACATCGGGATAGATACCATGTTGAAAAATATCAACCCAACGCAAACACAAGCTTGGAAATCATTAACTGCTCATTTTGAATCTGCGCAAGATATGGATCTTAAAGATCTTTTTGCTCAAGATTCCCAACGTTTTGATAGCTTCTCTACAAAATTCGGCTCAGACATTTTAGTTGATTACTCTAAGAACTTAATCAACGAAGAAACGATGAAGCACCTATTTGCTCTAGCTGACGAAACTGAATTGAAGTCAGCAATTGAAGCAATGTTCAAAGGCGACGCGATCAATAAAACAGAAGATCGTGCAGTGCTACACACGGCACTTCGTAACCGTAGCGACAAGCCAGTATTGGTCGATGGCAAAGATGTGATGCCAGCGGTGAACGCTGTTCTTGCAAAAATGGAACTATTTACACACCGTATCGTTTCAGGTGAGTGGAAAGGTTACACCGGCAAAGCGATCACAGATGTAGTAAACATCGGTATCGGTGGTTCTGATTTAGGCCCTTACATGGTGACAGAAGCACTAGCGCCTTACAAAACACACCTGAACATGCACTTCGTTTCTAACGTAGATGGCACTCATATCGTTGAAACATTGAAGAAAGTAAACCCAGAAACGACGCTGTTTTTGGTGGCTTCAAAAACATTCACAACACAAGAAACAATGACTAATGCGCACTCTGCTCGTGATTGGTTCTTGGCTGAAGCCGGTGATGAAGCCCATGTAGCGAAACATTTCGCTGCATTGTCGACGAATGCAAAATCTGTGGCTGAATTTGGTATCGATACTGATAACATGTTTGAGTTCTGGGATTGGGTTGGCGGTCGCTACTCACTATGGTCGGCAATTGGTCTATCTATTTCACTTTCAGTTGGTTTTGACAATTTCGTTGAGCTTCTTGAAGGTGCTCACGATATGGATAACCATTTCGCTGAAACTGAATTTGAAAACAACGTACCAGTGATTCTAGCTTTGATTGGTGTTTGGTATAACAACTTCCACGGCGCCGAGTCAGAAGCAATTCTTCCTTACGATCAATACCTACATCGTTTTGCTGCATACTTCCAACAAGGCAACATGGAATCGAACGGTAAGTTTGTTGATCGTGATGGCAAGCCAGTGGAGTACCAAACAGGTCCAATTATTTGGGGGGAGCCGGGAACAAACGGCCAACATGCTTTCTACCAGTTGATCCACCAAGGAACTAAGCTGATTCCATCTGATTTTATCGCACCAGCGTTAAGCCATAACCCAGCAGGTGATCACCACCAAAAACTAATGTCGAACTTCTTTGCTCAAACAGAAGCGTTGGCATTTGGTAAAACGAAAGAAGCGGTAGAAGCAGAATTCATTGCTGCGGGTAAATCGGCAGAAGAAGTCGCTGAACTTGTACCTTTCAAAGTATTTGAAGGCAACCGTCCAACCAACTCTATTTTGGTTAAGCAGATTACACCGCGTACGCTAGGTAACTTAATCGCGATGTACGAGCATAAAATCTTTGCTCAGGGTGTTATTTGGAACATCTTTAGTTTCGACCAATGGGGTGTTGAACTGGGTAAACAGCTAGCTAACCAAATCTTACCTGAGCTTGCGGACGACGCTAAGATTGACTCTCATGATAGCTCGACGAACGGTCTGATTAACGCGTTTAAGGCATTCAAAGCTTAAGCTTTTGTTTCGCTAAATACGAAAAAGGTTGATGCAATGCATCAACCTTTTTTATTTGTCTGCAGTAAAAGCTTTACTGTAGATGATTCGCTGAATCTTATTCGAAACAGATCTCGATGAAGGCATTACCCCACTGAGATGAAAACGGCATGATGATGATAGAACCTTCACACTTGTGGCGAATTGTATGACCTTTGCCTGATACGACAACTGGTGTCGCCATATCAAAATCAAACCCGCTTTCAGCAAGGATTCGTTTCGCACCACCAGTAACCATATTAGTGATTTCACCAACCATGTCCGTTACTTCTTCGTTCAGGCCATTTGGTCTTTCACCTAACATGTTCTGCATGATCTCAAGTGCTAATCCTTCATCGAAGGTAATAGACATTGAACCACGAGATTGTTGGCCAACCATACCGATCAAGCCAGATACATCACCGCGAGCAATTTCGTCTTTCTTTACTCTCGGCTTTTGTGGCTTCAGTTCTAATGAGGCCATCGTCTTTAGTACATTCATTAAAGAGGCTAAAAACGGATTTACAAATTCAGCGCGCATAATGTTCTTCTATTATCTTATTCTGTCATACTGGAGGAACAAGGTTTGCAAACCCCATGCGACTCAATAACATGGTTGGTTAGCTGAAAACCGTGTTGCTCTGCATTCTTAGCAAGTCGGGTAACCAGTGACTCATCTTGCAACTCAATTACAGTGCCACATTTATCACAAATCAATAAGTGGGAAAAATGTTTGTTAGCATTACATGAGCAGCAACAAATAAAGCTATTGGTTGACTCAACCCGATGAATGAAGCCTTGTTCCAATAAAAAATCTAAAGCGCGATAGACAGTCGGAGGCTTTGCTTGTGGTTCGCTAAGCTTAAGTTGCTCCAATAACTCGTAAGCACTAGACGCTTTCTTGTTAGATAGAATGAGCTCAAAAACTCGCTTTCTTTGCGTAGTTAAGCGAACTCCTCTCGCTGCACATATCCCTTCTATTTGCTCTATCAATGTTAGGTCCAAACTTTTCACCATAACCATTGGACTTCTTTAATCATAAACTATTTCTAGGCGATTTTCGTTGAGGAACCAATAAATTTCCGATTAAAGCAAACTACAAAGCAAATTGTGGACCACTACTTCGGATTAGACAAGGTAACTCAAAATAGCAATCTTACTCAAGACATAAGTGGTTGTTGTAATAGAATTAGATACCTTAACTAACAGTTTTGCCAAAATGTGTGATGTAAAGTTCATATAGCGCAATGCTCACGGAGCATTTACAATACCCCACTTTGCTTTTATTGGGCTTGCTCAATAGATATTTTCGACTCGCTATTAGGGTACTATAGGAGTACCCAGTTAAATTCTTATGCCGGAGAAACCCTTTTTGGTTTCCAGTAATCCTTTCCGCGAATACACTTGATTTTTCCACTTGTGGCTGAAATTGCGATATCAATCTTGTTCGGTGAAGAGCTTGCCGCCTCAGCTTGACTAGGCAATAAGTTTAATTCTAAAGGCTCATTTTCGGCTAAGGTTGTGTATTCAGTCCCCCTTCTGTGTGTGATTGGTACCTCTGAGACCTGGCATTCTTTCCCCCGATAGTCGAAGAAGTAAACTTTTACGATTGATTCACTTATCTCATTTTGGTTGAGTATTCTTATACGTCCTGCATGTCTATCGTGATCCTTTCCTGTTGTGATGTGGTAGCTAACATACTTAAAGTATTTACTAGTATTAATCACAATGTTGAATAGAAATATACTAGTAGCCGTGCTTAGCGCGAAGAGAGGAAGCAAGGGGCTGAACGTAGCTATGAAGGAGTTACTGGAGTTTTCTAATGAATGCGCGGCTTTATTTATGGTGCAGAAGGTATTTCTAATATCCCTATCAATTTGGTTAGGCATCTCTTGAATCGTATGGTAGTTACATTGAGGAGGTGAAATATAGGGCACGCCACTGTCTTGATGCTTGAGCATGAAATAGAAGAATCCTCCAATTAAGATCAAGTTCAACAAAATGATGACTCGAGAAAGCCATGACATGAACCATAGGGCTTTTTGGGGAGTGGGGTTAATGCTATTTCGACAACGCCTATAGATAAAGTGAATCACCGTTACCTCCTCTGTCCTGATTAAACCACTTCACCAATGATCTCGAAGTCGGCACCTTTAATCTCTTCTTTTCCAAGTTCCCATGCTTCATAAGCACTAGTGTCACTGACTATCTTGATTCCATTTGGTAGGAATCGAAGTCGCTTCACCATGATTGCATAGGTGATTTATGAACACAAACTTCGCACTGCTCGCTAGATTTGAAAGCCCTACTGTAGAACTTAAACAAGTTAGCCAAGAGTTTTTTGTATTACCCCCCAAGTAGGTAGAGCAAAGTGCGAAAGCTTGTGACTTTCTTGTTCCAACCTTTAGGTTGTGCGATTTAGAGCGCAGCCATCACTAATCAACATTGAAGATCTTGCTGCATATATCGACAAGCGCCACTCGGAAGCCAAGCAAGATTATATTTCGGTTAATGAGTAGGCGGTTACTATGAAAGCATCAGATTCAATCCAATTACCTTCCCCCGACATGCTCAGCATGGTTGCCCCCAAACTGGAGCTAAGCGAACGCTCTATTTACTTGTTAGAAAAATTGCGTGAGGAACATGGTTTAGCGAAGCCTTCAAAGCGCAGAGCTCGGCTGATGAATTACGTTTGCACAAATAACGCGTGTATGGGGCTGTAATGAACGAACAAGCGATGATAGTCGCCCCTCAATTAATATGGTGGATAAAAGTGAAGCAGGAGAGCCCCTAGTTACTCAGTGTTCACCAAACGCTTTTTTCCTCGCTTGTCTTAAATTGAGCGAAATGATAAACCGCTTCGCTCCGTCAGTAGAAAATGACACCGAGCTATACATCAAACACGTTAGTGAATGGACGGGCCTCGGGCGTAATCTGAAAGTTGGCCGCGATATTGAACACAGGCTTTGCTTTTTTCATCACAGAGCGGAGATAAGCAACATCGTGATAAACCGTTGCACCTCCAGCGCCTGCTCCTTTTCGGTTTTTACAGTGTTGGATTAAGTCGCTAGTTCTTAGCTTGTCACTTTCAATCTTGGATATGTCACAGTCACGAAGAAGTTTAATTACGTATTGCTTCGTTCGTCCTGTTTTATCCCATAAATCAGGCTCTTCCATAAACTTGTCCAGAAGTACGTACAGCGGTACGGATTTCTGTCCGGATACGTCAGGGTTTTCTAGCTCAAGAACCCGCTTATTAGCATAGGTTCTAGCGAGTTCTTTTTTCCTGAATGTTTTCGATTCCCTGTGTATAATCGCCGAATTCTTTTTGACTACAATGTCCACTGTGAAGCGCGATTCACCGCTTTTTAGTGTTCTTTTTTTAATGCTAAATGATGCCATTCGTCCTACTCCATCGATACGTACTATATGCGTACTGAATGGGTGAGTTTGGGGCAATTCTAGCAAATTGCTGTATATATATGCAGTATATAGATTTCGAGTAACACCTTATGAAACCTGACAATACTAGTAAATACGCGGCTAACCGCTTTTCTGTTGCACCCATGCTCGATTGGACTGACCGTCACTGTCGCTACTTCCACCGTTTATTGTCTCAACAAACGCTTTTATATACAGAGATGGTGACAACTGGTGCGATCCTTCATGGTAAAGGGGATTTCCTTGCATATAGCGAAGAAGAACATCCTCTAGCATTACAGCTGGGTGGCTCGAACCCAACTGATCTTGCGGAATGCGCAAAACTAGCCGCTGAGCGTGGTTATGATGAAGTGAACCTCAATGTGGGCTGTCCTTCAGACCGCGTGCAAAATGGTCGCTTTGGTGCGTGCCTAATGGCAGAACCCGAGCTAGTGGCAGATTGTGTCAGTGCGATGAAAGAAGTCACTGATATTCCTGTGACGGTTAAGACTCGTATCGGTATTGATGACCAAGATTCGTATGAGTTCCTAACGAACTTTATTTCAACGGTTTCTGAGAAAGGCGGATCAGAGCAATTTACTATCCATGCTCGTAAAGCATGGTTAAGTGGTTTGAGTCCGAAAGAGAACCGTGAAATCCCGCCTTTAGACTACAATCGCGCTTATCAAATCAAAAAAGACTTCCCAGAATTGGTGATTGCTTTAAATGGTGGAATCACCACATTGGAAGATTCTATCGAACATCTGAAGCATCTTGATGGGGTAATGATCGGCCGTGAGGCTTACCATAGCCCATTTATTCTGGCAGAAGTGGATCAACAGATTTTCGGCTTAGATACGCCAATTAAGAAACGCTCGCAAGTGGTAGAAGAGATGTACCCTTATATAGAGAAAGAGCTTTCAAATGGTGCGAGTCTTGGGCATATCTCTCGTCATATGCTTGGTTTGTTCCAAAGTATGCCGGGTGCAAGGCAGTGGCGTCGTTACATTAGCGAAAATGCTCATAAGAAAGGTGCGGGCATTGAAGTCATGCAAACCGCTTTAGCCAAAATCCCTAAAGAACTGAATGTGTAAAATTAACCACTATTGGTAAATTTTACCATTGCTGATAATGCTGAAAGGCCACTCTGACATAGGGTGGCCTTTTATTTTATTGAAAATTAAGGGTTTTTAAAGTTTTTAAAACTTGGTATGGAAGCTGCAATTAGATAAGTGACTCATGTAAAAGTAGAAAAAGGAAATAGATATGTTTGAACTAATCTTCGTCTTAATATTTGTCACGATACTATTGGTGACTGGCATTACTGCTTTCACTGTATTCGCTGCAACTGGTGTCGCGTTAGTTGTTATGTTTCTATTGGGAATGGTGAGTGTCGTCTTTAAGTTATTACCATGGCTTATAGTGATAGCGTTAGGTATTTGGTTCTTTAAGAATTACGTCCATTGTCCTCGTTAAGTTTTTTAGAGGAACCGCATGTTTGTCGTTTTTGCATTTAATATGTGTGGTAGAATTTTCAACCTATAATTTTACCGTTGTGCCAAGTGTTGAGCACGAGATATTAAATGGGAGCTATCTCAAATGAGTAAAACACCATTGATTGCTTTGATGGGTATGATGTTTTCAGCGACAGCAATGTCTGCGGATTCAGAATCTTTCTATTCTGCTAAAGTTGGCGCGGATATGTGGTGGGGTAGCACTAAAGTCAATGAAGTGAGACGTGACGAAAGTAGCTCGCCTTCAATGTACTTTGCATTTGAACACCAGTTCCCAATGCTTCCGAATGCAAGTATTCGTTATACGACGGTAGATGCTAATTATATGGCATTTGATAAGTACGACTACACGTTTTACTACAACTTGTTAGAACATGAACTGTTGCACTTCGATGCGGGTATTACGTTAAGCCAATACGGCAATACGAAATACATTGATGCAGCAGACTCAAACAATAACTCGACGTTCGATGAGCTGACGTGGAATTTCTATGGCTATGGTGAGATCAACGTGCCAAACACGCGTATTGATATCATTGGTTCTATGGAGTTTGGCGACAGCAGTGGCATTAAAAGTACAGATTTGATGGCAGGTGCTCAGTATCGATTACCAGTGGATGGCGTGGAAATCGCTTTACGTGGTGGCTACCGTGTCATTGATTTAGAAGCCCCGGATATGTTTGATTCCTCTCTCGGTAAACCGTTCATCTTCGTGGATGGTTGGTTTGCGGGTGCTGAAGTTCGTTTCTAATACAAGGCTAGCTTGTTAAGAACGTCGCTTTATTTATAAGCGGCGTTTTTTTATATCTATTAATTATATCGTTCTGGAATTAGTTAGCACATTTGCCACTTTGAACCATTCTTATTAAAACAAGTGGAATTTATCTGCGTTAATACTGATTCAAGGAATGAAGCATGACTCTCCCTGAGCTAAGAAATTTGTATCGAGAGAAGATGTTGGTAGAGGCGATCATTGAGCCTTCAACCCAAGAGGGTTCGTGGGTTGTAGAGTTTCGTCATCGTCGTGGAGGCTTTGTTTTATTGACCGATGTGCATGGTGAAGAGTGTCACTACCTCGATTTAGACCTTGCCTCAAAATCGGCAATGGCGGTGGGCTTTCAACAAGTACGTATCGAAAATAAGTAGTGTCGAGACGTAACCTACTCTTTCTTACTTCCAAAAAGTTATAAAACATACTTATCTATTCTTTCTTGTTATTAAAAGGAGTGGTTAATCTATCGTCACGCAATGATTAGGGATGTCGTGACTATGTCTTCACAAAAGAAAGTGGCACCAGAAAATACCGCTCCAGCGGGTCTACCTGGAATAGCTGCTCCACTAAATGACCAACAATTAGGTCAACTTCAACAAACTGTTTCAGAACTTTCACCACAACAACTTGCTTGGGTTAGTGGTTATTTCTGGGGGCTAAGCCAATCTCAACCGGTAGGCGCGGCTGCTCCCATTGCTCACGCGGCAGCTGCAGTAGCAGCAAAGCCAGCAGGTAAACTTTCTATTATCTTTGCATCTCAAACTGGTAACGCGAAAGGCGTTGCTGAAGCGCTTGAAGCGGAAGCTAAAGCTGCAGGTATTGCGGTTCAACTATTTGATGCAAGTGACTACAAAGGTAAGAACCTTGCTAAGGAAACACACGTTATCTTTGTGGCTTCGACAAATGGTGAAGGTGAAGCTCCAGATAATGCGATTGAACTGCACGAGTTTTTACAATCGAAAAAAGCGCCTAAGTTGCCAAACTTGCAATATGGTGTGATTGGCCTGGGTGATTCGAGCTACGAGTTTTTCTGCCAGACAGGTAAAGACTTTGATAGCTACCTAGCAAAACTAGGTGCGACGCCATTCATTGATCGTATCGATTGTGATGTTGACTACGAAGCGCCGGCTTCTGAATGGCGTGTCAAAGCTCTGGAACAAGTGAAAGAAGCTCTCTCTGCAGGTAACGAAGCTGAAGTTGTCCAACTTCCTGTTGGTCAGGCTGCTGCAGGTCACTCTCAGTACACTAAACAAAGTCCATACACAGCTACATTGCTAACAAGCCAAAAGATCACGGGGCGTGATTCAGGTAAAGACGTTCGTCATATCGAGATCGATCTTGATGGTTCAGGCATTACTTACCAACCTGGCGATGCTCTTGGTGTGTGGTATGAAAACAGCTCAGATCTGGCGAATGAAATTCTCGCTAAAGTTGGATTGTCAGGTGTTGAAAGCGTTGAAGTCGACGGGGAAAGCCTTTCTATTCATAGCGCATTAGTGAGTAAGTATGAAATCACAGCGTCAAACCCTCAACTCGTGACGAAGTTTGCAGAGCTTTCAGGTAGTAAGAAACTTGAAAAGTTGGTGGCGGACAAAGACAAACTGCGTGATTACGCAGGGAACACTCAAGTTGTTGATGTATTAGCAGAAAAGAAAACCAAGCTTTCCACTGAAGAGTTAATTGGCTTGCTGCGTAAGCTTACTCCACGTTTATATTCGATTGCTTCTAGCCAAGCTGAAGTGGATGAAGAAGTTCACTTAACCGTTGGTTTGGTTGAATACCAAAAAGGTGAAGAGTCTCGCTTTGGTGGGGCATCAAGCTTCTTAGCACAACGCCTTGAAGAAGGTGGTGAAGTGAAAGTATTCGTTGAAAACAACAATAACTTCAAACTACCACAAGACGATAACACTCCTATCATCATGATTGGCCCAGGTACTGGTATTGCGCCGTTCCGCAGCTTTGTTCAAGAACGTGAGAACCGTGATGCCGAAGGTAAAAACTGGTTATTGTTTGGTGACCGTACATTTACCCAAGATTTCTTATATCAAGTTGAATGGCAGAAGTACCTGAAATCAGGCGTTCTGACTCGCTTAGACGTGGCATTTAGCCGTGATCAAAATGAAAAAGTGTATGTTCAGCATCGTCTACTGGAGCAGGCAGAGCAAGTATGGCAATGGCTACAAGATGGCGCCTACCTCTACGTGTGTGGCGATGCAACCAGAATGGCTAAAGATGTTCATGATGCGTTGGTGACAATTGCGCAAGATCAAGGCCAATTAGGGCGTGAACAAGCTGAACAATATATTAATGATTTACGCAAAGCGAAGCGTTACCAAAGGGATGTGTACTAATGAGCAAACAAGAAGTATTAGGTCAAGTATTAGGACCATTTGCGGATAACGAACGTTTAAAGCGTGAAAGTAACCACCTACGTGGAACCATTGAGGCTGATCTGCAAGATCGTATTACTGGCGGATTCACGGCTGACAACTTCCAACTAATTCGTTTTCATGGCATGTACCAGCAAGATGATCGTGACATTCGTAATGAACGCGCAAAGCAGAAGTTAGAACCACTTCATAATGTAATGCTTCGTGCACGTATGCCTGGTGGCATTATCACGCCTAAGCAATGGTTAGCGATAGATAAGTTTGCTGATGAGCATACTTCTTATGGAAGTATTCGTTTAACGACGCGTCAAACTTTCCAATTTCACGGTGTATTAAAGCCAAATATTAAGCTGATGCACCAAACGTTGAATAGCATTGGCATTGATTCAATTGCGACGGCAGGTGACGTAAACAGAAATGTTCTATGTACGACTAACCCGGTTGAATCTGAACTTCACCAAGAAGCGTATGAGTGGGCGAAAAAAATCAGTGAACACTTGCTACCGAAAACTCGTGCCTACGCTGAAATCTGGTTAGACGGTGAAAAGCTAGAAACAACAGATGAAGAACCAATTCTAGGTAGCAACTACCTACCTCGTAAGTTCAAGACAACCGTTGTGATTCCACCGCAAAATGATGTAGATGTTCATGCTAACGACCTTAACTTTGTTGCGATTGCAGAAAATGGAAAGCTGGTGGGCTTTAACGTATTAGTCGGTGGCGGCCTGGCGATGACTCATGGCGATACCTCTACTTATGCTCGTAAAGCCGACGACTTTGGTTTTGTACCATTGGATAAAACGTTAGATGTTGCCGCCGCGGTGGTTACTACTCAGCGTGATTGGGGTAACCGTTCCAATCGTAAGAATGCCAAAACTAAATACACACTAGACCGTGTTGGTATTGATGTTTTCCGAGCTGAAGTAGAGAAACGTGCTGGTGTTGAGTTTACTGAAAGTCGTCCTTACGAATTTACTGGTCGTGGTGACCGAATTGGTTGGGCCGAAGGTATCGATGGCAAGCACCACTTGGCGCTCTTCATTGAAAATGGTCGTCTACTTGATTTCCCAGGCAAAGCGTTGAAGACCGGTGTGGCTGAAATTGCGAAGATCCATAAAGGCGACTTCCGCATGACAGCAAACCAAAACTTAATAGTGGCGGGTGTGCCTAAAAGCCAGAAAGCTAAAATTGAGAAGCTTGCTCGTGAATATGGTTTGATGGATGACGCGGTAAGTGAACAGCGTAAAAATTCAATGGCCTGTGTGGCTTTCCCAACTTGTCCATTAGCAATGGCAGAAGCGGAACGTTTTCTTCCAGAGTTTGTGACTGATGTTGAAGGTATTCTTGCTAAGCATGATCTTCCAAAAGAAGACAATATCATTTTACGTATAACAGGTTGCCCAAATGGCTGTGGTCGCGCGATGCTTGCTGAGCTTGGTTTAGTCGGAAAAGCACCTGGGCGTTACAACCTACACTTAGGAGGTAACCGTGCAGGAACACGTATCCCTAAAATGTACAAAGAGAACATCACCGATAAGCAAATCTTAGAAGAAATTGATGAACTTGTTGGACGTTGGGCAAATGAACGTGAAGATGGTGAAGGATTTGGAGATTTCACTATTCGAGCTGGCATCGTTCAAGAAGTTATAATTTCTAAGAGGGATTTGCATGCTTAATACTGTTGCGTCAAAGCCACAGTTAGCAGAGCTGCTCACATTAACTAAGACGGTGCAAAGTCTCCGTCTTGCAGAAATCAATGTGGAGTTAGAACAGCTAACGGCACAACAACGAATTCAGTGGGCTTTAGAAAACTTGGAAGGCACGCATGTTGTTTCTTCAAGTTTTGGTGTCCAAGCTGCGCTAATGTTGCATTTAGTGACACAGGAACAACCCGACATTCCCGTCATACTAACGGATACTGGATACTTGTTCCCTGAAACTTACCGCTTTATTGATGAGTTAAGTGAAAAGCTGACTCTTAACCTTAAGGTATTCCGTTCTCATGAGAGCCCTAGTTGGCAAGAAGCGCGCTACGGTAAATTATGGGAGCAAGGAATCGAAGGTATTGAAAAGTACAATAAGATAAATAAAGTTGAACCGATGAGGCGTGCCTTAGACGAATTAGAAGCAGGAACTTGGTTCTCTGGTTTACGTCGAGAGCAATCTAAGTCGCGTTCTGGATTACCGATACTCTCTATTCAAAATGGTGTATTCAAATTTTTGCCAATCGTTGATTGGACAAATAAGGATGTACATTATTACTTAGAGGAGCACGGCCTGACTTATCACCCTTTGTGGGAAGAAGGTTATCTCTCTGTAGGTGATACCCATACGACGAAAAAATGGGAACCTGGAATGAATGAAGAAGAAACTCGTTTCTTTGGATTGAAAAGAGAATGTGGCTTACATGAAGATGACGATACTGAGCAATTTGGTTCGGGAATCTAACCTCATATAATGATCTACCTAGAAAAGCTGCTTATGCAGCTTTTTTCGTTTGTAGAGAGTAAAAATGCAACGCGATTTAATAACTCTGTGGATAACTTGTAGAGTGGTTGGGGCTAAATGTATAAAAATATGGCTTTGTACGTATTTTCGGCTTTTAGTGCGTATTTTTGCATTTTTATTGAAATAAACCTTGCCAATGTGATCGAGTTCTCTATAATGCCGCCTCACTGACACGGCAGACACCACAAGGCTTCAGCGAAGAATGTTAGTTAGGTAACTAGGTTAGCAAGAAAATTAACTTCTACTTTTTAAAAGTTAAAATTAATTTGAATAAAGTGTTTGACACTTTGATTTATCTCGCTAGAATGGCCGCCTCTTCACAAGGAAGCACAGGCTACCAAGTGAAAGCTCTTTAACAATTTAAACCTATCAATCTGTGTGGGCACTCGTTGATGATTATCAAAATTGATTCTTAGGAATCACT
>NZ_JBHZSF010000023.1:0-40028 GCF_043642225.1 Vibrio profundi | reverse complement strand
TTGAAACCAAAGTGATTCCTAAGAATCAATTTTGATAATCATCAACGAGTGCCCACACAGATTGATAGGTTTAAATTGTTAAAGAGCGTGCTTTTCGAAGTTTTCTTCTCAAAGCGGACGGTCATTCTAGCGAGATAATTATCAGTGTCAAACACTTTTTAAAAAATTAAATTACTCAAGAATCCATCGACTGACTTTCACGATGAAGCCTTATTGGCTCTGCCGTGTCAGTGAGGCGGCATTATAGAGATGAAGCAGATGTTGGCAACCCCTTTTTATGAAAAACTTCATAAACAACGCTTGTTCGCTTACTTGTTAACCAAAAATACAAAAAGAGCGCTTTCGCGCTCTTTTTTATCTTAGGATGACGATTACATTTTAAATAAATGCATACGCATCAGCGTACATTTGGTCGCTTTTTGCCTGTTTATTCTGTGTAAACAATTCTCTAGCAGCACCGGCCATTTCAAAACGACCAGCAATGTAAATATCATAATCTGCTAATGAGTCGAAGTTTCCAGTTACGGCTTGAAGCACATTACCAACTTCACCACGCCACTCCGCTGGTGCTTCTTCTACCACTGGTACAAAAGTGACATTTGAGTACTTCGCTGCAATCTCATCCAATTCGGATTTCGCATAAAGTTGACGTTCATCCTTCGCACCCCAGTATAAGTAGATAGGGTTTGTTTTATTTTGAGCGATGCAATGATCTAAAATTGAACGGACGTAACTAAAACCAGTACCACCTGCAATGAGTAAGATTGGGTGCTCACTATCTTCCTTAATCCATGCATCACCGTGAGGAGCATCAATATCAATTTCGCCATCTTCGGCTAACGCTTTTTTCATCGCTTCTACAACTTCATGAGCATAAGCGTTATGTTCAGCGGCACCAATATGTAGTTCTAACTCACCTTCATGACGGCAAGGGCTACTTGCAATAGAAAAAGGGCGCTTGTCTTTTTCGCCCATTTCAACCATTAAGTACTGACCTGCTTTAAATGCCACAGGGCTTTCCGGATGAAGCAAGATTTGATAAGTATTACAAGCCAATGCTTCAATCGACTTAACTTTACATTTAATAGTCATTTTCTTCCTCTCTCTAACCACTGACTATTCATCAAGCGTTAGGACTAAATTACTTTCTGCAAATGCTTGGCATGGAAATATCCAACCTTGGTCTTGCTCTTTCTCTGTAAGCATAGGTTCCAAGTGATAATTCACACTACCTTCTAATTTCTTGCACATGCACATCGCACATGCGCCAACTTGGCACCGGTGTGGGAAGTTAATGTTGCTGTTGAGTGCAGCTTCCAACACTGTCTGGCCGGCTTTTATTTCAAAAGTGATGTTTGCTGGATACAAGACTACTTGGTAGCTCATAAAATTCCTAGCTCATCCCAGATACTGTCAATTTTATCGACAACTTTTGGATCTTTTTTGATAGGAATGCCCCATTCTCTTGAGCATTCCCCTTCTATTTTATTCGTCGCATCTAGCCCCATTCTTGAAGGTTCAGATTGGTGCGAAACAAAAAGCGTATCTCTAGACGGATCCATCCTAGTGGTCACAGCCCAAATAATGTCATTCCAATCTTGCGAACTGACATCTTCATCGCAAATTATCACGAATTTATTCTCGGCGAAGCGCGACCATATCCCTTCCATCAGCACTTTGGCTTGTCCTGAGTATGATTTACGTATGGTCACCACCACCATTTCAGCTGATTCATTTTGCAAATGTACGTCGATAATTTCTGCGAACTGCTGTTTTAGCTCCTCCACAATCATCAAGCACTCCGCATGAGCCTTTACAGGAACCGCTTTAGTCGAGCTAAGCACTAATTCAGCGTCCCACTTAGTCGTCACATCCAGCCCCATTTTTGACCCCAGCCCTACAACGGGTGACGCAAAATCTAGAGAATCTATAGGGGTATTTTCAATCAACACTGTATCGCGCTTAGGATCCATATTACGCGACATGGCTTTTGTTACCGACGCCCAGTCACGAGCATTGACTTCTTCGTCACACACTACAACAAACTTGGTGTACATAAATTGACGAAGGAAAGACCAAACTCCCATCATTACGCGCTTCGCGTGCCCAGGATATTGCTTCTTCATCGTCACGACGGCCATTCGATAAGAACACCCTTCCGGCGGCAAATAGAAATCTTCAATCTCAGGAAATTGCTTTTGCAAAATCGGCACAAAGACTTCATTTAGGGCCACGCCTAATACAGCAGGCTCATCCGGTGGACGACCAGTGTACGTACTGTGGTAAATCGGGTTCTCTCGCATGGTTACATGAGTAATAGTAAAAACATGATGTTTCTCTTTCTCATTGTAATAACCAGTGTGGTCACCATAAGGGCCTTCATCAGCAAATTCATTAGGGTCAATGTAACCTTCCATAACGATCTCTGCGCTTGCTGGCACTTCTAAATCATTACTGACCGACTTTACTACTTCGGTTTTGCTGCCTCGTAGCAATCCGGCAAAAGCGTATTCCGACAAAGTATCAGGGACAGGTGTTACGGCGCCAAGAATGGTCGCGGGGTCCGCACCAAAGGCGACTGAAACTGGGAATGGTTTGCCAGGATTTGTTTCCATCCACTCTCTAAGATCTAACGCGCCACCACGGTGGGCCAACCAGCGCATGATGATTTTGTTCTTACCAATCTTTTGCTGGCGGTAGATACCTAAGTTTTGGCGTTTCTTATTAGGACCACGAGTCACTGTTAAACCCCAAGTCAATAGCGGGGCAACATCGTCGGCCCAACAACTCATGACAGGTATCTTATCTAGGTCAACGTCATCACCTTGCCAAACCACCTGCTGACAAGCGGCCTTACGCAGTCTTTTGGCCGGCATATTCAATACTTGCTTAAATACCGGGATCTTATCAATCGCGTCTTTGAAACCTTTCGGCGGTTCAGGCTCTTTAAGATAAGCGAGCAATTTGCCAACTTCACGAAGCTCTTTCACTTCGTTACGTCCCATACCGATAGCAACACGACCTGGCGTACCAAATAAGTTGGTTAATACCGGAACGTCATAACCAATTGGTTTTTCAAATAGCAATGCCGGACCACCAGCACGAAGAGTGCGATCACTGATCTCGGTCATTTCATAGTGAGGGTCAATTGGGTGAGTAATGCGTTTCAACTGACCAATGCTTTCTAAATGGTCAATGAAGTCGCGTAAATCCTTAAAACTCATAGGCCTACTAAATGACTGGTTAAACTGCAGGCAGTATACCAAAAAGGGGAACCATTCGGTCCCCCTTTTTAATAAGGTTATTCTGGGGCACTTTCGCTAAGGCAGTACTTGTTGAATCAGACTACCTTTCACTTGAGGGTTATCGTTGACTAAATCTTGCAGCCAACGACCATGACCTTGCTTTGCCAACTCCCTCGCTACCAATGGCGCTTCGTCAGCTAAAGCCATACGTGAGACTAAGAAGGTTTTTACCTCTTCAGATAGCGGATTCGCTTTCGTCAGCAATGTTATGGCCTCTTCTTTCAAACTCGGATTCTTGGTAGCGGCCATCACTTGCTCCAATGAAAAGTCCGTCGCTGATTTCGCTAACCGTTCCAGTTCTTGCTGGCTATGAAAATCGGCACGCATTCTCCAAAGCATTTGATAAACCGCGGGGTCTTCACTGACCTGAGCTAAGCGAACCATAACTTGATTAGAAGGAAGCCAACTCACAACCTTATTCTGAGTCAATTGGCCTGATAGATAGCTCACCGCTTCTGGTGACAAGCTATCAAGCTCTCTGATCAGCAAAGCCTCTCGGGTTTGGACTTGATGCTCAGGTCCAGATAACCACTTTTCTAGCTCTAGTTCGTGTTTTTCGGCATTCAACACAAACGCAAGAATGGTTTGGTCCTGGTGCCATTGCTTCATTAAGCGGCTAGCGATGGCTTGATAATTAAAGGCAGGGACGGTGAACTCATAGCCATCCCCTCTTTCGAGCACCTGATACGTAGGCGTGAGGGCTAATTGTTGTTCAACAAAAATCGCCATTTTGGGCGTTAATGCTATGTTCTGTTGCTCGAGCGTGGAAAGGAGTTGATAACGCGCCACTTCCTGCTGAGGAAATGCCAAGCGCTGAAGAGCGAAACGAAGAGAGTCAACTTCATCTTGAATAACGAATTGAAGAAATTCAGAGGTTTTCATCTGAACCTGTTCATTAGCAAGCCATTGCTCTACCGTATTAACGGTCATTTCTGTTGCACTCACAGGTACTGAGGTGAAAAGTAATGACGTAGACAGGAGTAATGACGACAACATTCCTTGTTGCATTTTAACTTCCCGATAACATTTTTATTTATTCTGCTAGTTGGCTGCCTAAAATGCAAATAAAAACGCCACCCAAAGGTGGCGTTTCGAAAACTGTCACATCAATATGAATTACTGACGACGCATTGCATCGAAGAATTCGTCATTGGTCTTGGTCATTGCTAGCTTATCGATAAGGAATTCCATTGCGTCGATTTCGCCCATTGGGTGAACAATCTTACGCAGAATCCACATCTTCTGTAGTTCATCGTTCTTCGTAAGAAGCTCTTCACGACGAGTACCAGAGCGGTTGAAATCAATCGCTGGGAATACGCGCTTTTCAGCAATCTTACGGTTAAGGTGCAGTTCCATGTTACCTGTACCTTTGAATTCTTCGTAGATAACTTCATCCATCTTAGAACCAGTATCAACCAGTGCTGTTGCGATGATCGTTAAGCTACCGCCTTCTTCTACGTTACGTGCCGCACCGAAGAAACGCTTTGGACGATGTAGAGCATTCGCGTCAACACCGCCAGTAAGAACTTTACCTGATGAAGGAATCACAGTGTTGTAAGCACGAGCTAGACGAGTAATAGAATCCAGCAGGATAACCACGTCTTTCTTGTGTTCAACAAGGCGTTTCGCTTTCTCGATAACCATTTCTGCAACTTGTACGTGGCGAGATGCTGGCTCATCGAATGTTGAAGCAACTACTTCGCCTTTCACTAGGCGCTGCATTTCTGTTACTTCTTCTGGACGCTCATCGATAAGTAGAACCATTAGTTCACACTCAGGATGGTTACGAGCAATGCTTTGAGCAATGTTTTGCAGAAGCATTGTCTTACCCGCTTTAGGCGGAGCAACAATCAGACCACGCTGACCTTTACCAATTGGAGATGCAAGGTCAAGAATACGGGCCGTAATATCTTCAGTCGCACCATTACCCGCTTCCATCACCATACGTTCGTTGGCATGAAGAGGAGTAAGGTTTTCGAAAAGGATCTTGTTACGAGCGTTGTCTGGCTTGTCGTAGTTAACCGTGTTTACTTTAAGCAGTGCAAAGTAACGTTCGCCATCTTTAGGTGGACGGATTTTACCGCCAATCGAGTCACCAGTGCGAAGGTTAAAACGACGAATTTGGCTTGGAGATACGTAGATATCATCTGGGCCAGCCAGGTATGAACTGTCGGCGCTACGTAGGAAACCAAAACCGTCTTGAAGAATTTCTAGAACACCATCACCAAAGATGTCTTCACCACTTTTTGCATGCGCTTTAAGGATGGAGAAGATAATGTCTTGTTTTCTTAGGCGAGCTTGATTTTCAAGACCTAAGCTTTCGCTAAGTTTAACAAGCTCAGACACAGGTCTGTTCTTCAGTTCAGTAAGATTCATAGTGGTGGAAGTTTGTTTAGTCAAAATAGGATCTGTTTTCTTAAGTTAAGAAGGATTTGGTCACAGGATCGACCAAGAAGAGAAATTTGTTCAATTAACGTGCGATAAATTAGCACTAATTATTAGCCTAGTCTAGGGTTTGAAAAAAACAAAACCGCGCATTTGTTAACTGCACGGTTTCTTTTTTCAATTGCTCACCTAATTATAGGTTTGCATCCAAAAACTCTTTCAATTGAGTTTTTGATAATGCACCAACTTTAGTTGCTGCCACACCACCATCTTTAAATAGAAGCAATGTTGGAATACCGCGAATACCAAACTTTGGTGGAGTACCTGCGTTTTGGTCGATATTCAGTTTACCGATAGTGAGTTTGCCTTCGTACTCGTCTGCGATTTCATCAAGAATCGGCGCGATCATCTTACATGGTCCACACCATTCTGCCCAAAAATCAACAAGAACTGGGCCTGCAGCATTGATTACATCGTTATCAAAACCGTCATCAGTTAGCTGCAAAATCTTATCACTCATCTTCCACTCCAATGTGTTTTTTCTGAACTGGTTGGATGATAACCAGTAAATAGATGCCCTATTGGAATGTATTTACTTTCGTATTGCAAGCTTAAGCTGATATTCTATAGCAATGAAAAAGACGCATATCACAGAGCAAAAGTTCGCCGATTTGGATTTAAACACCCAAGTCATTGAAGGATTGGAGAAAAAAGGGTTCGAATATTGTACCCCGATCCAAGCCTTGGCGTTGCCGGTCCTGCTCACCGGCCAAGACATTGCAGGCCAGGCCCAAACGGGTACTGGTAAAACCTTAGCGTTTCTTACTGCTACTTTTAACCACTTACTAAAAACACCTGCTCATGAAGGTCGTAAGCCTAATCAGCCACGTGCGATTATTATGGCACCGACTCGCGAACTGGCGATTCAGATCTATAACGATGCTGAATCTCTAGTCGCAAGCACTGGTATCAAAGCAGCATTGGCTTACGGCGGTGAAAGCTACGATAAGCAATTAGGTAAGTTAGAAGAAGGCGTTGATGTTCTAATCGGTACTACTGGTCGCATCATCGATTTTTACAAACAAAAGGTATTTAACCTTAACCACATTCAAGCTGTTGTGCTTGATGAAGCGGATCGCATGTTCGATCTTGGCTTCATTAAAGACATTCGCTTCCTATTCCGTCGTATGCCTGAGCCACAAGATCGCCTGAACATGCTGTTCTCTGCGACTTTGTCTTACCGTGTTCAAGAATTAGCATTCGAGCACATGCACAACCCAGAGCATGTTGTGGTTGAGCCAGAAGTAAAAACAGGCCACCGCATCCAAGAAGAGCTGTTCTACCCATCGAACGAACATAAGATGTCACTTCTACAAACCTTGATTGAAGAAGAATGGCCAGATCGTGCGATTATTTTTGCGAACACTAAGCACAAATGTGAATCAGTTTGGGGTCACCTCGCAGCTGATGGACACCGTGTAGGTCTCTTAACAGGCGATGTACCACAAAAGAAACGTGAAAAGATTCTTGAGCAATTCACCAAAGGTGATGTTGACCTGCTAGTTGCAACCGACGTTGCAGCGCGTGGCCTACACATCCCTCAAGTAACGCACGTATTCAACTTCGACCTACCAGATGACTGTGAAGATTACGTTCACCGTATCGGCCGTACTGGTCGTGCTGGCGCAAGTGGTCACTCAATTAGCTTCGCATGTGAAGATTACGCGATTAACCTTCCACCTATCGAAGAGTACATTGAGCACGCAATTCCAGTATCGGATTACGACTCTTCAGCACTAATTGAAGATTTACCAGCACCACTACGCATGCGTTCACGCAATCCACAACAGCGTCGCTCAAACAATGGTGGCTCGCGTAATGGAAACCGTAAACCGCATCAAAACCGTCGCCCTCGTCAGCCGCGTCATAACAAGGAAGCTTAGTCGTCTATGAGTCAAACAGTGTCATCTCCGCTTTACGCCGCCATCGACCTCGGGTCGAACAGTTTCCATATGCTCGTTGTGCGTCATATCGATGGTAGCGTACAAACCATGGCCAAGATTAAGCGCAAAGTTCGCTTAGCCGCAGGCTTAGATGAAGACAACGCACTTAGTCTAGAAGCGATGCAACGCGGTTGGGACTGTTTGAGTCTATTTGCAGAACGACTACAAGATATTCCGAAAGAAAATATCCGCATTGTCGGTACAGCGACCCTACGTACTGCAACCAATGTGGATACTTTTCTCGATAAAGCCAACCAAATCCTTGGTTACGACATCAATGTAATTTCCGGCGAAGAAGAAGCCGCGACAATCTATAAAGGTGTAGCGCACACATCAGGTGGCAGTGGCCGCCGTTTAGTTGTTGATATTGGCGGTGCCAGTACCGAAATGATCATTGGTGAAGGGTTTGAAGCCAAAGCCTTAACCAGTTTAAAAATGGGCTGCGTGACTTGGCTAGAGCGCCACTTTAAAGATCGCCAGTTAAACGCCAGTAACTTTGATAACGCTATTGAAGCGGCAAAAGCGACCTTAACGCCGATCCTAGACAATTACACTCAACTCGGTTGGGATGTTTGTGTTGGGGCAAGTGGTACTGTGCAAGCCCTACAAGAAATCATGCTTGCACAAGGCATGGATGAAGTTATTACTCATGCCAAACTCAAACGTCTGCAAAAGCAAGCCATGCTCGCAGAACGTTTAGAAGAACTTGATATCGACGGCTTAACACTAGAAAGAGCCTTAGTGTTCCCAAGTGGCCTGTCGATCCTAATAGCGATTTTTGAATTACTTGAAATTGATTCAATGACGCTCGCTGGCGGTGCACTGCGTGAAGGTCTCGCTTACGAAATGGTGGATGAACTTCGCCAAGACGACATTCGTGCCCGCACGATTGCGAGTGTGCAGTCTCGCTACCAAATGGATGCTGCCTACGGTGAACAAGCTGCACAATTAGCGCTTCACCTCTTTGAACAAGTCGGGGCAGACGAATGGATTGCAGAACCGCAAGCTAATGTCTTATTGGAAACGGCTGCTAAGCTCCACGAGATAGGCTTAACCATCGACTTTAAAAAAGGTGGAGAGCATAGTGCGTACTTACTACAGCACTTAGACTTACCGGGTTTTACTCGCGCTCAGAAACACTATTTGGGTGAACTTGCTCGTCGTTACCGAGAGCAACTCACTTCACTACCTGAGCAACATGCCGTGTCAGGCACCAGCAGTAAACGTATTTTGCGTTTATTGCGTTTGGCGATATTACTGAGCCATCGTCGTAATCCTGATTTAGAGCCACAAGTAACACTCAGCGCCGAAGGTGACAAACTCACGCTAACCATCGCTCAGCAATGGTTAGCGTCGAACCCGCTAACGGCAGCAGAGCTGGAAATTGAAGCAAACCGCCAGACTGATATTGGTTGGCCGCTTTCTATCGAAAGTCGATAAGCCTTCAGTCTTCCAAGCATTAAAAAAGCCCTAGTTATCTAACTAGGGCTTTTTCTTTATAGCTTCATTCACGCCTGACGATACAAACTAGGCTCTCACTCCGGTCGCTTTAAAGTCAGGGTTAACTGCGGTTAGCTTTTTCACAATGTAATTAAGAAGCACACCATACATTGGAACAAATAAGCCTAAGCTAATCACCAATTTAAATCCGTAATCAACTAAAGCAATTTCCGTCCAGTGCTCCGCCATGAATGGATCTGAGCTTTGATAGAACGCAATCGCGAAGAAAGCGATGGTATCCAGCGCATTACCAAACAGCGTTGAACACGTTGGGGCTACCCACCACTGTTTTAACTGGCGTAAACGGTTAAAGACATGCACATCTAAGATCTGACCGAGTAGATAAGCCATGAAGCTCGCAGCAGAAATACGGGCAACAAATAGGTTAAATTCACTTAGCTGACTAAAGCCTTGAAATTGACCTTCGAAAAACACCACTGAAAGCAAGTACGATACGGCTAGTGCCGGTAACATCACTAAGAAAATAATCTTACGAGCTAACTTTGCGCCAAAGATACGCACAGTCAAATCCGTTGCTAAGAAGATAAATGGGAACGTGAACGCACCCCAAGTGGTGTGCATACCAAAGATGGTAAAAGGAAGTTGAACCAAATAATTGCTCGACGCAATGATGATTAAATGGAACAAAACTAAAAGTGCTAGGGCTTTGCGCTGTTGCGCAGGGGTAAAGTTACTCATGCTGTACCTTTTTAGTTTGGTTTGGGGGTGAGGGAACCCAAATCGAGTCAATTGCTCAATACAATGAACAATGCTCTTACCAATAATGTGAAAAACTACGTATAAAATAAAATCGCTCACTTGAGCGGCGAGCGATTATACATTAATCAATTTTAGCTGCAACGAGTGGAACTCGCGCAATCGTTTTTCTGAAAAATAATCTCAGTGAACGTTAAAACCCACGCTGGAATAACTGCGCTAGATAGTCGAACTCTTCTTTGCTTTCATCCACATTCAGTGACTCGAACCAAATCGACTCACTGTAATGTTCAGATTTCAAAAACATCCGGCAACCTTCAAAGTCGATAAGCCATGAATGCATATCGGCATCCCATTGCTTTTCGACTACCGATGCCGATAACAAAGACACCAACTTATCACCAAGCACCTCATATGAATCGAAGTCAAAGCTTGGAGACCTGATCAACAAGCGCCCTTCTTCTGCTAAGTAATCGCGTAAACCAAATTCTGTCTGTGTCGTCATTAAGTTAGCCTTTTATGATTCGAAAATGTTTAACCGTGGTTAGTGATGTGCTCTTGAATGAGATCCAAAAACGGATCGGCGTATTTATCTAATTTGCGCTGACCAACACCGTTGACCGCTAACATCTCACCATAAGACGTCGGCAATATTTCAGCCATGTCGATCAAGGTTGCGTCACTGAATACCACGTATGGCGGTAAGCCATCTTCATCGGCAATCGATTTACGCAGCTTACGTAACTTAGCAAAAAGCTTCTTATCGTAATTCTTACTCGTTAATTTATCCGCCTTGGCACTGCGTGCTGCGGTGTCTAAACGAGGTACTGCCAACTCTAAAGACATTTCCCCACGCAATAAAGGGCGTGCCTCTTCGGTTAGCTGCAGTGTCGAGTTACGAGTGATGTTTTGAAACAATAAGCCTTTATGGATAAGCTGACGAAAAATACTGATCCAGTAGTCATGGCTATGGTCGCGACCAATACCGTAAGTTGACAGTTTATCGTGACCATTGTCGCGCACGCGAATGTTCTGCATACCACGCATCACTTCCACTACATACCCCATACCGAAAGATTGGTTCACTCGGTACACACAAGACAGCGCCTTTTGAGCTTCTTCCGTCGCATCAAAATGCTTGGGTGGATCTAAGCAGATATCACAGTTACCACAAGGCTTGTCTCGGTATTCTCCGAAATAATTGAGCAGTACTTGTCGGCGGCAAGTTTGCGCTTCAGCAAAAGCACTCATGGCATTGAGTTTATGCATCTCAACTTGCTTTTGCGGGCCTTCTTCTTTTTCATCAAGCATACGTCGAAGCCAACCCATGTCCGCCGGGTCAAACAACATCATCGCTTCCGCTGGCAGTCCATCACGCCCTGCTCTGCCCGTTTCTTGATAATAGGACTCGATGTTTCTTGGAATATCAAAGTGCACCACAAAGCGTACGTTGGGTTTGTTGATCCCCATACCAAAGGCGACTGTCGCTACAACAATTTGGATATCGTCACGCTGGAAAGCATCTTGAACATAAGCGCGTTCATCCGTGTCCATACCGGCATGATAGCCTGCGGCTCGAATACCGTTGTTACACAGTTTTTCCGTTACCATTTCCACTTTCTTGCGGCTACCACAGTAAATAATGCCGCAGTTACCTTTTTGAGTTTCCAGATAACGGACGACTTGTGAAACCGGTTTATGCTTCTCGACGAGGTTGTAACGAATGTTAGGACGATCAAAGCTTCCTAGATAAGTATGCGGCTCCACTAGCTGTAATCGCTGCATAATATCTTTGCGAGTCGCATCATCGGCGGTGGCCGTCAGAGCCATATACGGCACGTGCGGGAAGAATTGTTTTAACTGTCCTAGTGAAGCGTACTCTGGGCGGAAGTCATGCCCCCACTGAGAAATACAATGCGCTTCATCGACAGCAATCATCGAGAGCGGTAAGCCTTGTAAGCGTTCAATGAAATCTCGCATTAATACACGTTCTGGAGAAACGTATACCATTTTCAACTGCCCTGAGTTCATTCGGTTAAATACCGAAATCAGCTCTTCTCTTGGCATGGAAGAGTTGATGCACTCTGCCGACACCCCATTGGCTTTGAGCTGATCGACTTGGTCTTTCATCAGAGAAATCAGCGGAGAGATCACTAAAGTTAGCCCTTCTCGCACCAAAGCTGGGATTTGATAACAAAGGGATTTGCCTCCCCCTGTCGGCATGATCACTAAACTGTCTTTGCCCTGTACGGCGTAGTCGATCACTTCTTGCTGACCATCGCGAAAGCTTTGATAACCGAACACATCTTCTAAGATGGTTTGCGCATCATTCGCGGGAGTTGGTGTTTGCTCAGCAATCAAAGTGGCGGTCATTATGGATCCTAGTCGAGGTATAAATTTAGCGAGCTTAGTCGTAAGCAAGGCGACACATTGTAGAGGGGAATGATGGCGAATTAAACCGCAAATTGTTAGGTGAAAAGGCTTAACGCTCCTATACTGAGCAACTCTCTTATAAAACTTATTAATAAGCACCCAGTGCTAGAGAAAGTTGCATGACACCTGAAGAACAACAACGGACTCGCCAAGGAATCTTGCTTGCAATTGGCGCGTACACCATGTGGGGTATCGCCCCTATATATTTCAAATCGTTATCGGAAGTTTCTCCACTCGAAATTCTCAGCCATCGAGTGGTGTGGTCTTTCTTCCTATTAGCATTTTTACTGCATATTGGTCGCAGCTGGCGTAACGTCCGCGACACCCTGACGTCCAAGAAAAAAATGACGTACTTGGTTTCCACCTCACTGCTTGTGGGAGCAAATTGGCTTATTTTCATCTGGGCCGTCAACGCCAATCACATGCTCGATGCCAGTTTAGGGTATTACATCAACCCTTTAATTAACGTGTTGCTTGGTATGCTATTCCTTGGAGAACGGTTAAGAAAACTGCAGTGGTTTGCGGTAGGGCTTGCGGCTGTTGGTGTACTGGTTCAACTCATCGCATTTGGTTCGGTACCCATTGTGGCGATTGGCTTAGCGTTTAGTTTTGGTTTTTATGGATTACTGCGCAAGAAAGTGGGGCTAGAAGCACAAACCGGGTTGTTTATTGAGACTCTGGTAATGCTGCCTGCTGCTATGGTCTATTTGTTATTTATTGCCGACAGTGCGACATCAAGCTTTGCCAATAACCCAATGCAGCTCAACTTGCTACTGGTTGCCGCTGGGGTAATCACAACTCTACCACTGTTGTGTTTTACCGGAGCAGCCACTCGCTTAAAGCTCTCAACATTAGGTTTCTTCCAGTATATCGGCCCTAGTTTGATGTTCTTACTGGCGGTGCTGATTTACGGCGAAGCCTTTACTTCAGATAAGGCTATCACGTTTGCCTTCATCTGGGGGGCGTTAGTCGTGTTTACTTTCGATGGTATAACCAACAATCGTAAATCTAAGTCACTAAGCCCAAGCAGCGCAAAGTAAAAACTCCTCTTCTAAGCCTGGTGCATTGCGTCAGGCTTTTTCTTACCCCGGCGAAACACCTAACTATTGAACCCAAATTTCATTTAAGCCATAAGTAAACACTATCAATACATACCATGTATTTACTGGCTGCTGTGATCCGTTTAACTGGTAAACCAGTTTTTCTAACAAAGCTCAACAAAGGTTCTTCCCTCAGTCTCACACCCTCGAAATTCCACTCAATTTTTCATGGCATTACTGTCCCTACCCCCTAATAGTTAGAACTGTCTGACCTATATGAACCTAAACACACAAAAGGCAGACACCTTTCCAGGCTAGGGAGAATAATATGGAAAATTTAACCCACCAGCAGGCGTCTCGGTTTCTAGATTTGGCGACCATGGGTGTACAGCAAGACGCTCTTGAAGCGTTCAAGCTCATCGACGACAGGAAAACGTGGCTAGAACAACAAATCGCTGTACCTTACATGCACCACTTAGAGCGAACTCACTATCAAACCGACTCTCGAGGGTTAAATACCCCGACTCAAGATTGCCGTGTCGGCGCATGGTTTGACATTGCCTTATGGGATGAAGCCCAACTTCGTCAGCGTGTCGCGTTTGCTCTAAGTCAGATCTTTGTCGTGAGCGAAAAGGATGCCAACCTCGCGACGGATCCATTGGCACTCTCCAATTACTACGATTTATTAGTAGACGGTGCCTTCGGGTCATGTAAAGAACTCTTGAAAAACATCACGCTTTCCCCCGTCATGGGGCAATACCTCACCTTTAATGCAAATAAGCCGAAAAGCATTACTGGCCAAGATCCAGACCAAAACTACGCTCGTGAAATCATGCAGTTGTTCACGATTGGCTTATACGAACTCAATAACGATGGCAGCCTAAAAACCGATCCTCAAGGTAAGCCTATCGAGACCTATACCGACAGCGATATTGAAGCCGTTTCTCGGATTTTCACCGGTTGGGATATCACGGATAATAATACGCTGGTGCCGATGTCAGACACCGAGGCACACCATGATAGCGAAGAAAAATGGGTGCTGGGGCACTACTACCCACCAGGGCAAACCGCAATACAGGACTTAGACCAGTTCCTTTCACAACTACTCGACCACCCCAACATCGCCCCCTTCTTATCAACCATGCTCATTAAGCGACTCACCACTTCCAATCCAACACCGGCGTATGTCAGCCGTGTGGCCAATACGTTTATCCAGAGTGGTGGAAACCTCGGTGAAGTCATTATCGCAATCTATTCCGCACCAGAGTTACTTGAACCCAACAACCTTAATATGGCCAAAGTACGGGAGCCTATCCTAGGCATGACTTACCTCTATCGAGCCATGAATGCGTACCCGGGCAATAACAACGATATCGTTTATGATCCGATGAACTACAAAGAGACGTTCAATCAATACCCTCTTGGTTCAAATTCCGTCTTCAACTTCTATCAACCCTCGCATTCACCTCAAGGACAATTAGCGGAATTAGGCCTTACCGCTCCAGAGTTAGCCATCATTGACTGGAGCCAAACCATCAATATGGGCAACATTATTTATCGTGCTCTTAAAGACTACGGTCAAAACCGAGGCAATAGCAGTAATAAGAAAGAGCTCTATATCGCGCCAACGGAACTCGAGGATATGGCAAGGGCCGGTGACACCGAAAGCATAGTGGAAAGAGTGAACCTGCTGGTACTTAACGGACAAGGTTCCCCAGAAGTGATCGATAGGATTCGGGAAATGTTTGTCTCCCATAACAACCAATATTACGCCGTTCCAAAAATGCTATTCATTGCATTCATTTCACCCGACTTTATGGTTCAGGAGTAAAAGTATGTCGATTACACGTAGAAGTTTTTTAAAACGAGCGTCTGGCACAGCACTTTCAGGTGTCGTTCCCCTTTCACTATCGATTCCTGTAAGTAAAACCTTCGCCAATGAACAAGGCGACTACAAAGCATTGGTGTGTCTGTTCCTCCACGGAGGCAACGACTCCTTCAACATGATTATCCCTACCGACGCCGACCGCCACGCCCAATATGCAGCAGCTCGGCCCGACATTCACTTACCTGTTAATGACGCGATTCCCATTCCCAATACCGAATCTGGCGAGACTCTAGCAATCAATGGCAGCATGCCAAACATCGCCAACATGATGGCACAAGGTAATGCCGCTGCCTTAGTGAACATTGGCACCCTTGTCGAGCCGGTAACGAAATCGAACCTATACGATGTGCTCAAGCCTTCAAATTTAGGAGCACACAACAAACAGCAAGCCGCATGGCAATCCAGTTGGGGAGGCGATGGCTATCACCCTTATGGATGGGCTGGTTTGATGATGGATGTTCTTGGCAATGAAAGTGCAACCGTATCTGATTCCCTGTCTTTTTCAGGGAATGAGCTACTTGTCGGAGCGACTTCAAAAGATATCTCGATATCTTCAAGCGGTGTCAAAGCGATGGACGCCCTCAGCCACTCAAATTCGGTAAATACCAAATTCACCGCCATGGTTGAAAATCCTTACGGCTCTGAGTTTAAACGTGAATATAACCGCCGATTGAAAGGCGTATTGGACTTCCAGACCGAGCTCACTGCCGTGATCGACTCCTACCCAGAAGATACCTCAATCCCAAACTCGTCTCTTGGACGCCAATTGCGAATGGTCAAAAGAATGATGCAAGCGGCCACTCAGCTTGGGCATAGTCGACAGGTATTCTTTGTGAGTCTTGGCGGATTTGATAATCACAGCAATCAAAGACCCAAGCACGATGGGCTACTGGAAACCATTGATTTGGCCATGAGTGCCTTCCATCAGTCTTTAGCGCCGGTCGGGTTAGATAACAACGTCGTCAGCTTCACAATGTCTGACTTCGGGCGAACAGTCGAAAACAACAGCAAAGCAGGAACCGATCATGGTTGGGGAAGTAACCAATTGGTAATGGGTAACCCAGTGAACGGTCAGCTCAGTTACGGACAATACCCACAATTCATCAAAGATGGAGAGGATGCATGGGGAAACAAGTTTATTCCGACTCAATCTTCCGAACAGCTTGCCGCCACACTATGTCGCTGGATGGGCTTAAGCGAAAATGGGGTGGATGCGATTTTCCCAGCCCTACACCCGAGCAATAGCAACCCTTTCAATAGCCGCTATTTAGGGGTACTCGGTAACTACACTGGCGAAGGGCAAGACCGTGAAATCGACATTTTGCGGGTTAGTGCAACCCAAACCCGTGTCGACCACACTCCTGAGATGGCAATTGATGGCGATCCTGCCAGTAAATGGACCGCGAAAGGGTTAGGTATCCAATACACCATCGAGCTTGCACAAACTGCTTACGTGGCAAAACTCCTCTACTCTCAAGCCAAAGGAGATGTGAGGCAGTACTTCTTTGATATCGAAACCAGTAATAACGGTGTTGACTATGAACTGGTGGCCCAAGTCACCACGCCAGGTACCAGCACTGGACTATTGGAGCAAGCGATTCAACGCTCTCAAGTGAACTTTATTCGGATTACCACCAACGGAAATAACGATACCGCCACTTCACTTGTGACTTGGAATAACTTCCAAGAACTGCACGTCATTGGAGGCTAACAGCGAAACGATCACTCTAGTTTTATGATCCATTTGCTAAGAGTGATCGTTTTTTACAAGACAATTTATAAAGAGAGCGATAAGCTGACTAAATCGATGATAATTTAATCAGACTGTTCGCCTCATGGATAAAGTCCACTACTACACAAGCCCTAGCCAAGATATCAATCTGATCCAAGCTCGCTATCAAGAGTTTGCCTTTCAGCGTCACTACCATTTGGACTTTCATATCGGGCTGATCACGCATGGCGAGCAAAAATTTGCCCATAAAGGGAGCAGTCATCACGTAGGCACAGGACAAGTGGTCATCATGCCGCCTGATGAACTGCATGATGGGCACTCAAAGTTCGATTCTGGCTACGAAGTGAGTGTGTTTTCCGTCTCTCCAAACTGGTTTCAGGATCTCTTAGATCCTACTCAAAAAGCCCACTCTTTGAGCTTTTCAGAGCTGATCATCTCGGATCCCATCATATTTTCACAATTACGTAACCTTCACGACCTGCTTGCTCAGCAAAACTCCAGCCAATTAGCACTAGATTGCCTGCCATTTGAAGGATTTAGCCATATGATCGATCGTTACGCTGAATTCCGATCCAAATCCGATGTCCAACTAGGTAATCAATCCGTACAACGCATCAAAGAGTATTTAATGGCGCACTTAGATCAGCCGGTGAGACTAGAGCAACTATCGAGTTTGTGTGACTTAACGCCGACACAATTCCAACGCCACTTTAAAAACAAGATGGGGATAACACCCTATGCGTGGTTTAGCCGTTTAAGAATGGAACAAGGAATGAAGTTAATTCAGTCTGGCGCGTGTGGTACTGACGTGGCTCATCAAGTCGGGTTTTATGACCAAGCCCACTTCTCGAAAGCGTTCAAAAATACATTTGGTGTTCCGCCATCACAAATTAACTGATTGTTGATTATTTACAATTGAGCGTAGGAAATTCGCGGTAAGCTACGCTCAAATCTTACATTGAGACACGACGATGAATGAAGTCACCATATTAGTTACTCTTGCGTCTATCCATTTTATTGCTTTGATGAGCCCAGGCCCTGACTTTGCCCTCGTGGTTCAAAACGCAACTCGCCACGGTCGTCAAACCGGCCTATACATTGCGCTCGGTCTATCTTTCGGGATCTTGCTGCATTCATTACTGAGCTTGACCGGAATCAGTTACCTCGTCCACCAGCAACCTACCTTTTTTGCGTTGATGCAACTTGCCGGAGGCAGCTACTTACTGTATTTGGGTATCGGTGCACTGAAATCCACCTGGCAGACCATTCATACTCATGATGACGAAGCGTTACCAACCGATTCTAAAGATCTCATTTTAAAAAATAAGCGAGAAGCTTTTTCCAAAGGCTTTGCAACCAACATACTCAACCCAAAAGCACTCGTGTTTTTCGTGAGCCTGATGTCAAGCTTAGTGCCTGCTGATATGTCGCTTTCCGGCAAAGGGCTTGCGCTACTTATCTTATGGAGCCTATCGCTGTTTTGGTTCGCATTACTTGCGTGGATGCTCTCCACCAAAACGCTGCAAAGAAAATTACACGATGCAACTGTGTATATAGATGGTTTATGTGGCGTCTTATTTAGCTTTATTGGCGCCAGCATTTTGTGGCAATCGCTCTCTGCTCTGATATTTTAATTTCGAATCAAGATTACATTTCATTAACAGCACCCTGGCTATCTCTTAATTCCACTGCCAATCTAGCTCTGCATATTAAAAGGAGAAGATCATGCAGTGGAAAACAAAACTAACAACCCTCGCCACTTCTACCCTACTTTTTGCCTCTCACGTCAGTTGGGCAAATCAAGCTGCCGATTCCGTCGCTCCCGAACAAAGTAGTGGTTTAGAAACCAAGCAACTCGTTAAAGCTAACGATTGGATGGTTACCGCAGCCAACCCTCTGGCAACCCAAGCCGGTACCGATGTACTTGCTCGTGGTGGTAACGCGATTGATGCCATGGTTGCAGTGCAGCTGATGCTTGGCTTGGTTGAGCCACAGTCATCCGGTATTGGCGGTGGCGCCTTCCTTGTTTATTTTGATGGAAAAGACAAACAGCTTAAAACCTACGATGGCCGTGAAACCGCACCACTTGATGCGACACCACGTCTATTCCAGGACGAAAACGGTCAACCGCTTAAGTTTTATGATGCCGTGGTTGGTGGTCGCTCTGTTGCTACACCGGGCACGGTGCAATTGTTGTGGGACACTCACCAGAAATACGGCAAGTTAGAATGGGCATCGCTGATCAAGCCTATTGCTCAACTGGCAGAGAAAGGCTTTACCATCAGCCCACGTTTAGCCACCTTAATCGCAAACGACCAAGAACGGCTCAGCCGCTATTCCACCACCAAAGCCTACTTCTTTAATGCCGATGGCAGCCCGAAAACTGCTGGCTCGCTCCTAAAAAACCCAGAATACGCCGCAACGTTAAACGCTATTTCAAAAGATGGTGCTAAGGCGTTCTACCAAGGTGAGATTTCTGCCGACATCATCAACACGGTACAAACCGCCAAAGGTAACCCTGGCGTATTGGCGCAAAAAGACTTCGACGCCTATTCAATCAAACAACGCGAACCGGTGTGTTCTGCTTATGAGGGTTACGATATTTGTGGCATGGGGCCACCAAGCTCTGGTGCATTAACTGTTGGCCAAATTTTAGCGATGACTGAGCAGTTTGACCTTAAAACGTGGGGACCAAACGACGCTAAATCTTGGCAGGTGTTAGCAGACGCTTCTCGCCTAGCGTTTGCTGACCGAGGCATGTACATGGCAGACCAAGATTACGTACCAATGCCAACCCAAGGGTTAGTCAATACTGACTATTTGCAAGAACGCGCCCAATTAATTACCGCAGGCAAGGCATTAGAAAGTGCACCTTCTGGTACGCCACCGTGGGATCACGCCATGCTGCAAAGCCAAGATGTATCGATTGAACTCCCTTCCACCAGCCACTTCAATATTGTCGATGGCGACGGCAATGTCGTTTCGATGACCACCACTATTGAGAATGCCTTTGGCTCGCGTTTGATGGTGAGAGGCTTCCTACTCAACAACGAGCTAACGGATTTCTCATTCAAGACCCACAACAACGGCAAGCCTATCGCGAACCGACTTGAACCGGGCAAGCGTCCACGCTCTTCGATGGCACCAACCATCATCATGCAAAATGATAAACCGTACATGGCAATTGGTTCGCCAGGCGGCAGCCGTATCATTGGCTATGTGGCGCAAGCCATTATTGCTCATACCCAGTGGGACATGGATATTCAGCAAGCCATCAACCACCCTCATTTCCTAAATCGATTCGGCACATTAGATTTGGAAAAAGGTACCTCGGCAGAAAACTTCAAACCTGAGTTAGAAAAGATGGGTTTTGAGGTCAACATTCGCGACCTTAACTCTGGCTTACACGCTATTCGCATAACAAAAGACGGACTAGAAGGCGCGGCAGACCCAAGAAGGGAAGGCATGGCAATAGGCGAATAAGCACCAAATTGCCCATTTTACTCACTAGCTTGTAAGAGATCTCTTACAAGCTAGTGAGTAAATATCGATATTTAGTTAAGAAAACAAACAACACAATACTATAAACCATTGAATTTAGTAAAGTTGTATAAATTATATACAAATAAATATGTAGAAATTTGACATAGCGCCATTGCTGATAAATTAGAGAGGCGTAATATGAATGGTGTCGGAAGGATGCTGACACGGAACAGGAAATACCACGGACTTGGTTATCTTCAGGATGAAGATTCGATTACTCAGGATGAATAATCGGCATGGAAAGCGAATGGACATTGAATGGACGCAATAGTAACTAGGATGGTTGCTACTAAGGAAAGACAATGGACACCTCTGGACGAGGAAAGGACTGAACATCAGGATGATGTAAAGGACACCGCTCAAGGAACAAGTGACGCGCGCTAACGAGGATTGTTGGCAGATCAGGATAAGATCAAGGACACCGCTAGGAAGGCGACGAAAGGAATACGCTGAAGGATAACAGCACACTATCATGGATTTGATGCATGGAGCACACTTAGTAGCCGGATTGCTGCGAGTAAGACTATAGACCCCGATGAGCGCAAGCTCTCGGGGTTTTTCTTTATCTGCCTCTTATCGATTGATGTTTTCCCCCTTCCTCGAATCTAAGAAACGCTTCAACTTAATTACAATTCTGACATTTAAACCATTCACTTCTTAACCGCTTCCGAGTAACGTAAGCCTTACTAGGCTCAACTAGTTTCATAACCATGATTAAACTAAGGACAAATTCATGTCACACGTTACCTTCAAAGGAGCAGCTGTACCGCTATCTGGCACATTCCCACAAACTGGCGAGCAGGCACCAAGCTTTGCACTAACTGCAGGCGATCTTTCTGAACTGACACTTGCTTCTCTTGAAGGCAAGAAAGTAGTTCTAAACATCTTCCCAAGCATCGACACAGCAACTTGTGCGACGAGCGTACGTACGTTCAACGCAAAAGCGGCAGAGCTTGAGAACACGGTTGTTGTTTGTATTTCTGCGGACCTACCGTTTGCTGCGGGCCGCTTCTGTGAGCTTGAAGGCATTGAAGGCGTTCAACACGCTTCGACTTTCCGCTCACCTGAGTTCGCATCTGACTACGGCGTAGCAATTGCTGAAGGCCCACTAGCAGGCCTGACAACACGTGCGGTTGTTGTTGTTGATGAAAAAGGTGTGGTAACACATAGCGAGTTGGTTGCCGAGATCACTGAAGAGCCAAACTACGAAGCAGCACTGGCTGCGCTGTAAGCTCCCTTCCAGCCAATAATCTATTGCGATCGCCTAGGCGATACGCAATAAAAAAGAGCAGCCATTGGCTGCTCTTTGTGTTTTTAACCTTGAATGGTTTTGAGGCTCTGGAGTAACAGATTAGAGTTGCTCTAAACGAGCATAAGCTGTCACTAACCACTTAATCCCTTCACCATTAAACGCCACTTGCACTCGGCTCTGTGGACCACTTCCTTCAAAGTTGATAATCGTACCTTCACCAAATTTAGGGTGCTTCACACGAGAACCTAAGCTAAAGCCTGTTTCATTAAAGTTCTCTTTGACTGCAGTTTGGCTAAAGCGACCACTGCTCGCAGGGCGACTAACCTGCGCTTTCATACGAACTTCATCCAGACAGGTTTCTGGCAACTCACGAATAAAGCGTGATGGTTTGTGGTACTTGTCTTGTCCATACAAACGACGCATCTCTGCGTAAGTGATGTACAGTTTCTCCATCGCACGTGTCATGCCTACGTAACATAGGCGACGCTCTTCTTCCAAACGCCCCGCTTCTTCGGCAGACATCTGGCTTGGGAACATGCCTTCTTCGACACCCACCATGAACACCATTGGAAACTCTAGGCCTTTAGCACTGTGTAATGTCATTAGCTGCACCGCATCATCAAACTCATCAGCCTGACCTTCACCCGCTTCTAATGCTGCATGAGTTAAGAAAGCAATCAGCATACTCATTTCATCGGCTTCTTCCGGCTTTTCAAACTGACGCGTTGCCGTAACAAGTTCTTCCAAGTTTTCGATGCGAGCCTTAGACTTTTCGCCTTTCTCTTGTTCATACATGGCAAACAAGCCTGAAGATTTGATCACATGGTCAGTTTGCTCGTGCAAAGGTAACTCAAGCGTGTCATCTTCGAGCGCATTCACTAATTCAATAAAGCGACCTAACGCACCCGCAGCTCGGCCAGCGAGAACTTGCTCTTCCAATAGAGCGACACTCGCCTGCCACATAGTGGCGCCACGATCTCGCGCCGCAAAACGAATCGTTTCTAAGGTTTTGTCACCTAAGCCACGCGTTGGTGTGTTCACGACACGCTCAAACGCCGCATCATCATTGCGGTTACTCATCAAACGCAGGTAACTCAGTGCATCTTTAATCTCTTGTCGCTCGAAGAATCGCATGCCGCCATAGATTCGGTAAGGCAAGCCACCTTGAATTAAGGCTTCTTCCAGTACACGAGACTGAGCATTGTTACGATAAAGCATTGCAGTGTCGTTCAGTGCACCGCCCTTTTCCTGCCACTCTTTGATCTTACTAACCGTAAAGCGCGCTTCATCTAACTCGTTGTAAGCCGAGTACACCGAAATCTGCTCACCCTCTTGACCATCCGTCCATAACTCTTTACCCATACGCTCAGTGTTATTGGAGATCAGTTCATTCGCCGCTTGCAGAATGGTTTTGGTTGAACGGTAGTTTTGTTCTAGACGAATCGTAGATGCACCCGGGAATTCATCTAAGAATTTCTGGATGTTTTCAATTTTTGCACCACGCCAACCGTAGATAGATTGGTCGTCGTCTCCAACGATCATCACACGACATTCAGGGCCCGCCATCATACGTAGCCATGCGTATTGAATATTGTTGGTATCTTGAAACTCATCAACCAAGATGTGTTTAAAGCGGGCTTGATAATGCTCGCGAATATGGACTTTATCTCGAAGCAATTCATGCGCTCTTAATAAGATCTCGGCGAAATCCACTAACCCAGCACGGTCACAGGCTTCTTGATAAGCCGAATAAATCTTTAACCAAGTTTGCGTCACCGGATCGTGGTAAGCATCAATATGCTTCGGACGCAGTCCTTCATCTTTTTTGCCGTTGATCCACCATGATGCTTGCTTCGCCGGCCACTGTTTCTCGTCTAAGTTTTGCGCTTTGATTAAACGGCGTAACAAGCGAATTTGGTCATCAGAATCGATGATCTGAAAGTCTTCAGGCAGTTTTGCATCTAAGTAGTGAGCTCGAAGAATACGGTGACATATCCCATGGAAGGTCCCGTTCCACATACCGGAAGAGCTGCCCATCATCAGTTCTTCGATACGGCCGCGCATTTCTGCTGCCGCTTTATTCGTGAACGTCACGGACATGATCGAAAACGGAGACGCCTGCTCGACGGTTTGTAGCCACGCTATACGATGTACTAAAACTCGAGTTTTACCACTCCCTGCACCCGCTAATATCAGAAGGTTCTCTAATGGGGCAGCAACAGCCTCTCTTTGTTTATCGTTGAGGCCATCGAGTAAAAGTGAAGGATCGATCATGGAATGCTCACTACTGGGTATTTATACATAAAAGTTGATTATAACCTAAACAACCCTACCAGTTCATAAATATCACAACAAAAAAAGACAGGAACTTTATGATTAATTATCAGTAAGTTATGCGCATTTCATGCGTCGTATTTATATTTATCCGAAATTAAATGAAATTTTTATATAGCTTTTCCTATCCTTTTTTATAAGCAAGTTGATATTTAACAAGTAATTAACTTGCGAACTAAATAAGAAAATAAAGTCTAGAGGAACGCGACTATGAAAAAATCTAACCTTGCTGTAACTGCTGCTATTACTAGCCTAATCGCTTTCGGCGGTACTGCCCTAACATCCGCTCCAGCTGAAGCGGCAGCAAAAGAAAAATGCTACGGCGTAGCAAAAGCAGGAAAAAATGACTGTGCAACAAAATCAAGCTCTTGTGCAGGCACAGCGAAAGAAGATAGCCAGAGCGATGCATTCGTTGTCGTGCCAAAAGGCTTATGTGGCAAATTAGCGGGTGGTAGTACTCAGTCATCTTAACCACATCCAATAATTCTAAATGAAGGTGAGCCGCTGCCAACAAGGCTCACCTACTTTTATCATTAGTGCTAATGGGAGTCACATGTGAACCATCCCCTTTTTCATGACAAGGTCGGAGTAGGATTGCGAACTCCACACCTCGAATATTTTGGCCAGTCTCAACCGCAACTTACCTGGTTAGAAATTCATAGTGAAAACTATTTTCAAGCTCAATCAATCTCGCGCTGCCAGCTAGAAACCATACGACATGATTATCAAATCAGCTGCCACGGCATTGGCTTGTCTTTAGGATCCGTTGAACCTGTTAGTCAATTTCACCTATCACAACTCAAACAGCTCATTGATGATGTTGATCCGTTTTTGGTTTCTGACCATTTAAGTTGGAGTCAAACCGGTGGTCACTATTTCAATGATTTGTTACCGCTGCCATACACAGAGGAAGCCCTTGAAGTCTTTTGTCGAAACGTCATGACCGTTCAGGATTATTTAGGTCGCCCTTTACTGATTGAAAACCCTTCGAGCTATCTCAAGTTCGAGCATTCGACAATTTCGGAGTGGGAATTTTTAGCGGAAGTACAGCGTCGAACGGACTGCCGATTATTACTCGACTTCAATAATATTCACGTTTCCGCATTCAATCATGGTTTTGATACGGCGCATTACCTTGAAGGCATTCCTGCGGACAAAGTGGATGAAATACATTTGGCAGGTTTTACCATCAAGCAGCTAGAACAAGGGGAAATCTGGATCGATACCCACAGCAAGCCAGTCAGCGAAGAAGTCTGGCAAATGTTTCAAACTTGGACGCAGCGACATGGCGCCCGCCATACACTCATAGAGTGGGATTTAGATATTCCTGAACCACAAGTGCTAATGGGCGAAGCCCGTAAGGCAAGTCAAATCTTGCTCGATATCGAGTCGTCGACGAGGAAAGTGTCATGACTTATTCACTTGCCGATGTTCAGCAACAATTTGGTCAAGCACTTCGTTACCAAAATCAGGGCGAGCTTTGCCATATCGTCAGTGACCACTTTACCTCAGAGCAGCGCATTCAGATCTACCGCAACAACTTTGTCATTAGTGTGATTGACGTGCTTAGAGCCACTTACCCTTTGTGCGAAGCTTTAGTTGGAGAAGCTTGCTTCGAGCAACTCGCGCGCCAACACGCACTCGCCTTTCCGCCCACCAGTGGCGACATCACCACCTACGGCAAAGGCTTTGAGCAAACGATAGAACAGGTTTCCAGCGTCACTGAAGCCGCGCCTTATTTGCCGGATGTGGCCACATTTGAATGGTGTTTTGATTCAACCCACGACCAACTCACCAGAACACATCCGGAGTCGGTTCAGCCACTCGCCGCACTACCGAATGTCGATGAGTCCCAACATAGCCAGCTGGTTTTCTTCTTAAGCAGCCATATCGTTTTGTTTCAATCCAATTTCGCTCTCTATACGTTACGACAAGCGATTCAATCTGGGCATCTTGAAGGACTCGATATTCATCGACCGGAATCAGGATTTGTACGGCATCAACAAGATGGCTCTCTAGAAACTCAAATCATCAACGCACCTTGCTTTGAGGTACTTAGCTGCCTTGCACAGAAACTTCCTCTTGGTGCAATTGATCCCGAGTTATTGACCCATTTAAACGCTCTCATCGAGTTAGATGTGATTGCTGGCTTTTCAATTCATGAATCTTAAGGAGGCTTCCATGAACTCTAACGGAATACGTTCTTTGATCACCACTTACGACAGTATCGTTACCCAAGCACAAACATTATTCACACCTGTCTTACTGTTATTCTGTCGCCTCTGGGTTGCGTGGATATTTTTCAACTCAGGATTAGTAAAAATCGCCTCTTGGGATAGTACGCTCTACTTATTCGAACTCGAATACCAAGTCCCCCTCCTGCCTTGGGAGTTAGCCGCTTATGTGGGCACAGCAGCCGAACTCATCCTGCCCGTATTTTTGGCCTTAGGATTACTCACCAGACCCATGGCCGCAATATTGTTTGTTTTCAATATTATTGCCGTCGTCTCTTACCCCGTGTTATGGGAACAAGGGTTTTATGACCATCAGCTATGGGGATTAATGATTTTAATTGTTGTGGTTTGGGGGGCTGGACCTTTTTCAGCTGACAAGCTTATAAAGTCGAAAGTAACAGAATAATCCCTAGTTTATACCGTCACCTAAAACAAAAACGCCACTCAATTGAGTGGCGTTTTGAAATTCTTGCGAACTACTTATTTAGGAATGCTTGTAGCTCTTCAACTGAAATACCCTGATCAGCGAGCTCTTTTGCTAACTGCTGCACTTGCTCACCCTTACGGGATTCAATCACACGCTGAAATTGATAAACAATATCTCTTAGCGTTGCTAAAGGAACCTGCTTTGCAGCGCTGCGAATACGCTCTTCACTTTGGTTGCCTAACTCATTAAGCAATTTACCAAACATGACCTTTTCTGGTGCATCTTCCATTTGCTCTAAGACGCGAGCCATTTCGTAGGTTGTTAATGACATTACAGTTATATTCCGTTGCGAAAATCACAATTATTTGAGCGACAAATATACACTTGTTTACCTTTTGGGAAAACCGTATTTTTGAATATTTACCCAACAATTATGCTTTAGCCACAACCCCATGCCAACTGCGACCAACCTTTGCAAAAAGTACAAGCAGAGCTGGGACGATTATCCACATTTGCAATGCAATCATATACTGGGGCTCTAAACCGATACGCTGCATTGTTCCTACTAACAAGCCAGAACCACTCATCTGAAACAGACCTAATAACGCAGCCGCCGTTCCTGCACGGTCACCAAATGGTTCAAGAGCTTTGCCTGCCGCAGCGCCAAGAATCCAAGCAAATCCGACTGACGACATGAAGATTGGCACCATGAACGCCATCGCGCTTTGTTGCTCAGCCATAATGAACATCACTATGCCTGCCAAGCCTAAAGTACCAATACCCACAACAAGCGTTTTATGCGTACCAAATTTTTCCATGAACTTTGGCGCTGTGAAAGCCGAAACAATGTTAATGACCGCATTCAAGCCGAACCAGTATGTAAACTCATTCATACTCAAGCCAAGCTTCTCCATCAATACCACTGGAGTGGATGTCACATACGCCAGGATCACCGCCATCGCCATCATACAAAGTGATGCGTGGAACAAGAATGAAGGCGTGCTAATCACAGACCAGTAGCGCTCGAATTTAAACACAGCCTGTTTCTCAGTTGCAGGGTTGGTCTCTTTCATGAATACCAGCATCAAGGTACCAACTACCACAGCAAAGCCGGCCATAAAGCTGAAGTTACTTCTCCAACCAAATTGTTGAGTGAGCCAGCTGCCTAAGATAGGTGCTAAAGCTGGAATGAAACAAATCGCGCCATTCAAGTAGCTGATCATTTTGCCACTTTTCTCTGGGCCAAATAGATCGCGAACCGTTGCAAAAGCCGCTACAGAAGTCGCACAAGCTCCTAAGCCTTGCAGCAACCGAGCAACCAACATCCATTCAATAGATTGAGCGGCCCACGCCAAGCAAGCACTCAATGCGTAGATGAAGATCCCTCCTAATGCAACGGTTCGACGTCCAAGTTTATCTGCCAAAGGGCCAGCAAATAATTGCCCTACACCCATAGCAAATAGAAACCATGTAATCGTATCTTGTGCGAGTGCATGTTCCACGTGAAACGCTGACGAAATCTGTGGAAGCGCAGGTAGATAAATATCAATCGCCAACGGACTGAATAATACCAACATAGCTAGCAAAGCCACCTGAAATTTACTGTTTGATTGAGGCATAGTGGCAGACACAAGAAACTCCAAAATTACTGAATGAGCGGCAATCATACTGGCATATAGATATGAATAGAAATGGCATATACTCATTACCATTATTCCATTTTGGAAAAGTACTATGAATCTCGAGAAACTGTCGCGAATTGATTTAAACTTGTTGGTTTGTTTACAAGTTTTACTAGAAGAGCTTAGCGTGACTCGTACTGCTCACAGGCTCTGTTTAAGCCAATCTGCCGTCAGCAAGTCTTTGGCTAAGCTGCGTGAACAATTCGATGATCCCCTATTCACACGCAATGCTCATGGATTACGCCCAACTCCCAAAGCACTTTTTTTGAAGCCCAAGTTAGAAGTGTTGATCAACCAACTCGAAGTTCTGACTCAGCCGGAAACCTTTACCCCCAGAGAAAGTGAACATCGTTTTCATATCGCGGCCGTTGAAAGTGTCTATCCATTAATATTGCCTCACTTTCTTCCTGCCATATTCCAGCAAGCCCCTAAAGTGAATATCAGCACCCATGCTTGGTCAGAGCAAACCTTCAAGCAGCTTCAGCTTGGCGAATTGGATCTCGGGCTTACCGGTAAAGATATTGATATCAACGATGCCAAACTCACGATGCTTCCCCCAGAGGATATTTGTGAACAAGAGATCTATCGGGATGCACAGATGTGCGTACTGCGTAAAGAGCACCCGGCATTAACGGAAAATTGGAACTTAACGACTTATTTGAATCAACGCCATGTTCAAGTTCGCTGCGACGGCAACGATCGCTGGCTCCTAGATTACAAACTTGCAGACATTGGAAAACAACGCGATATCGCTATCTCCGTTCCGGACTTTAATAGTGCTGCTAGCCTATGTACGTACACAGATTTCGTGTTTACTGCACCAAGCCATTTTACGCATTTGGTGGCCAAGCAGCTCGATCTGGTGGTGTTACCTTTACCTCTCGATTTTCCGCCAATGGCATATACTTTATTCTGGCATAGAGACAGAGAGAATGACCCAGCTTTAACTTGGTTGCGAAATATCATCAAAGAAAAAACACTACATCTCAGGTAAAAATGATGTTCATAATTTGCAGCTTTCGCTTAAAAGAGATAGCGTATCTGCCATTCATTCGCCGCGATACTTTTAGGCGAATTTGAACATCAACAACAAGGATATGACACTGATGCACACTATTACTGCTGACCGCGTACAAGCGGTACGAGCTTGGCTTGAAACTAATCACTACGATGCACTTATCGTTCCTCACGAAGATGAGTATTTAGGTGAGTACGTTCCCGCTCATAATGAACGTCTTCATTGGTTGACAGGCTTTACCGGCTCAGCGGGTGCCGCAGTGATCACGAAAGAGTCTGCTGCAATTTTTGTTGATGGTCGTTATACCGTTCAAGTGCGTAAGCAAGTTCCTGAAAGCGTCTTTGAATATCGTCACCTTATTGAAGAACCTTCGTTAGATTGGTTAGTTCAAACATTGCCACAAGGTGCAAAGGTTGCTTATGACCCTCGCATGCACACAGCCGCTTGGCTGAAAGGCGCGCAAACCCAGCTTACTGGTAAACTGGAACTAGCAACATTAACTAGCAACCCTATTGACCAACTATGGGATGACCGTCCGTCTCCAATCGTATCGGATGTTCGACTAATGCCAACGGAGGCTGTCGGTCAATCATGTGCAAGCAAACGTACCGAGATCGCGAACCTACTTACGGCAAAAGAAGCCGATGCGGCGGTTTTAACTGAGCTGGATTCTATCTGCTGGCTTTTGAATATTCGTGGTTTAGATGTGTCTCGCCTACCGGTCGTGCTTTCTAATGCGATCATCCACGCTAACAATAATGTGGAATTCTTCCTAGAACCAAATCGAGTTCCTGCAGATTTTGCAGAGCACACTGGTGAGGGTATTATCGTCCGTGATCCATCAGAGCTTGAATCGTCGCTACGTTCATTGTCAGGTAAACGCGTGACCGTTGATTCAGCAACCAGCAATGCATGGTATACGTTAGTTTTGCAAAACGCAGGGGCTGAGATTATCGAGTCAGCCGATCCGTGTTTAATGCCAAAAGCGGCTAAGAATGACGTCGAGATTGCAGGCATGAAAGCGTGTCACATTCGCGATGGTGCAGCGATGGTCAACTTCTTATCTTGGCTTGACTCTGAAGTTTCGCAAGGTGCACTTCATGATGAGGCATTCTTGTCAGACAAACTTCAAAGCTTCCGCGAGCAAGATTCCACACTCGTTGATTTAAGCTTTGATACCATTTCTGCAGCCGGTGGTAATGCAGCAATGTGCCATTACAATCACGAAAACCAACCAGAGCCAGGTAAGCTAGAGTTAAACACACTTTACCTTGTCGATTCAGGTGGCCAATACCTAGATGGTACGACCGATATCACTCGTACCATTGCTATTGGTCAACCGACCGATGAAATGATTAAGCAATTTACCTTAGCATTAAAAGGCCATATCGGTATCGCCCGTGCACGCTTCCCTAAAGGAACATGTGGATTCCAAATCGATATTCTAGCTCGTCAGCACTTATGGGCTGAAGGTTACGATTACGACCACGGCACCGGTCATGGTGTTGGTCACTTCTTAAGTGTTCACGAAGGGCCTCAAAGTATTTCTAAGAAGTTGATCAATGTGCCTCTAGTAAAAGGCATGGTTCTTTCTAATGAACCAGGTTATTACCGTGCCGACGAGTTTGGTATTCGAATTGAAAACCTTGAATTAGTCGTAGAGAAACAAACAAACGGCGACTTCCCTGTTCTCACGTTCGAATCACTAACTCGATGCCCTATTGATAAGCGCAACATCAATGTAGATATGCTAACTCGACCAGAGCTAGCATGGCTAAATGAGTATCATCAAACGGTATATAACGAAGTGAGTCCGTTAGTGAATGGGGCTGCGCTTGATTGGCTACAACAAGCAACCTCTCCTTTATCCTACTCATAACTCCAATGACAAACGGCTACCATTAGGTAGCCGTTTTTTATCGCGAACGATTATGTTCCACGTGAAACATCAATATTTACCCGGAATAAACGCTGTGCCAATCTTTCCACACAGGGTCAAAACCACGCTGACGAATCATACTTTCGATGGATTGAGCACTGCGCTCATCACTGATCTCAAACTGCTCTAACTCTTGCTCTTCAAGTGCATACCCACCTGGCTGTGTCTTAGATGCGGCAGACATACTGGTGACACCTAACGGCAATACATTATCTCGGAATGTAGCCGACTCTCGGGTTGAGAGCGATAACTCAACTTCTGGATTCAACAAACGATACGCACAAATCAGTTGAACTAACTGCTTATCGGACATAATGGACTTAGGCTGAAGACCACCTTCACAAGGCCTTAGGCGTGGGAATGAAATCGAGTATCTGGTTTGCCAATAAGTTCTTTCAAGATATTGCAAGTGCGCTGCGACATAGAAGCAATCCGCCCTCCACTCTTCCAAACCGATCAACGCACCAATACCAATTTTGTCGATGCCTGCTTTAGCCAATCGATCTGGCGTTTCCAAGCGATACTCAAAGTCAGTTTTATTCCCTCGTAGGTGATGCTCAGCATAGGTCCGAGGATGATACGTCTCTTGGTAAACCATGACCGCATCCAACCCCAATGTCTTGAGCTCGGCATACTCGTTCTGATTTAGAGGCTGAACCTCCATCGCCAAATAGTTAAACTGCTCTTTGATCACAGGTAAAGCCTGACGAAAGTAGTTCATCCCAACTTTGGTTTCATGCTCACCAGTCACCAAAAGAATGTTATCAAACTTCATCTTTTTAATAGCAGAAATCTCGGCTTTGATTTCATCCGTATTTAGCGTGCGTCGCTTAATTCGGTTCTCCATTGAAAAGCCACAATAGGTACAGGCGTTAGCACACAAGTTAGAAAGGTATAATGGGATATACAAAGAGATGGTATTGCCGAATCTCTTCCTCGTTGCGGCTAGGGACTGCTGCGCCATTTGCTCTAAGTACGGCTCTGCCGCCGGAGAGATTAATGCTTTGAAGTCTTCAAGGTTGCGTTTCGATTTGTTCAATGCACGCTCGACGTCTACCGATGTCTTACTGTAAATCGACAAACTTACGTCGTCCCAATCGAGTTTATTAAACTCTTCAATAAAGCTCATTTCACCCCCTATTTGTCCAGAAATGAAGTAAGCGGACTAGATGCAACCGCGTGAGATACTCGGCCAGCTAGGCCTGATTCATAAGCAATTCGCCCACTCTCAACGGCCATTTTAAAAGCCACTGCCATTTGGACAGGATCAGGAGAAGCCGCAATAGCAGTATTCACAAGCACAGCATCCGCGCCCATTTCCATGGCTTTGGCTGCATGAGAAGGCGCACCGATACCCGCATCCACCACAACCGGCACATTCGCTTGATCGATAATGATTTCTAAAAAGTCTTCAGAAACGAGTCCTTTATTTGAACCAATTGGCGCACCTAAAGGCATAACCACGGCACAACCTACCTCCTCTAAGCGCTTACACAAAACAGGGTCCGCATGGCAATATGGCATGACGACAAAACCGTCCTTAACCAACTGCTCTGCCGCTTTCAGCGTTTCAATAGGATCTGGCATCAGATATTTCGGGTCGGGGTGAATCTCTAGCTTTACCCAGTTTGTCCCAAGAGCCTCACGAGCAAGATGCGCAGCGAAGATCGCGTCTTGAGCATTTTTGGCCCCAGAAGTATTCGGTAATAGGTCAACGTCCGCGTCAACGATTGGCTTCAATATGTCATCATCAGTAGAGTGAATATCGACACGCTTTAATGCCATCGTTGCCAGTTGAGAACCAGATTGTTTTATTGAAGCTGCCATCAGTTCTTTATTCGCGAACTTACCCGTTCCGGTAAACAATCGAGATTGGAATGTCTTATCTGCTATTTTTAACATAGTTAGCCCCCGGCAATAGCTTGGAAAAGTGAAATAGCATCGCCGTCATTAAGTTGTTGAGATGTCCAGTTGGACTTTGGAATAACGACATTATTAATCGCAAATACACACCCTAGTTCGGGTAGCGACAGCATGTGGATGATATCGGCCAATGTAGAGGTCGAAGAAACCGTTTCTAGTTGCTCGTTAATTTTTATAGAGATTGAGCTCATTTTGCCCCTTCCTTAATAGGTTGAATTTCAGCATCGCGTTGAGCGCACACAGGGCAATCTGAATCCTGAGTCATTGCCAAACTAGTCCAATTCAGACTCTTACCATCAAAAATCTTGAGTTGCGTGGTATCGGAAAGAAACTCGCCTGTCGCCAATTTTTGTATGGTAGACAGTGCCTGCAAGTTCCCCATCACCCCAACAACTGGCCCAACAATGCCAGAGTCACTACATCGCGTTTCTTGTTCGACATTTTCAAATGGAATAAGGCATCGATAACAACTTTGTTGGTTGGGGAAATCGAACACCATAAACTGCCCCTTCCAACCAATTGCTGAAGCGGAGATCAAAGGTGTATCTTGTGCAAAGCAAGCTCGGTTTACTTGTTGGCGAGTAGCGAAGTTATCACTGCAATCAAGAACGATATCTGCAAGCATCACCTCTAATTCAAGTTGACTATCACTCATTCGACGTGGAATCGTTCTGACTTTACTGTCAGGGTTTAACTCACCAAGTTGGCTAGCCATGGCAACAGCTTTCCCCTTCGTAATATCGGCTTCGCGATAGACGACCTGCCTTTGAAGGTTACTTAAATCGACCTCATCATCGTCAACGACGACAAGTTTTCCCACACCAGAAGAAGCGAGATAAAGCGCGGCTGCACTTCCCAACCCGCCACAACCAACAAGCAGTACATGACTTTGCAAAAGTCTCGATTGTCCAATCTCACCAAATTCTTCAAGGCTGATTTGTCTTTGATACCGTAAGAATGTGTCATCATTAAGCATGCGTGCATTCCTTTACAGGAAGCTCAATCACACGCGCACTCATGATTTGACCAAACTCTTTAATAACCGTTTGAGGAGATTCAGACAAAGTGATGGCTCTGACCACTGCCAAGCTGCTCACTCCACACTTCCACACTAAAGGCGCTGTTTCCTGATCTATCCCGCCAATCGCCACCGTTGGAAAACCAACTTCTGATCCGGAATATGGAATGGTATCGATCAGCTTTTGATAGAGTGCAAGCCGAACCAACCCTTGTGGACGCGACGGCATTTCTTTAGTCGTAGTCGGAAAGATATGACCAAGGGCGATATAACTTGGTTTCACTTGAACGATTCGAAGCAACTCATAATAGCCATGAGTTGACAGGCCTAACCTGACATTAGCGTGACTCAGAGCACTTAGGTTGGACTCTTCTATATCTTCCTGACCTAAATGAACGCCAAATGCACCATGTTTAACCGCGAGTTGCCAATAATCGTTGATGTAGACTTGCGCGTTATATTCACGGCCTAGCTCAATAGCCCGAATGACCTGTTGCTCCAAATCCTCTCTATGTGGGTCTTTGATTCGCAATTGAGTGGTCTTAATGCCTAAACGTAATAGCTTTTCAATCCAATCCGCTGAATCAACGACGGGATATAAACCTAAACTGCTTTTTTTAAGCACAGGCGAGGCTAGCTCTTGCCCTTCAACCGTCCAACCAACTTGTATTCCTAATCGCTTATGTTCTAGTACCGGGGTTGGGAACTGACGAAAATCGTTTGGCCATGTTTCACGTGAAACACTGCATGCAGCGCGAGCCAAAACTAAGCTGTCTTCAATAGGGAAATCTAAGGCTAAGCAAGTCAGCAGCCAAGCAAGGTGTTTCTCTTTGCTAAAATCACCCTTTAATAGCGGATCAATGGAAAGAGCTCGATTGACACCAAGATGAGACCAAATATCAAATTGCGAGTGCGCTTCTTCTACACCAATAGCAACTAAGTTTGGGTTCGCTTGCAGCTGTGTCGCCAATTGGCTCGTGGTGCCATTCCCTGAATAATCCAAAAACAACTCAATCGAAGCGTTCTCCGATTCTTCGAGATATTGGCAATCAGCGATATCCAAAGATTGACGGTCAGCAATAAGAGAGAAGTAATGAGTTGGGCTGACACCCAACTCAATGCTTTTGATGTCAAAGCCTTGATGCTCTGCAATCAATAAACAGCGTTGAACCTCTCCCGTTAGCTCAATTGAATGAGCAGGGATCAATATCTTCACTGTTTAGTCCTCTAGCTGCGCTTCTTTCTCTGAAACTGCAGGGTGATAAAGTTCTGATCCTGTTTCTCTAAACTCTTGAGACTTCTGACGCATACCTTCAAGTGGGTTATCCAGCATTTTGATTTCTATCGCCTGATCTGCCGCAACTTGCTCCGAGTCTTTCGCGTACTCACGCACTTCCTGGGAGATCTTCATCGAGCAGAATTTAGGACCGCACATGGAACAGAAATGAGCAACTTTCCCAGATTCTTGAGGCAAGGTTTCATCATGGAAACTGCGCGCAGTATCAGGGTCTAAAGCAAGATTAAATTGGTCTTCCCAACGGAACTCAAAACGAGCTTTAGACAAAGCGTTATCACGAATTTGCGCCCCAGGGTGGCCTTTAGCTAAGTCAGCGGCGTGGGCAGCAAGTTTGTAAGTGATTAGGCCGGTCTTAACATCTTCTTTATTCGGCAACCCTAAGTGCTCTTTCGGGGTCACGTAACAAAGCATCGCACAGCCATACCAACCAATCATCGCAGCACCAATACCAGAAGTGATGTGGTCATAGCCAGGAGCAATGTCCGTCGTTAACGGGCCAAGCGTATAGAAAGGAGCTTCATGACAGTGCTCTAACTGCTCGTCCATGTTCTCTTTAATCATGTGCATAGGAACGTGGCCAGGGCCTTCGATAATTACTTGAACATCGTATTCCCAAGCAACTTTTGTCAACTCACCTAAAGTTCTCAATTCAGCAAATTGTGCTTCATCATTTGCATCTGCTATTGAGCCAGGGCGTAAACCATCCCCCAAAGATAGAGCAACATCATACTTAGCACAGATCTCACAGATTTCTCTAAAGTGTGTGTATAAGAAGCTTTCTTGGTGGTGTGCAAGACACCATTTCGCGATGATTGAACCACCACGAGAGACAATTCCCGTCACACGTTTCGCCGTCATTGGGACGTAGCGGAGCAACAGACCCGCATGAATCGTAAAGTAATCCACACCCTGCTCTGCTTGCTCTATCAGGGTGTCACGCATCACTTCCCAGTTTAAATTCTCTGCGACACCGTTAACCTTTTCTAGCGCTTGATACATCGGCACGGTACCAATTGGTACAGGGCTGTTACGTAGAATCCACTCTCGAGTTTCATGGATATTACGACCAGTCGACAAGTCCATCACGGTATCGCCACCCCAGCGTGTCGACCAGACTAGCTTCTCGACTTCTTCTTCAATTGAAGAACTCACTGAAGAGTTACCAATGTTCGCGTTTACCTTCACTAAGAAATTACGACCAATAATCATTGGCTCAGATTCTGGGTGATTGATGTTCGAAGGGATAATTGCGCGTCCTTCCGCAACTTCTTTACGGACGAACTCAGGAGTAATTTCTTTAGGTAAATTTGCACCAAAACCATGGCCAGGATGCTGATGATTCAGCTGCTCATCTGCGAACTTTTGGCGACCCATATTTTCGCGAATGGCAATATACTCCATTTCAGGTGTGATGATTCCCTGACGAGCGTAATGCAATTGAGTAACGCATTGTGAGCCTTTAGCGCGACGAATTCGAGGAAGGTTTCCGTAGCGTAATTCATCTAGCGTTTCATCTTCTAGACGCTCTTTGGTGTAGACCGAGCTTACTTCATCGAGCAATTCAGTATCCGCGCGCTCTTCAATCCACTGTTCACGAAGTTTTGGTAAACCATTGTATAAATCAATTTCATGGTTAGGGTCGGTATAGAAACCAGAAGTGTCATAGACATGAATAGGCTCATTCGGCTCAAAGATAGGCGCATCTTTAGTTCCACCGATTAAGCTATCAGCTAATGAGATTTCGCGAACAGGAACCTGTATATCAGGACGAGAGCCTTCAATATAGGTTTTGGTAGAGTTTGGGTATGGTTGAACGGATAGAGAATCTATAAATTGTTTCGCTTCCAGTCTTGCTTGTTTACGACTCGACATAGCATTTTTCCTTGCCTTGTTATTATAGAAAAAGGTTACTTTGGATAAAAATGCTTGACGGATTGATGCTACAAGAGGGATCGATTGCCGAAAGACAGCAATGATCTGATGATAGGATAACCAATAAGAAATTCGGTTAGATATCTTCTCTTGTTCCCTTCGCAGGTATTAGCCTGATCAGGTTCAACGGATCCCGAGTTAACGGTCTCAGCCATATGGCACTCCGACAAGTTTTGTCATTATAAAAAATAGGCTTGGAATTACCAAGCCTATTTGTAAAAAAATTGTTTATTTATTATTCACGACTTAATCATCAACTGAAATCCGACCCACGCAGCCGAAATACTCAGGACAACATTGAGCAGAACATTCAGTCCCATTTTAAAAAAGGCACCTTGTTGCAACAACAATACATTATCCATTGAGAACGTTGAAAATGTAGTCAAAGCACCAAGGAAACCGAGACCAATGATCTGCCTCCAAGGCTCAGTCGCTAAGGAACCATTTTCAAATGCGGCGACCAAGAGTCCCATCATTAGTGAGCCGACGACATTTACCGTCAATGTTCCATAAGGGAAACCTCGGCCAAATAACGATACACAAAATTCAGAAATCAAATAACGTGAACAAGCGCCAAATGCGCCACCTAAGGCGATAAAGCCCAGAATTGAAAATTGTCCCATGATTCTTCCCAACAATAGTTTTGCGCTATTGTAAACGCAGTTATAGCCAAATTCCTTTGATCTTAAATAATTAGTCAAAAATTCACTTAGAGCTGACATCCAAAAAGGACTCAAATTTAAAAAGTTACAGGAGTCACTTTTAACTTACTTCCACATACCCCATTAACCCAGTTTTCATATGTTCGATAACGTGGCAGTGATACATCCACCGACCAGGGTTATCGGCAACGAACGCGGCTTTAGCCCGACCATTTTTGCCAAGTAACACGGTATCGGTATGAAATGGCTCTTCAAGGATTTTTCCGTCCATCTCTAAAACAGTAAAAGTATGACCGTGTAAGTGAATAGGATGGTGATACTGAGTCACATTCCTTAAATCAAATATGTACGTCTTTCCCAAATCCAATTTAGCCAACGGTTCGGGAATATTATCTTTACTCATCCCTTCCCAAGCCCGTTTGTTCATAAGCCAGAACTTAGGAGTCGCTTTACCTGATTTACTCGCAGGGGTAACCGCCCCCTCCCACTCAAAAACAAAATCTAACTCAATGGCGTTATCCAGATCGAGATTAGGAACCGGGTTAAGAGGAAGCTTCGGTAATGTAGGTGATTGAGGCAAAGTAGAGTCAATACACACGAATTCACAAAGTTTAAATGGGAACTTCCCTTTCATTTGTTGAATTGTCACCACACTACCAGGTTCTGGAGCAATAAGAGCCAGATCCACGCGCATGCCAGGACCGATTTTATGCTGCGTTAAAAGGCGCGGTGTCGCTACTGGATTGCCATCGATTGCAACGATCCATGCTTCTGCTCCTTCAACTGCAATAGGATAAGTAATTGTATTATCGACATTAGCTATGCGAAGACGTGTCGTCGCTCGAGCTTTAAGCTCATATTGAGGGTGATGGACACCATTCACCGCCCCCCACTCTCCTGGAGTCCCCATACGCGCACTATAGCGAGGGATCATCAAATCCTTCCAGTTACCCTGCTGATCTAAATGCCAGTGCTTTAAGACGAGCTCATGCTCTTCATCGAAGATAACTGGGGTCGACTCCTCGACAATAATAACTCCTACTAACCCCATTCCAAGTTGCACAATGCTATTCACATGTGGGTGATACCAAAAGGTACCGGCATCCGGTGGTGTGAATTCATAAATAAAAGTTTCGCCGGGCATTATTGGGGGTTGGCTTAAGAATGGTACTCCGTCCATGCCAATAGGGATTCGTAGACCATGCCAGTGAATCGTCGTAGGTTCATTCAGCCGATTGGTAAAACGAATAGTGACTTTTTCTCCCTGACGACAGCGAATGGTCGGCGCTGGTATCTGCCCATTGAAACCAAGAACGTTCGTAGAAAATCCAGGAACGATTTCCGCCGACGCCGGTTCTGCTGTTAAGTCATAAACATAACGCCCAGATTCGTCTTTTGATTGCTGGATACTACAAGCCGGTAATATTGCACAACTTGCAACAGCTAGTGAACCTTGTAAAAAGCGACGACGCGATAAATCCATAAGATGACCAATCCTGAGGGTTGAAGTTAGATTAGTAAGTTACCACAAATAATTATTATTACTGCCACTCAGATCAGAACTCGAACAGTAGAGACCTAACTCCGTTGAAGCAAACGAATGTTTAATTAGAGGGCTAGGGATGTAATCAAACAAAGAAGGAATAAGGATTCGAGAAATTAGTGTTGAGTAAAGTGTATGAACTATTTTTCTTCAGACGTAAAAAAGCCCAAGTCTTTCGACTTGGGCTTCTCTAATAAGTGGCGGAGTGGACGGGACTCGAA
>NZ_JBHZSF010000022.1:0-46892 GCF_043642225.1 Vibrio profundi | reverse complement strand
GTGAGAGGTACTTAAGTTCAATGTCATGATAACGGGTTACAGGTCTAGGTCTATCTGAGACTCGTGAAAGCATTTTCGCATGGGTCACCTTAGAATAATTAAGTCCTAAAGCTACATCATAAGCAGTAAGCCTACTTCCTAAGATTCCTACTCTTCCTGTCAATGAACCCAAGCGATTAATTGGGTAAGGATTAGAGAGGTATCCTAAAGTTCCTTTAAGTTGGTAAGGGTCAGCCTCTACGCTAGTTCCTGTACAGAGAAAGACCGCATCATAAACCTTTTTGTTGTTTTTTGTGACGACGTACCAGCCGGATTCAGCCTTACGAATATCTTCAACTTGAAGAGCTATTGTTGTGATTCGGCAACCTAAAGCTCTATAGCGTTCAATATTCTCAAGCAACTTTTCTTTTAAAAAGTTACCAAATAAAGAACGTTGTAAGAAGGACTCTGGGGTTATTTCTAGACTATTTGGATACGAAGACATTGCCCAACGAAGAAAGTCATTTTTGTTATTCATGTACATGGCTTTTGCTGGTCGATTCAAAATGTTAGAGCTGATATCTTTCTGATAGGCTAGGCCTGTACCAGCTTCATTGGCTCTATCGTACATATCGATGTCAATGCACGAATGATTTGAGGTGAAAATGGTTTCGAGCATTGAGAAAAGTGAGGTCCCAGTATAACCACTTCCAATAATTGCTAGCTTCATGATAATTCTATCTCGTTGCTGGTTTTATAGAGTTGATTTTACTTTCCCATTCGGATTGCTCGTTGAACCACTGATTAAGTGATGATAGGTTTTCTTTGACCTCGTTTTCTGTTTTCCCTTTTATAATTGCACTCATAATCTCGCCATTGGTGAATGACATCGTTGTATGATTTTGGGAAACAGAACCTGAAAGTTTGTACTTAAGAACATAATCTAAATCACAGGTCTCCGGAGCTGCCAACAAGACGCCTTCTTGGGGCGGAACAAGCAGCTGGCCAACCAATTTTTTATGGGTATCGATTGTTGGGACATCTTGTTTTGGATTTCTTAGAGCTGATAGGTATGACATTCTCAAATCTAATCCCCACGCTTCCTTCAATTCTTCATTGACGAAACAACCTCCGAGACGAGCAGCAATTTCTCCAAGAATAATTTGGCCATCTTTGGTTACAAATATTTCTAGGTGAAACAAAAAAGTTTTCTCAGAAGGTAATACATCAAATATTAGCCATTCAGTATAGGCTTTGATTTTTTTTGCCAAAGATGAGTTTGGATCAACCATCTGTAATCCAAATACTGCTCCAGACAAAAAATCTAAACAAGAAACCAAGGCTTTACTGGTCGAGATAACAACGGGATTAGCATTAATGATAAGTCCATTAACCTGATAGTGTTCTCCCTGGACGAATTGCTCTACCATTAGATTGAAAAACTTCGTCGTTTTGGCCCTTAACAGATACGCTTTGAGTTGTCCCTCATTGCTTAAAATTTCAACGCCATTAGAACCGCGCCCATCACAAGGCTTTATAACAACAGGGTAACCATATTGTTCTATGAAGATAGCGAGTTCTATTGCGTTATGTACTCGCGACATGGCTGGGATCAAAGCTCCATTGTCTTGAGCAAGTGATTTCATCTTATACTTATCTCTGAAATAGATTATTCTCTGCGAACAGCCCTGCGTTACCCCAAGTTTGTCATTTAATCTAGCAGCTCTCTCAAGATCAATTTCAGCAAGTGCAGCTACTCTAGGGGTCGATAACTTTAAGGCTCTATGATAAACATCAAGTTCGACTAAAGAATTGTTACTAAAGTCTTGATATAAATGGATCTCGATTTCGTTTTGAAAATGGTTTTCTAATTCCTTCTTTTTATTAGCACAAGAATAGATAATTGCATTACGGCCAATACTTTTTATCCAAGATTTAACAGAGTGTTGCAGCAATATTTTCGGTGGGGCTAACAAGATGAGTTGCTTCATTTAATTTCCCTTACAGTTGATCGTAAAAATGAACATGTCTCTGTGTGCCTCGCCGGGAAGAAGAGGAACTATTGGAGAAACATAATGGTAAAAATGTTTATCATCAATAATCAGCAGATCACCAATGTTTAGCTGTTTGTTCACAACTATGTCACCCTCACTTAGGACTATTGAGTTACCACCTGCAATATTTCGTTTGTCGATACAAAGGGTACAGACGAAGTCGAACCCATCTTGATGAGGACCTTCAGGTGCGGGAAGGCCGTTATAGTCATCATTAGCAGTGATTCGAATTTGATGAACGCCAATATGTGCCTCATTCTTAGATAAATATTTCATCAATATTGGGACAATTGTTTTTTCACTGAAAATTTTTGCTTGACTGCTTATGCTTTTAAATTTTCTTTTTATACCTCCAGCATATGAGTTAATAAATTTAGCCTGATGAAATTCTGGAGGAGAGTCGACCCAATGGAACTGTCCATTAATAAATTTACAGGTCGAGTAACGTCGCTTTCTAAATCTCGCCACTGTCTGTAAATAGGGGTCGTCTACTAAGCACTCAAACGTTTCTTTGAGCGATAAGTAATTAGGGGAGGATTCGATAATCTTAGCTATATTACATTGATAGAACTCTTTGTTTTTGGAGTTGCTATGAGGTATTTCTATTTCTTCGAGGAACGCCATTTAAATACACCTTGTATCTAAAAATTAATCTATATTTGTACTTCTATGTTAAATTTTAATTCTATTATTTCAATATCAGGTAAGCATCAATAACCAGAACCCTTCATTTCTATGAAAAGAATATAAATCTTATTGGATTTTAAAAGAATTAAATTAATATAATTAATTTTTAGGGAGGTGCGTCCAGTACATCAAATCCAATAACAGATCAAAACTTTCGATTGCGGTCAAGATAGTGTCGTTTTTTACTGATAAATGAACGCTGGATAATACTATTTAATTATTAAATTGAGGACGGACTGACGGATATAATATCGCCTTTCTAAAGTCAGATTTCACGGTTATTTCCTTTTACGAATGGCCCTGAATTCCTAAACGGTTTTGTGATTTTTTAGTAGTGTGATCCATTTTTCACCCCAACCCCTTTTAATATGGGCGATTTTACCTAATAATATAAAGCCTTAGAGAAAGCACAAACTATGCAAGCGTTTGACGAAGTGGCCCTGTTTCTCTCAATCCAATCCCACACCCCACGGCGGATTGATTTTCAATCCGAATGGTTGTCTGTGGTAAAGATAAAGACTTTAAAAACAATGAAATAGTACGATTCAGTGCTTAATCTAGAATGATGAAAAAATTTTCAAATTCTTCACTAAAATTTGGAATGAATGTTAATTGAAAATAATATAATTGTATTGCATTGTTATTTAGCCCTTTACTGGTAAGGGCTATCGGCCAGTTAAATACAGAATTATTGTTAGTGTATTTAAAGTGTATTTAACCTTTGCCTACCAAGGCGTCAAAGATAATTCTGAACTTGTGTGTATTAAGATATTATTTGATAGTTATTGTAATATATTATCCACTTATAACAGGCAAGGAGAGTGGATGATGGCGAGAAGTCGAGTGTTACAAGCCTCCGTTAAGGGAAAATTGGAGACCGATTTTGATACCTACCTGCAAAGAGAAAATCTTACAGATGCGGAAGCGGTGCGCGATCTTTTGAGTTTTGCTTTACGGATCAAGTTGAATGATAGCGATGATGATCGTCCTTCGAACAGAGAGCTGCTGGAAGAAATGTATCGTCGTATTAGACAGACGCAAGGCACGGTCAATTTGGATTATACGCAAGGTTTCGATGGTGAAGCTTTTTATCGAAATAAGCCTGAAGCAAATGAAATGCGTAATGCAGTAACAGCGGATGTTAATAATAAAGTCGATGAGTATCTTGAAGGCCAAAAAAAAGGGTAGCCAATGGCTACCCTTGTTTATCGTTCTAACTCCCAACCCTTATCAATGTTAGGTTCTTTATTTAAATCAAGTTCTCTTTGAGGAGAGTGCTCTTTATGATCAAAGTGCTCCAGTTCTTTACTTGCTTGATCTTGATGACAAGAAGAAATAATTTCATTAGGATGATTATCCGATTTTATCGGTAACTCCTCATGGTTGCTTATATCAATGTGAGCGTTCTTTTCCTTCCCTTCAAATAACTGCACACAATCTGTTATTTGCTTGATCATATCTTCTTCTGTAACAAAGTGAATGTTAGGGGAGGAGAACTGTTCAATGATCTTCTCCATGTTATTTGAATTGATTTCTAAGTTTTGGTTCGTTAATACAATAATGATATTTTGTCTTACCTCATCAGGGGATATGTTCTGTATATCATTTTTTTGGTTAACATTGATGATGTCATATTGGCCTTGAGTATGTTCATTAATAATGAATGATTGCTCTATTCCTGTGCTGATAATAGTGGTGTTTAAATCCTGTCCTTGGTTAAAGAAGGTCATTTGCTTCGATTTAGTCCCTAATACTCTTGGGTTAACGTCCATAGCAATATCTTTATTGGCATCATGGTCAAGATAGGTAATTTCAATCGCTCGTGTTTCTCCTTTCTGGTTATGAATGTTTACGATCATAGCAGGGTGAAACGCTTTATCTTCTGACGAGTAAACCGCGGGATGGAAACGAACGTTATCGTTCTCAACGTCTTTAACGCCTAACTTATTGAGGTACTGTTCGGCTAATTTTCCTTTTAGCTCTTGGCTCTCTTGTAAATAATCTTTCGCTCGTTGTTCAAATTGAGCAACGTGTTTTGGTATTGTATTCATAAGCTTTTCGTGGTCCTTGTTAATCGCAACTTGATAGTGGTCAGGATTATTTAATAGGTGATGAGCCTCGTTCATCGCCTCTTTATAGCTGAGGTCTTGATGGCTCATCATTAGATTAATCAGCGAGCCTTTTTCTCCTGTTGTGTAATCTTTGAAATAACCGCGATAGTCCCCCGTTAAACTGACTTTAATGGCGGACTTACCCGTACCAAACGTTAAATAGTCTCGCTCAGATTTCGATTTGTTCGGTGCTCCTAATAGGTGTGTCGCTAGGCTTTCTGTGTATTTAGGTAACTCAGAGTTAATGTGTTCTCTGAATTTGTTGTGATCAAAATATCCACTCTTGTTTTGATAACGAACGTCTTCATGAGGAAGTGCGTTGTCATTAAAATACGTGGTGGATTGAGGGGCTATTTGCTTAACGGTTTCAATCGCACTGGCTTTGTTGACCTCTTTGGATAACCAGCTTTTCATCATCTGTTTTGGGTTATCGGTGTAGAGTCTGACGTGTTCGCTTGCCCTTGTTAAATCGATGTAAGCACGTCTTAGGTTGGTCAGAGCGCCTTTCCCTTTGATAGAGGTAATGACGTTTTGGTACGTGGCACCTTGCGCCATATCTGCGGTTCGGGTGTAGGCGTAATCCCAATGACCATCCTTAAGTTTGTCTGGATCGATCGTTAATGATTGTCCATTTTTGGATTGGGCAATCACGGCGTTATTGTCAGCTTGAACAATGTGGTGTACGACGTTGGCCTTAATGCCGCGAGTTTTGTCTGTAAAGCGGGTGATGATCTTATCGCCTGTCGATAGCGGTTTATGTGAGGCCGAAAACAGGGCAGTAAACCTATGATCGCGATGCCTTGGTAAAAACGCGCTTTCTTTCCCTGTCTCGTGGCTCTTTACCATGACCACACCATGTTCAGGATCGACTTTGGTGATGGTTCCGTATTGCCCTGGCTTGGTACTGAGCACCAGTCCTTTTTGGTACGGCATCATGGTTTTGAGCTCTTCGCCACTGGCGCCGGTAGAGCGAAGTCTTGGCACAATGACATTTTCTTTGCCCAACTCGCCCTGTTTCATTAAACCGTGGCGAATGTGTTCAGTGATGGCATCTCGCTCACTGTTCGTGTAAGCGATGATAAGCGTATTTTCGCGCGTTTCTTGAGTACGTAATAGGTAATCTTGCGCCACTTCATAAGGAAGCTTCTCAGTCGCGATTTGCTGCGCTTTTCGAGGGTCTTGAGGGTTATCGGTGAGTGTTGAAATGACATGTTGCGTTTTTCCTTGTCTATCAGCGCCTTGTTGACTGAGTTTGTCGAGCGCACTGTCAGGTTGTTTATCGAGCATGTTATGCACGGCACCTAACGTCGCGTTATTGCGCTGACGAATGATGTCGGTCATTTGCTCTGAGTCGATGATCTGCGCGGTATCGATGATGCCTTTTGTCATGGCTAGCTCGAACGGCTTACCTGCATTAAGAGACAGTAATTGCTCTTTATCACCTAATAACACCGCTTTAGATTGGCTTTGTAGTACCAAGTCAGTGAGCTCCTTCGCTTGCTTATTGCTGACCATCGAACTCTCATCCAGAAAGAATAAGGTGTTTTGATAGTCTTCTGGTGAGGCTCGGCCCTGGCGAAGGTCGCTGAGTAAGCTCTCCAGTGTTTGCGCTTTGACGCCTTTACTTTCCAATTCCCCCACAGCTGAGTGAGTTGGGGCAAGACCAATAATCTGATCAGGTTGGTTTTTCCCCGCTTGGGTGGCGTGCTCGATGAGTTCGATGTTGGTGTCGAGCATCGTGGACTTACCCGTACCGGCTAAACCTTGAATACCGACAAAGCTATCTGGTGTCGTTGAAATCAAATGAATGGCATTACCTTGGCCATGAGTAAGGCGAGGGTGGTTTTCAAGGTATTGATGAACGTGTTTAGAGGTGCTGAAAGGCTGATGCTGTCCTTTTCCTTTCTCGATGTTTCCGAGGATATGCTTCTCGGTTTCGATTGCCGCCTCTGTCGTCCAACGTGTACCGTCACTGTATTCGGCTGAAAGGGCGTCACTGCGTTTCGCCAATTCGGCTTCAATGTGCGCTTTGGTGATCGGACTATTGGTTTCCTCAAAGGCATAACGTACCGCTTCAATCACTAGTTCTTTTTGAGTAAATCCGGCCTCTTTTTCTGACAGGTGGTTTAGGGCGAAATTAACCGCTTTCTCTGACACGTGCGCTTGTTGCTCTTTCGCGAGTGCACCGATAGCGTGTTCAATGTCGTGTCTGAGGGTTGGGTGCGTGGCTTCAGATAGATAGCGGTCATTGATGTTCTGAGTATGCAGAACTCGCTCGATAGATGATGGCCTCATTTCGCCTTTCTCCAACGCGTGCTGCGCTTTTTCTGGATGATCGGTGAAGATATCTAAACGACGACTGTTTTCTGTTAGGTCATTGAGCAACTCTTTTGAGAGCGTAAAGGCTTTTCCCGACAGTAAGGTATGTGTTCTAGGCTCAAAGTGATTGGCTGAATGAGCGTAGTCATACGTGAGTGGCGCGTCTTTCAATTTATCTAAAGGGCGCGTACTTGATTGCCCTTGTTGATTGGTTAGCGTTATTGCGTTTTTAGAGATGGACGTGACAAGGTAATGTTGCCCAGCTTCGAGTTGAGAAGGAACGTGCTTATTTGTGGCTAGAATACGTTCACCTCGTGAGATCTCAAGGGCGTCTGGTTTGTACAATTGCATATTCATAGATTGAAACGCTTTAGACGAAGGGTCAAAAGTGCTTGCTTTGCCGTCCGTTTTGCTCAACACCTCTAGGGTGTTAGAGGCTTTATCGACACTGGCGATCACAAAATCGCGAGGTTTTCCCTTATCCCATTGTCTGAGAGTCATACCGGATTGGTAATGCTTCGCAAATGCTTGTTGTGGCTTTGAAAGGTAATGAGGTTGCTGGGTGAAAACAGTGACACTGGTGCGTGAGAGTTGGCCATCGTTTTTCAAAGCGTCACGTATCTCATTGGTTAATCGCCGTTGTTCGACGCCAGAGGTGGCTAATACTTGTGCATTGGTTTTGTCGGGCAAGTCGGCGTAAGTGAGGGCAATGTTGTGCTCCTCTCGATTATGCAGTCGCACAACACTATCTGCTTGTTTGCTGTTGACCCAGGTGTGCGTCGTGACATTCCCTTTACTGTAAAGGTCGATAGCGCTGTGCGCTTTCATGCCTTGGCGGTTTGAGACACGGTTAAGTAAGATGACTTTACTGTGGCTGTTACCGGCTTTTTCACTGAGTGAGAGCAGTTCATTTGCACTCATTTTGTTTGCGTTATCGACTAAAATAATGTCCTTGTTGGTCAGTGGGTGCTCGGCGTCAAGTAGACCTTGTAAGGTATGGCGCTGATCATCTTGAAATAAATGCTTAACCCAAGTGGCAAAGGTGTGGCTTTCTCGGGGGATGTTTTGTTGATTATGGCGGTGGTGTTGGGTGTTTTGAGAGACAAGCTGTACTCGCTTACCACTGTGGTTGCCTGCGTTAAGTAGGTTTTGCGCGATTTGCTCGGAAGAACCAAACACGTTGACCACGTGAAACTGTTTGGTTGAGCCATAAATGTCGGCCACTTTTTGGCGATTATCTTGGGCAATGTTGAGACGGTTTAGGGTCGGTTCATCGATATTGGTGCGCATGTTATGAGTCCGTCCCTTAGTGATGTCCATGAGCGCTTTTTCGTTTTTCAGCATCGCTTGGGAGGTGTAGTGTCCCTTCTCAGCCAGTGGTACAAGCTGGCCGTTTTTTATCCATTCATCGGCGACTTGCTTTAAATCAATCACGTTGGCTTGCTGTGTTCCTTTAGTAAAGTCTGAGGCCGCGACCTCAATCACTTTCTCAAGACGTAATGAGGTTGAGTACTGTCCCAAGTGCGTCATTGCATGTGAAAACGCGTCATGGGCTTGTTGCATGGCATGGCCGCCTTTTTGAGGTAATGCTTGGCTTTGTTTGACCAAAAGGGCAGGTTCAAAACCTTCACCTTTTACGGTTTGTTGCCATTTGTGGTTTAAGGTCGCATCGCTGTGGTAAGTTTTTCTTTGTCGGGTATCAAGGGCTGCGGTGTCTCGACTTGCTTGGGTGTCATGGCCAAACTCCATGACTTGCTGGTCAATTTGTTGTTTGCGTGTTGAGAACGCTTTATGTAATGACTCCGGGACACCATCGATATCAAATTGAGCGTTACCGAGTCCCTTTGTTTGAAAACCCAATTCTTCGGATCCTCTGGCAAACTCGCTTTGGTAAAGGGCAGTGTAATACTTCTGAAAGTTATAGATGCGTTCGCCACTGCCATTAATGACGCCGCCTTTCTGTTTTAAGTTAGACGCGAGTGTACGTAAGTTGCCTTCCTGATCTCGGGTCATATTGGCAGCAAGGGCATGGGAGTGAACTTGTGGATCGTTGTTGCGACTGGTTTTATGACGAACGACCGCAAAAATCATGGACTGAGTATTGTGAAACTCGCGTTCGCCAGCTTCGTTGGTGTGCGTCGCCTGAGCTACGTCCTTCTCTAACTCTGAGAGGGCAAATTTCACCGCGTTGTTGTGCGCTTCAATCAGACGTGGATCACCTCCGACCAATGCCAGTATACTGGCGTTTTTAGGGGCAGAAAAAGTGAGGTCAAATCCGCTTTTATGGTCTTCTCGCTTGCCCTTAATGGTTTCATCATTGAGTGTGCCAGAGAGGATAGTCTCTAAGGCTTTTTGTTCTACCGGTTTACCGAGCAATCCCGCTTCTTGTGCTAATTTTCCATGCCAAAAGGTGTTTTCACCTTGTTGTTTTTCCTTGAGGTAATAGTTCTCGTTGCTGTCTTTTTCGAGAGAGGTGTCCGGTAGGTTTTGGGTATTTTCTTCGTTTAAGTAGTATTGAGCTGCGTTAGAGGGCGATCTTAAAGGGCTGATGGACATCATAGTGGTGTTTCCTTTATGGGAACCACCAAGAGTAGGGGCGCTTAGAAACCAAGTTCACAAAGAGGCTACTATCAAGTTGCTTATACATGATTGAGGCCTCGCTTGAATTTATCGTTCATTCGGGGCTTTTTCATATCCATGTTTTGGCTAACGCGTCGACATGGTTATGTCTAAGCGCCCAGGAGCATTGTAACAAAATGCAGGGGATGGCTACTCTGGTGATTTTTGTAGGGGGAGAGGGTTAATCACAACGCTTGGCAAGGATAGGCTTTGAGTGTCTTTCATCGTCTTATCCTCATGGTTGGGTACGAACTTCATCAATCGCACATATCACTCACCTCAACCTCTTGAGTCATTGCGGCTTCGTCGATATTACGTTGAGCCTCCTCTTGATAGGCTTGCGCTTGTTTGAGCTTGGCCAGCTCGCTCACTGTCTCGCTTTTTATCGCCTGTTGAATCTGATCGGTTTCTGCTTTCATCTGCTCTTCGTTTTCAAAGTTCGCCTCTTGAGCGTCCGTTAGCTTACGGCGATCTTCTTCGTTCAGATACAGTCCTGGCGCCACGCATTCATGGTAAATCGCCTGCTCATATACTTTGCTCATGGCGGATGAAAGCACAATGGAGCGTTTATCAAATGATGAACAAACATCACGCATTTTGTCGAATTCCAGATCGAGCCGAGTAATGAGATCAATGCCAGGGGAACGTAAATAGCACTGTAGATCATCCAAGGCTTGGATTTCGCTAGCAGACACGACAGGGCGTGTAATGGTTTGATGGCCAAGAGAGACACCGTCACGCAAGGTATTTGCACCGTAGGAAACATTTTCTTTGGACACATCGACTTCTTGTTCACCCAAATCTTTAGCAGAGATACGCGCCATAGGCGCAGAAGGCGCTCGAAAGAAGAAGCGCGTGTTAAGTAAATCGAACATCTCTTCAGCGGCATTTTTTCCGTAGGTTTTGACGAGCTGCGCATACGACTGAATACCAATTAGATAGCATCCCCCAAACTTACGAACCTCGGCAATGATAGAGCCAAGTTCAGGTAATTTATGCAAGCTAGGCATTTCATCCATAATGACCCAGATACGGTGATCGTCGTCTTCTTTAAGCCCTAAAATTGCATTAGAGGCAATGGCTAACCACATCGATATCAGTGGTCTTAGTGAAGCATGTTGCTGAGCATTACTGGAGAGAAACAAAAAGCCTTTTTGGTTATCATCTTGTACCCAGTTTGTAATTGAGAACTTTTGTTTGAGCTTATCGGGGCGATCTGCGTTATTCAGACCATCCAAAAAGCGCAAGCTTTTGATGTAGGTGGCCAACACCGATTTGATGGAAATCGCGGTTTTCTTAATATCCTTTGAGACAAGGGAAGCGGACTCAGTACCTTCTAAGAAGTTTCCAAGAGTTTCCAGTTCAGAGGTTAAGATCAAACTCAACAATCGCTCAGTGGTACAAGGTTTGTCATCTTGACTCATGCGATAAGCGGTGGATGAGAAGATGGTGCGCGCTGAATCGACCCAGAACGGGTCGCCTTCACCGTGTTGAGGAATTAATGCGGCGGCCATGTTTTCAAAGTCAGGCGCCTCAGTGGCATCACTCCATACATCCCAGTTAGCGCAGCGTTTATCAAACGGGTTGAGGAGAACGTCGGTCGCTGGGTTGTAGAATTTTCCTGTAAAGGTACACCCCTTATCGTAGATGATGGCTTTATCGCCTCGGGTGCGTATCCAACGAACCAGCTTGCGGATCATGATGGATTTCCCCGCCCCTGTGGTGCCATCAATGAGTAAGTGCTGAACTTCGAAGTACTGCTTTAAAAGCGCATGACCATCGATTTTAAAACTCGATATTGACCCGTCCCCATAGCCTCGCTTCTTCTTGGCTTTTGCTCGTGCTTTGAGCTCTTTGGTGATGGCTTCTGGCGGGGCTAAGCGAAAGCCTCGGATATGAAAATCTTCACTCTGTTTTTCGCCTTGCTCTTTAAAAAAGCGTAGGGCGATCATGAAGATGATCATGCCTATCACTAAAGTAATCAGAAAGTAGATTTGAACGTTGTGCCAAATGGTGGCGTGAATATCGAGGAGGACAGAATTTTGCAGTTGAGAGGTGAGGGTATCGGTGTAGCGCTCACCTTCCCAAATGGTGGTGACGGTGCTATCGAGAGGTTTACCTAGCTTTGCGTAGAGAACATTACGCAAGTAATAAAACTCCCCCCAAAAGGCATTAGGTGGCGAATTTAGGTAAGTCAGTAATAAAGTGAGTGCAACGACCCCCCAACCTATGAATTTCACAAGTTTATTGTTCACTTGGAAGAACATGGTGATGGCGTGAAAGGTCACTTGTCCGCCACGGGTAAAGTGGTTGCTTTTCTTGCGGGTAGGCGTGTGCATACATGCTCCTTTTTAGTAAAAAGAGAATAAGGTGGAGTAGGCTAAATTCAGATTAATAAGATAGATCTAACAGGGTAAGGGAGCACTTTCGAGCTAGAAAGTGCAGGGGTAATTCAGTCTATGAAGGTTCTGGACAAAAAGTGCTTTAACTTATCTTCGCCGTCTAACTTGATATAGCCAAAAATAGATCAAACCATATTGGAACTGACAAGCGTTAATGTTTTCGGACGTTTACAGCGGGGATCGCTGATTTATAGAAGTCGGGTATCGAAAGAAATTGTGTGCTTTTTGGCCGTTTTGATGAGCTTTGGATACCCTGGATGTTTTGTGTTGAGCACATAGTTTTGTTCGCGAGGCACAATCACCGATGGGATCGCCAGCGCCAAGCTTGAACAGCTCGATAACCATTGATCACCGATTTCGGCTGTCTGAAGCGGGGCTGGCTCTTCATTCCAGTTTTCCGGTAAGTCGTCCTTTTCAAGGGTCAAAGCATCGGCTTCATCCAGTTCCAACGTAAATAAGACATAACTTGCAAGTACTTTGGTATTTTTGAGATGAACCAAGATTTCTAAAATGGCAAGTGACTCTGACGCCGCAACATAAACCGCAGAGCGTCCAATAGAATTCCAACGTCCTCCGTACAGTCTGGAGCCTTCGCCATCGAAAGCTGACTCTTCCCACTTTTCCTTTACGATTCGGTACAAAGTGATCAAGAAAATACCCCATGCTCTAATCGTCCAATTAGGTTTAGAACACCTTCTGATTCAGCAGTAGTGGAAACCATATCGATAGGGCGGCGGTTACCCAAACCAACCACAGGGGATTTGAGCCATTCACACGCGGCCAAAATATCACCTTCAAATAAGTTGATTGTTTGGTTGAATATCTCAGCAAAACGATACAGACGATCACTTTCGTCTTTGTTAAAACGTCCTGCTTTCGATCTGCGGTTTAGTGTGGCTGGTGGAATTGTAACAGCGGTAGCCAACTCTTTTTTTTCCAATTTAGAGTGTTTGGCTAGCTTGTCAAAAACATCAAAATCCAGACCTTTATGAACAGACTCATAAAGGGTTACCCCTCGTGATGGAATACCTACTAGCTGCCAAAAGCTAGCGGGCTGTTTAACAGGCTTGAATGCTTGCATTTGTGACATAACCACAACTCCTTATCAGGTGATAGTGTCATTATGTATCAGATGATTGGGATAGGCAAATTTACAAGTTCATAGCTTGGACAATTGGAGATTGACAAGTAAGTTTAGAGCCTTATCTGGTTTTTTTGATCAAAGAAGGAAACGCTCAATTCCAACTGTCGCGAGACAATAAAGTCTGAGCAGTTTCTAGCATGTTTTTGGACAGAAGCTTTTCAGTGGCTTTGCTAATTTAGCATTTAACGGATTATCTTGAGTATCGCTAAACTTTTAATCCAGCAGCGAAAGCTACACATTATCTGAAGAACTGTTATAACCCTTTTATTTTATTCTTAGCTAAGTTTTCTTGTTGCTTAAGGAACATGAAAAAGTTTGTCTCACTAATAAATGGGTTCCCATTTGCACCTAGTTTCTCCCTATTCTCAAATAGGTAATTTTTATGTGGGTGGTTCGAAAGGTTAACGCTCACTACAGGCGGCTGGAGTGCAATCTTCCGAATTTTATCCATACTACTCAAGAACTGTTCAATCATTTTTGGATCGTTTCCACTTACACTATGGCCACCAACGATAAAAGCACGATGTTCAGCGCCTTTATCTTTGACTGTAAAATCTAGGGAAAAATCACCTTCGGTGTGACCAGGTGTGAGATAGAACTTAAACTCATGACCACCAATAACCATAGAAGTATCGCTTTTTATCTTTATGTCTAAGGTTGGTGGAAGGAACTTATTCTCATCTTTGCTTTTGTTTGATTGTTGTATAGATAGCTCATGAGCACTTTTAGTCATTACAACTTTAGAACCATACATCTTCTGAAGTAACTGAGCGCCCCCAACATGGTCAGAATGCCCATGCGTTACTAATATGTGCGTTATTGGCTCATCTTCTAACCCTAGCTTCTTAAGATTGATCGGAATCCACTTAGAATAAGGGAAATCAAGTGTATCAATTATCACCAGTCCGTTATCTGTATCAATTGCATATGATGAAACCCATTTGTCCCCAACATAATAAACATTATCAAACATCTGAAACGGTTCTACATAACCGTTTTTATCATTCATTGTTGGAACGTCTTTGCTTGAGGAAGCAAAAACCGATGCACTGAAAAGGACACCTAATATAATTTTTTTCACAAAATCACCTGCAAACACTTACTGCTTAGTTTGAGCTCTGACTTACCAAGACACTTCTTAAGCGCTGATTCAATCCAAAAGGGAGCTACGATTTTGATAGCAATTTATTGCATAATCAAGACAAAAGGTATTCTATATACTTTATGGCCTAGCGATAGAACTACAGCATTCGGAGAGGGATACAACTCTTTTTAGAAATGAGAGTTATTGAATTGACTCCGTTGACTAAATTAATCTTATGAAATTTTGGGGCTATCTAAACAAACTTTGGGGCATTTTTGATTCAGAATGATTTGTGCAGCAGCCTGTTGCACAAATTGTGAAACAGCCTGTTTCACAAATAAATCTCATGATGGTTTCATGCGTTCTAAACACGTCTTGGGGCATTTTCGAGCTAGAAAATGCCACGGGTAAAAATTCAACCTGTGAAGGTTTTGGACAAAAGCGAGTTGGAGTAATAACTCTAACTCACTAAGCCTGGATTAGAAAAAGTATCTTGAGGTCATAAACGTTGTTGGCAGTTTTCTATCATAGTGGTAAAGGCCGAAGTTCAGCGTAATCAGTGGTAATTTTAATGCCTTTGTCGACTTTGATTATCACACCGTCACCTACTATTAATGTAGATTCGTCTAGCACTACCTTTACACTCCCTGTTACAACTGAAGCTGTATTTGTCCCCCAAAGTTCATCAGATTCGACTTCGAAAGCAACCCCTTCTGGCACAAATATTTCAACATTGCCGCTAAATAGTTGATAGTTGTTTTCATCAGAGCTTTCTATCTGGTCCGCACTAATATCCAAAGCCATAGTGGGTTGCACAAAAAACATTATAGCGCTGACAAAAATGACGATAATTGAAGAACACATTGCAGCCAGCTTCGTTTTAATATTCATCTCGAATGAATTTGTCCTAGCCTCTTCTCGGGCAAGCAGTTCATCAACATCTAATTCCAAACAAGACGCTAGTGCTTTCACTGTTTCAGGTGAGCCCGTACCTTGTTTCTCAACTCTTTGAATCGTTCTTAAACTTAAAGCACTTACATCAGCCAAATGTTGTTGACTCCATGCTCTTAATTTACGTTCATTTAATATTTTTTTAGTATTAACCTTCATCACATATCCAACGTCTAATTTTGAGACAACAGCATATAATAATTCATAATTTGATTTACGACAGTTTAACGCCAATGTTGTGCCATAAGGGCGACAAACTCAGGTTCACAAGGCATGCATAAATTAAAAGTCTAACGCATAAAGGGGTATTAACTAGCTCGAAGATGACAGAAACGTTTTAGCTTATCTACGCAACCTCACTAGCTACTCACTATATTTGAAGATCAAGCAAACTAAACCGTTTCAGACGAGATATGGAGAAGGCAAAACTGGCTATAGGGCGTTGTTGACTATACTCAGATGAAGCGATAGTGGGGAAACAGGGTTAGCGTTCAGCATGAAAAAAATAGTACTTAATACTGAAAACACCACCGAGAGATTAAAATTGGTTTTGGATAGTACTCGACTTGGTATGTGGGATTGGTCTCCTGTGACCAATCAAGTCGTGTTTGACTCCAACTGGGCTAACATGTTGGGTTTAAAAATGAGCGATCTCTCCATGACTTTGGATGACTGGTCCTCCCGCGTTCATCCAGACGATATGGATTCCTGCCTTGCCGACATCCAAGCTCATCTTGAAGGCAAAACCGAGTTCTATGAGAATATGCATCGAATGAGGCATGCTGATGGAAGCTGGGTGTATATATTGGATCGCGGCAGAGTGGTAGAGCGAGACAGTGAAGGAAACGCGCTACGTTTCACAGGCACCCACGCGGATATGACTGCGCTAAAAAGCGCCGAGTTTGATGCATTATTAGCTACCAAAGCAAAAGAGCGATTTTTCTCGACTATGTCACATGAATTACGCGCCCCTCTCCATGCAATGCTTGGGTTATTGGAAGTCGTGCAAAACGAACCTAACGCCAATGATATTCAGGACAAACTGAAGATCATCAGTGATGCTGGTTTTCACCTATTGAACATGGTGAATAACATACTCGACGCGAGCCGTTTACAACATACCTCGTTGAACATTAAGTCCAGTGAGTATGACTTGGTTACCTTATTAAACGATGCATACGATTTGTTCTCTCACAGAGCAGAACAAAAAGGACTGAAGTTTGATGTCATCAATCGATTGGATTCAACGCAATATTACCTTTTATCTGACCGCTCCCGAATGTTTCAAGTACTGATTAATCTTATTTCTAACGCCATCAAATTCACTGCTATGGGTTCGATATCAGTTGTGTTGGAAAAACACGTTCAAGGAGTACGGGTTGATGTGTGTGACTCTGGGCAAGGTATAGATGACCTCTCAGCCATCTACAAACCTTTTTTCTCAAAAGATGTCACTGAAAAGTACGATGATGCAACTTCCACCGGGCTCGGTCTGAGCATCTCAAAAGAAATCGTCGAAACATTGGGTTGTAAGCTTGAAGTCCAGTCAAGTTTTGGGGTGGGGTCCAAGTTCTCCATAGTGATCCCAACCTCCTTAGCGACAAAAACTGAGGCTAATAAACGCCATTCATCGCCGGATATACTTTGCTTAATAAACAGCTTGGCGGAGAAAACCATACTCGCTGTAGATGATACACCGATGAACCTTGTTTTACTCAAGGCAATGTTGTCTCCGACATCCGTTGAGTTAATCACCGTAAAGAGTGCGCAGCAAGCTATGGATGTATTGATACACACGAAAGTCGATGTGATTCTTACAGATTTACATATGCCTATACAAGGAGGTCTAGAGTTAACGAAGCAAGTCCGGGCTTCTTCCGTTAATCATGACCGGCCCATAATTGTCTTATCGGCCGATAACAAACACGAGGCTTGGCCCAAATGTGAAGCAGTGGGTGTGAATGCCTATTTGGAAAAACCGTTTTCATCCAAACAACTAGTGGCTGCAATCTGTGAGCTTACGGTTACGTAGTTTGATCTGTACGTTTGAGCATCTGCCCTAAACAGTTTTGGGGCATTAACGTTCTTCAAAGCTTGGCTCTGAGCTCCTTCAGTTTTGTCTCTGCATGTCGGTAGCCTTGCTGGTAATCAGCCGCTGCTTTCCGACACGCTTCTGCGAAGCTATCCCCTAAGCCTTTATTGTTATCGTACTTAGTGAACTCATCACGATAACGCTCAACGAAGAGCTCATAATCTTTTTGATGGATTGCTATTTCATTAATGATGTTTGCTCGTTTGGACTCTCTCCATGTTTTGTAGGCAAACCACGCTGAACACAATGCAATAAATACTGCTAATAACGCTATCCAATCAGAACTTTCCATCCTTGCCTCAATTATTGGGTAGATATAAATTTCAACTGCTTACACACTGTACTAGCTTGAGAAAAACTAAGTCAAATTTAGCCAATCAAAGTGAGTTGTAATCTATGTGAAACACGTTTTGGGGCATTTTTGATTCAGAATGATTTGTGAAACAGCCTGTTTCACAAATAAATCTCATGATGGTTTCATGCGTTCTAAACACGTCTTGGGGCATTTTCGAGCTAGAAAATGCCACGGGTAAAAATTCAACCTGTGAAGGTTTTGGACATTTCCGTGTTTGGTCATGTACTAATTTAGCTTCACACAGATAACTTTTCGTATTGAAAAATGACTTAGTGAGTTGTCCAGTATTGCTGGAGCAGATTACTTTATTTCGCGTACCTCTTCACTTGTCCCTCCCTCAATCGGTGGCTGCGTTGAATGTCGTGCTTGCCGAGAATGGCGAGAAGATCGTGACAAGAGAGGACTTTGAGCGGTTTTTAGGGCAGGTTGAGGGGGGGAATGAAAAAAGGCGTCATCGTGACGCCTTTCTCATGATACGTTTATGCTATTTAGCGATACTCGTTCTCATATCTTATCCTTTAGAGGAACACCTACACATTTGCTTAGATAAAGGTAAATGTGGGCTATTAACCTTCATGGTTATACTTACTAATCGAGTTCTGAGCGAGAGTAAGCTCTTTTTTGGAATAATGTATTCCGCTTATTTGTGTCAATATTGAAGTATGATATCGCTACACCGAAATTGAAACGAGAACCTAAGCTTTCAACATCAACGTACCTGTCTGAATTATAATTATAATGATTTTTGTAAACATCAAATTGCTTGCTGAGGCTTTTCGAACTTGCTGATTGGGGAGGGATAGACAACTCCAAGTCCTTGATCGTATCAGCATTTTCACCCCAATAAATAGTAAAAGACTCTATGTTAATGAAGTTGTTAGTTTTATTTGTAACTTTAAGAGTACCATCATCAATTACTGCATGAATATTTTGATCTTTTGCTTTATACACAAACGGTAACATGTCGTACACGGCTGACTGAACTTGAACATCAACTTGATATTCGTCTCCGACAGTTAGGCGAGAAGGTGAGTAATCGTACTTAATGTTTTGAACTCGTTGGTAGCTACGTGGCAATTGAATGGACACCTTAATATAAGGGTCAACAAGCTCAAGTCCTGCGCGCTTTGAGTATTTGAGCTCACCAGGAACCATAGTCAGTCGAAGCCCGCTCTTGATTTTCTCATTTAGCTGTGCTGGATAAACTGATGAAGCATGTACATTGATATTTGTGCGCTCAAGTGCAGACGTTAACTCTGCCTCCATGATTTTTTTTTGTTGGACTAATGAATTAGGCTGGGTAAGGGCTTCGTTATAAACTTTCACTGACGCTGCCAGGACCTCATCTACATATTCATTAAAACCATTATCCAAGCATAGTAAACAGTCTCTGACCCTCTCTTGCTGGCCATGCCATTCTCTACTCATAATTTCACGAACGACCTGATTAGCCTCGTTGATAGTGAAATCATATTCATAATCCATATTTGTACCCCCTCGGTAAACAATGCTGCTCCCCGAATTATGGGATGATCGCTCTCGAGGACGCTGTGGATGAGGGCTTGCCACAAATGGAGATGAATCATGAACCGTTTCGAAAATTATAGAAAACAGCTCATTTTTCTCTTCCAGATTTAAAGTTGTTTCTGCAAGTGTTATTTTTTCTATGTCTTTAAAGTCTTCTTTATTAGTACTGCCAGAATTTGATGAACAACCTAGTAGTACAGTGGACAGCAACAATAAAATTGTGATTTTTCCCATGAGAATTTTTATACTCCTATCGTTATTTTCTCGCACACGAGCATGAATCGTTTCATACCCTGTTGAATTAATCTGGAACTTCAAATTTGTAAGCTTTTCCTTCAACTGAACCAAAAAGTATGGTGACTGATTGTAAGTTGCGGTTTTGTATTGAACTGCCCAATCATGAACTTATCTTTTATCGGTAAATTAAAACAGGCCCGAATCGCCTTTCCAAAACCAATTTTTTCTTGAATTGAAAGTCGCAAGGTCGGAAAGTTTTTCTATATCATATGTCGAGATGGAATGAACATCGTGAGTTATCCGCATCGGGCTGCTGAGGTAACTGGGTTGGTTGACTCTCAAACCAAAAATTAAGCCAGCCGGTAGGCTCGCATTTAGTATATTTTCAATTTTTTTATATTGGAAATGTCCAGCGATGCAATCTTATGCTGCCGCCCTGATCATACAATTAAAGTTGTTAAAAATAGTGACATAAGGTGCAAAAAAACTATGTTTTGAGTGTGAATCATCCAAAAAACTTAGTATTTAGTTAATCGATATAGCTTTGTAGCGTAACTTGATGGAACTAAATCAAGGTATCACGAACTGAGCTGCTACGCTCACTATGATCAAGCCTAAGAAATTATAACGCTTAGTTGATAAAACCTACGTTATGGCGAGATGCTGTACAAGCTGACAGGGCTTGGTATATCTGCCTTAAACAGTACGATCAATCTGTATGGAAGATATGCGAAAGAAAAGGCTCGTAATATAGTTAGTTCGCAAAACATAACCCGTGTTTCATGAACTAGTTTAGTTGATAATGATATCTAATCCATTCGTGTAGTCCCTCCATTCGGATAACTTCTAGTAGGGCAAGTCAATATTAACAGACTGTGAATGAGCTTTAGCTCTAGCACATAATGGGGCAGAAATGATTTAGGGTGCTCCCGGCCTTGCTGCACTGCCTCCAGCAATAGCCTTGAACGAATACCAACGATATAGAACATTGACACCCATTCTAACACCCCCCATAATCCCGTTAAATCACTGGCAAAATCCAGTGTCGGGCGTAGGAACCCGTTTTGTTTTCTCTCGGCGCATAGACGCCAGCTTTTTGCTGGTTTTTTTATGTGCAGCTTTGGCACACCTAAACATGGTGGCTTTGCTTATCTATTAGGCAAAATGCAACTGAATTATGGTGGGCTGGGCAGGGCAGCTTCGGCTGGCCGTGTTCCGAGAGAGCGGTATTCCTACCCCTGTTCAGTTCACCACCCAAAGCGTAGGAACTCTGAGTGGTGACTTAATCAAATTACTCTCGGAGGCCATCATGGCTAATCTAACAATCCTTTCCAAAGACATTCGTTTACTTGATAACTTGTGCTCGTTAAATGACCTGCATAAAGCGAGTGGCGGAGCACCCAAGCACCAACCAGCTCTCTTTATGCAGAACCAACAAACAAAAGCACTCATCTACGAAATTGAAGGTGATCTAGGAATTCCTAGAACAGTATTAACGCAGCGCGGTGGAGCAAATCGAGGCACCTGGGTATGCAAAGAACTGGTCTACTCATACGCAATGTGGATTAGTCCCAAGTTCCACCTCAAGGTGATTCGTGCTTTTGAGAGCATAAGTACCAATCAAACACTGCCACTACCATCTCCAATTCCCCAATCTGACTTATCACTGAACGACCTCATCTACGAACTCGCTAAAGCCAAAAACGTCAACACGCAGAATATCCACATCCATTACAACTCGGTCTTCAACTCCAACGCTTGGGCACAAGAGCAAGGCTTCGAGCATGCGTTAGCAAAAAGAATATTAAAGCAGGACTTAGCCAACGCACTGCGCACTCAGTCACCTCAATTACAGCAAATTAAACAACAAGCCAAACAACATGGCTTATCATTGGTAGACGAGCGAGAGTACCAAGCCCTTCAAGGCCGGATGCGGATGCAACAGCAGCAGATTGATAAGCTAGTCGATGAGGTTATGGCTTTAAGCCGAAACCACAACGCTTTGATGAGTCAGGTGTTGTGAAGCGCGGAAAGAAATCACTGCGTGACACAGCAAGTGTCACGCAGTAAGCAGGGGCTGTTGGTATAATGATTAGTAAGCCCAGGTCCCAACTCGGTGCGCTAGAGGGACTTGATCGTAACAAGGGTACTTTATTTGTAAGCCATACCGGATAAGCCCTGACATCGGTTTAAACATGCCTTTCCCCTTAGGTAAGTTATTTGGGCGGCGTTGTATATCTATTTCCAATGTTTCCCAAATCAAGTTCTCAATAAATTGAGTAGGGTTGTCTGCATTACGACTGAAAGCAGGCAAGGGCCCACCTTTCGGGCAGAACCAAGGTACAACATTAGTTTGGATTTGCTGATAATTACTATCAATGTGTGTTTGTTGTACCCCCCATAAATACGCCTTAAGCAGTTTGTACTCAGGCGTATCAGGTTTATCAATGTACTGAATAAAAAAGGACAGGTTATCGACTTGAGTCATGCTTCGTTTGTCGATAGCGAATAAGTCATCAGAAGCATAGTGCTGTTTTAATTCAATAATCAGAGCGTCAAGCTCTGGGCTTTTGCTCCAAGTGCTAGTCTGTGCCCATACGGGAGCGATGAGCAACACACTTAATAGAGCCGCAAATGTCTTTTTCATAAACCGTTCTCCGTAAATATCCCTTCATTCAGTGGGTATAATAACACTGGTTGCACTCTGTATAAATAAACAGTGTCAATTATCCGCTATTTTTTAGAATTGGAATCGTATAATTGATAGCCAGTATGAGGGGGCCTGTCCGTATCCATCTTTGGTGGCGTAATAAGTTGGTCTTGGACGGTTTTGGCGACATCCGAGTTTGGGTCAGTCGTGGGCGTAACAGGCTGCTCCGCTTCGTTTTGCATGTGTCCTCCGGCCACTAACACATTGCCTTTCACGTTACGGTAAACATCATTGTCATACAGCTCGTCAATGCCTGGGTAATTGATCATATCGATTGTGACTTCGTTGATTTTATTCTTGGCATTGGCTGCGCCGCTGTTGACTTCAGTTTGTTGCTCTGGGGATAGCGTCGGTGTCTCGCTTAAGTTGTTGGGTTGATACAGCTTGCCTAAGTCCTCGATGTCACTGTTTGAGGTCGAGACCCCAAATGCATGTTGAAACGCATCACTGCGAGAATACTTATCGAATCGCTCACTCACTTCCATTAAATCCTCTGGCTTGGTGGCGTTCATGAGGCGCGTGATTTCTCTTTTATCATCAAACTCCGACTCCAGGTATGCTTGGAAACCTGTTACCGCACTGGCGCTAAAGTTGACCGAGTTGGTATCAAGGCGGGATTGAATGTTTTGTAAGTTGTCGACTTCCGCATTCGATTCACTGACGGAGGCGGCGCTGCTTTGCAGACGTTGATGGTTAAGCGCAAAGTCATGGGCGTATTGCTCCACCGCGCTGCGGTTATCTTTGGTATCCATGGTTCGACCTGCTCGCTCCATTGAGGTTGAGCCTTCACTGTATTGCTGCGTCGCTTGTTCAAGTGCTTGTTTCTGCTCAGCGCTCATGTTGCTGTACGCCTCACGTTGGTCGGTGCTCCACTGAACGCCCGCACTTGCACCGCTGCCAAGCACACTTTGACCGGGCGTTCCTATGCTAACGCCTGCATTGGCTGAAATGGCATAGGCTCTGGCTTGGTCATGTGTCCAGCCCATCGTTTGTGAGATGTTATCGATGGCCGATTCCATCGTCGTGTAAGATTGACTGATTTGACCTTCGGTAGAGGCACTATGGCTATCCCCATACGAGAGACTGCGTGACCAGTTATCATTCCAGCGGTCGCTTTGCTGCATGCTGTTTGAGTAGTTATCTGTGAAGGTGTTCATACTCTGTTTTTGCGCCGTTAGGGCACTGGTGTATTGGTCACTGACGCTGTTTTGCAACATGGTCGAGGCTTGCGCTTGCCAAATCGGTTTAGATTCAGCTTCTTGCGCGTTATAGAGTCTGCGTCCTCCATCATTGTTGAGGGTAATAATTGAGGCGCCATCTTGTTGTTGAATCGTGGCCATACCCGTTCTCACTAGTACGTTGTCATCAAGCTTATTGGCACTGGTGTTATTGAAACTGTGGTTTTGCATCTGCAAATTACCAAAGTCCATATTACCGGTTGAGCTAGCCGCGGAGACCCGGGCGTTGGTGCTGTTAATCATTCCTGCTAACTGGTAGTTCATGGCTTGCGCCGCTGCAACGCCCCCTTGCAAGATTTTTCCCGCGAGGACAGGTATGGTCATCATGAGAAAGCCTGCCATGTAGCCAAAGCGTGTATGGAGCTCATCAAGGGCATTGGCGTTCGAAAGGGAGAGGCCATTCATGGGGTCAGCGGTGGCGGTTGACGTTGATTCTAATGACCAGAGCATAAGGGCGTTCAAGATAGCAAACAGCGGAGGCCAAGTAGCCAAGTAAGCAAAGGTCTTTATGTAATTCGTGAGCACCATCTTTGTCAGAGAGGGAATGAGTGCGGCGGCGGCCACCAGAAAACTTAAGCAACTGAACAAGAAAAACAGCATAGTGTGCATCATGGGAATGAACTCACGCGCTTGCATGCCAAGTGTTGCCCACATCGAGGTCTGCTGCATTTTGTTGGAGGTATAGGCATAGTTCATAGCACTGGCATTCGGGTTGAGCATATGAATGCTGCGGCGCATCGCATTTATCGTCATATTTTGTCTAAGCACGTCCACGGCGTTATTGCTGATGCCAATAAAGTCCTGATAACTGTTTTGCAGCGCATTGCGAACGTGAGGGGCGTAGGTTGCCGCTTTTGAGCCGTGAAGATACGTACCAAGCAGGTCAAGCTCGTCTGCAGACGCGACGCCGAATTGGCTTTTTAAGTCCGGGTAAATTTCACGGCAGGTTTTAAAGTCCTGATTCATGCCGTTTATCATGACGCCGCGAAGAGGGCTCATCGATTGCCCATCTAGAAAACCAAAAATATCAGGGGCGCTCAGTAGGGCTTGCCAGGTGTATTTACGATTGATTTCGATGTCACCAATGATGCAGTTTTTGAAAAAGTCATTCCAAGTTCGACGGACTTCAATATCTCTTAAATCCGCTTGTCTGGATAACTGATACAACTCTGAGCCAAACATCATGCCTGTCCGACCGTAACGTTTATCGTCGGTGGTCATAAAGATGGTTTCAACGGCTTCCGTCACACCCACCATCATGGTGCTGAAAAACCAAGTGGGGACGGCGACAAGATAAGGCACATTGTCCACCGAATAGACGCCGCTTGGTTCGGTTTTATCGATGATTTGGACGCGCGCGGTTTGTTGCAGCAGCATTGATGGAACAAGAGTAAAGACAATCGCCCAAACAAAAATGTGTTTGATGTTGCGGGTGGTAAAGAAAAGCACCATGGTCATGATGGCCCCAATCATTAAGGCGATGGAGGTCATGGAGGCAAAACTGGCCGATTGAAAGAAGGCTGCGATGGCATTAAGGGCGCGTTGCAGCGTCGCGCCTTGGGTATAAACGTAGTATTCGAGTGTCATGGGTTATTCTCCGAAAGTTAAGTTTTGTTGGAGTTGTTCGTTGAGTTTTTGCCAGGCTTTTTGGTCATTGCTTTTATGCGCTTGGATAAGCTGCTCTTGCTCAAGCAGTTGTTTGGTGGCCTTGTCGGCCAACCCATCGGTGAAGCGTTTTGCTCTGTCGATGTCACGAGTAATAAGTGCAATGTCTTTATGGCTGACTTGCGTGTTCGCCAGCGAGCTCTGCACAACGTTCAGCATGTTCGCTAAGTAGCGGTTGAGTAATTCAATAGAAATGAGTCGCGAATAAGCCGCAAAGTTGGGATAACGGTTAGCACGTGTCGCACTGATGAAAATGGCTTGTATTGGGGTCTCGGTGTACTCAAGAAACGACTGTTGAGTGCTTGTTAACGCGCTGTCGTTAGCAATCGCCGTATAAAGCTGCTCCAAAAGGGTTCGAAGGCGCTCTTGAAGTCCTTTTGATGAGGCTAACGTTAAGGTTGCTTGCCTTGGGTTTAGACACTGTTTGCGGTCTGTGTTATCACATCGGTAATAAGACACTTCGCCACCTTCAAGCAACGCTTGAACCAAGTTATTGTTGTCGGTCAGCAAGCTTGCGTAATAACGAGGCTTACCATTGGCGTCATAGATGTACGTACCCGATAAGCTCATCAGAAATTCCGCGAGCGCGGTATCACTGGAGAGAAAGCGGTTTTTTAACGTGGCTGACCAAACGATGTTGTGATTGATCTGGGTTAAGTCTTCCAGTGCTGCGTTATTTCGCGCATTGGCCAATTGGGCATTCGCTTGACCGCCGACACCACACTCTTGCTGTGCGGCGACCCAATCCGAGAAGGCGTTGTTGTGCGTACCCATAGTCGCGCAAATGTGCTTTTTCGTTTGAGGGTTATCAAACGCGCCAGCAAGACCGCTGACCGCCGCTTGCGCGGTTTCACATGAATTGATGGATTGATTGAGCCACTTATCGGCAATGTTTTGTAGATTATCTCGGATTTGCTTGATTTGAGGCGCCCAGGTTTGCAGCGCTAAATCGACCGCAAACGGCACCGCATTCGAGACGACCGCTTGGCCAAACTGAACCAGTTGGTCTGAATTGATGTGACTGAATCCCCCCATAAAGGCATCGATACCGCCACACCCCATACTGACGGATGGGACGGTCGCAGAGACCAATTGAGCGTTTTTCATTGGGGAACGTACATACAAAGAGCCGCCATTATAGTAGTTGGCGGCTTGGCCTTTGTATGCGTTTGGGTTAGACACGTTAGTGTGATAGCCCAAATCGTTAAAAAAACTATCCAGTGAGCCACTGACGCCAGCGGCTTGGACTTGACAGGTGAGCATCAAGTACAAGAGAAGATATTTCAATCGTTTGAGTGTTTTTTCCACAGTTACTGTGGATAAATAGGCGTTCATATTTCGACTTCCTTATGGAAATGGTCGTCAAATAACCTTGTTCACGTTTCACATATGAGACTGATAAGGTAATAAATTAAGGTTCAATATTTCTGTTAGTCGTCAGGGCAAAATGGAGTGGATGAGAGAGGTCGGGACGGACATTGGGTATCGGTTTACTGTGTGCCCTTGGTTATGGCTGCTTGTTATCGCGATGATCTTACTCAGTGCTTTTTACTCGAAGTCACTGGTTCACTGCATCGCCTCCAATAGGGCTTTATCACTCAATATGCCCTTGACGCTTTGTTCTAGCTCGTCGTAAGTCACATCGCCAACAGATACTTTGACAAACTTTTGGCTGTTGACGTTGAGTAAAAACGTCGCTGGAACCGTGATGTTTCTTGGGTTCTCAAAGAACCGTTGACTGATCTCGGGTGTGGCCGGAATAGGCACGGGGTATTGTGCTATCGGTCGGTTATCGAGTGAGAAGACGTAAGTTTGTAACTGCGCTTGCTGAGTAAAGGCTTTGAACTTAGGGGCAAACTTGTGGCAGTAAGGGCAGTCACTGCGATAGAAAAAGACCATCGCATACTGATCTTGCATGACGGCATAACTTGACGAGGCAATGGTTATGAATAAAAGGAAAAAGAGTGCACGTTTGAGCATAGTTTTTCTTCCTATGTGTGTCGTTGATGGTTAAAAATCAGGGGATTGGTAATTGGTTGCGACGTTATAGAAGCGCCCCAATAAGTCGTTTTGTGAAATAAACCCGTAAGCGAGTGGCTTAAACTCTGAGGTGGTTGGGTTGACCAAGATCAGGGCAGGGGTAAATGGCACGACAACTTTGTCATTATTGAGGCGGTTTTGACGGATATTGTCGATGAACACGCCGTCGTTACTCACGCCGAGCAGTTCAATGTTGTACGTATCGGCAAATTGCTGCATTGAAGGAGCCAGACTCTGAGTGAGCGGATCGTCCCCTTCATAAACAAAGAAAAAGCCCCAACCCTCGTTTTTCATCTGCTCCACCATATCGATCTTCTTTTGGCGCTCTTGTTGGTGATAGGGACTTCTTGCGGCTTGCTCCACAGGACGATCTTTGACGTAAGAGTACTCTGGATATTTGAGTAGCAGCTTTTTAAACGTCATGCCTGTTTGGGCCGTCTTCTCACCAATGAAGTGATTGAGCTGCATCAGTTTGAGATACTTCTCTTCATCACCGGAGTGAAGGGTGGCGTCAGCCTTTACCTCCTCATAAGTCTGATGAAACCACTGCATCTGCTCACTGGCGCTCATTACGGTGGTCTTCGTATTTGAGGGCAGGGGTGTGGGCGTAGGCTTTGGTGTCACTGGGTGGGTTTTCGGTTCGTTATACCATTTCCAGCCTTTCGGGGTGGTAGGGTTGGCAGAACTTATCTGGGCAGGACTTAACGCCCAGATAAACAGTGTCAATAGCCAAGCTAATTTTGTCTTAAGTAGGTATTTCATCATCGCTTCCTTTACGTATGGACTATTGCCCATACGCATTTTGTAGGCGGTCTTGGATTTCGGTGGCGGAAGGAAGGTTCGTGTTCTCGTGCATATCCTCATAGAAATCAGAAAAGTCGATGTGTTTGAAGTTGATTTGCTGAAGCTGCTCAGGGGTGATGGGCTTGCATAACGGGTATTCGGCAGAGCCCTGACTGATGCCAAGCTGGCCTTTCACGCCTTGCTCTTGAACGATGCGAGCGAGCTTACTGTTGTAGACGCAATAACTCTTCTTTTTGCGCGTGCAAACCCCTAAGACTTTACTGGCACAATATTCCCCTAATGCAATCGTGATACCTTGCTCTTTGGCTTGTCCGAGGGCTTTCTCTTCTTCACTGCATTCAGCCAGACCAACCCCCGTTCCCCAGCCCCCATCTTTGCAGCAGTCGGCAAATCCAAAGGCTTTGTCAGTACACTGCATGCCTTTTCCGGTAAAGATTAAAGGTGGATCGCCTAATCCCTCTGCGGCTTCTGCGATAGCCGCCAGTCCCGCCGCGGATCGGTTAAAGTCCTGAGATTGAGTGGGTGTGCCGTCATAACAATCGCCATCGAGACAAAAGGTGGTGTCGAGACAGTGCAAATGGGTGGTGCTGCATTTTTTTTCAGGGCATGACTTTTGAAGCTCTTGCTCAACACACACGCCATTTTGCATCAGACTGCAACGGCTTGAGATCGTCTCACAATCGCGAGCAAGAGTTGAGCAGGTGTCCGGTCGGTCGCATTGGTGGTTAACTTGGTATTTCCAGCAATCGAGCGTGGTCGGAATGCCATTAATTATGCGAGTTTCTCGTCCTTCAATGCATTGTTGACTGGTGATCTTGCACGAGTTCATTAGGGTGCATTGTGTTCGCCAGATCATGGTGTTCTTGATGCAGTTACCACCGGAGAGGGTGAATCCATTTGAGCAGCGTAATGTGGCTTTGATGGTCTGTTGGACAGGGCCGCAAATTTCGTACCTTTTTGTCCAGTTGCTTCCTTGACACGATCCCCAGTTTGAAGCGCTTTTTAGTGCTCCCATGCGATAGCCCTGGCTAGGAAGAACGCGTTGGCCATTCCATGTATAGCTGGTTACTCGAGAAGCGCAGTTACTATTGCCGCCACTTTGAGACACCCTATTGTTACCATCGTAACGGCACTGCTCAATGGTGCGTACACAGTTGACCCCTTGTCTTGTCCAGCCCGCAGGGCAACTGTAGCTGACATTGCCAGTCACAACGGTGGCCACGGGTACTTTTGTGCAAGGGACGTTGTTGTTCGTTGGGCGATTACACTGCTTAGAAATGTGTTCGATGATGCACTGGGAGCCACTCTCGCAATCCACATAGGTATTAGAGATGCCATGGGTAATTTCAGACGCATTTTCCTGACCCAATAGTGCATACTGGTAAGTGGGGTCGGATTTTACGTTAGGTCGGCCTTTATCAAAGTTGTCTTGCATGGCGCCAGCGGTGTCGTTGGAATAGAATTTCGCGGTTTTTTGGCTATTAATGGCGCTGTCATTGAGCCCTTTTTGTGGCGGATCATTCACTTGGCTGACACACTCTGCATCATCACAATAATCCGCGATATTAAGATTGCCATTGGCTTTATTGGGAATACCTTGTTGAGCACTTTTTGCCCAACCCAAGTTGTCTTGATACTGTTTCTCTTGCTCTGTAATAGTGAGGTTGGAGGCAAAGGTATGAGCGGTGAGCAACCACGACAAACACACGACTATGACGACTTTCATTGTTTTCTCCTTTGCAGTACTTGGCGAACAACATCAGGATTTTCCCCCTTCGCAAGGTGCTCCAATGCGTCTGGAAGAGACACGTTGCCTTTGACGATGTCGTGATCACTTTCACTGCAAGGCTGCTTGGGTAAGCAGCGTCCTGGTTTTACCGCAACGAACGTGGGCACTTCTTGAATGTTGAAGGTCTGAAACCATTCTGGACTGATGGCGAACCCGCTGTTGATGGGTGTCTTTTCGTTTGTTTGCAACAGGGATTGAATGTGATTGGCGGTAGACATAAAGCCGTCAGGTAAAACCCCTCGAATAACCAAAGGCACTTGCCAAGTCTCGCTTTGCTTCAATAAGGCTTTGAGGCTGCTTTCGGGCATGGTCAGAGAGACAAACACCATCACACCCGTGGGGGCTGCATTTGGGTTTTCTGTTGGTGTGGGGATATCGACCATGCCTTGTAACGAATTGGGGTCAAGTTTCTCCTGCCATTGCCGAGCTTGTTGTCTTGCATAGTGAATAAATTGATGGCTGGCTTGTTGTGTCTCAATGGCCGGTAGGGTTTGTTGAGAGGGCTGTTGCGAAGAGGTTGGTTGTTCTAGCTTAGCGAGCGCTTTGAGCTCGTCTTGTGTATAGCCGATGTTCGCCAGAGCAACATGACTATAAAACAGGGTCAGTGATCCGATGAAACATGATCGAATGAATATCATGGGGTTTCCTTAAATTTGCGTTCCCCCTATAGGCATATCGCTTAAATAAGCAAGAACCGTTGTGTCTTCCCATTGAGGGGGGAAATTGTTGATGCACTTGCCATCAATCGTAAGGTGTCCAACCTTGGCGCGAGGGAGGGAAGCGAGCAAGTTGATGGCCGTCAGGGTGCTGAAGTTTCAGTAGGCCAAATTTATGTCGAAGGAGGGGGTTTCGGACTTGTTCGGGAACAGTATCAGTGATGTGGTCCACGCTGAACGTGGTACTCCTTTTGTCTCAACAAGCGCTTCGCTCGTTATTGCAGCCAAAAGCGAGCGTTATTCAATAAGAGATAATGGCCAGGCTAGCGTGCTTAATTGGCTATCGATGCACTGCATTTCTTGCATAAGATCATGAGCACTAATGGCTTTTCCACAGTCATAGATACGGATGGGGTGTTGAGTTCTTTAAATTCTTGGGGGTTTCCGTTGAGGCAGACGGAACCCTATTTCTCTACCAGTTCGCTTTGCTCAGGGTGTGTGAGCTTTCAGTGAGTGATTGCCGCAAAGCGAAGCTCTTTTGATGAAGTGATGTACTGTGCCGCTTGGCCAGCGGCGACCAACGCTAAAATGATCACGGTAAACACTAACGCTTTTAAGAGTGCTTTTATCGAGCTTGGTAACGTCATGAGATATTCCTTGTTATAAAAAGACACAGTTGCGTTTACGCCATTGGACATAACCAAAGTTATCGCCAGTGGTGGGGTTATCGTGTCCCATTTCCCATATTGCGGTTGTGGTGGTGTAAGGGTGGCACCATCCTGCATCAGGGAGCGGGGCGCTCATCTGATAGCGGTAACGAGATTTGGGTAAAATAGGCGTTGGGTATTGATAACAAATTGCGCCACTTTTACCACTCGTTTCCCAGACAATGCCTTGCCTGTGCAGTTTGTAATTCAACCTTTCCATGATGAGTGTGCCCGCTTGGACTGGCGTATCTCGGTAGTTGGTATTGCCCGTTAACGGATAGGCGCTGCCTTGAGAGCCTAAACACCAAAACAAAGCATCAAAAGGCAATACTGAGTTCGTAGTGGTCGCAATGGCTTCGGGGACACAGGCGAGTTGCGCGATGGGGTTGCCAAATAAAATGGCTTCAGGGTTTAAGATGAAAGAAAGTTCATCGTCATCCCAAAGGGGATCGAGCTCTGTCAGGTAGGCAACGTCAAAGGCATCGGTGGCCATGCAGGCGGTCGATTGCATTAACTGGAGCCAGTAAATGATAGGGTACTTGTACCAGTGAGCATGATAAAACCCGCCGTCACTGCTGCCAGACTCTCTCGCGGTTGTGCGTCCTCCTATTCGTTGCATGTTAGCGCCGCCTAGCTCCATCCCCATGTTGACCATGCAGTAAGGCACTCGCGTGACATCGGTGAGAGCATACGGCTCCCAATAGCCGATATTGAGGCCAATTTGCATAAAAATGGGCGGGGGTTTAGGGCAATAGGATATCGGCATGCTGGGATTACGTGTGTCGGGGTAGCTCGATGGAATGATAGGTGCTGAGCCTACGGTCATCGGAAACATGCAGCTCCAACAAATGTCACTGATGGGGTTGATAAAATGGCTAGAGCACGTGGCACTGGCCCGCGTAATAGGGCTAATGGCTAGCGTCATCATCGTTACGAATACGAGACTGATTTTGTGTATCATGGTTTGAAAACCTCGTTGCTGACGTCAAACTCCGTCACTTTCCAGTGAATACCAGATTGTTCAACTAAGCTTGGCACGGCTTTGATGTGCATCTTTGTGGATAAATCCCCTTGTTGGTCAAAGTAAATGCGACTGTTGAGGTGCTCTGAGGCTTGATTGGGGCGACCTCCTGTCAGTATCCACTTAATGGGCTTTGTTGATTCAAAGGTTTGAGCGAAGGCCAATTGTTGCGCATCTCTGGCATCAAAGAAGACCAATACTTGTGAGTATTCAAATGGGTGAGGTGGACGACTGTGCTCTGGCCAAGTGGTTGTATCGAAGGGATTAATGCGTGTCCCTGCTTGCGCAAAGACCTGACCTTTGGCATCGGTTAAGTCCTTGGCCAGCGTTAAACTGGGATCAACCAAAAACGTATCGGGGGTGGTGGTGGTGGTGAGTGAGAGCGGCGGCGGGGTCTCAACACTCTCAGCGACTTTTTCGATAAACTCTTGTTGCATATCCGCCAGTTTGCCCGATTGTTCAAACCCCTTTAAACGCTGCTCTATCCAGACCAGCATATCGATTTCTCCAATGGGAAAGGTCGCCCCAATTCGACCTAAATCTTTCGCCCCAACATCGGGCTGGAATAGGAGCGCCACGCCCCATAGGGCGAGCGCCGTCATTTTTTTCATGGTCACTCCTTGTCTTGGTAGTGTTCGACGATGGCCCTTTGGATCTGAGGGGTGACATCCACTGCGCCGCCCACGACGGCCGCGCTGACTAACGCAATGGTGTTGTGCTGCGCGTTATATGCCTCGATTTCTTCGTGCATAATGTCGGCAAACTGCGTTAACTGCTCAGTTTGCTCTTCAAGACTCATCTCTTTTTTAATGAGCGCTTGGTGATAGGCATTGAGTGTGCTTTTCACATCCACACTGACAAAGGTGGGCGAGGATTGACTGAGAAAGGTGTGAGCCGTCAGCGTCGACACAGCGCTGATACTCACCATCATCGCAATCAATAAAAATGACGGCTTCATGCGGTCTCCTTAGCTTTGAGCGCGTGTTCAAATTCGGCAATTTCCTTACCGTAAAAGTGCTCAGCGGTGGCGTTAATGGCTTCCATTAACGGCATGCCTTTATTCATCAGGTTTTCACAGAACTCAAACTCATGAGGTTCAGTACTTAAACAAGCGCGTGAAAAAGGGTCAGAGAACATGCGGTGATACGAGGTATGCCCACCGGCTTTGACGCGAACACAGCTATAACCTGCGTCACTGGCTCGCGGAAAACTTTTAATGATCCGCTCTTCCATCTCACTGAACGCTTTCGGGTTTTCGGTTAAGAATTTATCGAAGCCGTCACCTTGTCTCAGTACCATATGGATATCGCTGTTGTCGTAACTGGCCCGGGCTTCTTCATTCGCAAAGAAGTCTATAATGCCTTGTGTGACGGTGCAGAATGAGCCGCCAAACTTACGTGCCGTGCGATAACCCGTATTGATGAAGGTTCGGGTCTGAGCGTTAGCGCCACTCATTAAACTCCAGGCTTCTTCAATGATGCACATCTTAGGCGTAGAGCGAGAGCCAGATAGGTACATCTGTTGGTTGATAGAAACAATCAGAGCAAAAATGACCGGACGCAAAACGTCTTCGTTGAAACCATCCAACTCCAAGGTGGTGATGTCGATGCTTGGGTCGAGCATCGACGGTTTATTAAAGGTGTCGCCGTAAATGCCATGGCTGCAATATTTGTTAAGCTGCACGGCAATATCATGGATACGGCGATCGTCGTTGTATTCTTTTGACAGTTCAAACAAGGCGCTTTGAACATCGTCCACCAAGGTTTCGGTGTGTTTTTGCTCCCAAGCGCGAATGATGGCATCGCCAAGTACCGCCATTTGGTAACTTGCTAGCTCTTGATAAGGGGAAGCGATAGTGGCAAACAATGCGGTAATGTTACTGAGTGCTTCTTTGATAGGATCAACCGCTTCATGTTGGCCATCGTCGTTGACAAATTGCAGGGTTTCTTTGGCTTGTTTCGCGCTGTCCATCACTTTGCCAAGATGAGTGAATGGATTGAGGTAGATGTTACGGTAATCGAGGTATGAGCCACCGAGCATCAGGGTCAGCTTTTTGTAGCTGGCACCTTTATCTAAGATCCAACATTTCCCTCCATACGCGTAAACCGACTTGGCCATGCTTTGAACGAAGAAACTCTTCCCTGCGCCCGAGCCGCCTGTTAAGGCAATGTTCTTATTGTCACTGCCACAGTTGAACGGGTCAAAGAACGAAAGTTGGCCACGCATGGTAGGCAGCAATAATCCCCCAGTCATGCGTTTGACATCCAGCACAATAGGAAAGAAGTTGACGAGGTTTGAGCTTTCCATCGAGCGTACTTTGCCTGCGACACCACAATCTCGCCATAGCCCTTCACTCATGGTAAAGGGCAGAGCTGTCAGCAGACTTTGTGTTTGCAGCATAATTTGAGGCCGGATATCTAGGCCTGTTGCCGAAAAGGCTTCTTTCGCCGCTTGTACATCACGGCGTTGTTGCGTCTTGTTGGTAAACAGCGTTAAGTTCAAGACCATTGAGCTGATGGTAAACTCTTTGTCGCTGAGTCCTTTTTGCAATCCTTTTCGCTCTTCCAGTTCATCTTTGGCCGTTGGCATGATCATGGCCAGCGAGGAGCCGACCGTTTTGGTGAGATCTGAAATCTTGCGGTTATTATCATGCTCAAAGTTTCCCGTCACTTCTTGACGAAAGTTTAAGGTCAGGACGTGTGGACACGTTACATGCCGAGCGATATTGCGGATCGATGCGAAGCACTCAGGGAGCGTGTAGAGCCGAAAGTCGCTTGGGGTTCTAGCCAGTCCCATGCAGACCATGCGTGTGCGCGTGTCTACGCCTCTTTGGTTCGTATGACGAGTGGCGATATGGTTGCGACGAATAAGCAGCTCAGTATCACTCGACATCACCTGTTGATTGATGGGTTCATAACCGTTGTAGGCGCGCTCGATAGGGCGCGCTTGCATCGCATCAAAATTTAAGATGTTGCCAGTAAAGGTGATCAGCCCCTCAGGTGACAACCTTTGAGTTTCAATGCCAAGCTGGCTGAAGGCCGTTTCAATGGTCGCTCGTAAGTCGCATAGCGATTCATCGTCTTTTGTCGTAGTGGAGACAAAGAAATACGCTTCGTAATCACGGAGATCAAAATGATGGCGTTGTTTGTGGAAAAATCCTTGTGTGGCGGCAAATTGCGCGTATTGCGCCTCCTTAGCAGCGAGGGTTTCACAAATCCCCCCACGCTTACTCATGAGCGCTTGATTCGCTTCAATGTAATGCGCCACTTTGTTGTGGCCAAACAGCGACAGTTGGTAATCCCATTTATCCCCTTGAGGAAATTCGCACACCAACTTATTGAGTGAATGCATGAGCTCATCGTTAGCGCCGCCTAAGACGTTGAGCTTAAACCCAATACCATGGGACGCTCGATTGAGGAAAATATTGCTGTCATTGTCGAAGGTGCGATAGGGGAGCTCATGATGGAAGTGATTTTGATGCTTTTTGACGTCTTGATAAAACGCCCCTAACGTGCCCGTTTTAGGCTTTGAAAAAAAATTCATGAACATAATCAGTCCTTCCAAATGGCTCGCACTGGGCGACCTGTCCAACGGCTGTCATCAAGGATGATATAGATGTCTGTGGTATCAACGTAATGACCGTTTTTATCAATAAACGGAAAGACGGTGACCTTTTTCACTACATCATCCGTTCGGGTTGGCTCACCTTGTCGTGTACGCCTTGGTAAGGTCATAAAATCCATTGGAACGCGGTGAGCTTGCCCAGCGGACGTTTGGTTTTCTGAGGTGGCGTAGGGATCGATATTTCGACGGACTTCGTCCATGCTGGTGCAGCCTGGTACGCCGCCGACTTTGGTGCAGCTGTAATCTTCGCCAAGACCTGCTGCGCAGCCTGTTAAGAGCAGCGCAGCAAAGAGCATTGATGAGAGTTTTAACATACTCATATTCCTTTATTTGCGGCCAAATGGAGTTGGGGGAACGTCAATGCCTTGTGTAGACAACTCTTTCGCCAATGGATTAAGAGGGGTATTGGTGATCACATCAAGGATTTGATTCGATTGACTCGACATGCTTTGCTCTGCCAATTGCTGGCGTTCGTACTCTTCAGCCATGAGTGGATCCAGTGGGAAGCCCTCTAAGAAGACAATATTGACAACGGCGCCTGGGTTGATTTCTACGATGGGGTGGTAGAGCTCAGCAAGGCCAATGTAGTAATCGGAGAGTTTTTCTCCCACACTTGAGGTAGCATTGCCCAGCAAGTTCAACGCTGCATCTTGGCTGTTGATGCTTGAGGTTGTGCCTAATGCTGAAGTGGCGGTGGTTTGTGAGAGCGCTTGACCTGTCTCGCCGATGCCAGTCAAAATGCCGGCAATCCCCGCCATTTGGACAATCTCACCATTTTTTAGAATGGTGGTGCCACGTATGCCGTTGCGCCCGAAGTTGAACGCCGTTCCTTTGATGGCGACGTCTAAGATACGCCCTTCGTCTTGGATACAGCTCATGCGGTTAGTGCGGACAATACCTCGACTTGACGATATTTCACCATAGGATGAGCCTGTAATGGTACAGTTGTTGAGCTTGGATTTTTCACCGTTGGGTAAGACACCCTCGTGGATGGTTTGAAAGACAACGGGAGTGGTATCGCCTTGGCCAAGCACCCCGGCATTGGTGTCAGCGCCTCCTGTCACCACTGCGGTGACAAAAGTTCCCGTTGGCACATAGTTCTCAGTGGTGCGGTGATAGGTGTTTTCATCGCTTTCCCAAAAGAAATCAAAGCTATCGAACTCATTACGACTGAAAGGGATTTGCTCTGAGCGCTGATATTGCATCTGCGCGATGTCGGGGTTGTCGTTGCTTGATGCGATGGGTCTAGGCGGAAGCTTGTGCTGCCCAAACGTTTCTGAGCTATTAATCGCCCCTTGAGTCTGGATGGTGCGGTATGGCTCGGTATTGACGACCTCCGAAGTGCTTGGTTCGAGTTCATCAATACGGGCTTGAAGCTGCGCTTCTTTACTTCGAAATTCTTCACGTACTTGCTCTTCGACTAAGCGAGCGGTCTTCTCTTTTGTTTGCTCGATTTTACGTTGTGTCTCTTCTTTATGAGTGCGCATTGATTTGGTCAAATCCGCGATTTGCTTTTTTAGGCCAGACAGCGTGTTTTGTTGTAGGGAGAGCGCCGATTGGTTGTCTTTTTCGACAAAATCTTGCTCAATGATGGCACCAAATTCGACAGGCTCTTGGTGGATTTCTTCTTGTGTAGGTACAGGTGGTCTGGTGTATTGATACAATCCTAGTGCGGCAAGGAGCAGGGCAGAGACGGCGATAATGGTGACGGTGTTATTTCTTGATGCGGTGCGCTGATTAATCTCGCTACCTTGCTCAAAGTCGCCATCCGTGTCACTAAAAAGGCGTTTTCTCCAGTTATCGAGCATGATTCACTCCTCCCCCCGTCACCACATACAGGTGCGTGGTTTGATTTGGGCCGAGCTCAAATGTATCCAGCGCCGCGCTTCGAGCGGCATAACTGTAGAACTGTGCGGTTGTGAGCGTGACAGTGTCGCTGGATTTGTTCTTCACCTCGTAAATGATGCCTGAGTGATCCCTGCCAACGAACACGGTTTGCGGAGTGACGGGCAGTAAGGAGTCCTTCTTCGGCAAGGTGTTAGGGTCTACCGGGTGAAGGCTAAATCCTGAAATCGGTGTGCCATTTTTTTTCCATGTCATCATGGCTTTGGTGAAGTTGGCGATGACAGAGGGGTAATCAAAGCCGCGCTCAAATACGGAAGGCTTCGATAGGTGCCGGTCGGTTGGGGTAAACGCAGTGACGATGCCTGGCGTGGCTTTTGGGGTAATGAACAGTGCAAAAAGACGCCCTTTTTGAGTGAGAACGTGGGCGGTAAAAGGGAGCGCGACATTGAGCTTTAAGGACACCGAGCCTGTTTTATCTTTTTGGATACCGTTAGTGGTACAAAAACCGTGAGGGCAGGTGATGTTAAGGATTTTATCATCTTCGACCACCAGGCGATTGATGTTCACAGACGACAAACTCACGGGGATGGTGTCGCCGTCAGCAAAGGGGAACGTGGCTTTTGGGACATTACTTGCTAACACGAAAGGGCTAAAAGTGGCGATAAGCACGGTCATCAGCCATGATAATGGTTTCATTCTTTTTCTCCTTGTTTCTGGATGCCAATGAGCTGAATCACACCGTTGCTGTAATCCATTTGAACGGTATAGGTCACAAGCTCTGATGGCAGTGTGCGGTCGCCGACGGTCTTTGTAAGGTGGCCTGTCTGTTTGAACTGCCTATTTTCAATCGAAATTTCGGTTCGCCCAGGCAGGGCGTCAAAGCGACTGGTCGTGTTGTACTTTTTAAGATGCTCGGCATCTTGGATTAATACCGGTTGAATGGCTGACCAGTTTTCTGCTGGTACGTACTCAAGCAAGAGGCCATATTGTCTAACGACATTCGCAGGCGTCACGTTGAGCTTGAGCTTTAAAAAGAATTCCCCCATGAGCTGAAGGTAAGGCGCATCAATGGCCGTATCTGAAATCGTAAACGCTTGTGAAATCGTTGGGGGAACGAGAGTTCGACTCTTTTCTGATGAGGTTTTCGCTAGGCTCAGACCTAAAGCCACGTTCACGAGCATCGATGCCGCAAACCCAAAGACGAGGAGAAAGTTCAGTAACTTACTCAGTGCAAGTAAGTTACCTTGGTGTTGGTTATCCATGGATTGTCCCTCTTAAGAGAGCCAGTAACGCTTTTGCGCTGCGGGAGTGTGTTTGAAGACACTGTGATTGAGTGAGGTGTTCCCCCACCAGTAGAGGGTTAAGGCGATGATGTTTTCACCGTACTGAACTTTGATGTAGCGAAGTCCTACAAACCAGATGGCCGCAAGGATAAGGCCTATCAAGTATTTACCGGCTAAGAAGAAGAGCACAAAGAGAAGAAACCCTGGCAAGACTTCGTCTCGGGGTAAACCTGATATGCGCTTGCCTTTACTGAGGTGCTTGGGAATAGCAAAAAAGAGCTGACGGTTATCCATACATCACCTTCTGTGTCTTAAGCTAGGCCGACAAGCGGTTTAATGACTTCCCAGAAAATCATACCGCCAGCAAACCCCCCAATGGCGGCGAACCAGTTTCGTGTCATAAATCCGGTTGCTGCGGCGCCTAGTGCACCTGCGGTTAGTAAGGCCATTTCAGCAGCTGAATCGTCACCTGCGGTTGATTTGATGGTGGCTTTACCACCTGCAAACAAGTCAGCGGTGAATGATGGTGCAGCGAAGCAGAGCAGTAAGAAGGTGGCTAGCAATAGAAAAAGAACGTGGTGGGGATGTTTTTGATTAATAAGAGGCATAAATGGCTTCCTTATTTGAGTTGAAATAAAAAAAGACTCAACGCTGGAGGACGTAGAGCCATTTTTCGGGATTAAAAAGTGATGAGATTACGCCGCTAAATGATCGCGTACCCACTTAAGACCTCGGTTGCGACTGATGTGCAGTTTCCAATTCGAAGTACTTAAGGGCTGTCTCTTTTTGAGTTTTTTACAATAGGTTTTGCGCTGCTTGGCATCCATAACCGCCGTATTGACGAGATGGGCTTTATAAGGCTTGTGGGTGTATGTTTGTTCTTTTACAAGAATGCAGTGGGGTAGAACGACTGGAAAATGAATGGGGTCAGGGCTATCAACAAGCGCGGCAAAGGTTAATCGATTATCAATGCGTCCAATAGGTTTGGCCGCAATGAAAGTGCCTTGTTGGTCAAGCGTTTTGCCAATCAGTTTCATGGGGTCGTCCTTGTAATATCCGTAGACGATGATCATAGGCACTCCTTGTAGTAGGACATTGTTGTGTAGACTGTAAAATCCACACAACAATGGAGCCCCTTACAGAGCTCGTGCTACAAACTGGCTTGTGAGTTTGTGTAGTCAAACTCAATCCCTTTAGTTAAGGGTTTAGGTACTACTCCCAATTAGTTCCAACGAACCGAGAGATGATGCTTGCATACATACTCAGAACATTGGCATTGGTCTGCGCCTACCTAACTGGCGCCTGAATTTGGTTAGGTTATTTAAGCTGTCCTGCGCCCATCAGTGGCGCTTTCAGCAGTAAGAGCAGCCAACTCTCACGATGTTGCGATGCGCGTCTCTTTAAGATGTGGGGTACTGATCTTTGAAACATTGCTATGTCAACGCAATCAGTATCGCTGGAATGGGCTCATGCAACAATGTGCGAATACACCGTAAACGCACAATTGGACATAATCTTCTTAGGTTTTTTACTCTATTTTCTAACATTCGGACTAATAAAAATATGGCGTACACGCACTTTCATATTACGTCTTCCCTTATCAATATACCCTTTGGGTAGGCGAGTTAGATTGGTTGGTGTTATTTTTTCTCTTTTACTCATTGTTTTTTAACTGTGATATTTTTATTTCTATCAATACCATTAATAAACATGAATAAGTCACTATTAGTAGACAAAACAAGCGTTGTGTTCTCTGAAATAACGGTCGAGTAAGACTGCATCGTTCGTGTGAATTCATAAAATTGTCTTGTTTCAGGATTTTTATTGTAAGCTGATGAATAAATTTCGGCGGCTTTAGCGTCAGCTTGTCCCCGAATCTCTTCGACTTCACGATAGGCCTCGGATTGAATCTTATCCAAGTCTCTTACTCTGTCACCTCGAATCCTCGCAGCCTCCCCATTTCCTTCGGATAAAAAACGTTCTGCAATTTGACGACGTTCACTAATCATTCGCTCATAAATTTTGGGGCGAACACTTTCATTGTAATTAATACGTTTAAATCTAATGTCGAGCAACTCAATTCCAAAGATTTCTATTTTTTCTGACGCTGCAGAGAATATTTCTTGCTCTACAAATTGGCGACCTTTTTGGATAGGAACTAAGGCGCCTATTTTCAGCTCTCTTTCAGCTTCACTCAATAATGGATCTCGTAACGGTTTGCGATTTTTGTTAGTACGTATTATTTCGATCAATTCATGTTTTGCTACAGCATTTCGTGTCTCACTACCCAAGATATCGTCAAGTCGAGATTGTGCACTGCGCTCATCTTTGAGACGTAAAAAGTACTGAAGCGGGTCAATAATTCGCCATCTAGCAAACAAGTCTACAGAAATATACAGTTTATCTTTTGTTGGCATGTCGGAAGGACGACCATCCCATTCCAATACTCGTTTGTCGATTATGTTAACTTCTTGAATATATGGTACTTTTATTTTCAATCCAGCATCAACAATAGGTTTCCCTATTGGTTTTCCGAACTGAGTGATAATAACCTGTTGAACCTCACTTACTGTGTAAAGTGCATTATATACACTAAAAGATGTACCTAAAATCAATGCAGCTATGACCCCTTTTTTAATCGATTTCATCTAGGCTCTCCTTGTGTGTCGTTGAGATTGAGCAAAGGCAGAATATTGTTTGCTCGTTCATCAATGATAATTTTGGTACGAATATTAGGTAATACAGCCTGCATTGTTTCTAAATAAATTCTGCGTTTAGTTACTTCCGGGGCTTTAACATACTCGAATAATAATGCATTGAAGCGAACTGTATCCCCCTTAGCCTCATTGACGCGTTTTAAGCGATAACCATCAGCTTCTCTGATCCGTTGATCTTTTTCACCTAAAGCTAAAGGGATCACTTTGTTGTAATCTCGGCGAGCTTCATTAATGAGCTTTTCTTTCTCCTGTTGAGCTTGGTTCACTTCATTAAATGATGCCTGGACAGGTTGAGGAGGGTTAATGTTTTTCAACTGAACTTGGTCAATCCTGATCCCTAAAGCATATTTTGTAGTGAGCTCTTGCATTTTTGAGAGCGCTTCAGACTCAATTTCTTGCCGACCAATTGTGATCACTTCATCCACAGTTCTGTCACCCACCACTTCACGCATTACGGATTCAGAAACATACCGAAGGGTTTCACTAGGCTCTCGGACTTCGAACAAAAACTTGATGGGCTCGGAGATTCGATATTGCACCACCCATTCGACGAGAGCGGCATTTAAATCACCTGTAACCATTTGTGTTTCTTGACGTCGAGTGTTTATTCTCGGGCTTTGGTTGGGATTTTTTGCCCTGGGTGTTATGAACCCAAACTCCTGCTTTAGCTGTCGTTTCACAGGTAAGATTTCAGCCTTATCAATGCCAAGTGGCATCTTGAGATGAAGCCCAGATGGAACAATATGGACATATTTGCCAAAGCGCTGTATCACAGCAACAGAATCGCTCGGTACCGTGTAAAAGCACGTCCAGAATATGATTGCTAAAAGGAAAATGATAAGAGGGATAAAAAAGCTTGAATTTTTTCCGCCTGGAAGTATTTTCTTTAAGTGAAGAAGAATAGAATAAAATACCTCACCCAAATTAGGAGGATCTTGTTTTCCTCCACCCCAGGGGGTCCCTGAAGGTTGGTTATGTTGGAGCATGAGCATGCCCTCCGGCTATAGGCGAATAAATTTTCACCTACTCTTTTATTATACATTGGGGGGATACATCGAATTAACAAGGGTATATTTTGTTTAATTTTAGATGTTTATTTCAGAGTGATAGAGGTTAACTATTCTACATATCGATGGTGGTTATTAAAATCTTCCTAAAATAATGAACTAAAACAATAATTAAACTTCAAAGTAAACGAAAAAGCACTAGGAATGTGCGAGAGAAATAATCTCGATTTCTGCATCTAAGATTCTGTGAGAGCGCTTACTGTCTATTTGAGTAACAGAGATACGGCCTAATATTTTGTCTTTTACGTTAATTAATGTATTGTAAAGTCCGCTGATTACCTAGTTATTAATACTAGACGTAACTCATTTCGGGGCAATTTCGAGATAGAAGGCATCGCCTACAACGTTCTAAATACATGACACATCATAGCGAATTATTAGACTTCGAATCACTTTAGCTTCAGCTAATGAGAAGAATAGATGTAGCTTAAATTTGACTAGTCAATGAGTCTATTTTGCCTAGGATTCTTTTATAGACTCTCCAAATAGCGCTATATACTCAGACACCTCTTCATAAGTGACAATCGAATCGAAATTAGCTACTTCCTCTTGATTCCGTTCTATAAAGATTTTCGGCGAAACTAAAACCGTCGCATAATCAACATATCCCATGAATTCTGCTTTACCCTTCATAAACTCTGCTCGTTTCTTATAGTTTAAATATTGATTTGGAGTAAACTTACCATGCGGGGGCTTGTCCTCGATATGAAGTGCAATTCTTTGCTGGCTTTCTCTTTTTTCAAAAACTAAAAATATATCAGTTTCGGATTCACTGCCGTCTTCAATTTTGCACCACCAATGCCGCCACCAATTTTCAGGTTTCTTATTCGGTTTTAGGTTGGCCTGCTCCTTATCTAATAGGCGCAAACCATCTGACTCATCTGAGAACTTGGTTTTTCCTAAAATCCATTGCTGGAAAACAATGGAATTTTCAATTTCAAAAACAAAAGCTCTATCTAATTCAAGTTCAGAAATCACCGTATACCTCCTCACAGTACCGCCTCAAAACAAGGCACTTTCAATTTGGAACCATTGCTCCATAAAAGGGACAAAGTCCCTTTGGGGTATGAACTTCTGTGCTGCTGTATTGTTTTTTAAAAATACTTCCTCCAAAGCCCACACATAGTGGTCAGCGTAAACAGCCCACGCCTTTGCTCCATCGTTAAGCTCTAATCGGGATAGAGGCTTGACAGACAGATAGCCTTTTAACAAAGCTAATGACCTATGAAGCTCCAAATCGAACATATACATGCATGCTCTCGCCAACTCATAAGCAGGAGGCATGTTTTGCACTAAATCCCAGTCGATCACATCGCTTACTGTGCAATTAGAATCAAAAAAGACATTGAAATGATGAAAGTCGCCGTGGATTAATTGCCTGCTTGTTAACGGGGTATATGAGTGCGTAGCTTCTGAGCTAGCTAGATAATCACGCTGTTGTTTTACTCTTCGTAGCACCGAGCTATTCGTATCAAATTCACTATTGGCTTCAATAGTGGCGACTATTTTTTGTAGTCTATCGACCCAAGCACTTTTATCCCAAGAAAGCTCAATTGTTGGAAAGTCGTTTCCAACCTCAGAAGCGAGTTGAACATGCAGGTCAGCAAGGGCTTTTCCCAACTGAAAAGCATGAGACGCAGACAGCGCACTTTTTTCGATTAACGTTCCTTTTGCTTCAGGAAATAGAGCATAAAACTCATCACCTATTTTACAAAAGGAGTGGTGATCGCGCGTCAAAACAGGGGCAATTATAGTATTCAAATTTTGCGATAGCTTTCTCAGCAGCTCATGTTCTAACTTGATCTTAGCAACATTGCGAACACTATATTTTCTAAGATAATAAGTCTCTGAGGATTGGATACGAAAAACATGGTTCGTCGCACCAACTGATTGACGTTTTATACTAGCGCCAGCACCAATCTGACGCCAGTTTTCACCAACCTGGCGAACAAAATCACTCATAATTCCAGTTACCTCTTAGGTACATAACGAATGACATGGATTCCCCCTACCGAGGATCTGCCACACTTATGTGGTACTTAAATGCATCGGAGGCACCATGTCTGATTATTCTTATTTCTGCGGTATCGACCTAGCTAAAAACCACTTTAGCCTTCGTGCCGAAGACCAAAATGGTAAGGTCATACTTCATAAGTCGGTAACTCGCTCTAAACACCTGACTACAATAGCCAATATGCCACTCATGCGTATAGGCGTTGAAGCGTGTGGTGGTGCACATTACTGGGCAAGAACACTCAATAAACTCGGTCACGACGCCCGTATTATAGCCGTTAAATACGTAATTCCTTATCGAACTAAGGGCAAGAACGACCTTAATGATGCTGTTGCCATATGTGAAGCTGTTCAGCGTCCATCTACTCGCTTTGTACCCGTACCCCCCCGAGCAACAAGCCATCTTATCGGTACATAGAATGAGAGAGCATTGGGTTCGTGAACGCACCGCACTTATGAATCGCATGCGCGCCCTGCTTTCTGAGTTCGGGTTGACCATTCCCGTTGGTCGCTCTTCATTGATGAAACAGGTTCCCTTAATGCTCGAAGACGCAGAAAATGAACTTCCACACCTCGCTAGAACAGTAATAGCCGATGCTTATCACCACCTTGGTGAATTGAATCAACGTATCGCCGATACTGAACAAGTCTTTGATTCCTTTGCTAAGGTCAGCGCTAATGTTCAACGAGTGATGAAAGTTCGAGGCATTGGACCGCAAACCGCTACTGTGATACTCGCTTCGATAGGCAATGGGTCTCAATTTGATAAAAGTCGCGACTTCTCTGCCTGGCTAGGACTAGTACCAAAGCAATATTCCACAGGAGGTAAACCTCGATTAGGCCGAATAACCAAACACGGTGAAAAATATTTACGAACACTATTAGTTCACGGCGCAAGGACCGTGATTGCCAACCTTGGCGACAAGCAAGATAAGTTAAGTCAGTGGTGTCGAGGCGTTCTGGAACGAAGAGGTATGAACCGAGCGATAGTGGCACTTGCCGCGAAGAATGCACGAATTATATGGTCGCTTTGACACAATCAAACAGACTATGAAAACTATGCTGCTTAAGTAAAAACCTAAGCAGCATAAAGAGTTAAACCCACCGGGTCATTGCAGACGCTAATGATGGAGATAGGTTAAGACCACTTGCGGAGAGCCTATTAATGCGGCGGACACACTAGATGTCATCTAACGAATAAGGCACCGCAGTCGCGCAAGTCATCAGGGCCACGACGTATGCGAATCGTCAATAAGTAGGCCGAATGTAGAGCGGCAGTCCAAAACCCATCAACATAAGTTTAGCGGATGTTTGACAACTGGGGGAATCCATGTAGCCGCGTTAAGTGGTGAACAACGCCAACCACCAAACCTAAACTATTGTACCTTAAACACTAAATTCAATTTAAACTAAGAACGCCAAGCGTTGTGAATCCGCCTTAAACGCCTTGTATGGCAAATTTTATAGATATGCACCGACTACTGACATGCAGTGGTGAACTGTGCTTTCTTTTTCACCGACTGGCGCAACATAATGAATTGCCGATTCAGCGTCCGCCCTACCTGATAACTTGCTAATTACCCACGCAGCCAAGTACTTTGATGACAAACAACCACCCGCTGTCGCAAGATTACCTTTAGCATAAAAGGGTTGCTCTAAAACAGTAACTCCTGATTCGACAACCCAAGGTTTCGTTGTTAAATCGGTACAAGCTGGTATTTGATGCAGTAAACCAAGTACTGACATGAGCAACGTACCTGAACATTGCCCACCAATTAACTGAGTGTCAGGGTTTAGCTTTAGCCTCGAAAGTATATCTCTGTCTTGAGCGACATCACGTGTTAGCACGCCGCTGCCAAATAATACGACGTTGGCACTATTAGCAAACTCAAGAGGTTGTTGGGATTGGATTGTAACTCCGTTCATTGAAGTGACGTATTGAGATGGACTCGTTATTTGTACATTCCAACCAGCGTCTTTCATGCGGTTCAAAATACCCGCTGCTATAAATGAATCCAGTTCATTAAATCCGTCAAAAGTTAGTACAGCAATGTCCATATTTACTCCTATTTGCCTAACGAATGATATGGACTCCCTCTACCTGACACTCTGCGTGCCATACTGACTTAGTACACGCTGAAGAACTGGAGGT
>NZ_JBHZSF010000021.1:0-55202 GCF_043642225.1 Vibrio profundi | reverse complement strand
TGATTCCTAAGAATCAATTTTGATAGTCATCAACGAGTGCCCACACAGATTGATAGGTTTAAATTGTTAAAGAGCTTCTAGCGTTTTGTGATTCACTTCTCACTCGCTAGGGGTGCGTACTATACTCGCACCGTTTTGAGAGTCAAGCGTTGTTTTCAACTTCTTTTCTCTCTACCGATTTCGCTGTGTGACTTTCGTCTCACTCCGTGTCGGTGAGGCGGCATTATAGAGAGATCGAACCTAAGCGCAAGGGCTTTTTTAAAATAAGTTTTTGTTCGCTTAAAATGCCACCAAATCGGCATTTTTCGAATAAAAACTAAACATTTGAAACATATCACAGCAATATGTTGGAAAATTGCAAACCATAAACGTAAGATTCATGTGTCTATTTTGTTAATGGTAGATGCGTCTATTTCGTTTATTAATATGTAGTATTCAAATATGAACTCTAAAAAATCGATGTTACTAATCGTCACAGTAGCTGTACTGGGCGGCATAGTATTCTCACAGGTGGCAATATCACCTGCTATCACCTTTATTATCGGTGTCTTGGCTTCCGCTTTTATCGCAAACCTTTCAAGCACTAATACAAAGACAGATTCAGAACCTAAAGCATCCACTAAAACGCTTTATGTTGGCAACTTACCTTATAAAGCAAATGAGTCACATGTTCGCGAATTATTCTCAGAGCACGGTGAAGTATTTGCAGTACGTTTAATGAAAGACAAACGTACTGGTAAAAGAAGAGGATTTGGCTTTGTTGTTATGGCAAGCGATGATGTTCAAAATGCAATTTCAGCACTGAATGATAAAGACTATATGCAACGCACTCTTAAAGTCCGGGTTGCTAATGATCCTAAACACCCTGAAGCGGATGAATCTGGACAGGCGTAAAGCCTAGCTGCTTCAAACTGTAATTTAGTGCGCTTTCTTCTATAGGAGGCGCACTACAAAAAATCTGACTACTCCCCTCTTTTTCACCTGTCCCTTTTACTTGCATCAGATCTTTCACTCGATTCGCAATTGCTTTCCCTGAATCAACCAATATGACTTCATTCCCCAAAACGCCCTGAATCTCATCCCGAATCAGCGGAAAGTGGGTGCAGCCTAAAACAGCCACGTCGATTTGGTTAACCAGCGGCTCTAGAATACCAACGAGCTCCTCTTTACTGACTTCGATGCCTCGCAGTTTATCTTCTGCCATATCCACCAGCCGAGTTGAGCCAAGGAGTTCAACATTTGTTTCGCTAGAAAAACTCTTGATTAGATCGTGAGTATACTGGCGGGTAACTGTCGCTGGGGTTGCAATTAGCCCGACCGCTTTATTGGCTAATAAAGAAGCCGGCTTGATGGCGGGAACCACTCCGACAATAGGAATTGAATGTTGTTCTCTTAATGTCGGCAATACGATTGTACTCGCGGTATTACAGGCAATCACGACCACATCAATGCTATGAAGCTCCACAAAGTCCAAAACGACTTTTGACACTCTCTTGATCAATGTTTCTGGTGCTAATTCACCATATGGGTAAGCCTCATTATCAAACACATAGGTATAGTTGAAGTGTGGCATCTGCTGTTTGATTTCCTGATAAACAGAAAGACCACCAACGCCTGAATCAAATACCAATACATTTTTTATGCGATTGCTTACCACAGTGATTACCCATCATTTAGAACATCGCAATAATACTCTGAAAAGAACAATTCGCAATCAATCGATGTGTTCGATAAGACGTGCTTGGTAACGTTGGTGGATAAATCGCTCTCCGATTTCTCTTTCTGTCAGTTCAATCTCAAGCTTTCCTTTAAAACAAGGTGCAGATGTCACAAGTGTGTGGAATTCGCCATCTTCCCCACAAGGGTCAACATTGTTAGGTAACACGTCTAGTAATTCACGATTGAAGCGTTTGCCGCATAAAGCCCCATCGAGAACATTACTATCTATCGTCACTAAGTAAGTATGTATTCCTCTATCTATGATCTCTAGCGCTAGATCTGTGCTGCATTCTCCCAATAAGGGAAACACACACTCCCACCCGGCAGGCTCAATGTAACTTCTCCTATAATCTGCAATGCCATTACAAAACATATCTCCGAACGCGACGGCATCAATCGGCAACTTCGAATCTTTCAATGCATTCACTATGGTCGACTGGTATACCTCATTTGATGGGAATACCTCTGGCAACTCAATCGTGATTAAGGGTAATCGAATGAGCTGGGCTTGCATTCCCACCACTTCTAAAGGAGTAACTTGAAACGGCACTTCGTTTCCTACGTACGTGGTATACAGCCCTATCACTTGATATTCGGGATGCTCTAAAAGTCGCTCTAATGTAAGGGTCGAGTCCTTGCCTGAAGACCAACTAATGACAACGTTTTTTTTCATAGACGAACCTGATAACAAAAAACCGCCCGGAGGCGGTTTTGAATAATTAGAATTGATAAGCTAGATTTGCGAAATAGCGACGCTCAGGTGCATTGTATCCTAATGCAGTTTGATACTTTTGGTTCGTCAGGTTATCAACTCTAACTCTCACAACCAATTCAGAACTAACCCAATAGCCAACTGAAGTATCCCAAAGGCTTACAGAAGGCAAAATATTATCAGCTTTGTACTCTTCGTTTGGGTTACCTAATCTCTCACCTGTATAAGTGTAAGTAAGGTTAAAATCGAAGTCCTCTATCGAGGCATCGATCAACCATTTATAGTTTTCTTCAGCACGCTTTGCTAATTGAACCCCTTTCGAGTCTTTATGATCCTTAAACTCAGCTACTACGGTATGGTTAACCAGGCCAGTTTCAAATTCACCGATAAGCTCTAAACCTTTAAGCTCAGCATCCACGTTTTCCGCATACCACCAAGGTGAGCCTTCATACCAAATGATTAAGTTATCTACATCATTATCATAAGCTGTTACTTCCAGCTTAAACAAATCGAATTGGCCCACGTAACCAATCTCACGGTTCTTCGCTTCTTCAGGCTCCAACTCAGGGTTACTTGATAAATCTGAATAGCTTGGCGCTTTAAATGCTGTACCTACATTCGCCCTAATTTGATGTCTATCGACTAATTGATATGCCGCACCAACCGACCAGGTTGTGTATTCATCATACTTGTCATGCTTATCTCCTCTCACACTCGCATTAAGTATCAGAGACTCGTATGAAATATTACCGGAAACGTACACCCCTGTAGTACTTTGAGATTCACCAGCTAAAGGTTCCAATCCATAGCCGACCGAGTCATCACTTAATTCTTCTTTTCTCCAATCGGCGCCTGCACCTAATGCTATAACATCATTGACAGAATATAAGTTAAGGAACTGAACACTTGTCTGGTCGATATTTTTTTTCGTCCCAGCGTTATCCTTCCCTTCTGACTCATCGTAATCCAAGTCATCAATGGCTTGCTGATTAACACGGAAAACTGAGTTCAGCTGTTCGCCTTGATAGCTAAGATCACCTGTCAAACTAAGATTTTCGGTATATCCATAATTCTTACCGCCACTATCATACTCTGCAAGGCTATCAAACCAACGCAAAGACAAAGAACCAGTTATTGAGTCTGTAATATTTTGTGAATATCCCGCGAACAGATTTTGGCTTTCGTAACCATAATTTAGATTCGTGGCCGGATCTCTAATATCAAAGCCATCTGTTGTTTCAAAACCACCAGCTAGTTTCAACATAGCTCCATTAGACAATTTTTGAGCCGTTGCAAAACTTGCTTCTTTTTGACTATCACTACCTGCGCCGATGGTTAATGTTGTGACTTCCTCAGCTTGAGAAGAGTTAGTAATGATATTAATAACACCAGCCATTGCATCTGAGCCGTACAGTGCACCACCAGCCCCACGTATAACTTCAACTCTTTCGATCAACCCTACCGGAATATGGTTGAAGCTAATTCCTCCAGCTGAAGTTTCAATTCGAACACCATCGATTAATACCAGAACATGGTCACTGTTATATCCACGCATAAAAATAGATGCGTTCTGCCCTCTACCTCCATTTTGAGCAACTTCAACACCTGGTACTCTTTTTAGAATATCAACTAATGACTTAGCTTGTGTTTCTTCAATCTCTTGTCTTGAGATAATAGTTGTGGATGCAATAACGTCACTTAATGGCTGCTCAAAACGGTTAGCTGTGACCACCATGGTTTCATCAGCGGATGCTTCTTGGGCGTGTAAATAAGAGATAGGGGTAAGCAGCGATGCAACGGCAATCGCTAAAAGGGATTTGTTCATGTTGTTATCCTAAGTCGCGTAAATTCCTTACCAAGTCATTAGATATGACTTAGTTGCTGGCAGGTATTCGGACTCAAGAGCACAACCCAATGGTTACCTTATATTCGACTTCCCGCTTAACTCTATAAACAGTGTCTATTGAATATTCGTTCTCTTTTACCGCTGCGCGTCAGTTCTGGATTTGCACCAGATTCCCTCTTCAGCCATCTATACATCTAAAATGGCACCAGCTTGGCGGGGATAGTATTAAGCTATTGATACTTTGTCTAGTTAAAGATTGGTATAAGCTATAGTTTTTAGTACGCGATTTAATCGGATTACATAACAGCACTGGACAAGTGCTTAGGATTGAATAAAATCTGCGCTCTTGATTTGAATGCACGACAGCAAAAGGCAACCCAATGGCGACTTTAGATGTAAACCCACAACGCTACCAAGAGCAACTTTCTGAAAAGACAGCGCGTCTAACGGAGATGTTTGCACAATACAATGTGCCTGAACTGGAAGTGTACGAATCCCCGGAGCAACACTACCGCATGCGTGCTGAGTTCCGTGTTTGGCACGAAGGCGACGACATGTACTATGTGATGTTCAATCAAGAGACTAAAGAAAAATACAGAGTGGATCAGTTCCCTGCTGCAAGCCGTCTTATTAATGATTTAATGCCGCTACTAGTCGACTCGATGAAGGATAACCCATCACTGCGTCATAAGTTGTTCCAAGTAGATTTCCTATCCACGCTTAGCGGCGAGATTTTGGTGTCTCTGCTTTATCATCGCCAACTGGATGATGAGTGGATCGAGCATGCAAAAGCACTAAAGCAGCAGTTGAACGATGAAGGATTCAACTTAAACCTGATTGGCCGTGCTCGTAAAATGAAAATTGTGTTAGACCAAGATTACGTAATCGAAAAACTCAACGTAAACGGCAACACATATATCTACCAACAAGTGGAAAACAGCTTTACCCAACCAAACGGTAAAGTCGCAGAGAAAATGCTGGAGTGGGCGGTAGACTGTACTCAAGAAAGCCAAGGTGACTTATTAGAACTTTACTGTGGTAACGGAAACTTCTCTTTAGCATTGGCTCAAAACTTCGAACGAGTCCTCGCAACTGAGTTAGCGAAGCCATCCGTTGAATCAGCACAATACAATATTGCTGCAAACAACATTGATAATGTTCAAATCATCCGCATGTCGGCGGAAGATTTTACCGAAGCAATGGAAGGTAAGCGTGAGTTCCGCCGCTTAAAGCAAGCAAACATCGATTTGAAGAGTTACAACTGCAATACCATTTTTGTCGATCCACCTCGTTCAGGAATGGATGAAGACACATGTAAAATGGTGCAAGGCTATGAACGTATTATGTATATCTCTTGTAATCCAGACACTCTAAAAGAAAACTTAGATATCCTGAGCGAAACCCACCATGTCACGCGTTTTGCCTTATTTGACCAATTCCCATATACCCACCATATGGAAGCTGGCGTTTTCTTAGAGAGAAAAGCTTAATTACCAGCCTACTATTTTAGAGGCGTATAAAAAAACGAGCCAATTGGCTCGTTTTTTTTATTCTGGTACCGTTTAGGCAGCTTTAGCGATGAACCCGAGTTTCTTGCCCACCCAAGCCAGTAATAGCATTGAGACCATAATCGCAAAGAAGTTAGACCCTGCTTCTGGGTGTTGCGCTTTTACGAAAGCAGAATGCCCAAATGCGCCCACGAAGAAACACGCCAAACCAACCAATGGAATGTCTTCTGACACTGGGTTATTTAAGTATTCTTGGTAAAGTGCTTGTACAGATAGAACCAGTGCAATCAATGGGAAAATAGAGAAAGAGACTTCACTCATTGTTACCCAAGACAACAATGCGTCACCACACATACCTGCAATCAGTGCCAACACTAATGTTTTTCTTTCTGAGCCACGGTTCAATGTATTATTTTCATTCGACATTATTCAATCCCGCCTTTTAATCGGTTACGTTCACGTTCTTTGCGATACCAATAAGCCCCTTTGGCCATCATTCGCAATTGCATGATCAATCGCTCGGCGAGTTCATCGCGTTCGCGTCGATCTAAATCTAGAGCTTCTGCGCCTGAGTTGAATACTAAAGTAACGGATGCTTCTGCTTGAGTAAAAGCTTCTTCTCGCGTCATCCCTGTCGTAATTAAGTATTCTGCCAACTCCGCAGAAAAGTGCTGTATTTCACGAACAACTGCTGTACGAAACTCGAATGATGTACCCGAACGTTCCCTCAATAATAATCGAAATACGTTTGGGCTACTTTCAATGAACTCCATAAACGTTTCGACCGAGGTACGAATCACACTGCCTTCTTTTACAATGCGCTGCCTTGCTTGACGCATGAGTTGACGAAGCAATAAGCCTCCTTCATCCACCATGGTCAAACCCAGTTCATCCATATCTTTAAAGTGTCGATAGAAAGATGTAGGCGCAATGCCAGCTTCTCGAGCAACTTCTCGTAAACTTAGATTCGAAAAGCTGCGATCGGCGCTAAGTTGGCTAAATGCTGCATCAATTAAGCTTCGGCGTGTTTTTTCTTTTTGCTGTGCGCGAATTCCCATCGGTTTCATACTTAGTTCAGTCTTCTTTTGTTACAGCCTAAAAAGGTGCGTTTTAGTCTCTTTTAAATATAACGCGAATCCCTTTCTTTTATAAGGCATTCTCGAGATATAAGACATTGCCGCGCCCTCTTGGTTCACGCCACGCAGTAAATACGTTCACTGACTTAATTTCAATCTTCCGACTGCAATTTGGAGACATACAACATACCAAATAGAACTTTTCATCAATTCTGCGTGATCACATCCACTCTTATCGTTCGCTTTTCGTTTATCCCCCTACAGAATGAGTTAAAATCTCGCTAAAGCAATGTTAAACAAATATAACAAGGAAGAAGACTATGCCGCATTCTAATCACTTTGATGTGATCGTAATTGGTAGTGGCCCTGGCGGTGAAGGGGCAGCGATGGGATTAACCAAAGCCGGATTGAATGTCGCGATTATTGAAAAAGAAGCCAGCGTGGGTGGTGGTTGTACGCACTGGGGAACCATCCCTTCAAAAGCACTCCGTCATGCTGTTAGCCGTATTATCGAATTCAATAACAACCCTCTCTTCTGTAACAACAATACCAGCCTACACTCTACTTTCTCGAACATCCTTGGCCACGCTAAATCTGTTATCGACAAACAGACTCGACTTCGCCAAGGTTTCTATGACAGAAACTCATGTACCTTAATCTTTGGTACTGCCAAGTTCACAGACTCAAATACCGTTTCAGTTATGCAAAGTGATGGGACTGAGGAACTATACAGCGCCGACAAGTTCGTTATTGCGACAGGCTCTCGTCCTTACCAGCCAGACAATGTCGACTTTTTGCATGAGCGTATCTACGACAGTGACTCGATTCTTTCTCTCAAGCACGATCCTCAGCACATCATTATTTATGGTGCTGGCGTTATTGGTTGTGAGTACGCTTCTATCTTCCGTGGTTTAGGAGTGAAAACCGACCTTATTAACACTCGAGATCGCTTACTTTCTTTCCTTGATAACGAAACCTCTGATGCACTTTCCTACCACTTCTGGAACAGCGGTGTCGTTATCCGTAATGATGAAACCTTTGAAAAGATTGAAGGCACTGATGATGGTGTGGTGATTCACTTAGAATCAGGCAAGAAAATGAAAGCGGACTGTATTTTGTATGCTAACGGACGGACGGGTAATACTGATAAGCTAAATCTAGATGCGGTTGGATTGACTGCGGATTCACGTGGCCAAGTGGCTGTAAATAGCAACTACCAAACGTCTATCGACCATGTCTACGCGGTTGGTGATGTGATTGGCTACCCAAGCCTTGCAAGTGCGGCGTATGACCAAGGTCGATTTGTTGCTCAAGCCATCGTTCACGGGAAAGCGGAAGGTTACTTAATTGAAGATATTCCAACCGGTATCTACACCATCCCAGAGATCAGTTCGGTTGGTAAAACAGAGCAAGAACTGACTGCAGCAAAAGTGCCTTACGAAGTCGGCAGAGCCTCGTTTAAACACTTAGCGCGTGCACAAATTGCAGGCAAAGACATCGGCAGCCTTAAAATCCTGTTCCACCGTGAAACCAAAGAGATCTTAGGTATCCATGTGTTTGGTGAGCGTGCCGCTGAGATCATTCACATTGGGCAAGCCATTATGGAGCAGAAAGGCGAAGCCAACACGATTGAATATTTCGTCAATACCACGTTTAACTACCCGACAATGGCAGAAGCCTACCGCGTTGCGGCACTAAACGGTTTGAATCGATTGTTCTAACCCAACGTAATGCGTCGTTAGGTATAACAACAGCAAGCCTCGAGCTTGCTGTTGTTCGTTTGGCTATCAGAAAGACTAAGCCAAAAACTCTCCTTTTCGCCATTGAGAGATAAACACCACTCCTAATCCAACACCTCGCATCCCCATAAAACTCAACATCGCGAGCCACAACGCATGGTTTTGCCAACTGAGAGCTAAATAGAAAACCCCGAAAAAACAACATGTCGCAATAAACATACTATTACGCATATCTTTGCCTTTGGTTGCTCCAACGAAAATACCATCCAGTAGAAAACACCACATTGATACCATTGGCATCGCCACCAGCCAAGGCATGTACAGCTCCGCTTGCTGCTGAACAGAAGCAATAGAAGTGATCATCTGGATCAAAGTCGATCCAAAGACATAGAAAATGACGGTGAGTAAAAGGCAGATAATCAAACTCCAGAAAAACGTACCTATCAATGATTGATTCAGCTCTTGCCTGTCTTTCGCACCTATTGCTTTTCCTACCATGGCTTCCATCGCGTAAGCGAAACCATCCATACCGTAGGAAATGATCATCAAGAAGCTCATCAACACTGCATTGGCAGCCACAACATCATCCCCAAAGCTTGCTCCTTGGAAAGTCATGAAAGTAAAAGTCGCTTGCAAGCATAGAGAACGCAGAAAGATGTCCCTATTCAGCTTAACGAATCGCATGAGCCCTTGAGTTGTTTTGCTGAATAACGATATCGGAGACGGCAGCTGTTTCTTATGCCAAATGCGCCACACACAATACAGGCCAAAAGCCATTCCAGAGTAATCTGCTATTACCGATGCTAGGGCTGCTCCTTCAACCTGCCAACCTAGACCGATAACAAATAAAAGATCTAACGCGATATTCATGGTATTGGTTACGATCACCATCCACATCGGTGCTTTTGCATTTTGAGCACCTAAAAGCCAACCAAGGATGACAAAGTTCGCCAACGCCGCAGGAGCGCTCCAGGCTCGTATCGAGAAGTATTGATCAGCATACTTTTTTACTTGTTCACTGGCGTCGCTAAGACTGAAGATACTTTCGGCAACCACACCATGCAACAATAAGAAGACAGCGGCAAAGCTCATCGCCATTGTCATACCTTGGACGAAGACAAGCCCCAACTGTTGATGATTACTCGCCCCAAACGATTGTGCCGCTAAGCCTGTTGTCGACATACGAAGGAAGCCCAGCAACCAGAACGTCACACTAATCATAGTGCTACCTAGTGCCACGCCGCCTAAATACCAAGCGTGATCTAAATGTCCGATCACAGCAGCGTCCACTAGGCCAAGAAGCGGAACCGTAATATTTGAAAGGACCATGGGGATAGCGAGCAATAACACGCGCTTGTGCATTGCTCGATTAGATAAGGTTTGGAAAATTGACTGGTTCACAGGCACCTCTTTAGTAGAGGCGACAGTTTAACTTAGCCTAAATAGCGGCACTACCATTTAACTTGAACAAGCTGTGGTGTTAAACGTTTTTTAAATTGGGACAGTTTACAGAGCCAGCGCTGCCATAGTTTCCATCTGCTGCACTGCTGCTCTAACGGAGAAAACGACTTCACCCACTGAGCCCAGGGCAACCAATTTAGTACACTATCCGCAGGAGAAGCCAAACCATGCTGATATTGGGCTGAGCCAAGTTTTTGCCCTACATAAGTCGAGCTTTTATCACCGGCTAACACTAAACAAGCTTGTGCATGGACAAAGTGGCGACTTAAGTTTTGAACAAAGTGCGCAACTTGCTGCTCCGAACAATCCAATAATGCATGTTCACACACAATCATAACTGGTGCTTGCTCAGGTATATGAAGTGAATCCAACCAATCGATATCTTCCACCGAGCCACATTTCAGTTGATAACGTTCGTTTTTATGGAACAAACGCTGACGCCACAGCAAGTTTTCGGTGACATCTAACTCAACCCAATGACAACGCCCATTATCAATACGATAAAAACGCGTATCTAAACCGGCACCCACATTAATGATCCAAGCATCAGGATGAAGAGAAAGGAACAAACGAATTTGAGAGTCGCATAACTGAGTTAAGGTCGCATGAAGAAGTTGCTGCTGATCAACATCACCAGACAAACACTCAGGTGCAAGTTTACACCGAGTACAGGCTTGTGCAGCAATAGGGTCATACACCAAACCATTATCAACTAAGCTTTCACGGCTGCGGAACCATAAAGGTTGTACCAAACTGGCTGGCACCTGATACGCTTGTTGATCTCGCTGGCTAGAAGTCAGCTTGTTTTGAGAGGATTTCGTTTGGCGGGGCATCATCATCTTCCTTATGTCACCATAAAGAAGATGATAATGAATATCAATTACAACTTCAAGCTAATGAGAATGAATATCAATCTCTATTTTAATGTGGGTATTACATCCAATCGGTATTGCGGATAATACCTACTGCAATACCTTCAATCGCAAGGTGCTGTGAAGTTAAATCAACTTGAATGGGTGAAAACTCTTCGTTCTCAGCGTGCAGCAAAACGGTCGCACCTTTACGCTCAAGTCTTTTTACCGTGACATCATCATCGACACGTGCCACAACTACTTGTCCGTCTCGCACATCTTGTGTTTTATGCACAGCCAGTAAGTCACCGTCCATAATACCAATGTCTTTCATACTCTCGCCATTTACGCGCAGTAAGAAATCCGCTTGAGGCTTGAACATACCAGGATCCACTTGGTAGTGTGCTTCCACATGTTCTTGAGCAAGGATTGGCTCACCTGCCGCAACCTGACCAATTAACGGTAAACCTTCTTCTTCATCGTTTGCCGCATCTTCTAGCAAGATACGAATACCGCGAGATGCACCCGGTATAATTTCAATCGCTTCTTTACGAGCAAGCGCTTTTAAATGTTCTTCTGCAGCATTTGCAGAGCGGAAACCTAATTCACGAGCAATTTCAGCACGTGTTGGAGGCATTCCTGATTCTTCAATCTTACGCTTGATAAGATCGAAAACCTGTTGCTGGCGGGGCGTTAACGGCTTCATGAGTCACCTGTCTTTTTATACAGTTAACTGTGAGTATATCCAGTAAGTGGACAAAAGCAAAGCAATTGGTTGTTTTTTAATTCATTTTGCCAAAACTATAGAAAAAGTATTTCTATCCAAACGTAGAACGCTAGCAGCATGCAGACAAAGACCGCCGCTGAGCCTGTGTCTTTTGCAACTCCCGCCAGTTCATGATGCTCACTGCCGATTCGATCAACAACGGCCTCTATCGCGGTATTAATCAGCTCAACCACCAGAATGAGTACAATCACAGCCACCATCAGAATGCGCTCTAACTGAGTTACGTCCAAATAAAAAGCGGTTGGGACGAGTATTAAAGCCAACAAAAGCTCCTGACGAAATGCCGCTTCATTTTTAAACGCAGCCGTTAAGCCCTTCCAGGAAAAGCCTACTGCCTTATATAGACGTTTAAATCCTGTGTTTGGTTTTTTGACCATTTTTCACTCTATACTCAATCAGTCGATGAATGATTTTCTACAAACTTAACCCTAATATGACTATTTCCATTAAAAGGTTAGACCAGTTTCTGTTATTCTTGCATCGATTAAATTTACGCCTAGGCCTATCTCTATTTTATCCGTGGGATCACCCATTCACCAAAGAAATAGAGATGCGCTAAGCCCATTGAAATAACTATTGAGGCTGTGAACCTTTATGTCTTCTGGACAAGCTTTTTCACGTTCATTACTGAAACTTCCTTTATCGGTATTAGTGAAAGGAACATCGATTCCTTCTAATCCTATTGAAGATCATAGTATTGATGTCAACAAACCGATTGTCTATGCACTACCATTCCGCTCAAGCGTTGATCTACTCACATTACAAAAGCATGCTTTAGAATTAGGCCTGCCCGATCCGCTTAGCCCTCTCGAAATCAACGGTAGCCAGTATCAACGTTATGTCTTCATTTCATCGCGTCCGACATTAGTACAAGACGACCAACACGTCCCAAGCTCGTCCATTGCCGCGTTTACCGATTTGCTGCAATTGCACAATCAAGATTCAGAGCTCGATGTTCAGGTCATTCCTGCCACCGTACTTTGGGGGCGCCAACCGGGTAAAGAAGCGAACCAAAAGCCTTACCTTCAAGCCATGAATGGTATCCAGAAAGCTCAAGCGGTTTTCCTTTCTGGCCGAGATTGCTTAGTTCGCTTTAGCCCTGTCGTGTCGTTGCGTTATATGGCTGACTCTCATGGGACAGACAGCTCGATTGCACATAAACTTGCACGCGTCGCTCGCATTCACTTCTCTCGTCAAAAGTTAGCGGCTTCTGGCCCTAGCTTACCAAGTCGTCAAGCACTGTTTGACCGTTTACTCAAATCTGAAGCTATTAAAAAGGCGATAGAAGACGAAGCGAAATCTAAGAATATTTCTATCGAGAAAGCGAACAAAGAAGCGCAAGCCATCATGGATGAGATTGCCGCTGATTTCTCTTACTCGCTGATTAAGCGTGGTTCCAAAATTTTAGGCTGGTTGTGGAATAAGCTTTATCAAGGCTTGCATATTAATAATGCCTCGACGGTTCGTAAACTTGCGCAAGACGGTCATGAGATTGTCTATGTACCTTGTCATCGCAGCCATATGGATTACCTACTGTTATCTTATGTGCTTTATAACGAAGGCATGGTTCCACCACATATCGCCGCAGGTATTAACTTAAACTTCTTCCCTGCAGGGCCGATTTTCCGTCGTGGTGGCGCTTTCTTCATTCGCCGCAGCTTCAAGGGCAACAAGCTTTACTCTACGATTTTCCGTGAGTACCTCGCAGAGCTATTTGCTAAAGGCTACTCAGTGGAGTACTTCAGTGAAGGTGGTCGCTCACGTACAGGCCGCTTATTACAAGCAAAAACCGGTATGTTAGCGATGACTATCCAAGCCATGCTAAGAGGCCTGAACCGTCCCGTGACGTTAGTCCCTGTCTATATTGGCTATGAGCATGTAATGGAAGTAAGTACTTACGCTAAAGAATTACGCGGCGCTCGGAAGGAAAAAGAAAATGCCGGATTGGTTATTCGTACCATTCGTAAACTGCGTAATTTCGGTCAAGGCTACGTGAACTTTGGTGAGCCGATCCCGCTTAATCAATATTTGAATGAGCAAGCTCCGGAATGGACGCAAGATATCGACCCGATGGGAACCAGTAAACCGCAATGGATGACACCTGTAGTCAACGATCTTGCAACCAAAATGATGACTCACATCAACGATGCAGCGGCAACCAACGCGCTAACGTTGTGTGCGACCGCATTACTTGCTTCTCGCCAGCGTGCGTTATCTCGTGATTCACTGGTCTCTCAAATAGAGAGTTACCTGTCTATCCTCAAAAACGTTCCTTACTCCGACACTTACACTATCCCTAAAGACAGTGCTGAAGATTTGGTGAAACATGCGGAAGCGTTAGACAAGTTCATCATTGAATCCGATACCATGGGTGACATTATTTCCCTTGACCGCCATCAGTCGATCCTGATGACCTACTACCGAAATAACATCATTCATCTGTTTGCTTTGCCTTCTTTGGTTGCCCAAATGTTGGTTCGTAATCGTCGCCTGACGGTAGAACAGATCCAGCAAAACGTCACGACTATCTACCCGTTCTTGAAGAAAGAGCTATTCCTAAGCTATCAAGAAGAAGCGTTAAATGAGGTGGTTGAACGAATCATTGCTGAACTGATCCGTCAGGAAATGGTTGTCGCGGAAGATGACATCATTACGATGAACCAATCAAACAGCCAAGCTTTGATGCTACTCGGCCGTACCATTTCAGAAACGCTTCAGCGCTACTCAATTGCGCTTAACCTGCTAGCCGAAAATCCAGAACTGGATAAGTCGGATTTAGAGAAGAAGAGTCAGGATATCGCTCAACGTTTAGGACGCTTACATGGTATCAATGCACCAGAGTTTTTCGATAAAGGGGTATTTGCGGCGTTGTTTTCAACATTGAAACAGCAGGCGTATTTGGATAATGATGGCAACTGCAATCTAGAGAAAACACAACAGTTTGCGAGCATGCTTTATTCAATGCTCTACCCAGAAGTTCGATTGACCATTCAAGAAAGCATCCATCAAGCTAATTAAAACGGCATGAAACAAAAAAGGCATCCAACTGGATGCCTTTTTCTTATCGAAGATTCATTACCAAAAAGCGATCAATAGCCCAGCGGTGATTGCCATCCCTACATAGTTATTGTTAAGGAAAGCTTGAAAACACAAATCTCGTGCACGATGGCGTATCAAGTGTTGTTGATATACAAACAAGCCACCGACAACCAATAGACTCCAATAAAAGGTATCGCCTAACTGGTATTCCATACCAAGCACAATAAGCATCGCAAGCGTAATTAACTGCAACACTCCAATGATCAACTTATCGAAGCGTCCAAACAAAATCGCCGTCGACTTTATCCCTATTTTTAAATCATCATCTCTATCAACCATCGCGTATTGTGTATCGTAGGCGATGGTCCACAACGCATTAATCGTAAAAATAAACCAAACAATACTAGGCAATTCGTTCGTTTGTGCAGCCCACGCCATAGGAATAGCCCAACTGAACGCCAAACCCAAAAAGAGTTGCGGCAAGTGGGTAAAACGTTTCATGAATGGGTAAACAAATGCCAACGCAATACCCGCGAACGAGAGTTTGATCGTCAGAGGATTCATCGTCAAAACCAGAAGAAATGACACGATTCCTAAAATCAGAAAAAGTACGACCGCTTCTTTACTCGAGACCGCGCCTGACGGTAGCGGACGCTGCTTCGTTCTCTTTACGTGCCCATCGACTTTTCTATCAGCAAAATCATTAATCACACAACCTGCCGCCCGCATCAAGACAACCCCGAGCGTAAAGACAAGTAGCACATTTAGGTTTGGCATGCCTTCTGCCGCGACCACTAATGCCCATAGCGTCGGCCACAACAATAGTAGCGTACCAATTGGGCGATCCATTCTCATCAACTGCCAATACGCCTTGGCTTTAGTGGCAGACATCTACACTCTCTCCTTAGAGTAAATTGGGGACGTAGGCAGAAACAATTCAGCCACCAACATCGGCTTATGGTTCATCCATAAGCGAGAGCGGCGCGCGAGTAACAGCCCTTGTTCACTTTCCACCCAACCGACTTGTAAAGCATCGCGCTTAACATTGTCAGCACTAAACACGGTGAGCCCTAGAGGGATCTCGCCTTGCCTAGACAAATCGTAAGGCTGGTCTTGTAATGTTTCCCTTGGGATCAAAGTGCGCCCAAGCACCCACGGTGAACCATCCCCTTGAAGGACAACTTCACGTAATAAACAATCCAACGATGAAAGTAACTGTTTTTCATCGTCTTTGAGGTTTTCTTGTTCTACAGTTTGGTTATGAAGCAACTCAACAGATAAATGTTGGCAGCACGCCCCCAAACGGCGAGACAATGAACCTTGCTCCATAAGCCACTGTTTTGCAGATTCACTCGGGAAGTTAAAGTTTTCTGTGTTTTGCCAATCTACATTCATTAACGAATTTAGATAAAGCGGTATTGACTGATTCATACTAGTATTCAATAAGTGGCTTTACACGTACAATAAAGCTTCAACTTTCGGTCCTACTTAACCGGAAGTCATGTTATATCTGTTTTTAGATTTAGACCGTTCATTGTATCAAGACAAACGCGTTTCGAATATCGCGATTAAACTAAAGAAAAGTCAAAAATATGCACAAACGTTATGTAGCCCAAATATTTCTAGCGATTAGCCTTATTTTTTCACTACCAAGTTTTGCTGAAGAAGAAAACGCTGTCCCTAAACTTGCTTATTTCACTCTAGAACCAGACTTAACGACTAACTTTTTCACCAAAGGGAAGAAGCTAGGGTACATTCAAGTCAGAATCGACATCATGGTGGCAAACAGCACAGACTTAGCCATTATTGAATTGCATCAGCCACTCATTCGCGATGCCGTCATCGAATTACTCGGTAAACAGGGCGAAGATACGATTAAATCATTAGCAGGGCGTGAAGACCTAAGAAAAACCTTAGTGGATCACCTTAACCAAATCCTGCTACCTGAAACTGGGAAAACCATTATTGCAGATTTGCTGTTTACCAAGTATCTCTACCAATAGACGTGATGATAGTATTAAAAAAGCGGCCCTGATGGCCGCTTTTTTATTACGCGAGAATTAGTGTCTCGATTTAAACTTCGTCGCATCAAGCCATGCTAACCCGATACCAGAGACCAAGCCTGCTAAATGAGCTGTATTTGCGATCGCCATAAAGGGTTGAACATATCCCAAGATTAGCCAGATTAACATAAAGCCGACAATGGGCTTTTGAATAGATAAACCAACTTGTGGCGCTTTGCTTCCTATTACCCACAGGTAACCGACGAGCGCATATACTACGCCAGACAAGCCGCCAAAGTTCGCCCCTTCAATCCAGTATTGGCCTGCACCTGAAAGTGCAGAAGAAACAACAAATATTTGCAGTAGTTTTACACCACCCAATCGTTGCTCAATATCACCACCGAGCTGCCACCACCATAAAATATTGAACGCTATATGCATGGCTGAGAAATGAAGCACGGCATGGCTTAACCAACGCCAAAGTTGCCATTGCTGCCCATCAATAGCCGGGAAATGCAACGCAGAAAATATGGCTTTGCCAAAGCCGACTTGCTGTAAGAGAAACACCACCACACAAATCAGCATTAAGCTCAATGTCACAGGCCCAGCTTTCGCTTTTAGCATGCTCAAAAAGCTAGGAGTATGGTAAGTAAAATTACTTTTTCGGCTTTCCGCCATATCCCAGGACGCCGCTTGGTAGCGAGAATGATTAGGCTCGGACAGAAAGCGTTTGAGTTCCGCTTCGACATCAACTTGATATTGTCCATCCGTTAGCCAGAGCGAAAACTGCCCTGCTCCTTCAGGCATCATTTGAACATTGATCTGCCGTGAGGCCATAAAATCAATAAAAGCTTGACCTAACCTCGGATTGTCTAACGAAATCAACCTAATCATAGTTTCTCCTATCCAGCGATAACAGGTAATGCCGCACGGTGCCAAGCTTCAAAGCCACCATCAACACTGTATACCTCTTCAAAGCCTTGATTCACTAAATACTGTGCTGCGCCTTGGCTACTTATGCCGTGGTAACACATCACCAAAATGGGGTCGTCAAATTCTACTTCATCCATGAATGGCACCATGGTGTCATTCGTCAAATGATATGCAGATTCTGCATGCGCCACTGCAAATGATTGTGGGTCACGTATATCCACTAACTTGGCAGATTTCTGTTCAATTAGGGCTTGAGCTCCCTGAACATCTATATGTTTGAATTGGTCCATTACTTTCTCATTTTTACGATGTTTTTATTTGCTGCCATTGTAACCTATCCCAAGACCAACAATCACATCCAGTTATTAAGGTTATCCACCAGTGATCACTTTTACACCATTTGTGGATAAGTTTGTGGATTGCGTGAATAAAGTGGTTTGAGATAAATTGATCCACTATATGTAGTGATGATCTTGATCTATCTGTGGGTTGCTTGGAAAGTATCCCCATAGGACAAACACTCTGATAGCCTTGCTACACCCTGCTTTTGGACAATTGTTGAATAATTACCTCACAGAGTTACCCACAGGGGAAAGGGCATTATTGCGATCGCTGGAACTGACTTTTCGATCCAAATAAAAAAGCCGAGATCTCTCGATCTCGGCTTTCTCTAAATTGAGTAACGGCTAGAGGTTAAAACTCACCAACTGCCGATTTCAGCTTCTTCATTGCGTTCTTTTCTAACTGACGAACACGCTCAGCAGAAATTCCGTACGTTTCGGCTAATTCTTGAAGGGTTGCTTTCTGATCGTCTAACCAACGCGAGCGAACAATATGTTGGCTACGCTCATCTAGGCTCTTCAAAGCTAAACCTAGGCGATTATTGGTATGAGATTCCCAGTTAGACGCTTCAACCGTTTCAGCTACATCAGATGCTTTATCTTCTAAATAGTAAACTGGTGCGGTATACGCTGAGCCAGATTCATCATCGTCCATCGGAGCTTCAAAAGTAGCATCTTGCGCTGCAAGGCGAGACTCCATTTCACGAACTTCTGACGGCTCTACACCTAACTCACGAGCAACGGTTTCGACTTCACCATTGTTAAACCAGCCTAAGCGTTTTTTAGACTTACGTAGGTTGAAGAATAATTTGCGCTGAGCTTTTGTCGTCGCAATTTTTACGATGCGCCAGTTACGCAGTACGTACTCATGGATTTCAGCCTTAATCCAGTGAACAGCAAAAGACACCAATCGAACCCCTACTTCCGGGTTAAAGCGCTTCACTGCTTTCATCAGGCCAATATTGCCTTCTTGAACTAAGTCTGCCATTGGAAGGCCGTAGCCAGAGTAACCTCTTGCTACATGAACAACGAATCGAAGGTGAGAAAGGATCAAACCTTTCGCGGCATCGATTTCACCTTTGTAATGTAATCGCTCTGCCAGTTCACGTTCTTCGTCAGGCGTCAGCATTGGGTAGCTGTTCGCTGAGCGGATATAGCTGTCTAGGCTATCTTGTGTGACTAAAGCCATTTGATACGCTTGGTTTGCCATTCATTTCCTCATCAATCTCTGATCTGGAGTAATACTTGTATTAAAACCCGTCAATACTGAACCTAAAATGAACAAGATTCAAGAAGGGGGAAGTAATTATGCATAATCATTTCGTCTATACAAGTCACAGACCGTATAACATCTCTCTATTTATTCCGTAATTATGACCGCATTCAACTAAACAGGTTCAATTTCTTTTAAATGACGTTGAGCAGACAGTCTCGCCGCAATGCTGCCGAGTAAAGTACCTAAAATCAGCAGTAGCAAGGATTCATCCCAGCTCAAGCCAATCAAACGGAAATGACTATCATATAGTTGCGCTAGATCTTCTACTGCGCTATTCAGCAAAACGGTTATTAAAGCCGTAAGTACCCATGCACTGGTTCCACCTAATAAACCAAACCACATTCCTGAGTACAAATATGGACGAAGAATAAAGCCATCCGTTGCGCCGATAAGCTTCATCGTTTGAATCTCATCTTTACGAGCCAACACATTAAATCGCAAAGTGTTTCCGATAATTAAGAAAACCGCCCCTAACATCAAAATCGTTAATGTAATCACGATGACACTGGCTAATGCCTTAATGGCATCTAGGCGCGCTAACCAATCTTCGTCTAGGCGTACATCAGTAATTTCATCTTCTTGTTTTATCTTGCTTGCCACTTCTTTAATAAGAGAGTTACTTTCAGCATTAGGCGTCACAATAAGCACACCTGGAAGCGCATAATCATCAAGTAGAGACAACGCCTGATCAAACCCAGAATATTGGCTGAGATCGGCTAAACCTTGCTGCGGTGAAATATATTCAACAACCGCGACTTGCTCCCAACTTTCAATTTGGTCTTTGAGCACCATAACGCGAGCGTCAGGAATTCCCTCTTCAATATAGGCACTAATCTGCGATGGGCTCGCGACGTCTTGTGCCACTTCGCCAATATTCTTTCCAAGCAAATACAAACTTGCCGGCATCGCTAAGGCCATGGAAATTACGGCTAATGTGAGAATGCTCCCCAATGGGCGTGCCCATAACTCAGAGAATGATGCCTTAGCTTGCTTAAAATGTATGGTAAAAAAGCCATCCGTATTCGGACGTTTACTCTCTCGGCTTTGCTTGACCTTTTTATTACGCTTATTAACGGCCATAACCTTCTACCTCACTTAGAAAGCCTTGGTTTAATTCAAGATGTCTATATTGAGGGCGAGTATTCACTAACCCCAAATCGTGTGTCGCGAGTAATATGGTGACACCTGCACGATTGAATTCTTCAAAGAGGCGTAATACTCGGTTGGACAATTCAGGGTCAAGATTACCAGTAGGCTCATCCGCCAGCAGTAATGTTGGGCGATTAACAACGGCGCGCGCAATGCCAACTCGTTGTTGTTCACCACCAGACAACTGGCTAGGCAGGCAGCGTGCTTTATCCAATAACCCCGTTTTATCCAATGCAGCGCTAACACGGCGCTTGATTTCATTTTCCGAAATCGACTCGATTCGCATCGGTAGTGCAACGTTGTCGAAGATAGAGCGATCCATTAACAAGCGGTGATCTTGAAAGACAATACCGATGTTGCGGCGTAAAAAAGGAATATCTTTGGCTGGAATTCGCGTGATGTCGTGATCGTTAAAACGAATTTTGCCGTCGGTTGGGCGTTCAATCGCGCAGATCAATTTCAACAAGGTACTTTTACCTGCACCTGAATGTCCGCCTAAAAAAGCCATTTCTCCTCGACGAAGATGAAAATCCACTTTTTGTAACGCCTGACGACCACCTCGGTAGGCTTTACTGACTTGCTGAAATTTGATCACCGAAAAATCCTCTTACCGATCACTCTAATCACGCTAACTTACATTTCTCTACGATGGGTATCGTTATTCTTCACGGCTAAACAGGGCTTCAATGAAATCTTGAGATTCAAATGGGCGTAAATCATCAATGCCTTCACCTACACCAATAAAACGAATTGGGATTTGGAACTGATCAGCAATAGAGAAGATCACACCACCTTTCGCCGTACCATCTAACTTCGTTAAAGTGATACCTGTAACGGGAGCCACTTCGCTAAATAGCTTCGCTTGGCTGATCGCATTTTGGCCTGTGCCCGCGTCTAAGGTCAGCATAATTTCATGCGGTGCAGAATCATCGATTTTTTTCATCACACGCACAATCTTACGCAACTCTTCCATCAAGTTGCTCTTGTTCTGTAAGCGCCCGGCGGTATCTGCAATCACCACATCGACGCCACGTGCTTTCGCAGCTTCAATTGCATCATAAATAACAGAGGCACTATCAGCGCCAGTATGCTGAGCAATAACAGGTACTTCATTACGTTGCCCCCACACTTGCAGTTGTTCAACCGCAGCAGCACGGAAAGTATCGCCAGCCGCAAGCATGACTTTCTTACCTTGCCCTTGGAACTGTTTCGCTAACTTACCAATGGTTGTGGTTTTACCGACACCATTTACACCCACCATTAAAATTACGTAAGGTGTTTTACTGGTATCCACCTCTAGTGGCTGTTCGACCTGGCTTAAAATCTCTGCCATTTCTTCTTTTAACAGCCCGTATAACGCTTCACCGTCTTTTAAATCTTGGCGCGATGCTTTATCCGTTAAATTTTCGATGATTTTTACGGTGGTATTCATCCCCACATCGGCAATCAGTAGTTGTTCTTCTAGTTCTTCAAACAACTCATCATCGATTTTTTTACCTTTAAACAGGCCAAAGAAACCAGCACCAATATTGGCTTTAGTTCTGCTTAAGCTGCGCTTTAAACGTGCAAAAAAGCTTTCGGTTGGCTTTTCTTGAACTTCTTCAACCTGTGGAGCTGCAACAGGCGCTGCTTCTGCTTCTGCTTCTGCTTCTGCTTCTGCTTCTGCTTCTGCTTCTGCTTCTGCTTCTGCTTCTGCTAGTTCAGGCTGTACGCTTTCTTCAACCTGTTCAACCACTTCTGATTCAGCTTTCGCGTCTGACTCGACAGATTCCTGTTCGATCTCTACTGATTCTTGTTTTGCTTCATTCTGAGTTTGTGTGCTTTGTTCTTCTTCACCAAAGCCAAGCCACGATAATAATCCGCGCTTCTTTTTTTCCGCCATCAGAGGGGTTTCCTAAATCTACTTATTAACTGTATTGGCTCAATGCAATTCCGCTCTTTACTGGTAGCATAAGCGAATAGCAAAGAAATATGACAAAGCAGTGAAAACTTTACGTTTAGCTTGCTACACTTTGTCATTGCAAATTTATTTAATACTCGAACCAAATTAAATTGGGCTCGGTATAGTATCACTTTATTAGCGGTCAAAAAATCTATGGTAAGACGTCGCCAGCAAAACACATCACAAAAAAAGCCATCAGGAGGCTTTGTTCGAATTATTAGTGGTTCTTGGAGAGGAAGAAAACTGCCTGTTCACGATTTAGAAGGTCTTCGACCAACCATTGACCGAGTTAAAGAAACATTATTTAACTGGTTAGCTCAAGATATCCCAAACTCTACCTGTTTGGATGTATTTGCTGGGTCGGGAGGGTTAGGTTTTGAAGCAGCTTCTCGCCAAGCGAAGTTGGTGACGCTGTTAGAAATGAACCAAAAAGCTGCCAAGCAGCTTGAAATGAATGCGAAAGAAGTCAAAGCCGATAACATCAAAGTGGTTAACACGGACGCGCTGACCTATTTGCGCCAACCTGGAACCCCGTTTGATCTGGTGTTTCTGGATCCTCCATTTCGTAAAGGCTTACTTGCAGAGACTGTTCAACTGCTTGAGAATAATGGCTGGTTAACGGAAAACGCGATTATCTACGTCGAAACCGAGAAAGAACTGCAGCTCGAGGGCATGCCAGAAAACTGGGCACTTTACCGAGATAAAACAACGGGGCAATCAAGCTACCGATTATTTGAAAGGAACACCGAATGAAAATACTGCTTATGCTAGCGAAAGCTTCGATTGCTTTTGTGTGGTTTGTATTGATTGTTAACATCTTTCACCCATTTCCGGGTAACGCGGCGATTGCTCTTTATATCATGACCGCCTTCCTGTTTTTTATGCACGGTATCCAGATGCTGATTTTTATTGGCGCGTTTGGTGACAAGATCAATATGACGAAGTGGGAGAAGTGGTCCATTCTAATCTTTGGTATCTTTGCTCTGCTCGATATTCGTCGTAAATACATGATGTAAAAAAAGGCCGCTCAGTGAGCGGCCTTTTTCATCTCGAAACTTAAGACATGTAACTCTTCACGCCGTCCAAGAACATCTGAGTCGACAGCATCACAAGCAGTAAACCCATCAGACGCTCAATCGCCTTCAAGCCTCGTTCTCCTAAGACTCTTAAGAAGAATCCATTAAACATTAAAATAAAGAACGTGACCCCCCATGCCAGTAGCACAGACAGCGAGAGCTCCAACATATTATCTGGGTTTTGAGTCGACAATAGAATCAACGCAGCAATCACAGAAGGACCTGCAATCATTGGAATGGCCATTGGTACAATAAACGGCTCTTCACCGGCCGCTAACCCTGTGATACTCCCAGCGCTTGGAAAAATCATCTTAATGGCAATAATAAAGAGGATAATACCGCCAGATATACTCAATGTTTCGGGCTGAACGTGTAGGAAGTTCAAGATACTTTGACCCGCAAACAGGAACAGCATCAAGATAATCAGTGCGAAAATCAGCTCTCGGATTAAAACGATTCGGCGACGCTTAGGATCAATATGTTTAAGAATCGATAGGACAATTGGCAAATTACCAAGTGGATCCATAATAAGAAACAGCATGGTCGCTGCGGATAGGATTTCCATAGGGAATACTCGAAAAGCTAGAATGCGCGGAGTATAGCAGCCTCAATCTAGCTTTTCGAATTATGACTCGCGTTTCTTAACTAGTGGCTACAGACACGCGCTACGTTCGTCATAATCTTATCGCCATCTTGAATCACTTTTTCTCTTTTAAAGAAAAATGCCAGTAACGAATCTAGGTCTAGGCCATCGAGTTTGCATGTATGGAAGCGCGCATCAACACCATACTCAGCCGCCAACACATCTTCTAGTTCAGCACGAGTCATGGGTTGCTCTTTGAGTAAGTTCAAGACGGCATGCGCGTGAATTTCAGTTGTCATAAACACCTCTTTTCAATTTTGAATCGAAAGAGTAATGAGAAAAGCAACATTAAGTATTGATATGGAGCAGGCTTTGTTAAATCAAAGTACAACTGATGCGACGATCAATCCATGAGCAAAGAAGTAGCTCCCAGTCACCCACATATAAGCGCGAGTTAGGGGTTTTCGGTATCGATTGAGTGCACTCGCTAAGGCTGAAAGCGACAAGATGATACAACCTATCAACCCAATCGCATGATTCATTGTTGATTCAATGAGCCACACTTCAGCGGCAGCCCAAGTTAATTGGATCAGCATAATTCCCATAATCACGACGGGAAAAACGACTTTATCGAGCTGTGGGAGAAGTAAAAAGAAAGCGACAATGCTTGCAGCTAAGAGCAGAGCCAATAGCCACCATACAAGTTCGCCTGACAACTGAACCCAAAAGGCCTTGCTATAACAAAGTTGTGCCAGTAAGAAACAAAAGAAATAGAGCGCACGCTTTTTAGTTAAGGTATGGAACGCGTCTGCAATGGCCGAAACAAATAGGCCACCAGCAATCCAATAAGAATACTCTTGAATGGGGTGTTGAGTTAGGACAATAGTTGCCAAAAGAACAAAGGTAAACACCTTGTAAAACAAGGATTGTGTTTTATGTCCATGCTTCGTCCCTGACACCGCTCCGATCCCAGATAATGAAACAGCCAACCAACTCCACATACACTTACCTTATTACGACAAATCGCCGCCAGTCTAGGCTGAGTCTGAGTGATGTAAAGCAGCAATAATGGAAACTTCGATCTTGATTACGATTCCACCAAAAACGTGTGATCTGACCATTTAAAACCAATATTCAATCTCGCGTAAATCTGCACTCAATGCTGATAAGGAAGACTGCGACACAACCCCAAAAGCAAACGTTTGCCAAGCTTAATGACCAATAACTAAGGATTTAGACAATCTCAAATTCAACATTCCAGATTAAAAACAACAGCAAACAAGTACAAACAAAACAATAAAATCATTTAAATTCAATAATATGCGTTGAAATTTCTTGTATTTATCGACTCAATAACCACAGACATTCGGTTACTGGCATTAACAACCAATCTCACTCATCCCATCACAATAACCACCAAAATAAATGAGAACCAATTTCAAGTTCCGCACTAAAAACAAGACAAACACATATAAATCAACCCCAGAACAACCATGCTCAAGCTAACTTTCATTAATACACTTTAACAACTATTAACAAACACATTTACATCAAAAAACAAAACAAAATCATAAACTTAAAAGGATCACAGAACAAAAATAAAACACAACGCACACTATTAGAACACCCCAAAAACAATAGAAAACCCCTGACAAAAACAAAATATTATGGAACTTAACCTTTACTTTTAAGGCTTTCGAAAGTAATTATTGATCTAACGCCAGAAGTAGTGCTATTCTTAAGCACATAGAGAACATCAATCAAATTAAGGAGCAGTGTTATGATTTCCTCTTCGCAAAAACAAGGACTTGTAATGATCGCAGTAGTTGTTGGCCTAATGACACTGCCGATGATGTACTAAGCAAGTTTAAATTTAAAAAGAAAAAGGGACGCTTTCGCGTCCCTTTTTCTTTTGTACTGTTCGGCAAGTGGTTACTGAATAGGAAGGTGTTTGGTTAAAATATCCCAATTGGCATAATAAAACCCAACGGCAGCCAACGTTATCGCCGTCATTAGCAAAATCGCAGCACGCCAAATAAAGCGGCCACTTCTAGGCGTCAGTTCCTTTTCACAATCGTCACATACCAATAAAAACTCTTTTTGATTTTCGAGCTCATAATCTTCTTCGTGAACAATTTTATTTCGTATTGTCGCTATATAACGAAGTTTACTGATGACATCGTGTGGCAAGCGTTCTTCACAGCTCGTAATCAACTGATGTAAGCCTTTCCCTTCAGCATGATATTGTAGCCTCAGAAGCTTTTCGATTCGTCGTGTTCGTGTGACGACTTTTTCAATATCTGACATCGCAGCCCTCCTACTATGCCTAATTATTTTAGTAGAGCTTTACCCTATTCTTCTATACTGGTTACCTAATTTGAGTATACCAGTGAGATTTTGTTTCACTACTCTAATCTAACCCTTTGATAAACGTGAAGTAAGTCGAAAAAAAATAAACCTTAATTACAAAGTTCACGAATAATGGCTTTAAACACAATGCTTGGCTCAATGTCACATTAGAATACACACAATTCATCTTTGGAGGTTGTATGCCCAGCTCACTATTTTTCGCAATTCTAATGCTCGCTTTACTTGGCGGCTGGGTCTTCATTGGCTTCTATCGTAAGCACATGCAAGGTGAAAATGCGCCAGAGCAAAAAGTAGATGTGACCATTCTTGATAAACAATCTATCGAGTTACCCGATGCTCTACCCGGCCAAGATGATCAAGAATACTGGATCTACGTTCAGCGTGGTCGAATTGGACCAAAACGTGAATTCCAAGTAGGTATTCACTACTTCCATGCTTTAAACCCGGGTGATAAAGGAACCCTCACCTACCAAGGTGACAAGTTCCTACACTTTGCTTTAAAACGTTAAGGTAACAACCAACGGGTTTTCTGAGATTTAGAGAGAACCCAACTCATCCATAGCGCACCACCACCACTAATAATGATCCAAAGTGGAATCACCCAAGCCGGATGCCCTTGGTGCCATCCAAATTCTTTCATCGGCCACAAAAATATCGGGTGGAGTAGGTAAATGCCTAAACTGTGCTGGCTGATGAGCCCAACGACTTTATTAGATTGCTTAGATAAGTTCTCTCCGTAGTAACGACACACCATAAAGATCATGCTGGCCGCTAAAACGGTATTCAACGTTTTGTAAGACAGCCACCGCCCTACTGTATATTTATCGACCGATAGACTCGTCTCAACCACCATATAAACGGTGGTCACTAATGCTCCCACACCAAGTAATACACTTACCACTAACGCCAATGTATTGAGTGGTACTTTCTTATAAAGGATATACCCCAAAGGTAGGTACCCGGTATACAGCCACAATTCATGACTCCATGGGCCATCGATACCTAATAGGTAAAGCAATGTTGTGAATAACCAAACCGTTGTAAATGCGTAAACCCCTCCGTCACCTGTCTTTCTGACCATGATTTGCAAAAAAGGAATCACAAAATAGAGAGGGATAAAATAATAGAAGAAGCCTAAATGGTAATAGGTGTACTGATGATAGCTCTCCAGTAAAACGTTCCAACTGGTTTCCCCATCAAACCCAGACAGAGACCACCCAGATAAGTACGTATAAAACAGGGACCACACTATAAATGGGATCAGTACCTTGCCTAAACGCCGCTTTACGTAGTACTTAGCGTCAAATGGGCGCTGATCACTTAGCATCAAAGCGCCAGTTATCAAGATAAAGACAGGAACCGCCCAGCGGCTAATGCTATTCACTCCAACGGCAGTGAACCATTGGTCGAAAGGGATAGAGTTGAGTTCGTGACGATAAGGGGCCAATACATGAATCGCGATAACCGCGACAGCAGCAACACATCTCGCCAAGTCGAAAAATAATACTCGTTGCTTCATGTAAACCTCTGATTAATTTCTAATCTTCACACTATAGCAACAAAAAAGCTGACCGGTATACAGACCAAGTCAGCTTAATGTAAAAGCCTCGTCGACTTCCGGTTATTACGCCATAGAAGATTGTGGCACTTTAGGTAAACGAAGAGAAATCAGGGTCGTTATTGCCAAAAATGCAAAAGAGACCCATAAACAAGCTGATAAGCCGCCCATTTGGAATACCAAACCAGATAAGATTGTGCCAATCAAGCGACCCATTGCATTAGCCATGTAGTAGAAACCCACATCAAGCGACACACCATCGCCTTTCGCGTAGCTGACAATCAGGTATGAGTGAAGCGATGAGTTGACCGCGAAGATGGCACCAAACACCATCAAGCCACCAATGATCACCAGTTCTGGTTGCCAAGCGATCTGCACAGCATAAGCAATACCCGCCGTCACCATAGCCAGTGCGCCCGCCCATAATAGAGCGGCGTGTCCATCTGGCACCTTGCCTTGCGTTTTACCGGTAATCTTAGGCGCGATGCCTTGTACAAAGCCGTAAGCGATAGTCCAAGCTGCTAAAAAGCCACCAACCCAAGAGTGATCCCAACCAAATACGCTGCCGAGATAAATGGGTAGAGCAATCACGAACCACACGTCACGAGCGCCAAACAAGAACAGGCGTGCCGCCGACAAGATATTGATGGATTCAGACTTAGAGAAGATTTGTTTGAACTTAGGCTTGGTTTTCGCCTTACCCATGTCTGCCTCTAAGCTCACTACACTGCCAATAAAGACCAAGGTCAGCACTGAAGCCATCGCAAGCACAGCGTATTGGAAGCCAATCATTGAAAGCAGCAAACCACCAATAAAGAACCCCGCACCTTTCAGCGCATTCTTAGATCCGGTCAGAATCGCAATCCACTTATACAAAGCACCTTGCTGTTCATCCGGTACCAAGGTCTTGATTGAGCTCTTGGCACTCATCTTATTGAGGTCTTTGGCGATACCCGACAGCGCCTGCGCCGCCATCACCCAAGGGATGGTCAACATGGTCGATGGCAACGCCAGCATGCCCAAGGCGAAGACTTGCATCCCCAAACCAATGTTCATGGTCTTATTGAGGCCAAGACGCGCCCCCAACCAACCACCGATTAGATTCGTCACCACACCAAAAAATTCATAGAAAAGGAACAGTGAAGCGATCTCTAACGAGCTGTAGCCGAGGTCGTAAAAATACAGAACCACCAGCATACGAAGTGCACCATCAGTAATGGTGAAGTTCCAGTAGTTGAATGTCACCAACATGTATTGGCGAACACTCTTACTTAGATTTGAAAACATAATGCTATCTCTGCAATCAAAACAAAAAGAGCTTTTGGATCACGATAAGCTTAACACTCCAGATACCAAAAGCTCCTTGTCTAGCACCGATGACGGTTAGCTATTCGCTACGCCATTGATATACTCAACCTGGATCGGTTTAGTGAAAGCACCTGGACGCAGTGCTTGAACTTCTTGAACGATCTTGTCGAGGTCCCAGCCTTTTTCTAAAAGCAGGTGAGCCGCGAACAAACCTGTACGACCTGAACCGCCCATGCAGTGCATAGCGACTTTCGCACCGCTATCAACGATTTTGTGTAGCTCTGGGCTTGTCGCAGACCATTTCGCTGCAAACTCAGCACCCGGTGCACAGTCGTCTTCGATTTCGATTTGGAACCACTGGATGCCTAGTGCACGGGTTTTCTCGCCAAGTGCTGCCACGTCTTTGCTTGCAAGCTCTGCATCATCAAGCGCCGTTACGATCGCTTCAACGCCCTGCTCTTTCAGTTGTGCCAGAGATGCATCAAGATCAGCGTCTTTAGTACCTGGGCATGGAGTCAGAATCAGCGCGCCTTGCTCAAGGTCTAGTTGCCACGTCGGATGTGTCATTGTGTATTCTCCAGATTCTTATTTAGCAAGGCCAACGGTACGAACTAATTCAGCGGTACGTGTCGCGTAACCCATCTCGTTGTCGTACCAAGCGTAGATCTTAACCATGCGCTTACCCACTAACATGGTTGATAGTGCATCTACGATGGTTGAACGTTGGTCGCCTTTATAATCAATAGATACCAATGGGCGCTCTTCAAAGCCAAGGATGCCTTTCAGTTCATTCTCCGATGCTTCTTTCAGCAGCGCGTTAACCTCTTCCGCTGTCGTGTCTTGCTTCACTTCGAAGATGATGTCTGTCAGAGAAGCGTTCGCTAGCGGTACACGCACTGCGTGGCCATTAATGCGGTTCTCAAGCTCAGGGAAGATCTCAACAATCGCCTTAGCTGAGCCAGTCGTTGTTGGGATTAAGCTCATGCCACATGCACGTGCACGACGTAGGTCTTTATGCGGTGCATCTAGAATAGTCTGCGTGTTGGTTAGATCGTGAATCGTCGTGAATGACGCGTTCTCGATGCCAAGCTTCTCGTTGATCACTTTAACCACAGGGGCAATACAGTTTGTTGTACAAGACGCTGCCGTTACGATTTTGTGTACTGCTGGGTCGAAGATGTTGTCGTTTACACCAACAACGATGTTTGCGATACCTTCTTCTTTCACTGGTGCCGATACTACAACACGCTTCACGCCCTGCTCTAGGTATTTGTTTAGGAAAGAGGTTTTACGGTGAACACCGGTCGCTTCAATCACCACATCACAACCAGACCAATCGATCGCATCGATGTCACGCTCTTGCGTCGTCTTGATACGCTGGCCCTTGATGATCATCTCTTCGCCTTCTGCGGTTACTTCATGGTGGAAGCGACCTTGCACTGAATCGAACTCAAGAAGATGAGCCAGTGTCGCTGTGTCACCAGCAACATCATTAATTTGTACGAACTCTAGCTCTTCCCAATCGAAAGCTGCACGAAGTGCTAGACGGCCGATACGGCCAAACCCATTAATGCCTACTTTAACTGTCATAATTTAATCTCTTTCGTTATTGGCAACACACAGGACGATTCGTCATGTTTTGTAGCCTAGTGATATCTGCTTGGTATTCGGTTTTTAAACAATTGGATGCTACAAGATCCTCAATGAGCTTATTCATCCAGCCCGGCAGGTCATCAGCGAGCCGATAAAATACCCACTGCCCTTGGCGAACGTCTGTCATGATTCCTGCTGAACGCAATTGAGCTAAATGACGGGAGACCTTAGGTTGGCTCTCTTGTAGAGCTTGTGTGAGCTCGCCAACGGATAAGCATTCCTGACGGACAATTAACATCACGCATCGCACGCGTGTTTCGTCAGAAAGTAATTTAAAGAATTGATGTGGTAGCATCTAACATACTCATATATGGATATGCGTATATATTGAGATATAAAAAAGCACGCGTCAATAAGCGTGCTTAAATTGTCACAAAAGCTTCATATTGAAAAATATTGGATTAGTAGCTCGCCATAGTTTGGCTCCAACGCTGCGCTTCAATCAACTCGCAACGAACGTCTTCCACTCGTAACCCTAGTTGCGCACAGCAGCTTTCAATCCCTTGCCAATCAGCTATCTCAAAACGCTCTTCCAACGCGAGAAGCACACCATAAGGCCCCTCACGACGAAGCAAGGCAACTTTTATCATTTTACTGAGTGGTAATTGCTCCACTAACGTTTCCAGTGATAAATCCAGCAAAGCATCCAGAATGGAAAAAAGCCCGATCATAAACGCTTGCTCAGAATAATCCTTAAACGGATGGTAGCGCGACATCAATTGACAAAACTGCGCGCGTTGCAAAGATAAATTATACAGCTCTTGTGGCTTCTTATCAGACACATACGATGCCACCGCCAATGACACAAACATTTTCAGCTTATCTTGACCAAGGTAAACCAACGCTTGCCTAAATGAAGAGATCGTCACTTCCAAGCGTGGCGATTTACTGTTTACAAAACGCAATAGCTTGTATGAAAGTGCCACGTCTTTCGCAACTATTTCTTCCACTCGCTTGAAGTTTACTTCGGGTTGGCAAACCTCTTGGAAGAGCTCCATCGCGATCACTTGCTCAGGGCTGATGTATTTCGTCTTAACAATTTCGGGTTTGCTAAAGAAATACCCTTGGAAGAATTTAAACCCGGCTTCTTTCGCTTGTTCAAACTCAGCTTCGGTTTCAACTCTCTCCGCCAAGAACTGGTATTTCTTTCCCTGATGCGCTTTCACTAATTCACAGGCTGGCTCTAAGCCCATCTGCATAATATCGAGCTTCACAATGTGGACATACTGCAAAAAACGTTTCCACTCTTCAGTGAGTGTGAAATCATCCAATGCGATCATATAACCTTGTTGATAAAGCTCTCGTATTGCTTCAAGCAACTCATCGGTTGGTTTGCAAGTTTCCAGCACTTCGACAACGACTTTGTCTTTAGGCAAGCTCAAAGGCAGCTTTCGGAGCAAGCTTTGGTAAGGGAAATTGATAAAGCAACGCGAAGATGGGATCGAAGGGTTAGTCCCCACCGATAGAAAGTTCTCCACGATAAGACGATAGGTCGCGCGATTCGAATCAATGTGTGCAGGGTAAGCGTTGCTCTCTCCATCACGGAAAAGTAATTCATAACCTAAGGTATGCTTCTTCCGATTAAAGATAGGTTGCCGAGCAACGTAAGTTGTAGTCATCGCGTGTAACTCAATTCAAAGTGCTAAAAGTGTTTAAGCTTTAGCTGCCGCCAACAGAGCACCACACCCCATGAACATACCACCAAAAACTTTATTGATTCTTCCCATGACGCGATCAGAACGAATAAACCTTCCCATTTGCGCGGCCAATGAGGTGTAGCCTAACATAACGATACCATCAATGATTACTGTGGTAATCCCTAGAACCAAAAGTTGTGGCATTTGAGGCTCACTCGGGTTCAAAAATTGAGGGAACAGCGCCACTAAAAACACAATTGACTTAGGGTTAGTCAAATTAATAAGCACGGCTTTGCGCATTAACGTCCAGCTAGACATGTTGGTCGAGTTTTGCTGAGCGACCATACTATAACGGTCACGCCATTTTTGAACGCCTAGCCATACTAGGTAGACCACCCCAACCCACTTGATAATGCTAAACGCCAAAGCTGACTGAGCAACCAACGCGCCAATACCAGCTCCTACTAGCGCAATGTGGATCATTAAGCCAAGCTGCAAGCCCGCAATAGATGCAAGCGACTTACGAGTGCCATAACTTAAGCCATTACTGATTGAGTTCACAGTGCCTGAACCGGGCGCTAAACTAAATACTATTGCAGTCACGACGTATGCTAGCCAAACATGAGTATCCATTGCATTTCCTTATGAGTTCTTTAATCTAACGATCATTAATAGGGTTTAAGTTCTAAACCAGCTTTACTTTTAGGTAATCCCCAAATGGCGAAAACTAGCGACACGAATCTCACTTATACTCAAGAGCCAAGCTTCGAGCAAGCGATTAAATCAGTGATCGCTCAGCAGTGGCAACAAAGAGAGGAAGGCTACTTTAAAACGTCTCAGAAAAAGCGATTATTTTGGTGCAAACTCACCCATCCTAGCCACAAAAAGTCCATTCTAGTGATTAATGGCCGGATTGAGTCTTGTTGGAAATACCAAGAGCTATTTTTTGATTTATACCAACAGGGCTTTAACGTTTACTCCTATGATCATCAGGGGCAAGGACTCTCGGATAGACTGGTCAACGATTCAGATATCGGGCACATCGGCGAGTTTAATGATTACGTTTCTGACATGGCACAAATGGTCAACTTCTTTAAGTTAGGCGAAGCTGAACCTTGCTATCTGTTAGCCCACTCAATGGGTGGCACCATTGCCACTCGTTACCTGCAAACTCACCCTGAGCACCCTTTTAAGAAAGTCGCATTGAGCGCACCAATGTATGGGGTTAATGTCGAGTGGTATTTACAGCTTGTGGCACCCATTCTTAGCCAAGTTCTGACCGCAATTTACCCTAAGCCGACATACGCACCCGGCCAGCAGGCATACTATGCGAAACCTTTTGAAGACAACCCATTGAGCCAAAGCCACATTCGCTATGAGTGGTTTCGAAACTTGTATGAAGAGAATCCGAAACTGAAAGTCGGCGGGGCAAGCACTCAATGGGTCTGGCAGGGCTTAATGGCGGCAAAACAATGTATTTTAATGACCAGACAAATCAAGATTCCGTTGTTATTGTTACAAGCAAGCCAAGACCGAATCGTCAGTAACCAAGCTCAAATTCGCTTTATCAAGAAACTATCAAAAACCAACCCTAGTTGTGAGTTCAAAACCATTAACGGAGCAAAACATGAGTTGCTGTTTGAACAGGACCAATATCGAAACCAAAGCTTGGATGCAATTTGCCAATTTTTGATTAAAGAGGAAAAGAACTAAAGCAGCTTTACCCTCTTTTCGACCGCCAAATTCGAATACAATTCAGAGGTCCAATTAAGGACCGTAAGCAGTAAACAATGAGGGCTACATGACCAAATCAGCACTAAACAAAGACAACATCAAAATCGTCGCTTCGGATCTAGACGGCACGCTACTGGCACCTAACCACCAGCTCAGTGATTACACGAAGCAAATGCTGAAAGAACTCCACCAGCAAGATTATACGTTTATCTTTGCGACTGGCCGCCACCATGTAGACGTATCAGGTATCCGTGAACTGACGGGCATTCCTGCTTACATGATCACATCGAACGGGGCGCGCGTTCACGACCAAAATGATCAGCTGATGTATTCAAAAAATGTCCCTGCGGATTTGGTTCAACCTGTCATTGATGTGCTCAGAGAAGACCCTGAGATTTTCATTCACTTATACCAAAACGATGCATGGCTGCTTGATCGTGAAGATAAGGCTCTCAAGGATTTCCATACAGAATCCGGATTCACTTACCAGCGATTTAAAGCTGAGCAAGCCCCTACCGATGGCATTGCGAAAATCTTTTTCACTCACCCAGACATGGATCATGAGCACTTAGTGCAATTTGAAACCAAATTAAATAAGCAGTTTGGAGAGACGCTGAATGTCGCCTTCTCTACGCCTTGGTGCTTAGAGGTCATGGCTGCAGAAGTCTCTAAAGGTGAGGCATTAAAAGCAGTAGCTGAAGCGAATGGCTTAACACTAGATAATTCTATCGCTTTCGGCGATGGCATGAATGATGTTGAAATGTTAGAAATGGCAGGCAAAGGACTGGTCATGGGAACCTCTCACGAGAAAGTCATGAAAGCCCTGCCAAATAATGAAGTCATCGGCAGCAATGCAGATGATGCTGTCGCTCATTACCTGCAGAAGCACCTGCTTTAACTTAGTTGATCAGCTCAGGCAGCCATACGCGCCTGAGCTGAGGCTACAATTTTTCTTTAGTCAGAATTGCATCCCACTCTTGCTCAGATACCGGCATAATCGACAGCCGATTGCCACGTTTCACCAATGGCATGTTTTCTAGCTCAGACATCGCTTTCATTGTCGCTAGCGGAATAATTCGATCTGTTTTTCGAACAAATTCTACATCCACCATTATCCAACGAGGATTCTCAGGATCGGATTTCGGGTCAAAGTAATCACTTTCTGGATCGAATTGAAAGTGGTCGGGATACGCCTCTCGTATCACTTTAGCAATACCAGCCACGCCAACCTTTTTGCAAGATGAATGGTAAATCATGACTAAATCACCTTCTTTGACCTGATCTCTCATCATATTTCTTGCTTGGTAGTTACGCACACCCTCCCAACACGACGATTTTTGTGTCCGTAGAGTGTTAATTGAGAAAGTGTCGGGTTCAGTTTTGAATAACCAATATGCCATAATAATTCCAATTTACCGTTGTCTCCGAGGAACATATAGCATGAAGGCTCTCAAAAACCCAGTCACCTGGTTGGCTATTCTCGCCGTACAAGGCTGTAGCACGGCCACCACACAGGAAAAAGTCACTCAAGCGCCAACTGCAAGTTTAGATGTACCTCAGAGTATCCGGCCTCAAACGTTTATTGTTCGAGGACAAGCAGTGGTAGGTCATGAGACTCGCACATTTACGCCTTGTGGCAGCCAACAACAATTCTGGTTAGATATGTCCCCAGAACAAACCCAACAAGCGCTTCAGCTAGCAAGACAGCCTTATCAGCCGATGTATGGTGAGTTTATCGGATATTTAGCAGCGCCAAGTCAAACCGGTTACAACGCTGATTACGCAGCTCGATTTATAGTCAAGCAAGTGAACATGCTCACTGCTGAAAACCCAGAACGCTGCAGTCAAGCTGTACGTTCAACTCGTGCGTTTGGCACCGAACCTTCTTGGTCGATCAACTTCAAGAAAGACCAACTGGAGTTCGCTCGTCTGGGACAAGACAAACAACAGATCAATATTGAAAAAAGCCACGTGACGAACACTCGCCGCCATTATCAATTTAATGATGGTCAACTAACGCTTGAGCAAAGAACTTGCAGCGACAACATGAGTGATTCCATCTATGGCTGGACAAGTACACTCGAGTTGGGTGCGGACCAATACGCTGGATGCGCGACACTCGCTAATCAAGATCCAACCACAGAATGGTCTGGGCTTTATTTTGCAAGCTCAACCAAAAACGTGGGCTTTTCCATCGAGCTGAAACTCAACCCCGACCACAGTGCAACCACCACTTATCGTTATACTGGCGAAGATCTGCCAACCGTAGAGCAAGGCTTCTGGCAGCAACTCAACAACCATCAAATCCAAGTGGTGATGACTCGCCACCAACAGCAATATCTTGTCTCTGAACGCATATTTACAAGAGATGGTGATCAACTCATCGCAGAAAAAGAAAAAGTAGGCAACGTGGTTTACCCGATAGCCAATGGCGGTCTAACATTGTTCCGCAATCAAGTATCACCACAAACGAATGGAGCGAAACTGTAGATGGAAGGCTGCGTTCATTGTGGTTTTGCTCATCAATGTATATGTGAGCATATACCGAGTATCAGTAACTCAGTCCATTTCGTTTTGCTGACCCATAGTAATGAACTGACTCGGGAAACCAATACTGGAAAGCTGATGATGCAGACGTTAGAACACTGCGAAATCATCGAGTGGCAACGTAAAGCACCACCTCAAACGTTACTCAATCAGATTCGCGATAAGCAGGTTCAACCCTTTCTGGTTTATCCGAGTGAACACAGCATTCCACTGACGGAAGTCTCTTTTAGCGAGAGTCACGAATCTCCCCCGGCACTGTGCATCATCTTGGATGGCACCTGGCAAGAAGCAAAAAAGATGATGAATAAGAGTGAATGGCTGAAAACGCTCCCTTGCATTCATTTAGAGGTGGAACAACGCTCTGAATATCAACTCAGACGAAATCAAGAAGACGGTCACTTGTGCACGTGCGAGGTCGCAAGCAAAATATTGGAAGGAACAGGGCAAGCAGCTCAAGCAAACGCACTCACACAATACTTTGAACACTATATGGCGGTATTCAAAGCCGATAAAAGTGGACACGCCCTTAAACGCTAAACAAAAAACGACGGTAGATACCGTCGTTTTATTTGGTTTCACGTGAAACCTATCAATTTCAACCAGTTAGAATAAACGTTGTGGTTGTCCAAAATAGAAGCCTTGAAGGTAGTCGACCCCCATGTCTTCTGCGATATGACAAATATCTCGGTTATGGACAAACTCAGCCACGGTTTTGGCATTCAGTATTTGGCATAAACTCACCAGCTGCTGAGCGATTTTCCGCTGCTTCACATCATGATCGATATTGCGAATCAAACTGCCATCAAGCTTAATCACTTGCGGTTCAAGCTTAATAATCTCATCAATATTTGAGTAACCCGAACCAAAGTCATCAACAATAATGCTAACCCCTAGATCACGAAAGTGATTACACACTTCGATCATCCGGCCGTAGTCTTTAATTTGTTCGGTTTCCAACACCTCTAGCCCAATGCGCTGAGGGTGGCTTATCTTTCTGATTGAATCTTCTAGGTGCAATAACGTTTTTTCATTAATCAAATCTTGAGGGGACAAGTTAATGGAAAACGAATCCGTCGTTTGACTCATATGTTCAAAGGTACGAGAAATCATCTGACGACTTAGACGCGTATAAAGATGGGTCCCTTCAATAATAGGCAAGAACTTACCAGGCGGGATCACAATTCCATCTTCTTCAATTCTGACCAAACACTCTAAACTTTCGGTTTGGTGCGTCCCCGCAGCAACAATCGGCTGAGCAAACGCGATAACATTTTGATGCAACACCGCTCGACTCACACAAGACAACCAGCCTAATTGCTCTTGGCGATTTTGTTCTAACTGCTTCAAGGAGCGGGCATTCATCAAGTGTTTATTATGATTCACCGCAGCACGGCGTGCTTCGATAGACTTCAAAAGTAAATCATCAATTGACTCATCAGGGAAATCACAGCGACTGACTAACCCACCACATACAGACACCGAAAGGTACTCAATATCTGGCAGGCCAAATGGTTCAAAATTCACATGCTCTATTTGATCCGCAAACTGTGAAAATCGCTGTTGAATATAGTCATCACTGGCGGAGCTTTCAAACACTATCGCCCACTCGCCGACGCCAATACTGTACAACTGACAGCCATCGATGAATTGTCGCCGCAAAATCGATTTAAAATAGTCACTTAAATCCCTAAGCAGCTGATCGCCCACCGGATAGCCGTACTTTTCATTGATTTGACTAAAGTTCGTCACCTTTAAACTCAGCAGGTGACTCGCCGCATTCATCTTAACCAGTTTTTCACGCAGCACACTGCGATTCGACAGCAGCGTTCTTCGGTCTATTCGATAGCTCTCTGTTAAGTCACTCGCTTGCCGTTGAATCTTGTTTGCCATGCTCTTATTCGTTTCATCGACATCGACTAACGCATTGCGAATCAACGAAAACAAGGGAGAAATGGCATTTGAGCTATGGGTAGGCAGTTGGATGCTTTCAGAACGAGGCTCCCCCTCACGCATCACTAAGCAAGTCAGGCTATGATGGAGAATTTTTTGTTCCCCTTCATCTTGGAAGAGCTCTCCCATACAGTAAGTACCGTAGCAATCGGCAAGCTCCTGTATCACCGATACTTCTTGGTTCCCTTCAATAAAATCGATCCGAGACGTACAGTTGTAAACAAAGAATTGATCCGGGGACAAGGGAGCAATTTGCTGAATCCCCAAACGAAGCTGTTCCAGGGTTAATGAAGGGTGGTCATAGCAAAACCTCACTTGATCACCGACCACGACTTCGCCATCGAACTCTATCGAGTCTTGGTTGTGCACCTTGATAGGTAGATAAATTTTTTGCTGTTGGGGCTCACCTTCCATCAACGGAAAATTATGAAGCTGTTCTAAAGGAACCTCATTACCGTCAGCTAAGTAGCGATTGTATATTTTTCGGATTGGTGTGTTGTCTAAACTATGGATGATATTGCCATCCGCACTCGTCACACGAAACATCTTACCAATAGGGTTCCACTCCGTGTAATAGCGCGTCCATACCGACAATTCATCACTATTGAGCGCCACAGCGACATAAGCATTCTCATAACATTGACCATTGAGCATGACCCAGCGGCCATTATCGGTAATGGTCGACGCTCCTCCCGCGATAGGGATATCGAGCTCACTTTGATTAAATGCGGAAAAGAGTGCTTTGTGGCTAAGGGTTAATCTGTCAGCAAAGCAAATGATCGCTTGAGTAGAGAGCGTGCAATCCAGTTGAGTGAATAGATTGACGCTATCTTGGGTGAGTTCATCACTGTACTGAACGACGGCACTTGTTAACCCTACGGAGTCGAACTGTGTGATCACGAGGAAAAGGCCGCCCTGTTCAACTTCGCCCCGGCGAATGAAATGATTGGCACTGCTACCAATCAATACCGCGTTAGGGAAACGAGCGCAGATCGCTCGACTGATGTCTGATACTTGCTCTTTTGAATACGAGGAGAAAAGCTGTACAAGCAAGCGTTCTTGGCGATGAAACGCAACTCGGCTTAACTCGTGTGCCAATAAAGAGGGATCCTGAACCAATATGGACGTTGACTGCATCGTGACATTAATCGCTGAAGGCTAATGAAGTGATATACTGCTCGCAATCTGCACACTTTGCACGCATTTGCTCACTCAGCCTGTGAATAATGTGAGCTTGGTAAACGCCTCTTTTCTAGTATTCGTACACTGCTATGCATCTGGACTCTATAAAATCAAACTACCAATATAAGCGTTTAGGTTCCCCTAAATAATACCCTTGTAGGTAATCGACACCCATATCCTCTACAATCTCGCACACCTGCTGGTTATGAACGAACTCAGCGACCGTTTTGGCATTGAACACGCCGCATAAACGGATCAGTTGCGATGCAATCTTGCGTTGCTTTAAGTCTTTATCCACGTTTCGAATCAAGCTGCCATCGAGTTTGATGATTTGTGGTTCGAGCTTAATGATTTCATCGATGTTGGAATAACCTGAACCAAAATCATCGACGATGATACGGGCACCTAATGAGCGAAAGTGGTTGCACACTTCTATCATGCGTCCGTAATCTTTAATTTGCTCGGACTCCAGCACCTCTAGCCCTAACCGGCTCGGATCATTCAGCAAAGCAATCGAAGATTCTAGTATTTCCAACGTTTTGTCGCTCATGAGGTCTTGAGGAGACAAGTTTATCGAAAACGCACCTTGCTTGTCGGCCATATACCCTAAGGTATTTTTGATCATATGACGGCTCAAACGAGTGTATAAGTGCGTATCTTCAATAATTGGTAAAAACTGCCCTGGAGGAATAATCGCGCCATCCGCTTCAACAATACGAACTAAACATTCTTCCGCAACCTGTTCATGGGTATGGGCAGCTACAATCGGCTGGCTGTAAGTAACAATGTTTTGATCTAAAATCGCGCGGCTCACGCAAGAGAGCCAACCTAGCTGCTCTTTACGATCTTCTTCTGTAACTTGGATATCTTTTGCATTCGTGATGTGAGTGTTGTTCCTCACGCCATAACGTCGAGCTTCAATGGCCTTGAGTAACAGCTCGTCACCATTGTCATCCATAAAATCACATCGACTGGCTAAGCCACCACATAAAGAGACAGATAAATAGTCCACATCGGACAAGCCATAAGGTTCAAAGTTAATGTGTTCAATAGCGTCAGTGAAACGGACAAACTGCTGTTTGATAAACTCGCTATCATTACTTGCTTTAAAAATGATCGCCCATTCACCCACACCAATGCTAAACAAACCAATCGAATTGTGCACTCCCAAACGCATCTCTAATCGACTGCGGAAATGCGTAGATAAATCGAGAAGCAATTGATCGCCGACTTGGTAGCCATATTTTTCATTTACATGATTAAAGTTGGTCAGCTTTAATGTCAAAAGATGCTCACGAGCAGTGATTTTATTAAGTCGCTCCTTGAGTGCTATTCTGTTGGGTAACCCGGTACGAGTATCATAACGGTAGCTGTCTGTTAGCTTTTTGGCTTGCTGATGCAGCTTCTGCTCCATCTCCGAATTCATCGTATCAAGGTCAACAATCGCGTTACGAACCAAATTCAGTAAAGGCGAAACCGTTAGCTCACTGTTCAACTGAAAGCGGTTAAATTCAGGAAGATCATGGGATTCACGCAAAGCTAAATAAGTGAGGCTATGGTGCAAAATCTCTTGCGTATTCCCCTGCAGAGAAAGCTCTCCCATGCAATACGCTCCGGCTGTATTAGCAATACCTTCGAAAGGTTTCAGCTCGGTGAGCCCATCCAAGAAATCTAACCTGGAGGCACAGTTATAAATCATGACCGATTCCGGCTGGTGCATCGTCAATAACTCCGCGCCATGACGAACCTTTTCTACGGTCAAAGAAGGGTGGTTGTAACAGAACTGTGCTTCTTGCCCCTTTTTCCACTCTTGATCAAACTCGATACTGCCATCAGATAAAATGTTTAACGCGCTAATCACAGCTTTGGTAAAGCCGAGTTCTCGATACAGTGGAAAGTTTTTTAACTGCTGAAATGGAAGGTCTTGCCCATCCGCAAGGTAATGTTTAAAGACATCGTAGGCCGGTACACCATTTAACGTATAAAGCCGCTTTCCTTGTGCTCTCGTGATCTTATGTTTCATGCCTATCGGATTCCACTCCGAATAAGCCCCCGTCCACACCTTTAAGCTTGGGCTATGTATCGCCACAGCAACACATGCTTGTTGGTGTACTTGATCATTATAAAGCACCCAGTTACCAAATTTGTTTTCCTGGCATAGTCCACCAGCGACGGGAACAGCATGAGCTAATTCATTAAATGCCGAGTAAATGGGGTAATCTCGGCCATCAACCTGGGCGCAGAAGCTAATGACCGCTTTGCTGTCTTGAGTTAATCGCAGCCCGTCGACCAAGTTGTGACTATCAAATTCAGGTTGATGAGTAAAAGGTTGAACAGCGGAGGAGAGATGACTGTCATTAAACTCACTCACGATGGCCATCGTGCCTGACGTTTCAAGATGATTATCGCAGATCAAGTGAGTTGCGCTCTGCCCGATCACCGTGACATTAGGGAAGTTAGCAAGAAGAATCCGCGCAAAGCCTAACGCGATTTCCGCAGGCTGAGTAGAAAAGAGTTGCACCAAATAGCACTTATCGGCACTCCAGTCGCGCTCAATAAGTAAAGATTCAAATAACTCCTCAGTGTGAGCCACATAAGTATAAGTTTGCATGCTAAGCCCTATTTGCCAATTGCCTGACGCTGAGCCCACACTCGTTATTTATATAGATATTTTTGGCGGTGAACTCGAACAGATTTATAGTCTAACGTTTTGTTTTTACTGTACCAAGACACCTATGGAATTGCGAGGAGTTACACTAAAGTTAACAACTCGGTTATCTGATTAATTTCAACATCAGGCAGTACTCGTGTTTTCGGGTGCTGATAAAGGTTATGTTCCCCATCATTAAACCAACATGCCTGAAAGCCGTTGGTCTTCGCACCATAAACATCTGTCACCAAATGATCACCCACATGTAGAATGTGATGAGCCGGTAGTTTTAAGCACTGCTGAGCTTTCACAAACATGTCTGAATACGGCTTCGCTCTGCCATCAGGCCCCGCTTTTAAAATGGCTTGAAAATACTGCCCCAAGCCAATTTTATTAGGGTCAACATTACCATTAGTGATCGCAATGAGTGGGATTGTTTGGCTGAGCTTAGATAACACTTGATGGGAGAGCTCTGGCACATCCACTTGATTACGCAACCAAAGCGCGTGCTCAATCCCATCAGAGGCCGCCTGATGAGCTTTATCTTCAGCATAACCAAGCCTGATCAAACCTTGTTTAATCTGAGTATGACGCCAAAGCGTGACATCATGCTTTAACTGTGGCTGCTGCTGTGCCACCAAGCGCTTTATGTTCTGCCACTCATCCAGCCCTATAGTCGCGGACACTGGGTGAGTTTGATGAAGCCAGAGCGCCATTTCTTTTTCGACACGAGCGATAACAGGCCAGTTATCATAAAGTGTGTCATCCAAATCGAAGGTCATCGCTTTAATCGGTTGCAGGCTACGGTAGAAATGCATAGGGCTTATTCTTCCTCGTTTTTTTTGCGAGCTCGCGGGTGAGCCTTATCGTAAGCTTGGGCCAAATGTTGGAAATCGAGGTGAGTATAGATCTGCGTTGTCGAAATGTTCTCATGCCCCATCAATTCCTGTACCGCACGTAAGTTCTGGCTGGACTCCAGCATATGAGTAGCAAAAGAATGTCGAAGCTTATGGGGGCTAATATGGCTCGCCACCGCCTGTTTCTTACCCCACTCTTCCATGCGTTTTTGAACGCTACGATGAGAAATACGAGTACCCAATTTCGAAACAAAAAGCGCAAGCTCTCCATCATTGGCAATGCTGCTGCGAACTTTAAGCCACTTATTGACCCACTCTTCCGCTAGCCCAGAGTATGGCGCTTTTCGTTCTTTATCGCCCTTACCAATGACTCGAATCTCGCCTTGGCTAGTATTCAAGTCTTTGACATTGATCCCGACCATTTCCGCCAAGCGTAGCCCAGCACCGTACATAACTTCCATCATTGCACGGTCACGGATCGCAAGCGGGTCACCTTCATTCACTTCTAACAACTGCCCGACTTCATCCACATCTAGGTTTTTAGGCAGTGGTCGTTGCTTCCGTGGTGCCGATACCCCTTTCGCAGGGTTAGCTTGCATCACGCCACGCAGCACTAGAAAATCAAAGAAACTCCGTAAAGAGGACAAACGCGTCGCGATGCTACTGGCTTTCATGCCATCACGCATCCCTTTACTCGCTAACTGGCGAACCCATGCCGCATCCACTTGCCTCCAGTCTTTTAGACCTAAGGTCACAAGGTAGCTGGCCATCGTTTCTAACTGTTGGCGGTAATTACGTTGAGTATGAAGACTAAGCCCCTTTTCGCTTCTAAGGTATTCATAGAAACGGTCGAGAGGCTTTTGAAGGCTAGTAGGAAGTGGAGTATTGGGAGTTGGATTCATTAGAAGCCTGCCAAGGTAACGTACCAGCGAGATGCGCCACTACTAATGCAAGATGACGTAAAAACAAAGTATCCATATAAGGCTGGAAGTGTCCGCCATCATCACTTGAAAAGGCCAATAGCCCCAAGGTGGATTGCTTCACTAAAGGCATAACCACGTAAGAACCAAGCTCAGGGCTAGTACCTTCACCGAATAAGCTCTCTCGATCAACCTTACGCAACCGCCCTAGGTAGGCATCTTTCCCGTTCAGATGATTAGTCGAAAAACGCTGTAGACTTTCTTTGCTTAACGAATAACACCCTTCCGATTGTGAATGCACTTTGATGTAAGCGCGTAAGCCTAAATCTTTCGCTTTCGCCTCTACCGATTTTACGACTTGTAAAAAGTCCGTGCATTTCAGGACTTGGTCTTGCAGCTCCATAAACTCGTAAAAAGTCTTATCGTTATTGGCAGCTAAAGACATCAAGCTCGTGATTTCTTCTTCTAATTCTTCAATACGTTGTCGCTGTCGCTTTAATTGAACCTCAACTAACGACACAGCGCCTTGCTCAACGTTATTGATAGAAAGGCGATCCACAAGCTCTGTTCGATTTTGAAAAAAGTCTGGGTTATCACGTAAATATTCGGCAACGACCTCTGCCGTCAGAGCATCTGCTTCTACGTAAGACACAGTACTTCCTTAACACTATTCATTAAAATTAACACGACAGTTGCCCATCAAACACATGGGTAGCGGGACCTGTCATAAACAACGGTTTACCAGGGCCTTGCCAACTGATCTGTAAATCACCACCAGGTAAACTCACTTTCACATTATCCGCTAATACCCCTTGAACGATACCCACAGCCACCGCACCACACGCACCGCTTCCACAAGCCTGAGTTTCACCAGCGCCACGTTCGTAAACGCGTAAGCGAACCTCATCACGACTCACCACCTGCATAAAGCCGGCATTAACGCGTTCAGGAAAGCGTTCATGAGATTCTAATAGCGGGCCAAGAGTATCTACATCAGCCGTATCAACATCGTCGACCACTGTGACCACATGAGGATTACCCATACTCACCGCTCCACAAAACAAAGTGTGCTCATCGGTTCTTAGTATGTAGGTTTTTTCTGTCTGTTTCGCTTTGAAAGGGATCTTATTCGGCTCAAATTCCGGCACACCCATGTTAACCGTGATTTGATCGTTATCTTCAATTTTCAGCACCATTTTGCCTTTTTTGGTACTGACATTGATGCTGTATTTATTGGTCAAACCTTTCATGCGAACAAAGCGTGCAAAGCAACGTGCGCCATTGCCACACTGTTCTACTTCACTGCCATCAGCATTAAAAATACGATAATGAAAATCGGTTTCTGGATCATAAGGGGCTTCGACCACTAATAATTGGTCAAAGCCGATTCCTGTATGGCGATCCGCCAAGCGACGGATCAAATCAGGAGAAAAAAATATGTTTTGAGTAATGCAATCCACAACCATGAAATCATTACCCAAACCATGCATTTTAGAAAAGTGGAAATGCATAATGCTTCAAATTACTCCGGAAGAATATTTTCTAGTTCCCACAAGCTCTTTAGCTCTTCGCGTTGGCGAACTAAATGAGTCTTGTCACCATCGACCATCACTTCAGCAGCACGAGAACGCGAGTTGTAGTTCGATGACATTGCAAAGCCATATGCACCTGCAGAGCGAACCGCTAACAAATCCCCTTGCTCTAATACAAGGTCGCGATCTTTACCTAAGAAATCACCAGTTTCGCAGATTGGGCCAACCAAATCGTACGTAACCGCTTCGCCTTGGCGAGGAGACACCGGAACGATGTCTTGCCATGCTTGGTAAAGAGCCGGACGCATTAAATCGTTCATTGCAGCATCAATGATGGCAAAGTTTTTATGTTCGGTTGGTTTTAGGAACTCAACTTTTGTTAATAGTACACCAGCGTTTGCAGCAATCGCTCTTCCTGGTTCGAAAATCAGCTCTAGATCAGAGTGATTTTCTAAACGAGCAAGTAACGCTTTCGCATAATCTGAAGGCTGAGGCGGTAATTCATCACGATATACCACGCCTAAACCGCCGCCCACATCAAGGTGAGAGATATTCACACCATCCGCTTTTAGCTGATCAATCAGTGCCAATAGACGATCAGTAGCATCGATGAAAGGCTCAATATCGGTTAGCTGAGAACCAATGTGGCAATCAATACCTTGAACATCTAGGTTTGATAAGCTCTGAGCAAACTTGTACACCGCTGGCGCTCGGTCAAAAGCAATACCGAATTTATTGTCACGCAGACCTGTCGAAATATAAGGGTGAGTTTTAGCATCAACATCAGGGTTAATACGCAGCGAGATTGGCGCTTTGACACCTAACTCACCAGCAACTTTATTTAAACGCTCTAGCTCTGGCTCTGATTCCACGTTAAAGCACTTAATCTTAAGCTCAAGCGCACGTTTCATTTCAGCTTCTGTTTTCCCAACACCTGAAAACACCACTTTCGATGGCTCACCACCGGCTGCAATCACTCGTTCTAGTTCACCACCAGAAACGATGTCAAAACCCGAGCCCAAGCGCGCTAGCGTATTCAGCACCCCTAGATTTGAGTTAGCTTTCACTGCATAGCAAACTAAATGTGGATGCTCACCCACAGATGAGTCAAAAGCATTCCAGTGGCGTTCTAAAGTGGCACGTGAATATACGTATAAAGGCGTACCATATTGCTCTGCAAGTTGTGATAGTGCGACGTCCTCAGCCCAAAGCTGGCCATCATCCTGATAGTTGAAGTAATCCAAAATTCTTATCCCTTATAAATTACAATTGCTACTACGTTTCTATTCGATTATTGCGATTGTTCATTTTGCTGCGATTCATCTGGAAGGTACAGAGCACCCGTTTGACCACATCCAGAAAGACCGATAACAGACAGCATAAATAGAGCAGTGATTAATTTTTTCATTTTGCATATCGTGATTATTAACTCAATGCCCCCTATAATCGCACCACACTCAGGAAAAGCAATAGGATAGAAAGGATGAACGATACTGAATTTCACGAACTGGTCGATATACAGATGCAAAACATCGAAGAAGCGATCGATGACTCTGAAGCAGATATTGATTATGAAGTGACGGGAAACGTCATGACACTGGAATTTGAAGACCGTAGCCAAATCATCATTAACCGCCAAGAACCTATGCATGAGATCTGGTTAGCCTCAAAGTCAGGTGGTTTCCACTTTAAACTGATTGAAGACAAATGGACGTGTTCAAAGACAGGAACAGAGCTGTTTGAAATGGTTAAAGAAGAGTGTGTGAAGCACGCTGGTGAAGCGATAGACTGGGTTTAATTCAAATAGACAGATATCGCGTCAGAAATAAAAAAGGAGTGATTACATCACTCCTTTTTCTTATCGAATTATATATTCACGACTTTCGATGCCTTAGAACATGGCACACTATCGTTGCGATAAGGAATCACGTAAGAGTCACCCTCTTCTGGGAGAACAATCTGATAATACTGCGGTAAGTTAAAGTTAATCAGCTGAGATGCGACTTCTTTATCATCTTTCACTGAAGTGTAAAAAGTATTTACACTCGCGATCATCTCATCTTTCTCACCACTGTATTGATGGTAAACCTCTACCTGATTCGACTCATCCAACACATAAATATTGAAACCCTTATCAGTATCTTCAAAGAAGAATTGGATCAGACCTTCACTCGCAAAACCATCAACCACGTCAGGTAGTTGATACTCCTGCTCTTTATCCAGCATCAATAAAGGCGAACCTTTGAGTTTATTCGTCGAGATGCTTCGATAGAAATCGACCGAGTTTTCTAACTTCTGAACCGACACGCCACGGCGTTCAAAGAACAAACCAAACATTTGATTGGCTAATCGAATCGCTTTGAAACGACGGCGTTTTTCTTGTTCAATCGGTTTTAATCGTAAATCGATACACTCAGCAAGCAATTGATACACCATGTTACGCATAACGCCACGTAGGTTTTTGCTGTAACAGAAAACATCAACAGACTCAGGCGGAACCGCATCTTGGTGCATTTTCCCAAGCACCGTTTTGAGTGCATCCAACATTGCGGTATCCCCTTGGAAATGCAACGTACGCACTTCATGCCAAGAGTTTCGATACACCAAATCAACACTGCCGACTAAGCTCTTTCCTTCTTCTCCAAAGCTGAAGATATCAATATTCTTCAAATCGACTTTCAATGCTCGGCTACTAAGATCTGATGTCGGGTCATTTTCAAAATTAATGAACATCGCAAGCTGACTGATTTCACATGGGCTAGCAAGCGCTTGCATGCTTGGGCGGCGCTTACGAAGCGAAAAGGTATTACGTAAGTCACTCACCATTTGGTAAAACTTATCGATATCAATCTGAGCGTCGCGCACAACGGAGTGCAGACGCGTCGATTCAGTGATCAAACCATTAAAGAAAGACCAAGCAACCAATTTACTTAGATACTCATGGTGCTCCAAAGCTGGCTGACCCAGGATTCGGTGTGCAATCAAAGGTTGTTTATACAAGTACCATCCCGCTTGATTAGCACGTCCTTTACGCACTTCAATAAAGCTCAGGTCTGGTTCGTGGAGATCAGGCGATATCTGTGGGTTCAGTAAAGTCACTTTACCTGGCAACACTTCAAAAGCAGCGTACAGTTTACGCGCTAAGATGCTGATATCTTGCGGACTGATCGCAGAAGTAATGTCATTACGACGCGCGAATTGAATCAAGTTACGATAACTCAACATCAACGCATCCAGTAAAGCGTGATGAACGACTTTCACCAGCTCAACTTTCCAGTTACGTCGATTATCCAACTCAGCGATAGTCGCCTCGCTCCAATCCCAAGATTGGACCATCTCAGTCAATGCTTCGCGACGCCAAGCCACCGAACCGATGCCCGGCTCTCGAGACAACTTTTCATGTGTTTTTAAGTAGAAACAGCGACGAACGAGATCCAAGCGAGTGGTATCTTTAATTCGCTCCAAATAACGCGTGACTTTCTCAAGCATAAGATAGTACGCATCCATACCGTAAAGGTCAGGTTCATCGGCAAAGAATCGGCGTTTAGTATCAATACTTAAAAGTTGAGTATTCGGGTATTCCCAAGAATATGCTTCCAACAAAATCGCTTTGAGAACCGACTTATATGGAGAATCAATACTCTTATAGAGCTGCCAAAGGTTTGAACCAAAATACTCTTCAGCGGGAATTCGATTTAACTTACCGAAATCTATCCACTGCGAGCAATCAATGTAATTTTTACGGCATAAGTCATGAACGTATTCGTCATAACATTCCTCCATTTCCGGTGGAATGATTTGCCATAGTAACCTTTGTCCGGCGAGTCGAACTGCACTGCGGTAAAACTCATCAAGCAGTAACAAGTGCTGCGAGGAACCACAATTATCCCCGGTCATTTCTTCAGAATGATTTGAACGAAAACGTTCTTCATCCATTAAGAAGAAATTAGCCTCAACACCTTGGGTTTGTGCCCAATCGGTGATCAACAAACATTTGTTCGTCAGACTTTCCCTTTCAACTCGACTCATACTTGGCGCAACACATACCCATATGTCTAAGTCACTCGATGTACTTTGACCAATAGAAGAGGTGCTGCCCATCGTATACAAGCCTAAGATAGCTGGGTCGCTAGTGGTTTCTAAGGGTTGGCCTAAAGTGAGCTGAGTATCGTCCACAAATTGCTTTTGGAATTCATTCAATGAAAAGCTGTGAATTCCAAAAGGAACTGATTGGTCGTAAAAACCAGGAATAGCGGGGTGGTTGAAATGCAATAGTGTTGGAATAAGGTGGAATACACGCTGACTTTGTAAATCCATCAGAGCAAGCGCACGTTCAACACGCTGCTGATTTAGATTATCCAATCGCTGAATTAAAGTCTGAGTGTAAGCCTGCAAGGGTATATCCTTGGTTTGAGAGTAAATGCACTTTTTGTTTAGTTACTATTCGAAAGAAGCACCAAAACGTGATCAATTTAACACTTTTAATCTTATGGGTAAAGAAAATGCGCCTCAACTCAATAGAAGTTATAGTCAGTAAATATTAATGAGTACGCTAACCTAGTGTCTCCCTTATTTCTCAATTCTAATAATAGCCCATCTTTCAAATGAGATACCAATCACACTATTTTGGTGAACTTATGCAATTCCTTCATCGAACAAACTAACACATGATCAAACAGTAAGAATTTCCGACACACAATGGTAGGATTAGACCATTAAAGAATTAGTTTCGGAACAGACATGACACACTCAGCACCTATTCGCATTGCTACACGAAAAAGCCCACTAGCCCTTTGGCAAGCTTACTTTGTCAGAGACGCTCTACAAGCCGCTCACCCAGGTCTAGAAGTCGAATTGGTTACCATGGTAACTAAAGGAGACATCATTCTAGATACTCCATTAGCCAAAGTCGGCGGTAAAGGCTTATTCGTGAAAGAACTTGAAGTAGCGATGCTTGAAGGTCGTGCTGACTTAGCGGTGCACTCAATGAAAGATGTACCGGTCGACTTCCCTGAGGGCTTAGGTCTAGTGACGATTTGTGAACGTGAAGATCCTCGTGACGCATTCGTATCAAACACATACAACAACATTGATGAACTGCCACAAGGTGCTGTCGTGGGTACATGTAGCCTGCGTCGTCAGTGTCAGCTACTGGAATACCGCCCTGATCTAATCATCAAAGAACTGCGCGGCAACGTGGGAACTCGTCTAGGTAAACTGGATGACGGCCAATACGATGCTATCGTCTTAGCAGCAGCCGGCCTTAAGCGCCTAAAACTAGATGAGCGTATCCGTAGCTTTATCGAGCCAGAGCAGTCTTTACCAGCTGTAGGTCAAGGCGCAGTAGGTATCGAGTGTCGTCTTGATGATAAACGTCTAATTAAGCTTCTTGAGCCTCTAAACGATAAAGATACAGCTGACCGCGTTCTGTGCGAACGTGCAATGAACCTAACGCTAGAAGGCGGTTGCCAGGTACCTATCGGTAGTTACTCACTGCTAGACGGTGACAACATTTGGCTGCGTGCATTAGTTGGTGAACCGGATGGCTCTAAAATGATTCGCGGCGAGATCTCTGGCCCGCGTGAAGAGGCAGAAGCACTGGGTGTAACTCTCGCAAACCAACTTCTAGATGATGGCGCGAGAGAAATCCTCACCAAACTATACGCTGACCACGATTAACGATGGCAGTGTTGGTTACCCGGCCCGGTAAACAAGGGCTAGCACTATGCCAACAACTTTCGGATGCTGGAGTAAAATCACTCCACCATCCGTTAATACGCATCGTCGACAATAAACACACCCCTCACCTCCAAGATCAGCTACAGCGCAGTGACATCATTATCGCGGTTAGTCAGCACGCGGTATCCTCTGCACAAAATATTCTTAATCAATGCCAAGCTAACTGGCCTAAAGATCCGCTATACCTTGGCGTTGGTCAAAAAACCGCGCACAAATTAAGCAAAGCGACACAACAAATCGTAAACTACCCCGAAACTAGTGACAGTGAGCATCTTCTTCAATTAGATGAACTCAAAGGTATTTCAGGTAAAACTATCACCATCCTTCGTGGTAACGGAGGACGCGAATTAATCAGAGACTCATTAGTCTCTCTAGGTGCTAATGTCGTTTACTGCGAAACCTACCGAAGAGAGTTTATTCCGATCCAAGATCGCCTCACCTTTCTTCATTGGAAAGAAAGTGGCATTAATCAAATTGTCATCACTAGTCAGGGACAACTCGAATTCCTTACATCTTCGACCCCGATTGAATTTTTACCTTGGCTACAACAACAACAACTATTTGTACCGAGCCAACGTATTGCTGCCCGCGCACAACAACTCGGGTTTTCTTTTGTAGAAAACACCGTAAGTGCCAACAACCAAGATTTACTGGCTTCTCTCCGGCCATAATCGCTAACACAGGACATAAGCATGACAAGTAAAAACAATAACGAGCATAATGAACCTGAGAAAAATATAGAAAGTTCTGAAATTTCGCCAAGTGCCGATTCTGCAAAGCCTGCTGACTCAACTGAATCCAAACAAGAGCAATCTACAACGCAACAACCTCCCGCTGAAAAGCTTGAAGAAAAGCAAGGTAAGCGTGGCGTTAAGCTTGGTGCTATTGCCATTGCCATCTCTATTATCTTCAGTGGTGGTTTAGCTTTTCAAATGCAGCAAAAGAATGCGCAGCAACAAGCGCAAATTGATGCCCTTCAGAACCAGTTACAACAATCACAATCGACTCTTAGCCAAGAGATGCAAGCCGTTAAGCAAGACACAGTCAACAAAGCAAATTTGGCGGTAGAAAAAACGCAAGTCGTCTTATCTCAACAGCAAAAAAGTATCGAGAGCCTACAATTGGCAGTCGCCGATGTAAAAGGACGTCGCCCAAATGACTGGTTGCTAGCCGAAGCGGATTACCTAGTTAAGCTGGCGGGTCGAAAACTATTTTTGGAGCATGACGCTGTAAGCGCAACCAAGTTAATGGAGAGTGCCGATCAACGAATTGCAGCGTTGAATGATCCTAGCCTTGTTCCTTTAAGGCAGGCAATGGCAAACGATATAACTAAGCTTCGTACCATTCCAATCGTTGATCGAGACGGGTTAGTGTTACGTTTAACGAGCTTACAACAGCAAGTGGATCAATTGCCGCTAGCGAATGCAATCCTTCCAGATGCTCCTGAACAAGTGAAAGAGACGGTGTCTCAAGATATCTACGATTGGCAAACCAATTTAATGACTTCTTTGAAAGACTTTTCGGAAAGCTTTATTACTTTTAGAACCCGTGATGGCAACGTCATCCCGCTTTTATCGCCTCAGCAACATTTTTACCTAAAAGAAAACATCAAGGCTAAATTGGAAACCGCGATCAAAGCCGTCTACGTAGAACAAGGGGAAATCTACTCAACCGCCCTTACCGTGGCTAATGAATGGTCTAGCACCTTCTTTAATCAAGACGATAATGCTGTTACAGAATTCAACCAAGCCCTTAAAGAGCTAAGTAAGCAAAACGTTTCTGTCGAATACCCAGTGAAGCTTGGCACTCAAACGGTACTATCAGACGTGATTCGTGAGCGTCTACGTAGAGAAGTCACCACCATGACATCAATGGAGGGCAAATAATGTTTCGTTGGATATTTCTATTTGTTGTCCTTGGTGCCGGACTGTTTGCAGGCACCCAATTCGCAGGCCAACAAGGCTACGTTCTCATATCAATAGCAAATAAAACCATTGAAATGAGTGTCACGACGCTGGTGATCTTCGTTGTGGCACTACTAGCGGCGCTATTTGGTCTAGAGTTTCTAATTAAGAAAGCGCTAAGAGCTAGCTCAACAACCTGGAACTGGTTCAGTGTTCGTAAATTAAAACGTTCACGTCGTTATACCAATGAAGGCATCATCAAACTTTTGGAAGGTGATTGGAAACTCGCTGAGAAAAAGGTGACTCGTTGGGCGAATCATCATGACATGCCCCTACTATGCTACCTAGTGGCTTCCGAGGCTGCTCAAGGGCAAGGTAATAGCGAGAAGCGAGATCATTACTTAGAGCTAGCAAGTAAACTAGACAACTCAACGTTGGCAGTAGAGCTCACCCGAGCAAAACAGCAAGTGAGGGAAAATAATTTCGAGGCAGCATTTGATACATTGTCTTCACTAAAGTCCTCTTACCCATCGAACAGTATTGTACTCAACCTACTAAAGACCACATACGTGCAGCTCAAACTCTGGCAGCCTCTGCTTGATCTTTTGCCAAAACTGCATAAAAGCAAACAAATAGACAGCGAAGAGTTTGCTAGCCTGACACAAAAAGCGCAGTGTGGTTTGTTATCAGAAATAGCCCAGCAACAAGGTAGCGAAGGGGTTATCAAACATTGGGATAAGCTACCGAAAAAACATAAACAAGATGCGCATTTAATTAGCTGCTTTGCCAAACAGCTCATTGCGAGAAAAGCGGATTCTGAAGCTTATACCGTTATTAAAGAAAACATTAAGAAACTGGGAACGCCTGAACTCTACGCTCTACTCCCAGAAATCAACTTGCCCGATAATCACCCAGTAATTGTAATGCTCCAGTCATCCCTTAAAAAGGATGAGAGCAATGCAGAGGCTCATAGTGCTCTCGCCCAGTTTTTCCTACGCGAAAGTAAGTGGTCAGAAGCGCAATACCATTTAGAAAAAGCCCTAGAGATTCGTTCAAATGTCTCTGACTATGGTTATTTATCTGATGCTCTAGAAAAACAAAACCTAACGAAAGCAGCGCATGAAGTATCTAGAAAAGCTCTCACTTTAGTGAAAAGTGCATAGTAAATAAAACAAGCCTTTAGAGCCGACCTCAGGGTCGGCTTTTCTTTATCTAGATAATAGTAACTCTGATAAATCTTTCTAACCTTGGTCGTGACTTTCTATAACGCACGCAGATGAGGTACCAATTGATTGTCTAGATAGTCACAGTACCAACCTATTGTTACGCGCAGTCACTCCTATATACCTTCGCAATCAACTACAAAGTAGCGATCACTGAAAGTTGTATCAGTAAGGGTATAGCTATGACGATAAAGCTTTAGGGACTGTTAATTGAAAGGGGACTGAAGACTATTAGAATTCGGGAATGGTAGGAATTAGACGACTATTGATTACGCAAAATACCCAGATATGAAAAAGGCTCTAGTCTTTCGACTAGAGCCTTAAATATGGCAGGGGTGGAGAGATTCGAACTCCCAACACGCGGATTTGGAATCCGCTGCTCTGCCAATTGGAGCTA
>NZ_JBHZSF010000020.1:0-57377 GCF_043642225.1 Vibrio profundi | reverse complement strand
TTCCATAGATAGAAGCGGCCAAGTCCAACAGGTATTTATCCATTGTGCTACGACAACGGATAAATACTTAAGCGTTATAGCTCAGGGGCAACATGAAGTATAAGTTAATTAAATCAATGGCTCACAACTTCACACACTCATTTGTTGGTGGGTGCAACTATGTTGATGACGCATTTATATTTGAAGATTTATATACTTTAGCTCGCCTGAACAAAGGTAAGCCAGTTCAGATTTCTTGGGTTCCAACTCGTACTGAGGAGTTGTTTAGACTTACTCCGAGAATTAGAAAATCAATAGATTACTACCGAAAATGGCTTCCAAAACATGCAGCCAGTCACAATGTTTCTGTAGATCGCCTTAAAGAGTTTTATCTTCAAGTCTACATGGCTAAAAATCACCAGATATATGTTAAAGCTATTACAGTCGATGACCGCGGTAAGAGAGTCGAGCAATACGTTTACGCTTGAGCTATAACAACAAATTTAATCAGATTCACAATGCTTGGCACTTTTGGTTTGAATCGGCTTTAGTGTCTACGGCACAACGCTTTAGGTAGTTGGTTGCGTTGCTCACTACTTAATGTGGCGTTATTTACACAGGGGGTGTGCTAGTTACAATGGGGAATGATGCAATACAACTTGCGATCAAGCTACTTGAGAGCGACGAAGATTATCTAGATAACATTATCGGACTTTGGCGTATCGGCAATGACAAATATGAGCAATGCTGGAACACCGAGTTTCATGTATTTGGAGTCATTGAATCCGATACGGATCATTTGCCATTGAAATGCGTAAGAGCAAACTGCTCTTCTGAGTTTCTTGCCAAATCAGATAAAGAGTTAGCTGAAATCATTGAACATTACAGAACGGAAGTCGTAAGTGCATGTAATAAAATAGTACACCGTAGAAACGTATAACAAGTCTTTTAAACGGACAAAAAACAGTTGGCTTTTGTTCGTACCTCACGAATTGTAGCCAACTATTGTTTCGCAGCTTAACGAGGCGTTAGCAATCAGGGAGGAATTGGAGTTGAGTGGTTATCAATTGAATTTAGAAAGTCAGCTGAAGATGCTTAATGAGACTTGGGCTTCATTAATAAGTAATGGAGTCACCAAAGAAACAGAGTTAGTTCTAGAATTTAGCTACTTATGTCCAAATAAAGCATCAGCAATTCAACTAAACGATGCTCTTGGAAACTATGAATCACTGATCAGAAGTGAGGGAATTATTAACCGCTCATGGTTTGTTGAAGGATATTCTCACCCGACAATGGTAACCAAAGACATGCTTGCTCAATGGTTAGACTTTATGGTTACAAAAGGTTGGGAGTTTCAATGTACCTTTGATGGTTTTGGGGCTTCGTTCAGTTAAATTGCTAATAGAGCGTTATAACTCAGGTGGAAGAGTGCAAACTTTCCCGATAGAAAAGCTAAAATTTTCATGTGCAACGATTTCTGGTGTCGATGGCGACGTTTCAATTGAGATTGGAATAGAGCCATTTGAGCTCAGTTTAGACGGCTATTCTGAGAAAATAGAAACTGTAATTTGCCTAGGCGGTATTCATTTACCTAAAGAGTTTAATGAACTTACAGGTAGAACATTCACGTTCCCTATAAACCCAGATGACGGGTATATTGATGGTTCAGTTTACTTCTTTGGTGCCCATACCCCTGTTGATATAATTGAAATTAAGTTTGGTCAATCAATAAATGGGAAGTTACCCATGACTCTTGAATCATCATGGGTACTGGAATTTAAGTTAACAGGGTTTAAAAACTTTAATACAACAATTTACACGTATTTAAAGTTATAACAAAGCGTTTAATTTGACCGGCAACTTAACTTAACGTGAGATTTTTTTACCGCTACATATCACGGCGGTTTAGCGTAGAAATTGACAAGATCGAAAATGTGAGTGGCGATTTGTCCCCAGTAGTCAAATGGGTTGATTGGGTGTTGTAGCGTTGTCGTCCCTTTATTGGGCGTTAACGGTCATAAAGAATAAGGACCTATAAATGGAATTAAAGTATCGTTCCGCGGAATTTGAAGATTTGGAAAGCCTTGTTGCTTTGCTTTCAAATGACCCACTTGGTAGTAAAAGAGAAGATGCATCTGTTCCGTTGAATAGTGCGTATCTTGAAGCGTTCGAAGCGATTGCACGAGACCCAAACAACAAATTACTGGTTATTGAGCAGGAAAGCTCTCTAGTCGGGATGCTTCAAATTACCTTTATTCCTTACCTGACACATATTGGTAGTTGGCGTTGTCTTATCGAAGGTGTTCGAATCCATAGTGACTATCGAGGACAAGGCTTCGGTGAGCAAATGTTCACACATGCTATCGAACTGGCAAAATGCAAAGGCTGTACAATCGTTCAGTTAACCAGTGACAAGCAGCGCCCTGATGCAATCAGGTTCTATGAAAAACTTGGATTCAAAGCAACACACGAAGGGTTTAAACTCGCGTTGTAGGGGAAAAAATGGACTTAAGCATCTACAAAATGGAGCTATTAGCTTCAGAGCATATCAACGAAGTCACATCACTTTGGCGTGAATCAATGATGGACGCTTTAGGCATACAGCCAGTTCATCCCTTTGAGTCACAGGCTTACTTTCTCGAACATATCCTACCGAGTCGTTATCAAGTGTCAGTTATTGTCCGTATCGATAGCTCTCTCCCGGTCGCCTTTATGGCCTACTCAGAAACAGAAATAAACCAACTCTACGTTTCACCTGAATTCCAAGGTAAAGGTATCGGCTCGTACTTACTGAGCCAAGCTAAAGCACAATCTAATGGTTCACTTACTTTACGGACGTTTGAAGTAAATGAAAAAGCTCAAAGGTTCTATCGAGCACATGGTTTTGTTGTTCTGCCTGGAAACAGTGAAAATGAAGAGGGGCTTCCAGACTTAGAGTGTCGGTGGGAAGGTTAGATCAGGTGGTGGCGTTGCTCACTATTTAATTTTGCGTTGTGTGCCTAGTGTGATCTTCCCAACATCATGTGCAACTAAGTGTCTATATTATGTGCGATAGTCATTCATTAGGAGTGGTTATGGCTCTTAAAAGCAAATTCAAAGTGGTTGTTTCCGTCGCCGCTATGGCGATATCTTCGATTTTTTTGGCTCTAGACTTATTTGGTGTGATTCCGTTTATGGTTTTAGTCATTGCCTTTTTCACCGCCGTTATTCAAGGAACTCTTTGTTTCCTTGGGTATAAAAATGGAGACATGTTTGAAGCTTATCAGGACTTGGAGCGCACAGAAGCCACAGCATTTACAAACTTGTTCAAAGATAAAAAGGACTGTGACAAGCTTTGAAGGCGGAACACTCGCCACTCATTCTGAAAATTGGTGGAATCAATGATGATGCCACCATTTTATATATGTGGTAGTTGATGACGGTTCATTTGTTTAGCTTAGTTAAACGCTTTTCCACTTCTTTTTTCTCCCAGTCATCCCCTAAAAAGTTAAATACTTCAAATGCCTTGAGCGCGTGTGAAACCAGAAATATCCCCCACCCTAACGCCGGATAAATTGCCCATAGTTCCTCTGTGCCCGTTACAAAGTTAATGACAAACAATAGGCATATAACCGATAAGTATTTGGCTAAGTGAGCGTAAAATTCTTTTATCTTTTTAACTTGAGCTATGACTTGTTCTTGCTGATTAGTTGTGTGCACTGTGTGATCCATTTTGCTGCCCTCTTCTTTTAACGAAAGTACCTAACACGGAGAATAATAACTGTCGTTGATGAGCTTGAGGTTTCTGTGCGACGAAATGCGGTTAAGAGGGTATGAAGTGTCAATAACGAGGATAAAGCACCTACGTCTAAAGATGTTGGAATAAAAAAATGGCATGTAACAACACCGAGAATGCGACCGCCAACGACTGTGTTACGTAATACCAGTCATTACTTTTATTGGATTGCTAGCGCCAAGGTTCGTCGCCCTTGTCTTTCGACATCCGCTATCGAAAGACAAGTAAAAGCCACGCCATCAAGTTAACTTAATTAACTTGGCTCTTCGTAGCCAGAATATTTCACCCCAGAAAGTAACGCCATGTCACGATGCCAGGTCGCTAAATCATTTCGGTTAAACTCATCCAGACTATGGTGTCCACACGCTCTTGCCATCACTTGCATCAGTTCGGTTGATGCTTCGAAAAAGTTCTTTAGCTGCTGCGACGACTTTTCAACATTGAGTCTCTGCCTCAAATCCGCTTTTTGAGTGGCTATCCCCGCTGGGCAGTTATTGGTGTTGCACATTCTCGCTGCAACGCAACCAATCGACTGCATCGCACTGTTTGAAATAGCCACGCCATCGGCTCCCAGCGCCATTGCCTTAACAAAATCCATTGGCACTCTTAGGCCTCCGGTAATGATCAAGGTCACTCGCCCGCTCGCGCCTTGTTCGTCTAAGTATCGTCTCGCGCGCGCTAACGCTGGAATGGTCGGGACACTAATATGATCTCTAAACATTTCAGGGGCAGCGCCTGTTCCGCCTCCACGTCCATCTAAAATGATGTAATCCGCACTCGCATCTAGCGCAAATTGAATATCTTCTTCAATGTGATTCGCGCTGAGTTTGAACCCAATCGGGATACCACCTGTGACATCTCTCACCCGATCTGCAAACTTTTTGAAATCTTCAGCGGTCACTAGGTGTTTAAAAGTAGGAGGCGAGATTGCTGGCTCCCCTTCCGCGATTCCGCGCACCTGAGAGATTTTTCCAATGTTCTTGCTGCCTGGTAGATGCCCGCCAGTTCCCGTTTTTGCGCCTTGTCCGCCTTTAAAGTGGAAAGCTTGTACTTTTTTTAGCAACGACTCATCGTAACCAAATTCTGCACTCGCCAATTCATAAAAATAATGTGAATTGGCTTCTTGCTCTTCAGGTAACATTCCGCCTTCTCCGGAACAGATCCCCGTTCCCGCCAGTTCCGCGCCAGTAGCCAGAGCCACTTTCGCCTCTTCAGACAAAGCGCCAAAGCTCATGTCAGACACAAATAGTGGAATATCAAGCTTCAGTGGCTTGCGAGCTTGAGGGCCAATAATTAACTCGGTAGCAACCTTAACGTCCTCTAGCAAAGGCTTGGTCGCCATTTGAGCGACCATTACTTGTAAATCATCCCAGTGTGGCAGTAAGTGCCGAGGAACACCCATAGAGGTCATCGGCCCGTGATGGCCAAGTTTAGACAACCCTTCTTTTGCGAGCTGATGGATAAACGCTACCGTGGGTTCTTCTTTCGTGGGAGCTGCCACCGGAATATTGGTTGCTTGAATTTGGACACCAGGCCCCTCTTTCCCGACTTGCTCACCAGAGAACTGTTTATGGGAACCATCGCAGAAAGGTACATTCGCTGTATGTTTACATTGGCATAAGTAAGCGTCACCACTTTCTTCCGCGACGAAACTCTTCGGTTTGAATGTCGTTCCTGCATGAGAACCGTCACAAAAGGGTTGCCGTTGGGATTTTCCGCACGCGCAAAAGTAGTACTCCTCTCCTTTCTTCAATTCAACTTTGATCGGTTTGTTGCTGGCAATAATGGGGTTGCTCATGTGATCGTCCTTTTGATTCCAGTGTCAGTCGAACGAAACTCAATATGCTATGGCTACGCAATGGTTCACGTTTAGTTGTATATCAATAATTTCGTTCTTGTTTTTATGTTGGATAGACATTGCTCTGGATATAAGTCTTGTCGAAGATCGAAAGAGTTGCCATTTTTAAACCAAAAAGCGCGAACCTCAGGCTCGCGCTTAAATTGTTGCTATTCAAATGTATCGATATCAACCAATTAGTCGGTGGTCGAAAAAATCATGAGAGATCCCACATCTCCGCAAGTTCTTCATTTGACGGCATTGAGCTCTGCTCAATGGATTTGATCACCCTACATGGGTTTCCTACTGCAACGCTGTCTGGCGGAATATCTTTGGTCACGATACTGCCCGCACCAATGACACTTCGATCGCCAATGGTCACACCTCCCATAACGATCGCCCCCGCACCTATCCACACACTATCGCCTATATGTATCGGATTTCCCGTTGCGACTGGACGAACTCGCTGTGCCAAATCTAATGGATGACCAGCAGTACTAATCACAACGTTCGGCCCAAACTGAACGTATTCCCCAATATGGACGGGAGCGAGATCCAAAATCTTTACCCCTGTGTTTACGAAGCCACCTTCCTTGAAATAGATATTACTTCCTAAATCACAATCAAAAGGCGGCAATATGTTTACGCCACCGTGGTGCCCTAATAACTCTGACAAAATAGCTTGTCTCGTATCATGATCAGACGGTCGGGAATGATTAAAGTCGTAAAGTTTTTCCTTCACCTGAATCTGCAATTCGATGAAATCTCGGTTAATTGGAATACGTACTGAAAAATCTGAAATTGATTGACCCATCTTCACCCCTCAAGCTGTTAAATTTATTAAATAACAACGTGTTAAGTGTAGATTGACTACTAATGGTTAGGATTAATGCGAGCCATCACTAATAAACTTTCATATCGACCATTTTTAAAAACAGCCATCCGCTTTTCACCTTCAAGCTCGAACCCTGCTTTCTGGTAGGCAGAAATAGCGGCATGATTGTCCGCATGCACTTCTAGCTCCAATCTGACAATATTCAGCCAATTGTCACACTGTTCGATGGTTGCTTGAATAAGTGCCTTGCCGACACCTTGACCATGGAAATCAGGATGGACCGCGATCCCAAACCCTGCTGAGTGCTTTGCTCTCGGCTTATTGGTCAAAAATACAGTTACCTGGCCGACAACTTGGCCATCAAGCTCAGCAACCAAGTTGTAGAAATCCGGCTGGGAGAAAATTTGGTTAATATCGGACGAACTTAAATAAGGTAGTTGCGAGGTGTTTTCTGCTACTTTGCGACACTGATAGATTGCGCTGACCGCTACCATATCGGTTTGTTCTAACTTGCGAATGTTGATATCCATAATTTCCTTCATCCCATTAACTAATTAATTGAATATAAAGATTTTTTAGTAAGACATCAAAACAAGTTCTTTATTCAACAACAGACTAGAAAAGCGCTGTGATTTTTTTATAAATCATGCAGACAGATTCGCGCTAGCGGTATCCTTTATATGATGCGCAATTCGCCAGTAAATAATCATTTCGACAATCGCCATGACAGCCACTTCCAATTCCGTCGTTTCTAGAGAATCAGGATTAATTGAGAGAAAGATAAGCAGGAAGGTAAGTGGCAATAATCGAATGCCGACGACCCATGAGATTGAAATGAATTTAGCCAGGAAGTTGTGCTTATCACTCATGTGATAGGCAGCCAGAATACCAAAGACAGAAATCGGTATGCTAATCCCTGCTGAAAGCATATCTAGTTCATACACGTCATAATAAGGGAGCATCGCCAAGCCGATAATTATCGTGTGGGCAATAAGGTATTGGAGGAGCGATTGTTCGGAGACCACATCGTTTCTCAGGTCTTGTTTAAGTTTTTCAATCTTCCAAAAATACATACTTTCTTCCCTACATTGAATTCGTGAATGAGTTGACCAGTATTCACTCTATAAGTCTAGATTTACGTATTGAAAACTTGATGAATAACGCGCCTAGCGACTTTGTAAAAATAAATCACGGGGAAATAAAAAAGCTAGCGTTATTAGCGCTAGCTTTAATTGCGTAGAAAGTTTTTCTAAACAAGCTCATCGGTTTTCGATGCTTGTCGTTAGTTCTTGCCACAGCATTTTTTGTATTTCTTTTCACTTCCGCATGAGCAAGGTTCATTGCGCTCAGGCGTTTTTTCAAAGCGTTGCGTTTTAGGTTTGTTGAGTAATACTTCCAGCTCAGAAATATTTTCTTCAACATCCGCATTCACTTCGATATTCGCGAAATAGTTGTGTTGTTCAACAAGCGCTTGAACTTCACTTTTTCTCTCTTCATTGGCAACGATTAACGTAAGCGGTGCACTTTCCGTTCCCAATTTTACAGTCGGCTTAGGGTTGTAACCACTTTTACCGTAATTCCCCATAATATCGGGGGTTCCGCGATAGAAAAACTTAGACATAATTTTCTTAGACTTGAAAAAAGCGGCATCTTAGCAAGTTCAGCGCCGATAAGCGAAATTAGTTCCGTTTCCGACACGACAATTCAAACTGCAAGCTAAACTTTACTCTGGCTGATTTAGCCACGGTAACTCATGAAACACTCCCAATAACAGGCAACGCCATTTGAACTTGCTGGCATCGTTAAGGCAAAATGAATTAACCTCCATCATTCGAGTATGTGCTGAACCATGAAGCGACTCCTTTCTATTAGCATGGCAACCCTTTGGGCGACCTCAGCCAATGCTTCCCCCACTTTTAATGAATTCGCTGCTTGCGATAAAATAGCGGTCGCAACACTAGAAAGTTGCTTACAAGTTTCTGACAACCAGTGCTGGAAGAAATCTCAAACTCACTATCAATCGTGTCGCCAGAAAGTCACACAAAAATACTCACCGAACCAAGCCCGAATCCAAGCTGAAAAACAGCAACGAGAAAAACAATCCGCTACCTCAATGGAGGCAAATGGTGAGTAAGTCATTACCTGATGAAACAAGAACCAGTGAGTGCGTGATACTCCTCCATGGCTTGGCGAGAACGTCTAAATCGTTTGTTTCAATGGAGGCTTCACTCAAACAGAGCGGTTACCAAACGATAAATTATTCGTACCCGTCCACTAAGTTTAAGATTGAGACACTAGCGGAAAATGCCATCAATGAAGCGCTTGCGATGAGCTCAGGTTCAACCAAGATACACTTTGTCACTCATTCCATGGGTGGCATCTTGGTCAGGCAATACCTCCACACTCACTCCATCACTAACTTAGGGCGAGTGGTAATGCTAGGGCCTCCGAATCAGGGGAGCCAAGTCGTCGATAACCTGAAAAACATGCCAGGGTTCAAGCTCATTAATGGCCCGGCAGGAATGCAATTAGGAACCGAGGCTACAAGCACTCCAAACAAACTGGGTAGCGCTAAGTTTGACGTAGGTGTGATAGCGGGTAATCGGAGCATTAACTTCATTTTGTCCACCATGTTACCGGGGGACAATGATGGAAAAGTCACCGTCACCAACACCAAATTGGAAGGCATGAAAGATCACATCACGCTGCCCGTCACTCACCCTCTGATGATGAATAACCCGCGGGTCATAAAGCAAACCAAACACTTTCTGGAACACGGTAAATTTGAGCGCTAGCGAAATCTATATCGGCGGTAAAATCTAGGGTCACAACTGAGAATAGACTAAGATCTAAGAATACATTGAAGCGAGGTGTTGACGTGAACATTGAACTGAAATCCGAACTAGACTGCCCTAAGTGTCACCATAAAAGTATAGAAATCATGCCAACAAACTCATGCTTATACTTTTACGAATGCAAAGGATGTGGCCAATTGTTGAAACCACTGCAAGGCGATTGCTGTGTGTTCTGTTCTTACGGGAGCGTTCCATGCCCACCGATTCAACAACAAGGGAAATGCTGTAATTGACCGCCAAACTGCGCCCGCTAACTTAATGACGTTTGAAGTTCATTCGCTATAAAGTCAAACACCCTTTTAATACGACGATTCGTCCTGAGTTCCTCATGACATACCATCCATACAGGAAAGCGAATCGGCTCCATCATAGAAGCAAACGCTTTAGACAGCTGTTCTGCTTGCCCTGCCTCTTCAATTAAATAGATCAAACCAAGGTGTTGTTTGCATAAGCTAAGTTGCATCATTTGAAACTCAGTATTGAGCTTAAAGTTATCATTGGTCAGCGTCCAACCTTGCTGGTTGAGCTGTTCAATCACTTGAGCGTTAGAACCAAACCCGATGATCTGAATGTCGGTCATATCCTGAAGTGATGTCACCTGAGAATACTGTTTAAGGTAATCAGCGCTGCCGTATAACCAAACCGACTCTTCTCCTACTTTTCGTGCAATAACATTTGGTTGGCTTGGGTAAAAATTCCGAATGGCGATATCCGCTTCGCGTCGTTTCAAATCACTCACTTTATTGGTCACAACGACTTCGATTGAAATGCCGGGCTCTTGCGCTCTCAATTTGGCCAGAATAGGCGGTAATCGATAGACAGCGTCGAGTTCACATACCGAAATCACGACGTTGCCTTCTAGCCGTTGGCACTGACCACTGGCGGCCAGCGAAAAGTCTTGAGCGGCTTCCCCTAATCGTCGAGCGATGTCGAGCAGTTCGATACCACTTTGAGTCAGCTCCAATTTATGTCCAATACGGTCAAAAAGCACTACGCCAATCTCTTGCTCTAATGCTGACACTTGCCGGCTCAGCGTCGGTTGACTCATATTCAGCGCTTTCGCAGCTGCAGATAATGAGCCCTCTTCTGCTGTCACCAAAAAGGCGCGCGTGCGATTCCAATCGAAACATAGTGAAGTCCATTCCATACGAATTTGTATACCCTTATACAGTTTTATCCAATTACCTTAACAAATATACATAGATATAGTCGTGAGTGAACAGTCTCTAAAGGAAAAGATTATGACTTCACTTGTGTTAGGCGCTTCAGGCGCGACAGGTCAATTAGTTGTTCAGCAACTATTGAAAAAAGGGCAATCGGTGAGAATTATTGTGCGCTCGTTAGACGCACTTCCTCACGAAATAGTGACCAACAGCAAGGTTGCTATAGTGTGCGCGAGTGTATTGGAAATGACGGAAAAACAGCTACTTGATTGCATTGAAGGTTGTGAGTCTGTCGTGTCGTGCTTGGGGCATAATCTGACTTGGAAAGGGATCTTTGGGCAGCCTAAGCACTTAGTGACTGAAGCCACCATTAGAGTGTGCCGAGCGATCATTAAGTCTCGTCCGTTAGACCCTATCAAATTCATATTAATGAATACCTCAGGCTTTCAAAACAAAGAGCTAGGAGAACGAGTCTCCTTGAGTCACAAAGCTGTCATCAGTTTGATTAGAGCATTGTTTCCACCACATATCGACAACGAGATGGCGGTGCAATTTCTGCAAACAAAACTCGATAAGGACCAAAATTTTGTGCAATGGACGGCGGTCAGGCCCGATAGTTTAACCAACGAGCCCTTTCCAACCCAATATGACATCCACCCTTCACCAATTAGCGATCCAATTTTCTCCGCAAAAAAGACAAGTCGAATCAACGTCGCAGTATTCATGTCTGAACTTATCACTACGCCGAGCGCTTGGAACAAGTGGCAAGGCCAAACTCCGGTCGTTTACAACAGTATTCAGTAACCCCACAACCTGTCTAACCAAGCACACGATCGTCTAGGCAGGTTGATTGATAACTTGCCCTAGCCATCTGAGGTCACAGCCCAAAAACATTCGACCCATAAACTTCACACCTCAAATCTTTCAAATTAATCATTAGCTCCCTAAACAATAGTTAAACCATTGTTTTAGAACAGATTAAAACAACACAATCACCAACTAAAACCCCACAACACCAGAATATTAATTTGAACTCTAATCAATTATCTGTCATTTTATAATTAATTGAACGTTCAATAAAAAATAAAAGGAACAAGAAATGCCCAAGGTTGGGATGCCTGACATACGAAAACCACAGCTAGTTCAAGCCACCATGTCCGTGATTGATCGTGTGGGGTTACATGCTGCAAGTATTGCGTTGATCAGCAAAGAAGCAGGGGTATCAACAGGTATCATTAATCACTACTTCGGAGGAAAGCACGGTCTTTTAGAAGAGACCATGCGTGAAATCCTTCGACAGCTTTCATCAACGATTACCACTCAACTTAAATCGCTTCCTGCTGACGCTCACCAGCAAAGGATCAACGCGATCATCAACGGTAACTTTGAGGGCTACCAAGCTGAAAATAAGGTGGCAAAGACTTGGTTAGCATTTTGGTCATATTCAATGCACGACGCGCAGCTAAAACGCCTACAACGTGTCAATGAAAAACGACTACTTTCCCACCTCCGCATTGAATTAAAAGCACTGCTGGACGCGGAACAAGCTGAACTCGTGGCACACGGCATCGCCTCTTTGATCGATGGGATCTGGCTGCGAGGGACACTCAACCCAGAAGGCATCGATGCGAGCAAAGCCCGCGCCATCATTAATGATTACCTAGAAAAACAACTTACATTTTATTCATGCCTTGCCAAGCAAGGCTGAAATTCGTCATTCACTTAGGTCTTTTGACCGCCATAACAAGAAATAAGTCAGAACATCAAATGGAAATGAACTCGCTATACATCGACGGAAACAGCCTTCCAGCTAGCTCTGGAGAAACCTTTACTAGTTTTAACCCGGCCAACGGCGAACCAATCGCGGTTCTCGGCCAAGCTTCTGCTGCCGACGTTGAAAAAGCTATAGAATCGGCTAAGCGTGGATTCGTGGTTTGGTCTGCAATGTCTGCGGTTGAACGCAGCCGTATTCTGCTCAAAGCAGTGGAAATACTTAGAGCACGAAACAATGACCTTGCAACTCTTGAGGTTGTTGATACTGGTAAGCCACTTCAGGAAGCGATTGAAGTCGATGTCGCATCAGGCGCAGACGTAATTGAATACTTCGCTGGCCTAGCGCCAACACTTCAAGGTGAGCAGCAACCGCTCAGTGAATCGCAATTTTTCTATACTCGCCGTGAGCCGCTAGGAATTTGTGCGGGGATTGGCGCTTGGAACTATCCAATTCAAATCGCAATGTGGAAGTCTGCCCCTGCTTTAGCAGCCGGGAATGTTATGGTGTTCAAACCTTCAGAAGAAACACCATTAACCGCACTAAAGCTTGCTGAGATCTTCACCGAAGCTGGCCTACCTGACGGCGTATTTAACGTAGTCCAAGGTGACTACCGCGTTGGTCAAATGCTTACGGCCCACCCAGATATCGCTAAAGTGTCATTTACGGGCGAAACCGGTACAGGTAAAGCCGTCATGGCTAATAGTGCGAAAACACTCAAGTCGGTCACTATGGAGCTGGGTGGTAAATCGCCAATGATCATTTTTGATGACGCTAAGCTAGATGACGCCGTTTCTGCTTCGATGGTGGCGAACTTCTACACTCAAGGCGAAGTTTGCACCAATGGCACACGTGTCTACGTTCATGAAAACATTTATGACGATTTCATTGAGCAACTTAAAACACGTACCGAAAAGCTTGTGATTGGTAACCCAATGGATATGGACACACAAATTGGCGCTCTGATTTCTAAAGAACACCTATCTAAAGTGTTAGATGCCATTGAACAAGCTAAACAATCGGGCGCAACCCTGCTTACGGGCGGCTACCAAGTCACAGATAAAGGTTTGGCTAACGGTAACTTTGTCGTTCCAACCGTATTCGTTGATTGCAACGATGAAATGCCACACGTTCAGCAAGAGATCTTTGGTCCAGTCATGTCGGTAATGAAATTCACCGATGAAGATGACGTCATTCGCCGTGCTAACGATACTAAATACGGCCTTGCCGCTGGCGTCTTCACTCAAAACTTGTCACGCGCTCACCGAGTGATTCACCAAATGCAGGCAGGTATCTGCTGGGTAAACACTTGGGGAGATTCCCCTGCTGAAATGCCGGTAGGCGGGTATAAGCTTTCTGGTATTGGCCGAGAAAATGGCCCAGAGACCCTTCTGCATTACACGCAAACCAAGAGTATTTTGATTGAGCTAGGCGACTACGCCAGCCCATACGCCTAAACCCAACGGAGATAACAAACATGGAGCAACGCTACGATTATATTATCGTCGGCGCGGGTTCGGCCGGCTGCGTGTTAGCGGATCGGCTAACCGAAAGTGGCGAAAACAGCGTATTACTATTAGAAGCTGGCGGTACAGATAAAAGTATTTTCATCCAAATGCCTACCGCGCTTTCTTACCCTATGAATACTGAAAAGTACGCCTGGCAATTTGAAACTCAACAAGAAGATGGCCTTGATGGACGTCAGCTACACTGCCCTCGCGGCAAAGTCTTAGGCGGTAGTTCATCCATTAATGGCATGGTCTACGTACGCGGCCATGCTTGCGACTTTGATGAATGGGAAGAGAACGGCGCGGCTGGTTGGAATTACCAAGCATGTTTGCCTTATTTCAAACGTGCAGAGCACTGGATAAAAGGTGGAAACGACTATCGCGGAAGCGAAGGACCACTTGGAACGTGTGCCGGCAACGATATGGAATTGAACCCGCTTTACCAAGCCTTTATTGATGCAGGTAAAGATGCGGGTTATCCAGAAACTGAAGACTACAACGGCTATCAGCAAGAAGGCTTCGGCTCGATGCACATGACAGTAGAGAAAGGCGTTCGCGCTTCTACTTCAAATGCCTATCTTCGCCGCGCTCTAAAACGTAGCAACCTTACGTTAATGAAGGGCATCGTTGCACGTAAAGTGCTCCTAGAAGGCAAAAAAGCCATCGGCGTCGAATTCGAAAAGTCAGGCAAAATTCAAAACGCTTTAGCAAATAAAGAAGTGATCTCTTCAGCTGGTTCAATTGGCTCTGTGCAATTACTGCAATTGTCGGGGATTGGCCCTCGCTCGGTTCTTGATAACGCGGGTGTGGAAGTCAACCATGACCTACCAGGCGTCGGCAAAAACCTACAAGACCACCTTGAAGTGTACTTCCAGTATCACTGTAAAGAGCCTATCACTCTTAACAGCAAATTAGGTTTAATCAGCAAAGGGATGATCGGCGCTGAATGGATTTTGACTCGTAAGGGCCTTGGCGCCACAAACCATTTCGAATCATGTGCATTCATTCGTTCGCGCAAAGGTCTCAAGTGGCCAAACATTCAATATCACTTCCTACCTGCAGCGATGCGATACGATGGTCAAGCGGCTTTTGATGGTCATGGATTCCAAGTTCATGTCGGCCCGAATAAACCCGAAAGCCGCGGCACAGTCGCGATCACTTCTCACGACCCGCATGTCAAACCACACATTCAGTTTAACTACATCTCGACTGAGCAAGATAAACAGGACTGGCGTGATTGCATTCGCTTAACTCGTGAAATCCTCTCTCAGCCAGCAATGGATAGTTATCGCGGTGAAGAGATTCAACCCGGAGCGGATGTCACTTCAGATGAAGCGATTGATCAGTGGGTCAAACAAAATGTAGAAAGTGCTTATCACCCATCTTGTGGCTGCAAAATGGGCTCAGACGACGACCCACTCGCAGTGCTTGATGAGCAATGTCGCGTTCGAGGCATCAGCGGATTACGTGTCGTCGACTCGTCCGTATTCCCGACAATTCCAAACGGCAACCTCAACGCCCCAACCATTATGGTAGCGGAGCGTGCTTCCGATTTGATCTTAGGTAAACCATTACTGCAAGAACAAGACGTGCCAGTTTGGATAGCGCCGGAATGGGAAGAGAAACAACGAACAAACAAGCCCGTTAGAGCGCTTAGCCACTCATAAATTGAAATCACAATGTGGCAGTGAGTCTGCTTACTCACTGTCATCAGTATTAGAACGATAACTAAGCAAAGATTGAAGCAGCACAATTAAAGTCAGCAGCGCTGTTACGAACAGCTAAAGGAAAGATTAAAAGGAACCATTATGACTATCACTAAAAAGACGCTCGCAACCTTAGCCGTTAGCTCATTAGCATTTAACGCCTATGCAAACCAGTGTGAAAACGTACGCTTCGCAGATGTAGGTTGGACCGACATTACCGCTACTACAGCCGTCACCACCGAGCTTCTAAAAGGCTTAGGGTACCAAACTAAAACAGACCTACTTTCGGTACCAGTGACCTACTCTTCAATGGCGAATGGCGACATTGATATATTCCTTGGCAACTGGATGCCAACCATGGAAGGCGATATCGCCAAGTACCGTGAAGCCGGCACCGTTGAAACGGTACGTGCGAACCTTGAAGGCGCGAAATACACGCTAGCGGTACCAAAATACGTTTACGACGCTGGTGTGAAAAGCTTCGCTGACCTTGCAAAACATGCCGACAAATTTAAGGACCGTATCTACGGTATCGAACCAGGTAACGATGGTAACCGCCTAATCCAATCAATGATTGATTCAGATGCGTTTGACCTTAAAGACTTTAGCCTTGTTGAATCAAGTGAAGCGGGCATGGTGTCTCAAGTGTCACGTGCGGTACGCCGTAATCAATGGATTGTTTACCTAGGCTGGGCTCCGCACCCAATGAACAGCAACGTTGAGATGGAATACCTTTCTGGCGGTGATGACTTCTTTGGCCCTAACTACGGCGGCGCGAATGTCTACACGAACGTACGTTCAAACTACCTTTCTGAGTGCCAAAACGTTGGCCAGCTGCTTCAAAACCTTGAGTTCGGCCTAGAAATGGAAAATGAACTAATGGAAGCGATCCTAAACCAAAATGTTAAACCAGAAAAAGCCGCTCAACAGTGGCTAAACAACAACCCTCAACAGGTTGAAGCTTGGTTAAACAATGTGAAAACTCTGCAAGGTGATTCAGCAACTCAAGCCATCACTGAATACCTAAAACAAGTAAAAGCTTAATCAAAATATAAAGGTGGGCCGAATTTGGCCCACTACTAATAAAAGGCAAAATTGTGAATTTTATTACGGATAACAAAATCCCTGTAGGTCAATGGATGGAAGCTGGCGTTGATTGGCTAACGATCAATGCAGCAGGCTTTTTCGATGCCATTTCAATCTTTTTAGAAACTGTAATTCTCTTTTTAGTCGATGTATTCAAATGGATGCCACCAGCGTTACCGATCATCATTACCGCTGCTCTTGCGTGGTACTTACATCGTAAGGTGTCACTCGTCGTATTTGTCGTCGCTGCATTGCTAATGATTTTGAACCTTGGCTACTGGCAAGAAATGCTGGAAACCTTTGTCCTCGTATTTGCTGCGACAACGATTTCCGTATTAATTGGCGTTCCAGTAGGGATCATGGCGGCTCACCGCCCTTGGTTGTACACCCTATTAAGGCCGATCCTCGATTTAATGCAAACCGTCCCAACATTCGTTTACCTGATCCCAACACTGGTACTGTTCGGTTTAGGCATTGTTCCGGGCCTAATCTCAACCATCATTTTCGCGATTGCTGCGCCAATTCGCTTAACCTACTTAGGTGTGACCAAAGTACCTGAAGAGTTAATCGAAGCCGGTAAAGCGTTTGGTGCAAGCCGCATGAAACTGCTGGTCAAAGTCGAGTTACCTGCCGCTTTACCAAGCATCATGGCAGGGGTGACTCAGTGCATCATGCTATCGCTGTCTATGGTCGTGATCGCTGCGCTGGTAGGTGCAGATGGGCTAGGAAAACCAGTTGTACGAGCACTGAACACAGTAAACATCTCTCAAGGATTTGAGGCAGGTTTAGCTATCGTTCTTGTCGCAATTATTCTTGATCGCTTATGCAAAACACCAAATCAAAAGGAAGTCTAACTATGTCACAACAAAATATAGTCATGGACGCGATTACCATTAAAGATCTCGACGTGGTATTTGGTGATAAACCCGAGCAAGCACTTCAGCTTCTTGATCAAGGAAAAACGCGCCAAGAAATCATTGACGAAACTGGTCAAGTGGTTGGTGTCGATAATGTTTCGCTCACCGTTCAAGAAGGTGAAATATGCGTACTTATGGGGCTATCTGGCTCTGGTAAATCGAGCTTGCTGCGTGCCGTTAACGGGTTGAACGAAATCAGCCGAGGTACGTTAGCAATCAAAGATGGCGACAAGCTTGTCGACTTAGGTGAGCAATGTGATGAAGCCACTTTACGCCACTTGCGAACGCACCGTGTTTCAATGGTTTTCCAAAAGTTCGCACTGATGCCGTGGCTCTCTGTCCTCGATAACGTCGCATTCGGTCTAGAAATGCAAGGGGTCGCCAAAAGCGTTCGCCGTGCAAAAGCGCGTGAACAACTCGAAATGGTCGGCCTTTCGGAATGGGAATCTAAATTTCCACATGAGCTTTCTGGTGGTATGCAGCAACGTGTTGGGCTTGCACGCGCATTTGCTATGGACACCGACATTTTGCTTATGGACGAACCGTTTTCAGCACTAGATCCTTTGATCCGCGCCCAACTACAAGACGAGCTGCTGACTCTGCAAAGTAAGCTGAATAAGACGATTTTGTTTGTCAGCCATGACTTAGATGAAGCGCTAAAAATTGGTAACAACATCGCGATTATGGAATCGGGAAAGCTCATTCAGCACGGCAAACCAGAAGAAATCGTATTAACACCGAAAACCGAATACGTAAAAGACTTCGTCGCGCATACTAATCCACTCAATGTATTGAAAGGCCGCTCGCTAATGCAGCCATTGGATTCATTGAAGAAAGAGAACGAAAGCTGGAAGATATGCGATGCCAAAGACCTTTGGGTTAAACAAGTGGGTGAAGCCCTCACTGTTCAAGGTGAAAAAAGCGTTAACCTCATTGAATGGCAAGAATCCGAAGATGATCTCAATGATATTACCGCTTCCTCACTGGTTATCGCAAGCCCAGAAATTGGTATGCGTGACGCGATAAAGCTTAAACAAATCAGCGATCATCCAATTTTGTTAGTCGAAGATAATAAGTTAGTAGGTATTCTTGATAATAGTGAGTTCTACAATGCGTTGGTGGGTAATTTCCAACTGAATAGCGCCGCATAGTGAGCACTCAATAATTCCGGAAACCTTTGAAAGCGATTAAGGCTCCGTGTAAGGGCTTTAATACTCATAGGCGCAGAAATCTTTCCGCGCCTATGAGTCGTTACCCGTCTTAATGTTCAAATTCCAAGCAAAATGTCTGCGTGGCATTATAGAAAGATTGAGAATAGTATGAACATGAGTACAATGCGGAAAATTAATACGCTTATCTATAAATTTGCAACTATGCATTAAGCAATCCCGTTGCAATCACTCAATCGTGCATTTATACAAAGGTCTGCATCTTGGAAAAACATGAAGAAGTTCTCGTCGCAATTCGCCAGATCATTCGAGCTATCGATCTACACTCGAAAAAGCTGAGTAAAGAATATGGTTTGACGGGGCCGCAATTAATACTAATGCGCGCTATCCAAGAGATGCATAACGTCACAATCAAAGAATTGTCGAACCACACCAATGTAAGCCAAGCGACCACCACAACCATTATCGACCGCCTAGAGCAAAATGGTTATGTAAAACGCGTAAGAAGTGAATCGGACCGCCGTAAAGTTCACGCGAACTTAACGGAGAAAGGTCAAGAGCTATTAAGCAATGCGCCTCTGCCACTGCAAGATAACTTTGTTAATAAATTCCAGAATTTAGAAGCATGGGAACAAAGCTTACTGCTTTCTTCAATGCAGCGCGTTTCTTCGATGATGAACGCTGAAGACATTGATGCAGCGCCTGTGCTCCAACTTGAAGGTATCGCTAACATCGCCAAGAACTAGCGAACCATGAGCCTATCAACCAACGAATAACGCCCTGTCGTTATTCGTTGGCAAACAAACCATCATACCTTTCCCTGCCCTCTCGATTTCGTGCCTGTATGCTTTAAGCGATATTCTCTCGGGCAGACTCCACGATATTCTTTAAACTGACGATTAAAATTCGACTGGCTGTCATACCCGACTTTCTCAGCAATCAAACTAATACTGTACGAACTGCTTTCCAACAATCTTTCCGCATGACCTAAACGCGTTTTTTTAAGCCTTTGGACAAAGGTTTCGCCAAAATGGGAAAGAAATAGTCGATGCAAAGAACTTCGACTGATAAAAAACTTTTCGGCCAATTCATCTAAGGTAATTCTTTGGCAGTAATGTTCCGCAATATATTGCGAGATTGCGTCTACTTTATCTTGCTGGCCAGACTCTTCTTTAAACGATGTTTTATCAGAGACGTCTAACATGATCGGTTTGGCCTCTTGGCTCAATAAAGACAATATCCGAATGCATACTGTCAGTTGCTCCATCTTAGGCACGTTGCAATCCAACTCTCGGAGCTCTTTAAAAACGGCGATTGCGGTCTCGCGTGAGAACTTCACTCCATTTTTCACCCTGTGCAGTAGCTTCTCCAACTTACGCATTTCTGGGCAAAAATAGATCATATTTCTCACCCATTCAGCATTAATCCAAACTCTGTGCTGCTCGGCCACCTCCGCCACAGGTTCCAACTTATAACTAGAATGAGGCTTATTCGGTGGGATCATAACGAGCTGGATATCATCAAACGGAAGCTGAGAATGGGACACTTCTAGCACCCCTTTACAACCAACAAACACGCTAATTTCAAACTCTTCGTGCTGATGTAACAACTCAGGTTTAAGCGTTGAAGCGTAATAAACATGGCGCCACGACATTCCGGGGCGAATGGGAACTTTTTCGACTTTGATCATTTCATACCGCCTGATAATAAATGCGGACATCATGACAATATAGTATCAATTAGGTCTAGCCATACAACTTAATGACACAATAGTACTACTCTTTGGCAAAATGGTGTCATTCGAAGCCCGTGGCCTCATTTATCTTTCCCTTAACGCAGCCAAAACCGAAGCTCACTGAATGGGTAAAACCTAATAGGCTTTAGTTCAATGCGGACCTTGTTTCACCTAACTTGCTGTTAAGGATTCCTTATGAATAACACTATGAGTCAAAAAGAAAAAGACATCTATTACCGTGACCTTAAACGTGTCGGAGCCGTGTTTGCACTTGCATTCGTTACTATTTTTCTAGTGAATATGATTACTTCATAGACACTACTTTGGCAGGTTTAACTTTGAAGGTTCCAATCTATTTCTTACCACGGTAAAGTACGCAGCATCAGACTAGTTGCAACCAACGCTTCTACTCTATGGCAATCGGCAACGATCGCTCTTCAGTAGGTAGGTTGCTGCTAAACTAAATAGTAAAAGTAAGAGTAAAGCCATGAACAACGAACTTGATGTAATTGATAATTTAGAAGACTTAGAACAGTTTCTTATTGCTGTGGAAAATGGTGGGTTCGGCCTAAAAGGTGTGGAAGGAATTGGAATGGCAACGAACAACGCAGATGGCCGTCATTTCGTTGCTGTGTTTGATGGTAGTAACAAGCTGCTATTGGCTCGCTGGGTAACAGAAGAAGTTTTCCAAACGGGCAAAGACCTAGTGCGCAACGGTCCTAAGCGTCACTAGTCCCAAACATGTAAAACTAAACCCGTTTGATGCCAACCATCAAGCGGTTTTTTTTATCTTGAAGCCATTTTGCCTGCCTTTCTATTTGGTTGGTACATATTCACCAAATTCCCCAATAGCATTAACGCCGCACCAATGAATAAAGAAAGCTCGAGACTTTCTGAATACACCAACACCCCCACCAGTGCAATGATAGGCAACCGCAAGAAATCCATGGTGACCACCATTGTCACTTCTGCTGACTGCATCGCTTTTGTCATACAATAATGAGCAGACAGCGCAGTGACGCCCAAAACCGCTACCCACCACCATTCAATACCGATTGGAAGCTGCCAATTCCCAAGTGAAAGCACCAAACCTATCGGCAGTTGAATTAAGCACATATAAAAAAGAATCGTCAGTGGGTGCTCAGTCGAAGATAACCCCTTGGTAGAGACATGAGACACGGCATAACATATCGCAGCAATAAGCACGGTTATCGAAGCGATGCTCACAATCTCAATTCCAGGCTTCACGATGACCATGACACCAGTCAGCCCAAGCAAAATAGAAAGGACTTTTCTTGCAGTCAAACGCTCACCTAAGAAGGTACAGGCTATCAATGCCGTCCAAACCGGCACCGTAAATTCAATCGCAAAGACTTCAGCAAGTGGTAATAGCCCTATTCCCACAAACCAACCGTACTGACCGGCAAAATGGAACACATTACGAAAGGTGTGAAGTTTTATTCTGTTGGTAGAAAAGAGCGTTGGTCTACGAAGGGGAATAATGACCATAGAGATAATCAATAGCCCAATCGCACTGCGAAAGAACAGTACTTGGAAAGTATCCAATTGCCCATTTAGCTCTCGCGCCCCAATTGCCATCAAGCAAAATGAGGCTAATGTTCCCATCATCCATAACACTGAAAGTAAACTGATAACGGTTACCTATTGGGTCTGACTTATCAAAGGAAAGATTGAAAAGGATCTAAGTCAATCCCTTCCAATTCACATACATGTTTGATCGTCTCGTTGGTCGTTAGCCGCTGCAAATACTTCGCCAGATGTTCAAAACACATCGGAGATTTCTTCACCGGCAGCGACCACTCGGCCAACATAAATAAGAAATAGTCGCAGGCCGAAATCGTATCGCCTAACAAGTAGGGCTTATCCGCTAGTTGATTATTGATCACTGACAGCGCATCCGCGATCCTCTCATCTTGGGCCTCGATAATGCTTGGGATGGCACTCTCATCAACAGTATGGCGATGTGGGTAATAGCGGACCATCAATTCAGCTTGCAAGGTATTATTCAAATAGGTCAACCACTGATAAAACATCGGCCGCTCTGGTGAACCAATATTGGGAATTAATTGATATTCAGGGTGACTTTCACATAAATGAATACAAATCGCAGGGCTTTCAAAAATAGGCATGTCATCCACAATCAGTGTTGGAATTCGCCCTGCCGGGTTTACCTTCAGGTAATCCGCCGATTTTTGAGAGTTGGACTTTTTATCCACCAGCAGCAGTTCATAGTCTAACTTCATGTGGTGAAGCAGAAAATGCGGAGCCAAGCTGGCGTTATTTGGGTAATAATAAAGTTGGTACACTGAGCTCCCTTCCATGTTCACGTACGTTTTTGGCATAACAACATGACGTTATTTTCCGTGGTATCTCACCGGTACGAGTTGGCCTATCCATCGCCTGACGAGTATACGTGCCCTTTTCACTATTCTCTTTTTGAAATCTCTAAAAGCATGATCTCTGACGCTTCTCGACAAAAAAAGCCCGAGCTAATGCTTGGGCTTTTCCTGTAATCAAGAATCCATGTTCATGACACTTATCTTTCGATTAGTTTCCCCAAATTTGACCAACAAATTCCGGGTGATCAATAAACGGGTTACGGTTTCCTTGGAAATCATGTACCGCTTGGTTTCGATCGATTTCTTTTTGGCTCACTGGATCTTGTGTATGCCAACGCTTAAGCATTGCAAGCAGCCAAGGTTCAAACACGGTGGTATTTGTCCCATCTAGGACGGCGTCTGAACTTGTTGAATTCCCTTCCCAGATCGCAATTTCATTTTCATAGCGTGTTGCCATGTAAAAATACGCTCTTGCAAAATCGCCTTTGAATTCGTCAATCGGCTCAAATACCGTGCCCGCATAGCCAAGTGAAGCTGCTGCACTACCCAGCTTTGATCCATTGCTCGATGTGTATGTCGCACTGCTTACCTCACCAAATGGCCAGTTGCTTCGTTTCGAGTTTACGTAGCCGTCAGTGGCAAACAAATGGTGACCATCAGAATTCATCGGTTCTACTTTCCCACCAAACCAGCTTTTCGGGAATGAGTGCTCACGGTTGTAACAATCCCCTTCTTTGCTGTATTGACCGCATTGGTCAGTCACTTTAGTAAATTGAATGGAATCTGAGCCAGTAGGCTTCTCTGAGTACATATCTAAAATTGAACCATCAGTCTCAAAGTACACATCGAGGTCAGCCTCAGAAACCAATGTCCAAATAGCGGTGTAACCTTGGCTAGTGTGATTATCAATGATTTGATACAAGGCCGTTTTTAGTGCGAAGCCCGTCTTACCCTCTGCGTCTTGGTAATATTCACCTAAAACAGGTGGCTCAGTTGGCGGAGTGGTGGATCCGCCAATTGTAAATTCAGTACTTTGACTCGATTGGAAATCACCGCCAGATGCCACTACGGTGCCGTTAACAGACAAGCTATATGAACCGTTTCCTACATTACAGCACATACCATCGCCGTAAGAATCGACGACTTCTAACGTGTAGTCACCATCCGTGAGGCACATTTCCACTTCAGTAGTGGTATTACTTTGATAATCAGAGCCTGAATAAAGAGTTTGTGAAGCAGAGTTTTTCAGGGACCAACTGGTTTCAGAGCCATAGTTGTCTGTCACGAGCGTGAGTGTGGCACGGGTATCGTTACAACTTTCTGTTGGAAGGGCTGCGGTAGGCTGAAAGTTATCTAAATACACGACTTCCGAACCATCAAAACCTGCGTCATCATAAAACCTCACTCCGACAACGATATCTTTAGTGCTGGTTGCGCTGTACGAATGCGTTACTGCCTGCCATTGATTGGTCAGGCTATTATTCGAATATCCTAAATAGCCATCAATAAACAAGCGAGCTTTCACATTCCCCTCCGTGTGATACACATCGACGGAGAAATCATAGGTTTTTCCCTGCTCGACACTTATCGTTTGCAAGAAATCAGTATTGCTCTGAGTGCCGGTGTTCACTGTGACTTTGGCAGCATAATTACCGTTGTTTACAGGATCGGTAGAGGGAGAAAGTGCAATGCCAGAATCAATAACGCTCCATCCTGATGGTACGTTTCCTTCCCAGTTTTCAAAATTGCCATTTTGCATTTGCGCATGTGCGCCCGCTGAACAAAGTAATGCAACTCCACTTAGTGTTATTATTCTATTTATCATATAACCTTCTGTTTAATTGGATAAAAATCAACTAAGCTTAGAAAGTAATCAAAATATTAAGAGAGATACATGTCTCATTTATAAATGTAAGGATCACCACTTTTATTAATATATGTGATATCAAACAATGCAACATTGACCTGTAAAATGCATTTCACACGCTAAATTTTGGAAATAAAAAGCCCACGATAGCTATCGTGGGCTTTTTATATTCGCGCAGTGTCACGTGTAGTCTCACGGCACTAAAGTGATCTTGATATTAATTATTCAATCACTTTTAACCCGTTCTCTAACTCATAATCACCCGGCACTTCAAACTTAGGTTCCATAAAGTCAAACATCATATCCGTGACTTCAAACGAGTATACGTTCGGATCTTTTTCTCCATTTCGTTTTGCGACTCTCCGTCTTCGAGTTTCCGTCGCAGCATCGAGATAGTGAATTTCTGCTTTAATATTTAAGGCACTTGCTTTCTCAACAAAGATGTCGCGCTGCGCCTTGGTTGTAAAACCCAAATCAAGCACGACATTGCCACCTAACGATAGAATTTGCTCACTCACTTCCCAGATTTGATCGTAACAACGATTCACGCGTTCCATCATCCAAGAAAAATCGAGTGAAGCCATATCTTTAGCAAATAACGTCTGCATCCAAGGATCTATTGAAAACTTAACAGCATCAATTTCCTTGCATACCGCCATTGAGTATGTGGTCTTCCCCGCCCCTGTAGGTCCACAAACTAGAATTAATCTCGTCATTTTAAAAACCCTAAGTTATTCCTTAGTTACGACAAGAAGACTGCCGTTAACTTTCCCAACGGGTTGGAGTCACCGCTGCTTGTTTACCGACCTTAACGATGTTTCCACCATGTTGCTCAGCATAGACAGTCGCCTCATCAACATTAGCGAACCAAAGAACGGGATAACCGGCGTTTCGTAATTCAATACTATTAGGAAGCATTGAGCCTTCAGGAGCGTTAATAACTTGCTGTTTAAACTCAGCCCAACAGCTCGCGCCATTTTCAATCGCCAGCAGATGCAATAGGTGTTTACGTTGAATAATCGCGGTGTTGCTCTTGAGTTCAACTAACGAAATATTAGTTAACACTTCAGAATTAAGTAGCCGCCTAAGCACAGGTAAAGAACAAGCCAATGAGGCTGACTTAGCGAGTTTTTGTAAAACTTTAGCTTCTCGAAGCCATAGTTGAAGATCTGGATTATTTTGATGACGCATATCGTCCTCCTTTTAATTAACCTGCTCGCTACCGGTCACGGGATGATATACAAGTGAAATGCTTGCTTTAAATTGTTTATGCGTTGGTACTATCGTTTTTGCGAGTAGGGCATCCAACCTGCCTTGATGAAAAGGCTACTACTCTTGGTTTGAATAATCAACTCTATTGCTTGTGCTATGTTTAATTGAACAGTTTGACTCGAGAGATTCCCATTATGCCTTTATACATGGATCGTCATTTTTCAGAAAATCCGACGCGTGAAGCAATTGAATTAGCACATAAAAAGGATCTGGATCTTCAAGATAAGTATGGTGTGAAATTTGTCACCTACTGGTTTGACGAAGTACGTGGCACGACTTTTTGCTTAGTAGAGGCCGAGAGTGAAGCTGTCATCAAAAAAGTCCATAAAGAAGCTCATGGCGACATCCCCGGTGAGATCATTCCTGTCGACGCAGATATCGTTAAATTATTCTTAGGTCGCATAGAAGATCCAGTTCCCTCAGAAAAGCATCAAAAAGTGGAAATTGATAACGCGTTTCGCATCATCATGTTTACCGATCTTGCAGGCTCGACTGCAATGACAACTAAATTGGGTGATCAAAAATCGATGCACTTATTGCGCATTCACAACGCTATTACGCGCAATGCAATCAAAGAACATGATGGCCGAGAAATAAAACATACTGGTGACGGCTTTATGGTTTCTTTTACTTGTGCTGATCAAGCAGTTGAATGTGCGAAGAATATTCAATTGGCATTCAAAGAGCATAATGCAAATAAACCCGATCAAAACCTGCACGTGCGTATCGGTTTAAGTGCTGGCGAGCCCGTAGAGGAAAACAACGATTTATTTGGTAGTGCCGTACAAATGGCGTCACGAGTATGCGATGCGACTGAATCAGATCAAATATCTGTCGTTGATCTAGTCAAACAAAGTTGTTCAAACCAACAGCATCAGTTTCTCGAATGTGGTGAGAAAACATTTAAAGGTTTCAACGAGCCAACCAGTATTTATCGGGTGATGTAACGACTGTAATTCATATTCCTTATACCGCTAACACACCTCTATATGTCTGAGCTTCTCCTAAAGTGGAGTATTTTATATACGTTGTAGCGGGGATTGGCTATGGGCTTACCCGCGACTCTTAAGCCTACCTCACCCATATGGGGTCTTATCAATTTATATTCTATGCTCGCGCCAATATGCATAGCGCAAGCATTAAATAAAAAAGCCAATCTATCCATGAAACCAATCTGCTGTATCGTCTATATTATCTTCATCAAAACTAAATATTATTTTGTCAAACTTTGAATTTTTCGTAGTAATAACAGCATATTTCCCAACACCATTAGATAGAAGAAAGGCTGATGAATTGGACTTCAGCGTAAACTTACCAGCTTTATAGCTGAATAAACTGATTCCATTGTTCCTATATTTTACTTGATCATCGTGACTAAGCTCATCTACAACTAGAACATCTAAAATGTTATCTTTACTTTCAGTGTAAGACCATATTAGGCCGTTAATTGACACCCCCCCTTTTGATATAGTCACTTTACTTGTATTAATCTGGTATAAAATACCGAGATATATAAATGCCACCAACACGAAGATCAATCCGTTTAAGCTAAAAAACTCGGCTTTAGATATTGTCAAAAAAAGAGCTGAGATAAAGATTACGCTAATAATAACATTACTTAAAATTCCGGCGGATATATTTTGTGTCATTGTCCAACTCCTGCATTCTCTTCGATTATACGGTTCATCGCATTAATAACATTGTCATAATCATTCTCTTGAATACTAATAAGACCAAGAGCCAACGAAGCATCTACAGCGGCCTTTGCTTCTTGTTTCTTCATTTCAATAAAGGCTTTGGAGGCTAAAGTAGAGTTACCAACCTCATCTGCGAATGACTTTATAGCAGAGTAATTATCCGCTGGCATATGACAACCATTCATACAGCCCCCGCCACCTCCTCCTCCAACGGTAAAGGCGGCACTGGTAGCCACATAAACTCCTGTAGCGGCAACCACGTATACTGCACCGGCGACTAATGCAACCCCTGCAATAACAACCGCGACACCCGCCACAACTTTCGTCTCATTCTGTACAGCTTTAGATAAGAACTCATAGTCACTTGGAGTAGACACTTTCGCAAACATACTCGCTGCTCGTTCTCTGACATTGTTATTTTTTATTAATATGTCCCGCATTTTTTCTGACATAAGGCTACTGGCATTTCCATTGGTAATCCCCCGGTTTGTGAGTTCAGATAAAAGAGCATAGTAATCGCCATCTGCAGCCATATCCTTTAGTGTAGGGTCACTAAGTGCCGCCATCAGTTGATGCTCATAAGTGGTACCAATTTGTTTTTTTATGTCATTATTAATCTCAGAGTTATTAAACTTTCTCATGTAAGAAGACGCATCATTTACTTCTTTCCACATGTTTTCTAACTTCCCCAAATCCTCCCATATATCTTGGGGTAAATTGGTTTGGCTTAGTTTTAGCCTTAATGTAGAGTTTATATTTTTTCCGGGGCTATCTTGAATACTTCGCGGTTTTCCGAACTCTCGTTCTGGACTGATTTCGTTATCTACCCCATCAAATGCTTGAGATGAAGACGTCACTAGTGTTGTCCCAATGACCCCATATCGCGTTAGTTTATTAATATCCATCTTACTACCCTGTTATTTCTTGGAGTTTAGCTTTATTAATCACCCTAACAACATGTGAAGGATAATTATTGACCAACAACTTTTTAATCTCTTTATCCTTATGAAGGATTGCACATGCTTGACATGGATGATTTATATTTTTCAACTTATCTTTAGAAGCGCCAATGTGCTTAAGTATTTGAAATGCACCCTCTGTCTTGATCCATATTTTTAGAAAATCATCTATTTGCTTTCCGTAATTTTCCACTTGACTCATATGGCCAAGGTTCATTTCATCAATATGGGACATTGTGATACCACAACACGCGGCTATCTCTTTGTCAGGTGTAACAACAACAGTATCAAACAGGTTATCGCAGCCATAACTCAAGCTTGAAACTGTCTGCTCTTCTTGTCTGATTTCATTATTTTTATCAAAGCGAACCCATGAGTTAACCTGAATTCTGATCCCTGGTGACTCTTTATCAAGCTCTTCTTGAATAACACTTTCAGATCTAAGCTTTTCAAAACAGGACGATGATTCGGAATCAGTTTCCACAGTAATAAGAGTTGCTATACGAAACTCAGTTAATGCTTTCGCTGCATTAACAATAGTTTGATGAGCGACATATTTCTGATGTGACATACCTGTAGATATATTTATCTCACCTATACCTGCATCAATAAGCTTTTTACAATAGTCGCGAGCTCTAAATAAATTTTTGGCCCAGTATGCATTGGTTACGCATCGAGTAATAAAGCCCATCTCAGTACACATAGCTATCAAAGAAAAGAGCTTCTCTTTTAGAATAAAGCACTCGCCTCCAGTGAAAACAATCAGCCTTATTGAAGGGTAACATTGGCTGGCGCTAATAATGAATTCACGAATTTCTTCATAGGTTAGAGTTTTATCAATACTAGGGCTGCATTCGAAACAGCAGTCTTCGCAAGCTGCCGTGCATCTATAGGTAGTAATTACAGATATAGTCGAAGGAGTAATATTAGCAATAAACATGTTAACGATTCTCAATATCATTTGAGTAATATGTAAACACACACATAATTTGAGAGCAAAGCGCTGCATTGTAAGTGGAATAAAAATCACACAGTAACCAGTCGACATTTTCGATACATCTCGAAACCGTCTGATTACAATCCGTAAAAAATAACAACAATCCTTATAAAAATTAATACATTAAAAAACCAACCAAAGTTCATATGTATATAAGAAAGTCTTAATTAACCGGATGCGAATATACGTATAAATTGACTTGTACTTCTATTAGCTCGAAGAGGTTTTGAAGTGCATTAGCCGGTCAATACGAAAGTATTCCCTTCAATTTTTCTAAGTTTTTGGTAGTTAAGTGACATTCATTGTTAGAGATCGGCCAGTCCGACTCTTGTGCATAAAGACACATTATCTTATGGGGAGGAGTTAGGTTCATGTGACAAGTTACATCGCAGCATGCGACCTTCCTCTCTGCCCTATCAGTCGAAACAACTTTCTTGGAGAGAGTTTTCTTTCTCTTATCTGTAACTGCATTGAACAAAAACACATAAGAACTTTAACTTATTTCGATAATATTAAAATTAGTAATAATATTATAAGCCCCATAGCTAACCAGCAATCACAATATTAAGAAGGATCCAGATATTTATCGGTGATAGCTTTTAACGAACCATCATTTTTCATCCACTCTATAATATTATTAATTTCTGGAGCGAGGTATGAGCAAAGCGAATTTTTAGATAAAACAAAATAGACTTGTGTGACTGATACTGCTTTAGGCAAAGCGATAATTTTTTCTTCTAGCCCAAACTTTTTAATTTCAGTTAACGCATCAAAGTAATCTGAAATAAAAAAAACACTGCGACTTTTTTGAAGCCTGCCAATGTGCTCCTTTTTTTTCCACACACCATGAAGTGTCAAGTTCGCTTTCGCATACTGATCAAACTCTTCTCCAAAGCTTCCTCCGAGAGGAATATCGCCCTGTTTCCCAATAAGATCTGATAATTGTTCAAATTTGAAAGCATTTTCTTTAAGAACAAATACTCTAGCCTCATTTTCTAGGATGGGAGACGTATAATAATATTTCTGGGCTCGCTCTTTCGTCCAATAAATACCAAGAACCATGTCTATTCGGCCTTTTTCCAAATAAAGCAACGCTCGCTTCCAAGGTAATTCTTCAAACTGAAATGGTATCGAAAGCTTGTTACTAATCTCTTTCATAAGATCATAGGATAAGCCGTGTATGGCATTATTTTCATCATTTTTCATCAGCAATGGAGTCCAGCCAACAGACCCAGAAACGTTAAGTATCTTACATTCGTCAGCGTGCACATTACTGGCAAATAGAGATAAAAAAAGTAACACAACAACCCACTTTATCTCAGGAGCGTGCTTATTGTTTCTTTTTATCATATTCACTATAAGACCAGCCTCTTTTCCAACTTGAGCTTACTTAATTATAATCTTAATGGGATAAGGTTAGTTACAAATGCTGAAAGGGACAAAAGCTTGTCGGTAATTTTGCTGAGTTTGCTTTGAGTTGATTATCGGAAGTGCAGCAAACCTTTAGTGAAGTAGACAAGCTCATTCAGCCACTAGTGCACACAATGGTTGGCTTCACCCTAGAGTCCCTAGACAAGCAATGTGGCAATTTAGGCTACATCTCTCGCATTGGTTCAATAGTCAACGTCAGGGCCACTCTCTATTGAACTAATTTCAGCATCCCCACTCCAACCACTATTACAAATTACTCATACCTACTATGTCTGTATTATTGCTCTCTACTGCGCTTGTTGCTTCTGCTGAACCAACGCTCAAGTACCAAATCGAACCTACTTCTTCTGGCCCTGACACCATAACCGTCAGCGTTGAGACAAAAGACCTTGGCTCGTTTAACGCTCTGCCAGCAAGAACACTCGCCAACGACACACAGCCCGCTTTACTCTGCGTCAGTACGAACGGAAGCCTGTCAGCCATTGAGTACCAAGGGCCTATTCAATGTGACCATGTCATTTGGCAATTACCGCTTGCTGAGATAGACCAAGATGGCTTCGATATCGCTAAACAAATTGATAGCTATGAGCCAACAAAGGGCTGGCGTTTTGTCAGTGAATTTAATTCTCTTCCAAGGTTTTCTACGCACAATGGTGAGACAATTCCCGCTCAAGTCTGCTCTCCGGACAATCAATGCGGATGGCTCCCTGATGCCGACCAACCACCACTGTTCGTCGTTTGGGGTCTTACGCCAGTCGAGCTCAATATCAATGGTAAAACGATTGAGGTCACCACAGATACCGAGCAGATTTTGCAAACCATGCACGACTGGAAGCCTGCGCTTGAGTCCCAGTTAAATTACCTCATCAGCCTGTTTCCAGACAGTACGGTAAATCAGTGGGATATCGCTTTCTTTAGCCGAGATAAGCAAGCGGGCAGCGTCAGTGGCGCAGCTGGTAGCGATAAGATTCTTATTAATGCCATCTTAAACAATGGTCAATTAGAAGATGAGGAGATGCCAATGCTGCTTAAGATTGCAGCTCATGAATCCATGCATTTACTCGACACCACCTCGCCACTATGGGCGTCGGAAAGTATTGCGGAGTACTATGCGAACAAGTCTCTAGACAAGACCCCATATGACTTTGCTAGTCCTCAGGCTCAGTGGCACGACTTTAAGCAAAAGTTTCCATTTGCGAGTACAGGACTGCTTGAAGCCGATAACCTAGTTTCGAAGGAACAACAGTATCAATATTACCCACTGTTTTACGTCAAAGGACCAGCATTTTGGCAAGCTATCGACCAGAGCTTAATGGATAAAGGGGAAAGCTTAGATTCGCGATTACCGACTCTCACATACAACGAAGATGGCAACCTTTCTGAAGTTTCAATTACGGAACTGACCAAGGTTATCGGAAAGAAAAAGTGGGAGGAGCTTGCGAAGCTGTACCTCTAACTAGGTGGAAAGCGGACTGGTTATTGCCAGTCCGTTTGCTATAGAGGGAGGTGTTTAGCAGTTTGGTAGATTATCCAAAAACGCTTGGAAGCTCGCTTCTCTCACCTTTGCCAATACCTTTCTTAAATCTTCAATTAGGTTATCGTCAGACCAATCGACACGAATATCAATCGGAGCACGAGTGTTACCCTCAACCCTTAGCGATGCTGAATAAGTGCCACGTTTATCTCCTCTAGCTTTAAGAATGAAACAAGCATTGATAAACCACCTTAGGATGCGCTTTGACCAGAGCAGTGAACTCGTGAGGTAAGGTAAAAACCATATGATGATAGGCCACGGGTAAAATATCTTGGCTTCGCTTTGTTAATCATTGCTGCCTCATCTGCTCTTGGCGGTAGGGAAAAGTAGAATATTGAGCTGCGTCCATCAGGCGAGCGCCCCATTGCTTATTGAGCACAGTAAACACTGAACTCAACTCAAACTAAAATGCCAAGCGTGCTAAATCACTCTTAAATTGTTTACATGAATCTGGCTAATCAAGCACACCTAAACTATTGTTATGAACTATTTTCCAATCACTAGTTGGAGAAAATCCAGGCATATCTCTAATCTCATTCTCTGTAAATTTAATTAACTCTTCATCGGATAACTCTAAATTTACCGCAAACTTACAAGGTTGATTAACATGCCATGGTGTATCTGTGAAAATTTCATATCTATTGTTTTCAGGATCACGAAAATATATAGACCAAGTCGTGCCATGAGAAACTGTTTGCAAACTTATTTCAGAAACTGACTTTAATGATGAATTGAAGGCTTTCAATTCATCAATATTTTTCACTCTAAAAGAGATATGATCAACTGGACTTTCAAGAGTCTTGTGCGATTGCACTGGACTTAAAACAATTTGATGGTGCTCCTCTGGGTTCCGGCTTAAAAAAACCATACCATTTTGCCCTTTACCTCTATCGGTGACAACAAAGCCTAATTTACTCTTATAAAAGTATTCCATCTTAGCTAGGTCTTGAACGTATAATTCAATATGACTTAACTGAATGTTTGGAAAGATAATTTCATCCTTAGTTTCCATTTTCATCCTTAATATCCTAACGCCTTAAAGTGGCTGATAACGCACACTCTACTTAAAACAACACACCTTAATCACTAACCTCTTTGGAACTAAAAATGCCAAACGTTAGCACAGTCCGTCTTAAGCAATTTGTTAGTTTGCCACCGCGGTGAAGCCCAAGATTTAGTACCAAAGGCTTGAATTAGTTATGAAACTACTGGCTTCAAACTCATAAGTAAAATGAATCGTTCAGAATTGAAACCTAAGCGACAAAACGAGCTGGCTAAGAAGACTTTCGCTGATATTTACGACTAAAAGCACCGAACCTGAAAATTCATGGACTTATCAAACATCAAAGAAGCAGCGCCAAAGAACTTGTGAAAAAACCTTACTAACCCAGAACGGCTGAATATCTTGATCGAAATGAATACGACTCATATTTAACCCCAATTGGTACAAAATATTGTAAAAAATAACAGTTGAACTGACTATTTTGAGCAAGAAGTTGATTCTGTGTTATAGCCGCATTAGGGGGTGAGCAAGGTCTACCTCCCAACCTAAGCAATTGTAAGATAACCACTTAAACCGGAATGGGTCTAAACCGCCATACTCTGTAGATCCGCCCTAAATACTTAGATGGATGATCAGAATTTTAGAGTGCTTCCCCTCTAACACTTTCAATTCAAGGCTGAGGTTTTACACCTGTTAATATTAAAAAGCGTTAGAACCTCAAACGACCAGCTAGTTTTTTTTAATATAATCGCGCAGTATTTGAACATAAGTGTTTCGTTCAAAATCCGTTATTTGCTTAGGTAACAAAAATTGCTCAGCGTAGTAAAGGTCGATTTTTTTCTCTAAGAAAAGTAAATACAAATGCGGGTCTAGATGACCAGAGGTAGCCATTTTGAGCAAAATTTGGTGGGATTGCTCTAATGTTTTTGCTGTCTTATAGGGGCGGTCTGAAGAGGTTAAAGCTTCGAATACATCCGCTAATGCCATGATTTTTGCTGGTAATGACATTTGTTCGCCGGTCAACCCTCTAGGATAACCTTTACCATCTAATCGTTCATGATGTCCTCCTGCGATTTCAGGCACTTGTTTTAAGTATGAAGGGAACGGTAAAGTACTCAGCATTTGAATGGTCTGAATAATATGGTCGTTGATAATGAACCGCTCTTCGGTATTTAATGTTCCAGCCCGTATCATTAAATTATATAGTTCGCCCCGATTATATTGATAGTCACCCGGCTTTAAATTGTAATTTTCTTGCCAACTTAAAGGTGGGTAATGGTTATTCACCCAAGGAATTAAGTGCTCAGGTCTATCACTCAATAGTGCTTCCATGGTGGGTAAAGAGGGTTCTTCATCTTGATATCGTGCAGATTCAAGCCAAGATATTCCTATACGATTACTTAAGGTTCGCTTCCAACGTCGCTGTGCGATACGTTCAATTTTTTCAATGTTGCTTTCATTCATCCATTCTTGTCCAACATTGCACTGGGCGATAAATGCAAACTCTTCATCTAATTGAGCATGACTTTTCTCTAGCTGGCGTTGTAACTGAGGTTGATCGCCACCACTTGCAACTTTTCGCCAAAATTCGGTTTCGGCTTCACTTTTCAACAATTCAAATCGCATACGAATTTCATGTATTCGATCATAAATAGTTTCCAATTTTGTTGCTTTATCGACCACATATTCTGGAGTGGTGACTTTCCCGCAATCATGTAACCAGGCCGCTAACATTAACGCTTCCCAGTCGTTATCTGTCATTTCAAAATCATTAAAATGTCCATTGTCTTTTTCGGCGGCATCGGTGATCAACTTAGCCAGCATCGGCACTCTTTGACAATGCCCTCCGGTATAAGGAGATTTAGTATCAATCGCAGATGCAAGCAGTTTAATAAACGCGTCCATGAGAGCTTTTTGCTGAGCTATCTGAGCTAAATTATCTTTGGCGATAGAAGCAAATTTCAGTAACTGTAATATAAATGCATGACGGTGACGCTGCTGCGAGTGAGCTTGCTCTGAGTACCCAACGATCAATAACGCTGTAAGCTGCTTATCTCTGTTTAAACTCGGAAAGACATACCAATAGTTGGGGGCATTAGCTGAAGTCAGCACCACAATTTCATTTTGTCCCAATTGTTCTACAAGTGTCCTATCAGCTTCTAATTTTTCTTTGATATCAAAATCAATTTCAGAGCCTTCATATTTTTGCTCAAGGGAGAGTTGAATGTCATGGTCGTCTTTTTTGTCTTGAAATGTGAATAATGCAATATGTGGACTATTAGTGATTTTGAAAGTCTGTGCGATCAAACTTTTAGCTAGTTGAGAGAGTTCAGTATGTTCCGCAGTTTCGTTCAACAATAATAATAAGTCATAAATGGTATGTTCCATGATTTGAATAGACTGAGATAATTCGTCTAATTCATTAACTGAGCTCGTCGGATAATTTGTTTTTTTAAAGTTGAATTGGCTTATATCTTGAGTAAGAAAGGATAAGTTGACGAGTGGGCGAGCTAGATATTTCGAAATATGCCAAACCAATAAAAAACATGCAATAAGTAAGAAAAGTGAGGTAATAACTTGCTGATCACGTATTGCTAAAACTTCGCTTAATAGTGCTTGCTGAGGAGTAGCTTCTGCCAAAAATAGGGTCAAAGTATCCGTTAGTATGACCGGGGTCAGGGTTCTGACCCAACTTTCTCCTTTCCAAGTGATATGCTCTACCTGAGCAGAATCGACATGTTCAATAAACCCACTGAAAATTGAAATGTGATCATCACTGGCGTTAACGGCTTCACTCCCTATTAACTGTTCATCACCACTATAAGCCAATACGTTAAGATTTTTATCAAGTAGCATTAACTGGGTATCTGGTGTGTGGGCAATTCTACGGATTTGTTTAGATAAAGTGGCAAGCGTAAAATCAGCCGCCACCACATGATTCCCTTGGTCACTGCGGCGTGACAAAGTTACACCATACGCTTTCAAACTGAAAAACAGATACGGCTCTGTCAATTGAATATTTCCGGAGCCCCCTTCCCCCTTAGGAATGAACCAAGGTCGACTCCGAGGGACAAAAGCACCTTTTTGACTAATTTCTCGATAAACATGATTGAACTCATCATCAAAAAAGAGACGCTCTCGTTCTCCAGTTTTACTAGTCTGACTGAGCATTAAAGAGGCGCCAGAGGGGGCAAGCAACCGTTCTCGCTCTTCTTTGGTTACGATAGGACGTATAAGAGTAAACGAACCACTATCTGACGTATAATAAATTGAAGTAATAGAAGGGTTTCTTTTAAAGACATAGTACAGAGCTTTGAGCCATTGTGCTTCTTGCTCGGGTAGAGCTTCATGTTCAATAAGTGTACTTGATGCCACCATGTTAAGGGTGTTGAGCACTGGCGCGATCCCTAGCTTAAACATCATTTCAAGCTTTTGTCGGCTTTCATTACTCAGCTCAACAGCCGTGTTTTTCAGTATACGTTGAGCATGATACTCACTGACTCCAATGAGGACACCACCTACAAATACTGTGAGTATACTGAACCAGAGTGCCATATGGACATTCAATGGAGCTTTCAAAATTTTCATTGCACTGACTGCCATCAATTCTATTACTACAGTATTGACACTAATAACCAGTATTACTAGTTTTTGCCTTCACCCCCGTATATCACGCGAGCGTTGGCATACTTTACCCATCAAAAATCGAATAAGGTCCCTAATATTGTGACGATTTAAAAAACTGCTCGCACCAATAATCGTGTCTCTGTAATTCAAAGTAGTAATTGAACTTAAAAAGAAACAATCAAGCTAATTATTTCTCGCTACTAGAAAATCTTATTGAGTTAAAAAGTTTTGAAAGGTTATGATTCTTGCAGAAAGTATATGCCTGTTTTAAAGCACTCCTCCATTCAAAAATAGGCCCGCTTCACTGAATTCTACCTATGTTGTGTCTATAAATTCACCAAATCAGGTATGTACTAGTGTGCGTTTACGGTGTATTCGCACATTGTTATATGAACCCATTCCAGGGATGCTGATTGCGTTGAGATTGCAATGTTTCAAAGATCAGTCCCCCATACTTTAAAGAGACGCGCATCGTAACATTGTGAAAGTCGGCTGCTCTTACTACTGAAAACGCCACCGATGGGCGCAGGACAGCTTAAACAACCTAACCAAATTCAGGCGCCAGTTAGATAGGCGTAGACCAATGCCCAACTCAAGGAGTGTGTATGATTATCGTCTATAGGTATTAAAAAGACGAGTCAAGTAACCTAAATAGCAAGCGCGGTGAATCTGTTTAGATTAATGGTATGACAATGGTGAAAGATTCAATTGCGTATTCAGTTCCAAAAAATTTCAACTTAGACCGAGCAGTGACTCAACATACCCTCTCATCTTTACGAAGAGTTTATCAAGGCCATAACACCCAACAGTATAAAAATACTTCCAGACCACCTTGAGAAAAAATCGACCCAGTTACTTCTTTCTTTCAACCTATTTTGTAGGTGGCTCGCCATCAAAACACTTAAAAGATCCGCGCTACTAAACATTAAATTAGTTAGAACGCCCAAAATGAGCAATTGCAACCAAATAGCAATACTTGCTACTTCGTTTACAAATTGTGGAAGAAAAGCGAGATAAAAAATTGCAGCTTTCGGATTCAGAACGTCGACAATGACACTTTCAATGAAAGTTCTTTTAGGAGATATATTAGTTTCACAAGAAGTCACCCGGAACGTTTTAGTTAGATAGATACGTTGAAAACCCAACCAAACGAGGTAAAAAGCGCCCAACTTTTGAATGACGGAATAGAGAGTAGGATTAGCTAAAAGCACCGAGGACAAACCTACTACAGCTAAAAGCACATGAAAATACCCACCTATATGAAGACCGAAAACGGCCATGATCCCTACTTTCTTCCCGCCCGACACAGCTTGAGCAATACTATAAAGCATCGCTGGTCCTGGCATGAACGCATATAACAAGGTAACAATGAAGTAGGTAAACAATTCAGTATTAGAAGTCATTATTCATCCTCCAAGCTATACTTAAAGTCAGAAAATGTTGAAGCTAGCTGACTCACTACATTGCTCGCTTCCTTTAAATTGTAATGACCTTGTAGAACACCTGCTATCACCTCAGCTAAAACGACAATTTGACTTTTTGTTATCCCTAATCGAGTAATCTCTGTTGCACCAAAGCGTATCCCCGATAGCAGTTCTTTATCTTTAGGGAGTGCAACTGCATTAGCAAAAATCCCTACCTCAGCTAAACGATAACAAGCTAAGCGCGCGCCTTCTACTTGACTCCACTTGACAATAATTTGATGAGTTTGAGTAAAGCCCTCATCAGAACAGAGCAAATCTATTCCCTGCGCCTGTAAGTGATGAGCAAGTAACTTAGCATTAAGGATCCCCTGCGCCATGTATTCTGGACCATACTCTTTTAATTCTAAGCATGAGACAGTCAGGGCCGCAATTCGATTAAGCTGATGTGAACCAGTGAGTACTGGGAATATAGTGGTACTAATCGGAGAGGAGAATTTTTCCGAGTTCCAGCAAATTACCCCTCCCTGCGGACCACTGAATGTTTTTCCTGTCGATGCTGTATAAATATCAGCTCCAAAAGATAAGGGATTTGGATAAACTCCACCTGCAATCAGCCCGGCTTGATGCGAACCATCAAAAAGTAACATCCCTCCCCAACGAGAAATAATGTCTTTTATCTCTTTTACGGGAAAAGGAAAAAGGTTAAGACCGGCGCCTAAACTAACTAATTTCGGTTGTCTCAGCTTCGCCATATACTCAAACGCATTCAAATCAATTTCGAGAGTACTCGGCGCAACGGGTAGGTCGGAAATAGAGTAGTTCAAGATCCCAGGGGGACCTAAGCTATGGTTGCTAGAGTTACCACCATAAAATGTATTGAGGGTAAACATGTCTGATACTTTGAAATAGTTTTTGAGAGCTGCGTAGACAACCGTATTAGCATGAAGTCCTCCTAGAAGCCTAGGGTCTGCATGATGACATTCAAATAAATCTTTAAGTAATACAATGCAAAGCGCCTCTATTTCATCGGCTTGATCAAGCCCTGTAAAAAAACGGTTGTTTCGTCCAATAGAGCCGCCTGAGGCTCTAGATCCCAAGTCGCAACTTAGTAGCCGCCGAGCTTGTAAACTCATAGGAGCTTCTGCTGCTACAAGATTTATCCCTGTCTTCACTCTCACAGTGTCATGTCGTTCTATTAGAGCGTGTAATTTTTGATAGAGTTCTTTAGAAGTCGAACATCCAAGTAAGGCAGAAGCATCATTCAGAATATTCAAATCATGCATTTGTTTATTAATAATCAATTTCTAGCCTCCCCTCTCACGTGTAATTGTTGCGTGCTTTAGACAGATCTCTACCTGAGATCAGTAAACTCGAATGTTCTGCGATATCGATATTTGAACCATCAATAAAATCACCCAGATGTCGAAAAGGATAAATTTCCGTATCCGTGGTCGTCACTCTAAAATTAATAGCAAACCGGTCATTAGTGGATGTATTGGGAAGGGATCCATGCATCGTTCTTTCTGTGAAAATAACATATTCTCCCTTTTTCATAGGGAGCGTCACTATGTCTTCTTGGCTCTCGTCTACACCCAATGTTTTTTTTGCAGGTAGTTTTTCGAATTCAGAACGAACATAGGCTTTAACATCATCGAATGACTTACCACTAATTTGATAACTTTCAAAAAGCCCACTGGTATCAACGTCCAATACTAGTGTGTCGTTATTCGCCCGTTCGACAAGATCTTCGATTGTTTTACAGTCAATAAATGGATCATGCCAAAACTCAGATTCAGTCATCGGAACCATCGTTTTAGGGTATTGTTTTTTATGTGAACCACGAATGAAGCGCAACGGCGCGCAATCTAGTTCAACGTCAGTAAGAGCGACCCACACCGTTAAATTCCACCAACAATCTCGTCTTTCTTGTGCTGGTCTTAAACTAGGCTTGTTGTTACCAATTTCTTCACCATCGAAATCTCCCCACTCTTGATGCCACCCAGTTCCGTTCTCTCCAGGTTTCTTGTGAAAAATTTTTGACCGCCAAAGCGCTAAATCGACTCCAATTAAAGACTCTAGCGATGCGATCAAAGCTGAATTCGTACTCAACTCTTTAATGTCCTCCGACACTAAATGCCAATCTCTAACGGAATAACGACCATACAAAGGGTGAGGCTTTGGGCTTTGAATTATCCCCCTCACTTGAGTCAAAACATCTTGAATTAATTCAACATCTGCGAACCTCGGTAAGGGTCCCAAATACCCATCTTGGTGAAAACGCTTAAGTTGATCTCTCGTCAACCCTTTATTGTTGTCTTTGTCCATTGATATCAGCCTGTTTCGAGATATTAAAAGGCATAAGCTAGAGTCTTTTTCGAGCAACTTAAAATTATTAATTCTTAATTTATAATTAGGGGTAGGTTTAGATAAAAGCGTTAATAAGAAATTGAGGTATTGTTCCCTGAAGACGCGAGTCTAATTAGTGGATATGTGCTTAAAAAGGTACTCACGATCCGTTGCTTACCCATGCACTTGCTCACAGAGATCCAAGCTCTAAAGCATGGTATGAGATAGGTTCCAATCGCCAATGAAACGTTCGGGCGCTGCTGTAAGCCCCTACAACCATGACTCATTTCAACGCTCTCATCAGTCCATTGTCTTCATATCAAGCTACTGTGATCGGATCGCGCCCGTACCGTAGTCGTTAGATTAAAAGAAAAAGCATAAAGATACGCAGGTAAAAAAGAGTAGAGATATTGATTTTTGCAGTGCTTCCTATGACTTTTATGTTTCGGATCGACCTTTCGGCTTACCGAGTCCCTGCCAACTTATATCGACTAAAAAACAGCATACATAAAATCAATTATTATAATTTATTCATAAAAAACAATAACTTTATGTATGTTATTGTTCATATCAAATAACAGTAGTGATTCCCATGACCAGCAAGATCGTACTAGAAAAGGTGGTCTCTCTCGATACAAGATCCAGCAGGAACACGATGTACTTGAAGGCGCGCAACGACTTTGTTCTATTCATGACCCTATTGCAGACTACGCTGGAAAGCTCGCCACAATCCAACATGAGTTTGCCGATACACTCAAAATTGTCATGCGGACCTATTTTGAAAAACCTCGCATTGCTCGCACGCGTTTTGGTTGGAAAGGTTTTGGCATCGACCCTGATCTCGATGGACAACACAATATCGCCAAAGGAATTACACTCAGTCGTCAACTGCTCAATTCGATTCTCGATCTCCATGTGCCTACCGCAACTGAATTTTTAGATCCCAACTTTACACCTTACCTTGCTGATATGATCTGTTGGGGCGCAATTGGTGCCAGAACAACAGAGTCCCAACCACATCGCCAATTGGTGTCGGGGCGCTACCGCGGTGAGCTTTAAAAACAGTACCAATGGCAATATTGATCATGCCATTGACGCTATTCATGCCTCGCGTAGGCCGCAATCACTAATTCAATGCAATTGCGAGGGTTGTCACGTTGTCATCCATTCTCCAGGGAACCAATACGGTCATTTGATACTACGTGGAGGAGACTCGCCCAACTACACGAAACCACACATTCAAGCCGGTGATGACAAGATCGTAGGGATCATGTGTGTGAGCTTTCTTCAAGGCGGGCAGCAATCTAGCGATCAAAAACCACTTAACTACGGTCAATCGATCACCGATGAGTGTTTAGGCTGGCAAGACAGTGTTGATTTACTGCGTATTTTACACCGTGCATGTCTAGAGAAAAACAAGCGTCACCAACCCACAATTGCCTAATGCTATTTAGCTTAAAGCGACTTAAAAAATAACGATTAATGGGAAAAGACTACTCAAATTGGGTGTAAACAAAGGGTAAATGACTTCCGATCCGAGTAGACAAAAACCGAGCGTCTCAACAGAATGAGACTCTCATTTAGAGCACTGATAATACGAGCCCAAGAAGAAGAAGAAGAAAAAGAAAAAGAAAAAGAAAAAGAAAAAGAAAAAGAAAAAGAAAAAGAAAAAGAAAAAGAAAATAATAATACGAGACGACGCATGGAAATGAACATTTTAACGTGTGGCCTTCTTCTCAATACTTCAACGAAACATGTGTGCATTCGCCAACTAAGCCGTATTGAAAGGTAACAACTATGAACTGCGTTGATTTAAAGTTTCAATCTATTTGCTCTGGTGCGACAACGCCGTGCACACCCCACAAAGCTTTACGTTCACCAATAAAACCAACCTGTCACTCTTACGGCGGATGCTTGGGGTGCCAAATTCATACACTGTCTGGATATGGAGGCTGCACCGCCTATGACGCGCAACCAGAGAAACCCACTTGCTGCCTGCGTATATTAACCGTTGTGCATGGCGAACGCTTGCTTTGGCACAATGGCCAAGATCAACCGCTAGAGCTTGAGCGGGACAAAAGCGTGTTAATATTATCTACCAATAAATTTAATGACGTCTTTACAAGCAGCGAAGATAGCTATGTTGAGATCGCTGACATTCGATTTGAATGCCATTATTTAGGTAAAATTTATCAGCAGATCCAACAGGGGCTCAAACATCACACTCTTGAGCTTTTAGCTGAAAATCGTCCGTGGGTATTTGACACCAGCTTTGACATTCAGCGCTTTCTTAGCCAACTAGATGTCAGTGATAGCTCTCACTCAACTGATGCGACAACTCACTTGTATACCGTGTCTCAAGCTTACCAATGTTTGTCAAAATTGCTCAACCAGTTAGAAATGGTTCAGCCCAATGGAAAGGCAGATGAATGCGCATGTTTATCTAGTCGCACCCTGAACAAAATCCGTAAAGCGCATACTCTAATAGAGGCTAAGCCAGAAAAAAACTGGAGTATTGCTGAGCTATGTAGAGAAGTGGGTACCAATGAAACCAGCTTTAAACGCGGTTTCAAGCTACTATTCGACACCACATTCTCCAAACGTCTACAGCAGACTCGAATGGATAAAGCGGCAAAAGAGTTAGAGTTCACCGATCAACCCATTATAGATATCGTTTACCAAGTCGGTTACTCCAGCCCATCGCACTTTACCAAACTGTTTAAACAACACTTTGGTCAAAACCCTCTGCAATACCGTAAGTTCCGTCAGCGAGCTGAGTAACTAAATCAACGCGCCCAACGCGCTGTGGGCGGTTTGATGTAATTGCATTAACGCAAAAATGGACATAGCAAGCCATGAATGATAATACTTCTCATTATTGATATGTTTTATTATATGATTTATGGCTTACTATCGTCTTCCATTCCATTTAGATCTCATAGAGGAGTCCCTCCAGACTAATGGCAACATTGAGTTTAAGCACCCGAGATGTGAATTTTCTCTCAGATGCAACCAACTCAATGATCACATCATATTGAGTGAATTTCATGGCAATTTCTGCTCTCCAACTCAGTTAGATACGCCAGATAAAACGGAATATGATTCGGTCACCATTATGCTCAATATGGACAATGCGGTTTACTATCACATCGATAGCTTAGCGACATCTCGCATACTTCCTAGTCACACATTAGCCTTATGCTATTCAGATGCACGAACGGGAATGTGTCGCTATCAGCCACAAGAGACCCGACTGTTTGCACTTCAAATGCCGAGAGCCGTCTTGATGGAATATCTTGATGTGATGCAAATTGGCTCTGATGTTCAAGCTAAGCTTCAGCGTAGAGAGCCGCTGTTGATCATGAAGCCAGCGACAGAGGTATTTACCCGCTTTGCTACTCGCCTATCTTCACCCTCCGTATCACATGGCCCCTTACATCACCATTTATCGTATGCCTTTATAACGGATGCCACTCGCTACTTAATTGCGGATCAAGGAACACCACGTACGCGGTTCAGCAGTTGCAATAATCTCGAAAAGGCAATCGAAATCTTAGACAAAGAATACATCCTGCCGCCGACTATTACACAGTTAGCTCACCGAATTGGTATCAATGAAACTTCGCTCAAGCAGTGGTTTCGCAAACAGCTTAACACTACCGTTCATCAATACATTGTTCAGCAACGTATGGCTAGAGCGGCAGAACTGCTCAGTGGTAGTACTTTGTCCATCTCGCATATAGCGCAAGAAGTGGGTTATGCCAATCACGGCCATTTTGCCGCTGCATTTAAAAAAGAATTTGGTTGCGCGCCCTCCGCATATCTCTCATCACCGGAGTCCTCTCTTTACCGCATTACCTCCTCTGGCAAGTGACAACTCCACGGATAAATACGTTGTAGCAAGTCCCCTACTTAACAAAGAAAACGTCCATTCGCGCATTTTTTTCCCCTGATTGAGTTAGCACTATAGCGCGGAGATTTGCACCATAGACTCTAGAATCGACAATAGAAGGATCCCGTAAGATGTACAGGAACAGTTTCTCGCTCTGTCCACTTTCACTCGCTATCTTAACTGCAGCCTTGAGCCCTGCTGTCAATGCAGATGAACATAATCCAGAAGTTATGATTATCGAAGCAACCAAGCAGAACATTTCGTTACAACGGGTTGATAGCTCAGTGCTCATCAAAACAGGAGAAGAGCTTGAGAAAGCAGGAATCCATGAAGTTAAGGACTTAGAAAAAGCCTTCCCTGGCCTAATGATTCAAACCCGAGGTAACCGTACTTATGCCAACACCACCATACGGGGCGTGAGTTCACCTGATTACTATTCTCCTACCATTAGCATCTATGTCGATGGCGTATTGCAAGATAGTGCATTTCTAACCCAGCAGTTACTCAACGTAGAACAGGTAGAGCTGCTTAGAGGGCCGCAAGGCACGCTATATGGTGGCAATGCTCAGGGCGGCATCATTAATATCATCACCAAGAAGGCAACCGATCAAAACCTCGCGTCTGGTGGTGTCACTTACAGCAATCGAAGCAAACAACTTGATGCTTCAGCGGCAGTCGCGATAAGCGATTCAACTTATGCCGATATAGCAATTCGATCATTAAAAGACGAAGGTAATATTCGCCATATTCCTAGCAACACCGATGACGCTAACGACAGCAAAGACTTTAGCGGTACAGCTCGATTCCACTATCTACCTCAGCAGTCCCCTCTCGCTGTGACATTTTCTGTCTCTTCTGCGCATCTAGATAGCCATGAAGAGTGGTATTTGACCCAACAAGAATATGACAAGCGAGCCACCAGCCAAAACATTCCTAAGCTTAAGCGAGTCGTCAATAGCTATGCGCTGCATATAGACTACGACCTAGGCGCAACCCAATTAACCAGTATTACCGCTTACCAAAACCGTAATGTGGATCGTGAATATATCGGCGGTAAATGGGTTGAAGATCAGAACACCTTCAGTCAGGAAGTGCGCGCTAACACCCAGTTCAGTGATGATCTTTCCGCTTTGGTTGGCGGGTACTATGAGCATCGAAATTTTGATGTCAGTGCGGGAGCACAAAACGATATTAAGACCCAAACTTATGCCTTGTTTGGTCAAATGACTTATGCCATGACAGATACTATCGATTTAACAGGTGGGGTGCGCGCATCACGTTTTTCCTCTGAATCAGATTTTGGTGGAAACTCAGCATGGATGATTGACAGCTATCAATCAGATAAGTCCGAAAACGTTATCTCTCCAAAAGCGGCAATAGGTTGGCAAATTAACCAAGACTCAAGAGTATTTGCCTCATTAGCCAGTGGCTACCGACCTGGCGGTTTTAGCCCTGTACCACGAAGTTCTGGCGATAAAGATGGCTATTCAGCAGAAAAGTCCCTCAATGGTGAATTGGGATGGCGAACTAACTTAGCCGAAAACACTGTTCGGTTCAGTGGGGCTCTGTACTGGATCGACACTAAAGATATTCAGCTCTACACTGGAAATCCAGGTAGTCAAGTTCTTAGAAACATGGGCGATGCCCAAAGCCAAGGCGTTGAGCTTGATCTCGCTTACTACCCTACCGATGATTTGACTCTGACACTGGGCGCAACATTTGGCCAGTCTAAGTTCGAATCGGGCAATGATGGTATTGAAGGTAAAACACTACCCTATGCACCTAATACAACGGCAGTGGCAGGTATCGAATACTACCTACCACAATCATGGCTAGATGGAGAATTGTCTATCGCCACCAATGCACGCTACACATCTAAAATATTCTTTGACGAAAGCAATACTCTAGCGCAAGACGGTTACACACTTATCGACTTAGCAGTTCAATATGCGATGAATGACAACATCTCTTTTCGAGTGTTTAGTAACAACTTAACCGACAAAGAGTACACCACTTATGCCTACAGCTTTAGCAACACGCGTTTCAACAACTACGGTTCAGAACGCGAGGTGGGTGTAAATATGAAGCTAGAGTGGTAATCTCATGAACACTTCTCAATTAACGCTAGGTGTTAAGCCTCTACTCGCCATTCTTGCTGGCGTTTACACGATACAAAGCCTTGTTGGGATGTTTACACTGCAGGGTTTACCTGCAGTGTTGCGCTCTGAAGGTATTTCGACTTCCCAAATCGGCTTGTTCTATTTAGCAATGCTGCCATGGGCGTTCAAGTTCCTTTGGGCGCCATACATTGAAGCGAGACGAAAACGCAACGGGTTTATCAGCCATGGTCGACTCATTGGGCTTGCTCAATTGGCAATCTTGTTGATCCTCGCGGGGTTGGCTCTTAGTTCAGCAATAACACAACCTACTCTTTTATTCGCTGGTGTATTTTCATTGGCTTTGCTTTCGACAGTTGCCGATATCAGTACCGATGGCTTAGCGGTCGATCAATTACCCAAACGCAACCGTCACTTAGGCAATACCATGCAAGTCGGCGGTGCCTATATTGGCGCTCTATTTGGCGGCGGTCTTTTCATCTATTTGATGGGGGCATATCAGTGGCAAACCGCACTGTTTGTCTTGATGGCACTGATTGTTTTAATGTCATTGCCAACTGGTATATTGTTGAAGAGAAACCTATCTTCAGCCGAAATCCCTTCTGAGCAGCGCCCTTCTTTGCGTCGAGCGTGGAATAGCCCCAGCGTGCGTTTTGGATTACTGATGGTAGTGCTATGCCAAATAGGAACGCGAGGCGTTCAGTCAATGTTAATGCCTTACCTTATTGATCAGGGGCTACAATTGACAGACCTTGGTTTGCTCGCGGCTGGAGGTGGTGCGCTCACTGGGCTGTTCGGTGTACTTGTTAGCGCAGTGTTGATGAAGCGCTTATCTCCACGCACTATGTTACTCGCTTGCTTAGGTCTAGAGGCGGTGATTTTTTCTGGTTTCTACCTTGATACTTTAGCTCTCTTCAGCGGAACAATAGGGTTGCAAATCCTATTTGTACTGAGCTCCGCTGTCGCCGCCGCAAAGTTTGTCGCCCTCTATACATTGATGATGGGCTGGGCCTATGGCAAACAAGCAGGCGTCGATTTTACCCTATTCCAGTCAACAGATATGGCCGTTGCCATCGTTATGGCTCTTATCAGCGGCAGTGTCATTGCCACATTGGGTTATTCCGTTCACTACGCCATTGCGATTATTGCTTCGGTAACGGCTTTCGGGCTAGGCCTACTTCGCATTTCAATACCAAGGTCATCACCCCAACCCGACACCATTTAACTCTGTATCGCCCATCGTTTCAGGTGGGCACATTTACCCTCTCAAGTCGGTCACATCTATCGGTGTGGCATAGGGAGGCTTTACCCAAAATTCATTAAAGTAATGATTGCCATTATGTCCAAAAACACTGATTTAATTGCCCAGTTTGAACAGGCGCTCTGCGACACTTACGCCCTCTCCCACTCCACACTCAATGACGAAGACAACATGTTCGCTCTGGGTGTAGATTCCATGTTTCTAATGCGTATGGTGAGTCAGTTTAGACGATTAGGATGCAAGGTCAGCCTCAAACAGCTTTACCAGCAAACCACTCTGGGTGATATGCGAGCTCTGCTCGGTTCATATTCCACAACGAACAACGCTCTTGAGCCAAAAGCACCCATCTCATTCAAACCCTTATGCCAGCGGGGAAACCGCGTTGATGAACTGTGGGTTCTCTGCCCCTTCGCAGGCGGAAGTCACAGCGCTTTCAGCAGTTGGAACTCTTTACCACAGCAGGAGTTACCGATGAACAGCCTCATCCTTCTGGCAACCTATCCAGGGCGTGACCAACGTATGAAAGAGCACGCCTTAGCAAGCATCTCGGAGATCGCTTGCGATCTATTTGACACTCTGATGAAGTGGATCGCTTCCACGCCACAAAACCGCTCTCTACGCCTACGAATTTGCGGACATAGCATGGGAGCGCAAGTCGCCTTTGAAGTGTGTAATCATTTTGAAGAACACTACGGAAAATCGACGCCAGTGTCGCAACTGGTTTTGTCTGGCTGTCATGCCCCTCACCTAAAAAGCAGACGGACACTGAGTCACCTTAACGACGACGATTTTGTCGAACAGTTAGTTGAAATTGGTAGCGGTAGTCCTGTGCTTAAAGAGCACCCTGAGTTACTCGAGCTCTTTTTACCTATGCTCAGAGCAGATTTCGCCGCGACAGAAGCCTATCTGACGCTTCAAGGAAGTGGGGCAAAATTATCCCATATTCCCTGCACACTGCTATTTGGAGAGCAAGACCCCGAGGCGTGGTCTAGCGAAGTAGTAGCGTGGCAAGAGTGGCATACACGCCCAGAAATGACATCAATTTCAAGCCTTCCCGGCGATCATTTTTACATTACAGATCAACCATCGCTATTTATTCAGAGCGTGATAAACCACACTCTTGATGCCTCTCGCGCATCTCGTAACCCATTTGGAGAACATCATTATGGCTAAGCCTGCCTTCACTCAATACCACACTCACACCATTACCCATCAGTGTGACCCTCAAATCTTAGCTACTACGCTAAGCGGAGCTGAGTTTTGCCATGACTATGTGGTGTATGAGCATAACGGGGAGTGGGCTATCGGCATCAACAAATTGCAACAGCTGACAGTCGATACGCAAGGTAGGATCACAAACTTTGCTGGCAAGGTTGACCAACCTAACCCCAAGGGTCTCTGTGATGCTATTCATCAAGCTACCCAAGCACTGCCATGGGATGGCTGGCGCGTATTTGGCCGTGTTGATTTTGAATTCAGTCATTTTGCTCACCAGCTTTCACATAAAATGGCACATCGCAACCTACTCGAGTTGTTCATCGCTCAGCACGACATTCGTGTGACAAATGATCAAACCGTAATACGCACAGTCGACCCATCATTCTTGCCTCAAATAGAGCGAGTAATAACAGAAGTCGCTACACCTTTATCTCTCTCGCAACCGATAGCGCCATTGACGCAAGCTGACATCATCAACCATGAGCAAATTCAACACGACTACCAAGCCATAGTTGCCGCGGCAGTAAAAGAAATCGTCGCCGACGACTACAAAAAGGTTATCTTGTCACGCTGTGCTGCCCTTCCCGCAGCTATCGATATTCGTCTCAGCTTCATCTCTGGGCGCCGCCAAAATACACCAGCCCGCTCTTTCTTACTTAAGTTGGGAGAGCTTGAAGCATTTGGCTTTTCACCTGAAACCGTCCTTGAAGTCGATAAACTCGGTCACTTAAGTACTCAACCTTTGGCGGGGACTCGGTTCTTACCCGCCGACCCCATAGAAGCCGAGCGTTTAAAAAAGGAACTAACTACAGATCCGAAAGAAATTGCCGAACACGCAACATCGGTCAAATTGGCGATTGAGGAACTTGAACAAGTGTGTGATCAAAAAACCGTCAATGTTGCACAGTTTATGGAAGTCTCCGAGCGCGGTAGCGTACAACACTTGGCTTCACGAGTAACAGGGCAACTCGCGCAAGATAAATCGGCTTGGAGTGCCTTTAAGGTTCTATTTCCAGCCATCACTGCCTCAGGAATACCAAAGCGTGAAGCCATTGAGGCGATTACTCGCTATGAACCAACAAGTCGTGGACTCTACAGCGGCAGTGTCTTAATTGCAGATCAGGATGGTTTTTTTGATGCTGCGTTGGTGTTACGCGCAGCCTATAACCGTCATTCAATATCAATGCTGCAAGCGGGCGCTGGCATCATCAGTCTATCGACACCAGATAGAGAGTGGCAAGAAACCTGTGAAAAGATGGCTTGCGTCCTTGACCATCTGATTTTTGAAACCTCACTAGAAGACAAACAGTCGACCAATACTCAAGACAACCTAGAGGTGGAAGTATGACATCTTTCGGTGAAACAGCGCAGGGTAGCCCTGATCTAAAACAGCAGTACGCACAAGCAGGAATTTGGGAGAACTTGCCCTTGTGGCACTTATTGTGGCGCCAACTCCCTGAGTTCGATAATCGTCTTGCAGTTAGGGATGACAAAGAGACACTAACTTATAGCGCGTTAGTGACTCAAGCCGATCAAGTGGCGGCTGGGCTGCTATCACAAGGCTGGACATCTGGGGATCACATCGTGATGCAACTATCTAACTCTTGCCAGTTTGCCGTTACCCTGTTTGGCTTATTGCGCGTGGGCATCATTCCGGTCATGGCGCTACCGGCACATGGCTTAGTTGAGATAGAGCACTTTATGCATATATCAAGCGCGAAAGGTTATATTGGCGAGGGCCTAAGTGGCCAGCAGATGATAGATGCTCTGCAAAAACAACCCGCTCTCAAACTCTACTTGGTTGATCAAATCACTCAGCCTTACACCTTGCCTTGTGTGGCTATACAGACTTTTAACCCTGCCATCGTCAACCCAGAAACACCTGCACTGTTTTTAGTGTCAGGAGGAACAACCGGGCTGCCTAAACTGATTCCCAGAACACACAACGATTATCTCTACAATATTCGTTGCTGCTGCGATGCTAGCGAAGTGACAGAGAAAGAGATCTACCTTGTGGTGTTGCCAGCCGCACATAACTTCCCCCTCGGCTGCCCGGGTTTCTTGGGGACTCTGTCGTTAGGGGGAGAAGTCATCTTTACCCAGTTGGCGAGCCCTGATCACTGCTTTGAACTAATCGAGCAGTATGGCGTAACCGCCACCGCTCTGGTACCCGCACTCGCGCAACTGTGGACAGAGGCCACCCAGTGGGAAGAGGCTAATTTAACCAGTCTTAAACGCATCCAAGTCGGCGGTTCTAAACTTGCTTACAATAACGCAATTGAAATGCAAACTGCCTTTTCTGGTGCATTACAGCAGGTCTTTGGTATGGCTGAAGGTTTGATCGCGTGCACCCGCTTAACCGATCCACCAGAGGTTATCGCCTCTATGCAAGGTAAGCCGGTTAGCTCGTGGGATGAAATACGCATTGTCGATAACGACGGCAATGATGTCGCGCCAGGAGAAGAAGGCGAGTTGTTAACTCGAGGCCCTTACACTCTAAGCGGTTACTATCGTGCCTCAGAACACAATGCTCGTTCGTTTACTGAAGAGGGTTTTTATTGTAGTGGCGACAAAGTTCGTATAAATGCCGAGGGATACCTTACTGTCACCGGCCGCATTAAAGATATAATAAATCGAGCTGGTGAATGCATTGCCGCCGACGAAATTGAAGAGCAATTATTGGCCCATCCCTATATAACTCAAGTGGCTGTGGTTGCCGTTCCGGATCCCCATGTTGGTGAACGTATCGGCGTTGCCGTGGTGGGACGCGGCGCTGCCATAACTCTTCAAGATCTGCGTCAATTTCTCATTGGACAGAACCTAGCCACATTTAAACTACCTGATGAGTTGATTCTGGTCTCAAGATTACCGAAAACCGCGGTAGGAAAAATAGATAAAAAAGCCATACTGGGCCCTTCAAGTACCCCATGGCATAAAGGGTAAACCCACAGATAAAAGCCTTGCTACTTATTAGCAAGGCTTTTATTACTTGGTTGTGTTGTCCTGAAATGTGTTTACACATTGAGGACGAATTGTCTTTAGCCCGTTCGACCCGCTTGCCACAACTCTTGGTAGCGCCCTTTTTTGGCGAGTAACGTACTATGGGCACCATGATCGGTAATTTTACCTTGCTCTAAATAGTATATCGTATCAACGTCTTGGACTGTTTCTAAGCGGTGAGCAACCATAATCACTGTCTTACCTTTAGATAACTGGGTTATCGCCCCTAACACCTCATTTTGAGTGGTTTCATCTAACGCTGAGGTTATTTCATCTAAAAGCAGAATTGGCGCATCATGCAGCAAAGCTCGAGCTATGGATACTCTCTGCCGCTCGCCTCCTGACAACTGATTGCCGTTCTCGCCAATCGGACTGTCTAAGCCTTGTGGTAGACCCGCAACCAATGACGTTAGCCCACTCGCATCAATCGCTCGTTGTAACTCTTCACTGCTTGCTTTGGGTTTAGCGAGCAATAAGTTATCGCGCAAACTGCCGCCTAACAACTGAACGTCTTGCGTCACATAGGAGATCAATTTATACCAGTGATGCGTTCCCACTTCGTCAAGGCTAAGCCCACCAATTTTCACTGTTCCTAGAGTCGGAATATGAAAAGCAGCAATCACATCCAGCAGACTCGACTTACCGGCTCCACTTTGACCAACAAAAGCGACGCGATCTCCTTGCGCTATTGAAACAATGACGCCATTGAGTATTTTCTGTCCATCTATGGCAAGGTGCATGTTATCAATCACGATATCATGACCAACAGGGGCACTACCTTTAACGGTCTGTTGGGGCATCTGAGCGAGCGCTAATAGGCGATCAGCCGCGTTAAGCATATAGCGAAGTAAAGCAGCATAGACCGTCATCCGCGTTAAAGGGCGGATACAAATGACACTGGCTACAATCACCACTATACACTCAGGCCAAGTCAGCTGATTGGAGTGCAAATACACACTCGCCAACCCTAGGTTTGCTACTAGCGCAAGTTCGGTAATAAATGTGGCCCCCAAGACCCCCGTTCCACCAGCCCACTCTAACCCAAGACCGGCTGCTCGTTGCGCCTCGATCTTTTGACACAAAGGTTCGGCGAGACGCTCACTTTGACCAAAACCACGCAACATAGGTAAGCAATCAACATATTCAAGCAACCGACTTGAGACTTCACTATTCATGCGATGATGGTCTCTTGCCCGCTTGCTGAACGTTTTCTCAGCGAGAATTAAGACCACGACGGCGACAACGAGTATCCCCAAGGTAACCAAGCCTAGTAAAGGATGTATAACGCTAATCACAACCAACATGGCTAACGGAACCACCCATGCTGAGATAAAATCGGCTAACAAGTGGCTGAATATATCTTCAAACTGCTTAAGATCTGCAGTCAAAATTTTCATCTTATCGCCTAAGCGCTTCCCTCTCAACGCAGAGAGCGGCTGCTTGCGAATATCGTTCAGTAGCTGACTGCGAAGACCATGAGTGATGTCATATGCACCGAGAAAAGTTTGTTGGGCACTTTGACCAACCCACCACTGAATAACCACCACTCCAACGGCGATCGCGCCAACGACCAACCACGACAATGCTTCTGGCGCCAGTAACCAAGAAAATAGCAGGCCAAATACTAATAATGGCAAGGCTTCAACCACTAGCTTGCCGCCAAGTCCAAGCCAGAATTTTCGTGCGCTGATACCACTATGGCGGATCAAGAGCTGAATACTAGTCATGGTGATTCTCCCTTACTTCTCCAGATTCCACTCGCAAGCGGCGATCAACATGCTGAACGCGCGTAGCTCGGTGACTAATGATTAATTGAATCTGCTTAGGATGATAATGGCGTAAACCTTCCAGAACAGTTTGCTCACAGATTTGGTCAAGATGTGCGGTTGCTTCATCTAATATCAAAACTGGAGTCTTAGCTAACACAGCTCTGACGATCGCGAGTCGCTGCATCTCACCACCACTGAACAAACGCTGAGCTTCTCCAATTGGCGATTCTAAGCCGCAAGGCAAATCTTTGACCAATTGTTTAAGTCCAACGAGCGATAGCAACAACCAGATCTCATCATCTTTTAATGCACGCTTAACCAGCGAAAGGTTATCGCGTAATGTGCCAGAGAAGAACACCATGTGCTGATCGACTGTTGCAACATAGCGACAACGAGCTTCATCACCCCAATCGCTCATCGATACACCATTGATCTGCCACTCTCCATTGTCAGGCAGCAGCGCACCATTCAAGGTCGCTAACCATGAACTTTTACCAGCGCCAGATTCCCCTTCGATTGTGACTCGTTCGCCGGGAAGAAATTCAACGCTGACGTCTGCCAACAGCGGCTTGTCCGCACGAGAAAGCGCCAGTCGATAACAAGACAAACTTGTTAACGGCTTATCATAAATTAGCGCGACTGACTGATGAGTCGAGAAGAAAGGTAACAAACGATCAATGGCAACAAAAGATTGTTGGATTTGTGAAAACACCTGAGTTAAGTCCAGCCAAGGTTTTAAAATGCCTGCACTGATACATACTACCATCACCAGCTCCACAAGCGACAATTGCCCCATTTCCACCAGGGCGATCGCTGCGGGAACCACGAGCATCAAGGATGCTTGAGCCAAGGTAACGAACGTGACCCAAGCCCCTACCATGATTCGCGTGTATCCAGTAACAATCTTATTGTGTGAACGGATGGTACGACTGAGGGCGCGGTAAGAGTCGGCATCGACTGAGAACAACTTCATCACGCCAATACTGCGCAAGAACTCCATCTGAGCTTGATGCATGTTCGCGACGATCTGCATGTACTTTTCTTGGCGATGCTGAAAGCCACTCATCAAGGTGATTTGGACAGCGAGAGCTACTGGGAGTGGCAACAGTGCGATAAGAGCTAAACGCCAATCTATGTAAGCCATTAATATTGTCAGTAGCACGGGCATTAACAGACCGTTGATCACGTCCGTACCATGATGAGCAATCAGCGGCTCTATACTTTGACAGTCATCGGACAGGCGCTTTTCAATATCACCGCGTTTTTGGCTTCTAAGCTGTTCGATGTTCATTTCGGCTAGAGCACGAACAATATGTTGACGCGTCTTTTGAATAATGTGGTACGCGGCTAGATGAGCTTGCCAAACAGCAAAAACGTACAAGCCATAACGAACTAACAGCGCAACAACAAAAACAATCAAATAAGAGGCTGGGGACTCTCCAGAAGCAATAGCATCAAGAGAGAGAAAAAGGCAAAACCAAGGTACGACTTCAACAAGACTAGCGGCAACCGCACTCGCCAAAGAAAAGGCGACTTGACGCTGCTCACTCTGTAGCATGGCCTTAAATGCCGTGCCACGATTCATCTCCTTTGACAGTAACATACATACTCCCGACAAATGGAGAGTATTTTCAGCCAGTTTTCCTTTCTCGACTAACGCAATAAGTCTTAAAAATAGCGATATTGGTCCTTATTGACTAATTTCGCCTTCTTATGTTTGTTAGCGCTACGCTATAAAATTGACCAACTGATCCGCACCAGAAGTTTTGGACACTGAGTTAAGTGAGTACAATCACTAACGAGGTGGACAATGACAATTAAGAAAACACGAATCAAACATACTCCTGAATTCAAAGCCGAAGCGCTTAAGTTAGCAGACAAAGTCGGTGTCGCTGCTGCTGCACGAAAGCTATCGTTATATGAATCTCAAATCTATGGATGGCGTAAAGCCGTCAAAAAAGACGCGAAAATCAGCGATAGAGAAAGAGAACTCGCCACTGAAAATGCCAAGCTCAAGCGATTTTTGGCAGAGCAAGCTGAAGAGCTAGATATCGTAAAAAAGGCCGCCACCTACTTCGCGAAAAATCTAAATTAGATTGCTATGAGTTTATGCTCGAACACCTTATGCAATATAGGATTGTCCGTATGGCTAAGGTTTTGGGGTTTCTCGAAGTGGGTTTTATTATTGGATTGATAACCGCCATAAAGTCACTCAACGCAACGAGCACCGCAACCAGCTTGATAGCAAAGTTCGAGAAGTCTTTGATGATAAAAAGGAACGCGACGGTGCAAGGCGTATTCAAAAAGAACTTGAGGCGAATGGTAATAAGCACGATGTAAAAACGATTGCCGCGAGCATGAAACGCCAGAGCTTAGTCGCGAAGGCCGCCCGTAAGTTCAAATGTACGACAGACAGTAAGCATAGGCTTCCTATTGCCCCGAACTTGCTTGAGCAAGACTTTAATGCGACAGCACCAAACCAAAAATGGGCTGGAGATATCACCTATCTAGCGACAAGCGAAGGCTGGATGTATTTAGCCGTTATTATCGACCTGTATTCACGGCAAGTCGTTGGTTGGTCAATGAGCACCAGAATGACCGCAACTCTAGTCTGTGATGCACTATCAATGGCATTGTTCCGCAGAGGCATGCCAGAAGACGTGGTTATCCATAGTGATAGAGGTAGCCAATATTGCTCAAAAGACTACCGAGATTTAATCGCAGCTCATAATCTAAAACAAAGCATGAGTAGGAAGGGGAATTGTTGGGATAACGCCTGTGTTGAAAGCTTTTTCCACTCAATGAAAGTAGAAGCCGTCCAATACGAGCCGATAATGACCCGAGAAGAGATGCGCCAAGCGCTTTTTGAGTACATTGAAGTTGATTACAATCGAACAAGAAGGCACAGTGCTCTTGGGTATGTAAGCCCAGTTAACTTTGAAAAGCAATATGTCGCTTAATGCGGTGTCCAGTCTGACTGGAGCAGATCAGTTTATGATGCGGTCTTTCTCTGTACAGGAACTAGTGTGGAGGCTGACCCTTACCGACTTAAAGGAACTCTAAGATACCTCTCTAATCCTTACCCAATTAATCGCTTGGGTTCATTGACAGGAAGAGTAGGAATCTTAGGGAGTCGGCTTACTGCTTATGATGTAGCTTTAGGACTTAATTATTCTAAGGTGACCCATGTGAAAATGCTTTCACGAGTCTCAGATAGACCTAGACCTGTAACCCGTTATCATGACATTGAACTTAAGTACCTCTCAC
>NZ_JBHZSF010000019.1:0-68855 GCF_043642225.1 Vibrio profundi | reverse complement strand
TGGCTGGGCTACCTGGATTCGAACCAGGGAATGCCGGCATCAAAAGCCGGTGCCTTACCGCTTGGCGATAGCCCAACAATCGACATCATTAAGACATCTAAATATGGTGCGGACGGAGAGACTTGAACTCTCACACCTTGCGGCGCCAGAACCTAAATCTGGTGCGTCTACCAATTCCGCCACGTCCGCAGCAAATTTTTAGTCTTAGTTGACGATTGGTTATCAACTAGACGTTGTATGGTGGCTACTGCGGGATTTGAACCTGCGACCCCATCATTATGAGTGATGTGCTCTAACCAACTGAGCTAAGTAGCCATTTTCCAATTTTTCGCTCTCGTTGATTTGTTGCCTTATCGCTGAGAACGGGGCGCATTATGCGTAGTTGAACGAAACCCGTCAACAGTTTTTTTAAATAAATTGCGATAAAGCCATTGTTCGGTTTCTTTTTAAACAAAGAGGCGTATTTGTGATCAAAAACTCACAAAAAATCCTGCATAGCTTCCAAGTTAATGACTTTACTCGGCCTAATTAGAATGAGTAGCAACAAAAAAGCCAGCAATGAATGCTGGCTTTTATTAATTAGACTGGTTGTAAATTAAACGTTGAAGCGGAAATGAACCACATCACCATCTTTTACGATGTAATCTTTACCTTCTAGACGCCATTTACCTGCGTCTTTCGCACCGCTTTCACCATTAAACTCGATGAAATGGTCGTAACCAACAACTTCAGCACGGATAAAACCTTTTTCGAAGTCGGTATGGATCTTACCTGCAGCCTGCGGCGCAGTTGCTCCAACAGGGATAGTCCAAGCGCGAACTTCTTTAACACCTGCTGTGAAGTAAGTTTGAAGCGTTAGTAGTTCGTAACCAGAACGGATAACACGATTTAGACCTGGTTCTTCGATGCCCATATCAGCAAGGAACTCTTCGCGATCTTCGTCATCAAGCTCAGACAGCTCTGATTCGATAGCGGCACATACTGCTACAACAACGTTGTTTTCTTTTTCAGCGTATTCGCGAACTGCGTCTAGGTAAGGGTTATTTTCGAAGCCATCTTCACTAACGTTTGCAATGTACATTGTTGGCTTAAGCGTTAGGAAGTTTAGGTAGCCAATCGCTGCCAGCTCTTCTTTTGCTAGTTCAACCGTACGCGCCATGCCGCCTTCAGTCAGAACCGGTAGTAGCTTTTCTAGTATAGTGATTTCAAACTTAGCGTCTTTATCGCCGCCTTTTGCTTTTTTAGCGTTACGCTGAAGTGCACGCTCACAGCTGTCTAAATCTGCTAGTGCTAGTTCTAGGTTGATCACTTCGATATCTTCAATCGGAGAAACCTTACCAGAAACGTGAACGATGTTTTCGTTTTCAAAGCAGCGTACAACGTGACCAATTGCGTCAGTTTCACGGATGTTCGCTAGGAATTTGTTACCCAGGCCTTCACCTTTTGATGCGCCAGCAACCAAACCTGCGATATCAACGAATTCCATTGTTGTTGGAAGGATCTTTTGTGGATTAACAATTTTAGCTAATGCATCCAAACGAAGATCTGGAACCGGAACGATACCTGTGTTTGGCTCGATCGTACAAAAAGGGAAGTTTGCTGCTTCGATGCCTGCTTTTGTCAGTGCGTTAAACAGAGTTGACTTACCAACGTTTGGTAGACCAACGATGCCACATTTAAAACCCATGATATAAACCTTATTCTGCTTTGAACGTATGTAAGCGATTTTGCGCTTTTGATAGGCCATCTTTTAATAAGATGTCTAGGCTACGTACTGATTCGTCGACGACAGCATCAATACATTCTTGCTCTTTTGCGGGAGCTTTGCCTAATACATAACCTGCAACTTTATCTTTGTGTCCCGGATGGCCGATGCCTAATCTAAGACGATAGAATTCTTTATTGTTACCCTGTTTACTGATGATGTCTTTGAGGCCATTATGGCCGCCATGTCCACCGCCTTTTTTAAATTTACCGATACCAGGAGGTAGATCTAATTCGTCGTGAGCGACCATGATCTCTTCTGGTTTAATTTGGTAAAACTTTGCAAGTGCTGCAACGGCTTTACCGGATAAATTCATATAAGTAGTGGGGATCAATAAACGAAGATCTTCACCGTGAACCATAATACGGCCAGTTAAGCCAAAGAACTTTGCTTCATTCTTTAACGTTACATTGTGCACGCGTGCTAATTCTTCAACCACCCAAGCACCCGCATTGTGGCGAGTTTTGGCGTATTCTGGACCTGGATTTGCCAGTCCAACGAGAAGTTTTATTTGTTGGCTCAAGGTATGGATCTCTCTGGGATTTCAAAAAGCGCCGTATCATATCACACTTTATGAACGAGGTGCGAGACGGCTTAATTTAACCTCGTTCAGGATATTTCAGGTATAAAAAAAGCACTTCACAAAAATGAAGTGCTTAAATTCTGTCGTTAAGTTTAATTAAACTTAGTTGAACATCGCAGAGATAGACTCTTCGTTGCTGATACGACGAATCGCTTCAGCAAGCATGCGAGACAGGCTTAGCTCTGTTACTTTGCCAGTCGCTGCCATCTCTGGAGATAGAGAGATAGAGTCAGTTACGATAACTTGGTCTAGAACAGAGTTCTTGATGTTATCTGCAGCGCTGCCTGAGAATACTGCGTGAGTTGCGTAAGCGAATACACGCTTAGCACCGCGTTCTTTTAGAGCCTCAGCTGCTTTACATAGCGTGCCACCAGTATCGATCATGTCATCAACGATTACACAGTCACGACCTTCAACATCACCGATTAGGTTCATTACTTCAGAAACGTTAGCACGTGGACGACGCTTATCAACGATAGCGATGTCTACGTCACCTAGTGCTTTAGCTGTTGCACGAGCACGTACAACGCCACCTAGGTCAGGTGAAACCACAACTGGGTTTTCAAGGCCGCGGTTCTGCATGTCTTCTAGAAGTACAGGAGTACCGAAGATGTTATCAACTGGTACGTCGAAGAAGCCTTGGATTTGCTCTGCATGTAGGTCGATAGTAAGAACGCGGTCAACACCAACGTTAGAAAGGAAATCTGCAACAACTTTTGCAGTGATTGGCACACGTGCAGAACGTACACGACGATCTTGACGAGCGTAGCCAAAGTATGGGATTACCGCAGTAATACGGCCCGCTGAAGCACGGCGCATTGCGTCAATCATTACCACCAATTCCATAAGGTTGTCATTGGTTGGTGCACAAGTTGATTGAATCAGGAATACATCGCTACCACGAACGTTTTCATTGATTTGAACAGCGACTTCGCCATCAGAAAAACGGTCTACAGTAGCATCGCCAAGAGAGATGTATAGACGATCAGCAATACGTTGGGCTAGTTCAGGTGTTGCGTTACCAGCAAATAGCTTCATATCAGGCACGGTGGAAACCTCAGGGTTGCGTCCAGTTTTTAAATAGATTGTGGGTGGACTGATTGGTAATCAGTCAGAGTCTCTTTTAAGGGCGAAACATTCCGTCCTTTCGCGACAAATGCGGAGACTGTGTCAGGCAGTTTTTCTAGGATTGAATCGGCTTCTAATTTGCTGCTAAATTCAGCAAAAACGCACGAACCCGTCCCAGTCAATCTCGACGGCGCATATTGTAGCAGCCATGAAAGTTGCTTATCAACCTCTGGGTACAGCATTCGCACAATTTTTTCGCAATCGTTTACGCATTCTTGCTCTAGAAGCGTTGTCAGCGCTCGCTTTGGCGTATTTCGAGTTAATTTTGGATGTGTGAATATGTCTGCAGTTGCTATGCTCACTTGAGGTTTAACAACCAGATACCATTTTTCATCCGGATTGGCAGGGTGAAGCTGTTCACCCACGCCTTCTGCAAAGGCTGAATAGCCACGCACGAATACCGGCACATCGGCACCGAGTTTAAGACCTATTTCTGCTAACTCATCATCTGATAGGTTCAATTGCCATAGAAAATTAAGTGCGACCAGAACGGTTGCGGCGTTAGACGAACCTCCGCCAATCCCTCCACCCATAGGGAGCACTTTTTTAAGGTGGATGTCTGAGCCAAATGAACACGATGCATATTTTTGCAGTGCGGTTGCTGCCTTCCAGATCAAATTATCTTCCGTGCTAACGCCTGGGATTTCGGGAGTAATTGTGATTAGGCCTGATTCATTCGATTGAATGGTTAATTCATCACCGAAATCTACGAACTGAAATAAGGTTTGTAGTTCGTGGTAACCATTGTCTCGGCGCCCAGTGATATAAAGAAAAAGGTTTAGTTTGGCAGGAGAAGGCCAATGTGTTGCTTCTGAAATCATTTCGCCAGTGTCCACTTAGAAATTACAATGTTAATTCGAGTTTGGTCATGTTTGAAAGTCAGCTTTGCCGGTAAGGGTAACTCGACCGAGGTGCTTTCTTCTGATGATTGATTGAGGGTGATAGGGTGATTGCGGTAACTAGTATAATCGAGCTGCCAAAATTGACTGCCAACCATTTTATTCAATGATGCGAGAGTGTTTGATTCATTAAGTGAAAACATGTCCGCTTGTTCTGGGTCACCGAGAAGCCACTGAGGCATATGTTCAATAGGAATGCTTAATCCAGTTAATCGTTTGACGAGTACCGATGCGTCTCGGTGAGTAAAGACATCGTCGTCATACGTCACCACTTTGGCACCTTGTTCGTTAACTGTGAGATTGAGTGCCGTTTGGCCAAGAAAGGTGGTGAGGCGAAGCTGACTTTTGTTGGGTGAGTGCTTCCAGATAAAATTTAAACTTTGACGTTGGTCTGGAGCGATATAAGCCAGTTTTCCCTGAGCTTGATAATGGGTGATTTTTTCAAGTTGAGCTTGATGCGACATCCACTCGACACTGGTAGGCTGTTCCGGGATTGTTGAACAACCAGCTAAAACAATAGTGATAAACATTATATGGAGGATTTGATTCAATCTGCTCATGGCTGCTCACAACTTGCTCAAAATAGTAGGAATTTCGGGGCAACTATAGCATTGAACTCACGAACTCAGGAAAACAAATCCTGCTTTCCCTTTAAATAGAGCCATGCATCAAGTAAAATTCGGCTCTTATTTCTAATCCCTGATCGAGAACTTCTGATACATGTCTTTGCTTGCCGTAGGTATCAATCACAATACAGCGTCGGTTGAATTGCGAGAAAAAGTCGCTTTTGGTCCAGATAAATTGTCTGCAGCCTTAGAGCAACTCAGCGCAAATATGCACGTTAATGGAAGTGTAATTCTTTCAACCTGTAACCGAACTGAAATCTATTGTGACATTAAGTCGGCAGCAAAAAGTAAAGTAATCGACTGGCTATCGGTATTTCACCAAGTGAGCCCTGAAGATCTCAAACCAAGCTTGTATATTCATGAAGAGCAAGCCGCGATTAAACATTTAATGCGCGTTTCATGTGGTTTGGATTCATTGGTTCTCGGTGAACCCCAGATCCTTGGTCAGGTTAAGCAAGCCTATTCAGATTCTCGTGAGCAAAAAGCTGTCGATGCTTCGATGGAGAAGCTTTTTCAGAAGACATTCTCTGTTGCGAAACGTGTTCGTACAGAAACTGAAATCGGTGGTAGTGCGGTTTCGGTAGCATACGCTGCTTGTACATTAGCGAAGCATATTTTCGAATCGATAGAAGAATCGACGGTACTGCTTGTCGGAGCGGGTGAAACCATTGAATTGGTTGCTAAGCATTTAGCAGGCAACGGATGTAAAAAAATCATAGTGGCTAACCGAACCCGTGAACGAGCGCTTGGGCTTGCGGAGCAATTTGGTGCTGAAGTGATTAGCTTAAATGAAATCCCAGATCACCTAATGCGTGCTGACATTGTTATTAGCTCAACGGCCAGCCCGTTGCCTATCATAGGTAAAGGCATGGTTGAAACTGCTTTAAAGCAACGAAAGCATCAGCCAATGTTGCTAGTGGATATTGCCGTTCCTCGTGATGTGGAAGCTCAGGTAGGCGATTTAAATGATGCTTACCTCTATACGGTTGATGATTTGCAGTCGATTGTTGAAAGCAATATTGAACAGAGAAAAGTTGAAGCTATCCAAGCTGAAGCCATTGTCAGTGAAGAAAGTGCGGCATTCATGACGTGGATGCGTTCACTGCAAGCAGTTGACAGTATTCGTGAATACCGTAAATCGGCTAATGAGATTAGAGAAGATTTATTAAGTAAAAGTTTGCAGTCTCTAGCCGCTGGCGGAGACCCTGAAAAAGTTTTACTTGAGCTCAGTAATAAGCTCACCAACAAATTGATCCATGCTCCAACGCGTGCACTCCAAAGTGCAGCTGAGCAAGGAGAACCTGCAAAATTAACGGTCATTAGACAGAGTTTGGGTTTAGATAACCCTCAATAAGATTAGACCTCCAACAAGATAAGACGATATGAAAGCCTCGATTCTAGTAAAGCTTGAAACACTTGTTGAACGCTATGAAGAAGTTCAACACCTGCTTGGTGATCCTGATGTGATCGGTAATCAAGACAAATTCCGTGCTCTATCAAAAGAGTACTCACAGCTAGAAGAAGTAACGACGTGCTTCCAAGCTTATCAGCAAGCGAAAGAAGATCTTGAAGCTGCTGAAGAGATGGCGAAAGAAGATGACGCAGAAATGCGTGAAATGGCGCAAGAAGAAATCAAAGATGCGAAAGAAGCAATTGAGCGTCTTACTGATGAATTGCAAATCCTTCTTCTTCCAAAAGATCCAAACGATGAACGTAACTGTTTCTTAGAAATCCGCGCTGGTGCGGGTGGTGATGAAGCTGGTATCTTCGCGGGTAACTTATTCCGTATGTACTCAAAGTTTGCTGAGAAGAAAGGTTGGCGCGTTGAAGTAATGAGTAGCAATGACTCAGAGCAAGGCGGTTACAAAGAGATGATCGCAAAAGTAAGCGGCGAAGGCGTTTATGGCGTGATGAAGTTTGAGTCTGGCGGCCACCGCGTTCAACGTGTACCAGAGACTGAGTCTCAAGGTCGTGTACATACGTCTGCTTGTACTGTTGCAGTGATGCCTGAAATCCCAGAAGCAGATCTACCGGAAATCAAAGCTGCAGACCTGAAAATTGATACTTTCCGTGCATCGGGCGCGGGTGGTCAGCACGTTAACACCACGGATTCAGCAATCCGTATTACTCACTTGCCAACAGGTACAGTCGTAGAGTGTCAGGACGAGCGTTCTCAACATAAGAACAAGGCTAAAGCGATGGCTGTTCTTGCTGCTCGTATTGTACAAGCTGAAGAAGAGCGTCGTGCTGCTGAAGTATCAGACACGCGTCGTAACCTACTAGGTTCAGGTGACCGTAGTGACCGTATCCGCACTTACAACTACCCACAAGGTCGCGTATCTGATCACCGTATCAACCTAACACTTTACCGTCTAAATGAAGTATTAGAAGGTGATCTGCAAAGCTTGCTTGATCCTGTGCTTCAAGAGCACCAAGCCGATCAGCTTGCAGCTTTGGCTGAACATAACTAATTTATGTCATCTAACTATACGGTTGAAGGTGCACTAAAATCAGCAATCGTACAGCTTCAAGAAGGCGGTAATCCATCGCCTTCGATTGATGCTGCTGTTCTGCTGTGCCATGCCCTCGACAAGCCAAGGTCTTACCTACTAACTTGGCCAGAAAAAGAACTCACGTCTGAGCAACAATCTGCATTCAATGCATTACTTGAGCGACGTCTAACAGGCGAGCCTGTGGCTTATATTGTCGGTGAACGTGAATTTTGGTCTTTGTCTTTAAAAGTGTCTCCTTCAACGCTTATTCCTCGCCCTGATACTGAAAAGTTAGTAGAAGTGGCGTTAGATAAAACGTTTGGCCAGCAAGGTGATATTTTAGATTTAGGTACTGGTACCGGAGCGATTGCACTGGCATTAGCGTCTGAGATGCCGAATCGGAAAGTGATGGGAATTGACTTAAGGCCGGAAGCTAAACTATTGGCCGAAGAAAATGCCCAGCGTTTGAACATTTCAAATGCATCTTTTATGCATGGAAGTTGGTTTGAACCACTAAAAAAAGGTGGACTCTCAAGCGACGGTATAAAGTTTGCTTTGATTGTCTCTAACCCTCCTTATATAGAGCAAAATGATCCGCATTTAACTCAAGGTGATGTTCGATTTGAACCGATCACTGCGTTGGTTGCGGAAGAGAAAGGACTCGCAGATATAAAACATATCTCGACACATGCTATTGAATTCCTTGAAAAAGGCGGATGGCTGGCTTTTGAGCATGGTTATGATCAGGGGCTTGCAGTAAGAAATATTCTGCAAGCACTTGGGTACGACAATGTTGCGACCGAGAAAGACTACGGTGGCAATGACCGTGTCACATTCGGTCAGTATTTGCCTGGCTAGCCTTTAGTTCTAGGTTTAAGTAGTACAAATTAAGAGAGAGAACATGTACGACGTTTTAAAACATTTTCACTTACTGACGGTTGGCCTAAGCGCGTTATTACTTTCAGTTCGATATGCGCTTATGATGGCAAATTCACCAATGCTGAAGCATCCATTCTTACAGCGTTTTCCACATATTAATGATTCACTATTATTGCTATCTGGTATTGGATTAATTTTCATTACAGGTTTTATCCCGTTTACTCCAGCAGCGCCGTGGTTAACTGAAAAGCTGACATGTGTGATGGCGTACATTGCTTTGGGCTTCTTCGCTTTACGTTTTGGTAAGAACAAGCTGTTGAGAACTTTCTCGTTTTTTGGTGCTTTAGGCTGGCTTGCGATGGCCGGTAAAATTGCTGTCACAAAAGTTCCAACCTTTTTCGGGTAAGAATCATGTACGAATTTTTCGATGAAGATTTTGATAATTTGGAATTAGCGGAAGGAGCGATTGTTCTTAATAAAGCGGTGAATCCTGATACTCAAGATTCATGGGCGGAACAAGAACTCGAGCGCCTTTTTAAAGAAGCTGAATTTGCATTAGTAAATGAAAGTGATGAGCAGCAAAAGTTTGAATCTTTTCTTCGTTTATTCTTTTTTGAGTGGGGCTTTAGTGGCGATAAAGATGCGTACTTCTCGTCAGAAAATGCGTTCATCGATAAAGTTCTAGAGCGCCGAAAAGGTATTCCGGTTAGTTTAGGTGCCATATTTTTGTTTCTGGGCAAGAAGTTGGGCTTCCCTGTTGAAGGGGTATCATTTCCTACTCAATTTCTTCTGCGCGTCAATTGGTATGGTCAGTCACCGGTATTCATCAATCCATATAATGGTGAATATGTTGGCGAACAAACCTTACAAGCGTGGCTGATTGGTCATGATGGCCCGTTGGCAAAATTGAAATCAGAGCATTTAGAAGCTGCCGATAACCCAACGGTTATTGGCCGTTGGTTGGCGTTACTCAAGAGCGCACTTCTTCGAGAAGAGCGTTATACCTTAGCTTTAAAATGTACCGATCTTGCACTAACGTTTGTACCAGATGACCCTTACGAAATTCGAGACCGTGGTTTTATTTACCAACAATTAGATTGTCATCAAGTAGCGGCAACGGATTACCAGTACTTCATTGATCAGTGCCCAGACGATCCGGCTTCGGAATTACTAAAATCTCAAGTGAATGCAATGACAGAAACTTCGGTTGTGATTCACTAGACCATACTAAATATTAGAGAGAATACGATGGAACAGAAAACAGTTCATATTGGCGATTTGCCAGTAGCTAACGACAAGCCATTTACTTTATTCGCTGGCATGAATGTTCTAGAGTCTCGCGATCTAGCGATGCAGATCTGTGAGCACTATGTAAAAGTAACTGAAAAGTTAGGCATCCCTTATGTGTTTAAGGCGTCTTTCGATAAAGCAAACCGTAGCTCTGTTCACTCTTACCGTGGTCCAGGCCTTGAAGAAGGAATGAAAATCTTCCAAGAGCTTAAAGACACGTTTGGTGTGAAAATCATTACTGATGTTCATACTGAAGCACAAGCGCAACCTGTAGCGGATGTGGTTGATGTTATTCAACTTCCAGCGTTCTTGGCTCGTCAAACTGATCTTGTTGAAGCAATGGCGAAAACAGGCGCGGTTATCAACGTGAAGAAACCTCAATTCATGAGCCCAGGTCAAGTGGGTAATATCGTAGATAAGTTCGCAGAGTGTGGTAACGAAAATATCATTCTTTGTGAGCGTGGCTCTTGTCTTGGTTACGATAACTTAGTGGTTGATATGCTAGGTTTTGGTGTAATGAAAAAAGTATCAAATGGTAGTCCAATTATCTTTGACGTGACTCATTCACTACAAATGCGTGATCCATCAGGCTCAGCTTCAGGTGGTCGTCGCGAACAAACGGTTGAGTTAGCAAAAGCAGGTTTAGCAACGGGGATTGCAGGTCTATTCATTGAGGCGCATCCAAATCCAGATCAAGCACGTTGTGATGGCCCGTCTGCGTTACCGCTTGATAAGCTAGAGCCTTTCCTAGCGCAAATGAAAGCGCTTGATGATGTAATCAAAGGTTTTGAGCACATCGACATCAAATAGACTACAATAGATAGTGTTTAGAAAAGCTGACTTCAAAGAAGTCAGCTTTTTTTATGTATCAATTAGGCTTAATGATTAGGAATATTGATACATGTTTTCTAATATTGTGGGTTTATCGATGAGGTTCTCGAAAATCCGCTGGTGTATTGATATCACAGTAAAACGATTGCCTGTGACCAATTGGATTCAACAATGTAATCGAATGCATTTGTTACACTTTACCGTTCGTTTTATCGTGATCAATTCGACATAAATATGAAATCCTAATGTCACATGCAGCTTGTTAATTTAAACTATATCAAGTTTTATAGGTATTTAGACAAGTAGAATCTACTGGTCGTATTTCTCCTATAGTAATTATAAGTAGTGGATATCCCCAAAAGTTCAAAAGGTATGACAATGAAGCAACGCCTTATTCTAAAGACAGCACTAAGTGCTGCAATTCTAGCAACTCTTGCTGGTTGTGCATCTCAACCTACTCAAGAGTGGAATCAAGATGAAACGTACAAGCTAACAGTCCTTCACACTAATGATAACCATGGCCGCTTCTGGCAGAACAAATATGGCGAGTACGGCATGTCTGCACGTAAAACGCTTATTGATCAATTACGTGCTGAAGTAAAAGCTGAAGGTGGTAGCGTATTGCTTCTATCTGGTGGTGACATCAACACTGGTGTTCCAGAGTCAGATCTACAGGATGCAGAACCTGATTTTAAAGGTATGAACAAGATTGGTTACGATGCGATGGCACTAGGTAACCATGAATTTGATAATTCTCTTGAAGTACTGAACAAGCAAATTGACTGGGCTAATTTCCCAATGCTTTCGGCAAACATTTACGATAAAGCAACGGGCGAGCGTAAGTTCCAAGCATATCAAATGTTTAACAAGCAAGGTATTAAGATTGCTGTAATTGGTTTAACGACTGAAGATACACAGAAGATCGGTAACCCTGAGTTTATCGGTGGCATTGACTTCCGTGACCCTAAAGAAGAAGCGAAAAAACTAATTGCTGAACTTCAAGAAACTGAAAAGCCAGACCTAATCTTCGCTGTAACTCACATGGGCCACTACGAAAATGGTCAACGTGGTGTGAATGCTCCGGGTGACGTTGCTTTGGCTCGCTACCTAGATGAAGGTTCTCTAGACATGATCGTTGGTGGTCACTCTCAAGAGCCTGTATGTATGGAAGCGCCAAACGTAGTTAAGAAGAACTTCAAGCCTTCTGACGAGTGTAAGCCAGACGTACAAAACGGCACTTACATTGTTCAAGCTCATGAGTGGGGCAAATATGTAGGTCGTGCTGATTACGAATTCCGTAACGGCGAACTAGAAATGGTGAGCTACGATCTAATCCCAGTTAACCTTAAGAAGAAAATTAAGGTAGATGGTAAGAAGAAACGTGTACTTATCGAAGACGAAATTGCACAAGATCCAGAGCTATTAGAATTCCTACGTCCTTTCCAAGAGCAAGGTCAAGCTCAGCTGAACGTTAATATCGCAGAAACGAACGGCAAACTTGAAGGTGATCGTAACGTAGTTCGTTTCCAACAGACTAACCTAGGCCGTCTAATCGCAACATCTCACATGGAGCGCGCTAAAGCTGACTTCGCTGTGATGAACTCTGGTGGTGTACGTGACTCTATCGAAGCGGGTGACGTAACGTACAAAGACGTTCTAACGGTACAACCTTTCGCAAACATCCTGACTTACACAGATATGTCTGGTAAAGAAGTTCTAGATTACCTAAACGTTGTTGCGACTAAGCCTGTAGATTCTGGTGCTTACGCTCAGTTTGCTGGTATCTCAATGACAGTTGCTAACGGTGAAGTGTCTAACGTATTCATCGGTGGTAAGCAGCTTCGTCTAGACGAAACTTACCGTTTCACAGTGCCAAGCTTCAATGCTTCAGGCGGTGACGGTTACCCTAAACTGACAGGTCACCCTGGTTTCGTAAACACTGGTTTTGTTGATGCAGAAGTACTGAAAGAGTACCTAGAAGCTAACAGCCCAGTAGACGTAAACAAGTACGCGCCTTCAGGTGAAATGGTTTACAAATAATAAATTGTGAGAGGGTATAGAAAGCGTTTGACTCTAGCTCTCTGATAAATTTAACTAAAAGCGATGCTTCGGCATCGCTTTTTTGTTTATTTGGCTTCTGGAATTCATCATGACACCTGCAATTAATCTCGCGAAGAAAAAGAAGATCTCACACAAGCTTCATCAGTATCACCATGACTCAAACAATACGAACTATGGACTAGAGGCCGTTGAAGCGTTAGGCCAAGATCCTAAGACCGTTTTTAAAACTTTGTTGTTCAGTATTAATGGAGAAGCCAAGAACCTAGCGGTGGCAGTGATTCCGGTATCGAGTAAGTTGAATTTGAAATTAGCAGCTAAAGCTGCAGCCGGCAAAAAAGCAGAAATGGCGGATCCAGAAATTGCCCAGAAAACGACAGGCTATGTAGTCGGTGGCATTAGCCCTCTAGGTCAGAAAAAGGCGTTACCCACGTTTATCGATGCAAGTGCGAAAGCGTTAGGTGTAATGTGTGTGAGTGCTGGGAAACGCGGTTTGGAAATTGAGTTAGCGCCGAATGACCTTTCAAGCTTAACACGCGGTCAGTTTGTTGAACTCTGCCTTGATTAAGGCAAGTTGTGGAATGGAAGAATAAAAAAAGCGTTCCTCTAATTATTAGATCAACGCTTTTCTATTTCTAGGATTACTTCTTAAGCCCTAATGTGCCAGAGGTACGTTTCGCTGGCTTGCTTGGCGCTTTGTCTGTCGTTGGCTTTGAGTATGAGCGATTTGGGCGTTGAGATTTTGAGTCATCACTCGAGCGTCCACCGCTGTTTTTACCGCGCTTAGAGTTAGGCGCATGGCGAAACTCGTCCGCGTTATTACCTCGGAAGGTACGTGGTTTACGATCTTTTTGATTGCGGCGCGCAGTTGAGTCGCGATTTTCATCACGGCTATCAAACAGCTTAGCATCCGTCGCTTTACGGATACGCTTACCTTTTGCGTCTAGCTTAGACGCCTCTTCAGTGCTGCTTGAACCTTCACACATCGCTAGAATTTCAGACACTTCTTCATCACTGAGGTAGCGCCATTTTCCATTCGGGATGCCATCTAGCGAGATGTTCATGATGCGAACACGACGAAGCTTGAATACCTCGTAGCCTAATGCTTCACACATGCGACGAATCTGACGATTGAGCCCTTGAGTTAGCGTGATGCGAAAAGAAAACTTAGTTTCTTTCTCTACCTGACATGGCAAAGTCACTGTGTCTAAAATCGGTACACCTGCGGCCATTTTTTTGAGAAATTCACCTGTGATCGGTTTATCGACACGAACAACGTATTCTTTTTCGTGATTGTTACCCGCTCGTAGAATCTTATTTACGATGTCACCATCATTTGTCAGGAAAATTAGGCCGTCTGAAGGTTTATCTAAACGTCCAATCGGAAAGATACGTTTGTGATGGCCAATGAAGTCGACAATGTTCCCAGGAATATCTCGTTCAGTTGTACAAGTAATGCCGGTTGGTTTATTCAGAGCAATATAAACGGGTTTCTCTTTTGAACGGACAGGTTTGTCGTCGATGCACACATCGTCACCGGGTAGCACTTTCGTTCCCATTTCGGGAATTTTTCCGTTGATGGTTACACGGCCTGCATCGATCAGTTTATCGGCTTCTCGGCGTGAGCAGAAACCAGTTTCGCTGATGTATTTATTAAGGCGCTTTGCTTGGGAATCTTGTGACATGATCTTCTCTTAGCGTTTCACAACGTTTTTAGGTAAAAGAAAAGCAACTAATGAATAGTTGCTTATATATTGAGTTAATTTTACCACTAAGTGTGATGATGAGCACTAACTCATTCGTTTTTGGTGGCGCTCACGGTTTTCTAGTTTCTTGTCGTTGCTCTTTCGAAGCATGACATAGACTGCGCCGCTACCGCCGTGAAAAGGCTGAGCGGAGTGCACACACTGCACGTCATTGATTTGACTGAGCCAATTCGCAACATAGCTTTTCATTAAAGCGGGTGGGTTAGAGCGCTCACCTTTGCCGTGAACAATAATGACGGTTCGCACGTCCATTCTTAAACATTGACGTAAGAAGGACAGGATCTCATTGCGAGCGTCTTTCAACGTTTTGCGGTGTAAATCCAACTTCGCTTGGATTGGGTATTTACCTAAACGTAGCTTTTTGTAGACGCCATCCTGAACACCATCTTTTTTATACTCGATAATGTCATCGGGTTTGATCATCGGGCAATAATCCAAAGAAAGGTAATCTTCGTCGTTGTCTGATAACCACATAGCGGCTTCACGCTTGGCAAGGTGAGATTCAGTGACTCGATGCACTTTCTGATGTTCAGCAGTATCTTGATCAATGCGTTTTACATCGCCCATCATTTGTTGGAATAAATCTAGATCATCGTCATGAGACATAGCGTTCATCTCAAGTTTTATTGAATGTTTCGAGTATACCCAAGACCAAAATAGAAGTGTGTAATTTTAGGAAGGAATCAACGAAAAAACCGGAGTAGGCAAAGAGCCAACCCCGGTGCAAAGCGTATTCACTATTTGATTATTGCTCGATAACTAAATAGAGGCTTAGCGATTTTAGTGAGGAGATTTCGCATTCATAACTTTGTAGATGAAGAAGCCTCCGTAAAACATCATTAGACCGATAGCGCCAAATATCACTATCATTGATGAAAGACCTACTGCATTACCGAATAGAAGATCAAGCCAAAAGTCCATGTGTTTTTCCTTAAAGTTAGAATACGTACTTAACGTTAAGATTTCGCAAGCAATCACACACTGATCTGGATCAATCTTGTTGCATAGGTGAAATCTATGTTTCTGACTATGGGTTTTTGGTCACATTTTAGCAGTGCTTGCTGCTTAATTGAGCGAACGAATGGTTATTTGAAAAAACTTCAATAAAATCACTTGCGCCTACACTCAGAATCCGTATTATACGCTCCATCGACAGGCAATGAGCCAGTTAGATATCTCGGTGAATAGCGCAGCTTGGTAGCGCATCTGGTTTGGGACCAGAGGGTCGGGGGTTCGAATCCCTCTTCACCGACCACTTTTAGAAAAAGGCTTCTCAGAAATGAGAAGCCTTTTTCGCATTTATCGCTGAGAATATGAGGGTTCAAGGTTCACTTGATATTTGAAGTATTTTCCGGTGTAAAATAGAAGAAAGCCGTAGTAGAAATGTTACGGCTTTCTCGTATCTGTAACAGCTCACTTATGAGTAGTTAGAAAGCGCAATCGGCTTTACTGCTGCTTGAAAGTTGTGTCACTTTGAAGCCCTTACCTTTAAGTAAAGCCAGCAAGTTTTGCTCTCCGACTGTATGTAAAGAGCCAACCACTAGTAAGTGTTTACTCTTGTCTGCAATAAACTGGTCGCTATTTAATTGCTCTACCCAATTATGATTTCGAGAATAGACAAAGCGCTCACTTAATTCCGGAGAGATCTCACTGCTAACACCTAGCGAGGCTAGGTTGTGGCTGTCACCTTTTTTCCAGCTGGTCATCATACATTGGGTCGTCTCTACAGCCTTGTCCCATTCTTCTAATCCGCTAATGAGTAAATCTTCTCCGTCATTAGGCAGCTTGGTCAGCAAGTCTATTTGAAACTGAAGGCTTTCGAGCCCAAGAACCGGAATATCATGTTGTTCTGCTTGAGTAATCAAGAAGCTATCGATGCCATATTGTGTTTGATAGCCCATCGATTCAAATTGCTTCATCTGGAGTGTTAGAGCGCTTGCCCAAGGTGGAGACACCAATAAGCTGTGCGAATTTAATTTTAGTGTTCGGCTTGCTTCAATAAGCTTTTCTTTAAGGTGAGGAGAGAGTACTTGTGCACTCGTGTATTTCGTCTTTGGGTATTGCAGGTTCTCAGCTTGACGTATATCAGCCTCTACAATTAATCCGTCACTTTGTTTGAGATAGTCGATGATAGCCCTAGGAAGTGGGTACATGCTTTGGTCTCCAACATGTACCGAACCTAGTATGAGAAGCTCTTTTCCACCTTTTTGTGCTTTCCAGTAAAGCGGTTCCGCTGAACTAGCATGGCTAATAAAAAGAAAAAGGCTCAATAAGCCGATAAAGAATCGCGGGGACGGTTTCACTTTGTACTCCTGAGCGTATGGGTTTCTTAAGGTATCTCGTTAATATCGATTTTATCGAGAATATTTTGACGTTTTTTCTGGGATGCATTTCACAAAATTATCGGCAAATTTATAACAAGAATAATCAAGATAAAATCAGTTTGTATTTTAGAGAGTGATTACTAAACAAAATTCACTATTTGTTGTGATCTAAAGCGCATAAATTACGTCAATTCAAAAGTGACGTAATCAACATGGATTCTAAGTGATTAATTTAAATGTGATTTTTGAACGCTGATTTTTTTAGGTTTGAACAAGATCACTTTCTTGAATTGATTAAATTCACGCTAAAAAATAACTCAATATAGTTTCTCCATATTCCAAAGCGAGGGCTTCTCGTTTTGACTTTTAAATTTGTTTTATGGGTACGTTGAGATGTTAAAGAGAAACTTAATTGCGGTATCGGTATTAGCGGGCTTAGCTGGGTGTGCGGTGACACCTTCTTCTGAGCAGCAAGTGGTTAACTCGTTGGCTGAAAACCTTGATATTCAATACACAGTATTAACGAATCACGGTGCTAATGAAGGGCTAGCGTGTCAAGACCTAGGTGCAGAGTGGGCTTCTTGTAATCAAGTGAACATGACACTGGTGAATGATGGAGAAGCGATTACCTCCCAAGATTGGGCGATTTACTTCCACAGCATTCGCTTAATCCTAGATGTAGACAGTGATCAGTTCAAAATCACTCGTTTAACGGGTGACTTGCATAAACTTGAGCCAACCGAAAAGTTTGATGGTTTCGCTGCCGGTGAAGAGGTGGTATTGCCGCTTGTTGGTGAATACTGGCAGTTGTTTGAAACGGACTTCATGCCAGGTGCTTTTGTAGCTGCCCCCAATGCTGAGCCACAGCTGATTGCTTCTTTAAATACGGAAGATACTGCTTCTTTTGTGAATGGCTTAGAGGGGAATAACCTCAAACGTACTCCAGATGACAATAATGTTATGGCGAACGCGATCAGCCGTTTTGAAAAGAACGCTGATTTAATGACGCAAGATGTGTCTTCAACTTTACTTCCGACACCGACAAGTATTGAAAATGTGGGCGACGAGTTTTCCGTGGCAGCGGGCTTAAAGTTTGTTGGTTTCACTGAGTCACAGCAAAAAGTCATTAACGACCGAGCAGAGCTACTTGGTGTTGAGACTGATGGTGGCCTAGAAGTAAACGCCAAAATCAATCCGAAAGCTTTCTCTGGAGATCAAGCCGTGTCTGGTGCCTACCAGCTATCTATTGCTAAGGAAGGCATTGAGATTGTCGCGTTTGACGATGCCGGAGCGTTTTATGCGGTTCAATCTATTTTTGGCTTAGTCGATATCCAAAATGAACCGACTCTGCCATCAGTCACCATCGAAGATGCACCACGCTTTGAATATCGTGGAATCATGGTCGACGTTGCTCGTAATTTCCACTCCAAACAAGCGATTCTGGCGACATTAGATCAAATGGCGGCTTATAAGATGAATAAGTTGCACCTTCACTTAACAGACGATGAGGGCTGGCGTCTTGAAATTCCTGGATTACCAGAACTAACAGATATTGGTAGTAATCGTTGTTTTGATTTAGATGAGAAGAGTTGTTTATTGCCTCAACTTGGCTCAGGCCCGACAACCGATAATTTTGGTTCTGGTTATTTCAGCAAAGCTGATTATGTTGAAATCTTAAAGTACGCAACCGCTCGTAACATTGAGGTTATTCCGGAAATTGATATGCCTGCTCACGCGCGTGCGGCGGTTGTGTCGATGGAAGCTCGCTACGATCGCTTAATGGAAGCCGGTAAAGAAACCGAAGCGAATGAGTTCCGCTTGATGGACCCGCAAGATGCATCGAACGTGACCACGGTACAGTTCTACGATAAGCAAAGCTTCATCAACCCTTGTATGGAGTCTTCGACTCGCTTTGTGGATAAAGTCATTTCTGAAGTAGCAGCCATGCATAATGAAGCCGGTGCGCCGCTAACAACGTGGCACTTTGGTGGAGATGAAGCGAAAAATATCAAGTTGGGTGCGGGTTTCCAAGATACCAATGCTCAAGAAAAAGTGAGCTGGAAAGGGACTATTGATTTATCTGAACAAGACAAGCCTTTTGCTCAGTCTCCACAATGTCAGACTTTGATCGCAGACGGTACAGTAAGCGACTTTGGCCACCTACCTAGTTACTTCGCCGAAGAAGTCTCTAAGATTGTGGCAGAGAAGGGCATTCCGAGTTTCCAAGCGTGGCAAGATGGCTTGAAATACAGCGAAGGTTCCGATGCTTTTGCGACAGAAAACAAGCGCGTGAACTTCTGGGATGTGCTTTACTGGGGCGGTACTTCATCTGTGTATGAGTGGTCTAAGAAAGGTTACGACGTGATTGTGTCTAACCCAGATTATGTCTATATGGATATGCCATATGAAGTAGACCCGAAAGAGCGTGGCTACTACTGGGCGACTCGTGCGACAGATACTCGTAAGATGTTTGGTTTTGCGCCTGAAAATATGCCTCAAAACGCGGAAACATCACTAGACAGAGATGGCAATGGTTTTACTGGCAAAGGTGAAATTGAAGCTAAGCCGTTCCATGGGCTCTCAGCTCAGCTTTGGTCAGAAACCGTTCGCACTGACGAACAGTACGAATACATGGTATTCCCACGAGTATTGGCTGCTGCTGAGCGTGCATGGCACAATGCAAGCTGGGAAAATGAGTACAAAGTCGGTGTGGAATACTCTCAAGATACTGACTTAGTCGATCAGAAAGCGCTGAATGCTGATTACAATCGATTCGCGAATATTCTTGGTCAGCGCGAATTAGCGAAACTTGAAAGGTACGGCATCGATTACCGCCTTCCAGTTCCTGGAGCGAAGATAGAGCAAGGAAAATTGGCGATGAATAGTCAGTTCCCTGGTGTTGAGCTTCAATACTCTGCCGATGGTGGTAATACATGGAATACTTACTCTGATAGTGAGAAACCAGCCGTGTCAGGTGAAGTCAAAATCCGTTCGGTGTCTGCAACGGGTGAGCGAAGCAGCCGCGTGACCACTGTTCAATAAACCCGTACTGTTTATGGCTCCTCTTAATATAGAGGAGCCAATCATTATTCATCATTATTAATGAACCGGTCTAATCATTAAGTTAGTGATATAGATCTCATTATTCTCATCAGAAATTAAGCCCCTCATAAAAACCTCTAAAGCTGGCGTGATGCTGGCACTCAATTGTTTCACTAATCAGAACTTTAATGTGATCCATCTCTCTTTTTAGATTTGTGAAAAGCCTTTTAGATTTAGTTATATTTTTAAGTTGTTGTTTTTAAAGTTTAAAATATCTTGTCCTTTTTTGACGGTGAGGAAGATCACTGATAGCTGACTTTTATTTTTCAGGGCGAATTAAATGGGGCAATATAGATTTCATGCCAGGGAGGCAACCCCATTATTAGCGGTGTCGGTGAATGATATACCAGTGAAATACCGCAACGATTTAAAATAAAGGCAGTTTATTATGAAAAAAATTATCGCTTTAAGTGCACTTTCTCTTGCTTTCGCTTCTAGTGCTTTTGCTGGTTCTTCTTACGTAACAGGTAACCTTCAGCTACATTCTGATAGTGATAAAATGCATGGCTCAGATGTGACTTCTACTCTTGAAGCAGGCCATACGTTTGATAACTCTCTTGGTGGGTTTACGGTTTACACCGAGTTTGACGGCATTCAATTGGGTAATATTGCTGAAGTAGATGGTGTATCTAAGCAAGACTCTGTTTACACAACTGTAGGTGGTGAGCAGTCATTCAGCATTAACGATAACCTATGGGTTGCTGCGGGTTACCAACACGTTATTTACCAAGGTGACACGCTTCAATACCGCCCATTAGTTAAAATTGGCTACAACTTCGATAACGGTCTACAGCTAAGCAACCGTACTCGTGCTCACATGCATGAAGAGAGCGGTAACGATACCGATTTTCGTTTTGATACTCGCATTGCTTACGCACTAAATGATGATGTAGCACTAAGCTACAACAACGTATACGTAATGGCTGGCGACACTGATTCTTCAGGTGCGTCAAAAGACAGCTCAATGGATCACGAGTTACGTGCCACTTGGACTCGTCAAGGCGTTCAACCTTACTTTGAGTTCCGTAACCAAGGTGACAACACTAACAACGCATTCGTATTCGGTGCATCTTACGGATTCTAATCTGCACTCAATAGATTTTGTTCTACTGTCCTAAAGTAAAGAGCCTCGCAATCGCGAGGCTCTTTTTTTAGTTTAGAAGGTTAGTTTCCTTTGTAATGACGGTATTCAAATACTTGGCCTTTTTCGTTGAAGGCATAGACAGAGTACTCATCTTGTTTATCACCATACTCCATGCCAGGAGAGCCCATAGGCATACCCGGAACGGCTAATCCTTTCGCATTACGTGGTGGGTTTTCTAAAAATGCTTTGATGTCGCTTGCCGGAATGTGGCCTTCAAAGACATAGCCGTTAATTTCTGCGGTATGGCAAGAGGCAAGCTCAGAAGTTACGCCTAGCTTTCGCTTGATTGGATTCATGTCTTCGTGAAGCTTTTCTTCTACATTAAATCCAGCTTCTTTCATGTGTTCTGTCCACTCAGTGCAACAGCCACAGTAAGGAGACTTGTGATTTAAAACGTCAGTAGCCAAAGCTTGTCCAGATACAATAGTCAGTGCTGCAATCGTGATTGCTTTATTGAACATAATTAACCTCATTTGTGACTGTGTTGTTGATTAAATTTAGAATGTTGTGGCTTAAATAATCTAAGTCGATTCGCATTGCTTACGACGGTAATTGAAGAGAGTGCCATGGCCGCTCCCGCAAATACCGGGCTCAATAAGAATCCAAAGAATGGGTATAAAACACCTGCAGCAATCGGTATCCCTAGCGAGTTATACACGAAGGCTCCAAATAGATTTTGCTTCATATTTTTGACGGTAGCCTGAGACAGTTTGATAGCATTGCTCACTGCGACGGGCGAGGAGTTTAGCAGGGTCATTTGTGCGCTTTCAATAGCTACATCACTGCCACTTCCCATGGCTATTCCGATATCCGCTTTTGCTAGAGCTGGCGCATCATTAATGCCATCACCGACCATGGCAACAATTTTTTTCCCTTGTTGTAGAGCCTCTATATGTTGGGCTTTTTGATCCGGTAATACTTCTGCAATAACTTCATCGATTCCTAGGGATTGGCCGAGAATTGTCGCGACTTTTTTATTATCACCCGTGAGTAATACCGTGTGAATGCCAGCGGCTTTTAGCTCGGTAATCGCTTGCTGACTGTCTTCTTTCAATGTGTCAGCAATACGGATCGCGCCTTGGAGTTGCCCATCGACAGCAATAAGAATAGGTGTGCAGCCTGCATTAACACTTTCTTGGATAAACTCATCACCCACTTGAGTGTCGATGTTAAGGCTTCGTAGGTAATTTAAAGAGCCAACTTGCAACAGGTTTCCATTGACTGACGCTTCAATCCCTTTCCCTCTTTGATTTTGAAAACGGTCTACTTCATAGCTTTCAATCGCTTTTGATTTTGCATAATCACAGATAGCTTGAGCAAGCGGGTGTTCAGAAAGTTGTTCAGCAGAGAAGGCAAGCTTGATAAGTTCAGCTTCTTCGAGGTGGTGGCTAAAGACAGCTTGTACGCTAGGTTTTCCTTGGGTCAAGGTGCCGGTTTTATCGAAAACGACCGTTTGGACTTTACTTGCAGATTGTAGAACATCGGCATCTTTTATAAGCACTCCAAATTCGGCAGCTTTCCCTATTCCAACGGTTATAGAAAGTGGAGTGGCCAAGCCTAATGCGCAAGGGCACGCGATAATGAGAACGGTTGTTGACACAATAAGCATGTAGCTTGCACTTGGCTGCGGGCCAACGAAATACCAAATGAGTGCGGAAACAACCGCGATCGCTACAACCACGGGCACAAATACCGCTGATATAGAATCGGCGAGTTTCGCAATGGCGGGTTTACTACTTTGCGCTTGTCTAACCATATGAATAATTCGCGCAAGCATGGTATCCGCGCCGATTCCGGTCGCTTTGATTACAATGCTACCGTCACCATTAATCGTCCCTGCTGAAACTGAATCATCGATTCGTTTGACGACAGGAAGTGGCTCGCCGGTTAGCATGGACTCATCCAAGTAAGATTCCCCTTGAGTGACGACCCCATCAACAGGCACTTTTTCACCAGGCCGAATCTTTACCGACATCTCTAATTCTATCGCTTCCACTGGAATGTCGTGGTCTTCACCGTTTATGACAACCGTTGCTTGTTGTGGCTGAAGATCGATAAGGGCTTGTAGGGATTGAGTGGTTCTTGCTTTTGCTTTTGCTTCGATGAAGTGGCCTAAAGAGATTAAACCTATAATCATCGCACTGGCTTCAAAATAGACATGGCGGGACGCTTCTGGAAACCAAGTTGGCATCAGTACGACAAGCATCGAATAAAGCCACGCGGCACCAGTCCCGAGAGCAACGAGTGTGTCCATTGTGGCACGCTTATGAAGAACGGACTTCCAAGCGTTGATGAAAAAACTTTTGCCGGACGTTGAGAGCAGTAGCAGCGTCAGCAAGCCAACTACCCCCCAGCCAACTTGATCGGATACGGAGTGAATCATCATGGATCCGCCGAAAACTCCCCATGCCATAAGAGGTGCGCCGAGCGCTAAAGCGGTAAAAGCATCTCGTTTAAAAGCATTTTGAACTTTGAGTTGTTGGGCTTGCTGCTTGAGTTGTTGAGTTTTGGGATCGTCAATGAATTCCGCGCCGTATCCTGCATCAGTGATGGCAGCGATTAAGGGCGTTTCTAGCTTTATTCGTTCTGAAGAACTGAAAATAATCGCACTTTGTTCTGCCAAGTTTACTTGGACTTTATCAACGGATTCTAAGCTTAAAATTGCTTTCTCAACTGAAGATACGCAGCTGGCACAAGTCATCCCATGGATGAGAACATTATGTGTGAAAGGACTGGTCACAATAGAAGAGGTGGTTTTTCCCGATTCTTCCTTAGCCTCAGGTTTTGAGGTGATCGGTTCAAATTTATCTGCGCTAAACCCCAGCTCATCAATGATTTGGATGAGCTGTTTAGGTGTGAGAGATGTAAAAGCCGCGAGCTCACTTTTGGAGACCTCTAGAGAATCAACCGTTTCGAGGTCGATAAGTCGGTTTCTTACCTTTGAGACGCATTTACCACAATTTAGACCGGATAGAGAAAGGTGAACTTGCTGCCCCATTCGGTAGCCGGCTTCTTCAATGGCATTTTTTAGTAATAGATAAGACAGAGGCGTAGAAACATCTAAAGCATCCGGGGAAATATCGAGAACTTGGGTTCCTTCATACTGGAGCAGGGCCTGTTTAAGCTTATTAGCGCAACCCATGCAATTTAATCCTGATAAAGGGACTGAGTAATGATTCATTTTAACTCTCCAAAGCTAATCTACCGCTTAAGATAAACCTTACCTCAAGGGGAAGGTCAATAGTGCTTCTTTCAATTAAGACAAATAAACAAAACGTTAATTTCCTCGAATTCACATTGATTTTGACGTTTTATATTGCGATTCACTTCAAAGTTCCTTCTCAAGGAAAATAAAGTTCCCCTAAACAGAAAAAATTCTTAGTGATCTAGATCGCTAGATTCCAATCCAAAGTCTTTCAAATAAAGAGAGTGCTCACACGTCAAAATCAAATCGACAAAATTTTTCTTGATATTTCCAACTTAAGCTATTGGTTTTATTGGTTTTATTTGTTTTTATAAAAGTGAATTTTGATGGGTGTCTGATTTTATATCGTAATGTTTTTTAAAGAAAAAAAAGTTTGCCATATTTGCCTCGTCCATAAATAGAACGTTCGTTTAAAGCTTTGGCTGGTAACGGAAAAACAAAAAAATAACAGGGGTTAATCTTATGTCTACTTTTAAAAAGACATTGCTAGGTGCAGCAGTTTCAACGCTAATGTTAAGCGGTGGTGCTTACGCAGATGGCGCGAATAGCGACGCAGCAAAAAATTACTTAACTAAAGATTCTTTTGCATACGAAGTGTACGGCATCATCGCAATGCAAGCGGCGTATCGTGATTACGATTCAGGTAGCAGCGCGACAGATGACAACTTGGGTGGCACACAGCTAAACAATGAATCACGTATTGGTTTCCGTGGTAAGAAAGACTTCGCAAACTTTGGTCCAACCTTTATCTGGCAAATCGAAGGTGGTTATGTAGACCCAAGCTTCGGCGGTGAAGGCGCTGGTCTTGGAGAGCGTGATACATTCGTTGGTTTTGAGAGCGAGTCATTTGGTCAAGTTCGTTTAGGCCGTGTATTAACGCCTATGTACGAATTGGTCGACTGGCCAGCATCGAACCCAGGTATGGGTGATGTTTATGACTGGGGCGGCGCAATTGGTGGTGCTAAGTATCAAGACCGTCAATCTAACACTATTCGTTGGGACAGCCCAATGTACAACGACGCACTATCTTTCGATGTAGCGGTCGGTGCTGGCGATAAAGCTGGACTGGGTGAAGGCAATGACTACTGGAGTGGTTTAGCTGCGCACTACAAATTAGGTCCTATTCAATTAGACGCTGCGTATGAAGCGAACCGCAATATCGATTATGAAGACTCAATGTGGTCGAATGACACTTACTTAGTGGGTGTTCAAGGTTGGTTCGACAACGGTATCTCTTTCTTCGCACAATACAAAATGATGGAAGCATCGACATCTGGCACTGATGAGAAACAAAATGCGATGTCTTCGGCAATCATGTACACAACAGGCGATTGGCAATACAAGTTGGGTTACGCAGCGAACTTTGATTTAGAGCGCAATGGCCGCACTATCGATAACACAGCTGATGATGTGTTATCTGCACAAGTCATGTACTTCGTTGACCCTTCAGCAGTAATTTATGCGCGTGCTCGTACTCTCGATTTCGGAGATGGCGCAACATACTCTGATGGTTCGACAGATGCAAATGGTGGCACAACTCGTTGGAAGTCAGCTGATTACGACGAGTTCTCTGTTGGTGTTGAGTACTACTTCTAATCCAAACCTGACAAATGTTAGTGATGAACATTGTAGATTAATGTAATTAAAATCAAGGGTATGCATGTCATACCCTTTCCTCGTTCAATATTGGTAATCATTATGAAATTGAAAAACTCTTTAATGCTAGGTGCTATTCCACTGCTATTTTCTTCCCTTGCGTTGGCGAGTGGGACATTGACGCTTCAAAAAGAAATTGTTCCTCAAGTCTTAAATGGTGAGGCCATCACGTCCTCTCACTTTACAGCGCAAAACACGCTGTCGCTAAAAGAGGGAGAGAACCAACTCGCCCTGACTGTGGGACAAATTGTGTTTGAAGACGGTAAACGTAGGAAGTTCGATTCACAGCCTATTTTATTGAATTTTGAAGCCGAACAAGATCAATCTTTGTCGATTCACTATAAGACGTTCAGAACAATCGATGATGCTAAAAAGTTTGAACGTTCACCTGAACTAACATTTACGACAGAGAGCGGAGAAGCGGTTCAGTTTGAGTTAGTTCAGATGAGCAAAGGGGGCTTACAAGGCTTTCGTGATTTCGAACGTGAAGTCGCGGATTACAATGCTAAAGCGGGTAATGAAGTAACAGGGCAACTAAAAACGGTAGTACCTAAATCGTCAGTGAAAAGTGTCGCAGCATTACAAAGTGAGTTTGCTGATTTGAATGCGGAGCAGCAGCAAGAATTCATGCAATGGGCGATGCGAAATTTAAAGTAGCTTCTAGGATTGTAGATTTACCTTAGGGTGGTAAAATGTCGCCACTTTTATCCTTGTATCCGCAGACGGCGCCGTTAAAGCCGCTGCACATCCATCTCTAAGGTATTTAAATGACGGTTAAAACTCGTTTTGCTCCTAGCCCAACTGGCTATCTTCACGTTGGTGGTGCACGTACAGCACTATACTCTTGGCTTTTCGCTAAAAACCAAGGCGGTGAATTCGTTCTACGTATCGAAGACACTGACTTAGAGCGTAACTCTCAAGAAGCGGTAGATGCGATCCTAGAAGGAATGCAGTGGATGGGTATGGAATGGGACGAAGGTCCTTACTTCCAATCTAAGCGTTTTGACCGTTACAACGAAATGGTTGATAAGCTTCTGGCTGAAGACAAAGCGTACAAGTGTTACGCGTCTAAAGAACTGCTTGATGAAATTCGCGCAGAGCAAGAAGCAAACAAAGAAATGGCTCGTTACGATGCTAACCACCCGAAAATTGTTGCAGCGAACGAAGCGGCACAAGAGGGTGATGCATGCGTGATTCGCTTCCGCAACCCGAAAGAAGGTAGCGTAATTTTTGATGATCAAATCCGTGGCCGCATTGAAATTGCGAACAGCCAGCTTGATGATTTGATCATTCGTCGTACTGACGGTTCTCCAACATACAACTTCGTAGTGGTAGTGGATGACTGGGATATGGGCATTACACACGTTGTTCGTGGCGAAGACCACATCAACAACACACCTCGTCAAATCAACATCTACGAAGCACTAGGCGCACCAGTACCAACTTTCGCTCACTGTGCAATGATCCTTGGTGATGACGGCGCGAAACTGTCTAAGCGTCACGGCGCAGTATCGGTAATGCAATACCGCGACGAAGGTTACTTACCAAACGCACTAAACAACTACTTAGTACGTTTAGGTTGGTCTCACGGTGACCAAGAAATCTTCTCTCAAGAAGAGATGATCAACCTGTTCGCGCTAGACGCTATCAGCAAGTCTGCTTCTGCATTCAACACTGAAAAGCTACTTTGGTTGAACAACCACTACATTAAAACTTCAGAGCCTGAGTACGTAGCTGAATACCTACAATGGCACTTAGACGATCAGAAGATCGATATCTCGAACGGCCCTGCAATCACTGAAGTGATTAAGCTAGTGGGTGAGCGTTGTAACACGCTAATTGAACTTGCTGAGCAATCACGTTACTTCTACGAAGATTTCTCTGAGTTTGAAGCGGGCGCTGCGAAGAAACACCTACGTGGTGTGGCTAAAGGCCCACTAGAGCTTGCACTAGCTAAAGCGGAAGCTCTAGAAGACTTCACTACAGTGAACATCAAAGAAGGCATCATTGCGGCAGTATGTGAAGAGCTAGAAATCGGCATGGGTAAAATCGGTATGCCACTTCGCGTAGCGGTAACTGGCGGTGGTCAATCACCATCTGTTGATGCAGTGATGGAGCTTGTTGGTAAAGAGCGCGTAATCGCTCGCATCAAGATGGCTCTACAGTTCATTGCGGAGCGTGAAGCAAACGCATAATTTTTTATTGCGAAGAATTGGAAGGCCACACCTGTATAGGTGTGGCCTTTTTTATGCTCAAAACATATGATTTAAACTTGAACTTTAAACTCTCCGACGAGCTCCTCTAATGAGCAAGAGAGTTCATCTAGCTGTGAACTTGAGTGAGTTATTTTTTGAACCGATTTTTCCGCTTCCACTGACATCAGACTTATTTCTTGAATGTTACGATTGATCTCTTCGGTTACTGCGGCTTGCTCCTCAGCGACGGTGGCAATCTGAACCGTAATATCGGCAATAGTTTCGACTGAACTCGCGGCTTCATTTAATGATTCTGTCGAGTCTTCAGCGTGTTTTGCCACGAAACTTGCTTGCTCGATACCTTTCTCCATCACCACTTGGCATGCCTTGGCATCTTTCTGCAGCGCATCAATCATCTTGGTGATTTCTTCGGTAGAATCTTTGGTGCTGGTGGCTAAAGCTCGGACTTCATCCGCCACGACTGCGAACCCTCGTCCTTGTTCTCCCGCTCGCGCCGCTTCAATTGCTGCGTTGAGGGCAAGCAAGTTTGTTTTGTCTGAAATAGATTCAATTGTCACTAGAATATTGGAGATGTTATCTGCACTGGTATTGAGGTGATCGATTTTTGCACCTGAGTCGCTTAACCCTTTAGAAAGGTTTTTGATTTCAGTGGAGACATCTTGTACATGCTTCACACTGAAATTGACTTTGTCATTGGCATGAGATGCTGCTTGAGCTGCATGGTTCGCGTTTTGAGTGACCTCATTAACCGTAGTGGCTAACTCGTTCATGGCAGTGGCGACTTGCTCAGTGCTTTCTCTTTGTTGATTGACGCTGCGATCGGTGTCCGTGGTGACAGATAAAAGATGTTGTGATGCATTGGACTGTTGAGTTGCTGCATCATTAATACGGCTTAACATATGCTTAAGGCTATGCGCCATTTTTTGCATGGACAAATATACGCCGCCGTCTTTCGCGTTTGTCTCAAAAGTCATGCTTAGGTTACCTTGTGCAATGTTGCTGGCAATGTTTTCCATGACTCTTGGTTCGCCACCTAAAGGCTTTAAAATACTGCGAGAGAAGTAGAAGGATACCCCGATTATCACTATCACAGCAGCACCAACGAGTAATAACAACACTTCACGCAATTGATAAAAAGCACTTAGGGCTTCCTTTTCATCAATTTCGGTAATGATGGCCCAGTTCAGCCCAAATGCTTTTAAAGGCTCATAAGCAGAAAGCACGAGGTTACCGTTATAATCAGTGATTTCATCAACCCCAGAGTTCCCAGATAGTGCGTTGTGTACAGAGGCGGTTTCTACTGTGCCGGTTTGAGGGTTTTGAAAGGAGGCATTAACACTACGAAACTCAGGATCCAAATACGAATCAGAGCGCATCAGCATTTCAGGGCCAACCAGATAGGTTTCTCCAGTCTCACCTAACCCTGAGCGCTCAGCCATGATTAAATTGAGCCGATCAATTGGAAATTGGAGTGCTAATACTCCCACTTTCTGACCACCTTCAAAAATGGGAGTCGCTATGAAGCCAGCTGGCGCGTTATAGGAAGGAACGTAACTCGCGAAGTCGACCAGCTTAGCATCCTCTCCGTAGGAAGCCGATCTTGCGGCACGAAAAGCTTCACCTAGGCCACTGTCAGCATAAGGGCCATTGAGCATAGATGTCCCGAAATCCACCTCTTTAAATACTGAATAAATGATTTCCCCGGTATTAATATCTAATAGGAAGATGTCGTAATAACCAAACCTTTCAAGTAGATCTCTTAAGTAAGGGTGGATGGCCGAATGTTCCCAATCGTAGCCCGCTAGTTGAGTCGAGTTATCTAGTTTTTCTTTTGAACCAATAGGGTTTGGGTTTTCAACGATATAAGCATTTTGAACCAGTTGACCGCTGTAGCTTATTGGTTCAACGAGACTATTCGCGGATATAGTCCCTTGGAGTTGAGGTGAGTTGCTATCCAGCTTCGGAATGAAGTTAGATTGATAATATCGGGTTAATGTATCTTGCAGACGAGCAGGAGAAAAGTCAGTTTGGTTGTTTCGCTGTGCGGCGCTATGGAATGCATTGGATAGACCTTGGACGGCGCTGATAATGGTTTGGTTACGAGATAAGGAATTGGCTTGCTCAACCCTTGTTTCTAGGTAGTCAATGACGGCTGCTTTTTTTACTTCCCTTAAGGCGACTAATTGACTAAACGTCTGTTTCTCGAAGTTTTTATTGGCAACATACAGCGCCCACGAAGAAATAATAATGGCAGGAAATAAGCCAATAACCAGCAGCGTGATTAGCATTTTGTACTTTAGTGTCATGATGTCCTTCCCAAGCAACAAAGCTTACAGCGCATGAGGTTCATCGGCTTGATGACCATGCTTGCTAAGATGAGTTGTTTGAGTGCCTAAAAGAGCGCACCTAGCCGAATTGCAGTCGTAATACTCGAGAGTGTTCGATTGCTTGTAATTCCTATCAATTCAGTAAATGAATAGGTTATACAATTTGATCTAGATCAGGTTTTTTACTTTATCTAGTAAAATTATTGCATAAGGACGTATGGAAGGGAAAGGTGAGAGGTTGGTCGTAGTTTTATGAAAAGAAATGCATAATTAAGTGTAATAAGGTAAGGAAAAGGGATAGGAGGGGAAAAATAAGCGGCAAACGAGATTGCCGCTAACCGTTTTTAGTCGATTTTTTTAAAAATGAGTGAGGTGTTAATCCCGCCAAACGCAAAGTTGTTACTCATTAGATATTCAACATCCAGTTCACGACCTTGTCCGGTGATGTAGTCGAGTTTTCCGCACTGTTCATCAACACTTTCAAGATTGAGGGTTGGACTGAACCAGCCTGTGTGCATCATTTCTAGGCTTAGCCATGCTTCAATCGCACCACATGCGCCAAGGGTGTGTCCAAAATAACTCTTGAGAGAGCTGATAGGGACTTCACCAAAAATGTTGGCAGTGGCATTACTTTCAGCAATATCACCTTTGTCAGTCGCGGTGCCGTGAGCAGAAACATAACCGATTTTTTCAGGCGCTAACTTTGCGTCATTCAGAGCCATCTCCATACAGATTTGCATGGTTTCCATTTGCGGTTGGGTGACATGTGCGGCGTCGCAGTTACTGGCAAAGCCAATGATCTCCGCGTAGATTTTTGCCCCTCGCGCAACCGCGTGTTCATACTCTTCAAGGATCAGTGTCCCGGCACCTTCACCGATGACAAGACCATCGCGATCTTTATCGTATGGACTTGGAGATTTTTTCGGGGTTTCATTTTTCAAGCTAGTAGCAAAAAGGGTATCAAATACCGCAGACTCGGTAGGGCAGAGCTCTTCGCCGCCGCCCGCAACCATAACGGTTTGATAGCCATGTTTGATGGCTTCGTATGCGTAACCGATCGCTTGGCTACCGGACGTACAAGCACTGCTGGTTGGAATGACGCGGCCTTTTAAACCAAAGAATAATCCGACATTAACCGCAGCCGTATGAGGCATCATCTGTACATAGGTGGTTGCTGTGATCGCGCGAGTAGACTTCTCGTTTAGCATGACACCAAATGCACCTACGGCATCTGTACTACCGGTAGATGAACCATAGGCGATACCGGTCTGGCCATTGGTGAGAACGTCGTTGCCAATTAGCCCTGATTGGATTAACGCATTTTCTGTCGCGACAGTTGCTAGGCGAGAAACACGGCCCATGCCGCGAACTTGCTTACGTTTATAGTGTTTAGGCAATTCAAAATGATCAACTGGCGCGGCTAATTTTGTGTTCAAGCCATCATACTGCTCGAAGCTAGGCATGTATTGAGTGGCATTCTCGCAAGCGCGTAACTTAGGTTCGACACTTTCCCAATCGTTACCAAAAGCGGTCACGCCAGACATGCCGGTGACGACAACGCGACGACTCATACTAAGCCTCCATTTACTGAAATCACTTGGCGAGTCACGTAGGCGGCGATATCTGACATGAGGTAACTCACAAGGCCCGCTACTTCTTCTGGTTCGCCCATACGGCGGAGGGGAACTTGCGGAAGAGCATGTTTTTTTACATGTTCATCAACCATACCGGTATCGATCAAACCTGGCGCGACACAGTTAACGGTTATTTTACGTTTGGCGAGCTCCAGCGCGAGTGATTTTGTTGCGCCGATTACGCCTGCTTTGGCTGCGCTGTAATTCGTTTGACCGCGGTTACCCATGATGCCTGATACAGAGGCCAGAGTAACAATACGGCCTCCTTTGCGTTTCTGTACCATTGGCATAACGCACGGGTGTAGAACATTGTAAAAGCTGTCTAAGTTGGTGTGGATCACGCCATCCCACTCTTCTTCTGTCATTGCAGGGAAAGCAGTGTCACGAGTAATGCCTGCATTGTTCACAATGCCATAGTAGGCACCATTTTCAGCGATGTCAGCTTCTAGTTTTGAGCGGCATTCTTCGCGGTTGCTGATATCAAATTGAATGATACGGCCCTGTCCACCAGCTTCGTGGATGTCGTTTAAGGTATCAAGCGCACCTTGCTTGTCACCCATATAATGAACCGCAATAGTAAATCCATCTTTGGCTAGTTGGATTGCGATGGCTTTACCAATGCCCTTACTAGCACCAGTGACTAAAACCTGACGTGTCATGACTGGCTCCTAATTTTCATTTCTTGTAATTTTTGTTCTGTTGGTACGTAAACATTCAATTGGCATTGGGCGACGAGTTCGCCTTGATACTCGACTTTGGCAGAAAACACCGCCATCCCGTTGTCTTCCATGAGTTGTTCAGCGTAGATGTCTAACGTCTGCCCTTGTGTGAATTCATCACAAAGTGCCTTGTAACGACGGCTGCCGAGTAAAAATCCAATTGGAGGCTGATGGCCTTTCGCTAACGCGTGATAGCCAGACCATGCCGCAACAGACTGCGCCATAAATTCAATACCCAAATAGGCTGGGGAGGTTTGAGACTCTCTATTGAAAAAGATGCAGTGCTCACCAATGTCGACTTGGCAATGAATAGACTCTTCCTCAATCGAAATCGCACGATCAATTAAGATCATTGGCTCGTCATGGGGGAGTAGCTGCTGAATTGGCGGGATATCAGTCATTTACGATACCAAATATAAGGCTAATATTGTTACCACCAAAAGCAAACGAATTGCTTAGGATGGCTTTTGATTGTAATTTTTGCGAACAGTTTACCAAATGAATTTGAATATCTTCAGCTTTATCCTGAGTTTTTTGTAAGGGAAGATCTAAGTCATCTTTCAAAATATGCCAAGCAATAGCGGCTTCTACCGCGCTGGCTGCACCTAGCGTGTGCCCGGTAAGCGGTTTTGTCGAACTGACTGGGACATTCTCACCAAAAATACGATGAATCGCTTTGGATTCCATACTGTCATTCAGCGGTGTCGAGGTGCCGTGAGCATTGATATAACCGATGTCTGAAGGGGCAAGTGCTGCATCTTGTAGTGCCTTTAGCATGGCTTGTTCAGCACCATTCCCTTCCGGGTGAGGTGCTGATATATGATGCGCATCAGAGCTATCACCGGCGCCGAGTAGCGCGATAGGAGCCGTTGCTTGGTCGGTAGGCTTATCGAGTGAAAGCAGCATAAAAGCAGCGGCCTCTCCAATGTTAATACCATCGCGCTTTTCACCAAAAGGCTGACATAGAGAAGACGACAACGCTTCTAGGCTATGGAAACCATTCAATGTGAGCTTACATAGCGTATCGACGCCACCCACAATCACAGCGTCAACCAATCCAGACTTCAGTAACCTTTTGGCTGTCAGGAAAACACGCCCACTGGATGAGCAGGCAGTGGAGATTGAGTAGTTGGGCCCCGCCACGCCAAGGTACTCACTGACAAATTCACTAACATTACCCAGTTCCTGTTTTGAGTAATGGAAACTTTCAGGAAATTGCCCCGTGCTTTGCTTTTCTTGGAATGCGGTTTCACCGTCTGATATCCCAGAAGTACTGGTGCCGATAACCACGGCGATACGCTCACTTCCGTATTGTTCAATGGCACTGCTAATTTGCGGCTTAATTGCCGTAAGAGCCGAAACCGCGAGCTGGTTGTTTCGGCAGTCATAACTGGATAAATGAGAAGGGACGTTTGGCAGTGCGTGTGAAATACGGCCAACAATCGTTTCGCTGCCATCATTTAACGTATGGTTGTCGAGTACCATGTTTGAGTTTTCGCCGGTTTGTAGCTTGGCGCGGACATCATCGGCAGGGCTTCCTAATGCCGAATGCAGCCCACACGCTTGAACATAAATCGGCGGCGAGAATGTTGATTTTTGCATAATGGTTAGTTGCTCTGCTCAGTAAATTCGTTCTTGGTATAGCTCAGTGTTTGTATGTTGATAGTGTAGCCAAGCTGTGCATGCTGAAACTCAATGACCCCTGATAAGCGGTCGTTGATATTTGAGTCTTTTTGATAGGTAATCACGATAATGTTGGAGCCCGTCTCGTCTTTAATGGTACGAATATTTCCTGACTCCACCATATACCATTGAATTTGAGAAAGAGGCTGGTACCACGCTTCCATCGGCCACAAGGTTAACATTAGATTGAAAAGCACTTGCTCAGGTTTGGGCAGAGTTTCCTCCAACCCTTTTAAGACGTTGGCTGATATTTGATCATTTTGGTATTCCAAAGACAAAATGCGCGTCCCCCAAGAAGAAAACCCAGCAAGAACGACGCTATCTTTAGAGACTTCTAGTTGCACGGGCAACTGCTGAGTTTGGCCCTCCCAAGTCGCCGCCACTAATTGAGATGCGCTGACTTTGTAGCCAAGTTGCTCAGGAGTTGGCAGCTGGAGTTGGACTCCTTTAGAGACCTCAACGCTTGGAGCGTTTAATGACGTCGGCTTTAGACTGCAGCCGATTAAGCTGAATCCCAACAAGCAGATAATGAGAAAGTGCATCATGTTACTTCCCTTGAGTGGAGTCATTGAGTGATGATGGTTGGATGGCTAATGGTGCGAGAAGCCATGCGACAAAAATACCGGTTAGCACCGTTATACCGAAGCTATGAATCGCGTGCGTCTGGCTCAATGCGAGCAAGCCAAAAGATAGCAATGTAGTCATGGCCGATAATGTGATGGCAAGTAATGTGCTGTAACTCTGTTTTTGTTCGGAGAAAAACAGTGTGTAATCAATGCCTATTCCTAATATTAGTATCAGCCCGAGCAAGTTGAATAAATTGAGCGATGATCCCGTTAACACCGTAATGGATAACGCTGCAATGCCTGCAATACAAGACGGTAAAACCATTTTCAAACTATGTTTCCAATCGTATCGCCAAGCCAGAACCAAATAAATGGTGATGAGAGCTAATGTTAAAAGTTCCGCGACATTGACTCTATATTCTGCGAAAAGTGATGAAATTTCTTCAGACTTGTTTAAGTAGTTTAAGTTGAGTGATGCTGCTTGACCCGATGCTAACCATTGTTTGAAGCCCGCAGAGTCATTGATGCTGTTGATCAGAATTACTGACGCAAACTTCCCATCTAATGGTTCTAACCACATGAAGCGAACTGGTTCTGAAACTGGAGATTCTAGGAACTCTTTGATTGTAATTGCACGAAATTCGTTAAGCTCAGGTTTAGTGTTCCACTCCAATGTAGTTTGAAGCAATTCGCCTTGGTTTAAGTAGAGCTTGCTGATGAGGGAGTGGTTGTTTTGTTGTTGCTCAATTGTCGGTAGGTATTGGCTAATGCTCTGGAATCCAGAAATCGTTGATTTATCTTTGAGTACACCGAGCTGTTTCGAAGTCATTTCAAGCTTTTTCAACAGGCCTTGTTCAGAGCCGCTAGTGACCAATAGCATTTGCTGCGAATTGCTCACACCGGACAAATGACTGATCTTGTGCTCTTGAGCTTTAAGGTGCTCAGGCATTGCTTGAAGTTGACGTATATCGTCATCGTAGTGAAGCTGAGTTAGGCCAAGAGTACTTAACAGCAACACAATGGCTGGAAGCCCATAGGAAAACTTCTTGTGTCCCCAAAGCGCTAACCAATATTTCCAAATATTCATGGCTGGAAGCGGGCGGGAATCAGACGGAGTGCGAGCCAATATAGGATACCAACAGACGACGCTTGCGTAAGCTGCAAACAAGCCGATTGCAGAGAACAGTGCGAGCTGTTGAAGGCCTGGGAAAGGCGCAATCAGTAACCCTAAATAGCCAATCAAACTTGTTATTAAGCCTAAGGTTATCGCAATAAAAATATGCTGCAATCCAACCCTACTATTCCACGCTTTTCCTGCTGCCAATCTATCTGTGAGGAAGTGGAATGCGTAATCAATAGAGACACCGATTAAGCTGGCACCAAACACTAGACTGAATAGATGAACTTGCCCAAAAATAGCGGTCGTCACTGCTAGAGCAACGATTAACCCGGTGCTAATGGACAGCAAAGCTAATGTTAGTGGAAGGGCGCTTCTAAATACGATGAAGATGAGTAATACGACGCCAACTAGAGATCCAACCCCAATAGTGCTGACTTCCGATTTAGCGCTTTTGGTGCCGTAATCGGCATAAAAAATCACACCAGTATGTGAGATCTCGACATCGAATTGTTGTTTAACGTCACTTTCGAGCTTCAGTAATAGAGGCAATTGCTGTTGAACAGATAATTGGTAGGGCGAACCAGATAATTCAGCCGTAATCAGGATGTGTGTTGCGCTCTTATCAGATTTCGAGAGAAAGCCTTCCACAATAGAAAACTCCCCAGACTTAGCGGTTAAATCCGATAAAAAGTCTCGAAATAACAAGAAAGGATCGTTACTTAGCTCTGTTGATGTGACACCCAAAAAGGGATTGTACAGTGACTGAAGCACATATTGGACGCGACTTTCTGGTGAGACGGTCAGAGTATCTATTTGATGCTGAGTGAGTAGTTGGGCGCGATGGTTGAAATAAAACTCAGCCCATTTTGATTGCTCATCGTGGCTGACTTTTCCTTTCACGTTTGCTAACAGATCAAGGTGGTTTAGCTTTGTTTCAAAAAACTCTGCCGCACGCGTCGCTTGTTTGGGATCGTTAGCGCTGATCAGAAAAATAACTTTATTTCCCATGCTTTCTGCTATTTGCTGAAAAGCTTGTTCCGCCAGAGGATTTTGACGGTTTTCAGGGAGCAATTTAAGAATATTAGTTTCAATGGGAGAGGCGTTCGACAGAGCAAACTGCTTAACAAGCAACAGACTGCAAGCAACCACGAACGCCAGCCATAGGTACGCTATCTTAGAACTGGAACTGAGCTTGTTCGTCATTCGTTAAGGAATCCGGTTGATGAGTTTGCTGCGAAAATTCAATGGTGGTGCTATCCCCGCGCACTTCTAAAAGCGTTACACCTTCGATATCAGTATTGCCGGTTAGGGTTATATTTTGAAACACTGAATTCAGCGGGGCTGAGTTTGGTACAAGCGTCAATGTCCAATGATGCGGGCTTGATTGGAATGACAGGTCAAATTGCTGCTCAAGTTGCTGGGTGTCTCCATGAAAAACAGAAAGAAATACATGGCTGAAGTAAAACGCCATCGGGTTTTCTTTCGCTGTAATCACCTGAGGAGGTTGACTAGCAAAGCGTTGGCTAAGTTTATCTTGGGTCAGAATCAGTCTAACGGGGAATGGGTCGGTTTGATCCCACAATAAGCCATGCGCTTTACTTAATAGGAACTGGCCGTTAGAGACTAATGGCTGAGAAAACATTTCCATGGTTCGTGTTTGTGTAAACGCGCCACGAACCACGTTCTTGCTCGCCAAAGTTTGTTGTACTTCAGCAAGAGTCACAGTGTGCTGCTTCGATTCAGTTGAGTGGCCATCGATGGTGGCGTCAGCAAAAGCCATGGCTGGCAATAAGCTCAAGACGCAGACTAACAAAATCGGGAGTGGGAACTTAGCTAGCATGTTGATTCGCCTTTGAGTTCGGTAAGCAACCAAATTGATGCCAATAGCCGATTTTATCGGTTAAGACCTTAGGGGAAGCAAAGCACATTTCTTCTGTAGTTATCTCGACAGCAACTTGTGTGGTGTGCGCTTTGCACATTCTTACCCCTGTGATGGCATCATGTATTTGATAGTCCACTCTCAAGCGGTTTTCCCATTCTGTCAGGCGAGCTGAAACTTTGATCTCATGATTGAAAGGAATGGCTTTAACGTATTTTACTCGAGTATCAATAATAGGCCACATATAGCCTGAGTCCTTCATCTCTATGTAGTTGTATTGAAGCTGATCCATCAGTACACGACGAGCTTCTTCAAAAAATCTGAAGTAATTTCCGTGATAAATCACACCCATAGGATCGGCATCTTGAAAGGATGTCGTGATGACTACTTGTGATTCAATAGGATGAAGGATGTCAGTCATAGTGACCCTTGTTGATTTATATGATTAATAAAGCGTCCAACGCTGGGCGCGGATATGCTCAATAAAATGGCGAAGATCGTTTTCTAATGGACGGTCTTCAATCACAAACTCGAACTCTTCTAACACCGCATCACGAATGTGCTTTAGGTTTTCGCTCATATGATGCTCATCGAGTTCTTTGTGGCGTCGGCGCAGTTCAATCGCTTGTGTGCCAGCCAATAGTGATGCGGCAGCCACTTGCTCGGTTAACTCGAGTACGCGCAAACAATCTCGGGCAGCGATGGTGCCCATACTGACTTTGTCTTGGTTATGGCACTCAGTAGATCGAGAAAAAACGCTCGCCGGCATGGTGTGTTTTAATGCTTCAGCAGTCCATGCTGAAATGCCAATTTGTACCGCTTTAAAGCCATGGTTAATTGGCTTACGTTCGCCTTCTGCACCGGTTAAATTGAACGGCAGGCCATTGTTGAACTTGTAGTCCATGAGCTGAGCCATTTGGCGATCGAGTAAATCCGCTAAGTTTGCGACTGCTGTTTTTAGAGTGTCCATTGCCATCGCAATGTGACCACCGTAGAAATGACCACCGTGTAGAACACGTTCGTTGTCGCCATCAATAATTGGGTTGTCATTCGCACTATTCAGTTCGTTTTCAATCATTTGGCGTAGCCAAGGAAGTGAATCTTGAACCACTCCGATCACATGAGGGGCGCAGCGCAGTGAGTAACGGTCTTGTAGGCGATCACTATTTCGTGGTGGACGATCGGCTTGCAAATCATCACGTAACCAAGCCGCAACTTGTTGTTGGCCTGGGTGAGGTTTGACGGCAAACAGAGTTTCGTCAAAGTGGAAGTCGTTACCATGCATTCCTACCGATACCATGGCGGTGATCTTGGTACACAATTGTGATAAGTACTCAGCACGTTTGTAAGCAATACAAGCCAGCGCTGTCATGACTGAAGTGCCATTCATCAACGCCAAACCTTCTTTCGGTTTTAACTTAATGGGTTTGATACCGAGTTCTGCAAAGACTTCGCTTGTCGGGCGAACTTCATCTTTGTAGATGACGTCACGTTCGCCAATCAGCGCCGCAGCAAGATATGAAAGCGGAGTCAAATCGCCACTTGCACCGACAGAACCTTCTTGAGGGATCCGCGGAGAAATATCGTGATTGATTAAGGTTACGATTTGATTGAGTAGATCGTGAGTGACACCCGAAACGCCTTGAGAAAGTGAGCATAAACGGGTCGCTAAAACCGCACGCGCCTGCTCGTGATCAAGGATCTCTCCTAAGCCGCAGCCGTGAAAACGAGTCAAATGAAGCGGCAATTCGTCCACCAATTCTGGTGGAATGGCGACTGTGCACGAGTCTCCGTAACCTGTGGTGACCCCGTAGATCACTCCTTCTTCTTTGAGAAGGCGTTCTAAGAAAGCGACACCTCGGTCTATTTTCCCAATAAACTCAGGGTCTTGGTTCATGCTCGCTGTCGCGCCTTGAGAGATCGCGACGACGTCTTCGATGGTTAGGCGCTCAGCACCGAAGATGATGTTATTTTGTTTGGTCGTTGTCATTGTGCTGGCTGCTTAATTTCCAAAAATTAAAAAAATTGTACCACTGAAGTGGAGCTTGCAAAGTGTAGTGTTGTAAGCGATCAGCATATTGCTGAACCACTTGCGTTAGAGCTTGTTGGCGCTCTTTTCTTGGAAGTTCGATTCTGTCGCTAAAACGTTCAAAAAATACATTAAAGTGTGGCTCTTTTTTACTGTCGTCTCTTAAGCCGAAGAGTAAGAAAACCGGTGCTTTCAACACGGATGCTAACATGAATGGCCCTTGCGGAAAGGGCGCTTTTTCCCCGAGGAAGTTCGCCCATACGGAGCGAGTCTCTTTGCTGGTGGAAGTTCTATCCCCCACAATCACTATCCATTCACCTTGTTCTAGCTTTTGCTGTAGCAAAATTGCGGTATCAGGCCCCATTTGATTGACTTGAATTAAGTTAAGCTCAGAGCTCGGGTTAACCGCCTTCATCACGCTATTAAATCGCTCAGCGTGCTCAGTGAATACCAACGCATTGATCTTGATATGGGCATGTCTGCGACTGAGGGCGCGGCAAAGCTCAATATTACCTAAGTGTGAGCCAAGAATAACGACCCCTTGCTGGCGTTCAATCATGGACTCAAAATGCTCTTGCCCATGAATGGTGAGGTTTTTTACCGAGAAATCACCTTTCCAAGCCGCAAGTTTGTCGAGCATGGTGTGCCCGAAAGAAAGCATATGATTATAAGTCGTTAGGTTGTTCGGAAGCTTAACGTCATTCTGATTGGCGTAATGGGTTAATTTTTCTAGGTACTCTTCTGACGCTAAACGTGCTTGAGTGCCTGTTATGCGGTAATAACCCATAACCAGACGAAGGAGGCCATTAAAGACTTTTCGGCCAAGTAATGAGTAGACGAAAAGTAGTAACTTGATCCCCAGCACCGTCCCTTTTTCTGAAGTGCGAGACCAATGTGCATCCGCTGCAGTTGGTTCGGAATGAGTCGGCGGTTTACGACTGAGTAATTTGGGAATCCTTGGTAGCATGCCAAAGAACAAGCGCGTGTGCATCCAGCTGATTTTGACGTTATCCCATAAGGCATCAAAGTGTGAGATCCCGTCTTCAGGGTAAATCACACGAGTGTCAATGAATCGAATATCGCACCCGTCCCAGTACATTCTGACCATGATTTCAGTGTCGAAGTCCATTCGAAGGCCAATGGCGTATTGGTTAATCGCTTCTAAAGTCTGGTTAACTGGGTACGCTCTAAAGCCACACATGCTGTCACGAATCGATAGTGACAAGGTTTCAATCCACACCCACACATGAGTGATGTAGCGGCCATAAAGTCTCGATTTCGGTACGCTTTCGTCATATACCGGTTTTCCAGAAATCATATCTTCTGGGTATTGCTGAGACATCGAAATAAGATTTGGCAAGGCCTCTATGTCATGTTGCCCATCGGCGTCTATCTGAATTGCATGACTAAAACCGAGGTCGTGAGCTCGGCGAATTCCAGCTTTGACTGCTCCGCCTTTACCTTGATTATCGGCTAAAGACACCAGAGTGATATGATCCGGTTTTGATGCCTTTTGTAGTGCGTCTTGAGTGTCAATGTCACTCCCGTCATCAATCAAAATGATGGGCAGTTCAAAGGTGGCGAGTGAGTCTACGACGGCTTGAATCGTGGAGCCGTGATTGTAGCAAGGTATGATAAAACACCCGTGGTAACCTTGCTCTGCATTCGGAGTGAAACTATTCACCTTTGAACCCCAACTTCATTTTCCCTGAAGAGTGGATCGTCTCTGTATGTCCGTCGTCAGCCTTGGACTTGGAAGCGTACTGGAACGCTAATTTTTGTTTGCTGGCATCCCACGTTAGTCGTAAAGCAACGATGGCGTTTGGCAGTATTGGCTCTTGAAATTTGATGACTTCCATCCCTTTGAAGCTTGTCGGAACCTGGAGGAACTCATTCGCATAATGGATTGCCCAGTCGATCTGTGTCACCCCTGGAAGGATAGGGAAATCTTTGAAATGCCCTTTGAAATCTAAGATGTCTTCATCCACTCGAAGTTCTAACTCTACGTGAAACTCAGAGAGTTGATGCGACAGCAGTGTAGGCTTTCTTTTGTTCATAATCTTCATCATTCGGGTTGTGGATTGACTTGAGCTAATGGTCTTATTAATCGTCAGTAAGCTGTTTTTCTATAACCGACATTAAGCGTTTCCCTTGGCTGTTTAAAGGGATCTCTTCAAGTATGCGGTACCGCCTAGGAATGGCGATAGGCTCTAACCATTCTCGTAGTTCTTTACGAAGTAGCAGCCAAAACTTGCCTTTTCCTAGTTGTTCTAATTTGATTTTACCATTTTCAGAAAGAACCAAAACAGACGCCAAAATTAACCGGTTATCTTGTTCATGTGGAACGGTAACGCATTCAGATACCCAGTCTAATTGCTCCAAACGTTTTTCCACTTCGACGAGCGACACTCTTTTCTCTTCAATTTTGATAACGCGATCCGTTCTGCCCTTAAGAACAAATTGTCGGTCGTTGATCAATTCGCATTCATCAGCGGTTTGGTACCAATGGTTGTCATCAATGTAGGGGGATTTTAAGCGTAAGCAGCGTTCTTGATTTAAGGTTGCCTCAATGCAATCAAACAGCGTCCATGGCGTAGTGGGAGTCAGCTGTTGCCTAAAAGCGATGCCTCCTGTTTCTGTACTGCCAAAGACTTCGTAGGGAAGAGTGCCGAACAAGCCTTTAGCCTGGCGGGACGCGTCGTGACTCAATGGCCCACCGGATGAAAACACCGCTCTCATATTGTCGCTTGAGTCGTCTTCGGTCATACGTTTGATTAGCGCTGGGCTGCTGATGAGCACGCAGTCGTCATTAGCGATTCGGGTGACTTGCTCGGGGAATTCTAAGTTCTGTCGAGAAAAAGGACGACGAGCACACAGCGGCCAAAGCAGTCGGAATAAAAGGCCATAGATATGCTGCTGAGAAACGGTGCTATGAATACGAGCACCTGTTATTTGGTTTCCCCATTGGGACTCCAGTTGCTCTAACTCGATAGATATTTCTTTTAGAGACTTGCAGATGGCCTTTGGAATGCCACTCGAACCCGATGTGAATAGCGTTAACGAAGTATGCTCTAAATCCAGAGCTTTGAATCTAAAGTTTGAATTGCTGCTGGATAGGTCGCCTAAGTCAACATTAACAACGTTTGGAATAGGGGCGACGGCTTGGTCATGCAGCAATCCATCGAAATGAACCGAGAGTTCTTCCAACGCCGAGGGTTGGTAATTCCCTGGTAACACGATCTGCTTGTTTGCTTGAGTGCAGGCCATAAATGCCACAGCAAACCAATAGCTGTCTTGCGCACAAATGGCGAATTTCTGTGTTGGTAATTGGCTTAGTCGTTCCGATAACTCGCTAACGCTGTGACAAAAGTTTTGCCAGGTTTGTTGTTCGGTTTCATCGAACGAGACCACATCGTTGACATCTCGATGCGTAACCATGATCTGATCTAAGGTACAAAATTTAGAATTGGTTGATTTCATAGTTATTCGCTGTGACGTACTTTTTGACGAACAAGCCATTCGATGGCAAAGAGGGAACCCGCGAGCAAGTAGCTGATGAGGCCGTTATAAAGTGTCCAAACTTCTAATGATTGGAAGCAAGTGTATAAGGCTATGGAAGCGTTGATAATAAAGAATGCGCACCAAACTTTGGTCACGGTTCTTGTATAACTTACGCCACTCTCCGGTAGATTGGGCTCTTGTAATCTGGCGAGCCGCTCAATAATGGTTTGTGGTTGCTTTAAGCTACTCGCAAATACAGCCAACATATACAAACTAACAACGACTGGGTAATAAGTTAACCAGCCGTGTTGTTTGAATAGCATCCCTAAGGAAAGCAGCGTGATGCCTGCTAGTCCACTAATCCAAGCCAGTTGCTTAAGTTCTTTGATCTTTGCTTGCGAACTTGAAAAAATTCGAATAACAAAGAAAACGACTAACACCGCTCCAACGGACTGAATGCCAAATTTATTAATGCCGAAGTAAACGGCAAGTGGATACGCAAATAGGATCAGTGCCGAAAGCGCAGCCAATACAGGTCGCATTAAGCGTCCTTAAGCAATTCAACTACAGAATCTACAACATCATCAACGGTGCGAACGGCTTTAAACTCATCAGGTTTGATTTTCTTACCAGTCACATTTTGTAGGTGAACAACGAGGTCAACTGCATCAATGCTATCTAGGTCAAGATCTTGATATAGGTGCGCTTCAGGTGTGATTTCGTCTGCTTCCAGCTCAAATAGCTCAACCAGTGCATCTTGTACCTGTACGAATACGTCTTGTTTGTTTACTGCTGTCATAACAAATTCTTTCTATTTATCAGTTTGAGACGAAATGTAATTAGCTAAATTAGCCACTGAAGCAAAATGTTGTCGAGTATTAGAGTCATCAGCATCAATAACGATGTTGTACTTTTTCTTGATTGCTAAACCTAGTTCTAATGCATCAATAGAATCTAACCCTAAGCCATCACCAAATAATGGAGCTTCGGTTTCGATCTCTTCAATTGACATATCTTCTAAGTTTAAAGCATCAATGATTAATTGTTTTAACTCGTTATGTAATGTTTCCACTGTGACCTACTTTTTATTCGTAATATGGCAATCTTCGGGGAAAATAACTTCCGACAAATGGCGATTCAAGCGTCGCGCTGCAGTCGTTAAATTATTGGATTGCTCAATAAAGGGCTCAACCTCTATAGTACCTTTGACTTCGACATGAAAAAAGGGTTTCGTTTTTGGTACTTGATACCATTTTTTCTCTTTTGTGAGAAAACTAGGCGAAACGGTTATATTTACAACTCTTAAATCCGTTGAAGTGCGTGTTGCGATTTGAGCAGCACCTCGTTGTAGGCTTGGTTCGGCTCCGGGAGTTGTTCGGGTACCTTCTGGAAAGACGAGGAGCACATTGCCGCGCTTAAAACGTTCATCACAACGCGCCATTAGGTCATCTGGATTTTTATTGGGGATATACCCTGCAGCTTGAACAATGCGCTTCATGAAAGGGTTAGACCAAATAGCGGCTTTGACCAAGCAATCGCATTGCTTTAATTGAGAGGCGATTAACACATAATCAATCAAGCTAGGGTGATTGGCGACGATGAGGCAATGGCGATCCGATTGCATGAGCTCAGCGCCTGAAATTTTATAGTCAATGGCGCCGGTGAACCTCATCACTCGGCAAAACCAGTCAAACGTTATTTGGATAAGGCGTTGTACTCTTAATTCGGTAGTGACACCAACAGGGTTAAACAAGGCGATGACAGGAATGACGATAAAGCTAAGTGTTAGCCCCCCTAAGCCAAAAATACTGAAACAAAGCCCTGTGGCAAAAACACGCCAGTATTGATTGAGCTTAACCATCATGAATTACGGCTCCACAACCATTGCTGTTTAGGGCTATTCACTTCCCAAGAGTCGCTATGTAGAAGGAAATGTTGAAAGCATTGTAGCCCTTGTGGAAGAGGTGAGATTTCGAATGACGCATTATCGCGGCTGGCTTTTCGTTGAACCTTGAATTGATCTCCGGAAGATAAAACACAGCCTATTGCGTAATCTGAAAACCTTTGCTCTTCAAATTCTCGGTAAATTGAAGGTAGCGGCTGATCGAAATCAATCAGTAGTACTTTGCGCTCTGGGTTTTCATCAAGAAAAATGAAGGCGTCGAGTAGAGCGTTGTGAAATGTATTTTCACCAGCGGCAATAGAGGTCACCGGTATAGGCTTTTTCGAGGCAATAGTGGTTAACCCTGCTGCCGTATTATGGACTGATTGAGCAAACGCCATTGGTGACGCGTCTTCACCGTTGAGGATGTCCTCAATAATGGTCACGGTGCGATGCAGTTCGCCATGTCGACTCGAAAAAACTAAATAATCAATATCTTGGCTGTTGAGTACGCTCAGTGCTGTTTGTACTGCTAGCTTACTTTGAATGCTCATGCGGCGTCGCATCATTGGAGGAATAAGCGACGCATCGATTTTCCCTTCACTCGGCCACTCTAAAGTCTTGGCCCAGACTTCCCATTGAGTGGTCTCTGTAAGCTCTAGCGCGCAAGCATTCCAACTTTCAATATTAAAGGACAATAAATGTGACTGATTTGACATAGGATATTGATTTAGTTTGAGTCTGACTGAATACTTACAGCGTTATATAATAAGACGAATGAGGAAATTATATGAAACACTTAAAAGTGGCGATATCACTGCTGTTAGTTTTATTACTCGCGGGATGTGGGCGAGTGCAGCCTGTTTTGAACGTTGAGGATACTCCAGTTGCGTATAATCTTCAAAGTAAACAAGTTAAATCAGTTATCTATGATGCTGCGGTTGATCGCGGCTGGTTAGTGTCTGAAATCAAACCAGGGCTTATGCGTGGTGAGTTGTTTGTACGTAGCCATCATGCGGTTATCGATATTATGTATTCAGACAAATTCTATTCAATTACCTACGTTGAGTCTGAAAACCTAAAATACAGTGACGGCAATATACACCGTAATTACAACCGTTGGATTAATAACCTGAACACTGATATTAAAAATAAACTGGCTAGAGCAGCTGCAAACCAGTAATCCACTCAATTAGATAGGTTATTTGTGTCTACTAAACATCATATCGATCCATTTAGCGCACTAGAAGCTAAAACTGAAGCTCAAAAGTTATCTTTTGCGCCGATTGTCTTTCATACCGCAAGAACCCTACGTGATCTGAAAATCTTTGAAGCGTTAGATAAAGCTGGAGAGTCCGGTTTGTCTGCGGCCGAAATTTCTGAACAAACGGGTGTATCAGAATACGGAGTAAAAGTGCTGCTTGATATGGCCATTAGCGCCAATATCGTGCTGTGGACTAAACCGAACTATTCATTGGGCAATTTAGGCTTTTTCCTTCTTCATGATGGAATGACGAATGCCAATATGGATTTCACAGCCGACGTTTGTTATGCAGCAATGATGCATTTGACTGAATCTATTGAGAAGGGTGAACCTGCGGGGCTGAAAGAGCTAGGGCATTGGGAAACGATCTATCAAGGCCTTTCTCAACTTCCTGAAAAAGCGAAAGAAAGCTGGTTCAAATTTGATCATTTCTATTCAGATCGTTCATTTCCTATCTTGTTAGAAACGGTATTTAAGCATAAGCCTAAAACGATCGTTGATATTGGCGGTAATACCGGAAAATGGGCGATGCAATGCTGCACCCATGATAAAAGTGTCGATATCACGATTGTTGACTTGCCACAGCAACTTGAGATGGCAATGAGCAATGCTCGAGCGAATGGCTTTGAAGATCGAGTGACCCCGTTTCCTGCCAACATGTTGGATAGGAAGCAAACTCTGCCTGAGCGCGCCGATGTTTGGTGGATGAGTCAGTTTCTAGACTGTTTTTCTCCGATGGAGATCCTAAGTATTTTAAAACGAGTTCGAGCCAACGTGGGTGAGAGTGATCGTGTTTACATCTTAGAGCTGTTTTGGGATGCGCAAAAGTATGATGCAGCCGAGTACAGCTTGAACGCGACGTCTTTGTATTTTACATGTTTGGCGAATGGTAATAGCCGTTTCTACCGCAGTGAAGACTTCCTAGAGATCGTGGAAGAAGCAGGCTTTAAAGTTAGTACAAGAGCAGACAATATTGGTCTTGGACACACGTTGTTGGAGCTGTCTGCAAGCGCAATTAAAGATTGAATCGTAGGCCAAGAATATGAAAAAAATCTCAACTCAGGTCGTTATTATCGGAGCAGGGCCTTCGGGCTCTGTCGCGGCAGTACTGTTACATAAACAGGGCATCGCGGTAAAAGTGATTGAAAAAAGCGTATTCCCTCGCTTTTCTATAGGTGAAAGCCTGCTTCCAGCCTGTATGGAAGTCATTGAAAAAGCGGGAATGACCGAGGCGGTTAATCGCGCTAAGTTTCAATTTAAGGATGGCGCGACTTTTCGAAAGCGCGGCATTTATACCAGTTTTGACTTTACAGACAAGTTTTCTACAGGGCCTGGCACGACGTTCCAAGTGCAGAGGGGAACGTTTGATAAAGTCTTAGCTGATGAGGCATCACGTCAAGGTGTGGATATTGACTATCAACACGAGCTTAAAGAAATCTCATTCACGAAATCTCATGCTGTGCTTAGAGTTGGAGTTGAAGGTGGGGATGACTATTTGCTGGAGGCCGAGTACGTATTAGACGCAAGCGGTTTTGCCCGTGTATTACCACGCATGCTTCAGCTGGAAGAGTCCTCATGTTTGCCACCGAGAAAAGCCATTTTTACTCATGTAACAGATAACATCGATTGTAATTCAATTGATGTTGAATATGACCGAGAAAAAATCTTGATTTCTGTTCACCCTGAGAACTCGGACGTTTGGTATTGGCTGATCCCGTTCAGTAACGGCACGGCATCGCTTGGAGTGGTGGGGGAACCGGAGTTCTTTGAAAAATATCCTACAGACTTAAAAGAAGCCTTAATACAAATTGCTAACGAAGAACCTGGTTTGGCAGAAGTGCTGAATAAAGCGGAGTTTACTAACACGGTTGGTGAGATTGGTGGTTATTCTGCGAATGTAAAGCATCTTGCAACGGATCGTTATGCGCTGCTTGGAAATGCGGGAGAATTCCTTGACCCTGTTTTTTCATCAGGGGTCACTATTGCGATGAAGTCTGCTGATATTGCGACAGAGTGCCTGGTGAAGCAGCTTTCTGGAAAAACGGTCGATTGGCAAACTGAATACGCTCAACCCTTGATGGTTGGAGTGGATACCTTTAGAACTTATGTTGAAGGGTGGTATTCAGGTGAACTGCAAGATGTCATTTTCTATGACGATCCAAACCCGAAAATTAAGCAAATGGTGTGCTCGATCTTGGCTGGCTATGCGTGGGATCAGACGAACCCTTATGTGAAAGAGTCTCGCCGGCGGTTAGCGGCATTATCCGAAGTTTGTCGCAGCTAACCAGATATTGAATAGCCGAGAGATCGGCTATTTCAAATCTATGCTGTTTAAGCGGCCCATAAAAATCAGTAAATCGATACAATCTTTGTAGGCTTCGAGCAGGGCTCTTTTGGTTTGAGAATAAGCAGCAAGCTTACCGTGTTTCTTAATTGAACAGACTTTCGTTTTGTATTTGTATTTCCCATCTTCACTGAAGACACGCCATTTCGCGATATAACATTCATCCCTATGCTCAGGGTCTGCAAGAGTGGGGTTAGGTTTAAAAACGATTTTGGGCTCTAGGCTATGCGGTAATCTTGTCATGAGGTAAGGCTCTTTAAGCACTCTATTCCAAAATTTCCCCCACATTTCTTTTCCGAGTTCATTCCTCATTTTGAGTGCTTTTTTGAGCGCTTTTTGCTCCCCCATACGCACAAACCCAACTGAACGGTGTAATACCGTATCGTCAGGTGTATGGATGTGAATTTTATAGGCTGTCTTGCCTTTAGAGATAAATCGGTGGCCAGTACTGCCAATCAAGTTGTTTTGGCTCATATCTATTTAACTAACAATTATATTAATAGCAGATTACGACAAATCACGTAAAACGGAAAGCGTACTAATTGCGTATATGATTAGTAAGTATAGCTTTAGCCAAAAAATTTGCTTCAAGTGTAAGCAATTTGGATGTCAGTAAATTGTTATATCTAGGAAAATCAGTCAGGTAGGCTGAGCTGTTGATTGCAAAAAATAGTGGGCTGAAGGTGCCCACTATTTGTATTGATGAATGATGTCATGCTGGTGGTATTTACATGACCTTTTGTAAAACGTCACCTATTTGAATACTTGCGGCTAGGTTGGCTCTATCAACGGTTAATTCTGCTTCATTTTCGTATACACGTGACACCGTTAAAGTCATGCCACTTTGCGATACCTTATTACGAGGTAAGCCATTTTGGTCAATAAAAGAGCCGGTGTGCCATAGTTGAAGTTTGTCGCCTTCTTTCACTCCGTGCATTCGTCCTAGGCTCATCGTGACAGTATTGCCGAATACCGCAGACACTTCTGGAAGTGTAATTTTGCAGGATACTTGTGATTCTAGGTCTAGCATGATGTTTCGGCTGACACGTAGCATCATGCTTCCGTATGTGGACGCCCAAAAACGCGCGCTTCGGGTATCGACTTCACTGGTCTTAGGGAACGGCCACTTTGCGACTTCTCGGTAGGCCTTGTTGTATACCTCATGGCCTGTTTTTCCATCGAATACCTGCATTTCCAAGGCAAATTGTCGGTTAATGATGTCGTCTTGGAGAAGTTTACTTTCTATTGTCGCGGTTAGATCGGTGATCACACCACCAATGATGTATTGGGCACCGGTATCTTGCGCAATCATTTTTAAGATTTCAGGTTGGCGCTTGTTTATTTCATAGTCGGTTGTGCCTACCGAAACAAAACTGCGAGATTCTTGCGACAATTGGCGATTAACCACATGGCTGAAGTCATCACCTACTTTGTAAATCTTACCCATTACCGCTTGCTGTGGTGAGGCCACATCAATATTCCCGACCAGAAAGGTTTTTTTGTATTGATTGACATGGCAACCATTTGCCGAAGGGTAGATATCGACTCTGGCTTTGATCTGCATGTTGCCGCCACGAGTCTTCACTTCTTCAATTAAGATGTAACGAACTTCATGATTGGTGAATTGATACTCTTCTCGCTCATCTTCTAGAAGGGGCATGATATTGCTAATACTGCCTATATCTGCGCCAGAAAATTGAACAGCCTTATACAATGCATCTTCTAATGCATGCATTCTTGCCGCTTTCTCTGAAGAGACAATAGCGGCAACCCCGGTAACTTCATACCAAGATGCTTTCGCACCAAAAGATGCAAAGGTCACTAAAGTTATTGAAAATAAAAAAGAAAATATTTTTTTCATTTGTTGTTACCAGTTGGGTATAAATATTGCTTATGTTTTGTAAGCTGATTTTGGTGTTGTTTTTCTTAACTCGACAAGTAACGAAAAGCAAAGACCGTTCCAACATTGTAATCCATTGAAGAATCGAATGTAGAGAACTCATTGGCGCGGTAAGCACTAAATACTATCTGGAGATTAGTACAATGAAAAAATGGTTTGTTGTGGTGACCGTGATGCTAATAACATCATGCGCATACTCACCCATCTATAACGGTAAGTCTGAATATTCAGGCAGCCAATTTATGTTAATGGACAGTCCTCGCCACACCATGGATTTCTTTGTGGAGAGCATGACGGAAGATCTGATCTTATCGAACACCAGTGTTTCCGCTCGTACTCCAATTGCGATTACCTCGTTCGTTGATTTACAGAACATGGATGCAACGAATTGGCTAGGGAATTCCGTCTCTGAAGGTTTTATCCATCAATTTCAACGTCGTGGATTTAAAGTTGTCGACTTTAAAACGACAGGCTCGATTCAGGTTACTCAACAAGGCGATTTTGCCATCAGTCGTGATTGGAAAAACCTAGCGCAGGAGCAAGATGTACAATATGTATTAACTGGGACTATGCTTCGACAAGAAGGTGGTGTATTGGTTAACGCACGTGTTGTAGGTATGCAAACCCGAGTGGTGGTTGCTACTGCACAAGGCTTCTTGCCTGCCGATCGTATAGGTCGCGATTTGGACACATTAAATAGCATTCGTACTCAAGATGGCGTTATTATTCGTTCAGATCCAACGCTTACACAGCCATACACAGTTATTCTTCGCCCTTAGGAGTTCGTCACATGAAGAAGGTAATATTTGTTTTAGCCGCCATACTGCTCGTTGGCTGTCAGCCATTACAAAGCATGAGATCGGATGACTTTTTGGTTGCGGTTGGTTATGCAAGTATTAGCGAACAAGCTGGGCGTAATGATGAAGAAAAACGTATTCGCGCAATGCGAGCTTCAAAAATTGACGCATACCGTGAACTCGCTGAACAAGTTTATGGCATGCGTGTCAGCGGGCGTGCAGCATTAGAAGATCAACGCTTAGGGACTGAGTTGACGTCAGGAGCCGTTGATGGCGTTATTCGTGGTGCAGAAGTCGTCCGTAGTTACCCTGTTGGCGACAGCTATGTAACCGAATTGCAGCTTGATATTAAGAAGATGGAAAAGCTACGTGATTATGGTGAAGTACAGCAAGTACCAGAGAAAAGGCAACAAACTCTATTCTAATGTTGGCTAGCTAGTTACCGACGATGCGCTCCTCCAGATAGCGCATCGATGAAGCAAAAAGAAAAGCGGCAAAGTAAGTGATTACTTTGCCGCTTTTGTATTCGGTCTAAAGAAAACTTGTTAATTAAGCTTTTATATTAGTGCCCAAAGTGGATACCGTGTGAGTTTGACCTCCGGCATTATAGGTCATTCCGATCTTACCGTGGCTTTGCTGCATCATATTATTAAGTTTATTGAAACTCAGTTGAGCACGGTTGAGTGCTTCTCCATTGACTAGGTTAGCTTGCTGACAATCGTGAATGATGGACTGAATCTGTGAAACTAAGGCTTTTAGTTCAGGATTTTCGGATAATTCAGCCACATTCGAATGGGAAGCTATTCTTTGGTCTGTCTGATTGAGTTGACTTACCAAGCCCATTTTATCCTTGGCAATCTTCTCAATTTCAGTGGAGTTGCGGCTTGTTATCGCGTGTTTTTCAGATTCCAACAGTTCAGCGAGAGACTGAGCACTTTGGAGCTGGAAATTGACTAAATCTGCTAACGCGGCCATAACAAAACCTATTTAAATCTTATGCCTTAAAGGCCTTTAAGTTCATCTTCGAACTTGATCATGTTGTCAGCTAGTTTTTCTGGGTCAACGGTATAAGAGCCGTTAGCGATTGCTTCTTTGATAGCGGCAACTTTTGCACTGTCAAAGCTTGGCTGTGAAGCCATATCTTGGTGTAGCTGACCAATCGCTTTACTCTGTTGGCTAAGAGATACTGCGTCTTTGTTTGCCGGGGATTTTGCTGCGGTATCTGAACGAGCCGTTTGGTTGTTTGAATCGGCACGTGCAGGACTGCGACTTGTTGTCGTTAAAGTTTGTCCTGAACGAATGTTATCTATGCCTGCCATATAAAAAAGCCTTATTTACAAAAATGGGAACCTGTACAGTCAATATCGACATAAGGTTCGAATACTTTAGTCTTTTTTTAGCTAAATATTCAACCAATGAGGCTAATAAAACACCATTCATTATTAGTGGCAAGCTTTTAAGCGGTGCGCCACACAAGAATATTGGGTAATGGCAGACTAAAAATACACAGTAACTTCAGAAATCCCCGTTACTATTCCTTCAATTATACGCTGAGACTTATCATTTTTCACTCTAACTTGGTCTCCAGCGGAGGCATCAGAGAGTGCCGTCCCTTTTGTTGTGATCGTCATACCACCTTTCACGGCTTGAATCACAACCTTTTCATTTCGACATACCACACAAACGTCACCCCGTTCGATGACATTCCCTGGTCTAATATTCTTCTTAGCTTTTGCTCCGACGACTTGCTCTGGTAGTGAAAAGCCTTCGCGTCTGAATCGTTTTAGTTCGATCATTGTCATAGTGACATCATATTGTCCGATTATTTCACCGCGGACGATTGAGCGATTGGCGGTGACTAAAGGAACAGACATAGATAGGCGAACAGGCACATAAATACGCCATTCATCGGGAATACATTGAACAAGAACCGTGATACTGCTTCTTGTTGCTTTGGTTGTAGAGGCGCTTGTTTCTAAAGGAATTGGGCAATCAGTTGCTTTGATGCGAGAATCGATGTTTGCGGCAGTAATCACTAGCTCACCACCAAAAGGTTGCTCGACAGTATCCAGTATATGCTGTTCTGCCGCGGCACGGATCACATCCACCTGTTCTGAAGTCGCTGCATTGGCAAAAAAACTAAACAAAATTGCTAAAATGCCGATAGACTTAGCAAAAGTTTTATAGAAAGCTCTACACTTAGTTATGGAAAAAGGATGTAGACTTGAATTATAATACATCATTCTGTTTCTCTGGTGGTTCGTAGCCTGTAGTAGACTAACACTTTTTCTCATAAAAGTTTGATATGGAGATGAGCTTATGTCGGGTATTCTTGATTCGGTGAATCAGCGTACACAACTCGTCGGTCAAAACCGATTGGAATTATTAACCTTTCGCCTAATGGGGCGTCAGCGCTACGGCATCAACGTTTTTAAAGTAAAAGAAGTATTACAGTGTCCTAAGTTGACACTTATGCCGAATCTACACCATTTAGTTAAAGGTGTGGCGCACATTCGTGGTCAAACCGTATCTGTTATCGATTTGAGTTTAGCGGTTGGTGGGCGTCCGACAACGGATATTGATAAGTGCTTTGTTGTTATTGCTGAGTTTAACCGAACGATACAAGCTTTCTTGGTGAGTTCTGTTGACCGTATTGTGAATATGCACTGGGAAGCGATTCTTCCACCACCTGATGGTTCTGGTAAAGAAAACTACCTAACAGCCGTGACTAATATTGACAACGAACTTGTAGAAATTCTTGATGTAGAAAAGATTTTGGCAGAAATCTCGCCAGTTGATGAAACCATGGATGCATCTATTGGTGAATCAATAGCGCAAGTGGAAGCAGAAAAAGAAATTGTTCGTCGTATTTTAATTGCTGACGATTCAACGGTTGCACGTAAACAAGTTCAGCGTGCGATTGAGTCCATTGGCTTTGAAGTGGTTTCTGCGAAAGATGGCAAAGAAGCATACGAAAAATTGGTGGAGATGGCAGGTGAAGGCAGCATCTATGACCAAATTTCGTTGGTTATTTCAGACATCGAAATGCCGGAAATGGATGGCTATACATTAACTGCCGAAATTAGACGCCATGCAGAACTCAAAGATTTATACGTAATTTTGCACTCTTCTTTAAGTGGTGTATTTAACCAAGCTATGGTTGAGCGTGTTGGAGCGAACTCCTTCATTGCTAAATTCAATCCAGATGAGCTTGGTGCTGCAGTAAAAGCTGCGTTAACTAACTAAAAGAGACATTAATGACTGCTATAACAATAAGTGATCAAGAATATCGCGATTTCAGCCGTTTTTTAGAATCTCAATGTGGCATCGTGTTAGGGGATAGTAAGCAATACCTAGTTCGTAGCCGACTAAGTCCTTTAGTTGCAAAATTTAAATTGGCTTCGCTGTCTGACTTACTAAGAGATGTAGTAACAGGAAGAAACCGTGAGTTGCGTGTTGCCGCTGTAGATGCAATGACAACAAACGAGACACTTTGGTTCCGAGATACTTACCCGTTTGCTGTGTTGGCGGATAAGTTATTGCCGGAAATAGCGGCAAATAAGCGCCCAATCAAAATCTGGTCGGCGGCGAGTTCGTCAGGCCAAGAGCCATACTCAATGGCCATGACGATTTTGGAAACTCAATCGCGTAAACCTGGTATGTTGCCCAATGTATCGATCACCGCAACGGATATCTCAGCAAGTATGTTGGATATGTGCCGTGCGGGTATCTATGACAACCTAGCACTTGGGCGAGGCCTTTCTCCTGAACGTCGTCGTACTTTCTTTGAAGATGCAGGTGATGGCCGGATGAAAGTAAAAGATAACGTCAAGCGCATGGTTAACTTTAGGCCACAGAACTTAATGGATAGTTATGCGTTGCTTGGTAAATTCGACATTATTTTCTGTCGTAACGTATTGATTTACTTCTCTCCTGATATGAAATCAAAAGTGCTTAACCAAATGGCAAATAGCTTGAACCCTGGTGGTTACTTACTGTTAGGTGCTTCAGAGTCATTGACTGGCTTAACCGATCGATTTGAAATGGTACGTTGTAATCCAGGTATTATTTATAAGTTAAAATAATCACTTCAGTGTAAGAAAAATGAACCCAGCCTAGTGCTGGGTTTTCTTTTTTGTAGGATTCGATATATCTTTAAACAAGAGTGACATTCCAAAAGAGCTCTAATTTTTGGCTTGCATATTGCAGGCTGCACTGTGAAATTGAAGTAATCATTAAATATCAGTTGTTGTATTTAAAGTTGGTATGAAGATTGCTTTAGTTATTTTATGAAAGTCAGTTCTTGAGTTGAGGTTTACATGGCTATTTCTTTTGACAATGCATTAGGCATCCACCAACACACAGTTGGTGTACGTGAGCGCAACGCTGAGGTGATCTCCACCAATATCGCGCAAGCTAACACGCCCGGCTACAAGTCAAAGGGAATGGATTTTCAGAAATCTCTGCAAGCGGCAAGTTCGGGGGCAAGCATTGGTCTTAGTCGTACGGACGGTCGGCATATTTCTGCCTCTACTAATGTGCCTGGGGAAACGCTTTATCGTATTCCTACACAACCTGATACTGGTGATGGCAACACCGTTGATTTGGATTTGGAAAGAAACCTTTTCATGCAAAACCAAATTAGACACCAAGCGTCGCTGGACTTCTTAGGAAGTAAATTTAAGAACTTAACGAAAGCAATTAAAGGGGAATAATTAGATGAGCTTATTTAATGTATTCAATGTAACTGGTTCTGCGATGAGTGCTGAGTCTGTTCGTCTAAATACGACCTCTTCAAACCTTGCAAACGCAGACAGCGTAAGTAGTTCAGCTGAAGATACTTACAAAGCTCGCCATGCAGTGTTTGGTGCTGAGTTAAACAAAGCGCGTTACAACGGTGACCACACGGTGCCTGTAAAAGTATTGGGTATTGTAGAAAGTGATAAACCGCTGAGTGCGGAGTACAACCCTGATCACCCATTAGCAAATGACGAAGGCTACATTTACAAACCTAACGTTAATGTTATGGAAGAAATGGCAAATATGATTTCTGCCTCTCGCGCATATCAAACGAATGTGCAGGTAGCAGACTCGAGTAAACAAATGCTGCTGCGTACGCTGCAGATGGGTCAATAAGGATAAGGAGGTAGCATATGGCCGGAATCAATAATGTTGGTCAAAGCGGCTTGTCCTATGTTGATCAGCTTAAAAGTCTTCAAGACAACAAGAAGCCAGACGAAACAACAGGTAAGCAGGATCTTAATCAAGAAGATTTCTTATCGTTGTTGACCAAGCAACTTGCACAACAAGACCCTTTTAAGCCGGTCAGTAATGACCAGATGATTGCGCAAATGGCTTCATTTGCGACCGTTGATGGCATCGGGAAAATGAATACACAGTTTGAAAGCTTGAATTCATCGATGACCTCTAACCAAGCATTACAGGCTTCTTCATTAGTTGGTAGAGATGTATTGGTTCCTGGTGCGGCGGGTGTGAAACAGGCAGATGCTGGAATGGCGGCAATGGTGAAACTTCCTCAAGCGATGGACAATTTAATGGTCCGTGTTGAAAACGAAGTTGGCCAGTTAGTGCGTACTTTTGAAGTGGGCGCTCAACCTGCAGGTGATACACGTGTTGAATGGGACGGAAATGACGAAAACGGTAATCCATTGCCGGCTGGTAAATACAATGTGAAAGCTGCGGGTTTACTAGATGGAGAAACTGCTGAGTTCCCTGTTTCGACTTATGCGAACGTGAACAGCGTGCTTCTTGGTAAAGGTGATGGCAACGTACTGCTCAATCTGGCTGGTTTTTCTTCGCCAGTTCGACTTGCTGAAGTACTAGAAGTTGGCAAAGCGTAGCTCTTAACCGAGTAATTATGCTAGCTAGATTTAGGAGAATTTTGGAATGTCTTATATTGCTTTAAGCGGATTATCCGCCGCTCAGTTAGATCTGAATACAACCAGTAACAACATTGCGAACGCAAACACGTTTGGCTTTAAAGAGTCGCGTGCTGAGTTCGGCGATGTTTACTCTAGCTCTTTGTTTACTAATGCTAAAACCACCCCAGGTGGCGGTGCGCAAGCAAACAAAGTAGCTCAACAATTCCACGAAGGTTCAAGTATTTATACGAATAACCCAATGGACTTAAGAGTGAGCGGTACTGGTTTCTTCGCAGTTGCGAAAGATCGTATGGTTCCAGAGATCAATGAACTGACTCGTAATGGTGCCTTCCACTTGAATAAAGATAACTACATGGTTACTAGTAACGATGAGTTTCTTTTGGGCTATGATGTAGATCCTAACAGTGGTGAAGTTCTGTCTTATGCGCCAAAGCCTATAGACATTCCTGCTGAGTTTGGTAAACCAAAGCAGACAGAAAACATCGATGTTGGGGTGAATTTACCAGCAAATGGTGATTTGAAAGATCCAGCACTGTTTAACTTCCAAGATCCAGACACGTTCAACCGCGCGACTTCGTCGACGGTTTACGATTCAATGGGTCAATCGTACAAGTTAACGACCTACTACTTGAAAGATTCAACACAGCCAAATACGTGGCAAACGTATTACACTATGACGGATGATGTAGGTGAGAAACCACTTAATATCACGGGTGGTGATGCTGCGAATGCAACGGGTCACGTTGGACATACGATGAAGTTTAACAACGATGGTACATTGGCAAGCCTAAACAATGGCCAACCAATTACATCTGAAGCGCTAGGTGCGGGTGCAAACCCTATTAACCTAAATGGTGCGGATGTGACACAAATTCTGAACTTTGGCTTAGACTCTTCAACTCAGTTTGCGGCTCCGTTTGAGCTGACTAAGTTCAACGAAGATGGTGCAACAACTGGCTTTTTAACGAAAATCGACTTCGATGAGTATGGTAGCGTTTTAGGTACTTATTCGAATGGCGAAAACGTTATTCTAGGGCGTGTTGGTTTGGTTCGAGTTCCAAATGAACAAGGTCTAGATAAGAAAGGCGGTACACAATGGGACTCAACGAATTACTCTGGTGATAAAATCTGGGGTGAATCGAATAAAGGCTCATTTGGTAGCATTAACAACGGCTCCCTTGAGCAGTCAAACATCGATATGACTCAAGAGTTAGTTGATCTTATCTCTGCTCAGCGAAACTTCCAAGCGAACTCGCGTTCACTGGAAGTTCATAACCAGCTACAGCAAAATATTCTTCAGATTCGTTAATCGTTTTCTGACAGCAATTATCTGCGAATGCGGTGCTTGGTTTCTTTAATAAGCCAAGTACCGTCTCATAGTATCGTTCATTTTTGCTATGAACGGTTTTGCCGCAATCTATTGCCGCACCTAATTGCCTCTGGCAACTCAGTTCCAATAATTCTCTTCGAACACCCTCACATCTATCTCTAATTTTACATAACTGTTTGAAATACAACAGATTGTAAAACGTGGCATGCCTATTGCTTATTTAGCCTTCAGAAGATGTTTTTTTGGAGCAAATTATGGATCGTGCACTGTTTCTTGCCATGAGTGGCGCAAAGCAAAATATGCAAGCTTTGCAGTTACGCGCAAACAACTTGGCTAACGTAAGCACAACGGGATTTCGTGCAGATCTAGCACAAGCTCGTTCGATGCAGGCGTATGGTGAAGGCATGCCAACTCGAGTGTTTAGCATGACTGAACGCCCAGGACATAATTTCTCGCAGGGTAGTGTTGTGACTACTGGTCGTGACTTAGATGTTACCGTTGAAGGCGACGGTTGGATCTCGGTGATGGATAAAACTGGCCAAGAAGGCCTAACCCGAAATGGTAATCTCAAAATTGACCAAAACGGGTTGTTAACCAATGGCAGCGGCCATTTGGTATTAGGTGACAACGACGCTCCAATTACACTTCCTATTCCTTTGAGCAAAGTTGAAGTAGGGACCGACGGTACTATCTCGGTTCTTCCTCAAGGTGCTCCAGCTGAAGAGCTAGAAATTGCAGGTCGCATTAAATTAGTGCGACCGGATAACCAAACTCTTTTTAAAGATACGAATGGTTTATTCCGTTCAAAAGATCCAAATCAGGCATACGAGGCAGATGCGGCAGTGAAGCTGCTGACTGGTGCGATAGAAGGCAGTAATGTCAATGCCGTAGGCGAGATGACCAGCTTAATTGACCTTCAGCGTCAATTCGAAATGCAGGTCAAAATGATGAGCACAGCAGAAGAAATGGATAAGTCGTCTGATTCACTGCTTCGTATGAGCTAACCGATTTTTTTAAGGGGATTGCTATGCATCCAGCACTATGGGTAAGTAAAACTGGTTTAGATGCCCAACAAACCAACATTTCAACCATTTCAAATAACTTGGCGAATGCGTCAACGATCGGTTTTAAGAAAAGCCGCGCAGTGTTTGAAGACTTGTTCTACCAAAACATTAACCAACCTGGCGGTCAGTCTTCTCAGAATACTGAACTTCCAAGCGGACTAATGTTAGGTGCTGGTTCAAAAGTCGTGGCGACTCAAAAAGTTCATACACACGGCAACGCTCAAACGACAACCAATAGCCTCGATATGATGATCGAAGGCGATGGCTTTTTCCAAGTAGAAATGCCTGATGGGAATATTGGTTACAGCCGAAATGGCCAGTTCACACTTAATGGTGACGGCTCAATTGTGACAACTGGCCAAGGTTATTTGCTTCAGCCTGAAATTGTTATTCCGGAAGATGCGATTTCGATAACTGTCGGTAATGACGGTGAGGTTTCGGTCCGAATCCGCGGTGAGCAAAATAACGTAGTGGTGGGACAAATTACGATTACTGACTTTGTGAACCCCGGTGGTCTTGAGCCTATCGGGCAAAACTTATACCTACCAACTGGGGCAAGTGGTGATCCTCAGGAAGGGGTCCCAGGTATTGACGGCTTAGGTGATATTCGTCAGTCCATGCTCGAAACATCAAACGTAAACGTAACAGAAGAATTGGTAAACATGATTGAAGCACAGCGTGTTTACGAAATGAATTCTAAAGTGATTTCATCTGTCGATAAGATGATGAGTTTCGTTAACCAACAACTATAACGATTAGTTTTATCTACAGAGAGTGTATCGCTATGAAACGACTCCTTTGCTTAGCAATGATTGCTTCAATGACAGGTTGTACCATGTTGGAGCCGATCGAAACTCCGGAAACTGAAAATGCGACAACGATTGTGGATGCGGTAGAAGGTGATAAGTCTTCAGAAGAAAGTGCAGGTATTGTCGATACACTTCGCGGTAGAACGGATCCAATCGCAGGAGACCCTGCTTGGGCGCCAATTCATCCAAAGGAAAAGCCGGAGCATTACGCTGCAGCGACGGGGTCGTTGTTTAACGTCAACTACATTGGCAGCATGTATGACGATTCTAAGCCTCGCGGTATTGGCGATATCATTACAGTAACGCTAGATGAAAATACTAGAGCGACTAAAAAAGCCAATGCGGATATGTCTAAATCGAACGATTCATCAATGGAACCGTTGGCTGTTGGTGGTCAAGAGTTAACCATCGATAAATACAACTTCTCATACGATTTAAGCAACTCTAACACTTTTGCTGGTGACGCATCGGCTAACCAAAGTAACAGCATTAGCGGTTACATTACGGTAGAAGTCATCGAAGTGTTGGCGAACGGTAACTTGGTCGTTCGTGGTGAAAAATGGATGAGCTTTAACACGGGTGATGAGTACATTCGCTTGAGCGGGACAATTCGTCCTGATGATATTGACTTCGATAATACGATTGCCTCTAACCGCGTCTCTAACGCTCGTATCCAGTATTCTGGTACTGGCGTTCAACAAGATATGCAAGAGCCTGGATTCTTGGCACGATTCTTTAATGTAGCTTTATAGCGATAATGCAGATGTCGATGTTTTGACGTCAGCTCTTAAGATTTACACAAGGTCATGACTATGAAAAAGCTAACACTTCTACTACTCGGCATGATGTTTCTTGCCACTAGTGCCCAAGCCGCACGTATTAAAGACGTTGCGAAAGTCGCTGGCGTACGTAGTAACCAATTAGTTGGCTATGGTCTTGTCACCGGTCTTCCAGGTACTGGTGAATCGACTCCTTTTACCGATCAAAGCTTTAACGCAATGCTGCAGAACTTTGGTATTCAGCTTCCGCCAGGAACGAAACCGAAAACAAAAAACGTGGCGGCGGTTATCGTTACTGCGGAGTTACCTGCCTTTACTAAGCAAGGTCAACAAGTCGATGTCACGGTTTCCTCTATTGGTTCTGCGAAAAGCTTACGTGGCGGTACCTTGTTACAAACGTTCTTAAAAGGTTTGGATGGGCAAGTTTATGCCGTGGCGCAAGGTAACCTTGTGGTCAGTGGATTTAGTGCTGAAGGGGCCGATGGTTCAAAAATTGTCGGTAATAACCCAAATGTAGGTTTGATTTCTAGCGGTGCGATTGTTGAACAAGAGATACCAACGCCATTTGGTCGTGGTGACCATATTACTTTTAATCTACTTCAATCCGATTTTACAACGGCTCAACGTTTAGCTGATGCGGTTAATAATTTCTTAGGTCCACAAATGGCATCCGCGGTGGATGCGACTTCAGTTAGAGTTCGCGCCCCTCGCGAAATCAGCCAACGTGTTGCTTTCTTATCCGCGGTTGAAAATATTGAATTTGATCCGGCCGAAGGTTCAGCAAAAATTATCGTTAACTCACGTACAGGCACTATCGTTGTTGGTAAGCATGTAAGGCTTAAGTCTGCTGCTGTGACTCATGGTGGTATGACGGTTGCGATTAAGGAAAATCTGAATGTTAGTCAACCTAACGCTTTTGGCGGTGGTCAAACGGTTGTTGTACCTGATACTGATATTGAGGTGACAGAAGGCGACGGCACAATGTTCAAATTTGAACCTGGCTTGACGCTTGACGATCTCGTTCGTGCAGTCAACGAAGTCGGCGCAGCACCATCTGATTTAATGGCAATTCTTCAAGCACTTAAACATGCTGGTGCGATTGAAGGTCAACTGATCATTATTTAAGGAGCGATGACATGATCAAGAATCAAAATGACATCGGTTTTATCCATGATATTGGCAGTTTAGACCGACTTCGTCAGCAAGCGGTAAATGGTGAAGATGGCAGTGAGCAAGAAGCGCTTAAAGCAGCGGCGAAGCAATTTGAATCTATTTTTACTTCAATGTTGTTCAAATCAATGCGCGACGCGAATTCTAGTTTTAAATCAGACATGCTAAACAGTCAAAATGAGCAGTTTTATCGTCAAATGCTCGATGACCAAATGTCGAGTGAACTAAGTGCTTCTGGTTCTTTAGGGCTCGCGGATATGATCGTGGCGCAGCTAAGTGCCGGTCAAGGTACCGATGAAACGGAAGTTAGAATGCGAAACGAAGCCTTTGATACAACGTTACGCCTTCCAACCGATGAAGAAAAAGCCCGTAATATTGCAGCCAACCTGGATATTAAACAGGCTCAAAAAGCTCAGCCTGCATCTTTTGATTCGCCTGAATCATTTGTGTCTTCGATGCGTCCATATGCAGAGAAAGCGGCGCAAGCACTAGGTGTTGATCCGTCATTACTTATCGCACAAGCTGCTCTTGAAACTGGGTGGGGCTCCAAAATGGTGAAGAACTCACTTGGTAACAGCAATAACCTGTTTAATATAAAAGCGGATCGTAGCTGGAAAGGCGATAAGGTTGCTACTCAAACTTTAGAGTTCCATGGTAAAACAGCAGTCAAAGAATCAGCTTCTTTCCGTTCTTACGAATCATTTGAAGATAGCTTTAAAGATTATGTGAAGTTCTTGAACGAGAACCCAAGATACGAAACTGCACTTCAACAGAATGCGAGTTCAGAATCTTTTATCAATGGCATACACAAAGCCGGTTATGCAACGGACCCGAATTACGCAGACAAAGTGCTTCGAGTGAAAGCTAAAATTGATGAGATGAAATAACTTCTAAGACTCGCATTCGCGAGTCTTTTTCTATCCAAATTAACTCCTCACCCCTTGTGAACTATAGCTTGGCACATATTTTGCTTTTATATACTTAGTTAGTCAGTTAACGCTGATTTTATTAAGTTTTTGGGGGCATTATGGCGTCGGATCTTCTGAATGTAGGTACACAAAGTGTTCTTACTGCTCAGAGACAGTTAAATACAACTGGTCATAACATTTCTAACGTGAATACAGAGGGCTACAGCCGTCAATCTGTCATTCAGGGAGTGAATGATCCTCGTCAGTATGGTGGTCAAACCTACGGTATGGGTGTGCATGTGGAAAATGTTCGCCGCTCATGGGACCAATTTGCCGTTAATGAACTCAACCTATCGACAACTAATGCCGCCAATAAAAGTGATGGGGAAGTTAACATCGATATGCTTTCCAGCATGTTGTCTTCTGTCGCATCCAAGAAAATCCCAGAGCATTTGAATGAATGGTTCGATGCCGTAAAAACATTGGCAGACGCCCCTAATGATGTTGGTGCTCGTAAAGTGGTACTTGAAAAAGCGGGGCTGATTAGCCAAACCGTCAACGAATTCCATGAAACCGTACGTAAGCAATCCGATGTGACCAATAAGAAGTTGGAAATGGGTGTAGAGCGAATGAACCAACTGGCGGTTGAAATTCGCGATATTCATCGGCTGATGATGAGAACGCCCGGGCCGCATAATGATTTGCGCGACCAACATGAAAAGTTGATCAACGAATTATCTGAATACACCAAAGTCACGGTTACCCCTCGCTCGAATGCGGAAGGGTACAATGTACATATCGGCAATGGTCATACTCTAGTGTCTGGCTCTGAAGCAAGCCAATTAAAGCTGATTGATGGCAAACCTGATGCTCACCAAAAGCGCCTCGCGATTGTTGAAGGCAAAGTGCTTAAGCCTATCACGAGTAAAGATATCGATGGAAAAATCGGTGCCATGCTAGACATGCGTGACAATCTGATACCCGGCGTGATGGACGAAATTGGCCGTTTGGCACTGTCCTTCTCGCACGAAGTAAACAGCTATCAATCACAAGGCTTAGATTTGCGAGGCAACATTGGTGGCTTGATGTTCACTGATGTTAACTCTGAACTGTCTGCTAAATCTCGTGTTGTCGCGAGTGGCAATTCTCAAGCCGATCTTGCCGTCTACATTGCCGATACCTCTCAATTGAAAGGGGGCGAGTACGGTGTGAAGTACGACGGCTCAGATTATTACGTGACTAAGCCAACGGGTGAAACCGTAAAAGTTACCACCGACTCCAGTAGTAACGGTTTTTATATCGACGGCATGCTTGTAGAGATTCGTAATCCTCCTGCAGCTGGTGAAAAAGTACTACTTAGACCTACGCGTAACTCGGCAGCGATGATGAAAATGGAAACGAATGATCCTAAAACCATCGCAGCGCAAAGTTACGAAGCGTCGACAACGTTTGCTCAAGGTAGCGCCAAATTCAAGATTTTAGGCGCCGGTGACTTACGTGAATTTGAAGTTATTGTTTCTCCAAAAGGCGATCAGTTTGCTGTGACAGATACAAAAGGTCGAGTGCTATTACAACCTCAGCCTTACCCACCAACAGAGCCGGTAACAGTACAAGGCACAACGTTTGAATTAACGAAAGGTGCCATTGCGAACGATAAATTCACCGCGAACTTAGTTCCATCGGAAGGTGATAACGGTAACTTGCGTAAATTGCAGAATATCCAAACAGACAAGAAATTGGATAACAACGAATCTACGGTATTAGACATATATCACAACCTCAACACCAACACTGGTTTGAAGGCATCAACCGCGACTAGGTTGAGTGACATCGCAGAGCTTGAAAAGCAAGCGGCGCAAGAACGTATCGCTTCGGTTTCGGGGGTAAACCTTGATGAAGAAGCGGCTAACATGATGAAGTTTCAACAAGCTTATATGGCGTCTTCAAGAATTATGCAGGCGGCGAACGATACGTTTAACACCATTTTGGCACTGAGATAAGGAGGCTAAATGTTAAATCGAATTTCAAGCTTCCATAACTATCAGTCGGTACAAAATGATCTGCGCCGACAAGAGAACAAAGTGCATCATAATCAAGCGCAACTCGCGTCTGGTAAAAAGTTGATGTCGCCAAGTGATGATCCACTTGCGACACACTATCTGCAAAATATCGGGCAGCAGTCTGAACAGTTAAAGCAGTACGTTGATGCCATTATCTTGGTTCGAAACCGTCTAGAGCATCACGAAGTTATTATTGCGAACTCAGAAACTTTTGCGGATGAAGCAAAGCGTACCGTTATGGAAATGATTAATGGTGCGTTATCTCCGGAAGACCGCTACGCGAAGAAACGTGAGATTCAAGAAATTGCGAATAACTTTTTGAACCTAGCAAATACGCAAGATGAGTCAGGTAACTACACCTTTGCTGGTACCAAACCGAAAAGTCAGCCTTTCTTTAGAGATAACGAAGGTAACGTGACTTACGCTGGAGATGATTATCAGAGGAAAATGCGTGTCGCTAGCAGCTTTGAGATGGCGATGAACGATCCTGGAAGCAAGCTCTTTATGGAAATTGACAATCCATACGGTGATTTCGAGCCCCAATACGATCTTCAGGCCGCCTCTGAATTGCTTTTAGAGCGTGCCACTAGCACGACTTATCAAGATCCCTCGACTTACAAAGTCACCTTTGTAGATATGCAGAACGGTAAGTTTGGTTACCAGCTTGAAAAAGATGGCAGTGTTGTCGATGCCAAAGAATTCGAACCATCAACGGGAATCGAGTACGAAGGCATCAATATCCAGTTTAAAGGCCAAATAACCAAAGGTGACTCTATCACTTTGGAGCCTCGTGAAACGTTTACCATTTTTGATACGTTCCAGGATGCGATGAAGTGGGCGGACTCATCGGTTGCGGATGCGTCTGCAACTGCGAAGCTTCATCAAGCCACAGAGGAGTTTCACGCTGCGTTTATTCACTTAAACAAAGCGAGAACGGATGTAGGTGCAAGGCTAAGTACTTTAGATATTCAAGAGCAGCAACACGAAGACTTTAAAGTATCTCTAGCTAAGTCAAAAAGTAATTTTGAAGATTTGGACTACTCAAAAGCCATCATTGAATTCAATGAGAACTCTCGAGCATTACAAGCTTCACAGCAGGCATTTGGTAAAACCAAAGACCTGACATTGTTTAATTATATCTAAGCCGCTTCGGATTATTTCTAAACGCCTTATGTGCAAAGCCTTAAGAGCATAGAGATAACTAAGCCATATGTTTTGGTTCCTTGAATAGAGATTAGGAACCAAAGCGGCAAAAAGCGGCAATTGGGGAAGCGGCAGTTGCCCCTTAAGTGAGAAACAACAAAATTAAGTGTAGTTGTATCATCATTGAGAATGATAACTCCCTGATATAAAGGGTTAATTTTTTTATTGTTACTTATTTTAAAACTTGGCATACAACTTGTATGTATATTAAACAGAACATATTTACCTAGTTTTTAAATTCCCGTAGGGGATTTAGCGAGTAATTTACGGTCAGTGCTTATCCAAATGAGAGTAAAGCTGGCCGCTTCGCAGAAAGCTTGCGAACTCATAAGGAGAGCAAAATGGCTATTACCGTAAGTACCAACGTATCCGCTATGACAGCGCAACGTTACTTAAATAAAGCCTCAAGTGAGTTAAACACTTCTATGGAGCGTTTATCTTCTGGGCATAAAATTAACAGTGCAAAAGATGATGCAGCGGGCCTGCAGATCTCCAACCGATTGACAGCACAGTCACGTGGCTTGGACGTAGCGATGCGAAATGCTAACGATGGTATCTCAATTGCGCAAACCGCAGAAGGTGCGATGAACGAGTCAACGAGTGTACTTCAACGTATGCGTGACTTAGCGATTCAATCCGCTAACGGTACTAACTCACCAGCTGAGCGTGAAGCACTGAATGAAGAGTCTATGGCACTTCAAGATGAGCTTAACCGTATTGCAGAAACCACGTCTTTCGGTGGTCGACGCCTTCTTAATGGTTCATTCGGCGAAGCGTCATTCCAGATTGGTTCTAACTCTGGTGAAGCTATGATTATGGCACTAACCAGTATCCGTGCTGATGACTTCCGTATGGGTGGTACAACGTTCGATTCTGAAAATGGTAAAGATAAAGATTGGCAGGTACCTGCTAACGCTCGTGATTTGAAGTTCGAATTCACAACCAAAGCAGGTGAAGAAATCAGCCTAGATATCCAAACCAAAGCTGGTGACGATATCGAAGAACTTGCGACATACATTAATGGTCAGTCGCACCTAGTGAACGCTTCTGTCACAGAAGATGGACGCTTACAAGTGTTCGTTGCTGAACCAGATTTAGAAGGCCCAATGTCGATTTCTGGCGGCTTGGCATCTGAACTAGGTATTAGCAGTGAAGGTCGTGATACGACTGTTCAAGATATTGACCTAACTTCTGTCGCTGGCTCTCAAAATGCTATTAGTGTTCTAGATTCAGCACTGACGTATGTGGATTCTCAACGTGCGGATTTAGGTGCGAAACAGAACCGATTAAGCCACAGTATTAATAACTTGGCGAACGTTCAAGAGAATGTTGACGCGTCTAACAGCCGTATTAAAGATACTGACTTTGCGAAAGAAACGACGCAAATGACGAAAGCTCAAATATTGCAGCAAGCAAGTACTTCGATACTTGCCCAAGCTAAACAGTTGCCTAACTCTGCGATGTCACTATTGCAGTAGTTATTGGTTGACCTTGCTGTTCATGCTCAGACGTGGGTATTCAGCAAGGGAAACTTCGGCAAGCGTGCTTATTATTGAATAATTAGCCTCTCATCTCTCACCGCTATTTGTTTTTACGATAAGGATGCACTCGGTAAGACGATAATATGTTCATTTCTCGATGATCTCCTCATAGGATCTGATTACCAACCAGCCCCGGTTCTCTCAAAGGAAAAGGGGCTTTTCTCTTTCTGGCATTCTACCAATTGTACCTTTCCCCCTAATGTCACTCGCTCAATATACTTAAAACGTGCCAATCTTTATCTCAAACTTGAGACCATATTTTCATAATAGTTCCATTTCTTAGTTTTAAATCCAGTAATCTTAGTTTTTATCCCTCTTTAAGTTGTTGTTTTTTATTGGTTTTTAAATAATTCCAAAAAAACACCATTTTTTTCTAAAGGAAATGAAATCAGAGCCGTTAATAAAAGTAACTTTGAGAGAACTACTTGGTTTTCCGAGACGTCGGAAACCGCTACACCGGAAAATCAATTGGAGAAATC
>NZ_JBHZSF010000018.1:0-82395 GCF_043642225.1 Vibrio profundi | reverse complement strand
CAGTTTTTCTGACTTTTTTGATTGTTCGAATATTTTTTGTTCAAAACAGCCTATTTTCACTAGTCATCTACCTTATTAGCCCCTTAAGCTACCTATATAAAGGAGGATTTATGAGTTCAGTTCGTAGGTACAAAGGTATTGCACCTAAAATTGGTGAGCGCGTCTATATAGATGAAAGCTCAGTGCTAGTGGGTGATATAGTTCTAGGAGACGATTCAAGTATTTGGCCACTTGTTGCTGCCAGAGGAGACGTTAACCACATTCACATTGGCGACCGAACCAATGTTCAAGATGGTAGTGTTTTGCATGTCACCCATAAAAACCAAGAAAACCCTAACGGTTACCCTCTATTAATAGGTAATGATGTCACTATTGGTCATAAAGTGATGCTACATGGATGCACAATCAAGGATAGAGTGCTAGTCGGGATGGGCGCTATTGTCTTAGACGGGGTAACCATAGAAGAAGATGTCATGATCGGAGCGGGTAGTTTAGTCCCTCCTCACAAAACATTGGAAAGTGGATTCTTATATGTAGGTAGCCCAGTCAAACAAGCTCGCCCATTAACAGATAAAGAGCGAGCATTTCTTCAAAAATCGTCAGATAACTATGTTCAGAACAAAAACGACTATTTGGAATCAGTAAAAGCGGTATAACTAGTTTTGTATATGAATGAAGCCAGAGGAGTCAAACTCCTCTTCTTCTATTAATTCTTCCGCTAGTTCTTCAATTTCAAATCTCAGCTCGTTAAACACTTCAATCGCACGTCGATCATTATCGATAGTTTGACCTGACATCTGCTGTAACTGTTCAATCGATATAAGGCACTCAATTAGAGCACCAAACTGTTGTGCTGGGAAAACGATAGCTTGTTTGTCTTCATCCCATGATTGGATATCTGGGAATAATATTGACTGATTCATTACTGCCCTTTCAATTGAATACGTAATTCATTTAAGACGTCTTTTGTTTCAGGTTGAACCCCTCGCCATAAAGCAAAGCTTTCTGCAGCTTGCCCAACAAGCATACCCAACCCGTCATAAACCTCTGCACAGCCATTATCAAACGCCCACTGATTAAAACTAGTAACACCTTGCTGATACATCATGTCATAACTGGAAGTAGACGACGTAAATATAGATGGCGAGATACTCGGTAAATCACCACTCAAGCTTGCAGACGTTGAGTTAATAACAACATCAAAGCCTTCGTCGACCTCTTCCATAGGCGTCGCTATTATGTTTCCAAATGATTGGAACGCGTTTGCGAGAGTATCCGCTTTACTAAAAGTACGATTCGTAATGACAAGTTGCGCAGGGCATTGATCAAGCAGCGGCTTAATAACCCCTCGAGCAGCCCCTCCAGACCCAATAACCAAAATCTTGGCTCCAGAAATAGAAACCTTATTTCTGAGTAAGTCTTGGACTAAGCCTTCACCATCAGTGTTATCACCGATAATGTCTCCCGAATCCAGACGTTTTAGTGTGTTTACTGCACCAGCTAACTTTGCTCTTTCGGTTAATTGATCCGCAAATGAAAAGGCATCTTCTTTGAAAGGAACAGTAATGTTGCAGCCTTTACCACCAGCACTAAAAAACTCAGTGGCGGATTCAACAAAACCATCGACAGGAGCTTTTAAAGTCGTATAACTCAAATTCTGTTTGGTTTGACGAGCAAACATCGAGTGAATGAAAGGGGATTTACTGTGTTCGATAGGGTTACCAAACACAACATATTGGTCGTTCTGCTGAGCCATATCCTTGCCTGCAAATAATAAACAAAAGGGTCACTTAAAGTGACCCTAACATTTCAAATCCAAAACGCCAACCTTGCTACCAGGCTCTTGGCTTCAAGTAATCAGTATATAGACGCTGTTCCGGTGAACCTTCTTCTGGCTCATAACGATACTCCCAACGAGCTAATGGGGGCATCGACATTAAGATTGACTCCGTGCGCCCACCACTTTGCAAGCCAAACAAAGTACCTCGATCATACACCAAGTTAAATTCTACGTAGCGGCCACGACGATATAGTTGGAAGTCGCGCTCACGTTCGCCAAACTCGATTGATTTACGTTTTTCAACAATCGGCAAATAAGCTTGGGTGTAACCTTCGCCGACGGCTTGCATATACGCAAAACTCTTCTCAAATCCCCATTCATTGAGATCATCAAAGAATAAACCACCAACACCTCGAGTTTCGTTGCGATGAGGTAAGAAGAAGTATTTATCGCACCATTCTTTATGTTCTTGATAGACATCTTTGCCAAAAGGCCGACAAATCGCTTTCGCGGTGTCGTGCCATGACTGACAATCTTCATCAAAAGGATAAAACGGCGTTAAATCAAAACCACCACCAAACCACCAAATCGGGTCTTCGCCTTCTTTCTCTGCAATGAAGAAACGAACATTAGCATGAGAAGTTGGCACATATGGGTTCTTAGGGTGAATCACCAGTGACACGCCCATGGCTTCAAACTTACGGCCTGCCAATTCAGGGCGGTGTGCTGTTGCGGATGCTGGCATAGCTTTACCCGCCACATGAGAGAAATTGACTCCCCCTTGCTCAAATACCGCACCGTTTATCATCACTCGAGTACGACCGCCACCACCTAGTCGCTCGCTAGGCTCACGTTCCCATGCATCTTCTTCAAATGATGCGACACCATCGGCTTGTTCCAGTTGGTGACAAATCGAATCTTGGAGTTTCAATAAAAACTGTTTAACAGCTAGCTTATCAATGGCTGACATTTTCTTTCCTTTGCAAGGCTACCCTTGTCTTAATATTTTTGATGTTCGCGCGTCACGAATCTCACTAGGCTTATCTCGCCCACCCGTTAAACCATCTAAAATGGCAACAAGATGCTCTCCAAGCTGCTCTTGAACTTCCTGAGTCGTCATACATGGTGGTTCACCTGTAAGGTTGGCGCTTGTCGAGGTTAACGGCTTACCAAATTCATTACACATCCTTTGAACCAAAGGGTGATCAGTAACACGAACCGCAATTGAATCAAACTGTCCACTGACCCAATTCGTCACTTTTTCACTTGCCGGCATGATCCAAGTTACCGGGCCCGGCCAAGTCGCCTTCACTGCTGACAACTGATCTTGCGTCAACTGGCTTTCATCAATATAAGGCAACAATTGCTCATAACTAGCAGCAATCAAAATCAACCCTTTTTCTACAGGTCTTTGTTTTAGTTTTAATAGTTTCTCAATTGCCTGCGCGTTATCAGGGTCACACCCTACACCAAAAACCCCTTCTGTTGGGTAAGCTATCACTTCACCTTTCTGTAGCGCGTCTAATGTGTGCTGAAAGTTATCCACTGTCCTATGCCTCATTCATAAATGCTGTCTGTCGTACTAAGTGTACAAATTATCATTAGCGCTGCCCAAAGCTATTTGTTTATAAAATGTATCAATACGCAATTAGACCGACGCAAACGTTTTCCTCTGGCAATTTTCCCCGTATAATGCGCGCAAATTATCTATTTCACTTAATTTAATCGTGCCTGAAGGAGTTTGAGATGACTGTCGGTATTATCATGGGTTCTAAATCTGATTGGCCAACAATGAAGCTAGCAGCAGACATGCTAGATCAATTTGGCGTTGCCTACGAAACAAAAGTGGTTTCGGCGCACCGTACTCCTCAGCTGCTTGCCGACTACGCAACAAGCGCAAAAGAGCGTGGTATCAAAGTCATTATCGCGGGCGCGGGCGGTGCAGCTCACCTACCAGGAATGGCTGCGGCCTTTACTAGCGTTCCAGTATTAGGTGTCCCTGTTCAATCGAAAGCTTTAAAAGGCATGGATTCACTACTGTCTATCGTTCAAATGCCAAAAGGCATTGCGGTAGGCACACTGGCTATTGGTGAAGCTGGCGCGGCAAATGCGGGGATTCTAGCGGCTCAAATCATTGGTACACACAATGAAGACGTGATGGCTAAAGTGGAAGCGTTCCGCAACGAACAAACCGAAACCGTACTTGCTAATCCAAACCCAGCAGAGGATTAATTCCCATGCATGTTCTTGTGTTAGGAGCTGGTCAACTGGCTCGAATGATGTCACTCGCTGGTGCACCTCTCAACATTCAAATCTCCGCATTTGATGTGGGCAGCAAAAATATCGTTCATCCGTTAACTCAGGCAGTTACCGGACACGGCTTAGAGAACGCAATTGAACAAGCCGATGTGATTACGGCAGAATTTGAGCACATTCCACATGACGTCCTTGAAGTATGTGAAAAAAGTGGAAAATTCTTCCCTACAACAGAAGCGATCAAAGCCGGTGGCGATCGCCGAATTGAGAAAGCCTTGCTTGATCAAGCCCAAGTAAAAAATGCGAAATACTACGTTATTAATTCGCGTGAAGACTTTGACGTTGCTATTCAGCACGTTGGGCTGCCAATGGTACTGAAAAGTACTCTCGGCGGTTATGATGGCAAAGGTCAGTGGCGCTTGAAAGAAAACACTCAAGTAAAAGCTATTTGGGATGAAATGTCAGAGTGCATTCAAGCAACTGAGAATCAAGCCATTGTTGCCGAGGAGTTTGTTGCTTTTGATAGAGAAGTTTCACTGGTGGGTGCTCGTGGGAAAAACGGAGAAATCCAGGTTTACCCATTGGCAGAAAATGTGCATACCGATGGTGTGCTGAGCCTATCGACCGCGATTGATAACTTTGAACTCCAAGAACAAGCAAGAAACATGTTCATCGCTGTTGCAGAACGTCTAGATTACGTTGGTGTACTAGCACTTGAGTTCTTCGATGTTCAAGGCGAACTTCTGGTGAATGAAATCGCTCCGCGCGTCCATAACTCTGGACACTGGACACAACAAGGTGCTGAAACGTGTCAGTTCGAAAACCACCTACGCGCAGTATGTGAAATGCCTCTGGGCAGCACCAAGCTGATTCGCCCGACCTCAATGATCAATATCTTAGGTGAAGACTCATTACCTGAAGCTGTTTTGGCTCATGAAGGGTGTCACGTACATTGGTATGGCAAAGAGAAACGGGCAGGTCGCAAGATGGGCCACATTAATGTGAGTGCGGATTACGCGGCAGAGCTACAACGCTCGTTGCTTGCACTGTCGAACATTTTAGATAAAGATGCTTACCCTGCTGTGCATGATTTCGCCCAGCAAATAAAATAAGTAACCACCTAAATAAAAACGGCGCTAATAATAGCGCCGTTTTTTATTGGTTCTGTGCTTGAGTGTGATGGCATTTACGATCAGCACATTGAATTTTGATACCACTGGCCAGCTTTTTCTCTATCAAAAGTGGGTAGTTACATACCTCACACTTACCGATAACTGGCGGCTGATTCACGGCAAACTTGCATTTAGGGTAACTGTCGCAAGCAAAGAAAGCTTTACCATAACGAGATTTACGCTCAACCAAGTGCCCCTTGCCACATTCAGGGCACCCAACCAAAGGCCTCTCTTCAGGCTCTTGCTTCGGCTGATCCAAAGATTCGATATGATTGCATTCTGGGTAACTACTGCAGCCAATAAACATACCATAGCGCCCTTGCCTTAGAACTAATTCATTCTGACATTCAGGACAAGGCACGCCCAACTCTTTGACAACATGACCATCATTTTGATGTAGAGGGCGAATATAGTCGCAACTTGGGTATTGATTACAACCTAAAAATGCACCGTGCTTACCATGTCGAAGCTGCAGCTCACCGCAACCGCATTGTGGGCAAGCTTCATGCTCTAACGCATGTTCATGTTTAGAAAACAGCTCGCTATCAATTTTACTGCTCATTGGATGCCTATTTAATGCAAGATACCTTGCTCTTTGGTGTACAACAGCTCTTCCATCTGAGTATATGCGTTTTCATTCCCTGGCACGTTAAACAACACCATTAAGATGATCCATTTTAAATCATCTAATTCAAATTCATTGGTTTCCAAACCCATAACGCGATCAATAACCATCTCACGAATTTCCGTCGTAAGAACATTTATCTGCTCTAAGAATAATAAGAAGCCTCGGCATTCGATATTGATCCTAGCCATCTCGCGATTGGTATAAACACGGATAGATGTCGGCGCACAATTAGTAATAGCCGCTTGGTTATCACTTTCTTGCAGCGCAGCTAAATCTTCTAACCAATGGAGCGCTTTATAAATATCTTTTTGGTGAAACCCTGCTCGAAGAAGCTCTTCTTCCAGCTCATCTTGATCCACCTGCAATTCAGAATCGCTATGGATGTAGGTCTCAAACAAATACATCAGTATGTCCATCATCATAGCTAGCCTCTCCCCTTTCGAATATAGCCACCGGAAACTGCAACAACATGCCCTGAAAGCTCAAGCTCCAAGAGCTGCATCATGACTTCATGCACAGGTATATGGGTACGCCGTGCCAAAATATCAACAGGTATAGCCTCTACTCCTACGTTAGCTAACAGCTGTGGAAATGGCAATTGTTCATTTTCAGGTTCTGATTCAAATAAGTTTGGCTGTTGTGTTAGCGACCAATTCAATAAAGATTCGATTTCATCAAAAACATCTTGAGCACTTTGCACTAAGCATGCTCCTGATTTTATTAAGCTGTTCCCACCTCGGCTAGTCGGGTTATGTATCGACCCCGGCAAAGCGAAGACTTCTCGACCCTGCTCTAAGGCATAACGAGCAGTGATCAAAGAACCACTTTTTTCTGCCGCTTCAACAACCAAAGTACCTAAAGATAATCCGCTAATAATCCGATTTCGACGTGGGAAGTGTTCTGGTCGAGGTTTAGCGTTTGGGCGAAACTCAGAAATAAGAGCACCGCTGTCCACAATTCTTTCAGCTAATTTTCGATGACGTGCCGGATAAATCGCATTCAGACCAGAACCTAGCACGGCAAAGGTTTCACCTCCACCGAGCAAAGCACCATCATGCGCATAGCCATCAATACCGAGAGCCAACCCACTGGTCACAATCAATCCATGCTGAACAAAGCTCTTGGCGAAAGACTTCGCAGTTTCCAACCCTTCAAGGGAAGCATTACGACTTCCAACAATCGCTATTTGAGGTTCAATTAACTTTTTTACCTGCCCTTTAATAAATAGCGTCGAAGGGAAAGAGGCCGTTTCTTTTAATAGACAGGGATAGTGAGAACAAAGAGGAGTTATAATATGATGCGCTGAAGATGAGGCTTGCCACTCTAGGCTTTCTTCCACATCTTTGCAGGCACCACTTTTAATGTAGGTAACTTGGTTTGTCTTCAAGCCAATTGATTGTAATTGATCCGAAGAGTATTGAACCAAATTAGTAGGATTATCAATAGCAAGTAAGCGAGATAAACGCTTGCCGCCAAGCTGAGGCGTAAAACTAAGAGTTAACCAAGCCCTTAGGTCGCTCTCGTTCATTTAAGGCGACTCTGGTGTGGCACGTTCTTTTGATAAAGGAGAAACCGCCAATATGTCACCATTGATCGGCTTAGCACTGTTGGTGACCAACGCTAAACTGAAGAATTCGTAGGGGCGTATCACCATTAAGGTGCCTGCTTCTGTATCAGGTAGTTCCACCTTATCTCCAGTACTGCCGTCGTAAGTGTACTCACCCTGTTTTTTGAAAACCGTCGCCCCACCGGCTTTTAGGTCAAACATACTGCCTTGACGAAGATTGTCATGTGTCCCTCGGTCAATAATAAGTACTTGGTTCTTAGCACTAAACTGGCTGCCATTAATCGAGCCCAAGATATTTGCAAAAGCCCCCGCCGGTGATGGGGCTGGATAAAATGTCGTTGAAAAGCCCACGCTTTCAATCCCTAAATCCGGTAAAGCCACATCATTCAGAAGAATTTCTTGTCGCTGACTTTCCACCTTCAGGCTTGTAAACTCACTGCTCACATCATTCAACGTTGCTTTCGCAATCAAGCGAAGAGAAATAATCTTAGCTTTTGGGGTTTGTCGCTGATAGCTTTCCACAGCACGATAAATCCCCCAATTCTGATGCCTACTCTCTCCGCTAATATAAAGCTGGTCAGCACTGGTTAAAAACTTACGGCCATCACTGGTGCCAAGCACTCGAGATGCGGAATCCAACGTACCTTGGTCAACTAATCGGTCTGAACGTAGGTAAGGAAGCACTAACCCCTCTTCAACAGTGGGAACCGCTTTCTTTTCTGACACTCTAATTTTCGGGCTAAACTTCACGACAGGTTTTAAACTCAGCACGGGCTGTCCATCGCGCCATATCAATGACAGTTTATCCCCAGGGTAAATCAAATGCGGGTCATCAATTTCTGGGTTTACTTGCCAGAGTTGAGGCCATAGCCAAGGGCTATCAAGGTACAAGGCCGATATATCCCATAATGTATCGCCTTTCACCACCACATAACTTTTAGGCGCGTCTTGCTTTACGCTCAATGGGGCTTCGGTAGTTTCTGCGAAAAGAGAAGTGGAAAATGGCAAACAAAGAATGGAAAAAGTTCGAAAGAAATGACGCATGACCTAGGTTCCTTGGTCGTTAACAATGATATCTAATCCGAGATTTACCATCAGGATGCTGTCATTTGACCTCTAAAATGTCTAGAATTGAGCCAACAAGGTTTAAGCTGTTTCGGCACAGTTCAATATTTCGAGTGTATATGTCTGTATTACAAGTATTAACATTCCCGGATGATCGCCTACGCACCGTGGCGAAACCGGTAGAAGAAGTTACCCCAGAGATTCAAAAGTTCGTTGATGACATGATTGAAACCATGTACGACGAAGAAGGCATCGGCCTTGCAGCTACGCAAGTCGATTTCCACCAGCGTATCGTTGTTATCGATATTTCAGAGACGCGTGACGAGCCAATGGTGCTTATCAACCCTGAAATCACAGAGAAACGCGGTGAAGATGGCATCGAAGAAGGTTGCCTATCGGTGCCTGGCGCTCGTGCTTTGGTTTCACGTGCTGCAGAAGTATCGGTGAAAGCACTCGATCGTGATGGCAAAGAATACACGTTTGAAGCAGATGATCTGCTTGCTATCTGTGTGCAACACGAATTAGATCACCTTGAAGGCAAGCTGTTTGTGGATTACCTATCACCACTAAAGCGTAAACGCATTCAAGATAAACTAGCGAAAATCAAACGTTTCAACGAGAAACAAGCGAAAGCTTAATCGCTAGCGTTACTACATTTAGAAGGAAGCCTACCTTGAGTCAGTCTTTAAGAATTGTCTTCGCAGGTACTCCGGATTTCGCCGCCCGTCACTTGGCGGCGTTGTTGTCTTCGGAGCATGAAGTTATTGCGGTTTACACCCAGCCCGATCGCCCTGCAGGTCGTGGTAAAAAGCTTACTGCGAGCCCAGTAAAGAACATTGCCCTTGAAAATGAAATTCCGGTTTATCAACCTGAGAATTTCAAGTCAGATGAAGCAAAGCAACAACTTGCTGAGCTCAACGCCGACATCATGGTGGTGGTGGCTTACGGCTTATTACTGCCTCAAGTCGTACTCGATACTCCAAAACTAGGTTGTATCAATGTGCATGGTTCGATCCTGCCGCGCTGGCGTGGTGCTGCTCCAATTCAACGCTCTATCTGGGCGGGCGATCAAGAGACAGGCGTTACTATCATGCAAATGGACATTGGCCTTGATACCGGTGACATGCTGAAGATTGCGACATTGCCAATCGAGGCAACGGATACCAGCGCTTCAATGTACGAAAAGCTAGCCGGCCTTGGCCCCGACGCGCTCGTGGATTGCCTAGCCGACATCGCATCTGGCAACGCAGTTGCTGAAAAGCAAGATGACGAGCTTGCCAACTACGCGAAAAAGCTAAGCAAAGAAGAAGCAAAAATTAACTGGGCGGATGACGCAGAGCACATCGAACGTTGTGTGCGCGCTTTCAACCCATGGCCAATGAGCCACTTTGCCATTACAGATAGCAGCTCTGATTCAGAGAAAAGCATCAAAGTATGGCAAAGCCGTGTTGAGGTACAAGAGACCACTCAACTAGCAGGCACTATCATTAAAGCTGACAAAACAGGTATTTATGTTGCGACAGTCAATAACGTACTGGTTCTAGAACAGCTGCAAGTACCTGGTAAAAAAGCAATGTCAGTTCAAGATATTCTGAACTCACGCGCAAGCTGGTTTGAAGTAGGTTCGCAGCTTTCTTAAGCTCACCACTATAATCAGCCAATAAACAAACTTATGCGAGGGTAGAGATACCCTCATTTATTTCCCTATTAGATTCGGTATTCATCATGAATGTTCGCGCAGCCGCTGCAAATGTCCTTTTCCAAGTTGTCGATAAAGGCCACTCTCTTTCACATGCTCTACCAGCCGCTCAAAAAACCATTAAGCCTAGAGACCACGCTCTTCTTCAAGAGATTTGCTATGGCGCTCTACGCTACTTGCCTCGTTTAGAGTCAATTGCCAATGAACTGATGGATAACCCGCTAAAAGGGAAAAAGCGTGTATTCCACCACCTGATCTTAGTGGGTATTTATCAACTAAGCTTCATGCGTATTCCTTCTCATGCCGCAGTAGCGGAAACCGTAGAAGGCACCAAAACACTACGAGGCCCTAGCCTAAGTGGTTTGATTAATGCGGTATTACGTAGCTACCTACGTGATCAAGAAGCGCTCGATGAAAAAGCCACCAGCCATAATGCGGGCAAATACGGCCACCCAAGCTGGATTCTAAAAATGCTTCAAGAAAGCTACCCAGATCAGTGGGAGCAATTGGTTGAAGCCAATAACAGCAAAGCGCCAATGTGGTTGCGTGTTAACCGTCAGCACCACACTCGCGATGAGTATGCTGAGCTACTTAAAAACGAAAACATTGAATTCAGCATTCACCCAGAAGCTGCCGATGCAATAAAATTAGCGTCGCCTTGCGACGTCACGTTACTGCCAGGTTTCAGTAAAGGTTGGGTATCTGTACAAGATGCGGCTGCGCAGCTGTCAGTGAACTATTTACAGCCTCAAAATGGCGAGTTGATTCTGGATTGTTGTGCAGCGCCGGGCGGTAAAACTGCGCATATCCTAGAGCACACCGAAGATACTGAAGTGGTTGCCATTGACTGCGACATTAAACGTCTTGATCGTGTTTACGATAACCTTGAGCGTCTTCAACTGCGTGCCGATGTCATTTGTGGCGACGCTCGTTACCCAGAAGAGTGGTGGACAGGTGATAAATTTGACCGCATTTTGCTGGACGCACCATGTTCAGCAACCGGTGTGATTCGTCGTCACCCAGATATTAAGTGGCTTCGCCGAGCTAACGACATCGACGCACTGGCTGAGCTGCAAAGTGAAATCATGGATTCAATGTGGCGCCAATTAAAAGCTGGTGGCACTATGGTTTACGCGACCTGCTCTATCACCCCACAAGAAAACGTACTGCAAGTGAAAGCGTTTTTAGAACGCACCAAAGACGCTACGTTAATCGGTTCTGATATTGAAAACCCTGGACGCCAAATCCTTCCAGGTGAAGAAGACATGGACGGCTTCTACTATGCCGTTTTAGTCAAACAGGCGTAACCATATTCAGCGGCTAATGACTTTTGTCTTAGCCGCTATTTCATTACGATGAGTAAGTACTGAAAGAGCAAACAAAGAGAAAAGCTATGAAAATCATCATTCTTGGAGCTGGTCAGGTAGGCGGAACACTGGCAGAGAACTTAGTTGGCGAGAACAATGACATTACCATTGTCGATCGCGACAGTGACCGCTTGCGCGAGCTACAAGATAAATATGATTTACGTGTGGTCAATGGCTACGCGAGCCACCCCAACATCTTACGTGAAGCTGGCGCTCAAGATGCTGACATGTTAGTCGCCGTGACCAACATGGATGAAACCAACATGGCCGCTTGTCAGGTCGCATTCTCTTTGTTTAACACGCCAAACCGAATCGCACGTATTCGTTCTCCTCAGTACCTAGCCGAAAAAGAAGCGCTCTTTAAGTCAGGGGCAATTCCTGTTGATCACCTCATCGCACCTGAAGAGTTGGTGACCAGCTACATTGAGCGCTTGATTCAATACCCAGGTGCACTGCAAGTTGTGAGCTTTGCAGAACAGAAAGTGAGCCTAGTAGCAGTAAAAGCCTACTATGGTGGTCCTTTAGTGGGTAATGCGTTATCGGCACTTCGTGAGCACATGCCTCACATCGATACGCGAGTCGCCGCGATTTTCCGTCAAGGGCGCCCTATTCGTCCTCAAGGCACAACGGTTATCGAAGCAGATGATGAAGTGTTCTTCGTAGCGGCAAGTAACCATATTCGCTCGGTGATGAGTGAACTACAACGTTTAGAAAAACCTTACCGTCGTATCATGATTGTCGGTGGTGGTAACATTGGCGCGAGCTTAGCGAAACGTCTAGAACAGAGTTACAGCATCAAGCTGATTGAGCGCAGTTACACCCGAGCGGAAAAGCTTTCTGAAGAATTAGAGAACACCATCGTGTTCTGTGGTGATGCTGCCGACCAAGAGCTGCTCACCGAAGAAAACATCGACCAAGTCGACGTGTTCATCGCGCTGACCAATGAAGATGAAACCAACATCATGTCGGCCATGCTGGCAAAACGCATGGGCGCAAAAAAGGCGATGGTGCTGATCCAGCGTGGCGCGTACGTAGACTTGGTGCAAGGTGGCGTTATTGATGTTGCGATTTCACCGCAGCAAGCAACCATTTCCGCCCTATTAACCCACGTTCGCCGAGCTGACATTGTTAACGTATCTTCATTACGTCGCGGTGCAGCAGAGGCCATCGAAGCCATCGCTCATGGTGATGAAACCACCTCAAAAGTGGTTGGCCGCGCCATTGGTGATATTAAGTTGCCACCGGGTACGACCATCGGCGCGATTGTACGTGGTGAAGAAGTCTTGATTGCCCATGACAGAACCGTGATCGAACAAGATGATCACGTGGTTATGTTCTTAGTTGATAAGAAATACGTGCCAGACGTTGAAACCTTATTCCAACCGAGCCCATTCTTCTTATAGAGCTAAGCTCTATAGTGTTTCGCTATGGTTAACTTCCGTCCTATCTTATTCGTAATAGGGTTAGTGCTGTCTAAGCTCGCCCTATTCATGTACATCCCCACCTTAGTCGCTTTCTTTACGGGCACCGGTGGCTTTATTGAATTTGGCCAGTCAGTACTTATCACCCACATTGTCGCGTTTTTATGCCTCACTGTTGGGCGAACCGCCAACTTTAGGCTTGGGGTACGGGATATGTTCCTGATCACCTCGCTAGTGTGGACAATTGCCAGTGCCTTTGCGGCGTTGCCATTCGTGTTTATCAACCACATTAGTTTTACCGACGCCTACTTTGAGACCATGTCTGGGATCACGACTACAGGTTCAACGGTATTAAGTGGCCTAGATAGCATGGCGCCGAGCATCTTGTTATGGCGCTCGATATTACAATGGCTTGGTGGAATCGGCTTCATAGTGATGGCGGTAGCCGTTCTGCCAATGCTGAATGTCGGTGGTATGCGCTTATTCCAGACCGAATCTTCAGATTGGTCAGATAAAAGTAGCCCTCGCGCCAAAACGGTCGCAAAGAACATTGTGGCGGTGTATCTGGTGCTGACAGCGGTGTGTACTTTAGGTTACCTCATTACAGGTATGAGCCTGTTTGACGCCATCAATCACGCTTTTACCACGTTATCGACCGGTGGTTACTCTACCTCAGACGGTTCAATGAATCACTTCTCCATCGGCGCACACTGGGTTGGCACGCTCTTCATGTTTTTAGGCGGCTTACCGTTTCTGCTGTTCGTTAGCGCACTGAAAAGTCGCAATATGGACCCAATCTTTAAAGACGCTCAAGTGAGAGGCTTTACATATCTATTCTTAGGATCCAGTGCAGTTATTGCGGCATGGCTAGTCATTCGTGACGGCTACAGCGTCTTAGATGCGGTTCGAGTTTCCATGTTTAACATCGTTTCTGTGGTAACCACGACCGGTTTTGGTTTAGAAGACTTTACGGCGTGGGGCGCGCTACCAACGACATTATTTGCCTTTCTAATGATGGCGGGTGCTTGCTCAGGTTCCACCTCTGGAGGAGTAAAGGTCTTCCGTTTCCAAATCGCAATGACGTTACTGCACAAACAAATGATGAAGCTCATTCACCCTTCAGGTGTCTTTGTTCAGCGCTACAATCAAAGACCGGTCAATGATGATATCGTCCGCTCTTTGGTCGCATTTGGATTGATGTTTTTTATTACCATCATTGTAATCGCGGGTGGGCTCAGTGCTATGGGGCTCGATCCAATCACCAGTATTTCTGGCTCGATTACTGCGGTTGCCAACGTTGGACCGGGAATGGGCAGCGTTATTGGCCCAACCGGTAATTTCGCCCCATTACCAGATGCCGCAAAATGGCTACTCAGCATTGGAATGTTGATGGGCCGCCTAGAGATATTGACGCTATTAGTTTTATTCTTCCCTGCCTTTTGGCGACGCTAAGGAATCATTATGGAACGCTGGAGCACCTTATTCGCTTGTGCCCTACTGTCATCTTCTGTGATGGCAGAGCAAACGCTGTTCTTGCCCGATGGTAAGCAAATTTTGTTGAAAGACGACTTCACATGGGAATATGTGAGTGAATCGTCCAAAGATTCTCATTCAGTCATACCCGTTATCCCTGTAACCAAAGCCGCCATTGGGACGACAATTAAAGTGGGAGAAGATAAGCCGAGTTTACAGCTGTCCCGATCGGGAGTGGATGTATTAATTGGAGCAAGTCGCTACGACGATGGCGAGTTAACGCTACCGGTTTCAATTACGAATCAAAATACTCAACCGGTCGTCGTGGTTACCTTGAATGTTGAGATCTATTCACCGTCTGGTGAGTTGCTATTCCAAGACAATCTCAATACTTGGCAATCCATTAAGCGCCTTGCAGACACTTACCTTCGCCCTCAACGTTCAGCTGAAGGTAAGAGTATTATTGCGAAGGTCGCAGCACATTCAGAATATCAAATTAAGGTAACGGTCACCGATGTCCAAACCCGTTAAGCCAGCACACTAACAGGCTCAACGTACAAATAGATGGCAAGGAAATGACAAGCGCATCCCGCCAATACAAACAGATGCCAAATAGCATGATTGTATGGGATGTGTTTCGCGACGTAGAAAATCACCCCTAGCGAATAAATAACCCCACCAACCGCGAGTAAGATCAAACCACCCAATTCAATACTGACCGCAAGTTGGTAGATGACAATCAGTGACAACCACCCCATGGTCAGATACGTCACCAAAGACATTTTCTTAAAACGATAAACAAACGCGATCTTCATGACGATACCAATAACGGCAATCGTCCAAATGACCGCCATCAAACCTATCGCTAATGGGGTACGTAAGCTCACCAATAAGAAAGGGGTGTAGCTACCGGCAATCAACAAGTAAATCGCGCAGTGGTCAAGTGTTTTGAGTAGGCGTTTAGTCTTTGCGGTGGTAATCGAATGATAAAGCGTAGAGGCGAGGAACAATAAAATAATACTCGCGCCATAAACCGAAAAGCTGGTGAAAGTCAGCACATCCGCCTCGTAATCGAACGCACGCACCAGCAATAAAATCAGCCCAACGATGCCTAACACCACACCTAAACCGTGGGTGATGGCATTCGCCCTTTCTTCTACGACACTGTATTCACTCGCCGATGCTGACGACATAACTCACCCACTAAAGTAATTGAACATTTACTCTAGTATTGCACATTAAGCTTACACGTGTAAGCTTAAATTTTTATGACAATGGGTTATGACGTAGACTCTAAATACGCCAAGACCTTCTGACCGGCAACATCGCTAGGAGTATCAATGGGTAACACAAGTTGACGTTTCAATTGACCAATACCCAATAAACTCGCCAGCATACCCTTTGCGCCATCTCGATTACGATCAATTTCAAACCACAACTTCAGATCGGTGTCATCGCGATGTGCCACGATTTCTAACTCGCGCCAACGACCGTGAAATGGCCCAGTGGTTGGAACAAATTCAAACTCTTGAACAAATGGCAACTCAAAGCCATCGACCGCTTCACACTCAACCTGTCGAATGCGCAGGCCTTGTTCTTCCAGCTCAGTGAAAATGCCATCTAATAAATTATCTGGGCGAACGGTCAGAATGTCTTTGTCGGTAGGGTCGATTGCCATGGATATATCAAGGCCCGTTTCGAGCCACACTTTGGCGTCCCCAATTGTGATTGGAGTGTTCAATGGAATATCGAGTTCGACATCAAAATCTCTTGTTTCACCCGGGCCTATCTCAAACGCATAAGGCAGGCTCCATTTCGCCAATGAATGAGTCTGATGAACACGGCGGGTGTGATTACTATTCTGTTTGTCCGGATTAACCGGCACTTCCTTGATGTACTGACAACACAGGTTAAGATTAATGTTATCGATCTCTTGAGCGTGAGCACCGCCGTATACATGAACAACGATATTCACTTTTTGACCGGGATAGAGCACTTCTTGTTGCAACACTGAATCCACTTTTGCGGACCCAATACCAAAACTGGCAAGCGTTTTCTTTAAGAACGACATATGCACCTCCTAGCAATATCTCGTAGCAATTGAGTTCATAGTAATCTTGATTCACTTCGAAACTCAAATACCCTGCTCACACAATTTTAGCTCTTATTTCGATGATTTATTACCCAGCCCTCGATCCAAATATTAGATAGTGATAATCTAACTTCGATATGCATGCATATCATTATCCTGACTAATGATTTGGATTGGCGAAAGCCAGAAGAGCCACACTTCAAGTCATTGAAGCTCAACTCATGATTAGTCAGGCCATTAGATTGGCAATGGATATGCCTGACCGTTAGGTAAAACTATGCGCCCAACAGCTGTCAGGTTTTCGCACACCAACCGTAGTGCGATGCGTCGTCGTAGTGGCTTTGTTACTACTCCGGCTGCAAAAAAATTGGCTCCAGCAATGACCCTAGTTGAAAAGACGGCTTTATTAGCTTCTTCTTCAGCGAAGGTAGTGAAAGCCGCTTAATAAAAAGCGCAGTTTATCGCTGCGCTTTTTTCTTTTCCGCACTTCAACTTGATTGGTATTCCAAGCCTGATTTGGTACTTTAGGCCAAAGTCAGTATAAAAATTGTGGAGAAAAACAATGAAGTGTCACCGTATTGAAGAGCTACTTGAGCTTTTAGAGCCAGAATGGCAAAAAGATCAAGAGCTTAACTTGCTCGAGTTTATTCTGAAGCTCTCGAGTGAAGCTGGCTATGAAGGTAAACTGGAAGATCTCACCGATGATGTGTTGATCTACCACCTGAAAATGCGCAATAGCGACAAAGAAGAAATGATCCCGGGTTTAAAGAAAGACCAAGAAGATGATTTCAAAACCGCCATCTTAAAAGCACGCGGCATTATCTAACTCCATTTTGTTGTTAAAAGTATCAAAGCGACCACTGTGGTCGCTTTTTTGTTTCTGTTCGCCAATTTTTCATCACAACTGTTATAAGTTTTGTTGTTAAAGGTTGATAGCGTTAAAGAAATAAGAATGTTATTGAGGCTATAATCGCCATCCATAAGAATCTTCTAAAATAACTAGGTAGCCAATATTTCCATTGAGCTATTTATCAAAAAGTAATGTCGTTGAGTGCTTTCACTAGAAATAGCACCTAAAGCCCAATAAGGATATCCAATGAGTCAGGATAAAATCGATATCAAAGATGTGACTCCAAAAACCTTTAACCCAAAAACTCATAAAGGTAATGGAGATCGATTTAACCCCAATAACCGAATTTACGTTCGTGAAAGCAAAGGTAAATTTCAACAACTGCGTCGTTATGGCGGTTGGTTCCTTCTGTTGCTTTTTGCCGTGATCCCTTGGATCCCCTATGGCGAGCGTCAAGCCATCTTATTGGATATCGGCAACCAACAATTTAACTTCTTTGGCACAACGCTTTACCCGCAAGATCTCACCTTATTGGCCATCTTATTTATGATTGCTGCATTTGGGCTCTTCTTCATCACCACCTTCTTAGGCCGGGTTTGGTGTGGCTATCTATGCCCGCAAACCGTCTGGACCTTCATGTACATCTGGTTTGAAGAAAAGCTAGAAGGCGCAGCCAATAAACGCCGTAAGCAAGACTCAGGCAAGCTCACCACCAACCTTGCCTTACGAAAAACTTTAAAACATGTCGCTTGGCTCGCTATCGCTTTAATTACTGGCCTAACATTTGTTGGTTATTTCATCCCAGTTCAAGAACTGGTGATTGGATTCTTTACCTTTGATGCCTCGTTCTGGCCAGTATTTTGGGTGCTATTTTTTGCAGGCTGTACCTATGCTAACGCAGGTTGGATGCGTTCGATTGTGTGTCTACACATGTGTCCATACGCTCGATTCCAATCGGCTATGTTCGATAAAGATACTTTCATCGTCGGCTACGACACCAAACGTGGTGAAAGCCGTGGCCCTCGTTCACGTAAAGCGGATCCTAACAAGTTGGGCCTAGGGGATTGCATCGACTGTAACCTCTGTGTTCAGGTTTGTCCGACTGGCATCGATATCCGTGACGGCTTGCAATACGAATGTATCAACTGCGGTGCGTGTATTGATGCGTGTGACAAAACCATGGATAGAATGGGCTATGAAAAAGGCCTAATCAATTACACCACGGAGCATAGGCTTGATGGTCACCATACCAAAGTCATGCGACCTAAACTGCTTGGCTACGGCGCGGTATTATTAGTCATGATTGGCCTGTTCTTTGCTCAAATCGCGGCGGTTGACCCAGCCGGCTTAACCGTACTTCGAGATCGAAACCAACTATTTAGAACCAACGTTGAAGGGCTGATTGAAAATACTTACACCTTAAAAGTCATCAACAAAACTCAACAAGTACAAAGCTACCAGTTGGATGTAGAAGGCCTACCTAATGTCACTTGGTACGGTAACCAAACCATTAAGGTAAGCCCAGGTGAAGTACTGAACCTTCCAATCAGCTTGGGAGCAGACCCAGAAAAACTCAGCTCACCGGTTTCGACGATTCAGTTTATACTCTCGGATAGTGACGACTTTACCCTCGAAGTAGAAAGCCGCTTTATCAAAAAGCTGTAACTACCCAGTTAACGGAAAAAGGCTCAGTAATGAGCCTTTTTTATTATATGACCGATCAAGCATTCAATTTTGACGCCCTAACTCCTGATTTCATGTGGTACGCCCTAGAAAGTATTGGGGTTCGTGCAGAATCCGGCTTACTGGCTTTAAACAGCTATGAAAACCGCGTCTATCAATTCAGTGATGAAGATAAGAAACGCTATGTTGTTAAATTTTATCGCCCACAGCGTTGGAGCAAAGAACAGATTCAAGAAGAACATGATTTTGCACTAGAACTCATTGAACAAGAAATTCCTGTCGCTCCACCTATGATAATTAACGGCGCAACGCTTCATGAGTATCAAGGCTACTTATTCGCACTATTTGAAAGTGTCGGTGGCAGGCAATTTGAAGTCGACAACCTTGACCAACTTGAAGGTGTAGGCCGTTTCTTGGGCCGCATTCATAAAGCAAGCTCAAGCGCGACCTTCCAACACAGACCAACGTTAGGCTTAGATGAATACCTGTACCAACCACGTAAAATACTGGAAAGTGCGGACTTCATTCCGATGCATCTAGAAAACGCATTCTTTAACGACCTCGATATGCTTATCAAAGAGCTTGAGCAACATTGGTCTAGCGATACAAAAATCATCCGCCTTCACGGAGATTGCCACCCTGGCAATATTTTGTGGCGCGAAGGCCCAATGTTTGTCGACTTGGACGATGCGCGAAACGGCCCAGCGGTACAAGATCTATGGATGTTACTCAATGGAGAACGCCAAGATAAAACCATGCAGCTTGATACTATTTTGGAAAGTTACCAAGAGTTCTACGACTTTAACCCATCAGAATTGAAACTTATCGAGCCGCTACGCGGTCTACGTATGGTGCATTACATGGCATGGTTAGCGAAACGTTGGCAAGATCCTGCATTCCCGCTTGCATTCCCATGGTTTAATGATCCAAAGTACTGGGAAAGCCAAGTGCTTGCATTTAAGGAACAAATTGCCGCATTGCAAGAACCACCACTGTCGTTAATGCCTCAGTGGTAAAGCAGCACTCAATTAAAAAAGAATAATCTATGGAGAGTTACACAATGAAAAAACTGTTCGCATTTGTCTCGCTATTAATGCTGAGCTTATCGGCACACGCAGCTAAATTTAGTGAAGGTGAGCATTATAAAGTTCTCGATTTAGAGCCTTCCAAAAAGCCTATCGTTACTGAGTTTTTCTCATTTTACTGCCCACACTGTAATAGCTTTGAGCCAATTATTCAGCAGCTGAAAAAACAGCTTCCAGAAGGTGTAAAACTGCAGAAGAACCATGTCTCTTTCATGGGTGGCAACATGGGTAAATCAATGAGCAAAGCCTACGCAACCTCAATTGCTCTAAAAGTCGAAGACAAAATGACGTCTGTATTGTTCAACCGCATTCACAATATGAACAAAGCTCCAAAAAATGATGAAGAGCTACGTCAGATCTTTTTAGATGAAGGCGTCGATGCCAAAAAGTTTGATGCAGCATTCAATGGCTTTGCCGTTGACTCTATGGTGCGTCGCTTTGACAAACAGTTCAAAGACAGCGGACTTTCAGGCGTACCAGCGGTACTGGTTAATAACCGCTACCTAGTACAAGCGCAAGGCATTAACACTCTTGATGAGTACTTTGAGCTTGTTAACTTCTTATTGAAGAAGTAATCCAGACTGAATACCAACGGGAAGCACACGCTTCCCGTTTTTGTTTCAACCAAGCCAGCAACTGTTTCCTAACGGAATCTTGACGTTCATCGATTGAAGCACGTCATTTTCGCTTTATTATTGGGAGCAATGCTTTAAAAACACGACTCGCGCAAAAATCAACTGAACTACTGATCCAATTGATAATCACAAAAAGTACATTTAGAACATCAATAACCCATCATTCGGTCAAGGAGACATCGCGAATGAAAACAATCTATACACTCATTGCTGCCAGCGTTATTGCAGCACCTGCGGTGGCTCAGCTATCGGATGAAGCTGGTTTTAGTGGCGAAATCTCTATCAATACAGGCTTTACATCTTCATCCTCTAACTTTGATACGGATAGCAACAAGACAATCACTTCTAACGAACAAGAAGCTTCTTCAGAAAGCAACTTCTTGATTGCACCACTCGGCAGTATCGCCTATACATTTGGCCAAGATCTAGATCATCAAGTTTACGCTGGTACCGCTCGAGACGATGTCGCAACCGGTACAGTCGTTCTACAAGTGGGTTATAAATATCAACTTGAGTCCGGCACAATCATTGATGCCGCAGTACTACCTACCATCATGTCAGGTAAAACATGGGCCAATCCATACCAAGAAAATGTGGCTAGAACAGAAACCGATGAAACCGGCAATGCCTTTCGCTTAAAGTTGGACAAAATCGCAGGCTCTAACTTTAGCTTAGATACCGCTTATGCCACTAAAGACGTTGAAAACGACCTAGTGGCTGATGAATTAAAGCGCGACAGCAAAACCATCTACATAAAAGGGCAATATCGCCAGCCTCTAAGCCAAACATCCTTTATCCTGCCATCACTAATTTACCAATCATCCTCTGCTGATGGTGATGCGAGTTCTTTTGATCAATTCGGTGGTGAGATCAGTTATTTTAAAGTGATGAATCGTCATCAGCTCGCCTTAACCGCCGGCTATAACCACCGATCATACGATGCCGCTCACCCTGAGTATGGCACCACTCGCAGCGACAATAACTACAGCTTATTTGCCGCCTACGAATACAAAAACTTCATGGGCTGGGACGATTGGTCGTTCATCGGCCTAGCGGGTTATGGCGCAGGCCAATCCAACATCACTTTCTACGATGAAACTGAGTCTCTGGTGTCCGTTGGTTTGAACTACCAGTTCTAACTCACTGCTACCAACAAGCCTGCATCATGCAGGCTTGTTTAAACCGCCTGAGACGTAAGCTGTTTTAGTAACCTATCCATTGCGCGATACCCTAACGCTTCAGACAAATGCTTCTTCTCTATATCTTGGCTACCTTCGAGGTCTGCAATGGTCCGTGCGACCTTTATAATTCGATGATAAGCACGTATCGACAAACCTAATCGGTGGAGCGCCGTTTCCAAAAAATTGGCGTCTTCACGCTTAAGAGGGCAGTACCTTTCTATTTCCCGACTCCCTAGCAACGCGTTCGCTTTGCCATTGCGCTCAGTCATCAGCATACGAGCTTGCCCAACACGTTCTTTCACTACAACCGTCGACTCCCCTCGGTCTCCGCCTTCGGCGAGCATACCTTTCGGTAACAACGGGATCTCTAAAGACATATCGAACCTATCTAGCAACGGCCCAGACAAACGATTTAAATAACGCAGTATGATTTGAGGATTCGCTCGAGCCTGATTGCCTTCGTAATAGCCCGTAGGGCTAGGATTAAGCGCACCGACTAGCTGAAACCTTGCAGGGAAACGTGTTTTACCCTGAGCCCGAGAAATAATGATCTCCCCCGACTCTAATGGCTCTCGTAAAGAATCGAGAACTTTACGCTCAAACTCCGGCATTTCGTCGAGAAAGAGCAGCCCATTATGAGCCAACGATATTTCACCTGGCCTTGGAATAGTGCCACCTCCAACTAACGCAGCCATGGAGCTGGAATGGTGCGGGGTTCGAAACGGCCTTTTCTTCCAATTAAACTGATTCACATCTTGCTGAATCAAAGAAGCGACAGAGGCGGTTTCCATTGCTTCTAACTCATTCATTTCCGGCAACAAATCGCACAATCTAGAAGCTAGCATCGTTTTTCCTGTCCCCGGAGGGCCAAGAAAAAGCAAATTGTGGTTACCTGCAGCGGCGATTTCTAAAGCTCGCTTTCCTTGTTGTTGACCGATAATATCTCGCAGGTCTCGTTCACTTTCGGCGTGTTTTTCTAACGTCGAAGTTTGATGCAGAGACAAGCTGTTTTGCCCGCAAAGATCACTACACACTTCCAGTAAACTTTGCGCTGATTTGTGATTGTCTTTGCCCACCAACGCCGCTTGGTCGCCATTATCATGCGGAACCACCAAATGACGCCTCACCCGATTTGTCGCCAGCGCAGCAGGAAGCACTCCCTTAACACTTCTCAATTCACCTGATAGCGCGAGCTCTCCAATAAACTCATACTGTTCCAACTTGCTCACTGGTAATTGCTCTGACGCCGCCAAAATGCCTAATGCGATAGGCAGATCAAACCTTCCCCCCTCTTTGGGTAAATCAGCGGGAGCAAGATTGACCGTGATTCGTTTGGCTGGAAATTCAAACCGAGAATTAATGATGGCACTGCGAACACGATCTCGAGACTCTTTGACTGTGGTTTCAGGCAGGCCAACGAGCGTAAAGCCAGGCATTCCGTTGCTGATATGTACTTCCACCGTAACAGCAGGAGCTTCCACCCCAACACTTGCGCGGCTATGAACAATCGCGAGTCCCATAACATTCCTTTGTCGTTGATTTAAAAGTATTCATATTGAAATTCACTCAACATTTAATTGATTGAGATGTTATATAACTTGATGGGATGAGAGCTTTATGTGAAAAAAGAATGACATTTTGCTTGTCATAAAGCAGATTTGTGTGATAACACTAGAGACGCAAACATTTACGTAAGACAATACTCGATAAAAATAGTTACCTATGAATTTTAACGCTCGCATTTACGCTCTGATTATCCTGGTGATCGTAGTCATTATTAAGACTGCGCGGGGGCGAGTGGATAAAAAATAACCACAAGATTTCAAAAACCCCCGCACTGAAAAGTTCGGGGGTTTTTTCTAATTTATATATTTACATTTTTACAATTTGAAGCAGTTCGGCTTAGCCGATAGACAGGAAGAATGGGAGCACAAGATGTGCAGTCAAAACGGAAATCACTACCTACAATCAGGTAGTACAGGGGGATTACGATGAAAGGTGCAGAATTAGTCGTTTCCGCATTAAAGCAGCAAGGCATCAAAACCGTATTTGGTTACCCAGGTGGCGCGATCATGCCCATCTACGATGCACTCTACGACGGTGGTGTTGAACACATCCTTTGTCGTCATGAGCAAGGGGCTGCAATTGCAGCAATCGGTATGGCTCGTGCGAGTCAAGAAGTCGCAGTATGTCTCGCGACTTCTGGCCCTGGTGCCACTAACCTTGTGACAGGGCTTGCTGATGCTTTCATGGATTCCATTCCCCTTGTTGCCATTACTGGCCAAGTCGCAAGCTCACACATAGGTACGGATGCATTCCAAGAGATGGATGTAATTGGAATGTCTCTGTCTTGTACTAAACACAGCTACTTAGTGACTGATATTGAAGATTTAGCACCGACTCTTGCGGAAGCGTTTGAAGTCGCTAAAACCGGCCGCCCAGGCCCAGTCATCGTCGATATTGCCAAAGATGTCCAACTTGCTGAAGCTCCTGTCGAAATTCTTCCTGAGTTTGTACCACCAGCAATTCCGGTCGCGACAGCAGAAGCCTTGGCGACAGCACAGCAAGTACTTTCAGAATCGACTCGCCCTGTTCTTTACGTTGGCGGCGGTGTACAACTTGCTAAAGCGACCGACTCTGTACGTGAATTTCTACGCCTCAATCCAATGCCAGCCGTCAGCACGCTAAAAGGCTTAGGAACTATTGAGCGCCACGACCCTCATTATTTAGGCATGCTAGGTATGCATGGTACCAAGGCTGCAAACCTAGTCGTTCAGGAATGTGACCTATTAATCGTTGTGGGTGCTCGCTTTGATGACCGTGTGACAGGCAAGCTCGACACCTTTGCACCACATGCCAAAGTCATCCATATCGATATCGATGCTGCCGAATTTAGTAAGCTACGTTTAGCCAATGCGCCTATTCGTGGTGACATCAATAAGATCATGCCTCAATTAGAGTTAACTCAAGATATTTCGCCTTGGGTTCATCACTCTGAAAGCTTACGCAGTGCATTTAAGTGGCGCTACGACCACCCTGGCGATCTGATCTTTGCGCCTCTTTTACTGAAGCAACTGTCAGACATGATGCCACCAAGCTCTATGATCTCGACGGACGTAGGTCAGCACCAAATGTGGGCAGCACAACATATCCAGCCGCGTGACCCTCAAAACTTCATCACCTCTGCTGGCTTAGGCACGATGGGCTTTGGTCTGCCAGCCGCAATGGGCGCAGCCGTTGCAAGACCAGACGACCAATCCATACTTATTTCTGGAGACGGCTCATTCATGATGAACGTTCAAGAGCTTGGTACTCTGAAACGTCGTCAAATACCAGTGAAGATGGTACTGCTGAATAACTCTCGCTTAGGCATGGTGCGCCAATGGCAGTCTCTGTTTTTTGATGGCCGCCATAGTGAAACCATTTTGGACGATAACCCTGATTTCGTCATGCTAGCAAAAGCATTTGATATCCCAGGTAAAACTATTACGCGTAAAGAAGAAGTAGAACCCGCACTCAAAGAGATGCTAGAAAGCAAAACCGCTTACCTACTTCATATACTTATCGATGAAGAAGAAAATGTATGGCCACTAGTTCCACCTGGCGCATCGAACAGTGAAATGTTGGAGAACACATAACATGGAAAGATATTTATTAGACATCAAAGCTGATGATAAACCCGTTCTGCTGGAACGTGTATTACGTGTTATTCGCCACCGTGGTTTCATTGTTAAACAGGTAGCTGGAACTCAAAATCACGAAAGTAAAATTGCTAGTGTAGAGATCATCGTCGACAGTGATCGTCCAATCTCTTTCTTGGTCAATCAAATTGAGAAGTTGTGGGATGTAAGAACCGTTGATGTCATTTCCATCAGCAAAAACGAACTGCCAAACAACAATCTCCAACAAAAAATTAGCGCATAAGGACGGCAACATGACAGCGAAAACAGCAGACTATATTTGGTTTAATGGCAAACTCGTACCATGGGATCAAGCCAATGTTCACGTGTTAACTCACGCTATGCATTACGGAACATCAGTATTTGAAGGCGTGCGCTGCTACAACACCCCTAATGGTCCCGTCATCTTCCGCCACCCTGAGCACGCTAAGCGCCTTAAAGATTCAGCGAAAATTTACCGCTTCCCAATTCCATACACGGAAGAAGAGATCATGGAAGCGACCCGTGAAACCTTGCGTGAAAACAAGCTAGATTCCGCTTACATTCGTCCACTTGGCTTTGTTGGAAATGTAGGCTTAGGCGTTTGCCCTCCAGAGTCCACAGAAATGGATCTGATCATTGCGGCGTTCCCATGGGGCTCTTACCTCGGTGAAGAAGCGCTAGAGAACGGTGTAGACGCCATGATTTCAAGTTGGAACCGTGCGGCGCCTAATACTATTCCTACTGCTGCAAAAGCAGGCGGTAACTACCTATCATCATTACTTGTGGGTGGGGAAGCTCGTCGTCATGGTTACGATGAAGGTATCGCACTGAGTGTGGATGGCTACTTATCTGAAGGGGCTGGTGAAAACATCTTTGTGGTTCGTAACGGCATTCTTTCTACGCCACCAGCGACCAGCGCAATCTTACCGGGCATCACTCGCGATTCCATCATGACGCTTGCAAAAGAGATGGGCTACGAGATCCGCGAAGAAAACATCGCACGTGAAGCACTCTACCTTGCTGACGAAGTATTCATGACAGGTACGGCTGCGGAAATCGTTCCGGTACGTACCGTCGACAAAATTGAAGTAGGTTGCGGTAAACGCGGCCCAATTACAGAAAAAATTCAAGCTGCTTATTTTGGTTTGTTCAACGGCACCACTGAAGACAAGTGGGGTTGGTTGGATTATGTATACCCAGAAAATGCGCCATCAGCTAAATAAATTTATAAGGATTTAAGCAATGCCTATCTATCGTTCAGCAACGACTACTCACGGACGCAACATGGCTGGTGCCCGCGCATTATGGCGTGCAACTGGTGTAAAAGATGATGATTTCGGTAAGCCAATCATCGCGGTTGTAAACTCATTCACTCAGTTCGTACCAGGCCACGTGCACTTAAAGGACATGGGCCAACTGGTTGCCGGTGAAATCGAGAAAGCAGGCGGTATCGCGAAAGAATTCAACACCATCGCGGTTGATGATGGTATCGCAATGGGACACGGCGGCATGCTGTACTCACTGCCATCTCGTGAACTGATTGCAGATTCCGTTGAGTACATGGTCAATGCACACTGTGCAGATGCCATGGTATGTATCTCTAACTGTGACAAAATCACTCCGGGAATGATGATGGCAGCTATGCGCCTAAACATCCCTGTGATCTTTGTATCAGGCGGCCCAATGGAAGCGGGTAAAACTAAGCTTTCAGATCAACTCATCAAGCTGGATCTGGTTGATGCGATGATCCAAGGCGCTGATCCAACTGTATCTGATGAGCAAAGTGAGCAGATCGAACGTTCAGCATGCCCTACATGTGGTTCATGTTCAGGTATGTTCACGGCTAACTCGATGAACTGCTTAACCGAAGCTCTGGGTTTATCTCAGCCTGGTAACGGTTCGATGCTGGCAACGCACGCCGATCGTGAACAGCTATTTATCAATGCAGGTAAGCGTGTCGTTGAACTGACGAAACGTTACTACGAGCAAGACGATGAATCGGCACTGCCACGTAATATCGCGAACCGCCCTGCGTTTGAAAATGCCATGGCGCTTGATATCGCGATGGGTGGTTCGAGTAATACCGTTCTTCACTTATTGGCAGCCGCTCAAGAAGGTGACATCGATTTCGATATGAATGACATCGATGAAATGTCTCGTCGCGTACCGCACTTATGTAAAGTGGCGCCTTCAACTCAGAAATACCACATGGAAGATGTCCACCGCGCTGGTGGTGTAATGGCGATTCTTGGCGAACTTGATCGCGCCGGTCTGCTTAACGGTGACACAAGTACTGTGCTTGGCCTATCAATGAAAGAGCAGCTAGCACAATACGACATCATGCAAACCGAAGACGAAGAAGTTCTTAAATTCTTCCGTGCTGGTCCTGCAGGCATCCGTACTACGCAAGCTTTCTCTCAAGATTGCCGCTGGGATCGTTTGGATGATGACCGCAAAGAAGGCTGTATCCGCACCAAAGAAAATGCCTTCAGCCAAGAAGGTGGCTTAGCCGTTCTTTCGGGCAACATTGCAGTTGATGGTTGTATCGTTAAAACCGCTGGTGTAGACGAAGAAAACTTAAAATTCCAAGGCCCAGCTATCGTATTTGAAAGCCAAGATACAGCTGTAGAAGGTATCCTAGGTGGCAAAGTAAAAGCGGGTGAAGTGGTGGTTATTCGCTACGAAGGCCCGAAAGGTGGCCCAGGCATGCAAGAGATGCTTTACCCAACGACTTACCTAAAATCGATGGGCTTAGGCAAGTCATGTGCACTACTGACTGATGGCCGCTTCTCTGGTGGTACATCGGGTCTTTCTATCGGTCACGCGTCTCCAGAAGCTGCGAGTGGCGGTACTATCGGCCTTGTTCAAGATGGCGACATCATCACGATTGATATCCCTAGCCGTTCGATCACGTTAGATGTATCTGAAGAAGAACTATCGACTCGTCGTGCGAAACAAGACGAATTAGGTTGGAAACCTGCCGACCGTCAACGTGAAGTATCATTCGCACTGAAAGCGTACGCAAGTATGGCGACCAGTGCCGACAAAGGTGCAGTACGTGATAAGTCCAAATTAGAGGACTAATCTATGACCGATTCTTTTCCAACAAAAGAACGGGAACAATCTGGTGCAGACTACCTGCGCCAGATATTACGCGCTCCTGTTTATGAAGTGGCTACGGTCACCCCACTCCAAGCGATGCCTCGCTTAACTGAACGAGTAGGCAACCAAGTTTTCATCAAACGTGAAGACCGACAGCCTGTGCACTCGTTTAAGCTCCGTGGCGCCTACAACATGGTCGCTAGCCTTACTGACGCGCAAAAGTCCGCTGGAGTTATCGCAGCTTCGGCTGGTAACCACGCTCAAGGAATGGCCCTATCTGGCTCTAAGCTTGGTATTCAAACCACTATCGTCATGCCAAAAACCACGCCAGATATCAAAGTCGATGCGGTACGTGGCTTTGGCGGTAATGTGGTACTGCATGGTAGCAACTTTGATGAAGCCAAAGCGGAAGCTGAGCGTCTATCAAACGAGAATGGCTATACGTTTGTACCACCTTTCGACCACCCACTGGTGATCGCTGGACAAGGTACAATCGGCATGGAAATGCTGCAGCAAAATGGTCACTTAGACTATATTTTTGTGCCAGTAGGTGGCGGCGGTTTGGCGGCCGGAGTGGCAGTGCTAGTCAAACAGCTTATGCCAGAAATCAAAGTCATTGCAGTAGAACCAGAAGACTCTTCTTGTTTGAAAGCAGCGCTTGATGCTGGTGAGCCTGTCGTGCTCGATCAAGTCAGCATGTTTGCCGACGGCGTCGCAGTAAAACGTATTGGTGAAGAAACATTCCGCCTCTGTCAAAAATACCTTGATGGCCACATTGCGGTTTCAAGTGACGAGATCTGCGCGGCAGTTAAAGACATCTTTGAAGACACCCGAGCGATTGCCGAGCCTTCTGGAGCATTAGCGCTCGCAGGGTTGAAGAAATTTGCAGAGCAAAACCAACTGAAAGATAAGCAGTTAGGTACCGTCCTGTCTGGTGCCAACACCAACTTCCACGGTCTACGTTACGTGTCAGAACGTTGCGAGCTGGGTGAGAAGCGTGAAGGCTTACTGGCAGTTACGATTCCTGAGCGCCAAGGGGCATTCTTTGAATTCTGCAATCTGATTGGTGGCCGCGCGGTTACTGAGTTCAATTATCGATACAACGATGACAAACTGGCGAATATCTTCGTCGGTGTCCGCTTACAAGGTGGACAAGAAGAACTCGATCACATCATTCACGACCTACGTGAAGGTGGTTATCCAGTGGTTGATCTCTCTGATGATGAGATGGCAAAGCTGCACGTTCGCTACATGATCGGTGGCAAACCATCTAAGCCATTAAAAGAACGTTTGTATAGTTTTGAATTCCCAGAATACCCAGGCGCTCTGGTAAAGTTCTTGAGCACATTAGGTACACACTGGAATATCAGCTTATTCAACTATCGTAACCATGGTGCAGACTACGGTCGCGTTCTGTGTGGCTTTGAATTAGATGAAGCAGACTTGGCTAAGTTCTCTAGCCATTTACGTGAATTGGGCTACCGATGTAAAGATGAAACCGATAACCCGTCTTATCAGTTCTTCCTTTCATAGGCATCACTATTGACGCAAAAGGCGAGTATTCACTCGCCTTTTTATTATTAATACTCTAACCAATCTTGATGAAGTTGCTGGCTCGATCCTAGGTAGTCCACCATCCACTCAATTAACTTATGATTGTCGTCTTTACGCCATACCAAGCAACATTGGCTTAAGGGCTTATCGTCAGGAAGGATCTTTTCAACTAACTCTCCGCTTTCTATCAATGGCAATGCGATGTGTCGAGGCATATAACCGACACCCACTCCGTTCTTCAAACATTCAATCGCGCTGTACCAATTGGGTAATAGAAGCCTTCTCTGGCTCGCGTAATGACCGGTATGACGTTTAGGTAATACACTGGAGGTATCATCTAAGCAGATGGCGGGGTACTGGCTCACGAAAGCTTCAGTGAGGCTTTGCTCACGGACACATGGGTGACTGGGAGACATCACAAACGCCCAATCAAGTCGCCCCATATCTCGCACCTCAAAGTCTCCTCCAACAGGAATAGCCGACGTTGCCCCAATCACAATATCGGCTCGACCTTGGGCTATCGCTTCCCACGATCCGTTAAACACTTCCATATTGATCTGCAACTCAGCAAATTCAAATTTCTCATAGAAGGCTTCGATCATAGGTTTCATTTTTTCAAGCTTGACCACGTTATCAAGCGTGAGCTTCAATGTTTTCTGCCAACCATGAGCAGCCCGCTTAGTCTGAGCTTTGACTTCTTCCATTTGTCTTAAGAGCCCCCGAGCTTCTTCGATAAACAATTCACCAGCGGGGGTAAGTTCAACTTTACGAGGCAAACGACGGAATAAGATCACGTCAAGTTCTTGCTCAACCTGACGAACGCCATAGCTAATAGCGGAAGGAACTTTGTGCAATTGTTCGGCAGCAGCAGTAAAGCTACCTAAACGAGCAACGGTATCGAGCATTTCCAGTGAGTATTTAGAAAACATAAGCCTTCAATTTTTTTGATTGATAACCACATATTTTAGCGTTTTATTTTATCAGATCTGAAAAATAGAATGTCAGCACAAATAAATAGGGGTCTTCACCTCTGGATATCAAACAATTTTTTTGATGATAAAAACATCATTACCTTTAGCTTAATGGCATCTTATGAATATTTCTAAATTTCAATTGGTCTACCTCGCTGTACTTTCTATGCTTGGTTTTATCGCGACCGATATGTACCTTCCTGCATTTAAGGCGATGGAGATCGATTTCGCAACAGGTCCTGAACAGATCGCGTTATCTCTTACCGTGTTCCTGGGTGGTATGGCAATGGGTCAACTACTTTGGGGATTAGCGAGTGATAAATACGGTCACCGCAATACGTTGGCAGTTGGTCTTGTGATTTTCACTGCCGCTTCGTTCGGTTTGGCATTCAGTACTGAGGTATGGCACCTATTAACACTGCGCTTCATTCAAGCGATTGGTGTGTGTGCTCCTGCTGTAATTTGGCAAGCGATGGTTATTAAGCGCTACTCGGAGAGCAGCAGCCAACAAATTTTTGCAACCATCATGCCTTTGGTTGCACTGTCTCCAGCATTAGCACCTCAACTTGGTGTGCTACTGGCGGATAATTTTGGTTGGCACAGCATCTTCGTGACATTAACGCTAATGGGTGCGTTGCTAGTGGCAACGACTATGGCTCAGCCAAAAGAAGCACCAGAAGTAAAACAAACATCAGTTAAAACTGATATTAAGATGCTGATTAAATCCAAACCTTACGTGGGTAACGTATTAATGTTTGCATCTGCATCTGCGGCGTTCTTCGCATATCTGACCGGTATGCCTGAGATCATGGCTCAATTAGGCTATGAAGCAAAAGACATCGGCCTAAGCTTCATCCCACAAACGATCGCATTCATGGCTGGTGGCTACTTCGGTAAGCAAGCAGTGAAGAAATATGGTGATGGCGTAGTGCTAAGAAATCTAATTGGCCTATTCAGCGTTGCAGCAATGCTTATCTTCATCGCATCGCAGTGGGATCTGACTTCAATCTGGCCTCTACTGGCACCTTTCTGCTTGATTGCAGTCGCAAATGGCGCACTTTACCCAATCGTAGTCAACCGTGCTCTATCAAGTGCGAAGCAAAGTCCAGCAACAGCCGCTGGCTTACAGAACAGCTTACAAATCAGTATCAGCGGCCTATCAAGCGCATTGGTAGCAGCAATGGCGAGCCAAGCACTAAGTACTACAGGCATCGCGGTTGTGATTTGTTTAGGTACATTGTGGATTGGCTACATCGTGTCGAACAAAGAGCTATCAGAGCACTTTGCAGCCCCTGATAATTCACGTGTTGTAGCAGAAGAGAAACAAGACTAGTTTCTAACTTCATAAAAACAAAAAAGAGCGAGGTAACTCGCTCTTTTTATATCGATTGCTTCTTAAAAGCCACTTAGTTTTCAACAGCCTCTAAGGATGGTGCTTTGTGGCGACTGTATTCGGCGTAATTGACCACTCGGCTTCGCCCCATGTCTTTTGCCATGTATAAAGCATTATCAGCAATCTTCACCAATGATTCCATGTCAGACGCGGGGTTAGGGTAAGTCGCCACTCCAATAGAAACACCAAGCTGCCCTAGTGATAGCCCTTTATACTCTAAGTGCATAGAACGTACTGCTTCACATAAGTTATTGGCAAACTCCGTCGCTGCTTCCATGGTGTAATGAGGCAACAATACCGCGAGTTCCTCTCCACCTAAACGGCACGCAATCTCATCTTCACTAACACTGCTTTTCAGTAATGCACTGATCTCTTTCAGTACAAAGTCACCGGCATCATGGCCGAAATTATCATTAAAGCGTTTAAAGTGATCCAAATCGAGCATCAACAAGGATAAAGGCTGTTCGCTGGTGGCAGAATTCATCGAGTGCTCCTCCAGCTTCTGCTCGAAGAAGCGACGGTTAAAGAGACCCGTAAGAGGATCGCTTAATGCCTGAGAACGCAGTTTCTCTTGCAAACTCAAGTTAGCTAACGCTAAACCAAGGTGTTCAGAAACACTGAAAGCAAGCTGTTCTATTATTGGATCAATTTTTATATCACCCTGACCAAAGTAAAGGTGCATGATCCCAATAGTATTACCGTGAGCGGTTAGCGGAATACAAAGGGTTTGATCGTTATCCATATCATGCATGTGACCACAAGATAATGAATGAAAAGCATCGTTTGACTGATGCGCGCGCCCTTTACGCAACGACCAACACTCTTCAGGTGAAAAACTCGCACTCCCCGGCCAAGCCTCACCCCAATCTAACTGTGTAACCAATTGATTTCGTGATGCTCGCATCAAGGACACACTACCATTTACGTTGCCTAGAATTCGCGGCAGGATATCCGATACGATTTGTTGAGCTTCAACCATGTTGTTACAAGCAGCAAGCATATTGGCCAAACGGTGCATTAACTCAATTTCGTGAGTTCGTTGGCGAATACGTTCGTCTTGTTTCTTCTGTTCTTCTTCAACTCTGTGATTAATTTGTCGGTTACTTATGTAAGAAGTGCCAATCAAAAAGCTTAAACTCAGTAGAACCATGCCAATAAGGATACCCATTAATTGGAAATTCATTTGTTTAAGCTGATGCATTGGAGAGGAAATCACTACAACAAAATCCTCACCTTGAACAGTTTCTTTGTTCGAGTAATAAATACGATCGACGGAAGTCACGGTACTAAATCGTACATCACCACCAGACCCATTCTTAAGAGCTTGCTGAAACTCAGGACGATCACTGTGATTTTCAATACCCGCAAGAGCATGATCTGACAGATCAGTATCGCCGATCACGACACCATCTGTGTTAATGACTTGGATGCGTAAACGAGTATTCGCTTGAGTCAAATCACCGATGTAGTCATCAACGTCCATATCTGCAGTGAAAGTGCTGCTGTCTTCACGAATTTCGTAAATAACATCAGACATAAGAGAGACGAGATGTTCACGTTCATTTTCTACGACAAGCTTTTCCAAGGTAACATAAAAGCCATACAGACCGATTAGCATTGAAAAAGACAAAATAAGGATCGGCAATGTTTGCCATTTTTTTTCAACTAATCTCACCGTACATTAACCTTAAATTTACCGAACCGCCGCCTGAATATTAACAAGCTAGTAAAAAAATACAATTACCAAGTTGATTATTTTATTAGCAGTGAGTGACTGATACAAAAAAGCCAGTAGCTATGCTACTGGCTTTCATAAGAATATCTTTTGAACGTTAGAGCTTACTTCTTAGTTGGACGTTTCCAATCAGCAATCTTGCGCTCTTTGGCACGGCTAATGACAAGTTCATTGTCTAAAACATCACGTGTCACTGTTGAGCCAGCGCCAACAGTTGCGCCATTACCAATAGTAACAGGCGCGATTAACTGGCTATCGGAACCTACAAATACATCATCACCGATGATGGTTTTGAACTTATTCGCGCCATCGTAGTTACAGGTAATCGCACCTGCTCCAACATTTACTCGCTGGCCGATCTCCGCATCACCTAAGTAAGTCAGGTGGTTCGCTTTGGAGCCTTCGCCTAAACGGGTGTTTTTCATTTCCACGAAGTTGCCGACATGGGAGTCATTACGCATGTCAGCACCAGGGCGCAAACGAGTGAATGGACCAACGGTACAGTCTTCACCTACAGTTGCCCCCTCAATCACACTATATGGACGAATCACGGTGTTGTCATCGATCTCACAATCTTTCAGTACGCAACCAGCACCAATCGTCACGTTATCACCGATGCTTACGCTACCCTCTATAATAACGTTTACATCAATCTCGACATCCATACCACACTGCAGTTCACCGCGCAGATCAAAGCGGCTTGGGTCACGCAGCATCACACCTTGCTTTAATAGTTTATCCGCTTGCTCAGTTTGATAAGCACGCTCTAGTCGAGCTAGTTGCGAACGGTCGTTAACCCCTTCGACTTCAATTGGACTAACAGGGTGAACCGCTTCTACCGCACGGCCTTCATCATGAGCCGCTGCGATAACGTCAGTTAGGTAATATTCACCTTGCGCGTTATCATTGCTTAGACCAGATAACCAGCGTTTAAGATCCCCCCCCGTAGCAACCATCACCCCGGTGTTGATCTCTTTGATAAGTTTTTGCTCATCCGTCGCATCTTTTTGCTCAACGATCGCCACAACAGGGCCATTGCGGCGGATAATACGGCCGTAACCCATCGGGTTATCTAACACGACAGTTAACAGTGCAATACCGCCGTTTGGTTGAGCGTCTAATAGGTTTTCAATGGTTTCATGAGAGATAAGCGGAACATCGCCGTACAATACCAGTACTTTCTCATCATCAGCAAAATGCGCAGAAGCCTGGTCTACCGCATGGCCAGTACCAAGCTGCTCTGCTTGCAATGCCCAGTTGACTGACTCATTTTCTAGAGTCGCCTTCATTTGGTCACCGCCATGGCCATATACCAAATGGATGTTCTGAGCACCCAAGCCGTTACATGTATCAATCACATGTTTCACCATTGGCTTTCCTGCCAATGTATGAAGCACTTTCGGCATGTTGGAGTACATGCGTGTCCCTTTACCTGCTGCCAGAATTACTGCGCTAAACTTCATTGAAAAACCTATTTGACGTTTATTTTTTAATTAAGCTGGCATTCTACCCTTTTTTATCCATAAATTTAAATGAACCAGATCGTTACGGATATCAAAAACGCAAAAAGGCGACCGTTAGGTCGCCTTTATCTCAACATCTTTAATCGCGTAGATTAACGACGTTGTTTTGTCAGCTCGATTACTCGCAACTGAGCAATGGCTTTAGCCAGTTCACCGGCCGCTTGCGCGAAGTCCATGTCGCCATGCTGATTTTGGATATTCTCCACAGCTTTGCGCTTGGCTTCTTCTGCCTTTGCTGCGTCTAGCTCTTCACCACGGATAGCTGTATCTGCCAGTACAGTCGCTGTACCAGGCTGAACTTCTACCATACCACCAGAAACATAAATGATTTCTTCGTGGCCGTGCTGCTTAACAATACGCACCATACCAGGCTTGATAGCGGTCAGCAGCGGTGTGTGTCCATGGAAAATACCAAGTTCACCTTCGCTACCGGTCACCTGAAACGTTTCAACAAGACCTGAGAACAATTGTTTCTCAGCGCTTACTACGTCTAGGTGAAAGGTTATTGCTGCCATATCGCCTCCTAGTTAGCCTTATAGCTTCTTAGCATTCTCAATAGCTTCGTCGATAGTACCGCAGTACATGAACGCTTGCTCTGGAATGTCATCGTATTCACCAGATAGTAGACCTTGGAAGCCACGTAGAGTCTCTTTTAGAGGTACGTAAACACCTGGGTCACCTGTAAATACTTCCGCTACGTGGTAAGGCTGAGTAAGGAACTTCTCAATCTTACGAGCACGAGATACTACTTGCTTATCTTCTTCAGATAGCTCGTCCATACCTAGGATAGCAATGATATCTTTCAGCTCTTTATAGCGCTGAAGTGTAGACTGAACGCCACGAGCGATGTCGTAGTGCTCTTGTCCAACTACCAATGGATCCAGTTGGCGAGATGTAGAATCTAGCGGGTCGATCGCTGGGTATAGACCCATAGCTGCGATGTTACGGTTAAGTACAACCGTTGCATCCAAGTGCGCGAACGTTGTTGCTGGAGACGGGTCAGTCAAGTCATCCGCAGGTACGTATACTGCCTGTACAGACGTGATAGAACCTTGCTTAGTTGACGTGATACGCTCTTGTAGAACACCCATTTCTTCCGCAAGAGTAGGTTGGTAACCTACCGCAGAAGGCATACGGCCTAGAAGTGCTGATACCTCAGTACCTGCAAGCGTGTAACGGTAGATATTATCTACGAACAGTAGAACGTCACGACCTTCGTCACGGAAACGCTCTGCCATCGTTAAACCAGTCAGTGCAACACGTAGACGGTTACCTGGTGGCTCGTTCATCTGACCGTAAACCATCGCTACTTTAGATTCTTCAGGGTTTTCAACGTTTACAACGCCAGCTTCCTGCATTTCAAAGTAGAAATCGTTACCTTCACGAGTACGCTCACCTACACCTGCGAATACAGATAGGCCTGAGTGTTGTAGTGCGATGTTGTTGATAAGTTCCATCATGTTAACGGTCTTACCTACACCTGCACCACCGAATAGACCGATCTTACCACCCTTAGCGAATGGACAAACCAAGTCGATTACTTTTACACCAGTCTCTAGAAGAGCTGTCTCATTTGACTGTTCTTCGTAGCTAGGCGCTTCGCGGTGAATTGCGTAGTGCTCTTCTGCACCGATATCACCACACTCATCAATCGCGTCACCTAGAACGTTCATGATACGACCTAGGGTCTTAGTACCTACTGGTACTGAGATTGGAGCGCCAGTATTTTCTACTGTCAAACCACGACGTAAACCATCAGAGCTACCCATTACGATTGCGCGAACTACGCCACCGCCAAGTTGTTGCTGAACTTCAAGAACTAGACGCTCTTTCACTTCATTAACATTCAGAGCATCGTATACACGAGGTACTTCGCCCTGTGGGAACTCTACGTCGACTACCGCACCGATGATCTGTACGATCTTACCTGTAGCCATCGTTAATCCTCTAACTATTTAGTTTTACCTAAGCTTAAAACGAATAAGCGATTAAACCGCAGCTGCGCCTGAAACGATTTCTGATAGCTCTTGTGTGATCGCTGCCTGACGGGCTTTGTTGTACACAAGTTCTAGATCATCAATCAGGTCGCTAGCGTTATCTGTTGCAGCTTTCATTGCAATCATTCGAGCCGCTTGCTCACAAGCAAGGTTCTCTACCACACCTTGGTACACTTGAGATTCGACATAACGAACTAAAAGTGTATCTAATAATGGTTTTGGCTCAGGCTCATAAATGTAGTCCCAAGCATGATCGCGCTGCATGTCTTCGCTATCCGATTTAGGCAAAGGAAGTAATTGATCGATCGTTGGTTCTTGAACCATAGTGTTTTCAAATTTGTTAAACACTACGAACAGGCGATCTAATTCACCTTCATCATATTTCTTCAGCATCACGCTAACAGAACCGATCAAGTCTTCAAGGGCAGGGCTATCGCCAAGGCCAGAAACTTGAGCCGCTACTTTTGCGCCGCTGTTATTGAAAAATGCTGTTGCTTTAGAACCTACAATAGCAAGCTCTACATCAGCACCTTTCTCAGACCAATCTTTCATGTCTAACATGGCTTTCTTGAACAAGTTAATGTTCAAGCCACCACATAGACCACGGTCTGTAGAAACGATGATGTAACCAACACGTTTGGCTTCACGTTCCTCAAGATAAGGATGCTTATACTCAAGGCTACCGTTCGCCAAATGACCGATCACTTTACGCATTGTTTCTGCATATGGACGAGTAGCTTCCATTGCGTCTTGAGAACGACGCATTTTTGAAGCTGCTACCATTTCCATTGCTTTCGTAATCTTCTGTGTGCTTTTAACACTACCGATTTTATTACGTATCTCTTTTGCGCCGGCCATCGTTACTCTCCGTTAATGGTATGAGGTGACCCTAAGGCCACCCACCAATTACCAGGTCTGGGTTGCTTTGAAATCGTCAACAAGCTTCTTCAGCTCAGCTTCGATTTCGTTGTTGTAAGCACCCGTTTTGTCGATCTGTGTTGCTAGATCGGCATATTGACCGCGAGCATACGACAGTAATGCAGCTTCAAAGTCTAGAAGCTTAGCAAGCTCTACATCTTGAAGGTAACCACGCTCTGCAGCGAAGATTACTAGTGCTTGGTCAAATACAGACATTGGAGCGTACTGCTTCTGCTTCATTAGTTCTGTAACTTTTTGACCGTGGTCTAACTGCTTCTTAGTCGCTTCATCAAGATCCGAAGAGAACTGAGCAAACGCTGCAAGTTCACGGTATTGAGCTAGTGCTGTACGGATACCACCAGATAGCTTCTTGATGATTTTAGTCTGCGCTGAACCACCTACACGAGATACTGAGATACCTGGGTCAACAGCTGGACGTACACCAGAGTTGAATAGCTCAGTTTGTAGGAAGATCTGACCATCGGTAATCGAGATTACGTTCGTCGGTACGAATGCAGATACGTCACCAGCCTGTGTTTCAATGATAGGAAGAGCAGTTAAAGAACCAGTCTTACCTTTCACTTCACCGTTAGTGAATTTTTCTACGTAGACTTCGCTTACACGAGCAGCACGCTCTAGAAGACGAGAGTGAAGGTAGAAAACATCACCAGGGAATGCTTCACGGCCCGGTGGACGCTTAAGTAGTAGTGAGATTTGACGGTAAGCTACTGCTTGCTTAGATAGATCATCATAAACAATCAGTGCGTCTTCACCGCGATCACGGAAGTATTCACCCATCGCACAACCTGCGTATGGCGCTAAGTATTGTAGCGCTGCAGATTCAGAAGCAGATGCAACAACAACGATAGTGTTAGCTAGCGCGCCATGCTCTTCTAATTTGCGAACTACGTTAGCGATAGTCGATGCTTTCTGACCGATTGCTACGTAGATAGAGAAAATACCAGAATCTTTTTGGTTAATAATCGCATCGATCGCCATTGCTGTTTTACCAGTCTGACGGTCACCGATTACTAGCTCACGCTGACCACGACCGATTGGGATCATTGAGTCAACAGACTTGTAACCAGTTTGAACTGGTTGATCAACCGATTTACGGTCGATTACGCCAGGTGCGATTACTTCTACTGGTGAAGTTAGCTTAGCATCAATTGGACCTTTACCATCGATAGGCTCACCTAGTGTGTTAACAACACGACCAAGTAGTTCAGGACCAACTGGTACTTCAAGAATACGACCAGTAGCGGTAACTTTCATGCCTTCCTGAAGGTCAGCATATGGGCCCATTACAACTGCACCAACCGAATCACGGTTCAAGTTTAGTGCTAGCGCGTAACGGCCACCCGGTAATTCAATCATTTCACCTTGCATCACGTCCGCTAGGCCGTGAATGCTAAGAATACCATCGCTTACCGATACGATAGTACCTTCGTTGCGAGCTTCACTAACAACATCGAAAGATTCGATACGTTGTTTAATTAGATCGCTAATTTCCGTGGAATTAAGTTGCATGCTCCAATCCCCATTAAGACTGCAATGCATCGCTCAGGCGATCCAAACGACCGCGAGCTGAGTTATCGATGACTAGGTCTCCGGCTCGAATAATAACCCCACTAAGTAGGGTCTCATCTATACTGCAATTCAGCTGAACTTTGCGCTCAAGACGCAGCTCCAGTTTGCTGATCAAGTCGGCTTGTTGTTCTTCAGTAAGCTCAACCGCTGAAATAACTTCAACATCGGCTTTCTTTTCGTGCTCTTTTTTAAGCACGATGAACTCTTCACAAACGTCTGGAAGGGCCTTTAATCGGCCATTCTCTGCCATCACCTTAATTAGGTTTTGGCCGAATTCATCAAACTGTTCGCCACAAATTGCAATGAATACTTCTGACAACTTACTAGCAGTTGTAGAACTGTTTAGTAGGTCAACAATATCATCGTTCTTCGCGACTTCGGCAGCAAAAGTAAGCATCTGACCCCATTGGTCTAACTCACCTTTTTCTACCGCAAAGTCAAAGGCTGCTTTAGCATAGGGGCGTGCGATTGTAGTCAAATCCGACATGTCCAGCCCCTTGCTCTAAAGTTTTGCAGTAATGTTGTCAAGAACATCTTTGTGCACATCTTTATCGATTGTGCGTTCAAGGATTTTCTCAGCACCAGCTATAGCCAGATTTGCAACTTGTTTGCGCAGATCATCGCGGGCACGTTTACGTTCTGCTTCAAGTTCAGCTTCCGCTTGAGCAAGGATTTTCTGGCGTTCTGCCTGAGCTTCCTCACGTGCTTCATCTAGAATTTGAGCTTTACGTTTATTCGCCTGGTCGATAACCTCAGTTGCAGTGCGCTTCGCTTCTTTCAATTGATCAGAAGCGCTAGCTTGAGCTAGATCCAAGTCTTTAGCAGCGCGTTCAGCGGCTACAAGACCGTCAGCAATTTTCTTCTGACGTTCTTCAATTGCTTGCAAGATTGGTGGCCATACATATTTCATGCAGAACCAAACAAACATTGAAAAAGCAATTGCTTGACCTAGCAGAGTTGCGTTCATATTCACAACAGCTACCCCTCGTTAAGAATCAACTACAAAAATTTAATTAACGGCAATCGTTAATTAGCCTGCTAGTTGACCAACAAATGGGTTAGCAAACGTGAATAGTAGTGCGATTACGATACCGATCATTGGAACAGCATCCAGTAGACCAGCGATGATGAACATCTTAACTTGTAGCATTGGAGCCATTTCAGGTTGACGCGCAGCGCCTTCTAGGAATTTACCACCAAGAATAGCAAAACCAATTGCAGTACCTACGGCACAAAGACCAACAATAATAGCAACAGCGATTGCTGAAAAACTTAGTACAGTTTCCATTTACGTTCTCCGATTAACATTAATAGTTAGAATAAAAGCTTAAAAATTTTTAGTGATCACTATCTTCGTGAGCCATTGATAAATAAACGATTGTTAACATCATGAAAACGAACGCTTGAATCAAAATAACCAAGATGTGGAAGATAGCCCAAGGTAGTGCACCTACCCATTGCAAGTACCACGGTAGCATTGCTGCAATAAGAATAAACACCACCTCACCCGCGAACATGTTACCAAACAAACGCATGCCTAGAGAAAGAGGTTTCGCCAGTAGCGAGATTACTTCTAGAACCAAGTTGAATGGGATCATGATTGGGTGATTAAATGGGTGTAGTGCCAATTCCTTAGCAAACCCGCCAAGCCCTTTTACTTTGATGCTGTAGTAAATCATCAATGCAAAAACGCCCAAAGCCATAGCCATTGTTATATTCGCATCAGCTGTAGGAACCACCTTAAGGTAAGGGATACCTAACCAATGCTCTGCAGGATATGGTAAGAAGTCGATAGGCACTAAGTCCATCAAGTTCATTAAAATAATCCAGCAGAATATAGTCAGTGCTAGAGGAGCGATCAGAGGATTGCGCCCATGGAAAGTTTCCTTAACGTTGTCACCAACGAATTCCACTACCATTTCTACAAAACACTGAAGCTTTCCTGGTACACCTACTGTTGCTTTCTTAGCGACTGAACGGAAAATCCAAAGGAATAACATCCCTGTCAACACAGAAAAAAACAGACTGTCTATATGTACGTTCCAGAAACTTGTCTCCTCTACTAAACCAAACTTAGCTAAAGAGAGGTGTTGTAGATGGTGCTCAATGTATCCGGATGCTGTTGGCGCAGCCATAACTCATCCTATTTTTTATTGTTAATGAAAAGCACTGGCGCAAAGATATTAATACCTAGAACCAGTAAATAGGTCAGTTTGAGGGGAACAAGTTCCACCTGCATATACATGTAGACAATAGAAAACAGTAAAACCGTGATAAGGATTTTTAATGCTTCACCTGCGTAGAACGATGCGGCAACTAATTTAGTCGCCCGAGCTCCGCAGAAGATGAATGCACAAAAACAAAATACTGCATTGGAAATGACAAAAATACTGCCACCCACCAGTGAAGCAAAACCCCAATCATGATTAACAGTAATACCCAATCCTACTGCCAATAAAATAACCGCGCTAAACTCGATCAATAACATTTGCTTTGCAAGCACTCGTCCTGGTCTTGCTAACGCCGCCATCATGTATTCGTACCTCTAGTAGTACCCACAACGCACCAATATGAATAGGTGCTGGGAAATTGGCGAAAATTATACGGTGAGTCGAACTGATTGCAATCATAACGCAGCAAAAAGTTACAGTTTTGTTTACAAACCGACAACTTTCGAACAAAATTTAATTAATTACATAATTGACTTAAATCAATTATCTCATTTAGCTCTCTAGCTTGGCAATCAATTGCTCTAATTTGTGAGGCTCATCAAGACTAATTGTGATTTTTGACTTCCCACTAGCAGAACGAACAATAGATACCTTCCCTTGTATTATTTCACTTAATCTCTGTGACATATCTATTACTTCTGCGTCTTGAGGCACGCTTTCTTGCTCAACTTGTGGTGTTAAGCACTTTTTCACTAACTGTTCCGTTTGACGTACTGTCAGTTGCTTTTTCGCAACCGTTTCCGCAACCTCTGCTTGTTGGGCACCTTCAAGCGCCAATAATGCTCTGGCATGGCCCATTTCAAGCTGTTTCGCGACGACTAGCGTCTTCACTGACTCATCAAGTTGATTCAATCGAAGTAAGTTACTCACAGTAGTGCGTGATTTACCAATCACCTCTGCGACTTTTTGATGAGTCAATTCAAATTCATTTTGTAAACGTTCCAAAGCTTGCGCTTCTTCGATTACGTTTAGATCTTCACGTTGAATATTTTCAATCAATGCCATTGCAATCGCCGCGCGATCTTGCACTTTCTTGATCAAACACGGGACTTGCTTTAGCCCAGCTTGACGAGCGGCACGCCAACGACGTTCACCGGCGATGATTTCAAACTGATCTTGAGCGATAGGTCGCACAACGATAGGTTGGATAATACCTTGAGATTGAATAGAAGCCGCAAGCTCTTCCAATGCTTCCGGAGCCATGTCTTTACGAGGTTGATAGACGCCAGGTTTTAAACTGGATACAGAAAGTTCAACCAATTCACCTTCTGCTGAAAGTGCTTGGCTATGAGTAGCAACTTGCTGTTTTTCACGAGCTAATGAGCTAGTTGCTAATAATGCATCTAGCCCTTTTCCTAAACCACGCTTAGACATTTGAGCGAATCCTTCGGTTGGAGTTGTTATACAGGGACTTCTTCTCGACGTAACATTTCTCCAGCCAGAGCTAAATACGCTTTGGCACCGGCAGAATATTTGTCGTAGTACATTGCTGGTTTGCCATGACTTGGGGCTTCAGCTAAACGTACATTCCTAGGAATAACGGTTCGGTAAACTTTATTACCAAAATGCTTTTTGAGTTGATCGGACACTTCATTCGACAGGCGATTGCGAGGATCATACATGGTACGAAGTAAACCTTCGATCTTAAGATTCTCGTTCACAACAGCAGCCAGTTTACTGATGGTATCCATCAATGCTGTTAAACCTTCTAACGCAAAATATTCACACTGCATCGGAACCAATACGGAATCCGCTGCAGCCATCGCATTAATTGTAAGAAGGTTTAGAGAGGGAGGGCAATCGATAAAGATGAAATCATAGTTATCGCGAACTCCAGCAAGTGCATTCTTCAAACGTACTTCACGCGCAAATACTTCCATCAACTTGATTTCAGCCGCAGTTACGTCTCCGTTCGCTGCAATCAAATCATAGTTTCCGGACGTGCGGCGACAAACTACTTCATCAAAATGTGTATCTTCAACCAACAAATCGTAAGCAGATGCTTCTACTTGGTATTTGTCGACACCACTTGCCATGGTCGCATTGCCTTGCGGGTCTAAATCAACAACTAAGACTTTACGTTTCGTTGCAGCCATTGACGCTGCAAGGTTAATGCATGTTGTTGTTTTTCCTACGCCACCTTTCTGGTTGGCTATTGCTACGATTCTACCCACGATGGCCTCGCTGTTTATCCCTTACGCGATAAAGTTACTAAATGGCGCTCACCTTCTAGCTCAGGAACCACTAATGATTTAATGTCGGTCACTGAGCACCATTCAGGTAGCTGATCAATTTCATCTCTAGGATGTTGTCCTTTGAGAGCCAAAAATACACCGGATTGCTCTTTAGGTAAATGATGACACCATTCCACCATGTCTGTCATTGAAGCAAATGCACGACTTAGAACACCATCAAATTTTTCTTCTGGTTGGAACTCTTCTACGCGACTTTGAATCGGTGTCACGTTTTGTAGTCCTAACTCATGCACCACCTGCTTAATGAAGCGAATTCGCTTGCCAAGGCTATCTAACAAAAAGAATTCACATTCTGGGTTCATGATAGAAAGTGGGATACCCGGTAAGCCAGGGCCAGTGCCCACATCGATAAAGCGTTGTCCTTGCAAGTGAGTACTAACAATAACACTATCTAGGATATGTTTAACCATCATATCGAGTGGATCACGAACAGAAGTTAGGTTGTATGCTTTGTTCCACTTATTCAACATTTCTACGTAACCGACCAACTGCTCTCGCTGCTTGTCCGTTACTTCAAGTTCTGTTTGGCTTAATAGCTGATCAAGCTTTTCTCGTAATGCACTCATTATGCTTCTTCACCCTTTTTCAATAAGCCATGTTTTTTCAAGTAAACAAGCAGAATAGAAATCGCAGCTGGCGTAATACCAGAAATACGAGAGGCAATACCAATCGATTCTGGTTTCGCGGTAGACAGTTTCAGGACAACCTCATTGGATAGTCCTTTTACTTGGCTGTAATCCAAATCTAATGGCAGTTTAGTATTTTCGTGGCGAAGTGATTTTTCTATCTCATCCTGTTGACGTTGGATGTAACCTTCATATTTCACTTGGATCTCAACTTGCTCAGCCGCTTGTTGATCTTCTAACGCTGGCGCAAAACGATCCAGTTCAGTTAGCTGTGAATAAGTCATTTCTGGACGACGTAAAAGATCTTCACCGCTCGCTTCACGAGACATTGGTGTTTTCAGGATCTGGTTTAACGCGTCAATATCTTCAGACTTTGGATTAATCCAAGTTTCTTTCAGACGCTGACGCTCCTTCTCCATGTTTTCCATTTTCTCATTAAAACGAGCCCAACGAGCGTCATCGACGAGGCCAAGCTCACGCGATTTCTCAGTCAAGCGGATATCCGCGTTGTCTTCACGAAGTAATAATCGATATTCCGCGCGAGACGTAAACATACGGTAAGGTTCTTTAGTCCCCATAGTTGAGAGGTCATCGATGAGTACGCCCATATAAGCCTGATCACGGCGTGGGTTCCAACCTTCTTTACCTTGTGTAAACAAACTTGCGTTTAAGCCGGCCATCAAACCTTGCGCAGCAGCTTCTTCGTAGCCTGTCGTACCATTGATCTGGCCAGCAAAGAATAAACCTTTGATAAATTTGGTTTCGTAAGTTTGTTTTAAATCTCTAGGATCGAAGAAGTCGTACTCAATCGCATAGCCAGGACGGGCAATATGCGCATTCTCGAACCCTTTCATCGAGCGAACAATTTGTACTTGAACATCAAAAGGCAGGCTTGTTGAAATACCATTAGGGTATAGCTCATGCGTTGTTAGCCCTTCAGGTTCAATGAAGATTTGGTGGCTACCTTTATCAGCAAAACGCATCACTTTATCTTCAATCGATGGGCAGTAACGCGGGCCAATACCTTCGATCACACCTGCATACATTGGGCTACGATCAAGGTTGTTACGAATCACTTCATGGGTCGACTCATTTGTGTGCGTGATGTAGCACGGAATTTGGCGAGGTTGCTGCGAACGGCTTCCCATGAATGAGAAAACAGGCGTCGGGTTATCGCCGTGCTGAACTTCAAGTTCAGAGAAATCAACGCTGCGAGCATCAATACGAGGAGGCGTCCCTGTTTTTAAACGATCCACTCTAAACGGGAGATCACGAAGGCGGTTAGCCAGAGCGATCGATGGTGGATCTCCGGCACGACCACCTGAAGAACTTTCCATACCAATGTGGATCTTACCACCTAGGAAGGTGCCGACCGTCAGTACCACCGCTTTCGCATGAAACTTCAGGCCCATTTGAGTGACCACGCCGATCGCCTGATCATTTTCAACGATCAAGTCATCAACCGACTGTTGGAATAAGGTTAGGTTTTCAGTGTTTTCTAATGCGGTTCGAACGTACGCTTTGTACAGAGCTCTATCAGCTTGTGCACGAGTTGCGCGTACCGCTGGGCCCTTAGATGCATTTAACGTTCTGAATTGAATACCTGCATGATCAATCGCTTGTGCCATTAAACCACCCATCGCATCCACTTCTTTTACCAAGTGGCCTTTGCCAATGCCGCCGATCGCAGGGTTGCAAGACATTTGGCCCAACGTATCAATGTTGTGCGTGAGGAGTAACGTTTTCTGCCCAGTTCGGGCTGATGCGAGTGCGGCTTCCGTTCCTGCATGGCCGCCACCGACAACAATGACGTCAAATTTTTCGTGATAAAGCATGACCGACCTCAGGTATTCAAAGGAGTGATGGACAATAAAAAGGAGCGATATTCTACCTGTTTTCCTAGCTTGAGAAAACGTTTTTGAAGTTTTTAGATAAGTCGATTTTTAATTAATATAGATAAGATCTTTAAAGAGATCTTTTATTGGATCTATTATTAAGATCGAGCTCTTCTGTGGATAACTCAAAAATGATCAACAAGATCATGGATCTTTTTTGGATCATATCGTGTGATCTAGTTTGGATCATGATGAGGATTTGCTGGGATCAAAAACGCTACTTATACACAGGGGTAAAAAGGTGAGAAAGTTATTATTTGGATAACTATAGGTTTATCACTGGATTTGTCTCTACTTATCAACAGAAGGTTTGGTTAAAAAATGAGCAAACAGTCTCAATTTTTGTTATTTAAGTTATACACATAAACCATTTGATATAAAAAAAGCGGCCAATAGCCGCTTTTGTGGGTCTTTCGAAAAGTACTCGCTAAAGGTTTTTGAGTGTCGCTGCTAGCCACTCTTCCGCTGCATCTTCTGGTACAGGCGTTTCTAAAACATCAATCGTAAAGCAGTCGCTGACTGCATTGGCATTAAGTGTTTCCATCAGTTCGTAAGCGTCTTGACCTGCTGCACAAAAGGTATCGTAGCTCGAGTCACCAATTGCAATCACGGCAAACCGAACGTCACTTAAATTAGGAGATTGCGTTTTCAGAGCGGAAATAAATGGTTGAATGTTATCAGGAAACTCACCAGCACCGTGGGTCGAGGTGACTATCATCCAAAGACCTGAGTGTGGAATCTCATCAAAAGAAGGTTGGTTGTAGATAGCCGTTTGATGGCCATGTTCCTCAAGTAAATCGCTTAGGTGATCACCAACGTATTCAGCGCCACCCAGCGTGCTTCCAGTAATAATGTGGATCATAGTTATTCCTTTCGCTCAAAAAGAAGCGCGGACGAAGCCGCGCTGAGAGTTATTTACCAATACAGAATGAAGAGAAAATGCGTCCAAGCAAGTCATCTGAGCTGAACTCACCAGTGATTTCATTGAGATGCTGCTGAGTGATTCTAAGCTCTTCTGCTAGGATTTCTCCCGCCATGTAACCTTCTAATTGCTGTTGGCCAATATCAAGGTGCTCTGATGCTCTTTCTAAAGCATCAAGGTGTCGACGGCGCGCCATGAAACCACCTTCATGTCCACCAGCGAAGCCCATGCATTCTTTTAAATGCGTTCTTAAAGATTCCACACCTTGCCCGGTTTTCGCAGATAATCGGATAAGCGTAGGATCGTTAACGTGACAAATACCAAGATCTTCATTGGTTTGATCGGCTTTGTTGCGAATGACCGTCATGCCGATCTTACTTGGTAGGCGATCAACAAAGTCTGGCCATATGTCTTTTGGATCCGTAGCGCCTGTCGTTGTGCCATCCACCATAAATAAGACACGGTCCGCTTGAGCTATTTCTTCCCAAGCACGCTCAATACCAATTTTTTCTACTTCATCGGAAGCATCACGCAGGCCTGCTGTATCGATGATGTGCAATGGCATGCCATCGATGTGGATATGTTCACGCAGTACATCGCGTGTGGTGCCCGCAATATCGGTGACAATCGCCGATTCTTTGCCTGATAACGCATTCAACAGGCTGGATTTACCGGCATTCGGTCGTCCTGCAATCACGACTTTCATGCCTTCGCGCATGATCGCGCCTTGGTTCGCTTCTTTACGTACATCATTAAGGTTATCAATGATAGCTTGTAAGTCAGCACTAACTTTACCATCTGCTAGGAAGTCGATTTCTTCTTCTGGGAAATCAATCGCCGCTTCAACATAGATACGTAGATGGATAAGTGACTCTACTAAAGTGTTGATGCGTTTAGAAAACTCACCTTGTAGGGACTGCAGAGCGGATTTTGCGGCTTCTTCCGAGCTTGCATCAATTAGGTCTGCAATCGCTTCTGCTTGAGTCAAATCCATTTTGTCGTTTAGGAAGGCTCGTTCTGAGAACTCCCCTGGACGCGCCGCTCGTACGCCTGAAATCGTTAGAATGCGCTTGATGAGCATATCCATGACAACTGGGCCACCATGGCCTTGCAGTTCTAGGACATCTTCACCGGTAAAAGAGTGCGGGTTCGGAAAATAGAGTGCGATACCTTGATCGAGTTCGGAGCCATCTTGAGTTTTAAATGGAAGGTATTCTGCATAACGAGCTTTAAGCGCTTTACCTGTCACTTCAAGGGCGACTTGGGCTGCCTTCGGGCCGGAAACGCGAATAATGCCGACACCGCCACGTCCTGGTGCCGTTGCTTGAGCAACAATTGTATCTGTAGTCATAACTGTGCCTATTGGGCATTGAGGCTCTCATGGAGCGACAATGAATAATTAATTAGCTGAATTGTAATCAGCTAAAAACAAAAAGGCGACCTTTTGGCCGCCTTTCTTTATCTATTTCTTCGCTGACATTTATTTAGAATGTAAGCCTTTCTTTTCCAACTGCTTGTAAATCAGCGTTTGTTGGATAAGCGTTACAATGTTCGATACTAGCCAGTAAAGAACTAGGCCAGATGGGAAGAACAAGAAGAAGAATGTGAACATAACCGGCATAAAGGTCATGATCTTCTGCTGCATTGGATCCGTTACTGTTGTCGGGCTCATCTTCTGAATTAGGAACATTGAAGCACCCATTAGAAGCGGCAAGATGTAGTAAGGGTCTTGTGCTGAAAGGTCAGTGATCCAACCGAAGAACGGTGAGTGACGCAGTTCAACAGACTCCATTAGTGCCCAGTATAGCGAAATGAAGATAGGCATTTGCAGAAGGATAGGTAAACAGCCACCTAGTGGGTTTACTTTCTCTTTCTTGTAAAGCTCCATCATTTCTTGGCTCATGCGTTGACGGTCATCACCAATGCGCTCACGCATTGCTGTTAACTTCGGCTGAAGCATACGCATCTTAGCCATTGACGTGTACTGAGCTTTCGTTAGTGGGTACATAGCACCACGAACGATGAAAGTTAGAACGATGATTGCTAGACCCCAGTTCACGACTACGCCTTGAATCATAGACAGTAACCAGTGAAGTGGTTTTGCGATGAACCATAACCAACCGTAGTCCACAACTAGGTCTAGGTTCGGTGCTACTGCAGCCATTTGGTCTTGAAGTTTTGGACCAACCCAAAGCGTTGCTTTGAAGTTTGCTTCAGCGCCATCAGCGATGGTTTTGTTTGGCATACGAATACCAATATCGCCTAGGTTACCAATAACACGAGTGTAAAGGTTGCTGCCTGCTTCATCACGTGGGATCCACGCAGATGCAAAGTAGTGTTGGATCATTGCTGCCCAACCTTGGCCATTTGGTAGGTTGATAGACAGGTTACGATCTTGCATATCATCGAAGCTGTACTTTTTGTAGCGAGTATCTTCCGTTGAGTATGCGCCACCGCGGTAAGTTGGCATTGTTAAACTACCGCCATCGTCCATTAGGTTTTGACGCAGGTGAGCGTACATACCGAATGTAGCGTTGTTACCAGAGTGGTTTACGACATCGTATTCAACATCAATCGCGTAATTACCGCGTGTGAAGATAAATGTTTTAGTGTAATCAAGGCCATTCGCTTGGTAAGTCATTGGGATGCGTAGCTCATCCTGACCATCTTCTAGCGTGAAGCTCTCAGCTGAAACCGCGTAATGTGGGCGATTTGTGCTGCTCAGGTCGATACCTTGAGGGCCAACTAGACCACTTTGAGCAATAAATTGGTGACCTTGAATGTTTTTCAGAAGGGTAAAACGTTCTTCTGAATCGAATTCTGCTGCGTAGTCGTTCAGATCAGCTGAAACAACATCACCACCCACTGTATCAATTGACAGAGTTAAAACGTCAGTGACAACTGTGATAGTTTTTGCTGACGCTGTTTGACCCGGAGCCGGATCTAAATCGTCTGCAAAAGATGGTGCAGGTAAGGTGCTGCTTGATTGTGCCTGCTCAACCGCTTGAGGAGCTGGGTTCTTCGCTACATTCCACTGTTGGAATAAAAGGAAAGAAACCAATGCCAATGCGATTAACAGGATATTACGTTGAGAATCCATCGTTATTTATCTCTGTCTTGTTCTTGGACTGGTGGAACGGGGTCATAGCCCCCTTCGTTCAAAGGGTGGCATTTTAATAGACGTTTGCCTGATAACCAACACCCTTTTACAAAACCGTGAGCTTTCAACGCTTCTAACGCATATAAAGAGCAGGTTGGAGTAAATCGACAACGAGGTCCGATGAGAGGACTAATAATCCATCTGTAAAGATAGACTAGCCCAATAGCTAACCACGTGAAGGGCGAGACAGGCGAAGCCATAATTTCTCTAAGAGCTTAAACATTTCTTCATTGCTTAAATCTTGCGCACTCTTCTTGGCGATTACAACAAAATCTTTGTTTGGAAGTTTATGTTGATTGTTACGAAAGCTTTCACGCGACAGGCGTTTGAATCGATTACGACCCACAGCGGTTTTTATCTGCTTTTTCGGAACGGCTAATCCAAGGCGAGGATGAGAAAGACTGTTGTTACGAGCAATGATGGTAAAATGAGGGGAGCCAGCTCTATGAGCTTGCTTGAAGACATTTTGATAATGTTCGGGAGTTAACAAGCGTAACTCCCGACCGAAGGCTAGCTTATTCAAAATAATCAAAGATTACTTAGAAAGACGCTTACGGCCTTTTGCACGACGTGCATTGATTGTTGCGCGACCGTTCTTAGTAGCCATGCGAGCACGGAAACCGTGAGTACGCTTACGCTTTAGAACTGTAGGTTGAAAAGTGCGTTTCATTGTAATTACCTTACTGATCAGTAGTTTTAGGTTTTTGTTAAACCCGGCGTGGGCATTTTTTCTTTCCTTTATATAAGGAATGAAAACCGACGCCTCTCAACAAAGAGGCGGAATTGTAATCACTGTCACAAAAAGTGTCAATGATTGGCTTAACTAAAATTCCGGTCGGGGGATTATACGTACTATGAGCAAAATCTCAAGGATCCTTACTCGATCCCAACCTTATTTAGGAATTTTTTCAATTTTGGATCCTGTGGATTACCAAATATATCCTGTGGAGATCCCTGCTCAACGATGTAGCCATCAGCCATGAAGATCACTCGGTCTGCCACTTCGCGAGCAAACTGCATTTCATGCGTCACCACTAGCATCGTTTGGTGTTGGGTAGCGAGCTTTTTCATTAATGAAAGTACTTCGCCAACCCATTCAGGATCTAACGCTGACGTCGGCTCATCAAACAACAATAATTCAGGTTGGAATGCCATGGCTCGGCCGATGCCAACGCGTTGTTGCTGGCCACCGGAAAGGGCAGCAGGGTAGCTGTCCCCTTTGTCTCCTAGGCCGATGTCATCAAGGATTTGTTGCGCTTTCTCAAGGGCTTGTAGTTTCTTCCAACCTCGAACGGTAATCAAACCCTCAGCAATGTTTTGTCTCGCCGTTAAATGTGCAAAGAGTGCGTAGTTTTGGAAGACAAACCCTGTCTTACGACGAAGCGCGAGCACTTCAGACTTTGAGTGTTTAGCAGTATCGACGGTGATGTCGTCGATGGAGATCTTACCTTGGTCAGCTTGCTCTAAAAAGTTCACACAGCGCAGTAATGTTGACTTACCTGTACCACTGGAACCAATGATAACAATGATCTCGCCTTGCTTGATTTCTAGGTCGATGCCTTTCAGGACTTCAGTGTCACCAAACTGCTTGTGGATATTTTCTAATTTGATCATCGTACATACGCCTTATTTAGCTTGGTCTCGGCCCAGATTTGTACTCGAGTAAGAATGACAACCACACCCCAGTAAATGAGTGCGACGGCTAAGAAAGCCTCGAAGAAGCGGAAGCTGGAAGACGCTTCCATTTGCGCTTTTGCCATGATTTCCGCCACGCCTAAAGTAAAGGCTAGGGAAGTGGACTTAATCATGTCGATGAAATAATTCATTAAAGATGGCAAGGCCACTCGAGTTGCTTGCGGCAGAATAATACGACGCATCGCCTGATTGGTTGTCATCCCCACCGATAAACTTGCTTCCATTTGGCTTCTATCAATACCGATGATCGCCGCGCGAATACTTTCTGCCATGTAAGCGGCAAAGTGTAAGGTTAAACCAATTACCGCAGCACTGAAGGCATCTAAGCCAACTAATAGTGGGAAGACTTGTGGTAAGCCGTAATAAAGGAGGAACAGCTGAACCAGAAGTGGTGTGCCACGGAAGAAACTGATGTATAGCTGACTTAACTGATCCAATACAGGCACTTTAAACACGCGAATGTTAGCAAGCACTACGGCAAGTATTAGTGAGAACACTAGCCCCCATGTCGCCATTTCCATCGTTGTTCCCAAATACTTCAGCAGTATTGGCAGCAACTCGAGCATGTAATTGAAATCAAATCCCATAATGTATCTCTTGATATTGTTTTAGCGTGAGTTTGGTTTGAGTGTTGAGAAGAGAGTAAAACGCAAAAACCCACCGCAATACAACTTAGCAGTGGGTTTTAATTGAATTAAGTGAGTAATTACTTCTGAGTAATGTCCGCACCAAACCACTTTTTAGAAATGTCTGCTAGCGTACCATCGGCGCGCATTGCTGCTAATGCTTCATTAACTTCTGCTTGCAGTTTTTTGCCGTTGTCGTTGTCAACGAAAGGCCATGCGTTTTCAATCGTTTCGAAAGGTTGGCCGGCTAGTTGTAGCGGTAAGCCTGTTTTCTTGATCAGTTCAAGAGCTGATAGACGATCCATTACGAATGCATCAGCACGGCCAAGAGCAACGTCATGCTCAATACCTGTGTCGTAGGTCTTGATGTTGATCTTGTTTTCTTTGTCGTAGCTGCGAAGTAGCTGTTCAAAGTTAGAACCTAAGTTAACCGCAACAGTCTTACCATTTAGGTCTTCAACGCCTTTAATGCTGTCGTTGCCCTTACGAACAGTGATCTGTGCACCGTCGACTACATACGGATCAGCAAATAGATACTTCGCTTTACGAGCATCAGTCATTGTGATTTGGTTAGAGATCGTATCGATACGACCAGTTTCCAGTAAACCAAATAAACCAGAGAAGTTCGCAGTTACGTATTCTACTTTATAGTCATTACGTTTGCCGATTTCATCCCATAGGTCGACTTCAAAACCTTGTAGCTGGTCTTGCTTAACAAAAGTGAATGGGAAATAACGGCCAGACATGCCTACTTTTACTTCAGTAGCGGCTTGAACCGTTGCGGCAGATAGTGCGATAGCCGCAATTGCAGCTTTAATCCAGTTATTCATTTGGTGACTCCTTATATTTATAGAGCAGGATGTTACTGGGAAAATGCTCAATAGAATAAATAACCAGATGTTATTAACCATAACCAGAAGGCATGCTGATTTTGGGGATAAATTCACAAGATCCGAGGATAAGTGGATCATTATGTGAGTAATTTTGGGGCAGTTTGTGCGGATCTTAATAAAATCACGCAAAATATTGTGAATAACTTAGATCTTATTCACTGGAACGTCGATCAATTGCTGGTGATCTGACTTATCAACAGGTAAAATTGCCAGTCATTTCAGATAATTTAAATAGAGTGAGGGCACCGTGTCATCTTCGCTTTGGTTGCAATGTTTGCAACAGCTTCAAGAAGAGCTACCAGCTACAGAATTCAGTATGTGGGTTCGTCCGTTACAAGCGGAGCTCAATGACAATACTCTAACTCTATTTGCTCCGAACCGATTCGTTTTGGATTGGGTTCGAGATAAATACCTCAACAGCATTAACCGACTGCTGCAGGAATACTGTGGCAACGATATTCCGAGCTTACGATTTGAAGTCGGCGCGAAGCGAGTGACGGCCCCTGCGCCTGAACCTATTCGTACGGCTGCAGATGTTGCCGCGGCTTCATCGGCGCCTGCTCAACTGGAAGCGCGTAAGCCAGTGCATAAGACATGGGATAACGATGACGTTGAGGTGGTGGATATCAATCACCGCTCTAACGTGAATCCTAAACATAAGTTCAATAACTTTGTTGAAGGTAAATCTAACCAACTCGGTTTGGCTGCCGCTCGCCAAGTGGCGGGCAACCCTGGCGCTGCTTATAACCCTCTCTTCTTATACGGTGGTACCGGTTTAGGTAAGACTCACCTTTTGCATGCCGTTGGTAATGCGATTGTTGATGGCAAGCCGAATGCAAAAGTGGTGTACATGCACTCTGAGCGTTTTGTTCAGGATATGGTAAAAGCACTGCAAAACAACGCGATTGAAGAATTCAAACGCTACTACCGTAGTGTTGATGCGCTGCTTATCGATGATATCCAATTCTTTGCTAATAAAGAGCGTTCTCAAGAAGAGTTCTTCCATACCTTTAACGCGCTGCTGGAAGGCAATCAACAGATCATCTTAACGTCTGACCGTTATCCAAAAGAGATCAACGGCGTAGAAGATCGTCTTAAATCTCGTTTCGGTTGGGGTTTGACGGTTGCGATCGAGCCACCAGAGCTTGAGACGCGTGTGGCGATCTTAATGAAGAAAGCAGAAGACCACCAAATCCACCTAGCGGATGAAGTGGCCTTCTTTATTGCTAAACGTTTACGCTCTAACGTTCGTGAGCTTGAAGGGGCATTGAACCGTGTGATTGCCAATGCGAACTTCACTGGCCGCCCGATCACAATCGACTTTGTACGTGAAGCGCTGCGTGACTTGCTAGCACTGCAAGAGAAACTGGTCACCATTGATAACATTCAGAAGACCGTCGCAGAATACTACAAAATCAAAGTCGCCGACCTATTATCTAAGCGCCGTTCTCGTTCTGTTGCTCGCCCGCGTCAATTGGCGATGGCTCTGGCTAAAGAGCTGACTAACCACAGCTTGCCAGAGATTGGTGACGCATTTGGTGGTCGTGACCACACCACGGTTTTGCATGCTTGCCGTAAAATCGCTCAGCTTCGTGAAGAAAGCCACGATATAAAAGAAGACTACTCGAATTTGATTCGTACCCTTTCTTCTTAATAAGCAGTATTCTTACACCAGTTAGATGAATTTTGGCTAAGAGCTCGTTGTATAATGAGCTCTTTTATACTTAGAGCCACTTATACCGTTAAGAGCTAGATATGAAATTTACCATTGAACGCAGTCACTTAATTAAGCCACTACAACAAGTATCTGGCGCATTAGGCGGTAGACCAACCCTTCCTATTCTTGGCAACTTATTGCTAAAAGTAGAAGACAATGTGTTATCGATGACGGCGACTGATTTAGAAGTCGAACTGATCAGTCGAGTAACACTAGAAGGTGATTTTGAAGCGGGCAGCATTACCGTACCTTCGCGTAAGTTTCTTGATATTTGTCGTGGTTTGCCAGATAGCTCTATCATCACAGTGGTATTAGATGGCGATCGTATTCAAGTACGTTCTGGTCGTAGCCGTTTCTCTCTAGCAACGCTACCAGCGGCTGATTTCCCTAACATTGAAGATTGGAACAGCGAAGTTGAAGTGTCTGTGACTCAAGCAGAGCTGCGTGGTTTGATTGAAAAAACACAATTCTCAATGGCAAACCAAGATGTACGTTACTACCTCAACGGTATGCTTTTCGAAATTGAAGGTTCGACTCTACGTAGTGTGGCGACAGATGGCCACCGTATGGCGGTATCTCAAACGACCTTAGGCGCTGATTTTGCACAAAAGCAGATCATCGTTCCTCGAAAAGGGGTGCAAGAGCTCGTTAAGTTGTTGGATGCTCCAGAACAGCCAGTGACTTTGCAAATTGGTAATTCAAACGTGCGTGCTGAAGTGAACAACTATGTCTTCACTTCTAAGCTAGTTGATGGCCGTTTCCCTGATTACCGACGCGTAATGCCGCAAAATACCACTAAAACGCTTGAAGCGGGTTGTGATGAATTGCGCTCTGCATTTTCTCGAGCGGCGATTCTTTCGAATGAAAAATTCCGTGGTGTCCGCGTAAACCTAGCAGATAGCGAAATGCGCATTACAGCGAACAACCCAGAGCAAGAAGAAGCAGAAGAAGTCTTGGATGTGACCTTTGAAGGTGACGCCTTAGAAATTGGCTTTAACGTAAGCTATGTGTTGGACGTATTGAACACCTTACGCTGCGAAAATGTGCGTATTTCAATGTCGGATGCTAACGCCAGTGCATTAATCGAAAATGCCCAGGACGACAGTGCAATGTATGTTGTCATGCCGATTCGTCTGTAAATTTGATTCTCACGATATGATGAATTCATGCCTTTATCGCGTTTAATCGTAAAGCAATTTAGGAATATTGAAGCCTGTGACGTTGAACTGTCATCAGGCTTTAACTTTCTTATAGGGCCTAATGGCAGCGGAAAAACCAGCGTCCTTGAAGCGATTTATTTACTTGGACATGGCCGCTCATTTAAAAGCTCATTGACCGGACGAATTATCCAAAATGACTGTAGCGAACTGTTCGTACATGGTCGTTTTATGACATCGGATCAATTTGAGCTACCAATCGGCATTAATAAGCAGCGTGATGGAACCACAGAGGTTAAAATAAGCGGTCAATCTGGGCAAAAGCTAGCCCAATTGGCGCAAGTATTACCTTTGCAATTGATTCATACCGAAGGGTTTGATTTACTAACCGACGGCCCTAAAAACCGTCGTGCTTATATTGATTGGGGAGTCTTCCATAGTGAACCGGCTTTTTATGAAGCATGGGGACGAGTAAGGCGCCTGAATAAGCAGCGTAATGCGTTATTGAAAACCGCCACCAGCTATCGAGAGCTCAGCTATTGGGATCAAGAATTAGCAAGATTGGCTGAAAGTATCAGCAAATGGCGTAGTGAGTACGTTGAGCAGCTAAAAACCATAGCTCAGGACATCTGTACCACGTTTCTACCTGAATACGATATTCAGATGAACTACTATCGCGGTTGGGATAAAGACACCCCATACGCCGAGATACTAGAAAAGAATTTTGAACGAGATCAGCAGCTTGGTTATACCTTTAGCGGGCCCAATAAAGCGGATCTCAAGATTAAAGTGAATGGAACGCCAGTAGAAGACGTACTTTCACGAGGTCAGTTGAAGTTGATGGTGTGTGCATTGCGTGTCGCGCAGGGACAGCACTTAACGGAAATGACAGGTAAGCAATGCATCTACTTAATTGATGATTTCGCTTCCGAATTAGATAGCCAACGTCGTGCTCGCTTAGCGAGTTGTTTTAAGAAGACGGGGGCTCAAGTTTTTGTAAGCTCTATTACTGCTGAACAGATTGCAGACATGCAAGAAGAAAACAGCAAGATGTTTCATGTGGAACATGGCAAAATAGAGCAAGGATAATAAGTCAGAGAGTAACTATGTCAGATAATTACGATTCATCGAGTATTAAAGTACTGAAGGGTCTGGATGCGGTACGTAAGCGTCCTGGAATGTACATTGGCGACACGGATGATGGTACCGGTCTGCACCACATGGTCTTCGAGGTGGTAGATAACTCTATTGATGAAGCACTTGCTGGTCACTGTAATGACATCATTGTTACTATCCATGAAGACAATTCAGTGTCAGTACGCGATGACGGTCGTGGTATTCCAACTGAAATGCACCCAGAAGAAAAAGTATCAGCAGCCGAAGTAATCATGACGGTTCTTCACGCTGGTGGTAAGTTCGATGATAACTCATACAAGGTATCGGGTGGTCTGCACGGGGTAGGTGTTTCGGTTGTAAACGCACTGTCTAAGCAAGTTACTCTTACTATCCATCGCGGTGGACAAATCCATACTCAAACGTATCACCATGGTGAACCTCAAGCACCCCTGGCTGCTGTGGGTGAAACGGAAACTACGGGTACAGAAATTCGTTTCTGGCCAAGTGAAGAGACATTCTCAAATGTACTTTTCCACTACGATATTCTAGCGAAGCGTCTACGTGAACTGTCGTTCCTAAACTCGGGCGTTTCTATCAAGCTTGTTGATGAGCGTGAAGAAGATAAATCGGATCACTTCATGTTTGAAGGTGGTATTCAGGCGTTCGTTGACCATCTAAACACCAATAAAACCCCTATCATTCAGAAAATCTTCCACTTTGACCATGAACGTGAAGATGGCATTACGGTAGAAGTCGCAATGCAATGGAATGATGGTTACCAAGAGAACATCTACTGTTTCACCAACAACATTCCTCAACGTGATGGTGGTACTCACCTTGCTGGTTTCCGTGCTGCGCTGACGCGTACTCTGAACAGCTTCATGGATAAGGAAGGCTTCTCTAAGAAAGCGAAGACAGCGACATCTGGTGATGACGCTCGTGAAGGTCTAACTGCAGTTATCTCGGTAAAAGTGCCAGATCCTAAGTTCTCTAGCCAAACCAAAGACAAGTTGGTTTCTTCTGAAGTGAAATCAGCGGTTGAATCAGCAATGGGTGAAAAACTGTCTGAGTTCCTAATTGAGAACCCGACAGAAGCGAAAACGGTTTGTACTAAGATTATTGATGCAGCTCGCGCTCGTGATGCTGCTCGTAAAGCTCGTGAAATGACTCGTCGTAAAGGCGCGTTAGACCTTGCTGGCCTTCCTGGTAAACTTGCTGACTGTCAAGAAAAAGACCCAGCAGTTTCTGAACTATACATAGTGGAGGGTGACTCGGCAGGCGGCTCCGCAAAACAAGGCCGTAACCGTAAGAACCAAGCGATTCTTCCACTAAAAGGTAAGATCCTAAACGTAGAGAAAGCACGCTTCGATAAGATGCTGTCTTCACAAGAAGTGGCAACCCTAATCACAGCACTTGGCTGTGGTATCGGCCGCGACGAATATAACCCAGACAAACTGCGTTACCACAACATCATCATCATGACCGATGCCGATGTCGATGGTTCGCACATTCGTACGCTACTGTTGACCTTCTTCTACCGTCAAATGCCTGAGCTTATTGAACGTGGCTACATCTACATTGCTCAGCCGCCGCTTTACAAAGTGAAGAAAGGTAAGCAAGAGCAGTACATCAAAGATGAAGATGCAATGAATCAATATCAAGTCTCTTTAGCGCTTGATAACGCTTCATTACACGTTAACCCTGAAGCGCCAGCTTTAGCTGGTGAAGCTCTAGAAAAACTGGTTCAGCAATACAATTCAGGCATTAAGCTTGTTGAACGCATGAGCCGCCGTTTCCCACATGCATTGATGCATGAAATGATCTACATGCCTCGTCTAACTGCAGAGCAGTGTCACGATGAAGCAGCAGTAGAAGCGTGGGGTAAACAGCTAATTGAGCAACTGAACGCAAAAGAAGTTGGTGCAAGCCAATACTCGCTAGAAGTTGAAAAGCATGAAGAGCTAGGCCTGAGCCTACCGAAGATTGTTGTTCGCACTCATGGTGTGACGCATGAACATGTGCTAAGCGTTGAGTTATTCAACTCAAAAGAATACGGCAAGTTAGCAAGCCTAGCAGAAGCTCTAAACGGCCTGATTGAAGATGGCGCTTACATTAAGCGTGGTGAGCGTACTCAAGCGGTAACGAGCTTTGTTGAAGCATTGAACTGGTTAGTTAAAGAGTCTCGTCGTGGCCTAAGCTTACAGCGATACAAAGGTCTAGGTGAGATGAACCCAGATCAGCTTTGGGAAACTACCATGGATCCGGAAACTCGCCGTATGATGCAAGTAACGATTGAAGATGCAGTCGGTGCAGACCAACTGTTCACGACACTAATGGGTGACCAAGTTGAGCCGCGTCGTAACTTCATCGAAGAGAATGCACTTAAAGTAGCAAACTTAGACGTTTAGTATCTTTGATACTTCGTTCTTTCGCTTAATTTCTGTGTCAGAGGTGCTCACATACATTCGTATGCTCCGCGCCTCTTCCTTGAACTAAAACGAAATAGCTTCGTCTCAAAAAACTAAAATATTTTAAAGCACTGTCCATTGGATGGTGCTTTTTTTGTATATGTAAGATGTTGAAAAACATTGGGTTAGAAAAATAATTGGAAATAATCCCTTGAAACTATTTTGCTCAATCCATATATCTATTTGTGAAGAGGATAGCTGTCTTGCTCTACAAGAGAAGAAACCGAACCTTCATTACCGCTGACGAAGTATCGCTCAACAGAGGATAACTTTAGCAGTACACAACTTAAAAATTGATTCATTGTCATGTCCCAGTGTTGTCGCCAACAGAGGTGAAACCCGAGGAATGCGAATTGAATCTCTTAGCTGTTTACTGGGTCATACACAGGTTCGATCTAAGTAAAATTCACGGCTAAGACTATTGCTTACTAAAAGGATAGCATTATGAGAACTGTAGATTTCACTCCACTTTACCGCAACGCAATCGGCTTCGATCGTCTATTCAACATGATGGAAGCGAACACATCGAAGAACTCTTCTGGCGGTTACCCTCCATACAACATCGAGCAAAAAGATGAGAACAACTACCGTATTACTATGGCCGTTGCTGGTTTTGCTGATGACCAATTAGATCTTACTCAGAAAGAGAACATGCTAATTGTTAAAGGTGAGCGTAAAGCAGAAGCAGAGAAAACCTTCGTATACCAAGGTATCGCAGAGCGTGATTTCGAACGTAAATTCCAACTGGCAGACTACGTAAAAGTGGTAGGTGCGAGCATGGAAAATGGTCTTCTTCACATCGACCTAGAACGCGAAATCCCAGAAGCGATGCAACCACGTAAGATTGCTATCAATGGTAATAGTCTACTAGAAGGCTAATACCCGTCATACTTGAAGCTACAGCGTTGTCGACGTCGTAAATTCCCCCTAATCACATAGGTTCCCTATGCTCATGGGCTGAATTTTCTAGTCAGCCTAGCTGAACCCCCAATTATTTAGGGTATTCAAGTGACAAAAACAATCGGGAAGTAAAAGTGAAAGAGCACCTCATTAGGTGCTCTTTTTGCATTTGGTCTACGGTAAGCTAAAAGCTCCGGTTACTGCTCTGAGTAAGCCTTTTTCACTTCTTCAGCAATAATCTTAATGCCTTTTTGCATCGCTTCATCGTCTTGAACATAGTTCATACGTAAGCACTGGTGAGCATGATCCCACTCATCTTCTTGACCGATAAAGAAGTATTCACCTGGAACAATCAATACGCCACGAGCTTTTAAGCGGTCATACAGTTCCATTGTCGTGATAGGCAATTCATCAAACCATAACCACAAGAAGATAGCGCCTTCAGGTTTGTGGATACGAAAACGTGGGTCGTCGATAGCGTCTTGTAGCAGTTCAACGGCGCGCAAAGACTTCTCTTTGTAGAAAGGTTTAATCACTTCGCTGCTTAAGCGCAGTAAGTCACCGTTCTCAATCATGTGGTTGGCAATCGCAGGGCCTACACTGCTTGGCGCTAAGCTGATGATGCCATTCATGTTGGTGAGTGCTTGTGTTACTTCTTCACTCGCAATCACGATACCGCAACGCACACCTGGCAAACCAAGCTTAGACAGGCTCATACACAGAATCGTATTTTCATTCCAGAACGGTTCCACGTCTTCAAAGATGATGTTTGGAAATGGTAGGCCGTAAGCGTTATCGATCAGTAGCGGGATATTGTTTTCACGCGCGAGTTTGTCCAACTTACGCACTTCTTCGTCTGTCAGCACGTTACCCGTCGGGTTGGTTGGACGAGATGCACAGATAGCGGCCACCGAGTCATCAACTTTTAGCTGTTCAAAATCGACGTGGTATTTGAACTGACGGTTTTCTAGTAGCTCGATCTCTGGGTGGTAAGAGATAAAGATGTCGTCATCAATCCCTGCATCACCGTAGCCGATATATTCAGGTGCGATCGGCAGCAAGATTTTCTTGTGTGAACCGTCAGGCTGCTGGCCTGCAAGCAGGTTGAATAGGTAAAAGAAGCCGCTCTGACTGCCGTTAGTCAGGCTGATGTTTTTCTCGCTGATGTCCCAACCATAAGTCTCTTTTAGCATCGCAGCTAATGACTTAATGAAGCTGTCTTTGCCCTGCGGACCATCGTAGTTGGCGAGGGCGGCGATGAGTTCTCCACTGGCGAGCATGTCGGTACTGGCTTGGTTAAAGTAATCGAGCATGGCTGGGATAGCGGCTGGGTTACCACCACCGAGCATGATTGCCCCAGGAGTGCGCAGGCCATCATTCAAATCATCCATTAAACGAGTGATTCCAGAGTATCGATTAAACTTTTCACCAAACTTAGAGAACTGCATTACTTATTTTACCTAATTCATTGTGATTGCTTGTTATGTGTCAGTAAGGCAGACCTTATGCCTGCCATCAGTGTATTCCTTGAACATACCGCAATGTTTTTGCGACGCATAGCGCCAAATGCTCTAACACGAAAAAAACTTCTATAAAGTTTGGTTAATGAGTAACAGCTTGCTTATTGAACGCGCTTTTGGTGATCAAAAAAGGGAAGCCGAAGCTTCCCCTTTGATTAATTTCGTTTGAGAACCGTGCGTGTTTACTTCGAACCGGTATACACCACCAACACCTTGTCGTCTTGGTATTGGCGTTCGAAGGCGTAATAGCCTTTGTTGTTGCGGATGATGTGCTTACCCTGCGCGACGGCTGGGTGGCGTTGGCGGAATTGGCCAAGTGCTTGCCAGTGTTCTAGCAACTCTGCACGTTCACCGGTGATTTGATCCCATGGCATATCCGAGCGAGTGCCTTGCATTGGATCGGAACCTGTTGGGCCAAAGTCACGGGCGATTTCATCACCGTAATAGATCTGTACCGTGCCTGGAGCAAGCATTAATGCATTCGCGGCTTTGGTTTGTTTAGCAAAGTCACTGCCGTGCTGTGTCCAGAATAGCGAGGTATCGTGAGACGATAGGTAACTCAACACGTTGAACTCGCTGTCAGTGTTGATCTTCTCTGCGTAGCGGAGGTAATCAGCATCGAGATCGGATAGACACTTAAGCGCCTTTGGTGCGATATCGCTTTGGAATTCAAAGTTGATGATCGAATCAAAGCCGTTAGCGAAGTAATCTGACTTCACCACGCTGTGTGCCCAGACTTCGCCGGTCATCCAAAATGGTAAGTCATCTAAGGCTTTGTCTGGGTAGCTCTGTTTCCATTCAGCCAGTGCTTGGTTGGTGCTCTCTTTTAGCTCTGCCCAGGCTTCGAGCTCAACGTGTTTTGCTGTATCGACTCTAAAGCCATCCACACCGTATTCACGTACCCAGTCTGAAAGCCAAGTGATGAGGTGGTCACGAGGTGTTTTGAGTTCATCAGTCGCGCTGGTGGATTTGTTGCGATAGAAATTCGGTAGCCCTGTCGTTTCCGTCGATTCTGTTTTGAAATCAGGTAAGTGCGCCAATGACATGGTCAGGTTGTTGTAACCCGGAGAGTCGTAAGCACCGATATCGCTACGCAGCCAGGCTTTGCCCCACCATTTTTCCCACGCTTCTTTGTCACCGTAAGAGATGTAGTTGTTGAAGTAGTGCCAGTTCTGACCTTTTTCGGGTTGCCAATCTGTCCAGTTCTCACCAAGCGTTTTTGTTGCTTCTTCATCACTCAGGTTGAGCTTACCAAAGTCGAACTCCTGCATATCGGCCAGGGTAGCGTAGCCAGTGTGGTTCATGACGATGTCCCAAACGACACGAATACCTTTGCTGTGCGCAGTATCGATGAAGGTTTTTAGCTCGTCTTCGGTACCCATGTTGTCATCTAGTTTGGTCCAATCTTGATGGTAGTAACCGTGGTAGCCATAGTGTTTGAAATTACCACTGTCACCACCGCCAACCCAACCATGTATCTGCTCTAAGGGAGACGTAATCCAGATAGCATTAGCACCGAGTGATTCAATGTAGTCGAGTTTTTCGGTTAAGCCTGCTAGGTCACCACCGTGGAAGGTGCCGATTTCATCTTGTCCGTCTTGGCTACGGCCGTAGCTATTGTCATTGTTAGGGTTACCATTGTAGAAGCGGTCGGTCATCACGAAGTAAACCGTGGCGTTGTCCCAACTAAAATCCGCTTTGGTCTCAGGCTCTACCTTTTCTAGTAATAAGACGCCTTGGCTACTTTCTGCTGGTTGCATGGTGACACTGCCGTTAGTGACCGTTGTTTGTTTTCCGGAAAGGGCATCTCTGACCAAGGTGCCATCATCAAAGGTTAGAGCTACATTGATGGTTGTTGGCTCGCCACTCGGCACTGGGCAGGCAAAGCTATGTACTTGTTGCTGTTTTGGCTTTATTTGAACCGTTAACTCATTGGTTTGTGGGTTGAGCGTAAATTGGTAGGTATTCGCACGAAAGACCTTAATGGAGAGCTCAGACTTCTCGGCGCAATCGTCTAGGCGAAGGGGTTTATTGAATTTAATGCGACTCTCTTCCGCCAGTGCATAGTTGGTGCCACAGGTGTTTTTACTGTCGCTGATAGAGAAGGTATAGCTACCTTTAGCGAGTTCCTGTTCTGCGATTACAGTGCCTTTGCCTGTTGATTCGAATACCACGATGTCGTTATCAATCGTCAGTAATAGGCTGTTGTCGCTGGTTTGGCTGCATGCGCTGAGTGCAAGCATTGAAAGTGCGAGTACTGTTTTTTTCATTGTTCCCTTCCCCTGAATAAACAGGTCAGTTATAGCAAACAATGCCCTCTACAGTCTGAGCGCTGATTCATTCAGATAATCAATAACACCTCTACAAACAAATGCTTGGTTCACAAAAACAAAAAGGGAAGCTTTCGCTTCCCTTTGGGTGTTTACCTTTGGTTACTCTGAGTTGGACTTAGAGCACCTGTCTCACTCGTGCTTATTTTTGCAGTAGAGAGATGTCAGCAATTTGTAGGAACAGGTTACGTAGGTTATTCAGTAGCGTTAGACGGTTCTTCTTAAGCGCTTCGTCATCAGCCATAACCATTACGTTATCGAAGAAGGCATCAACAGGCTCACGTAGAGCTGCTAGCTTGCTTAGGGCTTCTTGGTAGTTACCTGTAGCGAATGCTGGCTCTAGTGCTTCTGTCATTACTGCAACGTTTTCAGCCAGTGCTTTCTCTGCATCTTCTTGAAGAAGTGCCAGATCGATGTCTGCTGCTAGCTCACCATCGAATTTCGCAAGGATGTTACCTACACGCTTGTTCGCTGCTGCTAGTGCTTCTGCCGCTTCCAGTTCACGGAAGTGAGAAACCGCTTTAACACGTTGGTCAAAGTCCGTTGGCTTCGTTGGACGATTCGCTAGTACCGCTTGGATGATGTCGACGCTGAAACCAGCATCTTGGTACCATGCGCGGAAACGACCTAGCATAAAGTCGATAACGTCAGCTTCTACGTTGTCGTTGGTTAGCTTGTCGCCTAGTAGCTCTTTCGCTTTACCGATAAGGTCAGTTAGGTCTAGGTTGTAGCCGTTTTCAACGATAATACGCAGCACACCTAGTGATGCACGACGTAGAGCGAATGGGTCAGAACCTTTTGGTGCTTGGCCAATACCGAAGATACCCACGATAGTGTCTAGCTTGTCTGCCATTGCTACCGCTGAAGAAATACCTGTGCTTGGTAGGTCATCACCGGCGAAACGAGGCATGTACTGTTCGTAAAGTGCTAGTGCAACCTGCTCGTCTTCACCATCGTGAGTCGCGTAGTGCATGCCCATTACACCTTGAGTATCCGTGAATTCGAATACCATAGATGTCATTAGGTCACATTTAGCCAGTAGGCCTGCGCGCTTAGATTTCTCAACGTCAGCATCGATTTGCTCAGCGATGTAGCCAGCAAGCTCTGTGATGCGGTCTGTTTTGTCTTTGATCGTACCCAATTGCTTCTGGAAGATAGCTTGGTCGAGTTCAGGAAGACGGTCGATCAGCGGACGCTTACGGTCGGTGTTGAAGAAGAATTCAGCATCTGCAAGACGTGGGCGTACAACTTTCTCGTTACCTTCGATAACGTGGCGAGGCTCTTTAGACTCGATGTTTGATACGAAGATAAAGTTAGGAAGTAGCTTCTTGTTTTCATCGTAAACAGGGAAGTACTTTTGGTCACCTTTCATGGTGTAAACCAAAGCTTCAGAAGGTACTTTTAGGAACTCTTCTTCAAACTTCGCTGTAAGAACGACTGGCCATTCAACCAGAGACGTCACTTCTTCAACAAGGTCATCTTCTAGGTCAGCAATACCGCCAACCGCTGCTGCCGCTTTTTGCGAATCAGCTAGGATGATCGCTTTACGCGCTTCGTAGTCTGCCATGACTTTACCGCGTTCTTCTAGGATCGCAGGGTATTGGTCAGCAGAGTCGATTGTGAACTCTTGTTCGCCCATGAAACGGTGGCCACGAATAGTACGAGCAGAAGCGACACCTAGGATTTCGCCTTCAATCAGCTCATCACCCAGTAGTACAGTCAGTGTCTTCACTGGACGGATAAATTGAATGTCTGAGTTACCCCAGCGCATTGCTTTAGGAATTGGTAGGCCAGCTAACGCTTTCGCTGCAATGTCCATCACCAATTCTTGAACGGGTTTGCCTGCAACTTCTTGCTTGAATAGCAGCCACTCGCCTTTGTCGGTTTTCAGACGGTCAGCTTGCTCAACAGTAATACCGTTACCACGAGCCCAACCTTGTGCTGCTTTAGTCGCGTTGCCTTCAGCATCGAATGCCACAGAAACAGCAGGGCCACGCTTCTCAACCACTTTGTCTGCTTGGCCTTCAGCCAGAGCCGTCACTTTAAGTGCAAGACGACGAGGTGCGGCGTACCACTTGACGCCTTCGTGAGAAAGCTCAGCCGTTTTAAGACCAGCTTCAAAGTTAGAAGCAAAGGCTTCTGCTAGAGAACGAAGTGCTGTTGGTGGAAGCTCTTCCGTACCCAGTTCAATTAGAAAATTCTTCGCCATGATTACTTATCCTTCTTACACATTGGGAAGCCAAGCGCTTCACGTGACGCGTAGTACGCCTCAGCAACTGATTTAGTCAGGTTGCGGATACGAAGGATGTAACGTTGACGCTCTGTTACAGAGATAGCTTTACGCGCATCAAGGATGTTGAAGGCGTGACCAGCTTTTAGAATACGCTCGTAAGCTGGAAGCGGCAGTGGCTTCTCTAGCTCAAGTAGTTCTTTACACTCTTTTTCGCACTGGTCGAAGAAAGTGAATAGGAAATCTACGTCTGCGTGTTCGAAGTTATAGGTTGATTGCTCAACTTCGTTTTGGTGGAAGATGTCACCGTAAGTCACGTTAGAACCGTCTGGTGCTACGTTCCATACTAGGTCGTAAACAGAATCTACTTCCTGGATGTACATTGCTAGACGCTCGATACCGTAAGTGATCTCGCCAGTAACTGGCTTACACTCAAGACCGCCAACTTGTTGGAAGTAAGTAAACTGAGTCACTTCCATGCCGTTTAGCCATACTTCCCAACCAAGACCCCATGCGCCTAGCGTTGGGTTTTCCCAGTTGTCTTCTACGAAGCGAATATCGTGAACCAGCGGATCGACACCAAGAACTTCAAGTGAGCCTAAGTACAACTCCTGAATGTTATCTGGAGATGGCTTTAGAGCAACTTGGAATTGATAGTAGTGCTGCAGACGGTTCGGGTTTTCACCGTAACGACCATCGGTAGGACGACGTGAAGGTTGAACGTATGCCGTTGACATTGGCTCTGGGCCAAGTGCACGTAGACATGTCATTGGGTGAGAGGTGCCGGCACCTACTTCCATATCCAAAGGTTGCACAATGGTACAACCGTTTTGAGCCCAATAATCCTGCAGCGCGAGGATCATTCCCTGGAAGGTTTTGATATCGTATTTTTGCATAGTCAGGTTCGCGCGATTCTTCTGAATGAATTAATAAAAATAACCATTGAGTATACCCAGATATTCGTAAAGCGAGTAGAGGTAATCTTGTTTAATTAGTGGTCTAAAATGTCGTTTAGTGGATTTTTTTACCTTTAATCGCTGTTTTTCGGCGTAAGGGGATTTTTTGACAAGTTTCTTACTTGTTTTTAGCGGTCTGAGCGAATAGAATTTCGCGGTCTTTGGGGAGTAGCCTGCTTGTTTCGCTTTCACGCAGAACAAGTTCGTTCGTCAACATAATTGGTGCAAAATCACCATGGCGTCCGAGACTCATCGCCTGATGAGTTTAGCAAGACCTTAGACAAACATCGTGAACCGGGGTGGGGCGCGAGGTTTGTCTTAGGTTAAATATAATAATCCTCACCCCAAATGAGTATGTCGTGAGCGTTTTAGCAATTTCAATTACCACTGTCGCACTAGCAGAAATCGGCGATAAGACCCAGCTGCTGTCGTTGCTGTTAGCCAGTCGGTACCGTAAACCAATTCCAATTATTGCCGCTATCTTTTTAGCGACTATAGCCAATCATGCCCTTGCTGCTTGGCTTGGCGTAGTGGTCGCAGACTATCTGTCACCTGAAGTTTTAAAGTGGGTGCTGGTGGTCAGTTTCTTAGCGATGGCTGGCTGGATTTTAATTCCAGATAAACTGGATGATGACGAGAAAATTTCCAATCGAGGTCCGTTTATCGCGAGTTTTATTGCATTCTTTATTGCAGAGATCGGTGATAAAACGCAGATCGCGACGTCGATACTTGGCGCGCAATATTCAGATGCGCTTACTTGGGTTATCTTAGGGACGACAATAGGCATGCTTCTGGCCAACGTGCCTGTAGTGATTATTGGTAAGTTATCCGCTGATAAAATGCCGCTAGATTTGATTCGTAAAGTGACCGCGGTATTGTTTGTTGCATTAGCAACTGGCGCTGCAATTCTATAGTGAATGAATGGTAATTTTCGATTTAAATATCAATAGATAAAGAATGTTATTTTAGATCAAATTCTCGTTCGATAAGCGGTGCGAGTGTGGGCGCTGACACATATTTGTCACACTTGTCATGCTACTTTAATCTTGTGATCGGTTTTTATCTTTAACGATATTAGCAAGAGGGCATGACTATGTTAACGCGCTATATGGGGATAACCCCAAAAAGCCAAAGTTACTTGTTTACCTTTGGTCTCGCACTGACCTTGTTGGGGATGGTGTTGACAAATATGTGGCTACCTATGGTGGCAGGGGCAATCATTATGACAGGCCTTGCCGTGGAAGCTTGGATACGAGCGGCCCATATTATTCCGATGCACCAAGAGCTACGTACCATGAGAAAGCAGATCGATAAGCTTCAGTCAGATATTCGAACTATTGAGTTCAACGAATAAATAAAGGCAGCCGTTTGGCTGCCTTTTTTGTTTGAATCTTTGAAGTGTCACGTAAAGCATTTCGGGCGATATTGCTAGACAATGGAACGCAATAGAAACTGCTGTTATGCGACAGTTTTCCTTTATTTTTCGAATTGTAGAGGCTATAGAAATTCAGCTTCCTCGTAAGCTGGATATCAAGGCGTTGTCTGCAATATTGAATGTCAGTCGTTGGCATTTACAGCATGAATTCAAACGCTTTACTGGAATGAGTGTCGGGCGCTACTACCGCTTACGTTTATTGACGCTAGCAATTAGTGAAGTCGCTAATTCGAATCAAAGAATTCTTGATATTGCACTGGATTTTGGCTTCGAATCTCAAGAGGCTTTTTATCGTGTGGTAAGGCAAACCTTCGAAGTGTCCCCCAAGAATTTTAGGCGCAACCGCGCTTTAGCTAAGTTTATTGGTATCCCTCCCATTGATATTTTCTATTTAGAGTTTTTCCAACGTGTTGAGAAAGACGCTCCAATGGAAGTTATTTTTTCATCCTGTGAATTGATGGGCGTTTATCGTAATTTCTCATCAGTATTTTTTGAGCCGCAAGACGTCTCAACTGGTGTGAAGGAGTTGTGGGATAACTTCAGCCAGACAACGTGTCATTGGCCCCACGAGAATCGTCAGTATTTTACTTTAGAATATCGGAATAACTGTTCTGGACGTTCAGGGCAATTTCAAATGCTAGCGACTTGCGATGGCGAAGAAGAAACAACGGTTTACCCCCTTGCCAAGATTCATATTAGCGAGCGAAAAATGTGGAAGTTTACGCTGCCAAACGAACAGTTTATTCCTGCACTTTTTGTGTTTCTTCATCGAGTATTTTGCCCGCAAAACAAACTGGTGTTGTGCCGGTTACCTTTTATTTGGCAGTTAGGTGAGCAGGGGCAATTGCAGTTCTGGGTGGAATTAAAGCCGTCACAAGCGTTGAATGTTTTGCCTCCTAGTGTTCAATATTTGGATGAATCGGTAATGTTGAAACCAAGACTCTTTGGAGAGCTTTCGGCACAGGCTATTCCTGAACATTTGGTTCAAAAAAGCCAGCGTTTGGAGTACGTTCTCGATCGTTATCAAGCTTTGCTTCCAATCATCAACGCTGGGAAACAGCATTTGTTGATAGGAAGAACGACCGAGCATGATTACACCCCGCAGCATGATTTCCAGGTAAACCTTTTCACTGAAGGTGGAGCACGCTCTATGTGTCTTGAAGAGGGGAAATATTTGAAATGCGGTTTGATTGGAAGCTTGCGTGAGATAGGTGAAGACCTAGATAGCGTATATTTTTCGCATTTAAGTGAGTCTCGCTATTTTTTGAGACAGGGCTTTGAATGGATCACGTGCGCGGAAAAAAGGTCGGGTGAAGAATGGTATATCGAGCTGTTGATCCCGGTCGCGAAACGCTAACCGGGATGGTCGAAAGGGTAAAGCCTTTAAGAGTGGCTGGTTTTCGAGGTCAATTTTGTCGCTTGGTTTTTTTCTCGGTAAAGTGGAGGAATGTATAAGAGCAGGGTTGTTATGATTATCCCCACGGCAATACTGAGTTGGAAATTAAAGAAACCGAGTACCAAGGGTGCTATCGAAAAAATCACCACGTAATGCCATGCAAAGACGTGGAGTGAGTGCCGACCTAATAATGCGAGTGGTTTGAACGTTAACAATCTAGGCCAATGCTTTATGACGAAAGCAAACAAATATACAAGCAATAATAGGTTGAATACCCGCAGCCAACCAAGCAGAGGTTTATCAGCGATTTGATAAAGCGTTCCTTGGTGAATGCCATATTGCGCAAAGACATTTCGATTGAGAATGAAAATAATCAAGACTGCAATGACGACGAATATGGTTGCCGCTCGGTACTTAAACCAATTGATTGGTTTATGGCGAGCAGTAAACCCTAAACACAGCCCTGCTACAAATAAAAGCTGCCATGCGAGCCAACTGAAGTAGCCTGTATTGAGTGTCCCCTCAGAAAAAAATGGGTTAAGCATTGAGGCTAAGTCGATATATCGACTGGACTGCCAGATCAATAAGCTAAGCACTATTACCCACACCACTCGTGCTTTTTTGAGTTGATGAATGACAAGAGGAGCCATCGCCAAAAATGCCACATACATTGGCAAAATATCAAAGTAAGCTGGTTTGTGAAGCATCGGAATACTTGTGATTAATGCCATCAATTTGTCAGACAATAACCAAGGAAATAGCCCACCGTAAAAATCTTGAGTTGCTGGAACAAAAGCTATGTATAGGCTGCAGATAACCAAAACCATCAGGATGGCACCCATGTGATAGCAATAAAGTTGTTTGGATCGGCTGAATAATTTGGTTCGATTCAAGGCGGTGTCGGAACCTGTATAAATCAGCCCGACCATTAACCCTGAGATAAAAATAAATCCTTCCGCAGCACCCACTTGGCCAAAAGGCTGCAAAGTGAAATATTGTATATTGGCCCATCCCACGGTAATCCAAATAAAGTGGTTGATGGTCATTATGAGTAATAAAGCACCACGAATGGTGTCAATGGATTGATTTCGTTGCATAAAAATTCCTCCCTAAACAATGACAGTCTATGAGGAGGAATTTTTTAAAAACTGACGGATTGTGCGGTATTGGAGTAAAACGCGAGGAAGCGAGGTTTAATCCATCCCTTTTTTGATCAGATATTGATAAGGCAGTTGCTCTGTTTGCGCGCCAATGAGTTGGTGGTCCATAAAGCGGCAAAAGCTTGGGATGTCTCGCGTTGTCGATGGGTCATCTGCTTTAACCAACAACACTTCGCCATTTTGCATGCTTCTAATCGTCTTCCTGACCATCATTACCGGCTCTGGGCAGCGCAGTCCTTCCGCTTCTAATGTATTGGTTGCTAGCTCAGGATCGAATGTCATGTTTACTTCTCTATATGTACTTAACGCAAAGAATGATACGTCTGCAGAAAAAATATGCAATAACCTCTTGGCAAACAGAATCATTTCCTATAAATTAATTAACAAGTTGATAACAACTTCTCGGTGACAACTTAGCTAAGGAGTGGCGATGTTGACAGGTTTAGACAGATTAACGATTTATTCAGTACTGTGCTTTATTTCATTTTGTGCACTGGTACTGAGAACACCTGCAGAGGCTTCATTAATGCCACTTGCAGGTATGAGCGCAACAATTTTTGGTATTTGGGTAGAAATGCGCCGCTGGCATGGCATTTCTGAAGAGCAAGAACATTAATCCAGACCATTTAACGAAATTCCGATACGACATTCCGACACTATCCCCAGTTTTCTTGGGCTTCCCCGCTGAAAGGCGGGATTTTTTTTGCCTGAAGCATGGTATAACAGAGGCAGAATCACGACTTAGGTACTGAGTGTGGAATTAGAAGAAATTTATCGCCGCGACCTCAATCTACTGGTTGCATTAAAAGTTCTTATCGAAGAAGGCAGTGTAAGCCAAGCGGCTATACGGTTGAACCTGAGCCAATCTGCAACGAGCCGCGTGCTAGGCCGATTACGCGAGTTATTGGATGACCCATTATTTACCCGCCAAGGGCAGCGTTTGTTACCAACAAGTAAAGCGTTGGAGATCAGTCAGCAGATTGAGCAGCCATTAGAATCTTTCCGCCAACTTCTCACACCAAGTGAATTCAATCCTTATTACTGCAGTGAACGGTTTTTGATCGCAACGACGGATTATGCGATGCAAACCATTTTGCCTTATGCGTTACCTAAGATTTATGAGCAAGCTCCGAACATTTCTTTGGAGTTTGCGCCATTGCAGCATGAGCATTTGTTTAAGCAGCTGAGTACCGAAAAAGTCGATATGGCTATTTGTCGCCCAACGGGGTCGGTGTCTCCTTTGCATAGAGAGGTTCTGGGGCAAGTCGGCGTGTCGTGTTTAGTGTCAAAAACTCACCCTTTGGCAAAGCAGCCGCTTTCTTTAGAGGATTATGTCAACCTCCCTCATGCCATGATTGCCATCAGCGATGGGGTAAAAGCTTTACTCGATAATGCATTGGCTAATCAAAATCCACGTAGAATGGTATTACGTGCTTACCATTTAGAAGCTGCGCTTGCGATAGTGGATAAAATGCCGTTGGTGATTACAGTGCCCGCTGATTTGGCGTATTTAGTGGCAGAACGATACGATTTAGTGATTAAACCGCTGCCGTTTGATTTTATGCCATTTGATTACTCGCTCATTTGGCATGCTCGTTGTGATACGTCTGAATCTCAGCAATGGCTAAGGCGAATTGTAAAAGAAGAATGTGGCAAGCTGATTAAAAAGAGAATTGCGGACATTGGATTAGGGTAGTGAAATCAAATAAAGGGCTGATGTTGCATCAGCCCTTTGCTGTTAACGCTTCATCGCTTTGATTGCGACTATGAAGCGCATGTGGATTAAAGTTTGATCACCACGCGACCTGTAATCTGACCGTTTGTAATATCTTCAGCCGCTTTAATCGCGTCATCCAAAGACACTTCTTTGGTTGCTTGCTCGTAGAAAGAGGCAGGCAGTAATTCTGAAAGTTGCTCCCACGCTTTAATGCGTTTTTCGCGAGGGCACATCACAGAATCAATGCCTTGCAGGCGTACGTTACGTAAGATGAATGGCATTACGGTTGTTGGTAAATCGAAACCACCGGCTAAGCCACAAGCTGCTACTGCGCCGTTATAATCTACTTGCGCTAGTACTTTCGCCAATACTTTGCTGCCGACCGTATCAATAGCGCCTGCCCAAAGCTGCTTTTCTAATGGTTTTGCTGGCTCTTCTAGTTCAGCACGTTCAACAATGCGTGTCGCACCTAGTGATTTTAGTAGTTCACCATTTTCAGATGCACGACCTGTTACCGCTGCTACCTTGTAGCCTAGTTGGTTAAGCAAAGTAATTGATACGCTGCCTACACCACCACTTGCGCCAGTGACTAGGATTTCACCGTCTTCCGGTTTAATGCCTGCATCTACAATAGCTTGAACACAAAGCATTGCAGTAAAGCCTGCTGTACCAATCGCCATGACTTTCTTAGCGTCTAGACCTTTAGGCATAGGCACTAACCAGTCACCGTTTAGGCTTGCTTTCTCAGCCATGCCACCCCAGTGGCCTTCACCGACGCCCCAGCCTGTTAAAACGACTTCGTCGCCTTCTTTATATCTAGGGTCATCCGATTGAGAAACCACACCAGAAAGATCAATACCAGGCACCATTGGGAAGTTACGAACAATGCGCCCTTTGCCTGTGATTGCTAAACCATCTTTGTAATTCAAAGAAGAGTAGTTAACGTTAATTTTTACGTTACCTTCTGGCAGTTGAGACTCTTCGATTTGAGATACTGCAGCGATGGTTTTTTTATCTTCTTGGTTTAGTACAAGTGCTTTAAACATGTTGTTCTCCACTGAGGGAATATTAGGAATCTGCCAATAACTTTAGACGACAAATCTTCGAAAAAATAATGAAACTTCAACATTTAAACTATGCATAAAACGCATACTCTAACTTCTTCCCTTGAGTTTAAGTAAAGAAAAAGCGCAATCACGAAAAACATGAATTGCGCTTTGGAAGGGAGGTTCGTTATTGACGCTTAGCGAGAGCAAGATTCACTAAGCGTAGTTATCAGCTATGGACGTTCAAAGACCGTTGCAATACCTTGGCCAAGGCCAATACACATGGTCGCCAATCCATACTTCGCATCTTTTGCTTCCATCAGGTTGATGAGCGTTGTTGAAATACGTGAGCCTGAACAACCTAGTGGGTGACCAAGAGCGATAGCGCCACCATTGAGATTTACTTTCTCATCGACTACATCAAGTAGGCCAAGGTCTTTAGCACATGGTAGTGATTGAGCAGCAAAGGCTTCGTTTAGCTCGATAACGCCCATATCTTCAATGCTTAGGCCGGCACGCTTCAACGCTTTTTGCGTCGCAGGTACTGGTCCGTAACCCATGATAGAAGGATCGCAACCTGCAATAGCCATCGACTTCACGCGAGCGCGAATCTTAAGACCAAGCTCATTGGCTTTTTCTTCACTCATAATAAGCATCGCTGAGGCGCCATCAGACAGAGCTGATGAGGTGCCTGCTGTTACCGTGCCGTTGGCAGGGTCAAACACCGGGCGAAGTTGAGATAAGCCTTCAACCGTGGTCTCAGGGCGAATCACTTCATCGTAATCCAGTGTAAACAGTGAACCATCGGCAGCGTGCCCTTCTGTTGGTAGGATTTCGTTTTTGAAACGACCTTCAACAGTAGCGGCTTGTGCACGAGCGTGTGAACGAGCGGCGAATGCATCTTGGTCTTCACGGCTAATACCATGCAGTTTGCCAAGCATTTCAGCGGTTAAGCCCATCATGCCTGCGGCTTTTGCTACGTTTTTTGACATACCCGGGTGGAAATCTACACCGTGTGTCATTGGTACGTGGCCCATGTGCTCTACACCACCGATCAGGCAGATCTCGGCATCACCAACCATGATTGAACGTGCTGCATCATGCAGAGCTTGCATAGATGAACCACATAAACGGTTAACGGTGACCGCACCAATCTCAATTGGTAGGCCTGCCAATAGAGCCGCGTTACGCGCCACGTTAAAACCTTGCTCTAGGGTTTGTTGGACACAACCCCAGTAGATGTCTTCAATTTCTGAAGGGTTTACTTGTGGGTTACGCTCTAGAATGCCTTTCATCAGGTGTGCAGATAAATCTTCAGCACGAGTGTGACGGAAAGCTCCACCTTTGGAACGTCCCATTGGGGTGCGAAGGCAATCAACAATAACTACATTATTCATTTTGCTATTCCTTTTCCAAATGTGGGTTACAGAGAACTGGCTTGTTGAGCGTCGTAAAAGCTTTCGCCTTTCGCTGCCATATCAAGCAATAGTTGAGGAACTTGGTACATTGCACCTAAGTCTTGGTAGCCTTTCGCCATTTCAACGAAGTTACCAATGCCCACACTGTCTAAGTAGCGGAATACGCCGCCTCGGAATGGAGGGAAGCCTAAACCGTAAACCAGTGCCATATCCGCTTCTTGCGGTGTCGCGATAATGCCTTCTTCAAGGCAAAGTACCACTTCGTTGATCATTGGAATCATCACACGTTGGATAATTGTTTGGTCATCAAAATCTTGTGGTGCTTGGCATACATCGGAAAGAACAGGAAGAATTTCTTCTGAGAAGGTCTTCTTAGGGCGACCGCGCTTGTCTACGCTGTACGTGTAAAAACCGCTGCCATTTTTCTGGCCGTATTTGTTTGCTTCATATAATGCATCAATCGCATCACGACCTTCTTTGCCCATGCGCTCTGGGAAGCCTTGCGCCATGACTGCTTGTGCGTGGTGTGCTGTATCTAACCCAACAACATCAAGTAGGTATGCTGGGCCCATTGGCCAACCGAACTTGCGCTCCATCACTTTATCGACTTTAGTGAAGTCTGCACCGTCACGTAGTAGCATGCTGAAGCCACCGAAGTAAGGGAAAAGCACACGGTTTACGAAGAACCCTGGGCAGTCGTTAACCACAATAGGTGATTTACCCATTTTTGCAGCGTACGCAACCACTCGGTTGATGGTTTCATCAGAGGTGTGCTCACCACGAATGATTTCAACCAAAGGCATGCGATGCACTGGGTTGAAGAAGTGCATACCACAGAAATTCTCTGGGCGTTTTAGCGATTTAGCTAATAAGTTAATTGGGATCGTTGACGTGTTAGAGGTAATAACGGTGTCTTCGCCTACTTGGCTTTCGACTTCGTTTAATACAGCTGCTTTTACTTTTGGATTTTCTACTACGGCTTCAACAATCACGTCAGATTGTTCGATACCTGCGTAGTGTAGGCTAGGGGTAATTGAAGCAAGAATACCCGCCATTTTGAAACCGTCTAGTCGGCCGCGTGATAGGCGTTTGTTCAGTAGTTTAGACGCTTCGTTCATACCAAGATCAAGTGAAGCTTGTGCGATGTCTTTCATCATCACAGGTACGCCTTTCAGTGCAGATTGGTAAGCGATGCCGCCACCCATAATGCCGGCACCTAAAACGGCTGCTCGCTCAGTATCTTTTTTGGCCGATTTACCAGCTTTCTTCGCTAGGCCTTTGATGTATTGGTCATTAAGGAACAAGCCCACTAGCGCTTTTGCTTCTTCAGATTTCGCGAGTTTAACGAAGTGTTTACGCTCAATATCTAATGCTGCATCACGGTCGCTACGTGCAGCTTCTTCAATAGCGATAACGGAAGTGATTGGTGCTGGGTAGTGTGGACCTGCTTTCTGAGCAACCAAGCCTTTCGCCATGGTAAAGCTCATCATTGCTTCAAGCTTGCTTAGAGACAGCGCTGATGTTTTCTGTTTGCGACGTTGTTGCCAATCTAGCTGTTCATTGGCTGCAAGAGATACCGTGTTAATCGCTGACTCTAGCAGTTGGTCGGTCTCTACAATCGCGTCTAACAAGCCAACCTTTAATGCTTCATCTGCTCGGCAAGCTTTGCCTTGTGTGATGATTTCCATTGCGCTGTCTGCCCCGATAACGCGAGGTAAACGCACACAGCCACCAAAACCGGGCATGATGCCAAGTTTGGTTTCAGGAAGACCAATGCTGGTGGTTTTGTCACCAATGCGGAAGTCAGTGGCAAGTACACACTCACAACCGCCGCCTAGAGCGTGGCCGCGCATCATTGAAAGGGTCGGAACAGGTAAATCTTCTAATTTACTGAAGATGGAGTTTGCGAATCTTAACCACTCGTCTAGCTCAGCTTCTGGCTTAGCAAATAAGCCTAGAAATTCGGTGATGTCAGCACCAACGATGAATGCGTCTTTGTTTGAAGTTAAGATCAATCCACGTAAACCGGCATGAGCTTTGAGTGCATCAAGGGCTCGGTCTAGGGATTCTAAAGTAGCAAGGTCGAGCTTATTCACAGAAGCTGGAGCGCAGAAACTCAGTTCGGCTATTCCATCTTGTAATTCCTTTACCTGTAGGGTGTTAGCTTGGTAAATCATTGTCTATCTCCATGACGTACAATCCACGATTGCGTGAGAGAATTCTTGTTGTATTTATATCGTAAAATATCTTCTGGTTAGACCAGTTGTCTCAGTGTGTACTCGCCTTACTGTAAATTCAATACATTTTTTAAACAATTGTTTAACATTGTGCGTTGGCACAGATCTCTAACGGTTATTGAATGTGCGTGATACACTTTATCTTCCTCATTAATAAAGCCATCACTATGAATGACCAGCCTTACCTTATTCCGCTGCAATCTGCGTTGTATGAAGAAGAAATAAAGAAGAGTGTGTTCATTACACATCTTGCTCATACTCCAAGTGTAGAATCTGCTAAACAATTTGTTGAGCAGGTAAAAACAGAACACGCAGCAGCGCGTCATAACTGTTGGGGCTTTGTAGCTGGTAGGCCAGAAGATTCCATGAAGTGGGGTTTCAGTGATGACGGTGAACCATCGGGTACTGCAGGCAAGCCGATACTTGCTCAGCTTTCCGGTTCTGGGGTGGGTGAAATTACTGCGGTCGTGACACGATATTCTGGTGGAATCAAGCTAGGTACTGGCGGGCTAGTGAAAGCTTATGGCGGCGGTGTGCAACAAGCTCTCAAGCTGCTTCAAACTATCGAGAAAAAAATAACCACAATTTTGCGCCTAGAGTTAGACTATGCTTTCGTGCCAATCGCACAATCTATCATGTCGCAGTTTGAAGCAAAGGAAGTGCAAGCCGACTATGGCGTCAATGTTGTCATGATGGTTGAGATAGAAGTGCTTCAAATCGATGGGTTTATGGAAACCATCATCAATAAAAGCGGTGCTAAAGCACTGGTGTCAAAATTAGATAATAACTAGGAAGTTTGAAGCCTATCGCTTCGTCATATTTGTAATGCAATTTCGCTCAATTATTCGTATCGTCGGGTTATTGCTGGCACTGTTTAGTGTGTCCATGCTTGCCCCTGCTTTAGTCGCTTTGATCTATCGAGATGGTGCGGGTGTACCTTTCGTTACGACTTTCTTTGTGCTGCTATTTTGTGGTGCAGTATGTTGGTTTCCGAATCGTCGCCATAAACATGAACTCAAAGCCCGTGATGGCTTTTTGATCGTGGTACTGTTCTGGACGGTAATTGGTAGTGCGGGTTCCCTGCCATTCCTGATATCAGATACTCCCAATATTTCAATTACGGATGCTTTTTTTGAATCTTTCTCCGCCCTGACGACTACGGGTGCCACTGTGATTGTCGGCCTGGATGAGCTTCCTAAAGCAATTTTGTTCTACCGACAATTTCTACAGTGGTTTGGCGGTATGGGTATCATCGTGTTGGCGGTAGCCATTTTGCCTGTGCTTGGTATCGGTGGTATGCAGCTTTATCGAGCTGAAATACCTGGCCCAGTTAAAGATAGTAAAATGACACCGAGAATAGCCGAAACCGCGAAAGCACTTTGGTATATCTATCTAAGTTTAACCATAGCCTGTGCTGTGGCGTTCTGGCTTGCGGGTATGAGTGCCTTTGATGCGATCAGTCATAGTTTCTCTACCATAGCGATCGGAGGGTTTTCCACTCACGATGCAAGCATGGGCTATTTTGATAGCCATACCATTAATATGATTACCGTTGTTTTCTTATTGATCTCAGCCTGTAATTACTCTCTGCACTTCGCTGCTTTTGCTTCTGGAGGGGTGCATCCAAAATATTATTTGAAAGACCCTGAGTTTAGGGCTTTTATCTTCATACAGGCTGTCCTGTTCTTTGTTTGCTTCTTATTACTATTGAATCATCACTCGTACGATTCTTATTATGATGCATTCGATCAGGCTTTGTTTCAGACAGTATCTATTTCTACCACAGCTGGCTTTACCACCACTGGCTTTTCAGAATGGCCTCTATTCTTACCTGTTCTATTATTATTCTCTTCTTTTATAGGGGGATGTGCAGGCTCTACCGGTGGCGGCATGAAAGTCATCCGAATTTTACTGCTTACTTTACAGGGCGCTCGTGAAATGAAGCGTCTTGTTCACCCTAGAGCTGTTTACACGATTAAAGTCGGTGGTTCGGCACTGCCGCAACGTGTAGTTGACGCGGTGTGGGGCTTTTTCTCTGCATACGCGCTAGTCTTTGTGGTTTGTATGTTGGCATTAATCGCAACCGGTATGGATGAGCTGAGTGCCTTCTCTGCTGTAGCGGCAACTCTGAATAATTTAGGCCCCGGATTAGGCGAGGTAGCGCTTCACTTTGGTGACATCAATGACAAAGCCAAGTGGGTACTCGTAGTCTCAATGCTGTTTGGTCGTCTAGAAATCTTTACTTTATTAATATTACTCACCCCTACGTTTTGGCGTAGTTAAGGATAGGTTGTGGCAAAAGCGCTATTTTTGTATTCGAGCCGTGAAGGGCAAACCAAGAAAATACTTAGCTATATAAAAGATGAGTTATCTGATTTTGAGTGTGAGATTGTCGATCTGCATTCAGCAGGCAATCTAGATTTTGGTGGCTATGATCGAATATTGATTGGTGCTTCTATCCGTTACGGTCACTTAAATAAAAAGCTATATCAGTTTATTGAGCAAAACCTAGACCAACTGGAAAGTAATAAAGTAGCGTTCTTTTGTGTCAACCTGACAGCTCGCAAAGAAGACCAAGGTAAAGATACTCCAGAAGGCAGTGCTTATATAAAAACATTCCTCAAGAAGTCGGCTTGGCAACCAAGCTTGATTGGCGTATTTGCCGGTGCACTTTATTATCCACGCTATAACCTGTTTGATAGAACGATGATTCGCTTCATTATGACAATGACTGGCGGGGAAACGGACACTTCGAAAGAGGTGGAGTATACAAATTGGAAAAAAGTGTCCTTATTTGCAGATAAATTTAAGAACTACTAGTTTAAAAGGCTATTTACAGGGCGTTTTGATGGCTTTTTGCTCGAACAGGCAAAAAAGTCAGAAAAACTGA
>NZ_JBHZSF010000017.1:0-88528 GCF_043642225.1 Vibrio profundi | reverse complement strand
ATAATCGAACGAGAAGGCACAGTGCTCTTGGGTACCTAAGCCCAATGAACTTTGAAAAGCAAAATGTCGCTTAGTTAAGTGTCCAGTTTGACTGGAGCAGATCATTTGGGTCACGCTGACATAAGTATGACAATGCGCTATGCCCACTTCGCACCTGATCACCTATCTGAAGCCATTATCCATAACCCTCTTTCAAACCTGTAACCTGTCGCCACAAAATTTTTTGCTCGGCTGTCGCCACTTAGCAATTTTCAAGCAAAAAAAGAGCCACTAAACAGTGGCTCTTTTTTCTCAATTCAAAACATCGTTTCAAACAGTAAGATTACTTATCTTTACCGAAAACATTGTTCTCTTGCTCTTGTACACGGATGAAAGTAGTACGCTTAGTTAGCTCTTTAAGCTTTGCTGCGCCTACGTATGTACAAGTTGAACGTACACCACCAAGGATGTCTGAGATAGTGTCATTTACGTCGCCACGGAATGGAAGTAAAACAGTTTTACCTTCAGCCGCACGGTACTTAGCAACGCCACCAGAGTGCTTAGCCATTGCCGACTCTGAAGACATGCCGTAGAACTTCATGAACTTCTCGCCGTCTTTTTCGATCACTTCACCGCCAGACTGTTCGTGGCCTGCTAGCATACCACCAAGCATTACGAAATCAGCACCGCCACCGAATGCTTTCGCTACGTCACCAGCACATGCACAGCCACCGTCACCAATGATCATACCGCCAAGGCCGTGAGCTGCGTCTGCACACTCAATGATTGCAGAAAGTTGAGGGTAACCAACACCTGTCTTAACACGTGTTGTACATACTGAACCAGGGCCGATACCCACTTTAACGATATCTGCACCAGCTAAGATTAGCTCCTCACACATATCGCCAGTTACAACGTTACCAGCAGAGATAGTTTTTGTTGGGAATTCAGCACGTACTTTTTGTACGAATTCAACTAGGTGCTCTGAGTAACCGTTCGCGATATCGATACAGATAAACTCAAGATCTTCGCTTAGTGCTAGGATTTCTTTAGTCTTGTCGAAGTCACGCGCTGATGTACCAGTTGAAACGAAAACTTTGTTAAGTGTTTCTTTATCTGCATTTTTTACAAAATCAGCCCACTGCTCGATTGTGTAATGCTTATGCATTGCTGTCATTACACCGTGCTTCGCAAGCTCAGTAGCCATTTCAAAGCTACCTACCGAATCCATATTGGCTGCAATAACAGGTGTGCCAGACCATTGACGGCCACTATGCTTGAATGTAAAATCGCGGGTTAAATTTACTTGAGAACGGCTTTTTAGTGTTGAACGCTTAGGGCGAAACAGTACATCTTTAAAACCTAACTTAAGTTCTTGTTCGATACGCATGGTGTATTTCCTTGATTCATTGATATATGTGTCACTCGCAATGTGCGTTGTAAACCGTTGGCAGACGGAATTACATTTCTTTCGGACACAAAAAAACCGGAGCGTTGGCAGACGCTCCGGTTTTCAGCATTATAGGTCGTGATTTAATAACAGCAAGTCTGATATTTTCATTTTTTTTGTGATACCATACGGAAGATTACATACCTACAATTCTTCGATTTTCCATATATTTACACTCCCCCCAGTAAAATCATCAACTTATAACGAAACGCTTGCGCAATCCTTTGCCTTTTTTCACCGTTGGATTCGAAAGCGTCAGGTTAAAACTTCCCCACTCCATCCGGTTCGAACTAATAAGTCACATAAATTTGGTATTTTTCTTCGCCAAAATCATGCGCTTTTAGGCAATTTTTCGCACTTTTCTGGAAAATAAATTTAATTTTCTGATGATTTCATGGCTTGGATTGATTTTTGCTTATATTTACTACAAAGGAATTTTATTGCCGGGTACAACATTGTTACTTGGCAGCTCGAATATTAGGCAGGAATTAGCGAATGAAAAATCTTAAGATGACACTTCCCGTTGCAAGCATTTTAATCGCACTAAGCAGCGCAAGCTTCGCACAATCAGGACCGGGCGTTTTTTATACCAATGTCGGAGCCACCATGATTTCAGACGGCTCAGATTCGGAAACCGCCTATTTCGGACAAGCCGGATATAGCTATTACTTTAATGATTTCCTAGCGATTGACGCTAGTTACAGACACACTTCCACCATCGACAGCTCAGTTTCATCTGCGGCCGATGGGTTTGCCTCTAAGTACGATTCATATAGCCTTGGGTTAAAAGTAGAACAGGGCTTAGGCGGGTTTAGTATATACGGTAGTGGTGGTGCGAGCTACATCACCTCTGAGACTACTCGTTGGAACACCGCGACAAACGCTGCCGAAACAACCTCAGACGATAGCATTAAGCCTTATGCTACTGCAGGTATCAAATTTGCGCCGTTAGGCTCACCTCTTTTACTCGATGCATCGATGACATATCAAATGCTGCCTAATAAAGAAAGCGCTACATCGGTTGCCGCTGGCGTGTACTTAATGTTCTAAGCCCTTCAGCAGAATAAGGAACGATCTTGAATAGAGCATCATTCCATCTTATCACTAAGGTTTATGTGCTAGTAGATTGAGTGCGGTAGCGGACAATCGCACTCAATTAAGTAACCTTCGAATCTTAGAAAACAGATCGCTTGCTAATAGTCCAAGTTCCCCGTCCTGCTCGCGGCAATGATCCGCAGCGCTACTATGTAGCATTGTGCCTAGTAGGGCTGCATCCCTGACATTAAGTCCCTGAGCAAGCAAACTGGCAATCACACCAGATAAAACATCCCCCATACCGCCTACTGCCATACCTGGGTTACCCGCGGAGCATACGAAAGTATTTTCGCCGTTATCGATTAAGGTTCCCGCACCTTTCAATACCACCACTCCACCGTATTGTTTCCTTAGTTCACGAGCTGCAGAATAGCGATCACCTTCCACAACTGGAACCGAACAACCAAGTAACCGTGCTGCTTCTCCGGGGTGAGGCGTGATCACACGGTTATTATCCACCCTCGGAGATTTAGCGAGGAGATTAAGCCCATCAGCATCGAAAACTTTGGGCACATCAAGTTCGGAGACTTGAGTGAATAAAGCGGAAGCTTGTGACTCAATGCCTAGCCCCGGCCCAAACAGAATTGCCGACGCCCAATTCAGTCGACTTTGTAAAGCTGTCGAATCATCCCAATCACAATACATCGCCTCGGGCGTTCTAGTGAGTAGCGCTGATAAATGCCTTTCATGAGTCGCTGTACATACTAACCCTGCTCCTGAACGCAGTGCAGCTTCAGTGGCAAGCAAGATTGCCCCTCCCGCTCCGAGTTGCCCTCCAATAGACAAAAGCCTACCGTGATTCCCTTTATGGGCAGTAGGAATTCGTATAGGAATAAGATTTTCGACGCTTTGAAAATCCAGTAAATGAACCTGCGATCCGACACTTGAACAGAACTCGCTTTCTACCCCCAAGCCAGCAAAGTGAACTTTTCCGACGACTTGGCGTGCCTGTCCCGTATATAACCCCTTCTTTCGACCAATGAATGTGACAGTGTTAGTTGCACATATACTCGCCCCCAACAAGGTACCGGTATCGGCACACAGCCCTGAGGGCACATCAACCGAAATAATTGGCGCTGAGTGCTGATTCAGTTTATGGATGATGTCTGAGAGATTATCGCGTACTTGGCCTTTCAAACCAGTCCCAAGTAAAGCGTCGACGATAAGATCCACTTCTTTGCCTAGCTTCAAGGCTTCTGGGTTTGAGATTTCCTCTACACTGCCACCCGCATTCGTCCAACAATCAAATGCCGTTCTCGCGTCCCCCTCGATTTTTGCCAACGCACCTACGTGAACAAGCGTTACCGTTAAGCCTTTCTGTTTGGCAAGGCGAGCTACAACATAACCATCGCCACCATTATTTCCATTCCCGCACATCACGAGGATATTTCGAATATTCGGGTAAAGCTCAATTATGGTCTCGAATACCGCGCTGCCGGCACGCTCCATTAGTGTGTACATTTCAACGCCGGCCAGGCGAGCGGCAACCCGTTCACCTTGTCTCACCTTTTCACTTGAATACAAAAAGAAACTGTCCATTTTCCCTCTTGATTATGTCCATTCTTTTTCAAGCTTAGACAAAAAAGCCAAGGCGTTAACCTTGGCTTTTTAGATCTGACTGTAATGTCACTTTAAATACTATCCATTTAGTGACACGAGCGCTTCTGCCGTGGCGTCCTGAATAGATAAAAACATCGAATTGATTTGTCCAGTTGGCGTTCTCATCGGATTGAGAGTGACATTCTGATACATGAACTCTGCTTGCTGAGTGACTGGCCTAACGTTTCGGCATTTGAATAGGTACGGTCTCTGTTGCCAAGTAATGAAGCTACGGCAGCCTAAATCATAAACAGGCTTAGTTTTTAATCGGAACCAATCTTCAGGAATTTCAGGGAAAAGGTCAAAGATCGATTTACCAATAGCATCATGCGACTGCTTACCACTGTGGTGAGTCATAAACCCATTCCACACTTGTACGTTATAGTCCTTATCGATAACAATAAGTCCCATATCGACATTCTGCACCATGTCCACCATCCAGTGGAATTGCTCAAATTCTGCAGGAAGATTTAGCATTCTTAGAATTCCTCCATGAGATACGCTAGCTTGTTGTCTAATAACGGCAACGACTCATCGACAAACATAAACAGCAAATCACAGCGGATGGAAGTGCCGTCTATATTGTAGCTAACCTCGAAAGTCATGGTTTTCTGAAAAGAACCGGCGGTGTTGGCAATAACTGAATCGATTGAAATATGCTGCCCCAAAAGTACCGGAGAGCTTTGGAAGAAGCGCACTTCAGATTGTTCACCTAGACCATTCAAAAAAGAGCCGACCAGAATGTTCGATACATCCATAAGCAACTCTAATTCTTCAAGCTCTTCACTGTCTGTCGGAACTTTCATTAGTTTTTTAAGGTCGGCCACACTTGAATCACTTAGCAGCACTAAAGCTTCACCAGCGATCCCTTCACCACTAAAGCCTTGGCACACACCTGACACCTGATCGTTTTCTGCAAGATCACGCAAGGCCATATGAAGCTCGCTGACTTCAAATATATTTACATTCGGCAATGGCAAATGAACAAACACATCAAAGTGGCGGGCTAACGCGTCCGCAGCTCGACCTATCGCTACGTTGGCCACTTCCATATAGATATCTCTGCGGCGAAGTATTGGGAGATCAAGTGGTTGAGGAGCGACAATCTGTGGTTGCTGTGGCGGTTCAACGAGCTCTTTGAGCACCGCCTTAAGCTTTTCTTTGTCGATTGGTTTTTGTAAAAAAGCTTTTGCCCCTAGAGACATCACTTTTTCTTGCGCTTTAGGCTGAATATCACCAGAAACCACCACAACAGGCGTTGGATTGCCTAAGCGCTGCATTTCTTCCAATGTCCCATAGCCATCAAGTTCTGGCATGGTAAGGTCAAGGAACATTAGTTTAAATTCGTTGTTACTTAACTCTTCTAACGCGTTAAGCCCATGTACCGCAAAGGTAATATCGGCGTTAAGAGTTGCGGGCAGAGAGCGCGCCATTTGCTTTCGAGCAAGCGCAGAATCATCACAAATGAGAACGGGAAACGACATTCATCCACCACTAATAATTTAACTTATAAATATCAGTGTAACAGATTGTTTTGAACCCAGATACAGAACAGCGGTTCTTAAGAGGTAGGATTTGTTAGCTTTTTCTAGCACTAAATTTACATGTTCAGCATAAGACTTTGATCTTACTTGGTTAATATTCATTTCAAGCATATTAACCAAGTAACAAAATTAACAATTAGAGCTGGTAAGATGGCCATAAAATAAGTAGCGCGAAACGAAGAATCACAGCAAAAACCAGTAAAGCAATGCCTAGACGGTACCATTTATACTCTGCGACATTCATTGGAATACGCTTGTAAAACATAGTGATAACACCTTTCCAATCTTGGCTACGCTTTCCGTATTGCATCACACTGGTTAGAACGAACAGCGCGCCCAAAATAAGCATGCCTTTTTCTGCCCAAAAAATTCCGACTTCCATTTCTATAATCCTTCTGGCGATTTGAACCTTTTTATATTACTCACAAAACTTCGAACCTTCTGTACGACCATGGTCTAGTGATCAATTCACAGCAAAAATAGGAGACAAATAACGGGATAATAAAGAAAGGAGGCTTAAAGGAAGGTTTATTGGGTTCAGGTGACTTAGATACCCACCTGAACCCAAGGAGCTTATCCAAGTTTGAAGTTAGCGACTTGGCGTTTTAAATCATCATTAGACTCTTGAAGCATCACACCCGCTTCTACGGTTTGTTGGCCACTATTCACCAATGTTTCGACAATATCTCGAATCGAAAGCATGTTGCGGCTGAGCTCTTCCGCTACCGTACTTTGCTCCTCTGTTGCCGCTGAAATTTGAGTACTGACATCATCAATCTCTTTCACAGAGTCACACATCAAAGTAAGGCTATCGGAAACTTCTGATGTTTTTTCTGCCGTTTCTTGGCATTGTCGCTTAGTCGCTTCCATCGCTTTCACGACGCTTTCTGTACCTCCAAGTAATTGACTTAACATATCGGAGATTTCCGTGGTGCTATTTTGCGTACGCGCTGCCAAGGCTCTTACTTCATCTGCTACTACAGCAAAGCCTCTTCCTTGTTCCCCAGCTCGCGCGGCCTCAATTGCCGCATTCAGTGCCAATAAGTTGGTCTGTTCAGAGATTTCTCCAATCACTGTTAAGACATTACTAATCTTATTCGCATCTTGGTTCATCCGGATTATGCTGTTAGACATGTCGTCAACTTCAGACACCAGCGCACTCACTGTCGTCACCGCATTATTCACAATGCTTAATGAAGATTGAGCTTCTTTACTCGCTTCCTCGGTAATACGATTTGATTGGTGAACATTCTCGGCAACAGTGCGTGCACTCTCGCTCATTTCAGTGATTGCGGTAACCACTTGCTCTGTTTCAGCTGAATGAGTGACAAGCTGTGATTCATTATCTCTCGCAGTACTTCCTAGCTGATTAATGCTGACAGAGATATTTTGGCTTGCCTGAGAAATGTGCAGCATCATGTCTTGGAGGTTTTCTACAAAGCGGTTAAAACCAAGGCTAATTTTTGCTAAGTCGTCATCTCCATCGACTTCTAGTCGTTGGGTTAAATCACCATCTCCCTGAGACAGATCTAACACTGCCGATTTAAGTTTAAGTACTGGCTTATAAGCGTAATGAACAATAATTGAAATAGACCCAAGACTTATCAGCAATAGAATTGCCCCGGTAATGAAAGAGTGATTCATGGCCGCAAAGACGCCCGTTAATGCAGAATCCTGATCAACAAACACCATTAACGTCCAATACATATCATCGGTTAAATTTACTCGTTGAAAGTATCCATCGAATTGTATGCCCAAATATGGAAAAACTAGATGGCCTTTAGTTTGGTTAAAGAAGGCCTTTTCCATTTCAATAAAGTTAGAACTTATTTGCGACGGTGTACGTCCGATATCATTTGGATCATCGCTTGCAAAGAAGACGGCATTATTATCAGTTAAAGTGGCGGCCCCACCGGCAAAGCGCATATTACTCACTGCGGTAATAATGTCGCCAAGTTGAATATCCCCAAGCAGTACCCCTATCACCTTACCGTTCTGCCTAACAGGCATGGTTACACTAATCACTTCTTGTTTAGTGACCTGATCCTGATAGATGCCAGTCAAAGTAACGCCTGAAGCGTTCAACGCATTTTTGTACCAATCGCGAGTCCGAAAATCTGGCTTGTCACCTGCTAACGACATATAAGTTCTGCCATCTTCATAAGTCATAATGACATTCGAGATATCAGAGCTACTCGCTAGTACGTTGACCAAGTTTTGATTTTCTGACTCAGATAACTCGTTATCAAATATGTCTGCGCCTTTCGCAATCACATTGATCTTAAAGTCCATCATTTGCTCTAGTTCAGTGACGTGAAAGCCTAACTTGTCCTCCGTTTTAGAAACCAACGCCGTTACCATTTTTTCTTTCATTGATAACATGTTGAGTGTTCCAAGTACGATGAGGGACACTGCAACTAGCGCCCCTACGCCTAAGTATATCCTTGATTTAAAGCCTAAATTCTTCATAAAGCCCTCACTACTTAGCAAGTCGAATCGTGAATAATAGTGATATTCAGTCTGTTTTATTATTCTCACTAAGCCCAAATACAGCTTATTGTGGATTGCTCAACCAACTATCACCCATCTAACCAATGCACTTAAAAAATATGCACGTTGACACATAACAATTAGTGGATAGCTCACCAATAAGCAATCAAAGCTCGACTAAATTAGAGTATTTATTTGACTATTAATTAACCACTCATTAAAACAGGCCAACTTTGTGGGCCAGCTTGCATTTTGGAATCAAAATCACATTTATAAAATCATCAAACTATAGTCACATTATGCAGCTCGTCTGCATTGGCTAGGCAGCAAATCGAAAGATTTGCACCTTGTTCCGAATAAAAAATAAATAAAATTTTGGAGCTAAACATGACTAAAAAAGACATCAAGTACGGACCGAAACAGGCACCCTGGATTGAACAAATACCCGAGTTTGCTATTGGTAGAGTTTCGCCTCCTAGTGCTGACCCTATAAAAGTCTACGATGATCGAAACTATGAGTTTGACTACGCCGAACATGCGATTAGCGGGTTCGATATAGAACTTCCGGCAACAGGGCAAACATCGCACGAACAAGACAATGCATACCAACAGATCCAAGCATTTGTCGATACGCAGAAGAGTCACTTTCTGGGGTATCAAACCGAAGAAAGGATCAAATACAAAACTCGGCTTTCGCCATTTTTGGATGTCAGTTTGAATAACGTGGGCGACCCGTTTGTTAACGGCAATTACACCATTAACACGAAATGTGTCGAGCGCTCGGTTCTCGATTACTATGCCTCGCTTTGGAACGCGAAGTGGCCGTCACAAGGTCCATATTTGGATAAGCAAGGGGAGTTTCAACCAGGCAACCCTGATAGTTATTGGGGTTACGTTTTAACAATGGGTAGTACTGAGGGAAACCTTTACGCGATGTTAAACGCCCGAGACTACCTCAGCGGCGTGATGTTGCTAGAGGAAGAAATACGTGGCGAGGACGAATCCGGTAAGACGGTTTCAAATAGCCAACTTTACGCTCACTACCCATCCCCTCCCGATCATAACCCAAACGCCTACACGCCCGTCGCCTTTTTCTCTGAAGATACCCACTACTCCATCGTAAAAGCGATGGCCGTTGAGAAAATAGACACGTTTGGCGATCTTGGTAACCGGCTGTACCCCAACGAAAACCCAGTCACGCCAAACGAACCTTGGCCGACGGAAGTACCTTCTGAACAGCCAACCCAAGCATTACCAGCAGGCTCAGGTGCGATCGATGTCGATAAGCTGATCAAATACGTAGAGTTTTTCGCAAAGCGCGGATACCCAGTGTTAGTCGTATTAAATTGCGGTACCACGTTTAAAGGTGCTTATGATGATGTGACTCAGGTTACCGACAAACTTAGAGCAGTACTCGAGAAATACGAGATGCTTGAGCGGACAGTTCCGATTGACAAAGCCGACCCTAGCAAGGGGGTTGAACAACGTACTGGCTATTGGATTCATGTCGATGGCGCGCTTGGTGCGAGCTATGTTCCTTTCATTAAAATGGCGAAAAGCTCAGGCCAGTACGACGAATTTTTCAAAGAAGAAGGGGCAGGAACAGGACCGGACTTCGATTTCAATAATGATATGATCCATTCTATTGTCACAAGCGGACATAAATGGCCAGGCGCACCTTGGCCAACGGGTGTTTATATGACCAAGCAGAAGTTCATGGTGTCACCTCCAGACAACCCTGAATATATAGGTTCACCTGACACTACATTTGCAGGCTCCCGAAACGGGCTATCTCCGTTGGTGCTGTGGGAATACTTCGCTAGAAACAGCTATCAGAAACAAGTTGAACTCGCCATGTATGGGCAAGAAATGGCGAAATACGCTCATGAGAAACTAAAAGAAGTGGCGCAGTGGCATGAAAATCAAGGTCATGCTTTACCAGAAGGGCTTTGGCTACAGCGGACGCCTCTATCTTTGTCATTGATCTTCTGCCAGCCGAACGAAGAAATTATCTTCCGTTATTCGTTAGCTAAAGAAACAGCCAAAATAGACGGTCAGGTTCGTCAATATGTACACCTATTTACGATGTGGGGAGTCACTAAGGAACTTATTGATGACCTATGCTGCGATCTAAAACATAAGGATGCCTTCAATCCAAAGATATTTAGGAAGTTGTCGAATGTCAGAACCCACCGAAAACTAGAAGCTAACTGCCTTAAACAAATTAGGCTACCAATAAAAGGACGCTCATTCCGCTAGTCATAACTAGCTTCTAGATGACACGATCAAAAAAAGCCTTCCGAAGAAGGCTTTTTCATAATTCTTTAAATGCTTATGCCGTAGCCGCATTCAATTCTTGTTGTTTCTTCTGTTTCTTTTTCGTTTCAACTCGATCGCGGTACGCAAACCAAAAGTAAGTCACAACGATAGAGAAGAACAAATAGGACAATGAGAAAATAAATGGTGACGAGATTAAGTCATTTGAAATACCCCAGCTAACACCCGCTACCGTTACTGCGATTTTAGCGAAGAAGCCGCACAGTAAAAGTACAAGCGCCAACTGTGGAAAACGAGTACTACGAAAAGCTAGCCAGTAACAGCTACCAACAGCTAAAGAAGAAATATATAAACCAAGAAGGAAAGAATGTAGGTGATCTGCAGCGGCATAACCACCAGATACAGACAGAACTAAAATTAGGATTAACTTGATCATATTTGCCTCGCAATAAAACTAGAAATGCATCCTTTCAAATTTGCAATCTCATTTTGCAGCCCATTTTCCTTGTTTTTTCGCATAATACAAGAGCATCAAAACAACAAAATGTGTACAAACATTAACCAACAAAATAGAGTTAACAAGGCATTAACAACTTGTATTTGCAAAGATACCGCCCTATCTAGCCTTTGCTTATGAACAGCGCATTTAGAATTCTTTTGTTACACAAAATTAACCTTAAAAATATTATGAAGATTTTTTGCACAATGTGATCAACGCACACTGTTCGTACCAGTGATCATTCCGTTTGAGCTAAAGCTTGGGTTTATTTGGCCTGAGAGGCGATAGTTAACAAGCAATGCAGCAATTAAAAACACAAGCACAACCTAATAAAAACAATTCTTTAACACCTCAAAATTAATTGACTCTAAACCTCAAAAAGAGATTCCAATCACATTTATATTGGTTATAATCCGCGCTCTTTTGCGCTATCAGTTGATAAACGCAAACTTATTTTGAATAATTTACACTACTAACCCGTCCATATGTGAAGAGATGATTGGCTTCAATATCGACAAAACTGAGAATTAAAATGAGCAAGATTGATAAAGCTATGCGCATCCTGCTAGCAGGTTTCTGTATCAACCTGTGTCTGGGCATCCTGTATGCTTGGAGTGTATTTAACAAAGCACTTGTTACTGACTTTGGTTGGAGTGCGGCAGAAGCTTCTTCTCCTTACGCTATCGCAACTATCACTTTCTCTGTTTGTCTTCTTGTTGCTGGTATTCTGCAAGACCGCATGGGTCCACGTAAAATTCTTATCTTAGGTACTGTATTAACAGGCTTAGGCATGATTGCATCTGGCTTTGTTAACTCACCACTTATGCTAAACATTACATTCGGTGTAATCACTGGTGCTGGTATCGGCTTCGGCTACGCATGTTTATCTCCTTCAGCAATGAAGTGGTTCCACGCTTCTAAAAAAGGCATGGTTAACGGTCTTATCGCGGCTGGTTTTGGCCTAGCGGCTATCTACCTTGCTCCACTAACTTCAATGCTAATCACTGAAATGGGTATCAACACTGCATTTATGATCCTAGGTGTAGGTGTACTTGCTATTGCTGTACCGCTTGCTTGTACAATCAACAACCCACCATCAGACTACACGCCAGTCGCGCCTAAAGTGAAAGCAGGTAAAGCACCTGTCGAAGTTAAAAAAGCAACTGACATCAGCTGGAAAGCAATGCTGAAAACACCTCAGTTCTACTCTCTATGGGTTATGTACGCATTCGCTGCATCTGTTGGTCTTATGATCATTGGTAACATCACCAACATCGCTAGCGTTCAAGCGAACCTACCTAATGCGGTTTACCTTGCTTCTATCCTAGCAATCTTCAACTCAGGCGGTCGTGTTGCTGCAGGTATCCTTTCAGATAAGATCGGCGGCGTTCGTACTCTTCTTCTTGCGTTCATTCTGCAAGGCGTGAACATGGTTCTATTCGCGACATTCAATACAGAATTTACTCTAATCATCGGTACTGCAATTGCAGCGGTTGGTTACGGTACGCTTCTAGCGGTATTCCCATCGCTAACAGCTGAATTCTATGGCCTGAAAAACTACGGTACTAACTACGGCGTTCTATACACGTCATGGGGTATCGGTGGTGCAATCGGCGCTGCAGTCGTTGGTTACTCAATGACTCACGGCGGTGGTTACGGTTTGGCTTACACTATCTCTGCAGTAATGATGGGCGTATGTATTGCTTTAGCATTCATCACTAAACCAATCACTGAAGCAAAAGCAGCAGAACTAAAAGCAGCGAACGCTTAATCTCCATAAAAGATTGAATTCAAAGCTAAAGAGCTTAACCTTAGGGTTAAGCTCTTTTTGTTTGTATTGAAATCATGATTTCTCCAAAGCCGACCGACACTATTCCAGTTCTACCTAAAGACTATTATCTTGATAACTTCCATAAGCTAATTACACATGCTCTAACTTGGTATCGTGATTTACTCACCGTTGAAGAGCAACGCTGGATAGAGCATTTCAATGTTTTAGATCGCTACGACCAATGTTTGCTGGTTCGGTTGCTTTCACGCAAAGGCACTTGGTTTCGCTGTGATAAGCTGAGCTACGAAGAAATCCCTGATTTAGCGCTTAGCGTCAAACGTTTATCTGAAGCTCGTTTTATAGACCTGAACCCAGCGATCACTCAATACGAACTTGCAAGCAACTTACTGACCAAGCCTGAAATTACCAAGCTCATTCCTGCTATTTGTGCTGATTCTTCCTACAAAAAACTGCCTAAATCAGAAATCTTAGAAAAAGTTCCAGACAGTTCATTTGATGGAACTCTCGACTTCCAGTACCTCAAGTTACTTGATGACAGCATCATTGATTTACTCTTAGCTCTATTCTTTGCCAATACCCATCAGGACCTCAGTCAGTTTGTCCTGAGCGATCTTGGCTTACACAAATTCGAGCCGTATTCGCTTTCTACTACCTGCCGTTACTTCTCGACCCGTGAGCAAGTCGAAGAGCTGCAGAGCATTAGTCATGTCAGACATGAGCACTATGCTTCAGATCGGAAGCAGTCCTCCATCTTGTTTGAGCTACTTGATCAATTGCCTAGTGAAAGTTCTCACCGTCAAACTCAAAGAAAACTTGATCACTTACTCAACGATATTGCACGCGATTTTGAACGTTTGGAAGATTACGATACCGCGCTAGCCCTGTTTTCAAAAACTTCATTACCTCCAAGCCTCGAAAGGCAAGCTCGAATTTATGATAAGCAAAATGACATCACGTCCATGCAAAACATTGTCGAAAACATGCTTACACAAGCGCACGATGTGGCGGAGTTAGAAGTCGGAGAAAAGCTCCACCAGCGTCTGCAACGTAAACTCGGCCTAAAAGTGAAAAGGCCCGAGAAACCCAATATCAACCGAATCGATTTACAGTTAGATCTAACAGACTTACGCGTTGAAATTGCGGTGAAAGAACACTTTGAACAGCAAGGCTGGACAGTTTTTTTCGCAGAGAACTGCGTGTTAAACGGGCTGTTTGGGTTGGTTTTTTGGGATGCCATTTTCGCGCCAATTGAAGGTGTATTTGTCAATGCCTACCAATACAAACCGAAAGATCTTTACCACAATGAATTTAAGTTCAAACGAGCCTCATTATTGGCGGAGTCAAAAGCGAAACTTGCCACGCAAGGCCTTCGCTATTTAGAAAACACCTATCGCACCAAATACAATACTGCGAACCCCTTTGTTGTGTGGAATACATTTACATCAGAATTACTCGAACAGTGCGTCGTCAACATCCCACCCGCTTTATTGCTCGATATGTTTGAAGTCCTTCTTAGTGACATAAAGCTCTACCGTAATGGTATGCCAGACTTGATTGCATTTCGTGAAGGCGAATTTAAATGGATTGAAGTAAAAGGCCCTGGCGATAAGCTACAAGATAATCAGCTTCGTTGGATACGTGAATTTAACCGACTCGACATCCCGTTCTCTGTCTGCTTCGTCAATCAATGAGGCCACCTTTGTAAAAGGCATAAGGCATTCCGAACCTGTCTAGACTGCGAGTGAATTCGCGCCTATTGATATTGCAATCACCAAATCATTTATTGATAATAAAAACCATTATCAATAAATGGCGTCAATATGCTCTTTTCAACTGCACACACGTTTGCTCACTCGAACACGACCAACCACTCGGCTCACGGTTCACTTCTCGTTGTGGAAGATGACATTGCATTGAATGAGCAGTTAACAGACCTCCTATCCAATCAGGGCTATCAAGTAACGAATTGCACTTGTGGGCAAGACGCATTAGATATGCTAAAGGCAAAACACTTTGATTTGATATTGCTCGATGTCGATGTTCCCAATATCGATGGGTTTAGCTTGCTTAATTTCATTCATACCAATCACAAAGCGCCTGTTATCATGCTGACCGCATACGGTGCTGAAGAGCATCGAATTCGAGGGTTTCAATCCGGAGCTGACGACTATATCTCCAAGCCTTGCAGTTTTACTGAGATCAGCTTGCGAATTGAAGCAGTGTTACGTCGAACTCGAAGTCACTTTCAGTCACCAATAGTCAATCACGCTTCGGTCGCTGAATATAAAGAACTCACACTCAATAAATCCGAACATACGGTGATTGTTCAAACTCACGAGAAACAACCCGAAATTCATCTCACGCCGATCCAATTCAAACTCCTTTGGGTTCTTATCCAGAATGCGGGTTCTATACAAAGTAAGCCTTACCTTTACCAAGCAGTACTGGAAAGAGACTTCAGCCAATACGACCGCAGCCTAGACATGCATTTAAGTCGTATTCGTAAACGTTTGATCTCTGAAGGTATGGCAAATGAAAGAATTCAAACCGTTCATGGTAAAGGGTACATAGTGAAATGAAAAAACTACTTTTCTGGCGATTATTCGTCGTTTTGTCTCTCGGTGGTGTGATCTTCTTTTCTCTGCTTCACAGCGTCACCATCTTATCCAACGAAAAAATGAGCTACATCGACAAACGATACCAACAAGAGATTCTTGATTGGGGAGCACAAGCGCAGCACTATCTAAAAAATAACCAAATCGTAGAGCTAGACCAGTGGTTAAAGCGTCTCGCCGAAGAGGAAGATACTTGGGTTACATTGGTGAAATCTGACGTGCAAACTATTGCCGGAGCTCCACTGAACGAGCGCTTTTGGAGTGGTTATGGAATAGGTCGTAATGTCGAATGGAAAATACATCTCTACTTTCCTGAGAACCCAATTATGGAAGTCGCGTTAACCCCTTCGAATCATCACTTCCTTATCATCCTTCCTGATCGTATGCGCCCAGGAACTTACATGTCTCATGCATTCTGGTTCTTCCGGGTCATCGTGCCTTTCTGCGCGTTGCTTGCACTCACCATATTTTTATACCGATATGTGATGCGTCCACTTCAGCATTTTCATCGTGCAGCTAAAGAATTCAGTAACGGTGATTATTCCGCTCGAATTGGTAATAACCTAACCTTGGGCGACGACGAAATAAGCCAAGTCGCGCGCACATTCGATCAGATGGCAGAGCGAACCTCAACGGTAATCGAACACAATCGAAACCTTATTTCAGACATGTCGCATGAAATAAGAACCCCAATTACACGCATTGAAATGGCGCTTGACTGCATTGAGCAAAACATCAAACCTGACATCATGCTTGAACGCATTAAATCAGAAATAAATGAAATGCGGACACTGGCGGAAGATACCCTGACACTGGCTTGGATCGAAAACGAAAAGCCAGATCTACGAAATGAATCCTTCGACCTTTCTGAGTTACTCGAAGCTATTGTCGATGACGCAGCTTTTGAGTTCCCTGACCGAAAGATAGATATGCGAATACCATCGACGCTGCTTCTTTCTAATTCAAGCCAAAGAGCCCTCGGGCAGGCGATTGAAAACATATTGAGAAACGGCCTAAGATACACTCCAATTAATGGGAGCCTAACGATACAAGTTGAGCAAGTCGGTAACACTGCTCAGTTATCCGTCATTGATACCGGCCCTGGGCTTCACGAAAGCCTCTATGACAAGATTTTCACACCATTTTTCCGAGCTAAAGATCAGAGAAGTACACGAAAAGGTTTTGGCGTTGGTTTGGCTCTTGCCAAACGACATATCGAAGCCGTAAAAGGAACCGTGAATGCACACAACTCTCCAAATCAAGGGCTTTGCGTAACGATAGTTTTACCTTGTTAAGCGATTAATTTCCCTTGTCCGCCCGACTATTTACAATCCCCAAAAACGAACTTCTGGGGATTTTTTATACATTAAACGGCGGATTTGTAACAGTTGTAAAATTCATTTACTCAATACTGATAAATCACCAAAATCCACACCGATAATAATTCTCATTAACATCGGAGGTTTCGGTGAAAATTAGCACTCTTTTTAAATTAAGCCCTATCGCAAGCGCAATCATGTTGGTCGCGCAGCCCACTCTTGCATCAGATGACGTTGAAGTCATTGAAGTAACAGGACAACGTGTCCAACAAAGCGATATTAGTATTTCCCTTGAAGATCTGGAAAAGCGTCAGGCCCAAGATCTAAATGACATTTTCCGTAAAGACGCAGAAGTCAGCGTTGGCGGCGCTTCAAGTATCTCACAAAAGGTTTACGTTCGTGGGCTAGAAGACACGATGCTAAACATCACCATTGATGGAGCTGAACAATCAGGAAGTCTATTTCATCACCAAGGGCGACTTTCTATTGAACCAGAGCTGCTCAAACAAGTCGATGTCAGCGCAGGCGCAGGACGTGCAACTAATGGTCCGGGAGCGCTCGGTGGTGCCATTCAATTCACCACTAAAGATGCCCACGATTTACTCCAACCTGGGCAAAAATTCGGAGCTCAGCTCAAGTCTGGTTATTATACGAATAACAGTGGTTACAAAGGCTCGGCAAGCCTATATGGTGAGGTTGCAGACCAAGTAGGTTTATTGGCTTCTCTCAGCTATGTCGATGGTGACAACATCGAAGACGGAAGAGGAGAAGAACAGCCATACACTGCCTTAGAGCAAAAAGTGGCACTAATTAAGCTTTCAGGGCAGTTAACCGAATCTCAAACCGCATCCATCAGTTATGATTACCGTGAAGATAATGGACGCCGTTTAAACCGTCCGCACTTCCAACCAAGCTTTAAAAATGATCCACTGGAGCAAGAGGCGGATCGTGAAACCTTTACCCTGAACCATGGGTACAAAGGTAGCGAATATTTAAACCTAGAATCTACCCTGTATCACACTGAAAACCGTATCGCGCACAAAGATCACCCTCGTTGGCAAACCACAGATGGCTCGATTACCACTGTTGGCGGAAAAGTCAGTAACTCAGCAAATTTAGAAAGCAATACCCTAATTTTTGGTGCTGACTACAAAAAAGATGACTCCCTTCTAAGCACAGGCTCAGGTACTGGAAAAGCTGAAGAAAAAGGAACGGTCTTTGGTCTATTCATTCAAGATGACTGGAACATTACCGACGAACTGATCGTGTCTGCCGGGGCGCGCTACGACTGGTACGAGCTTGAAGACGCACAAGGTTTAGAACTCGATGCTAAAGGTCTAAGCCCTAATGTTGGTGTCAGCTATCAAGGAACTGAAGAGTTAAACTTGTTTGCTAGCTACGCTCAAGCAATACGTGGACAACAAATCAAAGAACTGTTCATCATTGACTACAAGCCTAATGATCCAAACCGCAAAGAAGAAACCGCAGAAAACACCGAGTTTGGTGCGAAGTACCACTCCGGCGATTTCGTAGCTGGAATCACTTTCTTCTATAGCACAATTGAAGATGTGGTTGGCGACGATGGCACCTCACTCAACAACATTGGTGATTTAGATAACCAAGGGGTAAGCGCATACGCAGGCTATGCATTCTCTGAAGTTTCAGCCTACCTAAGCTACAGCCAATCCCGTCCTGAATTGAACGGCGAACCACTGTCTGATAGCCACATGAATTTAGGTACTTCTGTGGGCGACACTTGGGTTCTCGATCTGGTTTATGCGCCACTGCACGAACTTGAACTAGGTTGGACAGCAAACTTTGTAGAGCGTCTTGATAATGTAGCCGACCCATCTATCCACCCAGAGAAGCCAGGCTACGGCGTTCACGATATTTATGCCCAATGGCTCCCGCTCACCGATGAAGAACTGATACTGACCGTCAGTGTTAAAAACGTTTTCGACAAATATTACTTCGACCACGCTTCATACATGGAATACGTCGGTAGCCCAGTAGCACAAGGCTATGCTAGTGCCGGTCGTGATGTGCGTTTCAACGTTAGCTACGCATTCTAAAAGGAAGGATCATGAAAATCTTAAAAGGCTCGTTTAGCAAAGCTATCGCACTAATAACATTAATGGCACTTGCTCCATTGGCACTAGCAAAAACCATTACCGTGACTCACCCTATGGGCACTACCACCTTAGAAACCATGCCTGAGCGTGTGATCGTGCTCGGTATGGACAGTTTGGATGTGCTTGACCATTTAGGAATTGACCCAATTGGTGTCGTAAAAGCACCGATGCCGAGTTATTTAAATAAGTATCAAGCTGATGAATTCAAATCTGTTGGTTCACTTTTCGAACCTGACTTTGAAACGATTTACTCCCTGAAACCGGATCTCATTATTGTCAGCAACCGTAGCTCCGGCTCAATCGAAGAGCTGTCTAAAATTGCGCCGACCGTGCTGTTCATGGTGGACCCGCAAAATTACTGGAACACGACTCAGCAATCATGGCAGATGATAGGGCAAATCTTTGAACAAGAAGAGCGCGTTAATCGCACCATTGCTCAGCAGCAAGCTCAAATAAACGATATTCGATTGAAAACAAAAGTGTCGGCACCCAAAGCCCTAACGGTAATGAGCAACGGCGGCAACCTATCCACGTTTGGTGAACAGTCGCGTTATAGTGCGATTTATCGCTTATTTGGATTCAAAGAAGCCTCTAGCAATATCAAAACATCGACACATGGTGACGTGATTAGTTTTGAGTACATTGCTTCCGCTAATCCGGATTACTTGTTGATCTTAGATAGAGACCAAGCCATCGGCCGTGCTCAAGGGAAAGCCTTAGCTCAGTTTGATAACGCACTGATCAACAACACAAATGCCGCTCGAAACAAAAATATCGCGCACCTTAATTCCGAAGCTTGGTATATCTCGGCAAGTGGTATCACAGCGACCCAAATAATGATCGACGATATCCAATCGGTTCTCGACTAAACATCACCTTTATATCGCTATCACGGCAAAGCAAATGATGCTTTGCCGTTTATCTCTCTTCTCCGCCTACCCTATCGTTACGACCAATATCTCCCCCGCGACTATGAGCATTTTCAATCATTTGCGATATACTTAGGAAAAATTCTAATTCTCTATGTCCGCATGAATCTAAAAAAAATCTTTATATTAGCTTTCGTAAGCGTCTTTTCCGGCTGTGCTGTTTATGCCGGCCTCAATTACGACGAGTTATTTGGTAAGCCAGAAGTTCGCGACCGCACCGCTCCGGTTATATCTGCTCAAGCTCAACACTTTTTAGATGAAGTAAAACCTATCATCGATAATCGCTGTGTGGTTTGTCATGCCTGCTACGATGCGCCTTGTCAGTTAAAAATGTCGTCAGTAGACGGTATCGACCGTGGTGCGAGCAAAGAATTAGTCTACCAAGGCACGCGTTTAACAGCGTCGGCTCCAACTCGTCTATTCGAAGATGCGGTAACAACTCAAGAATGGCGAGACGCTGATTTTCACCCCATTTTGAATGAACGCATTCAAAGCCCAACCGCAAACTTAGATGCGGGCTTAATGGCCAGAATGTTACTTCAAAAAGAAAACAACCCACTACCCGATCAAGTTCAACTAGAGGATTTTGATTTCTCGGTAGACAGACAGCAAACTTGCCCAACGATTGAAGAATACGCTCAATACGAACAAGACCATCCTACGTGGGGAATGCCTTATGGTATGCCGAATCTAGAACGAGCTGAATACACGACTCTAATGAGCTGGTTAGAGAATGGCGGCATCATGAATGCGCCGCTTCCACTAACTGAAGAAGAGCTTCAGCTCGTCGCCGAGTACGAACGACTGCTAAACAAAAGTTCACGCAAAAATCAGCTTACGGCTCGATATATCTACGAACACCTGTTTTTGTCGCATTTGTATTTCTCCGAGCTTGAAGGCGAAAGCCAAACCTTCTTCAGCTTGGTTCGGTCAGCGACCCCTCCTGGCCAGCCAATACAGCGAATCTCAACACGTCGACCTTATGACGATCCAAAAGTCGATCGTGTTTTTTATCGGCTAGTCCCAGAACAAGGGACCATTGTCGACAAAACCCATATGCCATTTGCCTTAAATACTGAACGTATGAGTAATTGGAAAAAGTGGTTCATTGACGCTCCATACGTTGTCGACAAACTTCCTAGTTACCAAATCGATGTAGCAGCAAACCCAATGACGGCTTTTGAGGCCCTGCCGGTAAGTGCTCGTTTCAATTTCATGCTAGATAATGCTCAAAACACCATTATGGCGTTTATTAAAGGGCCAGTATGTCGTGGCCAGCTGGCACTGAATGTCATCAATGATCGTTTTTGGGTCGTTTTCATCGACCCAAACAAATCCGATCTACCTGAGATCAACGAGTTCTACGCCAACCAAAAAGACAACCTAAAGCTTCCAAGCGAGTTAGAAAGCAACACAGTGCCAGTCACCAACTGGGTAAGATATGCCGCTCAACAAGCTCGTTACTTAGAAGCAAAATCGGAGTTCACCAATAAATGGTTTAAAAATGGTGAGAACCTAACGACCGATGTTATTTGGCAAGGTGACGGTGTAAATGCCAATGCCGCCTTAACCGTATTCAGACACTTTGATAGTGCTTCTGTTGTTCAAGGTCTTGTCGGTGAAAAACCAAAAACCACTTGGGTTCTCGATTACGCTCTTTTAGAGCGCATCCACTACTTATTGGTTGCGGGTTTCGATGTTTATGGCAATTTTGGACATCAGCTAATCACTCGCATGTTCATGGACTTTTTACGACTTGAAGGAGAAAGTAACTTCCTGACGTTGCTGCCTAAAGAAGTTCGTCACCAAGTCCACTCCGATTGGTATCAAAACCAGAGTACTCAACTCAGTGATTTCCTACAGCGCAACATAGCGCCGTTCGATCAACCAACCGGCGTCGTATACGAAACAGAAGATTACCAATCTGAACTATACGACCAGATCATAGCTAAGTTGGCGCCAGTGCTAAGTAATCGATACGACATCGTAAACACCGGGTTCAGTGCCGAAAACGAAGCGTTACTTGACTCTATCAACCAAATCAAAGGCGAAGGGTTAACAACGGTTCCACAAATCGTCATGTTGATGATTGAAGGCGAAAATGGCAACGAACAGTTGTTTACCATGCTGCACAATAACGCCCATAGCAATATCTCTAGCCTATTTAACGAAGAAAGTAACCGAGATTACGCGAATGATGACTTGACCCTCGTGCGGGGCGTGATAGGCAGTTATCCGGCGGCTTACCTCTCCTTAGAAGAAAAAGAGATTAGTGAGCTCGTTAAAAGTCTTAAAAATCTCAAAACTGAGGAAGACTATATTAAGTTACTGGATCGCTTTGCAATTCGCAGAAGTTCCAATGAGTTTTGGCCGTTCAGTGACAGAGTTCATCAGTGGTATCAACAGAATCAACCTATCGAGTTCGGATTGCTGGACTATAATCGCTTTGAGAATCGGTAATATACTCACTGGGAGGCTCCTATGAGGATCAGAGAAAATATCGAAGCTCTTGAGCAACAAATCTACATTGCATGTTCAGAAGGAGATTATGACACTATGAACATGCTGGAGAATCAACTGGAACTTCTCAGAGGTCGTGCCGAGCATCCTTTTGACGACGATGCTAATGCCCTAGATACGCAGTTATTTTCCAATGATGATTGGTCTTGATTTGCCATCTAGATAATTCGTCTCAAGCACATTTAAAAAGCCCTCTACGTGACGTGAGGGCTTTTTTATTGTTATCCGGTATTGAATCTTAAATATAAGGTTTGAGCACTTGTATCGACTCCTTGACCAGTGCTTTTAGCTCTTCTTTCGTTTCTCGGTATTTTTCTAATGGCTGTGCGCTGGATTCCACTGCTTTACAACATTCAAGTAACGCATCCAGCCCTAAGCTACCGGCAGAGCCTTTCATTTTGTGGGCTAACGACTTTACCATAACCCCATTCTCAGAGATCAAGTTGGCGTCCAACTGCTCTAAGATCTCAAAACAACTGCTTTCAAACAGTTGAATGATTTGCGCCATTTTCTCTTTGCCTAACACGTTCAGGTCAGACTCAATAATACTCGGGTTGATGATCACCATTTCGTTCTCCTGCGATTCTTTGGCTGCTTGTTCAGCAACTACGTTAGCCTGCACATGATTAATCAGATTACTGCTTTCTGGGGCTTCTTCTGCCTGTGGTAATAACAATCTCCTACCAATCAATTGAGAGACAATCAAAGTCGCCAAGGCTTCTTTCTCTAATGGCTTAGGTAAAAAGCCATCAAAGCCAGCGGTGATGTAGCTTTCCACTTCTTCATTAAAAACATGAGCCGAAACAGCAACCATCGGAATGGCTTTTCTATTCCCTTTTGCTTCTATCGCTTTAAGCTCATGAATGAGATCATCACCGCTGCAATCAGGTAAGTTGATATCAACTAAGGCGATATCAAAGGCTTCCTGTTCAAAGACTTCTTTCGCTTGGGTTCCTGATTCGGCCATCACAACCTGATGACCAAGGCTACTTAGAAAGCCTTCTCCAACAATGCGGTTAACTGGATTATCTTCAATCAAAAGTACCTTGGCACGTACTTGCTCTTTTGGTGCTTCAATCTTAGACACGGAAACTTCCCTGCCCTCTTCCAATTCAATCGAGAACCAAAATCGACTTCCGTCCCCCTCAACAGATTCAACGCTAATATCCCCACCCATCGCTTGCATAATTCGCTTACTAATGGCCAACCCTAACCCCGTGCCACCGGGTTTATGATGACCTGAACTTGCTTGGGTAAAAGCATCGAATAATCCATGCTGCTCTGATTCTGAAATACCAACGCCGGTATCCGAAACTTCAAAGAGCAAAGTGTCCGGTTTTTCTAAATCAAGGCTGATGTAAATATCCACTGAGCCTTCGTCGGTAAACTTGATCGCGTTCCCCACCAAGTTATTCAAGATCTGGCTAAGGCGCGTAGAATCACCACGCCAAAACTTTGGAACGTCACTTTCGATAAAGTAGCTAAAATCGAGGGACTTCTCTTTAGCTCTTCCTTCCATCAACTGGTAGGTGTCTTGAACCATTTGATGGAGATCGAACGATGCAAGGCGAATCTCCAGATGACCCGCTTCGATTTTCGAGTAATCCAACACATCATTCAAAATCGCCAGTAGGTTTTTACCACTTCGGTTAATGATATCTGCATAACCTAACTGCAGCGTATTCAATCCAGTGTCTTTCAACAGACGCGCAGTCCCCAATACCCCGTTCATCGGGGTACGAATTTCATGGCTCATCGTTGCGAGAAACGCCGACTTAGCACGGTTAGCTTGCTCTGCTGCTGAACGAGCTTTTGCATGGTTGAGCACTTCGACGTTTAATCGCTCATTGGTTTTTTGAAGCTGGTAAGTTCGCTCAGTGACTAACTCTTCTAGATGCTCTTTATGATCTTCTAGCTCTCGCTTAGCTTTCGCTTCACCTACCGCTACAACTTGCAGCGCCTGAGCAGTATTTCGCGCCGTAATGATCGCCTGACCAATATGCGCCAGTTCATCATTGCCTTTCACTGGGATATCAATATTCAATCTCCCTTGCGCGATAGACATCAGTGCCGCTGAATACTCGGTCAGCCTTTTCACTACCGAGACATAGACGACGCGCCACACAATGAAAGCGACAATAATGAGACCAAAAATTGAAATGATAGAAAGTGACCACTGGGCATATTGTAAGGTCGTTGTTAGCTCTTCGACCGCTTCAGTGGTACTTGCATTAGAGTCGTCCACCAGCGTATTAACTGTGGTATTAAGCTGCGCGAACAACTCCAGCGTGTTCTGCATCAAATAATCAGATTGTTGCTCGTTTTCGTATTTTTTTAATAAGATATCAAAGACAACTTGTCGCTGACCCAAACTACTCAGTAACACCGACATTTGTTCTGAACGAGTCGGATCTTCTACCGCCTTAACCCGACGCTTCATGATTTTCAAGTTAGATTCAAATTCGGATTGGATTTGGTGAATACGCTCAACGTTGGTCACGGTTTGCGTTTCTTCGATTTGATTCAACATCCGAAATGCCAACAGGTGCAATTCATGCAAGCGTTCTGAAAGGTCAAGGTCGACCTCAACAAGCGCATCCAGGGCTTGATACGCCTTGTCCATTTGCTGAGTTTCTAACAAGTCATAAATATGGGTAACGTTAGCAACAGCAATCGTGCTGGTGTTCAATACTTGTGTGCGAGTGAGCTGCTCAAGTTCTTCACCTAATTGGCGCATCTCCTCTACTCGAGAGTTCAACTCTTTGGTGAGCCATAGTTTTCTTTCAACAGACACGCCCAACTCAGCCAGTGTATCGATAACACTTTGTACGTGAGTTTCTAGCTTATTGAGAAGTTCAGAGTCAAACGAATCGACTCCAAGTTCTTTAATGTGTTTGAGTAAAGATTCAAGTTGGTCGAACAGAACCGTCCCTGCCGCTTTTCTCTCTTTTTCATTTTTGGCGTTGGTTAACGTTTGCACCGAGGAAATAATACGAGAACTGAGCTCAGATACTTGCCTTGCTTCAATCATCGCAGGTAAAGCAGAGTCAACAACATTTCGCTCTGTTTTGGCAACAAAGCTAAAACCCGACACCCCGATCAACGCGGAGAGCATTACTAGCATTGCCATCGCAATAAAAGAAACCAGTAACTTCCGACCTATACTCGCCGTCGCTAACAACATATTCCCTAAACCCTAAAATCGTTCTTCTTTACCCTTGCAGAATACGCTATATTTTGCAGTGTTTACTTAACCAATGCCAATAAACTGCTTATTCATGCCAATCAAACGCGCCGCTTTATCATTATTTCTTACTTCATGTGGGGCTACGTTTGCTCTCACTGCTTCTGCATCACAAACCAATCAACAACAAACGCCTGAGAAAGTCTGCGCGATTTACCCTCACTTGAAGGACTCATACTGGTTATCCATCAACTATGGAATGGTATCGGAAGCGAGAAAAGAAGGCATTCAGCTAAGAGTTTTAGAAGCAGGTGGCTACCCAAATAAAGTCAAACAACAGTCTCAAATGGAGCTCTGTACTCGTTGGGGCGCTGACGCCATCATTCTAGGCACTGTCTCGCCGGATGCTTTTTACAATAATCTCAGCTCTTGGGTCGGGCAAACGCCTGTATTCGCTACGGTTAACAACCTTTCCTTAGACGAAGAGCAGTCTAAATTACTCAAAGGCACCGTAGGCGTCGATTGGTATGAGATGGGATATAAAGCCGGTAAATTCTTAGCGCAAAAACACCCTGCAGGTTCAGGAAAAACAGATATCGCTTTGTTACTAGGCCCACAATCCAGCGGTGGAACCAAACCCGTTGCGCTTGGTTTCTTTGATGCAATCGAAAATAGTGACATCAACATCGAAATTAGCTATTGGGCAGACAACGACAAGGAGCTACAGCGCAATTTAGTGCAGCGTGTCATTGATTTGCCAGATATTCAGTATATTGTAGGTAGTGCTGTGGCGATCGAAGCGGCGATCAGTGAGCTTAGAGCGGCTAATAAAACCAAAGAGATAGGCTTAGTCTCAAGTTACTTGAGTCATGGTATTTATCGCGGCCTGCTACGAGAAAAAGTACTCTTTGCACCCACTGATAAAATGGTTGAACAAGGAAGGCTCTCTGTTCATCAAGCCGTGCGTTATCTTCGAGGCCAGGGCTATGACGTCAAAGCAGCACCTACAATCGAACCACTGACCCACTCTACTTTACAAGGAGATATCATTGCTGACTCCTTATCTCCTTCTGAGTATCGACCAATTTTTAATGTCGATGGCGGTGGTAAAAACGTGAAACAGAAAACGAATAATAATTAGGGAACACTTAATGCAAAAAACGACTCGCACTATGCCAGCCCATAAACATATCGCACTTGTTGCTCACGACAATTGCAAGCCAGAGCTTCTTAGATGGGTAACTGAAAACAAAGAAAAGCTACAAAAGCACTTTTTGTTTGCGACAGGTACAACGGGCTCGATGCTAAGTAAAGAAACCGGGTTAGCCATTAAAAGTATGATCAGCGGCCCTATGGGGGGCGATCAACAACTTGGTGCGCTTATCTCTGAAGGTAAAATAGATATGCTCGTTTTCTTCTGGGATCCTCTCAACGCTGTACCTCATGACCCAGATGTAAAGGCACTTCTTCGTATTGCAAGTGTGTGGAATATTCCTGTGGCCGCTAACCGAGCGACCGCAAACTTTCTATTCACCTCTACCTTGCTAGAAGGTGAAGTCGATATCGAAATTCCGGATTACGAAGCGTACCTGTCTCAGCGTACCTAATCACGGATTCCAATCGTCAAAAAGCCAGTGAAAACACTGGCTTTTTTTGTTTTTACTGCGGTGTTACTGAGCAAGCTAACTACTTATCACTCCAAACCGCCATTTCGTTACCACTTGGTTCAATGAAATGAAAACGGCGCCCACCAGGGAATGAAAAAATATCTCGGTTGATTTGGCCATTAGCTTTTTGTACATCACTTAACGTACTTTCTAGATCATTACTGTAGAACACCATCAGTGCCCCACCGTTACTTGCACTGGATGACAACTCTGCAGCGTAAAACCCGCCGGTTAACCCTTTAGCAGTAAAAGCGGCATATTCGTCACCATAATCTTCAAAATCCCATTCAAACACCTGACTAAAAAATGCTTTGGTTGCAGGGATATCTTTTGCTGCAAACTCAATGTAATTAATTGAACCGTGTTCTAACATCCGAAATCCTTATCTTTTCTTTATCACCGGGTAGTCATTCTCGTTCAACTCTTGAACGAACCCAGACCCATCCCCACTATGAGTTACCCAAACTTTTTCTTTAGCTCGAGTCATCGCCACATAGAAAAGTCGACGCTCTTCAGCATAAGGGAAATTATCTGATGACTGAGTTAACGCACCATCAATATGCAGCTGCTTTTTCTTCGTTGGAAACTGACCTTCGTCAACCGAAAGTATAATGACAAAATCAGCTTCTTTACCTTTACTTGCATGACAAGTCATAAAACTGATGTCAATTGAACGATAGATTTTTCGCCAGTCTTCTAATAGCTCTGGTTTATGGTAATGATTGCGCCCTAGCAACAATACAGACTTAGGCTTCTTAGCTTGAGCGTTGATCTGATCTAAGATCTTCTCGACATCTTTACTTGGCGCTGTATAAACAGACTTTTGCTTCTGTTGCTTAAAGCTATTGAGTGTTTTAGGCAACTGTTTCGGGTTTTCTTGAATAAACCGGTTCGCCACTTCCCCTAACGTATTGTTAAAGCGATAAGTAGTATCTAAGTGATGGACGGTCGAGCTTTCAAACCTTTCTTTAAATCCAGTCGTCAGATCTACATCAGAGCCCGCAAACTGATAAATAGATTGCCAATCATCGCCGACAGCAAAAATGGAGGCTTTAGGTTCAGAGTCAGATTGAGAACATAAAGCCTCAACCAAGGCCAGACGATCCGGAGAGATATCTTGGTACTCATCAATCATGATGAACTTCCAAGGCGACACAAAACGCCCTTTCTCTACATACTGGGTCGCGCGACTTATCATTGTCGAGAAATCAATGTGCTTCTGTTCTTTCAGCATTTTTTGCCAAGCTGAGACACATGGCCAACATAGAGCGAGTTCACTATTAAGGCGCGTATAGTCTTGATGGTCTACAAGCTGTTGCTGAACCTCTTTTTTAGTAAGCCCTGATGCGACTAATTGCTCCAGCTGAGTTTCTAACCAACTGATCAGCTTTGGATTAGACGCATGGCTACCGAGCTCGTCGTCACCCGTTAAGTACGCAATCGGCCATTTGGATAAGTGTTTTTGCCAACGTTTGAAATTGGTTGGTGTCATCCAATGCTTCTTCAACCAATCAATGCACCAGGCTTGTTTTTGATTACTGTCTAACGCGATAGGAGAAATAACGACAGGTTCAGACTCCACCTGGTTGAGGATTTTCAAACCAAGTTGATGGAATGTGTTTACTTGAACTTGCTCTGCAGATAAGCCGACTTTGTCGTCTAAACGCTGCTTCATCTCTTCGGCGGCTTCTCGTCCAAACGCTAAAAGTAGCAACTGCTCCGCTTGAGCTTGGTGGCTTTGCAGTAAATAGGCCACTCGAGCGGTAAGTACGCTGGTTTTACCGGAACCCGCCCCCGCCAATATAAGATTATGATCATCATTCAGCAGCACCGCATATTGCTGTGACACGTTTAATGGCGACGATTCACATTGAGAAAAGAGGACTTGCCAGTTCTCCCTTTCTTGATCTAACCAATGTTGATTTCTATCTTTGAGCGTTTCAAATGAATCATTCAACCAAGGCTGCAGCTTGTCGATACGATGAGGAAGTCGTTGCTCCGCTTCTTCAAGCGTCATCGACATAGCTCCTAAGTCTTGTTCGACTTGGTTCACCCAAGTCGACAACTTGGAATTAGACAAAAACGCAGGTAACTTTTCCAAACGATGGAGTTCAGATTCCCATTGAGGTAAATGTAAAACGAGCTGCTCGCATTGTTTGTTGTGCCACTGTTGGTAAGCCGCAATGGCGGTACGTGCAAACTTTCTGCATTTGTCCCAAGGTAACCCTTGAACTAGCCAGCTTCGTTCCACCCCGTCATTTGTGTGAGCGAAGAATTGCAACGAACCCCAGAAGATCCCACGACGCACCGCTACCTTCCCGTTCCAAACGGTAAACGGAATCCGCTCTTCACTTCCGATGGAAGAGAGCAGCAGTTTGTGCTCGTCGAGTTCTACTTGGTGATATTCATTTTGAATAAAAAACTGTGCAGTCTTATTCGCGCTCAGCTGCATTTTTGTTCGCTCTTAGTCTGGGGATACTCGATTTATATCACGATGCTAAAGGAAATAATAATGTCACGCTGCCTATTGGTGATTTCCTGAACATCTAATGGTAATTCTGAATCTGAATCATAATCTTATTGTTGATTTCTGCTAGGATTGTGGTTTTCCCTAGTCAGTGAATCACAGTGTCGTTGTCCGCAAATTTACGCCTCTATTGGGCCAATAAAACCTTTAACTACAGTGTCTTGATATTAATCACTTTACTGGGGGTTGTCGTACCCGCTTGGTACTTTGAACAAAACACGCTCATTACACCTTTGATACTCGGCGTAATCGCCGCTGCACTTGCGGAAAGTGATGACAGTTTCACTGGCCGCCTCAAAGCGCTCACGCTCACGTTCATCTGTTTTGCGATCGCCGCTTTCTCAATCGAATTGTTATTCAACACGCCAATCCTGTTCGCGATTGGTTTATTCGCCTCTACTTTTGCGTTCATCATACTTGGCGCGATTGGGCCCAAATACGCGAGCATCGCTTTTGGTTCACTGCTCATTGCCATTTACGCCATGCTTGGTGCTCACGAGAGCGAAAACCTATGGTTCCAGCCTTTGCTGCTTCTTTCTGGTGCCGCTTGGTACTATTTCATGTCGATGATTTGGCAAATAATTTGGCCAATGCAGCCTGTTCAACAAAACCTTGCCAATGTTTTTTCTGAAGTTGCTAACTACATGGACTCAAAGTCAGAGCTATTCCACCCAGTTCGTGACTTAACACCGCAGCCTTTTCGTATTACGGAAGCGAAGCTCAATGCCAGTACCGTATTAGCTTTAAACACCTGTAAGTTAACGTTATTAAATCGCTCAAAGCGAGGTCACATTGATGGACCTAGTGACCGATTTTTGAATATCTATTTTATGGCGCAAGACATTCATGAACGGGTAAGTTCTAGCCATTACCGATACCAAGAGCTCGCTCAGCATTTTGAACGTTCTGACATACTATTCCGCTTCAAATACCTACTTGAAGCTCAGGCTAATGCGTGTCGTGATATTGCAAATTCCCTACAGCTTGGAACTGAATACCAACATAGCGATAAATCAATGATGGCGCTGGATGAGTTGCAATCGTCACTCATGCATTTAGAACAGCAAAATAACCCACAGTGGAAAGCCTTACTTGGACAACTAGGCTACCTGTTCAATAACTTGGCGACCGTTGAAAAGCAACTTTCTAACATCAACAACCCTGATGCCGAGAAGCTTGAAGAAGACACGTTAGATGACACCAACCCACATAACTTGAAAGCAATGTGGCTAAAGATCAAAGCGAACTTAAACAAAGATTCAATGTTGTTTCGACATGCAATACGTATGTCTCTAGCCCTCACCGCCGGTTATGCCATCATTCAAGGGTTTGATATTGAGCGAGGATACTGGATTCTGCTAACAACCTTATTTGTGTGTCAGCCAAACTACAGTGCAACCCGTCAAAAACTCACTGCTCGTGTCTTAGGGACTCTGGCAGGTTTGCTGATTGGTGTGCCATTACTGACATTCTTCCCATCGCAAGGAAGCCAGTTGGTGTTTATTGTGATTTCCGGGGTTATGTTCTTTGCCTTCAGGATCAACAACTATAGTTTTGCCACTGGCTTCATCACTTTATTAGTGCTGTTTTGTTTCAATCAATTAGGCGAAGGGTATGCCGTAGTATTACCAAGGCTTGCCGATACATTAATTGGCTGCGGCCTCGCAGTACTGGCTGTCATGTATATTCTACCCGACTGGCAATCTAAACGATTACACCGAGTGATGGCCGACGCGGTTGACTCAAATAAACTCTATTTAGGGCAAATCATCGGCCAATATCGAATTGGTAAAAAAGACAATCTCAGTTATCGAATTGCCCGCCGTAGCGCCCACAACCATGATGCGAACTTAACGTCGGTGATCAGCAGCATGCTTGTAGAGCCGGGAAAATATCGAACGCTGGTTGATGAGAGTTTTCGCTTCTTAACTCTGAACCACGCGCTACTCAGCTACATTTCCGCTCTTGGCGCACACCGAACTCGAATTTCAGATGAGAGCACCCACAAACTTGTGTTGGATGCGCACCGTGTTATTCACCAGCACTTAGAAGCCTTGCAATCCCAGCTATACAGTCATTGTGAAGAGTGCGACGTAAGCAATATTCACGACCCAGATTTGGATAAGCGGCTAACGGAGTGGCGAGAAGAAGACGAAAGTTCCGTTCGAATGGTGCTACAACAGCTTCACCTGATTTATCGAATGCTTCCGGAACTGCACACACTAGCCACTAAATTCGCGGTGAAAGTGAGTTAGCGCTGTTTCATTACCCCATTCAATGCACCAATTTCCTGTTATCAGCTTGTTTCATAATTGGTGCATTTTCCCTTCCTGATTTACTTTTCATTGACCTTCCCTGACAGTTCTCGGACAAAAAGTGAGCACCAAAACTTATAGTGGTCATCATCATTTGGAAAATGAGTTTTGTTATGAAAGGAACTCACTCAAACTCCAACATTTTTCAGAGCTTAAAACTAAAAAACCTTCAAGAACACAATACAGTAGAAAACGCTCAACTCGTCAACACTGCCGTTCAACGAGAAGCTAAGGTTAGCGCTATGAATACACAACAATTTGAAGCATTAAAACAGCAATTACAGTTACTCACACCACAACAGCTCAAGTCGCTACAAGGTGAAATACATCAATCTCTTGATGTTCAACCGACCGACATCGTGACAGACGAAGAGCACTCAATGATCTCAGCGCTGTTCAACTAAACGGTTTTACACGGTAGAGGTTGCGTACAATATTTCACCGTTCTAAACTTACAATGTAAGTTTGTGCTTTGAGGTCATTATGCCAATTTCAGGGGTTCAATCAGGTTATCAGCTGATACAGCAGTCATCTAAGATGGCTGAAGAAGCTGCGCTTGAAGCAAACCAAGCCTCTGAATACGAACAAGAGCGCAATGATCTTTCTTTCAATAAAGTTGACTTGCCTAAAGAAGAATCCAAAGACGAGTCTTCTTCACCTCCGCCTCCTGCGTCTCACTCCGATGCTTTAATGAAACTGAATCAAAGCTCAAGCTACAACCGTATTGGCGCGAGTGTCGTCGAACGTAACAATGAAGTCATAGGTAGCTTACTTGATATTCATATCTAGCATCTGCTCGTTAAATCAATGTAACTGGTGTTAATGGTGACACCCATTCTGTGCAAATAACCTACGATTTATCTTGCCAAGCGGATCAAACTGTAACTCCTTATATCCAGCGCTTGTTTCTGAGATTTTACTCGGTAAAATCAGCGCAAAATAATAATCTAATAAGACTATGCCAAAACTCAATCTGCACCGCCGTGACTATGTTTCCATCTTAGGAGGCGATATCTCCGCAGACGAATTAGAGCTTAAACTCGAACCTAATTTTTCAAAGCCTGCCAATAAGCTTACCCCTAGCCCATTTTTAACTGAAAAAAATATCGACAGACGCTGGGCATCCATTGACTTGCCGGATGCTCAAAGTGAACTGCTCGATCCCCATACTCAGCAGCAGTGCCTAGCCTATCAAAAGAACATTGAACACTTTGTCGGTACAGTGAAAGTACCGGTGGGCATTGCAGGCCCGCTGCGCGTCCATGGGTTATTTGCAAAAGGTGACTATCTCGTTCCGTTAGCGACGACTGAAGCCGCTTTAGTTGCCTCATACAACAGAGGTTCTCAATTGCTCACCGCCTGTGGCGGAGCAAGCGCAATGTTATTGAACGAAGGGGTAACAAGAACACCAGGTTTTGCATTTTATGGTTTGGTTGAAGCGGGTCAGTTTGTTGCTTGGGCAGTGACTCAATACGAAACCTTCAAAGAATTAGCTGAAGCGACTACCTCTCACGGCAAGCTCACCGACATTAATATTAATATCGAAGGCAACCATGTTTACTTGGTATTTGAGTTTTTGACAGGCGACGCTTCAGGTCAAAACATGGTGACCATCGCAACGAATGCGGTATTTGAATACATCATTCACAATACGCCTGTTAAGCCAGAATACGCTTTTCTAGATGGAAATTTGTCTGGTGACAAAAAAGCTAATTCACAAACCTTACGTAGTGTACGCGGTAAAAAAGTCACCGCCGAAGTGCACATTCCAGCGGAGTTGGTGAAAAAGTATTTACATACGACCCCAGAAAAAATGATGCAGTTTGGCCAGATGACGACTGTCGGGGGAGCTTTAAGCGGCACTATTGGTATCAACGCGCATTATGCGAATGCGCTAGCCGCGTTATACATTGCATGCGGTCAAGATGCAGCGTGCGTTGCTGAATCTGCCATCGGCATGACCCGTATGGAGCTGAACAAAAAAGGAGACTTGTACGCCAGTGTCACACTACCAAACTTAATGCTTGGTACTGTGGGGGGAGGTACAAGCTTACCAAGCCAAAAGGCCTGTCTCGATTTGATGGGGTTACATGGTAACGGAAACTCTCAAGCGCTCGCGGAAGTGTGTGCTGCACTGTGTTTGGCTGGGGAGTTATCCATTGTAGGTGCGTTCTGCGCAGGTCACTTCTCAAGAGCCCATCATAAACTCGCTCGCTAATATTCATCTGAAGTCTTAGCTCTTTCTATCTCAGAGAGAGCTAAGCCCCATAACTCATAAGACCTTTCATAAATAGCAACAATTATCATTTGCAAATGATAACTTTACCACTATGATAAGACTCAGTGATCATTAACTGGATTTTATCGATTGTTGCGTTCTTTTGGTTACAGAACAATTAGTCTCATATGGTTTATAGGAATTTTGACTGCGATTGCCAGTTTCCTTACGATCGGCTTCTATGAATCCCGTCGGCTTCAAGATCAACTCGACATCCAGTTTGATAATAAAATCAAAGCACTCAATGCTTCTTTTGAGTCTGTCAGTAACCTAATGAACTCAACACGAGCATTTCTTCTTCATGCTAATAGCCCCTCTCAAACTCAGTTTCAGCATTACTTAGACCAAAAAACAGGAATAGATTCGGGTATCCAGTCTATTCTTTGGGCCCCAAAGACATCGCCGCACAATATTCCCAGCCTTGAGCAGCAAGCTAAAAAGCAAGGTCACCTAGGGTATCGCGTCCAATATAATCCTCAAGTTTCTAAAGTCTGTAACAGCCCATTTAACCAAGCTCTTTTCCCCGCATTTTATGTCTCCCCACAATTTGAAGGTAGCGATGCACTGGGAATCAGCATCGACGCCAATTGTGCCGATATCTCAGCGATGTCTAAAGCGTTTTCAACTGGAAACCTGATTGCACAAAACGTGCAGCAAGATGGTTATCCCGGTAGCAAGCTGTACCTACATGTGTCAGACCAAGACAATCAACTCGATGGATTCATTATCGCCAACATCACTTTCTACGAGTTTCTAGGCATTACTTGGCAAGACGAAGTGAACGCACAATCTTTAAATATCAACGTTTACTTAGCGTCAAATGTCGACTCTGCCCCTATTTTTCAATCTCATTTAAACAGTGACTTGATTAGAAAAACAGGACTCGAAAGAAAGGTCATTCGCACTAAAGATCTGTATATTCCCGCGCTAAATAGTACATGGCGAATTGAAGTCTCGACATTAGACAACAGCCACAGCACGCTTATCTATGGCGGTACTTGCATGCTGTTGATCTTACTGCTCACCTTCTCGGTTGCGTGGGGCGCGCGCTTCTACGCCCTTAGATTAGAGATTTCCAACAAGTTAGTTGAAGACAAAACACGCTCTATCGAGCAACAAGCCATCCGTGATGATCTGACGGGGTTGCATAACCGTCAGGCGCTGAACCAACACTTGTCAAAGAAGATCAAACAGATTCAGGATCCTGAAATTGACGGATTTTCCGTTCTATTCATTGATCTCGACAGGTTCAAAGTGATCAATGACTCTATGGGGCACCTCATTGGGGACTTAGTCTTGCAACAAGTCGCGAGTAGGCTAAACAAAAATACTCGCGACGGTGATATCTGTTTCCGCTTTGGGGGCGACGAATTCGTGGTGTGTCTTGATAATCACGTTGAACAAAAGACCTTACACGATATCGCACGACGATATAACGATCTGATTTCTCAACCGTACAAAATCAACGGGCGCATTTGTCATTTAGGGGCAAGTATCGGTGTCTCTCTTGTTACGGACCGTCGGTATACCCTAGCGCAAATATTGCGTGAGGCAGACACCGCGATGTACAAAGCGAAACGCTCGAGCAATGAGGGGGTTGTATTTTTCGATGACGCCATGTTTGTTCAAGCAAAACAGAGATTTACTCTTGAGCAAGAACTGACTCTCGCCACGGAGCAACAGCAGTTATCTCTCGCTTATCAACCTATATTTTGTCAGAAAACACAAAGCTTCAAAGGCATCGAAGCGCTTATTCGCTGGGAACATCATGATTTTGGTTCGATTTCTCCTGCCGACTTCATCCCTATCGCCGAGGAAACAGGGTTGATCATTAGAATTGGCGATTGGGTTGTGAAAGAAGCCTGTCGAACCTTAGAGCAACTTTGGCTAAACCCACTGATCACTGATGTGCCGAGGATCAACATCAACGTCTCTGCAAAGCAGTTTGAATCGAATCATATTGTGCACACGCTACTCAATGAATTACACCATTCAAATTTCCCAGCACATTTGCTCGGCGTCGAGATTACCGAATCTCTATTGTTGAGTAATTCTGAATGCACCATTGAGGCGCTTGAGGAGATTCGCAAGCTCGGCGTTACCATCTACCTGGATGATTTTGGTTCCGGCTTCTCTTCTCTGTCTGTTCTGTGCGATTACCCTATCGACATTCTAAAAATGGACAAAACCTTCATCGATAATATTGACCAACCAAGTCATAAGTCGAGCAAGTTGTGCAAAGCCATTATCAACATGGCACATACTATTTCACTAAAAGTGGTCGCGGAAGGCGTCGAAACTGATACTCAACTTTCAATATTGAATGGGTTCGGCTGCGACTACATCCAAGGGTATTTAAAATCCAAGCCCGTGAGCTTAAAAGAAGTGATCGCCCTATTTGAAAATAATAGTGCGAGTAACGATGCGAGCTTAACAGGTGAGCCTAAGGTTTCCGCTCAAGTAACAGACATGAAAATAGCTTGATAAGATATGAAGGGGAACTTATCAAGCTAGGAGGTAATTCAGTTTAAAGAGATGTGACGAAAAGGGATTTATTCAATCAATGAATCGCATTTAGCTGCGCAGATAAAGTCATTCTTATGTAGCCCTTTAATAGAATGACTCCACCATGTTACTGTCACTTTTCCCCATTCCAATAAAATCGAAGGGTGATGGAATTCATCTTCTGCCAATTCAGCGACTCGATTACTAAATGCCCACGCCAATTTAAAGTTTTTGAATTTGTAGACTTTTTCTAACTGAGGAATCGAATCCCTTTCAAGCATTGTCCAGCCATTAAGCTCTGTCAAAAGTAACTCTCGTTCTTCCTTCGACAGCGCCATAGCATCCACGCTACAAGCTTCACAACGTAATTCATCAAGCATGTGTTACTTCCTTTGGTTCAAATAGTGGTGGGTATAATTCAAGTGCCATCGCCTGATGAACGCTTTCCATCAGATCCATTTGGCTTAACTGGTAAAGGTCCGAAATGTCACTTAACTCATAATAAACCGGCTGCATAATATCGATTCTATAAGGGGTCCTAAGCACATCTGAGACCTTGAATGCTTTTCGAAGCGCAACCTCGCTTTCTAGCGAATACACGGTTTCTCCAGGAGAAGACAATACGCCTCCGCCATAAATTTTTGTTTGGCCGTTTTCTTTAACTAACCCAAATTCAACGGTGAACCAATACAAACGAGCTAAATATGCCCGTTCTTTACTGGTTGCAGTGACGCCCAATTGGCCATATCGATGCGTGAACGAAGCAAAGTCAGGGTGAGTAAGCATTGCACAATGACCAAACACCTCATGAAAAAAATCAGGTTCTTGCAAATAATCAAACTCTTCACGGCTTCTCAAAAACGTAGCCACTGGAAATTTTTTCTCAGACAGCAGGCCAAAAAACCGATCAAAATTAATCAACGCAGGTACAGGTTCAACTCGCCAGCCCGTTTTCTCCATCAATACGCGATTAATGTCTGGTAATTGTGGAACCCGATCCACCGACAGGTTTAGCGTTTCCAAACCTTCAAGATAAGCACGGCACGCGCGGTCTTCTACGACGGATAACTGCCGAGTCAGCAAGTCACGCCATATCAAATCTTCTTCATGGCTCCAATCGACAATCCCTGCCGCATTTACTGGCTTGGAATGATACTTACTCATCACTCCCTCCTTTCCAATTGAGTTACTTTTAAGCCTATCTACTCGATTTGTTCCTGCCAATGGTTGGTGGAATTTTAAACAAACAACATCTGTAACATTTATTTTACATTTGTAGTTTTTTACCTTATTTATCAGCAGGGTAAAATTTCGCCTTTTTTTGACATTCGAGGTTTTTATAACAAAACTAATACAATTAACGAATGGACTCTCAAGGAATGTTATGCCGTCTACTCAGCCAATTTGGGTGCCTACTCAGCAAAGAGTTCAGCAGTCGAATCTCAACGAATTTATTCAGCGACTCCAAAATAAAGTCGGTGGCATTGAAGATTACGCTCAGCTTCAAGCATGGTCAGTCAAGGACTCCGCTCAGTTTTGGCAAGAAGTCTGGAACTATTGTCAGCTAATCGGAGAGAAAGGAAACCTCACAACCATCGACGATGAGGCCAAGTGGGATACCTTTCTATCGGCTAGAGATACCCAATGGTTTCCTCAGGCTAAACTCAACTACGCAGAAAATTTATTGTCGTATTCGGAACAGTTAAGTGACGAGGTTGCGCTGATTTTCGAAAATGAAAATGGTGATGGTCACACTCTGACGTGGAAAGAATTGTCCGAAAAAGTCTCTTGCGTACAACAATGGTTACAACAGCAAGGGATCAAGCAAGGGGATGTCGTAGCCGGATACCTGCCTCACATCTCGGAAACTCTGATCGCTATGCTGGCAACGACAAGCCTTGGTGCGGTCTGGACATCTACCTCCCCCGACTTCGGCGTTGAGAGCGTTATTGAGCGATTTAGCCAAGTCCAACCTAAAGTGTTTTTCTGCTGTAACGGCTATTCCTTTAATGGCAAAACTTTCGATATGAGGGAAAAGAATCAAGCCATTATCGCTCAGCTCCCAAGCTTAATCTCAAACTGCGAGATCCACTATGCTGCTCAAGTCGATACATCGCCCATTGTTTTGTCGTGGAGCAACATGGAATCGTTAAACGCTCCTAAAGCACTAGGCTTTACTAGAGTTAGCTTCAATGATCCCCTATTCATACTCTACTCCTCCGGCACCACTGGAAAACCTAAATGCATTATTCACTCGGTCGGTGGTACGACTATAAACCACCTCAAAGAGCACCAATTACACTGTGATATCAAACCTAGAGATAGAGTCTTTTACTACACGACTTGCGGTTGGATGATGTGGAATTGGCATGTCTCTGCCCTAGCGAGTGGTGCGACTCTCGTCATATTTGATGGTAGCCCTATGTACCCATCTCCAAGCGTACTGTGGGGTTTAGCTTCTAAACATCAAATCACTTTATTTGGAACCTCTGCCAAATATTTAGAGGCCCTTCAAAAATCCGATTTTACGCCTTCAGACGTCTTTGATCTATCCGATTTAAAGACCTTATGTTCAACCGGCTCTGTGCTTTACCCAGAACAGTTCGATTTCGTGTACCAGAACGTCAAGCCCGATCTTCATCTTGCCTCTATTTCCGGCGGTACCGATATATGCGGGTGCTTTGTATTAGGCAACCCCATTAGCCCTGTCTTTAGGGGGGAGTGCCAAGGAAGTGGCTTAGGGTTAGATATAAGAGTGATGAACGAACATGGCCAACCTGTCGTGAATCAACGTGGAGAGCTCACCTGTCACAACAGCTTTCCTAACCAGCCTATCGGTTTTTGGAATGACGATGGTGAAAAGTATCATGCGGCATATTGGGATAAATTCGAAGGGATTTGGCATCATGGCGACGATGTTAAACAGACACCTGAATGCGGTATGCTTTTTTACGGAAGAAGTGATACAACTCTGAACCCTGGCGGAGTACGTATTGGTACAGGAGAAATCTACCAGCAAGTGAACGCAATGCCAGAGATCACCGACTCTATTGCCGTAGGACGCAAAGAACAGAACGATGAGTCCATCATACTTTTTGTACAAATGGCGGCTGAACAAGTTCTTGATGAAAAGACAGAAGCTCTCATTCGATCTTTACTTAGAAAGCAATGTTCACCAAGACATGTACCTAAATCGATTTACTCCATCAGCCAAATCCCAAAAACCAAATCAGGGAAGCTCGTCGAGCTAGCCGTTAAACAAATTGTCCATGGGCAAGAAGTCAAAAACATTGGTGCAATCGCCAACCCGGAAGTACTTGAAGAGATCGAGCAAGTCATTTCATAACTCTCACCTGGCGATAAATCTATTGTTCTTATATGCTCAGTAAACGTTATACTAAGTTCGTTATCATTTACTGAGCTATTTCAATGGATTACCTGCATTTATCCCGCGTAAGTTTAAAGCACTTAACCGCGCTTCACATCATGCTCAATACGCATAGTGTTACCCTGACTGCCGATCAACTCTGCGTTAGTCCATCAAGTGTCAGTAAAACTTTAACGCAACTTAGAGGTTTGCTCAGAGACGAGCTTTTTTATCGAGATGGAACCAAGCTCATCCCGACACCTTTCGCGATTCAAATTGCCCCGACAGTTCACGCAATATTGTCGAGTATGAACGGGCTATTGCACCAAAAAAGCTTTTCTCCTGTCGAGTACCAAGGAAGCTTTAGCCTAGCGATGCGTGAAAGCACATTTGAGTTGTTTGCGCCAATAATAGGTAACATCACCACTCAGTCAGCGCCAAAAGCTTCTTTAACGGTTTATTCGAAGGAACAGTTGGGGTTTGATGCTTTACTCAGTGGGCAAATCGACTTTATCTTACTGCCGCACGATATAAGCCAGCCGCCAACCAATAATAAAGATTTAGTGTGGCAAACCATTCATTCAGACGAAATGATCTGCTTGATGGACGCTGCTCATCCGCTTGCCAAGCAACCACTCACCATCGAGAATTATCTGGACTATCAACATGTCGCCATTCTTGATAAAGAGCTGTCTCAACCTTACTTCGAGCAGCACTTAGTGCAGCAACACAAAGCCAGAGAGATCGCCGTAACAGTCTCTGATTTTGGCTCTGCGGCAGTCATGTGCCATCATACGGAATTACTCTTCACCTGCTCTAAGGCTTGGTCTCAGAAAGCTCTTCAAGCAAAGGGACTCATTAGCAAACCCCTTCCATTCGACTATGGAAAAGTCGCCTACAGCTTGGTATGGAGTAAACCTAATATGAACGATCAAGCGATGAAATGGTTAAGGGATCAATTCCTAGAAAGCTCTCTACCTGTTCAATAACTGAGGTTAAACATATACGCTTGGCGTGATAATGGGCCGTTGCACAAACACAGATAGCTGCTCATGGAATGCGCTCATTTGTTCTTCGCTACACTTTGGCCATTCTAACGCTTCACCCTGAACACCATGATGCTGAAACGCATTCAGGCGGATTTGCACTTTCGGCGGTAAACGCTTTAGGTATTCGCCAACCGCAACAACTTCACTATCTAGGTCGCTTTTCCCCGGAATATGAAGTAAACGAACCTCATGCAATTTGTCGTGATCGGCGAGCCATTGAATAGACTTAAACACTCGGTGGTTACTTCTGCCTACTAACCATTGGTGGGTATCGTCTTGCCACGACTTCAAATCCACCATTACACCGTCTAAGTAGGGCAAAACACGCTGCCACCCACTGATAGGGAGTGAACCATTGCTGTCGATAAAACAGGTTAAGTGAGAGAGCTCTTCGTTTTCTTTTATTGCTTTAAACAGGTCGATAATGAAAGGCAACTGCATTGTTGCTTCACCACCGGATACCGTTACGCCATTCAAGAAAAAGCGATTGAAGTGGATGAGTTTGACAACCTCAGTGACGGACATCTGGGTGATTTTGGGGCTGGATTTATGATCACAAACTTCAATGCACTTGTCACAGTGAGTACATTTCGTCGCATCCCATTCAACATGGCCACGTTCATTTATACTAAGCGCACCGCTCGGACAAGGTTCAACACAGTCACCGCAATGATTACAGTGATTAATGGTGTGAGGATTGTGGCATGTGATGCAATCAAAATTGCAACCTTGCAGAAAAAGCACCAAGCGATTTCCAGGTCCGTCAACACAAGAGAAGGTCAGCACACGGCTGACCTTCGCTTGTTTTTCTGTCTTATTATTTTTAATAACCCTAGCCATGAGTTGTTAGATCAGAAAACTATTCATAAACCGGAGACATCTCAATACTTGCGACTCTCGGTTTACGGTCCAGAATGCCGGTATTTTTCGCTGCCTCATTCCCAAGAAATGTCGTGTTAGTGCGAGACCCTTCGTCGTCGTACTTAGCAATTTCAGACAACTTGATCATGTACCCTGTTACACGGACTAGATCGTTGGAAGCAACGTTAGCGGTAAACTCGCGATAACCTGCATGAATGGCACCTTTGCATAAGTTGAACATTGCCTCAGGGTTCGACTTAACCGTCTCATCGATCGTCAAGATATCGCTGATCCCCGATGTATAAAACTGGTGATGCCCTGCCGTAGCGCGCACGTAAGAAACCGGATCAGGCTCTGTACCATAAGGAATTCGCACACCTGGTGTCACATCCTTATCTAAGCTGATGCCACCTTGGGCGTGCAATAAGGCTTTGCCATCCAACCCATATTTTACCGGCATAGAATCCACTAGCTTAGCCAGTTTCTCTGAAATGGTGTGCCCTAGTTGATTCGCTTTTTCGCCGTGTCCGTAACGTTCATGACAACCTTCTTTTTCCATTAGGTTGTTGACCGCTTCTGCCATACCGTATATGCCAAACATAGGCGCAAAACGAGCTTCTTCGATTAAGCCCTCTTTTGTTAAGAAGCCTTCAAAGAAATTGGATTTTTCGTGTAAGAATTCACTACGCACATCCATCAGCTCAACCATTACTTGGCTATAGCTAGGAAGCGTTTCTTCTAGAAACTCCTGAATGTTGTTAGCCTTCAACGCAACTTCTTTAAGGTTCATTCTAACCAATGTATTAGAACCACCCGCTAGAGGAAGCGAGTTGTAGCAACTTACAATGCCAAATCGCTTGTCACCATACGCGCCTGCGTGTGCTGGGTAGTTGGCAATGTGGGGCTTGCTGCACTCACATATATTCGAAGCCGCTTGACGAAGTAAATCGTCTGGGGTCACCGCTGGGTCATACATGAATGTTAGATTTGGCGCGATCTGCTTCAGTTCCGCATCGACTTTAAGAATCGTGCGACATACGATGTTGTCTGAAGGGCCAATATTCACATGCATAAATGCATCCGGTAAGGTGCGATCTAACATGATCCAGAATAGTTTCAGCTTTTGATAGACCTGTTCATCCGTCAAATCCCCAACAAACGGCATCAACACATCATCAAGTTGGCCAAGATAAACTGGGATTGAGGTCACCGATGGCACGTGATGATACAAGATCGTCAGCATATTCAATGCTTCATCAAAATTGGTCGCCGCGTTAAGTTCTAAATACTTTGAGCCTTGATGTAAGTACTTAGAATAATCGGGTAAGACATAACGCGGCTTAAATGGTGCATGGCCCTCAAACATATCGCACAACACCCCTTCTTCAAGGGCGAGCTTAGCTTCAGCGCTTATTTCCATGTATGGAAGGCTAGCTTCTGCCTCTAACGCCAAGTAATTGGATTTTTGTTTTGGAGATAAGTTAGCGTCAGAAATAATGTCCGAGAAACGTTTTTGCAATTGAGAATGTTCGTGGCTCATAAATTACCCCTTTTGTTGTTATGGTCTTATTTTACTTACCCTTAGTCATTTCCACTAATGAAGTATAATTAACAATTAATTTCCAATTTGGAAAACGAGTACTTTGCGACCAACTTTCTAAATTTGGTAAAAACCGCGACGTTTCTAATATGGGCAGGAATGGGTTTAAGCATTAGGGTTAAGGTTTGTTGGTGGCAAAAAAATAGCCCTTGGCGAAAACACCAAAGGCTATTTTTTAATCACGCTAACGTCATGATGAGCGATTAGGAAGAATCCAAAACAAATACCGCTTACCGATGATTGTTACTCGTAATGAACCGTACTGCTCATTGAAGATTTGTAGCCAACGCCCATTAAGACAAGGCGCTTACCTTTCTTTGTATCTATGGAAAATGGCGTGGTCACTTCCACATTAGAAAAGCCAGCTGCAGTTAATACGTTAATAGATTTCGCACGTGTTAAACCAAACTCTTCATCATCACTTTCTACGCACCAATCCCAATGTACGAACAAACCGTCCTCTTCAAGCAGAGTATAAATCATGCTCACAGTGTCTTGCAGATTTGGGATAAAACCGCACACCGATGACGCCACGACAGCATCAAATTGATTTCTAAACGCAGGGTGCTGAGCGGCAATACCTCGTGTAAGAAAATCCACAACCGGCTCAACGTTGGATAACTCTTTTTTATCGAGTTCTTCAATCATTGCTTCTGAGCCATCGATAGCAACAATTTCTTTAACTAAAGGAGAAAGTTTTTGGCTCAATAGTCCCGTACCACAACCAAAATCTAAAACACGGGTTCCATCTAGATCAATAAGCTTTTGCAATTGCTCAAATACTGATTGCGCGAATACACCAGTCGCTTGGTCTTTTTCCCAATCTTGTGCGTATTCGTCCCATTCGTTCGCCATCATGGCCTCCATCATTACTTCTTGTATATTAGGAACCCTCTCAGGGTAAACTAAATTGTCCTTTCCGTCATAGAGTTATCACCCAATGATGGATAAATTCTAAGATAACTAGCACAATAATCGATTATTATACTGGTTGCCCCCTGTTATTTCATTGGACATTACATGAACCTCTCTCAAATCCAAGCCTTTTGCTCTGTTGCCGATCTAGGCTCTGTTTCTGAAGCCGCTCGCCAGCTCGAGTGCAATCGAACCAAATTAAGCATGGCGATTAAAGCGTTGGAAAAAGAGTTAGACGTGGAGTTGTTCGTTCGTTCTGGTAATCATGTGACCTTATCGGAAGCCGGTAAAGCCGTTTACAAAGATTGCGAAAGCATGTTGGTGACCGCAGCCAGAATCAAGCAAACGTGCGCTCAAGTTTCAGGGGAGTTTAACGCCGAAATATGGATCGCTCGAGATGACTCATTGCCCGATGACATGTGGCAGGATTTATCCCATAGACTCAATAACCGCTATCCTTCAACTTCCTTTAACATTGTGCTTGCCTCAAGTGGTGACCTTGCCAACCTTGTAGAAACTCAACAGGTCGATTTCGCTTTTGGTGTTGATTATGAGCGTGTAGATGACCCTCGTATCACTTATAACCCTCTGGGCAAAATACGCTTAATGTCTGTGTGTAAGAAAGGACACCCACTCAGCGCAATGCGCCGAGTTTCAGACGAAGAACTGCGGAACGCTATGCAAGCGACCATGGTTTACCTTAATGAAAAAGATAACCCAGAACTCGAACCTTTTTCCCGCCGTTATATCGGTTTCTCTAGCTTTGACTACATGCTGGATACCATCTTAAAAGAAGAAGCTTGGGGGGTACTCCCTGAGCCATTAATTCGACATCTACTAAGAAAACAAGAGATCGCGGTTATCAAACACACTTATGGTCTTACGCAAGAAGATTACTGTATGTTTACTGCCGCGGGCATGTCTGAGCACCCAGGAATGAGTTGGCTCGCAGACAAGCTCAGTGACTACTTATTCGATTTCTAAAGGTTTATTTGCATTTCCAGCTTGCTCACAAATCAGTCAGCGTCAAAATTACTGCCAGCACCTGATTTATTTAACCCTTTGAAATATAAATACTTATACAAATCACATTAAAGAAGGACTATTCGTCGCTTCGATAAAACATTGTAAATTTTCCTACGTATGCGAACAATTGAAGTGTGTTCAAACGTAGGAAATCAACATGTGTGACAGGAAAAGCCAAAATGAAAACCGTGTACTGACCTTCTCAGCCCTTTTAGCATCTGGGTTTGCATTGGGGGGCTTGATACTTGGTCTTATGGTTGGCTCACTGGTTATCATGTTTGATGGTGTCTACTCTCTAATCAGTTTGCTGTTAACTTTATTGTCACTAGCAGCCTCTCGTTACATCAATCGTCCTTCTGACTCAAACTTCCCTTTTGGCCGTGCAGTAATAGAACCAATTGTTATCGCAATCAAGGCCTTGGTCATTTTACTTGTTGTGGGTTATTCATTGTATTCAGCGATCGTCGCGTTATTTTCAGGTGGGCGCGAAGTTGACGCTTCCATTGCAACGCTTTTCGGTGTCGTCAACGTAATTGGTTGCGGATACGCTTGGTGGTACATCGCGAGAAAAAGTCGCCATTTTTCATCAGGCTTAATCAGTGCGGAATCGAAACAGTGGCAAATGGATACACTTTTAAGTGTGGCGGTTACAGCCGGTTTTGTGGTGGCATGGATGGTAGCACTATCACCATTTAGCCAATACGCAGTTTACGCGGATCCCCTGATGATGCTGTTAATGTCTTTCTACTTTATTAAAGTGCCTTTCGACATGCTGAAAGAAGCAATGAGAGAGTTACTGATGATGTCAGCAAACAAAGAGATATGCGAAACCGTCGATCAAAATGTTATTGCCGTTGATAAAGACGCTCAGCAGGATTTAGAGCTGACGGGAGTCACTAAGGTAGGTCAAGAGCTACGTGTGAACGTGGATATTCACAGCGACACGGATACGATTGAAGTCGATGAACTAGAAAGAACGCGCCGCCGATTGCAACGCCGTCTTTCTCAATTACCCTACGACCTTCAACTCAATTTGAATATTGCGAGTTAACGACTCGCAATCATGGCAGGTCGTGTTGTTGGACAGATTGCACTTCTTTTCTCTCTCGAGTCACCCACCAACAAGCAAAAGAACCAAGAGTCACCATAACGACACCCTGCCAAAAAGTGCCTGTTAACGAAATCCCTAAGATTAGCGATGAAAGGAAGGTAGAAAAAATCGGGGTAAAATAAGATAACGTCGCGAGTAAAACCATATTCCCGCCCAGAATCGCGACATTCCACAACGCATAGCCTGATCCCATGACTAACCCAGCGAGCAACAAGTCGATACTCGCTTCGACCGTAAATTTCATCCCAGTTTCATTGCTCAGTGCATATTGAATCCAGAGAGTCATTGCCGTCGCGATGAAAAACAGCACAATCGCATTTTGTCCCTTCGCCACTTTTTGAGTGAAATTACAATACACCGCCCAGATTATTGCACCAAAGAACGCCATTGAGTATGTCGCAGGGTTAGTGGCGATATTCGCGGAGATTTGACTAACCGAAAGCCCTTGCTCCCCACTGATGCTCCAGGCCACGCCAAAGAAAGCCACAAAGATACTTGGATAAACAAAAGTATTGGTTTTCTTCTTGCTCATCATAACGGCAACCAATACTGTCATCGCTGGCCATAAGTAATTAATCACCGCCATTTCTACTGCTTGATGCCTATCGTTTGCCATACCCAAAGCTAGGGACAAAAAGATCTCGTAGCACACAAACATCGCTCCACCAGCAATGAGGTAAGTTTTTGAAAACTTACGAATGTCAGGCAGCCCCATCACCAATATTAGAAACAATGAGCTGACCGTATACATCGATGCAGCGCCACCTATTGGCCCAAGCTGTTCTGAAACATTTCTTGATAGTGCCATTAGGCAACTCCAAAGCAATATTGCTAAGCAGCCAAATACTGTAAACCGATGACGAGCGAACATGATAAATCCTAAACTATTGAGTAGTAAAACAAAGTGCTTATCAAGCAGCGCGTATCATACCTCCCATCGGAATAAATGATAGGTTTAACTTTTCACCACATACAATACGACGCACAATATCTATCTTTCTACTCTTCCCGTGTATTTGATTTATGAAGCCTGCTCAGCATTTTGTCCACTCTATATGTCAGCGACTCAACGATGTAATTGAGGCAGCAAGTGCCCAGCAGATACAATGCATTCAATCGGAATTGGAACATGAAGCCCTTGTGAGAGAGCTCAGCATTCCTGGTTCAGTAACATTCTTTTTCCAAGGTTTTCGCACACTCAGGGAAGGTCTCATCCCAGAGGCTCTGAATAAGTTTGCTACCGCGTTAAGCCGTTGTAACAACAGCGAAATACCAGGGATGAAATACTATGTAGAATACGGAGTAGGTGTCGCTTTGGTTCGATTAAGCAGCTACTCCGAAGCCATTGTCGCTTTTACAAAAGCTCGAGAGTGTCATTCGTTAGGCAATGACAAACTGACTTGTCGCATAGACAACAACCTCGGTTACATCTTTCTTGAAACTGAGGATTACTCCAAAGCACACTATTACTTTGACCTCGCGTTCAAACAAAATTCCGAGCCAAGTTCTATCACCTCAATGCCCGTTCTGAGCAACTTAGCGTTCGTCAACACTAAACTCGGCAACTACCAAAAAGCTGACGAGCTATTTGCCTTGTATCGAAACGCACTGAAGCAATATCCGAACGTGATCGGCGAATATTTTTATTTCAGCGCCTATGCTTCCCACTTGGAAATAAATCAGGATATTAACGCAGCATTGAACGCGTTTACCCGTGCGATAGAATGTGCCAGATCGCTTAATGAAACGTTCTTTCTAATCTGTACCTTAAAAGAGTACTGCGCTTGTGCCGTCGAACATCAACACTTCAACAAGCTTGAGCCTTACCTTAGCCAAGCCATTGAACTGACAGAACAATACAGTGACTCGGCTTCGCTCAAGTTTTTTGCAGAGGTATTGGTTACGCTCAGCCAATATGAACATGACCTCAAGAAAAAGCACCGGATGGTGGCTCAAGCGTTTGAGCTGCAATCAAAAGCGCTACAACAGCACTCAGACAGTAACCATAAAGCCGTTTCTCAGCTCTATCGATTACACTCGGAAAGGCCTGAATTAGAAAATGCTCAGTCGCTTGCTAAAAACTTAACTCTGATTTCCTCATTTGGTGAATACCTAAGTTCACACGCAGACTTCACGGATATGGTAATGAGGTTATATAAAGATCTTAATACCATCATGCCAGTAGACTGCCTAGCCATTGGAATGTATGACCCATTCAATAATGTTTTGGAGTACAACCAGTTTGTCGATTTAGGAGAGTTGCTGCCACCATTCTCGATTCAATGTTCTAATGAATCGACGCTGAGTACCTATTGCATCAACAACAAGACGCCCTATATTCATGGGCAGTTCTCGTCATCAGTATTAAATCAGCTGCTAGACAAAACACCTACCGAGCAAGCCTTTGTCGGCAAGACAGATGAAGACTACCCGTCGGTTATCATGGTCCCTTTAATACTGGAGAATTCGGTACTTGGCGTGCTAACGATTCAAACGCATCAACACCACGCGTATCAGGATTATCACTTTTCCTTGGTCAAGCATTTGTGTTCATACATCGCCATCGACATTCAGAATAAGCTTCAAAAAAAGCAGTTAGAAGCTCAGAAAAAAGAACTCAAGGCGCTCGTACAAATTGATCCATTAAGTGGTTTATTGAACCGCTTGTCACTGAACCGTTCGTTAGACCGTTGGCGTAATGAAAACCGACAGGAGCACTCGCTATCGGTACTTTTGATTGATATCGACTACTACAAACAGTTCAATGATAGCTATGGGCATGTGCGCGGTGACGAAGTGTTGGTTCAAGTCGCCACATTACTCAAGCGCTGTTTCGACGAAAGGTACGATAAAGTTTTCCGTTATGGGGGGGATGAATTTCTTATTTTGTCTAAGGCTCAATCAAAGCCTTTACTTGAAACCAAAATAAAAGACTTACTTTTTTCAGTCAAAGCTCAAATGATAGAGCACAAGAGCTCGCTATGTAGCGATCATCTCACACTGTCTATCGGAGGCGCGGTGTTCCCAAACCATATGTTGGGTCATTATTCTAACGAAGGCATGCTGCATCAAGCAGATGAGGCGCTATATAAAGTGAAAAGGAAAGGCAGAGATGGCGCACACATTGAGTACGCCAAAATCATAGAACATACAGGCAAACTAACCGAGTAAAATCCCTTGTAGTTCTTTAAGACAAGTCACTTGATAGCTAGGTTTGACCCCTTCAGGGGCTTCACTTTCTGCGGTATTTAACCAACAAGTTTCAATGCCAAAATTCATCCCGCCAAGAATATCGGAATGCGGGTTATCCCCCACCATTAACATTCTTTGCTTTTCTGGCTCGCCAACAACTCGATGAGCATGAGAAAAAATACCGGCATCAGGCTTAGCAATACCCACTTCTTCGGAAATGATCACATGCTTAAAGTAATCGGTCATTCCCATCTTTTCTAAACGGATCGCTTGAAGCTCGGTAAAGCCATTGGTAATAATTCCCATATTGACTTTGCCATGAAGAGATTCAATCAGCTCTTTCGCGCCAGGTAATAAAGTACAGATGTCCGCCATTGCGGCCAAAAATGCGGTGTTTAACTCTGCAGTCGTCGTTTCTAATTTCTTTGCCCATATTTCAAATCGGGTATGTTTCAACTGATGGGCATCAATGACGCCATTTTGGTAATCCACCCATAAAGGCAAGTTGACTTGTTGGTAGTCATGATAATCCTGCTTAGAAAATTCAATTCCAAATCGAGAAAACATTAACTGCATGCCTTTGAAAGAGTCAAAGTGAAACAAGGTTTCATCCGCATCAAAAAAGATCCAATCGTACTTCATATTTGTTCCTTATCTAATTGGAGCTAAGTTTAAATTGTTTTATATTCATTGATAATACTCACTAAAAGAAACTTATTGTTGAGTTTTGGTCAACTAAATTTATGAATCACTTTTCTTGTATTCCTGTTTTTGTCACCGTTGTCGAATGCGGCAGCTTCTCACTTGCTGCCGAAAAACTCAATCTTACTAAGTCTGCGGTCAGTAAGCGCATCAACCAGCTAGAAGATCAACTTGGTACTAGGCTACTCAACCGAACCACTCGAAGGCTCAACCTGACAGAAGCAGGACTTCGCTATTACGATTACGCATCACAAGCGAATACATTAGCGAAAGAAGGGCTGGACGCCGTTAGCGAGCTACAAGGCTCCCCTCAAGGCAAGCTATCTATTACAGCTCCCATGTCTTTTGGCGTGCTTCATATCGCTCCGTTAATCGCTGAATTTCTTGAAGAGCACCCGCAAGTCGAGATTAACCTTTCGCTAGAGGATCAAATGGTCGATTTGATTGAAGGCGGCTTCGACATGGCGATTCGAATTGGAAACCTACCTGATTCAAACTTAGTCGCAAAACGTATTGCCCCCTGCTACAGCATGTTATGTGCTTCAGAGCTCTATCTTGAGAAGCACGGTGAACCAGAGAAGCCAAGTGACTTAGTCAATCATAACTGCCTACAGTATTCCTACTTTAAGGGCGGGAGTGAATGGTCGTTTGATGGCCCAACGGATAGGGTTAAGGTGCTTCCCAAAGGAAACCTCAAGGTCAACAACAGTGAAGCCATTCGACAAGCGCTACTTTCGGGATTAGGCATTGCTCAGCTCCCCACCTTTTTAGTTGGCAAAGACATCGCATCGAAAAAACTAAAGCCTATATTAAAAGGGTTTCCTTTACCGGAACATTCAATCTACGCTATGTTCCCAGAGCGAAAATACTTACCGTTAAAAGTTAGGGTGTTCGTTGACTTCCTCCATGCCAAGCTAGGTCAAGGCACACCACCTTGGGATGAGATTTATCGTTGATAACGTGACAAAACTAGCAACTTTCGACCAAACATATGCCTCAAGTGCATAATCTAAACGCAGGCATGATCGAGAACATCTTTTGTCACTTTGAAGGTTTATAGGATGAAGGAAATTCAACGCGAGGAGTTTAGTCTATGAAGCATTTCCTACCCTCATCTGTCATGCTGACACCCTTTTTAGTGAAGTATTACGATGATGACGAATCGCAGGAAAGTATCGACCAATCCGAAGTAGAAGAGCACGAACAAGACGGTGACTCTCTCTCCGATTCGTAATCAGTTATCTGCCCCAAAATCAAAAATTCAAAGGCCCAGCTCTCGCTGGGCTTTTTAAATTCTATCCGCATTGAAAACGGTACATCCCCTACTAAAGCATTTACTAAATCAATATCTAGAAAGTGACATTAGCTAAACGTTTGCTACATGATGAATATCACAAGCATAACCACAAAGAGGTATATTGGTTTTGATTGTTGTTTTAGATCAATATTTTATTTACATGGACTAGCGATGATAACTGCAATTCAAAACATAATATTTACGGAGTATTCCAATGGCGAGTGCATTTTTTATCCCTACAATCAATCTTATGGGTGCTGGCTGTCTAACAGACGCGATGGACAGTATTCAATCTCAAGGCTTTAAAAAAGGACTTATCGTTACTGATAAAGTACTAAACCAAATCGGTGTCGTTGGCCAGGTTCAGCAACTGCTCGAAGCACGCAGCGTCGACACTGTTGTTTTTGACGGAACCCAACCAAACCCAACCATTGGCAACGTTAATGCTGGACTGGCATTACTTCAAGAAAACGACTGCGACTTTGTTATTTCATTAGGTGGCGGTTCGCCACACGACTGTGCGAAAGGTATTGCGCTTGTAGCAAGCAATGGCGGAAAAATCGGTGACTACGAAGGCGTCGATCAATCAGCAAAACCTATGATGCCGCTTATCGCTATTAACACGACTGCAGGTACTGCATCAGAAATGACACGATTCTGCATCATCACAGATGAAGAACGCCACATCAAAATGGCAATTGTAGACAAACATACGACTCCACTCATTTCAGTGAACGATCCTGAACTCATGCTTGCAAAACCAGCTTCATTAACTGCAGCGACGGGGATGGATGCATTAACTCACGCTGTCGAAGCTTACGTATCAATTGCAGCAACGCCAATTACCGATGCTGTTGCAATTAAAGCGATTGAATTGATCCAAGCTCACCTACGCACAGCGGTAAGTAATGGTGAAGATATTGAAGCCCGTGAGCAAATGGCTTACGCGCAGTTCATGGCAGGTATGGCATTCAACAACGCATCACTTGGTTACGTTCATGCCATGGCACACCAACTTGGCGGTTTCTACGACCTACCTCATGGTGTTTGTAATGCGGTTCTTCTTCCTCATGTACAGCGCTACAACGCACAAGTATGCCCTGAGCGTCTACGAGATGTGGCAAAAGCAATGGGCGTTGATGTTGAAAACATGACAGCAGAGCAAGGTGCAGAAGCAGCATTAGAGTCAATCATGGAACTATCTAAGGCCGTAGGCATTCCTGCAGGCCTGAAAGATCTAGGTGCTAAGTCTGAAGATATTTCTATTCTTGCAGACAACGCACTGAAAGACGCGTGTGGCTTCACTAACCCGAAACAAGCAACTCATGAAGAGATTTCAGCCATTTTTGAAGCTGCAATGTAATGCTAAATAATGTCGTTAGCGACCTTAAAGGTTGGTTTCAGTTAGCCATCTAATACATACTCTTCGACATCCCTGCTATAAAATGCTCTTACCACGTAAGAGCATTTTTCCGCAAATGAACTCAACTTCCCCTCCCTACCCATTGGTCAAACCACCCAAAGAGATACCACCCTTAAATAATTGTCATGACATTGTCAATAGAAGTGGTAATTTGGTGATATTGATCACACAAAAAACAATACGAAGCTCTGTAACATAACAAATTAACATCCCACTAACTTTTCAGCATGACACCCTGTTTAATGATAATTCTAATGATAACTTTTTACATCTCAGTCAATTAGCGATCACTTATAAAGCACACCTCTCGTTAAAATCACCCAAAGGTTAAGATTCATATCCAAAATTCAATCGAAAGTACTCCGTTGAATATCACTTCTCTCTAATTTATGTTTCCGGTCGAACCATTTGCATTGGTAATATTAGGGAAAACTAATGAAGCAAAATAAATTAGTGATAGCACTAGGACTAACAGCGTCAGTTGGCTTAGTGGGTTGTGGAAGTGACTCTGATTCGAGTTCTTCAAGTGATGCTGCCAGCAGCTCTTCTTATAGCGTAACCGCAATCGACGGATACCTAAAAGGTGCGCAAGTATGGCTAGATCTTAACGGAAACTTCCAACTTGATGATGGCGAACCGACCGCTACGTCAGGTGATGGTGGTAAAGCCAATTTAAACGTTGATGGTATTGAAAACCCAGAGCAATACGCTGTAGTCGTACGTGCGATTAAAGGTGAAACTATCGATGAAGATACCGGTAATGCTGTAGCGAGTGACTACGTGATGTCAGCTCCAGCAGGCCAGCAAGATGTCACCCCTCTATCGACACTTGTTCACGTACAACTTGAATCTGGCCAAGCTGAAGACATAGATACCGCGGTTCAAAATGTCGCTTTAGAGCTAGGTATCGAAGAAGATGCCGTATTAAGTGATTACAAAGAAGAAAACAATACAGAAGCTGCATTTGGCGCTCGTAGTATTGTCGCTGCAGGTGTACTTCCAGAAACCACTGATGACTTAGAAACAGCAGCAAATGATGACGATGGCACGAACGAGTTGCTAGATAACATCGCGACTGTTAACCAAAAAATCAAAACAGTTATCGAAGACGATAGCCAAAACCTAGATGACGTTGTATTCAACAAATCAGGTGAAGCGGATATTGATAGCGATAAAGATGGCGTCGCAGACACTGATGATGCCTTCAAAGATGACGCAGAAAACTGGTCTGATTTCGATGAAGATGGTCTAGGTGATCAAACCTTAGACGATGATGATGATAACGATGGTTACAACGATGACGTCGATGCTCTTCCATTCAACAAAGCAGAACACTTAGATTCAGATCTAGATGGAAAAGGCGACGTTGCTGATCTCGATGATGACAACGATGGCGTACTTGATATCGATGACGCATTCGATTTCGACCCTACGGAATCTCTAGACACCGATGGTGACGGTACTGGTAACAATGCCGATACTGATGACGATGGTGACGGTGTTGCCGATGAAGATGACGCATTCGCATTAGATCCAACAGAATCTGTCGATACTGACGGTGACAAGATCGGTAACAATGCCGACACTGATGACGACAATGACGGTTACTTAGACGAAGATGATGCCTTCGACTTAGATCCTAACGAACACCTTGATACTGACGGTGACGGTGTGGGCAATAATACCGATACTGATGATGATGGTGACGGTGTTGAAGATGAAGTGGATGTTGATCCTACAGATCCAACGGTTGGCATATCGGATATTGCAGAAGTTATCGAATTCTTACAAACAAGTGGCAGCTTCTACTCTACTTGGGATGACGAAGAAGAAGATATCGAGCAGCTATATGTAGAAACCTTCACTGTGAACGGTGATTCAGCGTCATTAACTCAAGTACAACGCTTGAAATCTGATGGCTCGTTAGTTTCGGTTCCTACTGATTCAGACTCAGATTACCAATTGACTGACGATGGCTGGACTGCGATCCCTGAAGTTTACACGATCGATCTTTCTTCAAGTGACTCGCTAACGGCATACCCGACTGAGTTCCCTAATATTGCTTATTCTGCAACGGGTAGCCTTGTTGATTTAAGTGGTCTCAATGTTAGTGAAAATAGCTTTGGTCTTGATTTTGTAGAGGATGAAACTGCTACGTATCCAGAAGGTTCACAAAGCACTGTACTAACTTTTGCTCCACAAAATGACGCTTACTACTTATGGACAAATTGGAGCCCTTGGGTACTTCGTGGTGAAAACGAAACGAGTGGACCTGACGGTACGTCTCTAGCAGAGATCCAAGTTGCTACGAGTGTTGGAGAAGTCGCTGATCCGAATACTTTTGTTGGTGCCGCTGTAGGCTGGGATGTGACCGTTGAACTTGTCACTGACAACACGGCTAATTTTTACTCTATGAACTGGTCTGACGGAGAAGCAGTACGTGTCGCTTCTTCAACTTGGACGCTAGAGTCACAAAACGGTGAAGAGTTTATTCTATTCACCGTTCCTGATGCCGCTCTAGAAGCATGGGGAGAGAAGTTTGACCAAGATTCTGCTCATGTACTATTCAGCGTTTTCGAAGGCAAGCTTCACTTAGGTTCTCTTGAGAAAGCTGGCGTACCAGAAGAAGACGAATCTGTATTCTTTAATGAAACAGCGAGAGATGCATTTTTAGCAGCTTCAGATGTACCTGTATCTAAGTGTACGACTGAAGATGATGACGATGATGGTTCTGCTACATTTGAGCAATTTGAGTCTGCAATCACTGCATGTGGCGGTGCAACTGCTATCACCAGCGAGATGGTTTCAGAGCAAAACTTCAAACGTGTAAGAGGCGATGGCGATACTCGTGATTACTACTTCCACGCGGACAACACTGTAACTGTTACTAAAGGTAATAGTGGTGATACTTACACCGATAACTGGGCAATTGAAGATGGTTACGTTGTAATCTCGTACCCTGAAGATGACTACAAGTGGTACTGGGCGTTGGTTGAACAGGGTACTGACACATGGTCTCTGAAGTTCTACGAAACAGAAACAACCACTGACGAAGGCGCACAACAGTGGATTTGGTCTGATACTGTTGAACTGACTGACGACGCGGTTTGTGGTTTCTCTGATGCAGAAGGCGCTAGCTACGACAGTTTCAAAGCGAAAGTATCAGCTTACGACGAGTGTACTGGTGGTATACCAACTATCTCTGAGCAAGATGTAGCTGACCAAACCATTAGCAACTTCAAGAGTAACGGTGAGACACGTGGCTATCTATTCAATGCAGATTATTCTGCATACGACTACCGTAATGGTATTCCTCGTAGCCGCTCATGGGGCATCAACGACGATGGTATCTTAGTTCTTTACTACGATGAAGCTAAGACTGAAGTCTCTGACTACTTCGCTCTGCTAAATGACGAAAATGGTCAACTCACCTTTGCGTTCTACGAGCCAGAAGAGAATGAAATTTGGACAAACACCTTTACTAATACTGATGTACTTCCAGGGGTATATGAGTGTAACCAAGGTGATACCGAGTGGGATGATGAGGCTGACCAACCAGTAACGATGGCGAGCATGCAGGATTACCTAGACGCGATTGACGATTGTAAAACAAATGAAAATGCAGCGTTCAGTACTGAATACTTCGACCGTAACATTACTTTCACAAGCTCTACGACTGGCGAAAACGATGAATTTGAGACATTCCAATTCAACGAACTTGCTGAAGGTGAAACGAGTGGTACCGGCCGATACCTAACTGCTCAAGACGACATGGAGATGACTTGGTCTGTAGACGATTCAACGAATCTTGTGACGGTAACGCTAACAGACGGTGAAAACACAGGTACTGATACTCTAGCGATAGTGGCAACTGACGGTGTTGATTTCACACTGAAAGGTTTCTCACGCGCTACAGATTGGGACGGTGTTGACGAAGCAAGTAACGGTGACATTTGGTCTCATGTGTTCAAAGTAACGCAACACTAACCTTACCCATATGAAAAAGCCCCACCTAAATTAGGTGGGGCTTTTTGTTTCTTGCGTATTTACTCAATCTAAGCCAATGCTAGCTGAGTAATACTCTTAAATAATGCACTGCCGATAATAAGTAGCCATTCCCAGTGTCAGTAAATGTCCAGACAAATAGCCCAAAGTTCGCCATCACCGAGCACCAAAACATACTTGCAAACCATTTGTCTTGATACTTGTGACTAAACATACACTGCGCAAACAGCGCCCCAGGCCAACCACCGATTAAAGACAATAGGTGAAGGATGCTATTGCTGACACCACGGTGCCCTTGGCGAGCCGCGTCTTTATCAAAAGCGTAGACAGAATAAGTAATCGCACTGGTCAAAATGTAAAACAGCACCATTATCGCAGGGTAGTTAATTAACCAAATGCTCGCGCCGAGCACCGTAAAGAACCAGACGATGATCGCCATCGAGAAATTAAACACAAACGGAGACACACCCGATTTATGTTTTTTCTGAGTTTGAGTCCGGCTGTGTATCGCCTCGTATCGCTCAGCTTCGACTCGTTGTTGGATATCATTCGCGCCTTCATAGGGCCCTGACCCAGCTATTTCCAGTTTCGTGTTTTCATCCCAGCAGTTTACCGTTCGCTCTGCACTCATGTTGAGTCTCCATACCTAGCCATAATTCTAATTATTCGCGATAACGTATGTGGTTCCTTTCCACTATTGATAAATCTTAGTTGCATATGGGCGTTTGTAAAATTAGGGTTATAGAGTCAGCTCACATATTTCGGTGTTTTATCTGGCGGTTTCGTGCCAAAGTTAATGCAGTTGTCTTCTACAAAGGACTTTATGGATGAAAACCTTTCCTCTTTTTGTTTTCCTAACGCTACTGAGCTTTCATAGTTTCGGTGCGGATTACCAAGTTTCTAAAATCGCTAGCGGGTTCAATATCCCGTGGGGGTTACAGTTTCTCGACAATCAAACCCTGATTGTTACCGAGAAAAGTGGTGCCATTTATCAACTCACACTTCCCGACGGCCAACGTCGCAAGTTGTTTAACGTTCCGCAGGTTAATGCCGGCGGACAAGGAGGGCTATTGGATGTCGCACTCTCACCTAAAGACAAGCACCAGCTTTATTTCACCTATAGTCGAACGACAAATGAAGGGGCAGCCACAACATTAGCTCATGCACGCTATGAAAATGGAACGCTCAGCCAATGGGCAGACCTACTTGTGACGAGTGCCGAGTCTGATACTGGCCGCCACTTTGGGAGCCGAATCGCCTTTGACAATAATGAGCACCTTTTCATGACGCTAGGCGATCGTGGTGAAAGAGATTATGGGCAAGATTTGTCAAACCACGCTGCAACTATCCTAAGGCTTAACCTAGACGGCAGCGTGCCGCACGATAACCCTTTTGTGAACCGCAAAGGGTACGCTGATGAAGTATGGACTTATGGACATCGCAACCCTCAAGGGATTGTATTTGACCAATCCACAAATCAACTTTGGGCGATAGAGCATGGGCCAAGAGGCGGAGATGAAATTAACTTGATTTCCAAAGGGAAAAACTACGGCTGGCCCGTGACATCTCACGGTAAGGAATACTGGGGGCCGATATCCGTTGGAGAAGCGAAAGAGCTTCCCGGCATTACCAGCCCATCTCTTGTGTACGTGCCGTCGATCGCGCCAAGCAGTTTGGTTTTATATCGAGGCAACAACTATCCAGATCTAAACGGGAAGTTACTAGCGGGCGCTTTGAAACTTACCCATATCAACGTCATAGAGATTTCGGGTTCTCAAACCCTCACCGAAGAGCAGCGATTGTTTGAAGACTTAAATGAGCGAATCCGAGATATTACGATTAGCCCTGACGATCATATATACTTCAGCACGGATAATGGCAATATCTATCAAATCATCCCTACCAAATAGCCTTAGATTTCTGAAGCCAGCTGCTCTAAATACCCCTTCATAAATTGGGTACGCTTGCTGGCTTCTTCGGTTGCTGACAACGTATTCATGGTTGAGGCTAAGTGGAGCAATTTGATATAAAAATGATCGATGGTATAAGTTTTATCATCCGGTGTTCGTTGCTCGCAAAATGCATCATCGAGCGAATAGAGAGTTCGTCCAAGCGCGGTACTAACCTGAACACAGCGAGCAATACCAACCGCCCCTAACGCATCGAGTCTATCTGCATCTTGAACTATTTTGGCTTCTAATGTTTCTGGTGGGGTATTCGCACTGTAGCTATGCGAGACAATGGCATGGTGAATATTAGGAAAATACTGCTCGGGATAATCGATACTCGAAAGAAATTCTATCGCCATATCGGCTGCGTAAGTAGAACTTTGATTTCGTTTAGGGTGGTTCTTAGGGAAGGTAAAACAATCATGAAGATAAGCGGCGGGAACCACTACTTCATAGGCTGCCTGCTCAGCGGCACACAATTGCTTAGCTGTTTTAACCACTCTTAGGATATGACTCAAATCATGAGCAGCGTCGGTGAGCATTTTACTCGAAATAAACTCAACCATTTTGCCTTCATACTGCTTCATTCATCGACCTCGACTTTTATACTGTGAAAACATAATTCTAGAACACATCTAAGTAACACAAGCGCTTACCGCAATTTATACAATGATCTGAGACCTGATTTAGTTAGAGCTTGGCTGCGCTTCGTCTTGCCATTATCGCGGCACAGCCATCCCATTTTTAACGATTTCGGTGGTAATTAGAAACCCGAGCGGCTTCTGCCTCACGACGGTCGACAACGGTTTTGCCAATCGGAGCTAATGAAATCAACGCTAGCTTTAGATGCTGAATAGCGAAAGGGATACCAATGATAGTAATGAAACAGGCAACTGCAGACGCAATATGCCCAATAGCAAGCCAAATACCTGCAAATAAGAACCAAATCACGTTACCTACTACGCCGAATCCGCTCGTGCCGATATCCGTTTCGTTCGTCAATTCATCTCGCGCAATGGCTTCCTGACCAAATGGGAAAAATGAAAAATTTCCCATCACAAAACACGCTCTGCCCCACGGTATTCCGACGATGGTGATGAAAGCCAGCAACCCGAAGAACCACCATGCGAGTCCCATAAAAACGCCACCAAACAAAAACCAAATAATATTACCTAACGTTCTCATACAACCTCTCTCTGTAATTCGATATTTCTCAAACCAACTGGCTAATTTAGTCGGCTAGATTTTGTTCCCATTCCGACTTAAGAAATGCGTAAATCGCGGTGTCCCACCATTTATCCTTAAAGTAACGATGCTCTTTAAAAATGGCTTCTTCTCGCATACCAAGGTGACGGCACAACGCAATAGCCGCTTTGTTGTCAGCAATGGTTTCCGCGTAAATTCGATGGCAATGTAAGGAGTTAAAGCCAAACTCTATTAATGCTGATGCAGCTTCTAGTGCATACCCTGTTCCTTGAGCGCTTCTTGCCACTCCACATCCCATGGAAGCTTGTTGATTGCCTTCCAGACGGATGCCACAAGTCCCGATGACTTGTCCGGTTTCTTTCACTGTAATCGCCAATTGGAATTTGCTTCTTGGCGACTCATTCGCTTGTTCTGTAAACATTTGAACCAATGCTAACGACTTTTCTGCGGTGCAATCTTCTTCGCTGTAGAACCTTTGATACTTTTTATCTTGGGTGAGTTGCACATAGGCGTTGGCATCACCCGTATGAAAGTCCCTCAAAATTAAACGATTCGTTTCAATCTTAAACATTCCACGTCTTCTTATATTCATTCCGTCCATTATGAATGTTGGATTATGACATTCTAATTCAATCGATAACACTAGCAGATGTTCGTTATCCTATTGATTTTAATTAATTTCGTAGACGATTAACCCCATTCTCGTATCTAGGTTACCCAATCGAACATGAACCTATTATTAACACGCGAACAAATTCAACGTGCGTGATCTATTTGACCGTCCTATACGATGACGAAAAAAGCCGTTCAGTTAGTATTTTTCAGTCATCATCAAGGAATCATAAGGTCACGACTGATATACTGTGGTGAGCTCAATAGAACCACTTATGAGAACATTATGAGTAACTCACAGAAACCCAAGAAGAAAATGAGTAACTGGATTCCTATCGTTGGTTTCGGAATTCTCAGTACCATTCCTGTGTTCATGTTTTTGGTCGATGTTTACATCAATCAATATATGTAACGCGAGATGACGCCCGCCCCTAAAAAGGGATGGGCGTTTCCATATTTGTCCGTCCCAACTTCTCTTTTCTAATACACTTTCTGACAAAAACACCCCCCAGCGTGATTGATCGAAGTGTGCGCTTGCAGTACACTTAATCGCAATTCGACGATTAACTATAAGACCCTTTATTATGAGCAATACCTGCAACAACAGCGTCATTGATTTTTCTGCTAATCAAGAGCAGCTTAATAAAGAAAAGGAATTCGCCTCACTCGCTAAAGCACTCTCCCACCCTGCGAGGGTTCGTATCCTTAAAATCCTTATAACGTTAGATAATTCTAATGGTTGCCTAAACAGTGATTTAGTTTCCGAACTCGGATTAGCGCAATCGACAGTCTCTGAACACCTCAGAATTCTTAAGCAATCCAAACTGATCACTGCCGAGCCTATGCCGCCTAAAATGTGCTATCGCGTCAATCGAACTCGCCTAAAAGATTATGCAGACTTGCTGTCGAACGTCTTTAACTAAACTGAAACGAACTCGTTTTAGACTACCAGTACTAGCAACATCTCAATCAATAGATAACTCTTAGCCGTACCTGATTTTATGGTTTGGCTTAACCAAACAAATCGCCTTTCGACGATAAACGAAAAGAGAATTAGTATGACTCATCAAAGTGATCAACCGAAACTCGGGTTTTTAGACCGATTCCTTACTGTATGGATATTCGTAGCGATGTTAGTAGGCGTAGGAATTGGCTACGCGTTCCCGCAAGTGACTCAATGGAATGAATCAATGTCCGTTGGCAGCACCAACATCCCCTTAGCTATTGGGTTGATTTTGATGATGTACCCGCCCTTGGCAAAAGTGAATTATCGACTGCTAGGGCAAGTAACACATGATAAGCAGGCCATCACATTGTCTTTGATAATGAACTGGGTTGTCGGCCCGATCCTAATGTTTGTTCTGGCTCTGACTTTCCTCGGTGATCACCCAGGCTATATGGTTGGAATCATTCTTATCGGACTTGCACGCTGTATTGCGATGGTCTTAGTTTGGAACGACATTGGTGGGGGGAATAAAGAGTATGGGGCTGCACTTGTCGCGTTAAACAGCGCGTTCCAAATTGTGACCTACAGCTTTATGGCATGGCTATTTATTACTGTTCTTCCGCCTGTTTTTGGTTACGAAGGCATGGTCGTAGATATCTCTATGTCTGACATCGCTGAGAGCGTTGTGATCTACCTAGGTATTCCATTTATGGCCGGTTTTGTCAGCCGAGAAGTCTTAGTTAAGCTGAAAGGCGAGGATTGGTACAACCAAGTCTTTATCCCTCGCATCTCGCCGATGACCTTGATCGCATTACTCGGTACGATTGTTCTAATGTTTAGCTTAAAAGGCGAAATGATCGTTGAGCTGCCACTTGATGTGGTTCGCATTGCCATCCCATTAACCATCTACTTTGTCTTGATGTTCTTTATTAGCTTCTTTATCGGTAAAAAAATGGGGATTCCTTACGACAAAAATGCATCCATTGCCTACACAGCAACGGGCAATAATTTTGAGCTCGCAATCGCCGTATCCATCGCTGTATTTGGTATCAATTCTGACCAAGCGTTCGCGGGTGTGATTGGCCCTCTGATTGAAGTGCCAGTACTGATAGCGTTAGTTAACTTCACGTTAAAAGCCAAAGCTCGCTATGTAACCGCTTCAGCCTAATGTAAAAACGAGAATCCCTCGTTATCTTTTCAAAAAACAAAAATGGAGAGTGTAGACTCTCCATTTTTCATTGTCGCTCACAGTAGGCCGAGCTAGCCGATTTCAGAAACAAGCCAATCGAGTATTTCGATCAGCTTATGATCTTCCATATTGAGTAGCCGATCGCCGACATACCACTCTACCATTGCTTGTTCAGGCAGCGCTGTTACTTGCGGGTGCCCTAGCCAAATGCCTTTTTCTTCCGCTAGCCGATCACGAAAAATAACGGCATTCTCATAACTCACTGGCAAGTAGAGATGCAGCATATTGGCTTGCGGCTCAGTTGGATTTAATGTGAACTTAGGGTAATCCTGAAATATTTGGTATATCTGCTTAGTCCGGTCAAACAAACTCGGCATAGCTTCGATGCGGCGATCAAACTGCATCGCAGCAGAGACAATGTAAGGCGTTCGATGATAAACATTACCACCCTGCCTTTTCATCCACATCGAGGCCTGTTCAATAAAGGCTTTATCACCAAGCAGCATCGAGCCACCAAGACCGTTGATGCCTTTATACAAAGAGACATAAGTGCTATCGAACCCTTGAGCAATCTCATGATAAGCCTTGCCGTAATAAGCCGCACACTCCCATAAGCGAGCTCCATCCATATGTAAGTGGATATTCTCCTCTCTACAATAAGCCTTTATGGCCTCTAGCTCCTCCCAAGATGGCAGCTGGCCACCAATTTCGCGCATAGGTAACTCATAAAGCGCAGCGGCAATATCATCTGGCCACGCTTGTAAATCGCTAACGTTCCACGTTCTAAAAGCATTACCGACAGGGAGAATATCGAATCGATTTTGTAGTTGGTAACCTTGTCTCTCATGACGGAAGATATGACTCGACTCATGCATCGCAACTAAACGGTTATTTTTTTGTTTACACGCTAACTCCAAAACCGTGGGCTGAGTCATGGTGCCAGAAATCACAAACAAGCCAGCTTCATACCCCAGCAAATCCGCAACTTTTTGTTCAAATTCTTGGATAGTTTGTCCATCACCATAAATATCATGTTGGGTATGGTTGGCTTCACACCAGTCTGCCATTTCTTTGAATAATAAGGCGGGGCTCAGTTCTTCGTTACCCGAAATTGTCTGAGTGCACTGCGATTTAAGATCCATAGCCTTGATTCATCCTTTTTCATTCTTATTTTTGAATACCGTAGCTATCTCTCTGAAAATAGTAAAGTTCACTAACACAAAATGAGACTACACTTAGACAAGAATTGTTGCTTCGGAGAGTAAAAATGCCAATACCGTTGAATGTGAAGATGATCAAGGCCGTCGTTTTTGATTTGGACAACACCTTGGTCAGCTCGCAAATTAACTTTCAACATTTAAGAGAGCAAATTGGTTGCCCTAAGAATCAAGACTTGCTTACCTTCGCAGACGCGCTACCAAGTGAAGCGGAACAGCAACAGGCCCACCAGCAAATTCTTGATCATGAACTCAGTGATGCCACGAGCGCAGCTCCAATGAAGGGCTGTTTGTCGCTACTCAATTATTTGAAGGAATCTGAGTACCACTTAGGTATCGTGACAAGAAATTGTGAAACCGCGACAGAAATGAAACTAGAGCACTGTGAAATTAGTATCGAACGAGTGGTATCGCGTGAGGAATTTGCACCCAAGCCAGAACCCGACGCGCTACTGGCTCTCCAACAGGAATGGCAATTAGAGAGTTGGCAACTCTTGTATGTGGGCGACTACTTATATGACCTAGAAGCCGCCGAAAACGCGCAGATGCCTTCTTGCTTAGTGACCAACGGTCTCGATAAGCCTTTTCGTCATCAAGCATCTATCGTTGTCGACAATCTAGAGGAACTCCAAACACTCTTTGCCAAACAGTGCTAAATCATTGTTAGGAAAGCGGTTTTCATTTATTGTTAACCTTATCATCCTCTAAGTTCTATTTATCACCTATTTCAATCAGAGGGCTTATGTCAAAAAAACGAGTGCTGGTGCTCTTCGCCCACCCTTCTTTGCATCGTTCAGAAGTAAACAAACCCTTATTCGAACAAGCACAAAAAGTTGATGGTGTCACAACGGTCGATCTCTACGCTGAATATCCCACGTTCAACATCAATATTGATAAAGAGCAAAAGCGCCTCGACGAACACGATGTCATTATTTTCCAATTTCCACTGTACTGGTATTCCACTCCTGCAATCCTAAAAGAATGGCAAGACCTAGTGTTAGAATACGGTTATGCCTATGGAACAGACGGTAATGCGCTACAGGGGAAATCATTCTTTTGTGCCATTACCGCTGGCGCTAAAGAAGACGCCTACCAATCCGAAGGCTACAACCACTTTAAGATTCGAGAATTACTCTATCCGTTAGAACAAACGGCCTCGCTGTGCGGCATGGATTACTTAGCTCCATTTGCGCTGTTTGGAGCGAGAACCGCCGTCGAAGAGAATCGAGTTGAACAACATATCGAACTTTATCGTCAACTATTAACCGCTTTAGTCAACGACAACATTGATACCAATCGCGCAAACCAAGTTGCAAAACTCAACCACTACCTAAAAGAAATGACGGCCGAGGGCTAACAAATGACCGGATATTTTTTACAAGCATTCATCTACTTAGTCGCTGCCGTCATCGCCGTCCCTATTGCAAAGAGACTTGGACTTGGTTCGGTTCTAGGGTATCTCATCGCAGGTGTGGTTATTGGCCCGATTATTGGCTTAGTCGGTGAAGAAACGACAACGATCCAACACTTCGCTGAGTTTGGTGTCGTGATGATGTTGTTTCTCGTTGGCCTAGAGTTAGAGCCTAAGATGCTATGGTCGATGCGTAATCGTCTTATGGGGCTCGGCGGCCTACAAGTTGGCGGCACCACCGCAATGGTTATGGCGATAGCGCTGTTCTTTAATCAGCCTTGGACTATCTCACTCACGATTGGCTTAATTTTCGCTTTATCTTCCACTGCGATTGTCCTGCAGACGTTCAATGAGAAAGGGTTAAGCAAAACAGAAGGTGGCCAAAATGCCTTTTCTGTTCTGTTATTCCAAGATATTGCTGTAATTCCAATGCTGGCGTTTATCCCTCTGTTAGCCTTACCAGAGTTAGTTCAACAAGCCCAAACGGCGACCGCAACTGCAGCAGAGCATCATGAAGAGCTTAGCTTAGTGGCAGGCTTGCCTGGCTGGGCTTATGGGTTAGTCATTACCGCCTCCATTGCCATTGTTGTCGTTGGAGGTCACTTTCTGAGCCGCCCTCTCTTTCGCTTTGTTGCAAGCTCAGGGCTACGAGAAATCTTTACCGCCACGGCTCTCATGCTCGTAATTGGCATTGCCGCCCTAATGAGCCTTGTTGGGCTGTCTCCCGCGCTCGGGACATTTTTGGCTGGGGTTGTGCTTGCGAACAGTGAATTCCGCCACGAACTCGAATCTAACATCGACCCCTTCAAAGGGCTTCTCTTAGGCTTATTCTTCATTACCGTTGGGGCTGGGATCGACTTCGGGATCTTGCTGGACGACTTTGCTTTGATCATCGGTTTGACCGTTGGCGTGATGTTACTTAAGGCAATCGTTCTATTCTCTCTTGCACTTATTTTCAAAATTAGAAACAGCGACCGTTGGTTATTCACTTTAAGCCTTGCACAGGCTGGTGAGTTTGGTTTCGTTCTTCTAAGTTTCTCAATGCAAAACCATGTGCTGCCATTGGAGATTGCACAAACGCTTTCTTTAGTGGTCGCACTCTCGATGTTCCTGACGCCTGGGTTATTTATTCTGTTTGATAAAGTGATCTTACCACGCTATGAACAAACATCGAATGACCGAGAAGAAGACCAAATAAAAGAAAAAGGCACAGTCATCATTGCTGGTATTGGTCGATTTGGACAAATCGTGAACCGACTATTGGTCTCGAATGGGGTCAACACTGTCGTATTGGATCATCAAGCAAACCAAGTGGACGTGGTACGTAAAATTAACACCAAAGCTTATTTCGGCGATGCTACCCGCCCTGATTTGCTGCATACCGCAGGAATTGAAGAAGCGGCACTTTTGGTCGTGGCAATCGACAATCAAGACAGCAGTGTCGAATTAGTGAAATATGTTAAACACACTTACCCGAAAGTAAAAATCTTAGTGCGTGCATTCGACCGCGGCCATAGCTACCGTTTGAAAGCCGCAGGAGCCGACTTTATTGAATCGGAAACTTATCACTCCGCTCTAGAAGTGGGCTCAGAAGCCTTGCGGAGTTTGGGGTACCATCCATTTTTCGTAGAACAACAGAAATCAACCTACAAAAATGTAGAGAACCGGAAATCTGATATGTTGTATCAAGCTTGGCTTGATGACGCAGAAGGTGAGCGATTCGATAACAACTATCGCAAGCTGTTCATGCACTTAGAAGAACGAATCAAAGAGGACATGCAAAAAGATCGTTCCGATAAACATGCTCGCTCTGAAAGGGGCTGGACTCCACCGCCAAAAGGTTACGCAGAACATGTCGGGGATGATGTAGAACCCCTTAAGCCCTGCGAATAATACGAAACAAAAAACGGCTATCTGGTGTAGATAGCCATTTTTGTTGATGGTGTGTACGAACAGGTTATGCTTGTCCGTTTTGCTGCTTCAACAACTGCTTAATTTCATCGAGCTCTTGCTTTAAATCAGCCATAGTTGGCTCATTGGCTTGCGCCGTTTCTTCTTTTTCAATGGCCTGACGTTCTTGCTCAAGAACATTTACTACAATGCCAATGACCATATTTAGAAATGCAAACGCGGTGAAAAAGATGAAAGTTAAATAGTAGCTCCACGACAATGGGTAGACTGTCATCGTCTCATACATCACATCAGTCCAATCTTCGAATGTCATCACTCTAAATAGAGTCAATAGACTGATAGAGATGTCCCCCCAAAGGACTGGATTAATTTCTGCAAAGAAAGTCGCGCCGACTGCCGCATAAATGTAGAAAATGATAAACATTAGCAGCATGACGTAGCCAAGTTGAGGCAACGCCTTTACTAACGAATTAATCAGCAATCGCAGCTCTGGGATAATTGAGACCATTCTTAGAACGCGGAAAATACGCACTAAACGCCCTAGTACAGCCATATCTCCACTTTGAATTGGCACTAAACTCACCACGACGATGAGTGTATCGAACACGTTCCAGAAGTTGTGAAAGAACCGCTTTTTGTCTGGCTCACCGACAAATCGAATGACAATTTCAACCAAGAAGATCACGGTGATCATCCAGTCCAACACCTTCAAAATACTCATTATGCTAGACGGAATTTCGTAGGTATTCACACCTATCATCAATGCCGAACATATGATCACTGAAATCACGAATAGTTCGAAAATCTTATTGTTACGCAGTCTAAAAAAGCGTTCTTGAAGGTTTTTATAACCTGAAGACATCAATTGCTTGTCTACTGATTTTTCTAATTTTGTCATGTCTGACGATATTCCTATTGAGCAAGTTTTTTAGTCGACTTCTTTGAGTCAATTTAAGAGCGAAACTATACCAAAAATTACTCATTTAACGAGTAAAGACTTTGTTAGAAAAGATTTACTCAATTGATATCTGCTCAAAGCTACTGATAAAACACCATTTTCAATCTCTCTATTCCATCAGCAAGTGTTATGATTAACACTCCAATCGTCACTTTAGTATTTGCAGTTGTCCCTACGCTCGTTTATCTCTCTCAGTATCATTACCTATTCCTCGCTAAGCTACAGTGAAGAAACCCCTACCGTAGCACGGCCATCAGCAACCGAGGCGGTTTGCCTAAGCCAGTCCGATGACACACATTCCATTGATAAAGCATTTGATTATGTGAACACTAAACTTTGTCAGCCGGCGGTATGGTTTGATAGCTTTTTCGTAGATGAGCGCGTGGAAGATGATGCAAGAGCGGGTACTTTGATCCGTTGGTACAACGATTTTTCGTATTCAGACGAATACTATTTTAAGTACCGAACCCGCTTCAAACTGCGCTTTAACTTACCGAAAGTCACCAAAAAGCTTAAAGTGGTTCTTGAGTCTGAAGGAGAAGATGGGCCATACGATCTGTTACCGGAAACAACGGAAGATTTTGAAAGCCAAGTCGGTGTTCGTTACGACTGGTACGCAAAAGGTCGAAGCAGCTTTAATCTGAAAGCGACCTTTCACCCGTCGATTGAAGCTAGATATCAATACACCTACCCCTTTACCACGTCCACAATTGGTCGATTCACACAGAGGGTGTATCAGAAAAAGCGAATTACCGGCGAATCTAGCCAACTCGACATTGAGCACTCGTTCAGTAAAAAGTACTTACTCAGGTGGACAAACTACGCAAATTACGATGACGATTTAAAAGGGTGGGAATTTGCTACCGGCACGACTTTTTATCACTATATCTCGCAAGAACAAGCGTTGAGTTATCAAGCGAGTATTCTAGGAAGCAATCGCCCCTATCATTACATCGAAAATACAAACCTGTCGGTCACTTATCGCCACAACTACGGCCGAAAATGGTTTTTCTACGAAATCATTCCCGAATATAACTGGAACAAGGACTTAGATTCGGAAACCGAACCACTTCCTTACCATTACACAGAAGCCAAAATTACACTGAGATTAGAAGTGCTTTTTCACAACATCTAACCGTGTTTACAAACATCGTATTGTTGTTTCCATGCAACAGATACAAAAAAGCTGAACCCTAGGGTTCAGCTTTTTTCATTTAGACTTTAGGTAACTTATTCCCAATCTAGGATTACTTTACCAGACATACCAGAGCGCATCATATCGAAGCCTGCTTGGAAGTCGTCCACTTTGTAGTGGTGAGTAATGATTGGAGATAGATCTAGGCCAGACTGGATTAGTGAAGCCATCTTGTACCAAGTTTCGAACATCTCACGACCGTAGATACCTTTGATAACCAAGCCTTTAAAGATTACTTGGTTCCAGTCTACTGCCATGTCTGACGGTGGAATACCTAGTAGAGAGATCTTACCGCCGTGGTTCATGTTAGTTAGCATGCTGTTGAATGCTGATGGTACACCAGACATTTCTAGGCCTACGTCGAAGCCTTCTGTCATGCCTAGATCAGCCATTACATCTTCAAGCTTCTCTTCCATCACGTTTACAGCGCGCGTTACACCCATCTTCTTAGCTAGGTCTAGGCGGTATTCGTTTACGTCAGTAATTACAACGTGACGAGCACCTACGTGCTTAGCAACCGCAGCAGCCATGATACCGATTGGGCCAGCACCAGTGATTAGCACGTCTTCACCTACTAGGTCGAAAGAAAGCGCTGTGTGCACTGCGTTACCGAACGGGTCAAAGATTGATGCTAGATCATCTGAAATCTCTGCAGGGATCTTAAACGCGTTGAACGCAGGGATCACAAGGTATTCAGAGAATGCACCAGTGCGGTTAACACCAACACCAGTAGTGTTACGACAAAGGTGAGTACGGCCGCCACGACAGTTACGACAGTGACCACATGTGATGTGACCTTCGCCAGATACACGATCGCCGATTTCAAAACCACGAACTTCTTGGCCGATACCAACAACTTCACCTACGTATTCGTGACCTACAACCATAGGTACTGGGATCGTGTTTTGTGACCACTCATCCCAGTTGTAGATGTGTACGTCTGTACCACAGATTGCGGTTTTCTTAATACGGATAAGAAGATCATTATGACCCATTTCAGGTTTTTCAACCTCGGTCATCCAAATGCCTTCTTCAGGCTTAAGTTTAGAAAGTGCTTTAATTTTCATAATGTTACCTAGTTCATCTCGCCTAACTGCAAGGCGAGAATCAAAAATCTTATTGTTCTTATCTAATCATCACAGCATTATCGTTACGCCAACAAGCTGCAATAAAATTAGATGATACCCATGTCTTTACCAACTTGGATGAACGCATCGATTGCACGGTCTAGTTGCTCACGAGAGTGTGCTGCAGACATTTGTGTACGGATACGAGCTTGACCTTTTGGTACTACAGGGAAAGAGAAACCTACAACGTAGATACCTTTTTCTAGAGCGCGTTCTGCGAATTCAGCCGCTACTTTTGCATCACCAAGCATGATTGGAATGATCGCGTGGTCAGCACCACCCATAGTGAAACCAGCTGCTTCCATGCGAGTACGGAAGTGAGCAGAGTTTTCCCATAGTGTTGTACGTAGGTCACCAGATTCTGCTAGAAGATCTAGAACACGGATAGACGCCGATACGATTGCAGGAGCAACAGAGTTAGAGAATAGGTATGGACGAGAACGCTGACGTAGCCAGTCGATCACTTCTTTCTTACCAGACGTGTAACCGCCTGAAGCGCCGCCCATTGCTTTACCTAGCGTACCTGTGATGATGTCGATGCGGTCAACAACGTTGTGGAACTCATGAGTACCAGCGCCGTTTTCACCCATGAAGCCCACAGCGTGAGAATCATCAACCATGACTAGTGCATCGTACTTGTCTGCAAGGTCACAGATAGCAGGAAGGTTTGCTACTACGCCGTCCATTGAGAATACGCCGTCAGTTACGATTAGCGTGTGGCGAGCGCCAGCTTCTTTAGCAGCGATAAGTTGTTGCTCTAGCTCTTCCATGTTGTTGTTCGCGTAACGGAAGCGCATCGCTTTACATAGGCGAACACCATCGATGATTGAAGCGTGGTTTAGTGCGTCAGAGATGATTGCGTCTTCTTTACCTAGAATGGTTTCGAATAGGCCAGCGTTAGCATCAAAACAAGATGTGTACAGGATTGTGTCTTCTTTACCTAGGAACGTAGAGAGCTTTTGCTCTAGTTCTTTGTGAGAATCTTGAGTACCACAGATGAAACGAACTGAAGCCATACCAAAACCGTGCTGATCCATACCGCCTTTAGCTGCTTCGATAAGATCTGGGTGGTTAGCAAGGCCTAAATAGTTATTTGCACAGAAGTTCAATACTTCTTCACCAGTTGAGATAGAAACCGCTGCTTTTTGAGCAGAAGTGATAATGCGCTCAGACTTGTAAAGACCTTCTTCTTTAACTTCTTCGATTTGAGTTTGAATCTGTTGGTAAAATGCAGAAGACATTGTCTCATTCCTTCCTAGTTATTATTCAGCAGCATCGCGCGCCGCATTATGTAGGGATATAAACGATCCTAAAACGATCATTTACACTGTAAAACTAATATGAACATTTTAGTTGAACCATCAAGAAACGATTATCCCTCGGGCCGGAAAAACATTAATGAATCAAAATCACAAATAATTACTATTAATGATAGCGGTCACATAAATTGAGCGGTTTAGGTAATTATTGCTTATCTGAACATTCCATTGGTCGCACTGATATTAGAAAGAAGTGTTCTAGGCTCAGACTCTATGTATGGGTAGTCGCCCGCCTTAAAAAAGCACCACAAGACGCAGTGCTTTCCGGTTCTAGAAGTGGGTAAGGGAACTCGCCGGTATGCTAGTTGAAAATGTACTTGTCCATCATAGTAACCATCTTGCCAATCTCAGGTTTGGTGATCGTATCATTGGCGCCAAGGGCAAGTGCTTTGGCTCGGTTATCGTCACTCATTAAAGAAGAGAACATGATGACTGGCGTATTGCAGTAGGCCTCACTTTCTCGTAGGCGTTTAAGCAAATGCATACCATCCATTCTCGGCATTTCTACATCCGTGACGACCGCATTGACGAGTTCATTAGTCGGTAAGTTTTCTTCTTTGGCTGTTTCCGCTATTTCCATTAACTTGTCATGACCCTCACCACCATCCTTACAAGCAATCACGTTATAGCCCGCTGAGGTCAGCGTATCTTGGATTAACCCACGTATAAACGCTGAATCATCCACAACAATTACGGTTTTGGCGTTTCGCTTGGTGATCATGCGCTGGTTCAAATCGACAGATTTGTCGACGGTGACATCATATTTCTCCATGCTGAGCTCTGGATTAATGTCTGCAATGATCTTCTCGAAATCCAAAATCATAATTAGGTTTTTGTCTTTACGGACAACCGCCACTACACAATCTTGTTCACCCGCCTCTAGGAATTGGCTCGGAGACTCCACATCATTCCACGATATACGATGGATGCGGCTTATGCTGTCTATTAGGAAGCCATTCGTCATCCGATTAAAATCAGTCACAATAACGAACTTTTTCGCCATGTCTTTGCTCGTGGGTAATCCAAGCCAGCCCCCCAAATCGACAAGAGGGGTCAAAATATCACGGGAAGAAAATACCCCAACCATATGAGGCTGAGCATTAGGGTAATCTGTTGTTTCAGGTACTTGAATAACTTCGCGGACTTTAGCGACGTTGATGCCGTAATAGCACGTTTTCGTACTACCATCAGGGAGGTGCTTCACTAAATGAAACTCGATAATCTCCAGTTCATTTGTCCCACTTTCCGTAAGTATGGTGCTACTTGCTTCGCTCATATCGTTGCTTCTTATTTTTGTAATGATTTCAGTAGATTAAACTGAAAAGTCATGCTTGCTTTATTATTCTAGCACCACAAACTCTTACTTTTCCGTATAGGCAATTTCAATACCAACAAGCATTTGTGAGCCAGATATATTCACATATCTATCATTAAAAGTAGGAGTCGCAAGAGCACACGTCTAGTGAATCGTCTTTTGAAAATGCAAAAAGCCGCAGTTCTGAAGCATCAAAACTGCGGCTTGTACTCGCGATATATCTTTAGGCTTGAGTGATCGGTTCTCTTTCTACGCAATCTTCCGCATGTTCGGCTAGCCAATACAACCAAATCATGACGAGACATAAAGCAAAACAAAGAACAAATAACCAATTTGAGCTCAGCGTTTCAATCACTACACCTCCAACTAACGGGGCGATAGCAAAACCGAGGGAATACAAAGCCGCGGCACCAAAATATGAACCTCTCAAATGAGGAGGCGCCATTCGGTCTATCTGTACGTTCAAAGTTGGAAAAGCAATCACTTCACCAAGGCTCAATACAAAACAAGCGATTCCCCACCCTATTGGCCAATCTTCTGGTGTAAAGAGAAACCCTATTTGCGCGATCGCCATCAGCACCATGCCTATGCGTGTTCTCACAAATAAAGGGATATGTTCTAGCCACTTCAACATTGGAAACTGGAAGACTATGATCGTCAATGTATTCACTAACACCAAGCTAGCAATCAATTGGGCAGCATCGACAATATCAGAACGAACAATGACTTGAGGAATAGAAGATTCCACTTGGGCATACACAAACATCATGATGAAGTTTGCGATCATTAACTTCATGAAAATATTATCTTTTCTTATGACGTTTAGGGTGCTAGAAAAGTTAGGAATTGAACTTGCGTCAGGTTTGATGAATGTCTTTTTACGCTCAATACCAAACAACAACCAAAACCCATAAACCACGTAGGTCGCGCCAGTGATCAAAAACAAATTTTGAGGCTGAGACAACGCAAGTGTAATACCGAGTAAAGGCCCGAGCGCACCGCCTAAGTTAAGCAAGAAATAGCGAATATTCAGTGCTAATTCGCGATCTTTCAGATCTGCCAAGTTATCACCGATCACCGCTTTCGCAGGCGCCTCTATCATTGGCCTCATTAATCCAGTAAGCATAAGCAAAAAGTAAAATTGCCATATTTCACTCGCGAGCCCAATCCCGGTATACGCGATAGACGCCACCCAACTCCCTGCGACCATGACCCATTTTCGGCCAAATTTATCTGAGAGGTAACCTGAATACAGCCCTGTAGCCGCACCAACAACAGCAGAGGTGGCAAGCATGAAGCCCACTTCAATCGCTGATGCGCCATAATCTTGATAGAGAAAAACAATCAAAAAAGGCCAGGCCATGAAATAACTAGTGCGCGCGAGCAGAGTCCCTGTCAGAACCGTCCATACTGAAAAATTGAACCTATGCACTCTCTGTATTTGAAATAAGCTCTCCGATTTATCCATACACCATCCTTAGCCGACTAACTGGTTCTTGTTTATTATTCAGCCAGTATATGGATTTAGTTGGATAAATACAGATGTGAGTTAAAGTTTATCAAATCAACCAGTAAGTCTCTTAATGAAGCTCCCTGATGTTTGTACCCTTTTTCTGTTATCACTTCTTATTTACATGCCAATTAGAGTTAGGCTAGTTTCACTAAATCCGGTATTACCAAACGGAGCGCTTAATCTACCCAACCTTTTGGCGTATTATGACGCGACGTCTATTTATCTGCGCTTCATCAAAGCCCGATTCATGGTTTAGCAAAACCTCGACCATAAAAATGCCCGAATAACTGAGTGTACAATCTTATGATTAATCCGAAACTGATCGCGTTACTTCCTGACTTAGCTTCGTTTATATTGGTGGTGAACGAAGGCAGCTTTACTGCAGCGGCCAAACAACTCGGGGTTACGCCTTCAGCACTCAGTAAACTCATTACGCGCCTTGAAAAAGCTTTGTCAGTTAAACTTTTTGAAAGAACAACTCGAACCCTACTTATCACTCAAGCGGGTCAGCAAGTTTATGATCAAAGCATGGTGATGGTGAATGCAGCGCAGCAAGCCATAGACCTTTCCACATCAGACCATAGTGAACCATCTGGCTCACTAACAGTGGCTGCACCAGAAGCTTTTCTTAACTCCGTATTACAACCATTCGTCGTACCATTTCTGAAGCAATATCCTCAGATACAACTGAAGTTAAGGGCCGCTGATGGCGATATCGACCTATTCAAACAAGGCATTGATGTGGCTTTCCGCTTAACGGATAAACCCGATGAAAGCTTAGTACTTAAAGAGCTCGGTAAAACCAACCTAGTGCTGTGTGCTAGCCCTGAATACATAGAAGCCAAAGGGCTACCAGACCACCCAACTCAGCTGAGCTTGCACGACTGCTTGTACCTTGCAGAAAACGACAAAGATCATATCTGGGACTTCTTGAAAGATGATGAATTTCACACCGTCGCAGTTAGCGGGCCCTACGCAGTTAACCACTCACAAATGCGCCTCAATGGAGTGAAAGATGGCTTAGGAATTGGAATATTTCATGACTTTGTCATTCAAGATGCGCTGAAAGAAGGGAGAGTTGTCCCCGTTCTTGAAGATTGGACACTCAAAAGTAACTATCATGGTGCGATAGCCATGCAGTACGCACAAACCAAATACATGCCAGCCCGGCTTAGGGTATTCATTGACTACGCGATGAATCACTTAACCCATAAACTCGCGAGCGAGCAATAATCATGTTGAATGGAATCCATCATGCCGCAATCATTTGTTCAGACTATTCGAAATCGAAACATTTCTATACTGAGATCCTGAACCTTCCAATCATTGCGGAAAACTACCGCTCCGAGCGCGCGTCTTACAAACTCGACTTGCGCCTACCAGACGGTTCCCAAATCGAATTATTCAGCTTTCCTGAACCACCACCCCGTCCAAGTCGCCCCGAAGCTCAAGGGTTAAGACACCTCGCATTTATCGTCGATGATGTCACCGAAACAAAAAAGAAGTTGGAACTAAAAGGAGTGGAGGTAGAACCCATCCGTCTTGATGAATTCACTGGAAAGGCATTTACCTTTTTTGCAGATCCAGATGGACTTCCGCTGGAGCTCTATCAAAAATAATCTTGATTAACGTAATCCTCTCAAGCTGAGAACCCAACTTGAGAGGGTCATAGATTAACTAAATGCGAGCTTCAATTTTTCTACTCGCGTAAACACCAACCAATCTAATAGCAACACCAATACGATTGTTAACCCACCTAATGGGAATAAAATACAAATCGAGATAAGCGCAACAAGACCCGTTTTCCACAACCCAGCATCCGCAAACTTAGGTGGTGCACCCAATTGCTTCTTCCCAGACGGGCGGCGAATCCACCACATCACTCCGCCTGAAACAGAAATTAAGATAAATGCCAAACAGAACAGAGTATTAAACGCTTTGTTGATGACGCTGACATCCCCTTGGTGAAGCGCGATACCTGCCGCCATTGCTTTCGCCATCAAGTTATAATCTAACCAAGTAACGTCTGCTAGTACTTCACCAGAATACTGGTCAATATGTGTTGTTCTGTCTTGAGTTGGGTCGGTAATATCTCCGCTCATCGTATTGGCCGATAAGGTAAATACACCCGTTTCTGAACGAGGAAAGTTAAGTTTGTATTGAGTAAATCCTAGCTTTTCTGCTTTCGCGACCATCACATCAATACCAACGCCTTTTGCTGAGATCAAATCAGTCGTGTGATCACCTTCCATATTCGAATGGTCGTGTGACTTCGGTAGTGGTGTTTGCTCCAAATTCCACGGTATTTCTTCCTCTGAACCGTGGTTCAGCGAAGCGTGTGTTTGCGTAGAAAGAGGCACATCATTCCATTTTTGAGCAGGGAATGAGCTCCACGCTTGAACCATCTTGCCGCCCCAAATGCCAGCCCATGCAAGTCCTGACAATACGAACAACAGTAGAACTAGCGAAAGTACGCCACCAACATTTGCGTGCAAGTCGCGCATTAAGAACCGAGTCCCTGATGACAGGCGAATTTTAAGAAAACCAGCTTTAGTTGCGTTATCTCGTGGTAGCCACAAATAAATGCCACTTACGAGCAATAAGATTGAGAGGCTCGCAGATATCTCGATTAGGTAATCTCCCCAATCACCAATTAGAAGCGAGCCATGAATATCATTCGCCAATTGATACCAACTGTCGCTGCGATCTATTTCACCTAACACTTGATTTTTATAAGGGTCCAAGGTGACAAACACCGAAGAGCCATCCTCAAATTTCACAGAGAAACGGTTCGCCAGCCCTTGCTCTTTTCCCGGAATAAATTGAGTGACATTGCCGTGTGGGTAGGCAGTCTGAACAGCAAGTAACTGCTCGGAAGCGGCGTGTTGTTGACCAGATACCGAAACTTGTAAGATATCTTGATAACGAACCATTTCAATTTCGTCATCAAAAAGCATCACTAAGCCCGTTAGACTTAACATGATCAAAAAAGGGACAACGAATAACCCAGCGTAGAAATGCCAACGCCAAGTAAGAAAATAAAGGGTTTTAGAGCGTGATTCGCCAGAGTTGGTGTTCGTCTGTGTAGCTTGAGAGTCATTTCTCAACATTGCGTTTTCCTTTTACACGCACGCAGTCGCATTCTGGGTTAACCAGAAAGTTGAGTGAGCACGTTAACTTTACTTATTATCTAATTTATTAATTTTGTTGTTATGCGTATTGCATAGAGTGATAAGACAATAAAAAAGAAGGGGGAGCGCGGGGAGCTTGCTTCTTAAAGCGTTCGCTTAGAGCCAAAAAAGCGTAGCTATCAGAAACAATCAGACTATGCCGAGTGGCTAGTAAAGTAGTCGGAAGTTCATCATGGTGAAAGGTTGAAAAATGGCTAAATGGACACGGTTTTCCATTGTGTGTCTCAGGCTGTCCCTCTTCAACTTGGACAAGCTCAAAGCCATTAACTGTACATAACGTTGCCCATACTCCCGCACTGTTACCATGAGCATTGATAACAGGCATTAACGTTACCAGCAGCCAGCTTAAAGCAGACGCAAATAACATTGAGAAGTTAAATGGGGTTTTGCGCATTATTTGCAGGGTTTATAAATTTGCGACATTATGGATCAAGCTGGCAACACAAGATAGTGATATAGAGGGCGTTTATTATTTATTGAAGCTAACGCACGTTACTCGTTTGTAAATGGATAATAAGAAAACAAAAAAGCGCCTCAATTGGCGCTTTTTTAAATCAAGTTTGAAACGTTGAATGTTTATCCTCGAGGTTAGCCGAAGATTTTGCTCCAGATACTTGGGTTACGTCTGTCGTGATATTCGATTCTCAGAGAATCAATTTCACGCAACTCCTGCTGAGCTTGCTCCAAGTTACCCTGCTCTAATTGAGCTTCAATATTATCGATAGAAAGAGACAGTTTCTTAAAGCCTTCCATATACAAAGCTTCTTTTTCAGTCGGGTATACCCCTTGCTTCGCCCCCAAAATCAAGGCGTCTAACTCTGCAATTGGCTTTTGCATTTCTTCAACACTTTGCGCTTCTGCAGCTTGCTTAAAGGCAAGCTTCATTTCTTGCATGTTTTTTTTAAGTTCTGAGCTTTTCGCAAAAACTGGTGCAGCGACTAATGACGCAGCTAACAATCCCGACAGTAAAATAGAGCGGTTTTTCATTACATCTCCAAGCTAAATGGTGCCATTGGCATTTTTATTATGGCGCTAGTGTAACCAATATTTACCTTCATAGAGACAAATATGTGTTTCGAAATGCGTAAAGACCAAACCTAAAGTTCTGAGTACTCTGCGATTGGCTCGCGCCCGCGTAACTGTAAGAAGTCTAAAAATTGTCTAGGGGAGTGCGTGATGACCTTACTGCTATCAAATCCAACTTTGTCGAGTAGGTCTGAGACTAAATTTAACCCGCCCACATCTTGGCAAAAATGGGCATCACTTCCCGTCGTAATGAACACGCCTAACTCTTTAGCGATTGAGGCAATCTCGTAACAACGTTCAACGCTCCCCACTCGGCTCTTTCCTTTTAAAGTGGTGTTGTTTATCTCAATGGCGACGTTGTGCTCTTTTGCACATTTGATCACGGTATCAAATTCGAAGTCAAAGTTAGGATTTCCTAAATGCCCCAATGCGTCGACACGCCCGCTTTCTATCGTATTTAAAAGGGCTTGGGTATGACTTGCCTTATCTGAAGGACGAAATACTGGCTCATGAAAACTAGCAATCACCCAGTCAAGGTTACGATCAACGCTTGGGTGAATGTCAATTTCACCCTGAACATTCAGAATATTCGACTCTACGCCGCGAATAATCGCGATATCATGAATAAACCTAGGCAAGACTCGTTGGTTACTGAAAAACCAATAGTGAGGAGCCCCCGGCATCGATTCTGAATGATCCGTGGTGCAGAACATTTCTATTCCATTTTCTTTAGCAGATTGGGCATTTTCAATCAGGGTGCTATAGGCGTGGCCACTTGCGTAAGTATGAGTGTGAGTGTCGACCAGTAACTTCATCGAATATTGCTCAGAGTAGTCATCAATAGTGCAAGTCTAACAGCCTCATTACTAATTGAGGAGCAATTCACCAAAAGTTAATTATTAACCACTCATTTCAAGCCCAAAAGCTTCACCAAACTTCACGTAGTCCCACTTTTGAGCCTGACCATAGCCAGTGAGTAATTTGTTAGTAGCTTAACTTAAGGTCAAATTCAACCTACTAAATTTTGGTTGTTTTTTTTGCAACCTTAGAATCATAGGCAATACTTAAACGAGTTCGTTCTCACGGAATTTTGAATGAAGAAACGCCGCTACCCGCTAAGTATACATATTACGAGCCTCTTTTTAGTCTTGACGACCATAGTTGGTATAGTACTTATCACGATTAGCTATCGCCATTCCCAAGAACTATTAACGGGAACCGCTCAAGAACTCAGTAAAGAGCACAGTAATAAACTTGAATCCGTATTCAAGCAAGCTGTCGCGCCTGTATTAACCACATTAGATTTCATGGCTGTCAGCTCCTTCATAAGGCACCAAGGTCAATCCCTAGAACAGCGGCCTTGGCTAGCTTCCATCGACCTCATTTTTAAACAAAACCCCAACTTAGTCGCACTATTTTATACAGCAAATGACGGCGCTTTTACTATTTTCAGGCCATTAGGAACAAACAAATTACGAGAGGCTGCCGGCGCACCGCCAAAAGCAACCATGATGATCAATAGTGCCGATTTAACAGGTAAGAATGAAACCATCTACCTGGACGGGAACCACAAACAGATAGGCTATAAGAAAGACAACGATAATACATTTGACCCTAGAACTAGGCCTTGGTTTACCAACGCAGAGAGCGATGGGGAAATTCGATTGTCCAAACCGTATTTGTTCCACTTCCTGAAAACAAGCGGTATCACGCTTTCAAGACGCTCAGCAGACGGTGAGCACGTTATCGGTGCAGACTTCACCCTACAAAGCCTATCAACTCAAATTAGTAAGCTCGCCTATTCGCCACAAACCAAGCTCGCGTTATTCGATAACGAATTTCAGTTACTAGGTCAGCATCAACTTGGGTTAGATATGAGCATGCCTCATGAACAACAACAGGTGGCATTGCGGGAAAGCGTACTTGCGAGCCTTCTCAACGAAGATAGCTATGAAAAGCCGCTATTTAAAGAAGTGAATTACAACTTAAGTGCTTGGTCGCTGACTATCGCTCCAGTCACACTCACAGACAATGTCACCCTGTTACTCGCTGAAGCCACCCCACAAAACGATCTGCTGGCCGACTTACTGTCCATGCGAGATAAGCAAATTACAGTGGCGATCATCCTGCTCATCACTTGTTTTATATTTGTATGGTTGATAGCCAAAAGGCTAGCACTGCCTTTGCAAAACTTGGTAGAGCTTACCGATAATATCGCTCGCTTTGATTTCAAACGAACTCACTATCCAAAGAGTATGATAAAAGAGGTCTCTAACCTCACTTTATCCATCGAGCTCATGGAGCATACGCTTCACGATTTGCTTAACTTATTGCGTGATACCGCAAGCAACCAAGAGTTCAGCGTATTAGCTAAAACTGTGGCTCACCAAAGCTATTTGATCACCAAAGCTGAAACCATCGTGTTGTTTGTTCAATCTGAAGAAACCGACAAATTCACTGTTGCGGCAAACCATGCCATTATTCCTTTTAAAGCAGACATTAATGAATTCATTAAAGATACAGCTTGGTTACTTTCAAAACTGAAATCCGGTGAGACCATCCATATTAACCGAGACGATAACGCTCTAAAACGCCATCAAAACTCCATCTTCAATTCCGATATTTATCTGTTCCCACTCCTAAACAGAGAAAAGCAACTCGTCGGAATTGTTGTGATTGGCTACGAACGTGCAATTACTCAAATGCAAGCCGATAAACATGCCTTTTTAAGAGAGCTACTCAGTTTTGCCGAAATTGCTAAAGACAATATCGACCAAATGCAGCAGCAAAAAGACATGCTAAATGCATTCATCGAACTGATCGCTTCTGCCATAGATACAAAATCTCCATATACGGGAGGACACTGTCAGCGAGTGCCAGAATTAACTAAATGGCTCACTGAAGTCACCGAACAAGACCAACGTTATTTCCCTCACTTCAATTTGAACAACAAACAATGGGAAGAACTTAATTTGGCCTCTTGGCTCCACGATTGTGGCAAGGTTACGACCCCAGAATATGTGGTTGATAAAGCGACTAAGCTTGAAACGATTTACGACCGAATTCATGAGGTCAGAATGCGCTTCGAAGTACTGAAAATTCAGGCTGAGTCCGATTACTGGCAAGCGGTGAGTAAAGGCGAAGATGAGGAGAAACAAAAAGCGTTACTCAACCAAACACACGCAGAACTTGATGAAGAGTTTGCGTTCGTCGCGGAGTGTAATTTGGGCAGTGAGTTCATGGCCGATGAAAAGGTCGAGCGTCTGCAAAAAATCGCTAGCCGTACTTGGAAAAGAACGCTCGATGATCAACTAGGGGTTTCGTGGGTGGAAAAACAACGTCATGAAACAAAAGCTTATCTACCTACCATGGAGCCATTACTCGCCGATAAGGATGTACACCGTATTCCGTGGCAACAAGGCTTTAGCCCGATGGATGTTTGGAAAGAAGATTTTGTGCTCACGCCTGGCAAGGTCAAATATGACAGAGGAGAATTGCATAACCTCTCTATTAGACGAGGAACATTGAATGATGAAGAGCGCTTCATAATAAATGACCACATCATCCAAACTCTTTCGATGTTAGAACGACTTCCCTACCCTGAACACTTACAAAATATCCCAAGTATTGCAGGCGGCCACCATGAACGAGTCGATGGTAAAGGCTACCCACGAGGCTTAGATCAAGAGCAACTCTCCATTCCCGCAAGAGTGATGGCAATTTCTGATGTATTTGAAGCGCTGACTTCCAGTGATAGGCCATATAAAAAAGCGAAAACGCTCACTGAGTCGTTGAATATCATGACAGAGATGGCAACCAGCGGACATATAGACCCTAAACTGTATGTGTTGTTCTTAGAGGGCGAAGTCGACCAAAAATACGCTAAGGCTTTCCTTGATGAGAAACAACATACTGAAGTCGATAGAGAGCAACACATCCTTAAAGTCAAAGAATATATACGCTCCCTATTCTAACCTTCAAAACACAATTTTCTTTTAGTGGCACTCCTTACTTCAAAAAGAACGAGTGCCTATCTTTATCCCCCCAAATCGGTGTTGATTCAGTTTCGGCCAAAAGCTATTAAAAAGGCTGGCTGAAATAATAAACAATATGCCTAGCACTTGCGTACGACTAAATTGGTCTTCAAAAAACAAGTACTGCCAAAGCCCAGTAAACATCAAATTGGTATAAATTAGTGGTGCTAATTGTGAGCTGCTCTTTGATACCGCATAAGCTTTTGCGCGAAAGACTTGCGTATTGATGATCAAACAAGACATGACTAACACGCCAACGGCAACCACTCCCCAAAGGTAGCGGCTTTGCATCCACTGAAAGTCCACATGACCAATAACACTCGAACCAATAAGAAAAGGACTAACTATTGCGCTGGCAATCAAAAAGGTCCACGCGTTCAGCTCTACAGGAGTCATCTTACCCTTCGATGCTCGATACAAACTCAATTGCGACCCCGAGTTAAATATTCCCGCAAGCACGCCAATCATTAACTCAGCACGCATTTCTATTTGTGTCGGGTCACCTGCCATCAGTAAAACACCACCAAATGTCATCAATAAAGCAACAATAGTAAACAGCGGAATTCGAGTGCCAAAGATTAGTTTTTCTAACACCGGGATAAATAAGGGTCCTGAACTGAATAGTACGATGCTTTCAACCAAAGTCAGAGTTTGTAACGACAATAGAAAACACACTTGGCATGCCGCAATACAGAGCCCTCGAATCACGAGCGGCTTAAACGTTAGCCAAGAAAAAGTTCGTATCGTTTTCATGCTAAGAAGAGCAAACAATAAAAGTGCTGGCGCAGCAAAACGAATAAAACTAAGTTCCTCAACAGATAATATTTGTGAAAGATACTTTGCGATTAGCCCAGTGAACGAAAGGCTAAACGTAGAAAGCAACATAAACGCAATAGCGTGAGAATTTTTTGACATTTCCACCTCCTGATGACGATATTCTAATCAGGTGACGAATGGATAAATAGCGAGTAATATTGAACTAACCTGTAAGGAAAACTTACCAATGAGAAAGCTAGTCCCGTTAAAATCTATCTATTCATTTGTCGCGGTTTCAGAAACTGGCAGTATGACCGAAGCTGCTAATCTGCTTTGTGTCAGCCACTCAGCGGTCAGCCAATCCATTAAATCTTTAGAGCAACAAATAGGTAAACCCCTATTTCAAAGAACCGGCAGAAACGTAAAACTCAACGCTGATGGTAAGCGTTACTATAAAAAAGTAGCACCAGCATTGGAGAGTATCGTGAATGCTACAGACGAGCTTATCCATGCTGTAGAAGATCATCGGGTAACATTGAATATGATCAACTCACTCGCAATGCATTGGTGGATCCCCAGAGTTCAAGGGTTTCAAGAGTTTGCCCCTAATATGGATGTCAGGATTTCGACTTTGACTGGCGTTTTTCAACTTGAAAAGCAAGGCATTGACGCAGCACTCGTTCATGGTAACCCCGATGATTGGCAAGACTATTATTGTGAGAAGTTGAGTGACGATGAACTTATCATGGTGTGCAGCCCTGAGCTTCTTTCTAAAAGTTGTAAGCTCAGTCCAAGCGAGCTAATAGAACGTTTCCCCGTAATCAATGTAACGAATGACCGACGCAAGCATGATTGGTCCGTATGGTGTGACGCCCATAATGTTCCTGTTCCATCGGGTAGAAACAACCTATCTTTTCCGGTTTCTATCCAAGCTGTGCAAGCTACAATTCGTAAACTCGGGATTTTCATCACTCATAGGCAGTTTGTAAGAGACGATATCGCTCACGGACTACTTCGGGAAATTGGTCCGGCGATCAAAAACCCTCATCAAAACTTTTATTTTGTATGCCCCCCAGAGAAGCTAAAACTGGAAAGTGTCATACAACTTAGAAGTTGGCTACGTAACGAATTTAAAGCCCCTTACAATCACTGACCAAGCCGATAAAATACTTACGTACAGAACCGAACTAAAACGATAAAATATTATTTACCCCTACAAAGCCTAATGGAAATCATGAAAAAGATTAGTACCCTGTTACTTACATTGTTGTCTTTTACGGCACACGCTGAAGAAACTATCCGAGTTTACGCAGCCTCTTCGATGACAAACGCTATCACAGAGTTGTCAGCTGCGTTTACTCAATCGCATGACGTAAAAATCACACCAGTGTTTGGTGGCTCTTCTTCACTCGCAAGACAAATTGAAAGAGGTGCGCCTGCGGATATTTTCATTTCTGCAAACCAAAAGTGGGTTAACCATTTAGTTAAACAAGGGACAATCAAACAAGACAACGTATCTATTTTTGCAAGTAATAGCCTGGTTCTAATTTCGCCAAAAGATTCAACTGTGAGCTTTGACGTCGCTGAGCAATCAGAATGGGGACATCACCTTGAAAACCAACGCTTAGCCATTGGCCAGCCTGATAGTGTGCCAGCTGGCATCTACTCTAAAGAAGCACTGAAAACTTTGGGGGTGTGGGAAGCGGTAGACCGTAACTTGGCATCAACAAAGAATGTCCGCGTGGCATTAGTTCTGGTCGAACTGGGCGAAGCACCACTGGGTATGGTGTATAAGACCGATGCAATGGCGAGTGAAAAAGTCAGAATCGTTCATCATTTCAATGACTTCCTTCATTCTAAAATTGATTATCCACTTGCAAAAATCTCGAACTCGCCAGCAACTGAAGATTTCATGAAGTATTTAAAGAGTGCCCAAGCAAAACAGATTTTAGAGCGTTACGGCTTTAAGTAATCAATGCTTATTGCCTACTTTGACGAGAGTCAAGTCATCGATAAAGTAGGCAATACCAGTCAAATCGCATTGAGGTAGCATCGCTTTGAATACGCGCGACTGTCGCCTTTGGAAGTTACTCCTCTAGCAAAGCTTCAAACCTGTCTAGCCCTCGTAACATCTCGAAATCTGGCTCTTCCGCAATTAACTCTCTCATAGAGCCACTAGCCTCTACTGAGCGAATCAAATCATCGATCGCCTGCCCTTCTGCGCCCAAGCGAGCATAGGCACACGCCCTTTGATATAAAGCATGAGCGTTACTGTCATCCACTTCGAGCACTTTGTTACATAGGCTCATCGCCCAATGATATTCTTGAATTTCCATTGCGGCGTCGGCTTTGTACGTTAGCGCTTCGAGGTCTCCCGGACGAATCTTCAGAATCTCATCGTAAGTCTCGATTTTTTGCTCTGCTGTTTGCGCATTCTGCGCTCTCAACCAAAGGTTATGTATTTCATTAATGATCTCAATCTCTCGGTTGTTCTCAGAGATAATTCGCGTCTTACGTTTCAAATCCCTTTCTAGTGCTAAGAACTTTTTCTCATACTCTTGAGCGATTTTGTTTAAGCGTTGGTCAGCCATTTCTTTGGTGTTGTGTTTAATGTCTTTTAACGACTGCCACCCGATCAGGGCAATAAGAGACGCCACGCCTGCAATAATGTAGAAAAAGTACGTTACCGTCACGTTTACATAATTTAATGACTTATCGGCCACATCTAGCTCTCTATCAGTAATCTGAATCGTTAGGCGACGCTCTAAATCCTGCTGATCGGTTCTCAGGCTTTTTAACTCATCAAGTATGTAACGCTCGACTAATGGCCGATCAACATATTCCTTTTCAGAGTATTTCACTTCTTCAGCAAAAATAGACCATGATGAAATCATCAACAGCATCGCCAATACCACAGCTCGAAGCATCACAAAATCCTTTTCTAATTCAATTTACTAGTCAGTCATATACATGAGTTTACGAAGAATCTAGCGTTTGACCAAACCGTGTCGATATTCTCTTCGAAGGCATCACAATATTGTCACTTCAAAATTCGGCCATATGCCTAGATTTAGGTCTCACCATGTAATATTCACCAAACTAATAATTACATAATTTCTGCATACTAAGTCGCACTAAGGCTAGGAAACATGCTCAAAGTCACATTAAGCAATTGTTGATATTTTACACAGCGCAACCTAGTTAGTACTTTAGATCTAGACAAAAACTTCGCTTGATTGTCTCGTAGTGAACCTCGGGGGTGAGGAAAGCTGCCAATAAAAAACGCCTCAAACTATTTCGGTAGTCTGAGGCGTTTTTTCATGTTCGGCTCGTGTTCGAGTAGACTGAAGCTACAACATTTCTTTAGCAATCAAATGCAGCAAAAACGTTTCGCGCTCAATGCTCATGCCCTTTTTCGGGCTCTCGGCCATGGTCTTCTCGTTATGAGCAATGGCCTCATGAATGTTAATCCAAATAATATTAACTATAGAAATTAAAACTTTAAAATCATAACCTTAGAATAAAACAGAAAATAAAATGGCGACAAAGTGGCGACAACTATCATAAGTAACGTTCCTGAACTTGGCTTTATCACCAATAAACAAGCGTCTTCTCTTATCGGTGTCGCTCCAATAACAAGAGAAAGTGGACGCCTCAAAGATAAGCGGATGATCCAAGGTGGGCGTGCCCAAGTTCGCACAGTTTTATACATGGCCATGATGTCCGCCATACAATGTAACCCGGTATTTAGGGCTACTTATGAACGATTACTTGCGGCAGGAAAACCAAAAAAAGTAGCGATAGTTGCCTGTATGAGAAAGATGGTTGTGATACTAAATTCGATGCTAAGAGACGGCATTATGTGGGATGAAGATAGCGCCAAAAATTAGCTATTGACGCAATAGTCTCTTGTTATACATACATTACACCATAGGTTGCTAGCAAGCCGATTGGAAGGAGCAATATCCATTGTGGAAGCTTTACTAAAACCTTAGCTCCAAAAAAATACAACCCAACCACCACAAACACTATTGCATACAGAATATATAAAAAACCTAGCAATTGGATTAGGAAATCGAGTGAATCAATACCATACCAACCGACGTATAAAAGCATAAGTGAGCTAACAAATAAAGTGACCGAGACAAGGTGCCAACAAGCTAGAAGCGTTGCTTTCGGGGTATCATCAAGCTTCGACTTAAGAAAAGGTCTAACCGGATCTATTTGACCGGCAAATACATGCACTAACGTAGTAAGCAGGGCTAATAACCCCGAGCTAAATATCCATATATTCATAATATTCTCCGTATGTATAACGAATGATATGGACTCCCTCTACCTGACACTCTGCGTGCCATACTGACTTAGTACACGCTGAAGAACTGGAGG
>NZ_JBHZSF010000016.1:0-90874 GCF_043642225.1 Vibrio profundi | reverse complement strand
TATGGATACATCATAAGTTTGGTCTATCGGGTAAGTGAGAGGAAAGCCCTCCGCGAAGCGGCTTAGTTCAACAGTTATTAGACAGAAAAATTCTATATTTAAATGCAGAAAATTTCTGTCTAGTTTCTTATCCCACCAATTGTACCCGTGTTATTGCCCTTATAACAAAGGCTTATGAGATCAGTTTGGTGATTCGATTGGCAAATATAGAAATTTTCTATCTAGTATGACTGAAGCAAACATTGTAAGGCTCTGTATATAAAACCAGTCTAAGAATCGTGAAGGTTACGCTTTGGAACTTGGTAAGTTAGGTGCTACAAATCCAATGCTTGACCCCATACGGTAAGGTGTTTATATTATCGCCGCCTAAAGGGCACATCCTAAAATACACACCGGTCATCCTGCCATCATTCGTGTATTTATATTGGTGTTAAGATCTTCCATGCTAACAAAACTACGTCCTTTTTCTCGCGAATCAGGTGCGCTTATGCATCTTTCCATTCCTATTATTTTGACTCAAATTGCTACTCAAGCAATGGGGTTTGTCGATACTACTATGGCTGGTCAAGTCAGCCCCGCCGACCTTGCTGCAATTGCATTAGGCACCAGCCTTTGGATTCCTGTATTGCTATTACTGCGTGGCATTATTATGGCATTAACGCCCGTTGTGGCTTACCACCGAGGTGCTCGTGATTTTAGGAGTCTCTCCGTTGAGTTCTTCCAAATGGTGTGGCTGGCATTAATCGCAAGCGTGTTACTGATTACCTACCTAGTCAGCGCCAAACCAATCTTGGAATGGATTGGCGTTGCTTCTGAAATTATTCCAATTGGTAGCGACTACGCCTTTGCACTCGCGTTTGGCGTTCCGGGCATTGCCCTGTTCTATACCTTGAATGGGTTCTGTGAGGGCATGAACAACACCAAAGTACCAATGATCATTTCTGTCATTGGTTTAATGGTAAATATTCCGGTTAACTACGTGCTTATTTACGGTAAGTTCGGTTTTCCTGAGATGGGGGCCGTCGGTTGTGGCTGGGCGACAAGCTTGGTGTACTGGATGATGTCGGGAATACTCTACTCTTACATCAAAGGGCATCACAATTATAAAACCATCATCAACTTTTCGGATGCAAAACCAAAAGCCAAAGAAATGCTTCATCTCCTTAGATTAGGTTTACCTATCGGGATGAATATCGCCGTGTGTGGCAGCATCTTTGCAGTTATCGCGTTAATGATTGGGCGTATTGGTGCTGAAAATGTGGCTGCCGCGCAAATTGCACTGAATATATCGAGCCTGACGTACGTGATCCCAATGAGCATCTCATTTGGCATTACAATCCGTGTTGGCCATGCACTAGGTGAAAAGGATGAACTAGGTGCCGTTGAGCGCAGCAAAGTCGGAATATTGGTCGCTGCGTTAATTTCATTACTTTCTGTGGCGATGTTCATTCTCGCTCCGGAATGGATCATTAGGCTTTACACCACAGATCCTGTGATCAGCGCCACTGCAGCTACCCTGCTAGTGTTCACTGCTATGTATCAATTCAGCGATGCATTACAAACGGCTGCTAGTGGTGCGTTACGTGGTTATAAGGACACAAAGGTCCCGATGTTTTTTGCTATCGCATCATACTGGGGGCTAGCGCTTCCAATGGGGATGATATTAGGTTTAACCGACTATGTGGTTCCTGCGATGGGGGAAGAAGGCTTTTGGATCGGTATTCTAACGGGGTTAACCGTTGCTGCTGTCTTTATGTTGTTTAGGCTGCGATACGTTATGAAAAATCGAACTTTACAGCCTCTTAACTCCGTACCCGCTCACTAATACCAAAAAGCGCGTTACTGCTACTTGGCAATAACGCGCTCCGTCGTTCACAATGGCGCTAACAATTGTATTGAAGCACGAACACTTCATGCATAGCCTCCCAAACTCACGTTCGCTCCGCTGCAAATATCCCAAAACTCAGCACATTCAACGTATCCGCTACGCTTTCTAAAGAATTAAGGATCTGTTTCACGGGTGTATTGTCTAGCAATACATCGCCATCGATTCCCTTTGGTTCAGAAGTGTATTCCGTTTCAGCTTGAGTCACCTCGGCTTCTTGAAGCTCTGCGTGATTCTCTGTCGTAATTTGGTGTTCATCAATTTCTTGTTCTGGCGTCGACGAGCACGCGACAAGAAAAAATAAACTCGACAAAGCCAACCCTCGAATTTTAGCCTTACTTAACCTCATCACAATTTAAACCGCCGTCACAAATAAAACACTGTTCAATTGTATAGACTAGTTTGCTTGGAATCTACTCTGTTACTGTCAATTTTCATATGACCTGTTTCAAAAATGAAATTTGTCGCTTCTCTTGTTCTGACATTTGGTAGCCTTCATCCGACAAGGTGTTGGAGTCAAAACTTCCAATAGAATAACTATCAGCACCACTTTGCCCATAACCAGCCTTTTCACCTGGGTAGCCCGACATTCTTTCAACCATCACATCTTTTAAATACAAGTCAGAGCGCCCAGCAGGTAGAACGCTTTTAAAAGCTTTGAGTTCGACCGTTTGCTGCCCTTCTGTTAAATGCTCTTTCGTCACTAAAGAGGCAAGTGCGACCCCATTAATGTCATAAAGATTCGCTCGGACACGAAATACCCCTTCTTTCTCGGTTTCCAAAGTCACAGGAATGCGTAAGTCAGCACCGTCAGCGTAGACATCATCTATTGATAAGATACTCGCAACAGAATGATAAAAGCGTATATCCGCAGTGACAACATCAGCCCCTTCGTCGAAATCAATTTTCGCTACAAACCTCATTTCTTCTGGCCAGTCGGAACTTGGGGAAATAAGCCATTCGGAGTTTTCTGACGATATTACGTCAAGAGTTTTCATTGTTTCGACATCAATTACCTCTAGCTCTGCACTTGATATCGATGCGCTGGAATTGAGCTTGACCTCTATTTCGTCTGGATAAAAATGTCGATATTTATTAACGCTTAATGTCGCAGTCGCATTGCCATCTAGAACAGGGGTCGTCACTTCTTCAAATTTATTCCAATCTAGATATGGGCTATTTGAATCTACTATGGGTTGTGAATATGAAGGGTATTGGAGTACAGCTTGGTGCTTTAACGCCACTCTGGTTAAATCAATTGAGACCATCGAAGGTTCTGTTAACGCTTCTTCACTCAAGCTAGGTAAGCTCTGTTCGCTAGGCTCTAACGTTAACTCTGATTCTTGCTCTACATTGATGAAGTTATCCCCTTTTGAACTTGCAACCGCGCCATCATCTAAATCACTTTCGTTTGTGTTTAACCCCAAAATGACGGCCAAACACGCTACAAGTGTCAGGCTCAAATACAGCCAGTATCTTTTCTTCATATCGAGCTCCTGTAATGGGCTGATCCTACCGACCAGCCCAAACTCTACTAATTTAGATTCGCCGCGATTTCAGACATGGTGTCTCGATTCGAGCCTTTCACATATAAGTATTTGGTTCCCCACCAGCCATTTTCTGTATAGGTTTCGACACTGACAGACTGCCCATCAACCAATGAAATACTTGATACGCTTGAAGTGACTTCACCCTGATGCTCCGAGCTAATCACATCGCCGTGACTGTACCCATCACCCATGATGAGTGGGTAGTGCTCAGGCATAAAGCTAGAGACGCCCTTGCTTTGCGACGCAATCTTCCCGTTCATAGCCAGGCTAGTCGAGCAACTGTCATAGCTACCTGAATTTGATGCCCCGCAAGCAGAATGAGCAGCAACGACTCCATCATCGTTGCCGGGCAAGAAACCCGATGTTGTTTTGAAATAATCCGTTCCGTTACCAACAAAACGAACCCTAGGAATTCGATGTTCAGACAAACGCGCTATCTGCCTTGCATTAGACACTTTAAGATCGTTCAGCACACCGGTGTTTTGCTGATTAGGGATATCACCTAACCAAAGAGAAATCGCGTATCGCATCGCGCTGTTGGCCCAGCCCCCACCTTCAGCAATGTTAACCACAATGTCACCAAGCTCAGAACCACCACCCGCTCCCGCAAAGTCGAAGGTCGCGACAACGTTTAAAGGTTCGAGTCCAGCATTAGTGAGCCAGTTCTCTTGGTTATCCAGTAAGTAACGTGTCACCAAATCACCGGTAGAATGGGTGACAAATACGCACCCATCTCGACATAACCCATTTTTAGAGAACTCCTGCAGCTTTGGCCACACATAATCGCTCGATATTTTTCCTTCTACCCTTTCATGTGATGGCCAGTCAATACGTGCATCGGCATATTGAAGCCAATAATCCTTCCAGTAATCTTCCCCTTCGTTGGCGACCTGTGTTTGATTAGGTTTAGATTGAAGCTGGTCTGCTTGAAACCCATGCACCAACACCACCTTATAGCTTCCTATAGCAGCGAGAGATGAAGTTGAAAAGGCTGTGACCAATGCTATTGATGCAACTTTTGTTATTGTTTTCATGATGTTATTAACCTATTAATCCTTAATTGGTGGGTACCATTAAGCAAAATTCAAACATCGAAACTACTTTGCTCGATAAATAGGATTAGTCACTGTTCAAACATTAGACAACTCGTCCGACGAGAGCTTTTGCACTAGATCATAAAAATTTGAGGTTCACGCTTTAGAGATGAGATCTAGACCAAGGTTATAGAAGTTATGTGTATAAACATTCATCAATTCATAATTTGGATAGATTATGCAAAACATTTGATAGTGCGTAATTTGAACGATTTTCCGACCAAACAGGAGTGTAAATCGCTATCTAGGTGTCACTAAATACGGCAGCATATTTGGATTACTTACAATGAGACGCTCGACAGCTTCAGGGTCAAACGCAAATTTTAACGTACATCTCCCAGAGGTTGTTGAGAGCGTATGCAAGCCCTTTCTGACGCTGACAATCGAATTACTTTCATAGAAGTCACCATTCAAATTACATACTCCCTCATCACTATGCGTTAGCCTGTAGTTTCCAGTGAGTAATAAGCGCCCTTCTACCTTTCCTTCGCTGCTAAATCCGGGGGTCAGGATTTGAGGCGTCAAATAAGTGTAATGGCTAAACAAATTCTTTCTATCTAAGCTGCCTAAACGTTCAAGAATTTGGTAGTTAAGAATCACCAAGATCGGTTTGGTTTTTTCAATTTCTTTCCAAGCGTTATAGCCTACGCGGTTGTATTCTTTTGATTTACCTCTATAACCCACCCAGTGGACTTTCGACTTTCTCAGCAACCCAATATTGCCGTAAGCGTAAATTGAGCGGTAAGTGTTAACGTTTTGCTTTATGAAGTTGTTCAACGCGAGTTGGTGGTCAATCGTGTATTTAGACACTTCCACCATTCCGACAAACGCTTTGATCATGAGATAAGACGTAATGGCGAGGCCGGACACCACCTTCATTTTGTTTGAAGAAAAGAAGCTCTTATCCAGAGGGATTTTTATATAAAGCGCTGATATCAAGATCATCAAAGAGTACAAAGAGACTAAGTTGTAGGCGTAGTAATGCGGATTAATCACAACAGATAAGATAATCAGCGTGAAAATCGCCATAAATAGCAGTAATTGATTCGTGTGATATTTTGCGTAGTTTCGCGCAACGATGTAACTACCGAAGATAAAAAACAGCCAATAGCCAAAATCCGCTTTGACTGCGTTAAACAACACCACACTTTTTAGCCCTGCATCGTCTTCATTGCCGATTGAGTGAGTAAGTAACGTGAGCCCAGCACTGTATAGCTCATCGATTCCATTTAAGTTGGCCTGCAAGAAAAAGATAACTAAAGAGACAAAACAACCCACCATGATCGCCGCCAGTGCCTTTATACCTTCGCTAACTTTTATCCCCCTATGAATGCAGCCACCGTAAAATAAGATCAACATAGGTACAGTGATGATTAAAGATTTGGCCTTAAACAAAAAACCCATTCCATATAAGAAGCCAACAATGAACATTCTTAGCCAATTAGTTAAAGATTGTTCCTTACTTAGCATCAAAATGATTTGGAGCCATATAACAAGCACGAAGATATCCGGCCGAATATCAATTCCTCTGGTATACATCACGGTGGTAAGCAGCAGCACAGCGATAGAGCATAACGCCACGTATTTCTGCACATACAATTTCATTAACAGGTAAAGCTGAAGTGAAATAAGGATGATCAATAAGGCATTGATAAAGCGAAAGATGTAAACGACGTTTATATTTTCACCAAAGCGGTCAATCAATGGCGACAAGATAGTGAACATTAGGGAATAACTATCGAAGCTAAAGTTAATCCCCGCACGGCCTCCTATTTCCACCAGCCACGTTAAGTAAATCGCCATATAGTCATTGTTGACGATCGCCATATACTTTATCGCAGCTAAATAAAAGAGTGTGATAAACCCAAACAATGTGAAGTACAGCAATTTTACTTTCAAGTAGTTGTACCTCCGGTGTTGAATGACGATTCATTACATCTATTTGAGTATAGCTAGGCTTTCATAGCTGACTCCAAATACCACCAGCCCTGCGTATATTTCTATTTTTTCAAATTCATCTTTTATCCTTAAGTCACAAAAAAAGCACCCAAATGGATGCTTTTTGTTTAGTTAGCTAGGTCTTAAAGCGTACATTCTTTGGTCCAAGAACCATCACTTCCTGGAGTTGAAGCTGTCCACCAGTTCGCTGTGTATACCACGCCATCATGGATAACTTTATCACCAGCGTTGGCATGGCTTGGATTCCCTGCCCAGTCTTTTTGTGGGAAATCAGGGTAAGTGGTCGCGCCTGTTGAGTCACATGTACCCGGGTTCGTCGTATCACCCCCGCCGCCGTTTCCGCTTGTAATGTCGCCTAACGGTAAGTCCGGTTGCTCGAATTTAAATGCGTAGTCGACACCATTCACGTTCACTGTATAGTTCGCAGGACCTGAAATCGGTAGGTAATAAACCATATCTAGTTCATAGACTCCGCCTGCAGGTAAGTCTTTCCATGCTGGTAAAGTAAACGCGACTCTGTGCATTGTGCCATCTAAACCACCGATGTTGTCTGCACGAGTATGACCAGAGGCGATAACACTTAAGCCGCCACCAGACTGATCTTTCGCATTATCAGGAGCCGAAACAGGAATATCGAACTGGAATTCGGTACCGCCCGGTAGCGCTTGGCCAGTGTTATTGGTAAACGTGACTTTAGGGTTGATTGGGTAGTTCTGATCACCAACTTTAAACCCACCTACAGATACCGCAATATCAAGAGTCTCAGCTGGTACCGCGCCTGTTGCAACAGTATTTCCATAAGGAGTCGCTGACTTAAACTTATCATAGATAGCCTTCGTCATTGTATTACCCATATGGAACTCACCATTACCGCTGTTACACGCTTGCTCCGTTGTATCAACGGAACTGCGATTGCCATTGGCATCGAGCACATAACAGTTATAGTCACCGGCCAGCTCCCAGAACATAATACCGCCGATCTCTTTATCAATGACGTAGTCAGCTTTCACATCGATGGACTGTTTATCTTCCGTAGAAAGGAAGACGCCTTTATCTGCATTCCATAACCATGGAGCCACCGCGACGCTATCAAAATGGCGCGTGTACGTGCCAACCAGTTTGTCTGTCGGATCATTTACCGGATCCAGCTTGTACGCTTCAGCGTAAGAACCCCAAATACCTTTTTCTAAGTTCTTCGCATGCCACATTGGGTTAGAACCAGCGCCCATTTCTTCGCCTTTAGGGTCAGTGTCGTGCCACATATTGTCGACACCAATTGCGCCGTGGCCGCAGTTGTTCTTCTCACCCTCTCCTGTGCCAGCAGCACATTCAGATTGATTCGGCAACGCAGCGCGACCCCATAAGCCATTTTCGCCCCCGGTCACACCTTGCCAACCGCGCGTGTAGTATGGAACACCGATATTAATTCGACCTGCAGGCATCGAGCCACGGAAATAGTGATAAGCCCAGTCAGTGTTTAGATAACCAATACCGCCGTATGCAGCCGTGCCGTAAACATTCCACTGCGCAAGCTCTGAATCTTTACCGGTATCAAACAATGCCGCATTATGACCAACGTGATCGTTCCACGCACCGTGCAAGTCGTAAGACATAATGTTTACGTAATCGAGGTACTGGGTTACATCGAACGTTTCCATGCCACGCAATAGATAACCAGAAGATGGAGCCGCAATCGTTAACATGTAATGCGTGCCATCTTGAGCAGACGCTGCATCAAGTTTTTCACGCAGAACTTTCATCAATACTTGGTAAGAAGCCCATAGGTACTGGCGACGAGGTTCCATGAACTCTTTATCGTAAGGGTTACCGGCACCTGCCATCGAGGTTGGATATTCGTAATCGATATCTACGCCATCAAATTGGTACTTACGAATCATTTCTACCGCTGAGGTCGCAAAAGTTTCGATACCTTGATGGTTTATTGAACCATCAGCATTGGTGGTCATGGTGTAGAAACCACCATCAGCAACGCGGCTACCGTCGGCAGCAAAGTGGCCACCAGTCTCAGCCCAACCACCAATAGAGACGAGGGTTTTCACACCATGCTTCTTCTTAGCTGTTGCTAGAGCACCGAAGTGACCTTTAAAGCCTAATGCAGGGTCAACTTCAACACCCGGCCACTCTTTACCAACAGCTGCGTTATTCGGGTCATTCACATCGCCAATATTCACTTTTCCATCTGAACCAATGCTTACGAAGGCATAGTTAATGTGAGTCAGTTGCTCCCAAGGAATGTCTTTTACAAGATAAGCGGCTTGAGGATCATCCCCAGAACGCCAGCTAGTGAAGTAGCCAATCACACGACGTGGATGATCAACACCCATTTTTTCTCGGCCTTCTTCGTCATAGATAGAACAATAAGGGACATTCACCCCTTCGGTTTGATAAAGACCATCAGGGCGACAGCTAGCGACCGTTGGAGCACCATTAACCGTCAGTGTTGCAATGCTTGAATCAGCCGTCGCCCCACCGTTATCGGTCGCTTTTGCATAAACAGACAGATCGCCTGTTTTAGCCGTCGTGTAATCAAGAGAATAAGGAGCAGTCGCAGCAGTACCCACCAATAAGCCGGCAACGTAGAAATCAACCTTCTCGATGGTTCCATCCGTATCTGACGCATTAGCCGATAAGGTCACCACTGAACCAAGGTCTACATTTGAAGCGGAAACTGTCACTGCGACTGTTGGCGCTTCGTTGCCTGTTTGAGCAGAGTCTACGGCGATTGATACCGCACTTTCTGTACTTACTGCACCTTTATCATCTTTGGCAATAACCGAAACTTCATGGGTACCTGACGTGGCAGCCCAAGTCGCTTCAAATGGTGACTGTGTAACGGTCGCGACCAGTGCTCCATTGACATAGAAAGCTACGGAATCGACGGTACCATCACTATCAAGCGCTGTTGCACTGAGTAATACCACATCGCCTTCGACGATCGCGTCAGATGCACTCGGTGACGTTAAATTAGCCGTTGGGGCTTCATTCCCCACAACAACGCCAGAACAGACATCGACCAATTTCCATTGTGCGTAGTCGCCAGAGAACTGACTTGGGTCGTTGTTCTGATTCCAATAATTCGCTTTATACGCACTTCCTTTGTGCTGTACTTGCGCGCCGCCTGTATAAACTGCCGCTGAATCCCAAGATTCCATCGCTGAACAATCTACAGCTGCGTAGCTGTTAAATGCCATAAGGCAAGACACAGTAAGAGTGCTGAGGGTAAAGGCTTTCTTACCGACTCTTCCTTGATTTAGATGCATAATCGCTATCCCTTAAGTTATTGTTTCACAGGTTTAAATTCGTATTGCCTTTTTGAAGACAACTTAAAACTCTTTGCGAAACAACTTTAGGTCACTAGCGACAATTCACACTCAAAAGATCCTTATTTTATAAAATAACTCGCAACAATTTGTTACAAGCATGTAAGGAATACACACTTATTTTGCATCGATAACTAATATTTCGTTTATTTCGGATACCTAAAGAAAAAGTGGGCACAGCCGCGAATCGTGACGTCGATTCCAACTATTTTTCAGTCACTTAGCTTTAATTGGTTTATTTAATACGTTTAGCCAACAATCACTTTTATTGACTTATCTAGACGGTGCGAGGGGTGGTATTGAAATGCCTTTTAAACTCTCGGCTAAACTGAGATGGGCTTGTATAACCCACCATTTCAGCCGCTTCACTGACTCGCTTACCCTCGACTTGAATCAGTTCTTTTGCTTTGTTTAAACGAACTTTTTTCAAATATTGAAGTGGAGTTTCAAACGTGACATTTCTAAAAGCAGCATGAAATGCAGATACACTCATGTTGGCTTCTTCCGCAAGTGACTGCACCGTTAGCGCATTCGAATATTCCTGATGGACTTTCGCCAACGCTTTGGCAACGCGGGCGTAATGCCCGTCATGGTGAGCAAGTTCGAACAACACACGCCCTTCTCGCCCGGTCAACGCTCGATAGACGATCTCTGTGACCAGTGACTCCCCTAAGATCTTGGCTTCTATATCGCAATGAAGCGCTTTCATTATTCGAATGCAGCTATCAAGCATTTGCGGCTCCATCGCTGCAGATTCAAGACCACTTGTCTGGTGCTTATTGCATTCACTGTTAAGAAAAGATTCCTCTTCCATGCGTTTTACGAGTTTATGAAGCAACTTAGAATCGATATTGATCGTCAATCCAAGAAGTGGCTCTCCATCTTGGGGGAAGGCCTCACATTCTAGCGGCATTGGCACGCCAACAACAAGGTAATCCCCCGGACCATAAGCGACAGGTCGCTCACCGATATGAATATTCTTGTGTCCCTGACCTAATAGAATAATGCCAGATTGATAGGTAAATGGTTGACGTCCGTTACCTTCACTACTTCGATACATCCAAACATTTTTTATGGCTGTTTCTCTGATTCCCTCCAGATCATTCCAGCCTTTCAATTCGACGTAAGATTGCATTAATTCGGCAAGGTTCAACATATCCACTCCTAATTCACTTGAACTAAGAGAATACCAATTATGTAGAAATAGGCAATTTAATTGGAGGAATTACCGTTTATCACCGCCACCTTTTGGACTAATATGCAAACATTCCAAATAAAAAACAAAGCTCTTCCCGGATTACACAAGGAAACCGTTATGCAATTTACTTATGTTAACCCTACCGTCATTCATTTTGGCCAAGGCCAAATCTCAACAATCTCTCAAGCCGTGACTAAAGCACAAAAAGTGCTAGTGATTTATGGTGGTGGTTCTATTAAAAAGAATGGCGTGTACGATCAAGTAGCCAAGGCATTAGCTGACCACACTTGGGTTGAGTTTTCCGGTGTCGAAGCGAATCCGACCAAAGAAACGCTTGATAAAGCAGTCGCTATTGTAAAAGAGCAAGATATTGATTTCATTCTTGCAGTGGGTGGCGGTTCTGTCATTGATGGCTCTAAGTACGTTGCTGCAGCCGCAAAATATGATGGCGACGGATGGGACATCCTTGAAGGCAAACATCAAGTAACAGAAGCTACACCAATTGGTGCAATTTTAACCTTGCCTGCGACTGGCTCTGAATCAAATATGGGTGCGGTTATTACACGCTCTGAAACTCAAGATAAGCTTGCATTCATGGCACCGCCTGTTCAGCCTAAATTCGCGGTTATGGACCCAGACGTAATGAAAACCTTACCAGAACGTCAATTGATCAACGGGATTGTCGATGCATGGGTTCACGTGTGCGAGCAATACATCACATTACCGACCAATGCTATGGTTCAAGAAGGTTATGCAGAAACGCTACTTAAAAACCTGCTGGTACTTGGAAAGCAATACAACGAGCGTGATAACGATGCTTGGCGTGCGAACCTTATGTGGACAGCAAACCAAGCATTAAACGGCCTTATTGGTACAGGCGTTCCACAAGACTGGGCTACACATATGATTGGCCATGAATTTACAGCTTTGTGGCACGTAGACCACGCACGTTCTTTAGCGATTGTTCAACCATCACTGCTTCGTAATCAAATCGACGCTAAACGCGGTAAGCTTGAGCAAATGGGTAGAAATGTATTCGGGCTAGAGAACTCTGCAGACCTAGCTGAACGCACTATTGATTCGATTGAGAATTTCTACCGTAGCCTAGATGTCGCTACTCAATTCGGCGACTACACATCATCTAAATCAGAGGCTGTAGAGAAGGTGATTGAGCAGCTGCAATCACACGGCTACGTTGCATTAGGTGAGAACCAAGCGATCACGCCAGAACGTACACGCGAAATCTTAAACGCCGCGATCGTTTAAATATGATAGACAAAGCAGTGACTATGTTCACTGCTTTGTCACTTTTTGAGCACTTAGTCATCTATCCAAGCTTAACTCTCTATTTATATGTGCAATCATTTTTCTATATTGTTAAGGTAAATCATCTTGATCTAAACTCTAGACTTTATTGTGAACAATCGCCGAAATCTGGTTGAATTTAAAACACTTAATAAATGGTATGGCGACTATCACGCCCTAAAATCAATCGACTTATCTATCCAACAAGGCGAAATTCTTGTTATCTGTGGCCCCTCTGGTTCTGGTAAATCAACTCTCATACGCTGTATCAACCAACTTGAAAAGTTTGACTCGGGCGACCTTCAAGTCCTTGGACAGGTGCTCCCAGCTAAATTTGCCTCTCCTGGCAAAGTTGGAATGGTATTCCAACACTTTCACCTATTCCCGCATTTAACGGTGCTAGAAAATTTAACACTCGCGCCAATGCGTACATTAAAGCTGAGTAAAAGTGACGCTGAGTCCTTAGCGATGCACTATTTAGAACGCGTACACATCGCAGAGCAAGCTCATAAATACCCGATTCAGCTTTCTGGTGGTCAGCAACAACGTGTGGCTATCGCCCGTTCACTCTGTATGAAGCCGGAATTACTTTTGTTTGATGAGCCCACCTCCGCACTTGATCCTGAGATGATCAATGAAGTATTAGACGTTATGGTCGAGCTTGCCGAAGAAGGGATTACCATGGTTTGTGTCACTCATGAAATGGGATTTGCCAAAAAAGTCGCTGACCGCGTAATTTTCATGGATGAAGGCCAGATCATTGAGTCTAACGATCCAACTAGCCTGTTCGATTCACCTCAACACCCTCGAACTCAGGCTTTTTTAAAGCAGATTTTAAGTTACTGATGTATTTAAAGATTATTAAGCCCGTTCTCTCAGCAATCGTGCAAATTGGCCTGCTCGCTTTCGCTATCGGCTGGGTACTCGACTCTGGCGCGCAATCTATGGGTTATCAGTGGCAATGGGAACGCGTGCCTGACTATATCGCTTTTTATGAAGACGGCGAATGGTGGCCCGCTGAACTCGTTGAGGGGCTTTTCGTCACGATTCGTATTTCAGCCATCAGTTTGGTCGCTACTCTGATCATTGGGCTAGTCACTGCACTTCTCAAAAATTCAAATTCAATCGTTGGACGCTGTTTAGCCTCTAGTTATATCGAACTGATTCGCAACACGCCCTTATTGGTTCAGATTTATCTACTCTACTTCGTGTTTGGCCCGGTCATTGGTTTAGACCGTTTCAGCACGGCAGTGCTTGCCCTGTCTTTGTTTCAAGGCGCATACACGGCAGAGATATTCCGCTCAGGTTTAAACAGTATCGACAAAGGACAGTTCGAAGCTGCTCAATCGCTAGGGCTATCAAACACTTTCACCTATTGGGATGTAATACTTCCACAAGTATTGCAAAGAACGCTGCCGCCATTAACAAACGAAGTGATTTCTTTAATTAAAAACTCTTCGATTGTAAGCGTTATGGCCATTTTCGATCTTACAACGGAAGCGAGGAACATCGTTTCTGAAACTGCAATGCCCTTTGAGATATGGTTCAGCGTAGCCGTTATATATCTCGCTTTAACACTTTCACTTTCTGCCATTGCCGTTTGGCTCGAGCATAAGCTTGGTGCCAATTGGCGAACACAATAAGGATTTATCAGCATGAAGCTATTTAAAACCGCAATTATCGCTTTGTTAACACTTGCCGTTAGCATTCCGGCGCTGGCGGCCAACACACCTAACTTAGATAAAATCAACGAACGAGGAACACTGCGAGTCGGTATGTCTACGTTTGTACCTTGGGCAATGCGCGACAAGCAAGGTGAGCTTGTCGGGTTTGAAATTGACGTTGCAAAACGGTTGGCCAAAGATTCCGGCTGGCAAGTTGAATTCGTACCGACTGCATGGGACGGAATTATCCCATCCTTGTTGTCCAAAAAGTTCGATGTCATCATCGGTGGTATGTCTATCACAGAAGCGCGTGCAAAAAGCGTTTTATTTTCGGCACCTTACTCTCATTCTGGTGTACAACTTGCCGCCAACAAAGAACTGGCCAAAGGCTACACCGAGATTGATGACTTCAACTCTCGACGCGTAAAAATAGCAGCACGTCGCGGCGCCTTTACGGTTCAAGTCGCTAGAGAAACTTTTCCAAAAGCAAAAGTGTTGCAGTTCGATGACGACGCACAAGCATTCCAAGAGGTCATCAACGGAAACGCTCATGCCGTTATCGCTTCTAGCCCGAAACCAGAACACGAAAGTATCAAAAACTCAGAGACACTATTTATTCCTTTTGAAGAGCGTTTATCAAAAGGCAATGAAGCCTTTGCCGTTCGCCTAGGTGAAACAGATAAAGCTGAATTCTTTAATGAGTGGATCCAAGCTCGTACAGACGATGGTTGGCTTCAAGAACGCTACGAGTACTGGTTTGCTACATTAGATTGGCAAGACCAAATCGCTCAAGGCCAATAAACCTTGTGGTGCCACTTCCAAGTGGCACCTTTATTCCAACATTTTACAGGTCATCCCGTGTCTACTCTCAATCCTCAAACACACCACAGACTCATAAAGCCATTTGCACGATTAAATGGCCTGGATTGCGTGTTGATCGCTTTAATCACCTTCGTTGCTGTCTGGCTGTATTATCGTTCATCGATAGGCATTAACTATAATTGGCGCTGGAATGAAGCCGTGGCGTTAATTTTCACTTCGCCACGCGATGGTGGGTTGCCTTACTTCTTTCAAGGGCTTATTGCAACGCTACGTTTAAGCTTGTGGAGCCTGTTTCTCGCGATCACGCTTGGCGCTCTGATTGGTCTTGCGAGACACTCAAAAATTACATTGTTTCGAACACCGGCTTTGTTGTTTATCCAGTTGGTGCGCAACATACCGCCACTCGTTTTCATTTTTATTTTCTATTTTTTCATTTCTGCACAACTCATTCCGCTATTAGGGTTGGAAGATATTCTTATCAACTATCGAGGCGAGCTGAACCCAGTTCAACGTTTTCTCTTCGGTCCTTCACAGCTCTGGGAAAACTTAGCATCTGGGGTTATTTGTGTGGGCCTACTTTCAGCGGCTTACATCGCTGAAGTCGTAAGAGCAGGGTTAGAAAGTATTCCCAAAGGTCAGTGGGAGGCAGCAGATTCACTTGGCTTATCCAAGTACAGTAAATTTCGATACATTATTGCCCCTCAAGTATTGACGACCATTACACCTCCCCTTGCCGGACAAGCGATTTCATTGGTCAAAGACACCTCGATCGTCTCCCTGATTTCTATTCAAGAGATGACGTTCGTAGGAACCGAGATTGCCAACTCTTCCGGGCTGATATTTGAAATTTGGTTGATCGTTGGAGCCGTTTATTTTGTGTTATGTTTTGGCCTATCTCGTTTGTTCAAATTCTTAGAAAAAAGAAGCCAGCGTCACCTTACAATCCAATAATGCTTACAAGTCAGCTACCTTTAATTACGAAAAAGACACAGCTTACGCTGTACCGATAATATTTTTTACGTATACTGATGATGTTTAAAAACTCAATAACAAATTAGATTGAATGGCACCTATCACTCGCGCAGAATTTGAAGCACACCTCAAGCAATTACCTAGCGGTGAATGGCTTGCGTTGCTTGGCGAATATCAATTTTATAGTGTCTTTCAACCTATCTTCACTCAAGAACTTGGCTTATACGGCTTCGAAGCTTTATTGAGAGTAAAAGATAAGAAAGGGAATTGGATTCGTCCTGATTTGTTTTTATCGAATCAGGCGTTTGATGAAGACACGCGCTTAACCGCCGAAATGCTTAGCCGCGTGATACATCTTCGCAACTTCGCCCAGTTCTACTCCGGCACCGACATCCATATTTTCCTTAACGTGATTCCGTCAGCGCTTGTCAGTTATAACCGTTATGTTGACTCCATTGCTAATGATCAAACCCATCAGTTATTACGGACACGCTTAAAAGAACTCAACATCAGTATTGACCGAGTAGTGTTAGAGATTGTCGAGCAAGATTGCCACGAAACGGAAGAACTGACTAGGCTCATCGCCAAGATCAAAACACGCGGATACCAGCTCGCTATCGACGATTTTGGTATAGGTAGTTCAAATCATTCTCGAGTGAAGCTTGCCGAACCCGATATCATCAAAATTGACCGAAGTTTGTTGGTCAATTTTGCGGAAGGGCACAGTGAACCTATGCTAAATGCCATTGATATTGCCCGCACAAACAATGCGTTGGTATTGATTGAAGGAATTGAAACTTCAGAGCAAATGGCATCGTTAACCTCACTACCCATTGCTTTTTATCAAGGCTACCACTTAGGCAAGCCTGAACCTTTAGGCTATTGGGCGGAACGTCACCCTAGATAATTCCGTTATAAAGGGCTATTTGAAATTAAAAGAAAGGCGCTGTTAGTGGATAACAGCGCCTTTTCAATTATGAAGGCAAGTTTTCTATTTGCGTTGCCATTGACATCAATCGGTCTAGTATTCTTTCCCCGTCGACACCAATTCCATTGTGCTCGTATTCATTGGTGATCCAAGCTTTAGAACAAGGGATTTTCGACAGTGTTTCACGGCTGTAATCAAGCTCAACGTACATATCATCAGCATAGACAGCACAAGCGACTGGCACCGTATTGTTAGACAGTTTTGCTTCGTCATAAAGCGGCGTCCAATCTTCCTTAGAAGCAAGAATATCAGCAGCCTGCTTCAAAGGCTTGAGGGTCTGGAGTTGATCAAACATCCAAGGGAACACCATTTCCCCGGTAAACCAAAACGCTTCACCCTGCTTGTAATTAAACTGAGGGTACTCCCCTCTCACACGATGCGCAGACCAATCTGAAGCGAAATTCTGACAGTAAATTGATTCGTGCAAAAACGCATAGATCGGATTCGTTAGGTAGCCTTGCTCTTGCTGCATTTGATTCAGGAAACTGTAACTTAAACGCTTTGTGCCGTTATGGTTTTCAAATGCACTTTCTAACGTAAAGTACATTGGCATGTTGGCACCGCTACGCCCTAAATTAATACCGATTAACTGGAACTGTTCAACAGTGAACACTTGGCCATTGGGTAACAGCACTTCATTTTCAAGCAAGTGGTCAGCAATGTCCTGACACAAGCTTTGAGCCTTTGGAAATTGAGCAAAAAATGCTTCATTTTTATCGATCACTCGTTGGTAAGTCGCTTGATAAACATCGTCTGCGTGTCGAGTAATCGAGGGAATTCCACCTGTAACGTAACAACGTAACAGACTATCTGGGAACAGAGATAAGTAAGTCAGAGTACAAAAGCCACCGAAACTTTGCCCCAGCGTTGCCCACTTTTCGATCCCAAGTTTTTCACGAATGGACTCCGCATCTCTTACGATGTTATCAGCTCGAAAGTTCGCTAGATACTCAGCTTGCTGCTGTGGCGTCAGGTGTGCGAGGGTTGCTTGGTTAACAACAGAACTATTACCAGTGCCACGTTGGTCAAGCAGCAATACGCGGTAAGATTGTAATGCCCTCTTCAACCATCCAGATTCACCACTCGCTCTCGGAGATGGGAAACCCGGTCCACCTTGGAAGTAGACTAACCAAGGCAATTGTTCATTGTCTTTGTCGAGGCTAACGACTTCGCGCGCGAATACGTCGATTGAACCTTGTTCTGGTGCTTGGTAGTTAACTGGGAGAGTAAAAATGTGCTGTTTATACAGTGTCGTTCCGTCTATAAAACTCGTTTGCACGTAACGTTTCCTTATTCACTTTTTAATAACATGCTTTCAATAGCGATGAGCAAATATTAACACTAATGAGTTCAGTTATGTGCGTGAATACTGTGTACGAATGTAATAAAAAAGCCCACTAACAATTAGTGAGCTTTCACATATCGAATACAGAGCTAATCGAGATTTTTAGAAGAAATCGATTGAGTTTCTGCCACTTTTCTCATCACGTTTAGGTTCCGATTTTGGCTTCTCAGCTTTTGTACTTTTGCTTTTTTTCTTAGAACCTTTATCTGCAGACGCACTTAATGCCGACTTCTTGCTTTTAGATGATTTCGACTTAGTCTTTTTATCTTTGGCGCTTCTCTTATCTTCGGCTTTTGCGACTGGTTTTTCTTGCGGTTCTTCTTGTACAGGAACGTCACATACTACGACATAATATTCTTGGTTAAACTCGAAGAAGTCGCCGTCGTACATTTTACGTCGTTTACGAGTCTCTAATTCACCATTTACAGCAACATAGCCCTCAGAAATCACGTGTTTTGCTTCACCGCCACCGCCAACAAGGTTTGCGATTTTAAACACTTTATACAGTTCGATAGGTTGTGACGATACTTCAACACCAATCGCCTCAATTTCAATCTCTTCGCCTTCTTCGTAGTCGGCATCTTCGTAATATTCTTGGTCCATTTTGACCTCTAACTTTGAATCCTGAGCGCAGTGTAATGGTAAAGTTTGCAAATAACCATGATCAATATAACTTGGACATTTGTATCTATCAGCTATTTTTAATGATAAGTGCATATAATAACCAAAGCGATGCGTTCACTACTATTAGTCACTCTACTCTCGGCTTTTTCTACAACAGCTGCCAATTTGCCTATTCCGGTGACGGTTTATGCGGATGATGCCTACCCCCCATATAGCTACGTTAGCGATGGAGTCGCGCGTGGTATCTATGCTGATATATTCGAGATCGCGTTTTCAAGAATGCCTCGCTACCACGTTACCATTATCCCAGTTCCGTTCAAACGAGGTCTAAGGTTACTCGAATCCGGTCGCGGATTTGCACTCTACCCACCATACTATTATGCCAATAAGCGGCCCTACCTTGACCCGTATTCAAAGCCGGTACTCAAAGAAGAAGTCGCAGTATTTTGCGATCCCAAATATGTCTCTAATTTGGAGACCCGAACTGTATGGCCAGATGACTACTTTGGTTTAACAATTGGGATCAATGATTCTTTTGAAATCGGTGGCGATCTCTTTTGGAAAGCGAGAGATGAGGGAAAGATCAATGTTGAGCCAGCCAAAGATAACCGTGAAAACATATTGAAGCTGAGAGCAGGAAGAACACACTGCTATGTGAATGATAAACTGTCTATATTGTGGGAGTTGAAAGAGCTTAAACGACTGAACTTGATTGACAAGAGTACAGAGTTCAAGCTCGCAATCAACGTTAGCAGTGAACACGGTTACCTGGCTTACACCGCTATAGCCAAAGAGCGCTATCCTTACAAAAATGACTTTGTAGAAACCCTAGATAAGGTCATTTTAGAAATGCAAAACAACGGCGAAATCGAATTAATCACGAAAAAATATCGCGATTAATCATGATACGCAGCGCGATTCATTAAAGCACGATACCACCGATTAATGTTTGGGTATTCAGAACCAAAGTCCAAGAATAGAACGCTTTGAACAAACTGGATAAACACAAACCCAGTTATATCAACGATAGAGTATTTGTCACCTGCGATAAATGTAGACTCCGCTAACCTGTCTTCCAAGATAGGAAGAAAATCTTTCACTCGCTGCTTCGATTCGTAGCCCCATTCTGCAATGCACACTTCACGATCTTTATAGACCCCACTAATGTTTCTAAACGCTTGAAAAGCCGTATACAAACCTTGGAATTCAACGATCCTATGCCACATTTCCACTTTTGCTTGCTCAGCGGGACTGTGTCCAAATAAGTGTAATCCATTTGGGTGTAGCGCATCGAGGTAGCGACAAATCGCCACACTCTCACAGATAGAAGTGCCATTATCTAACGCCAGCACAGGGACTTTACCGTTGACGCTGATGGCTTGATAAGCTGGAGACAGGTTTTCTCCCTGACGAACATTAACCTGAACGGTTTCAAGCTCCACGCCAATTTCTCGAAGAAATATCGCCACTCTTCGGCTACTGGGCGAAGGCTTAAACTCAAACAGTTTCATGTATATTCCTCAGGTTCTACGCAAACAAACCTAAAGTTAGACACTAAAATTTAAACTATCTAAAACAGAAATATAAAAGTGTGATCTATACATAGCTAGCTTTTCATTTACTGAGTTTTCTGTGACTTATACGCCTAATAACTAAAACGACGACAACTCTACCAACTGTTTAGTATATCGATGTGATGGGTTATTAAAGAGTTCCGCCGTATCGCCTTGCTCTACAATCTCCCCTGCTTTCATCACTATCGTGTAATGGCATAAAGACTTCACCACATTCAAGTCATGGCTAATAAACAGGTACGTTAATCCATACTTTTCTTGTAAAGATTTGAGCAAATCGAGTACTTGCGCTTGAACGGTTCGGTCTAGCGAAGAGGTTGGCTCATCTAACAGAATGAACTCAGGCTTGAGTATCAACGCGCGGGCAACCGCGATTCTTTGTCTCTGCCCACCAGAGAACTCGTTTGGATAACGGTGACGGGTGTCAGGATCGAGGTCAACTTCACGCATAACCTCACAGATCATCGAGTCCAGCTCTTCCTCAGAAAACGCCTGATGAACTCTCAGCCCTTCACCGATAACTTGAGCGACGGACATTCTTGGGTTTAACGCGGAGAATGGGTCTTGAAACACGACCTGCATGCGGCTGCGGTAAGGCAACATTGCTTTGCGGTCTAGCCCCTGAAGCTCCTGCCCTTGATAGCTAATTGAGCCTTCACTTTGCACTAGCTTCAATATGGCCATGCCAGTCGTCGACTTTCCTGAGCCACTTTCGCCTACCAATCCAATGGAGTGACCCGTTTTTAAAGTGAAACGCATGTTCGTGACGGCTTTGACATGAGCGATGGTCTTTTTAAACAAACCACCGGTAATTGGGAACCAAACTTTCAATTGGTTTACCGCCAATAATGGATCGCTGTTTTCCTTTACAGGGACTGGAGAGCCTTTTGGATCTGAATCAATGAGCTTTTGTGTATAAGGATGTTCGGGAGAAGAGAAGAGTTTCGTACATTCCCCAGTTTCAACAAGTTCGCCATCCTTCATAACGCAAACACGGTCTGCAATTCGCCTTACAATACTTAAATCGTGGGTAATAAATAGCATTGCCATACCAAGCTCGTTTTGCAGTTCCTTGAGTAGATCTAAGATCTGCGCTTGAACGGACACATCCAAAGCCGTTGTCGGCTCGTCAGCGATCAAGAGCTCAGGTTCATTGATAAGTGCCATTGCAATCATGACACGTTGCCTTTCCCCACCAGACAACTCGTGCGGGTACGCGTTAATTTTTTGCTGAGGATATCGTATCCCCACCTTATCTAGCCACTCTATCGCGAGTTGCTGGGCTTTATTTGTCCGCATCCCACGGTGAATCGACAAGGTTTCAACAAGTTGCTTGCCAATTTTATGCAGAGGATTGAGCGAAACCATCGGCTCTTGGAAGATCATCCCAATTCGCCCGCCTCTGATCCCTCGCAATTGGCGTTCGGAACAACTTAGAATATCGGTATCGTCAAAAGTGATATGACCGGACAGGTAATGAGAGCTTCCTTTCGGCAATAGCTTTAGTATTGAATTCGCGGTGACCGACTTTCCGGAACCACTTTCTCCTACCAAAGCTAATGTTTCCCCCTTATTGATAGAAAGAGAAACGTTGCTTGTGACTTGTTCAACGGAATTCGCTCTACCAAAGCCGACAGATAGGTTATCAATGGTGAGTACGGTTTTCTGAGTCATAAGGTCGCCTTATCGCTGTTGGTGAGGGTCAAAAGCATCGCGAACGGCTTCACCTACGAAGACCAGTAACGTTAGCATCAAAGAAAGTACGACAAATGCAGAAATGCCAAGCCAAGGCGCTTGGAGGTTAGCTTTACCTTGTGCCAACAGTTCACCTAAAGATGGTGAGCCAGCAGGCAAACCGAACCCTAAAAAGTCGAGTGACGTTAACGTCGTCACTGAGCCAGATAGAATGAACGGCATCATAGTCAAAGAGGCGACCATCGCGTTCGGCAGCATGTGCCTCAACATGATACGTTTATCACTGACCCCCATAGCCTGCGCGGCACGCACATAATCAAAATTTCGGCAGCGCAAAAATTCTGCACGTACAATGCCGACTAGACTCATCCAACTGAACAGCACCATGATTCCAAGCAACCACCAAAAGTTTGGTTCAATGAAGCTCGATAAAATGATCAGTAAGAATAAGGTTGGCATACCTGACCAGACTTCAATGAATCTCTGCCCTAGTAGATCCAACCAGCCACCGTAATAGCCCTGCGTTGCCCCTACAGCAACACCAATCACGCTCGAAACAATCGTTAGAACGAATCCAAACAACACCGAAATTCGAAAGCCGTAAATGATACGAGCGAGAACATCACGGCCTTTATCATCCGTTCCTAGCCAATTTACGCTGTCAGGTGCAGAAGGTACTGCACCAGAAATATCAAAGTTTATCGTGTCGTAACTAAAACGAATTAGAGGCCAAATGATGTACCCCTGCTCTTCAATCAACTCAACAACATATGGGTCGGTGTAATCCGCTTCCGTTTCAAATTCTCCACCAAATTCGGTTTCACTGTATTCAGCGACCACAGGGTAAAAGAATGAATTTTGATAGGAAACCAATAACGGTTTGTCATTAGCAATGATTTCAGCAAACAAGCTAACGACAAACAAAAAGGTGAATACCCACAAAGAGATATAGCCACGCTTATTGGCTTTAAAGCGAAGCCAACGAGCTTGAGTCAGTGGGTTTGAAAACAATGATCGGTTATTCACTATTAGCGAGCCTCAAAATCGATACGAGGATCGACCCATGTATAAGTTAAATCTGAAATGATGCTCAGAACGAGCCCTAGAAGCGTCATGATATACAAAGAGCTAAATACGACCGGATAGTCTCGTTGAATGGTTGATTCAAAGCCGAGTAAGCCAATCCCCTCTAACGAGAACATCACTTCAATTAACATTGAACCCGTGAAAAAAATGCTGATGAAAGCGCTCGGGAAGCCAGCAATGATGATGAGCATGGCATTACGAAAAACGTGTTTGTATAAAATGCTATTCTCATCTAAGCCTTTTGCTCGAGCGGTAACCACATACTGCTTATTAATTTCATCAAGAAAAGAGTTTTTGGTAAGCATACTCAGCGTTGCAAAGCCGCCGATTACCATCGCAAAGATCGGTAGGGCTAAGTGCCAAAAATAGTCGATTATCTGTTGGTACCAATTCAGTTGGTCAAAATTGCTCGATACCAAACCGCGTAATGGGAACCAACTAAAGTAGTTACCACTTGCGAACAAAATAATCAGAATAATGGCGAATAAGAAACCTGGAATGGCGTAACCAACAATAACAACCGCGCTCGACCAAATATCGAATCGAGAGCCATGATGAATCGCTTTCAAAATCCCTAGCGGAATCGAAATCAAATAAATGATCAACGTGCTCCACAAGCCAAGAGAAATGGAAACCGGCAGCCTCTCCTTGATTAAGTCAATGACGTTGCCGCCCTTAAACAAGCTTTCGCCAAAGTTGAACATCGCATAGTTTTTCAACATGTCGAAATATCGTTCATGAATCGGCTTATCGAAGCCAAATTGCTTTCGAATTTCAGCGACAACTTCAGGATCCAGACCACGAGAGCCTTTATATCCTGTAGAAGATTGTTCAGTGTCACCTAAATCGACTTCCTGACCACCACCAGAAAAGCGTTCCATAATTCCGGAGTTGTGTCCTTCCAGCTGTGCTACGGCTTGTTCAACCGGACCGCCAGGCGCAATTTGAATGATAAAGAAGTTGATAGTGATGATCGCCCACAACGTTGGAATAACCAAGAGCAGGCGACGAAAGATATAAGCTGCCATTTAATCTCCTAACGGCGTTTTTCGGGCAGCAAAGCGGCTTTCTCATCAGAAATCCACCATGTATCTACGCCCAACGCGTATTTTGGTAACACTTCTGGTCGTTGGAATTTATCCCAACTTGCGATTCGGTATTTTCCGACATGCCATTGCGGGATAATGTAGAAATTCCACTGCAGTACTCGATCCAGAGAACGACCTAGCACCAATAGTTTTTCTGGGTTTTCTTGGTTTTTCGATATTTCCTCAGTAAGAAGATCCACCACAGGATCGGTCACACCAGCGGTGTTATAAGTCGAATCCAAGAAGTTAGAGTTCCACACAATCATTAGGCTTGGACTTGGGTATGGATTAGAGGAGTAGCTTGAAGAGACCATATCGAAATCGCGATCGCGAAGGCGCTTGATGTATTGGGTCGTATCAACAGTACGAATTTTCATGTCGATACCCATACGCTTTAAGTTCTTTTGTACAGGGATAGCAATACGCTCTGTGGTAGGGCTGTATATCAACAACTCGAACGTCATTGGTTCGCCAGTCTCAACGTTGGTCATGACTTTGTTTTTAAGCTCCCAACCTGACTCTTTGAGCAATTTAAACGCATGACGCATTTGGCTTCTAATTCGGCCACTACCATCGGTTACTGGCGGTTGGTATTCCTCACTAAATACACGCTCGGGGATTTTATCTTTCAGAGGAGTCAGAATTTCCAATTCCCCTTCAGATGGCAAGCCCTTGGCTTCATAATCGGTATTTTGGAAGTAGCTGCGCGTTCTAGAGTATTGGTTATAGAACATGTTCTTATTCATCCACTCAAAGTCCATAGCATAGGTTAATGCTTCACGTACTTTCGGGTCGGAGAATGTCTCTATCTTAGTATTGAAAACAAATGCTTGCGTTGTTTCTGGCTTTTCGTGCTCTATCTCTTCTTTGACGATATAGCCTTTATCGAAATTGGTGCCTGTGTATGAATTCGCCCAAAACTTAGCTGAGTTCTCTTGCCTAAAGTCAAACTCACCGGCTTTAAAGGCTTCTAACATCACGGTGTCATCACGGTAATAGTCGTATTGCACCAACTTGAAGTTGTTGCGGCCCACGTTTACAGGAAGATCTTTTGCCCAATAATCCTCAACCAATCCATACGTGACACTTTGCCCTGATTTGTAGTCAACCACTTTATACGCGCCACTACCAATTGGCGGTTCATTAAGTGGATCGGATAGTTTTCTGTCTTTCCAGAAATGTTTTGGAAGAATGCGAGTACTTTGCGCCAAAGAGAATAGCTTCTCGCGATTTGGCTTCGCCATTTCAATGCGAACTTTTAAGTCACTAATGGCGGTAACGGATTTAACGTCTTGGTAATAGACTCGGTATTGAGGCACGCCTTCGGTGTTGAACTTCTCGAATGAGAATGCGACGTCATGGGCCGTAATAGGTTTGCCGTCGTGGAATTTGGCGTTGGGGTTGATGTCAATTTCAAGCCAAGTGTAGTCGTCTGAATATCGAACCTTTGACGCGATTAACGGGTAATAAGCATCTATCTCATCACTTGGTGAAAACATCAGCGTATCGTATAGCTGACCGCTGTACTCAGCGGCGACACCTCGTGACCCAAAACGATTAAAACTGTCGTAAGTGCCTACGCTCCCATACGTGACTTTCCCTTTCTTCGGAGCATCTGGGTTAACGTAGTCGAAGTGTTTAAAGTTTTCTGGATATTTAGCTTCACCAAAACCCACGAGCTGTGTGGTTTCAATCACGTTAGCTGAATAAGCAACACTCGGAACCAGTAAAGCTCCGAACAAAGTAACACTGGTGGCAAAAATACTTTGGCGCATTGTCCCCATTTGATTCTCCCTTCAAATAGACAAACTTAAAATACATCGCTGCGTTAATAGGCAATCGTGACCGCGACTTAAAAACAAGTATAGAGAAAAATCTAACATCATGTAATAACTAATAAAATAGTCACTGAGAATTATGTAGGACAGACGTTTTCCAAAAACTATCCCTGTCGAGGCAAATGAAATCTTAGTTTTTAGTGGTTTTGTATCAAGAGGCGCGACTTTGATTTTCAATCCCTCTAGTTATCGACCATAATTCTGTTACCCTGTCGCAATAGCCCTATACGACGCAGAAAATATGTCAAACGTCACCTTTACAACGATAAACCTGTTCAATTACCTCGAGCCACCCAATGCATTTTATGAGTTCGAGAATATTTACACGTGTGAGGAATGGGCAAAAAAACAATCTTGGTTTAGAGATAAGCTTTCTGTCATTGATGCTGACATTATAGGGTTCCAAGAAGTATTCAGCCCTAATTCGCTTAAGCAGTTAGTCGCTGAGTGTGGTTTTCCCTACTTTGAAGTGATTGAACAACCTAAATCTGAAAGTGACTATTTGTTCTTTTCCCCTGTTGTGGCGATCGCCTCTAAATATCCAATCACGGCAGCAACACCCGTCACCGTAGATGATCACCTTTTAGATGCGTTCAATTTTTCAAGCGGGTTTACTTTCAGTCGTTCGCCAATCCACGCCACCGTCGAGTTACCTCATTTAGGCGCGACCGACATTTACGTGGTGCATTTCAAATCACAACGCGCCACAGAAGTCGACGCCCCTTATTTACACTCGAAAACTCATTTACCCACGCATAGTTATAAGCCTTCAGATTCGCTTAGCCTTTTGCATGAGGAACAAATGGGACGTTGGCTTTCAACGGTGCAACGAGGATTAGAAGTCAACTTATTGCATCGCTATATTTCGGCTCAGCGTGATAAAACAAGGCAGCCCGTGGTGCTCATGGGGGATTTTAATAAACCACTATCGAGTGATGAATTTAATGGTTTATTGAGCTTCGAACTGTTTAGAAATGAAGACAGTCGCCATTGGTTAAGTGAGTTTAGATTAAGGGACAGCTGGGATTTGTATCACCAGCTTCATTCTAACGATCTGCTCGAACAACGCCCCCCAACCCACTACTATGGTGCAAAAGGTTCCACACTCGATTACATTCTGTTTTCCAACGAATTTGATTGCCAATGTGACCGAAATATCATGGAAGTCTCTCACTATTCAGTTATCGACAAACACATAGTCAATCCGAGCTTCGAGCATGATCAATTTAGTACCGACCACGCACTGGTTTCAGTGACAACGTCACTCAGATAAATGAAAAATACCGAAGCTCAATAATAAGCTTCGGTATCTGAAGTCATTGGGTTAGCAATAAAGCTTTAGAAACGGTAAGCGACTGCTGCATAGAAAGAGTCGATAACGATATCTTTGTCGCTGTCAAAAGCAGAAGCTGATTCAATCACAAAGGCATCGGCTTCGTAACCAAGTTTGAAACTAACGTTACGGTTTTGTGGTGGCGTGTATTCAACACCCATACCGTATCGAACTCCCTCGCCGCTGTCGTCTTGCAATACTGGAAGAGACTGGTCCAAATCAATTGACGCTAGGCCGATAATACCGAATGGGCGGATCCCATTATCAAATGTATAACCTAGGTTCGCACTGATAGAGAACGCCGTTGGCTTCCAAGTGTAAGTGTCTTGAGTTGCGACGTTCTTCGCTACTACATCACCATACTTAGTGTATTGTGCTTCAACCGCAACAATACGGTTAAATTGATAACCAGCAATCACTTTAAATGTTGAATCATCAGCGTTCACTGTAATTGGCTGAAGAGTGTTGTCGTACAAACCGCCATCATCAATCCCAGTTGTACCGATGGCACCACCTAGGTAAAAACCATCAAAGTCGTTCGCGGCGACATTGCTCGCCGAAAATGCCGTTGCTAATACCGCTGCCATCATCATTTTGTTTTTCATTGTTACCTTCCGAAACAGGTCGTTGTTGATATGCTCGCAAGGTTAGAAATAAAAAAATCAAAAAAATACACAGCAATATAATTACTTTCTCACAAACCTCTCTTATAGAAGCCTCTTTTGCCCTGATACCAACCTAACCCGCTGAATAATCGTTTAATATTATTTATTTAACGACTATTGCCTCATTGCCTATTCATCTAAGCGCTTACCAAATAGCACTTCACTGCTTACATAGGCTTACACAATTTGATTTTTAGATACGTCACAATACCGCCCTGTTTTATAGAGACGCCATCTATTTCGAAAACTAATTGAATGGTGTTTTTAATTTTATTTTGTAGAATGACATGACACAGATAGTACAAATTTCTAACTTACGTATTGATACAGACAGCCGCGATATTTCGAACTTAGATGGTAATTCAATTGTACTCAGACCACTTTCTTTTGAAGTGCTTAGCCATTTGATCAAACACGTTGGTAAATGCGTTCCGAGAGAGGAATTTTTCTCGGTATGCTGGAAAGGAGCCATTGTCTCAGATCAAGCGTTAACCAATGTGATTTCAAACATTCGTCATATCTTCACGCGATTAAAAGCGCTTGGTGTTGAAGTAAAAACAGTGACAAAGATTGGGTACAAGTTGTGTGTGGAACCTGGAGCGATACCGCGCCTGATAAGTGAGCCACCAGCCGTCCCCTCTCCCGTTGCGGTAAGTAAGCCAAATAACAATACGATTGAAAGCGCGAATCTTGATGCGAGCGCGGAAGCAAAGAAGCCTTGGCCAAGTTTTGTTCGTATTAAAGCGCGTTTAGAACGAATGCTTTCTTCTAAGGTGACATCACTCGTATTGATTTCAATATTAGTCGTTGGTGTTCTAATCCACAGTGCAATCGCTCTTAATAATCGCGTCGAATTTCAAGACACGTCAAGCTATCAAAAGCTCGTGAATGATAGCCAAACCCTTTTTATTGAAGACAACTCGAGTGCCAATATTGCGTCCAAGCTGATTCAAAAAGCGCTGCTCGACAATAAGATTGATGCCAATCGATGTGGCATGACTTACTTACTGCGGGTTTACGACTCCAAATATGACCGTGGTTCACTCAATTTAAGTGCTTTCGCATTCGATAAACAAAAGGATGACAACAGTAATTACACGCACTTCTCTGTCACACAAGATAATTTAGTGCCTGTGTTAAATGACCTAATTAGCAAAGCGAATTCACTATGCGCATCTTAAATTCACTGCTTGTTTTAGTGTTAATTGCTCTCGCTGCACATCAAACCCTCTCTCATTTCACTCATTCACTAAGTGGAACCCAGTGGTCATGCAGCGCCGTGAAGAAAGGGTTTACCTCTAGTACTTACAACCAATACAAAAAGTATGAAGAATTTAACGCCCTAAACTTTGTGACCGATGAGCAGCTCGACTTCTTCCAGAAAGGCCACTTGATTGACCAGCATGGGAGTATTTCTGACTTTGAACTCATCTATTCGATTCACTATCAATCAAGCCGTGATCACTTATCATTTCACTTTAAGCAGATCGATTGGAATAAGAAAGGAAGTGAAGATTTTGTCAGAGACAAAAACAGCGTCGCAGGTTTAACGTTTGAGTATATCTATGAGGTACACGACAATTCGCTGTTTCTAACCAATATAACCAACGCTGAAGACAGCAACTATGTGTGTTTTAAAACAGATTAATCGATAGTTATTCTGGTTGATTCAAGCCAAGTTCTTTTTGTTTGGCTTTCGTCAGCCCTAATGAAACCAACCTATAAGATTCTCGTAAATAGTACTCGAGCTCTTCGTCGTTGCTTGGCGAAGAGTCAACCATTTGAATCCATTTCATTCCACGATTCGCAAAGTAAGGCGCAGGACGGTAACACTCGTGATCCCCTAAGAAATCGAAATTCCGTGGTGACGTTTTAAATGTGAAAGCTGGTTTATCTTCTGGCCCCCAACCTCCTACGGCAAATACTTTACCGCCAACTTTCCAAACTTGGGACTCTCCCCACTGTACAACGTGCGTCGTGGCAGGGAGTGAAGCGCAAAACTCATTAAACTGCTGATAATCCATGCGTCGAAATCCTATTCACGTCTGACTAAAGACTAATCTTCAAGCGTAACTGCAGTGCCGTACGCCATGATTTCTGAGGCACCATCCGTCACAGCACTTGTTGTGAATCGAATTCCAACAATCGCATCAGCGTTAAGGTTCTTTGCTTCGTTCACCAATCTTTCAATCGCGGTATCTCGCGCTTCACTCATCATCTCTGTATAACCGGCCAATTCACCACCGACGATACTTTTAAGCCCAGCCATAATGTCACGACCGACATGTTTGGATTGCACCACATTACCCGTGACGACACCGACAACGGCTTGAATCTGTTTTCCTGGAACGGTTTCTGTTGTAGTAAAAATCATACTGACACTCCTTTCGTTACTGCCTTTATCTTCACACAGTCAGATACTTAGTGGGCTCAACAGTGAAGATACTGTGATAGAGCTCAGGATCTTAGTTTCATAGGATCAAAGACACGCCAATTGATAGCATCATGATTCCCACTACAAATTCTAAAATCGTCCAGGCTCTTGGCTTTTCAAATATCGGCGCAAGGGTGCGAGCACCATAACCAAGGCTAAAGAAGAAGATAAATGAGCCACTTATCGCTCCCACTGCAAACTGAAATTGGTTAGGTTGGTATTGCGATGATATAGACCCAAGCAGCACGACTGTATCTAAGTAAACATGCGGGTTTAACCAAGTAAATGCCATGCACATCGCGACCACTTTAACCACCGACGATTCACTCTTCACTGTTGGTGATAATGCATGTCGGTTCACTATCGCAGACTTGATACTTAGAAATGCATACACAAATAAAAATAAGGCACCAGCATAGCGCGATATCCATTCGATGGATGGATACTGCTTAATGATCGCGCCAAAGCCAGCAACACCGAATGAAATTAGAATGGCGTCGGACAGCGCGCACACTAAACAAACAATAAACACATGTTGTCGCTTCAATCCCTGTTTAAGCACAAATGCATTTTGGGAACCGATAGCAAGAATTAACGAAAGCCCCAACGTAAAGCCAGCAAGGTAGGTAGACATTTGTTCTTATTGCCCTCGATACTTAACGTTGCTTCATAAAGGCAACAGCCAAGCCAGAGGTCACAAACGTTAAACCCGCACCGATATTGAGTCGGTTGACAATAATGGGCTTGTTACGTAAACAAAGAGTTAGTGTTGAAGAAAAAACGCCCATAAGGGAAAAACCGATCGCTGTCAGAACTGCAAACCATACCCCGTATACGATCATTTGTATTGTCACTGAACCTAAAAGTGGATCAACAAATTGTGGGATGAACGCGAGAACAAATAAGCCTGGTTTTGGATTGAGTGCAGCTGATAAAAAGCCAGTAGTAAAAATAGTATTGAGCGATGTTTTCTTTGTTGGCTCTAGCGTAAATAGATTTCTCGATCTCAGTACTTTTATCCCTAACCAGATTAGATAGCCTGCCCCAACCAGCTTGACTATATAGAATGCGACTTCCGATGTTTGAATTAATACCGTCAACCCAAACGTTGCTGCTAATACGTGAAACAATATACCCGCACCCGACGAAAGCCCCGAAATAATGGCGGCAAGTTTACCTTGGCTTAGCCCGCGCCCTATCGCTAATAGATTATCGGGCCCCGGCGAAACAACAAGTAGTAGACATGCAACCGTATACGCGACAACAACCTCTATTGGAAACATTGGTGATCCTTACCTATCAATTTAATAAATCATTAACTCTCAACCATAATCTTTTGCGGCAAAAATGTACAAACCCATATAAATTTTCTCTAAGTAGAGTCACTTAAATACGAATCATTGGGTGCATATTCAGTCAAGTTCGGCATAAAAGTGACTGGGATCACTAAAAAACGCCCCATCGAAACGTTTCGATGATCGTCATCACACAACCTGCCTTTCTACCGTGCAATTGATAGATAACGCACTATCATCAACATCGAAACGTTTCGATGGTATTTTCTTGAGCTTTTCTCATCCCATCAAACGAAAGTATTTATAGGTAGTGTTATGAAAAAAAGTACTCTAATTAATTCTGATCTTTCGTATTTAGTGGCCACTTTAGGCCATACGGACGAGATCACTATCTGCGACGCTGGACTGCCTATTCCGGAGCATGTTCGTCGTATCGATCTTGCATTAACTCACGGTGTCCCAAGCTTTCAGCAAACCGTTCAAACCATGCTCGACGAATCTCAAATTGAGGGAGTGGTTATCGCTGATGAGTTTAAAGCCGTTAGCCCTACTCATCACAACGTCCTGATTGAACAAATAAAAGCAGAAGAAATCCGTTGCGATAAACGCATTAACATCACGTACATCAGCCACGAAGAATTCAAACAGCGCACAAACGAAAGCCGTGCGGTTATACGTACTGGCGAATGCACGCCTTACGCGAATGTTATCTTTCAAGCTGGTGTAACTTTCTAAAGTTACCTACATATTCTGGCCCCGAGTAAAGGAATCCAAATGACTCAAGCCATTTTAGAATTAAACGAGATTGAGAAAGCTTTCCCCGGCGTAAAAGCCTTGGATAAAGCGAGCCTCAATGTTTACCCAGGGCGCGTTATGGCACTCATGGGAGAGAACGGAGCAGGCAAATCTACGTTAATGAAAGTCTTAACGGGTATTTATCACTTAGATAGTGGTTCTATCGCCTATCAAGGTAAGCCTGCCGCATTTAAAGGCCCACGCGACTCTCAACAAGCCGGTATTAGTATTATTCACCAAGAGCTGAACTTAATTCCCGAGTTAACCATTGCTGAAAATATTTTCCTTGGTCGTGAAATCACAGGAACGATGGGACGTATTCTCTGGAATGAAATGTACCTTGAAGCCGATAAGCTTCTTAAACGCCTAAACGTGAAGCACAGCTCCAAAACGCCACTTGGTCAACTGAGTCTCGGTGAGCAACAAATGGTAGAGATAGCAAAAGCTCTATCGTTTGAATCTAAAGTCATCATCATGGATGAACCAACAGACGCACTTACCGATACGGAAACAGAGTCACTATTTAAAGTGATTAATGAACTTCGTGATGAAGGCTGCGGCATTGTTTACATATCACACCGTTTGAAAGAGATTTTTGAGATCTGTGATGACATTACGGTCCTTCGCGACGGAAAATTTATTGGTCAATGTGAAGTGAAAGACACCGACGAAGATGGCCTGATTGAGATGATGGTTGGCCGTAAGTTGGACGAACAGTACCCTCGCATTGAACAAAGTCATGGTGAAACCTGCCTAGAAGTCATCGGTCTTACGGGTTCTGGTGTTCACGATGTTAGCTTTACTCTTAAACGTGGTGAGATACTTGGTGTTTCTGGGCTAATGGGCGCCGGGCGTACCGAATTAATGAAAGTAATTTATGGCGCGCTTCCAAGCGAACGCGGCGTAATCAACCTAGAAAACAAGACGATCAACCCTGTTAGCCCAAAAGACGGACTATCAAACGGAATTGCCTATATCTCGGAAGACCGTAAAGGTGATGGATTAGTTCTAGGGCTATCAGTAAAAGAGAACATGTCTTTGTGCTCTCTCGATTTGCTCACAAATGGCGCGCAAATTCAGCATAAAGACGAAGTGATCGCAGTCGATGACTTCATCAAACTATTCAATATTAAAACACCAACGCGTGAACAAATTATTGGCAACCTTTCCGGTGGTAACCAACAGAAAGTCGCCATCGCGAAAGGCTTAATGACTAAGCCAAAAGTACTGATCCTCGATGAACCAACTCGTGGCGTTGATGTCGGTGCGAAAAAAGAGATTTACCAACTCATTAACAAGTTTAAAGCTGACGGTATGAGCATCATTTTGGTGTCTTCTGAAATGCCGGAAGTCTTAGGAATGAGTGACCGCATCATTGTGATGCACGAAGGCCGTATCAGCGGCGAATTTGATGCAAAAGAAGCTAACCAAGAATTACTACTGGCATGTGCGGTCGGTAAAAAGATCAACGAGGACGCAGCATGAGTACCAATACCATGAGCAAAACTAAAGAAGCAGGTTCAACTTCAGAACTCGCACCAGCTAAAAAACCGCTGATCAGCAAGGAATGGCTTATTGAGCAAAAGTCGCTAATTGCCCTTATTTTCTTGATTGTTGTGGTGTCTTTTTTAAACCCTAACTTCTTCACCGTCGACAATATTTTAAACATACTGCGTCAAACCTCAGTTAACGCCATCATCGCGGTTGGTATGACATTGGTAATCTTAACAGCAGGCATAGACTTAAGTGTCGGCTCTGTACTCGCTCTTTGTGGTGCGTTTGCGGCCAGTTTGATTGCGATGGAAGTACCTGTGCTTGTTGCTGTGCCAACGGCTTTAGTCGCGGGTGCCGCCCTTGGTGCCATTAGTGGTGTGATCATCGCCAAAGGCAAAGTACAAGCCTTCATCGCAACACTGGTCACTATGACGCTGCTTCGCGGTGTAACTATGGTGTACACCGATGGGCGACCTATCTCGACAGGATTCACTGACACTGCCGACGCATTTGCTTGGTTTGGTACTGGTTATGCAATGGGAATTCCTGTTCCTGTGTGGATTATGGTTATCGTATTTGCAGCAGTTTGGTATCTATTGAATCACACTCGCTTTGGCCGCTATGTATACGCACTAGGTGGAAACGAATCTGCCACTCGCCTTTCTGGTATTGATGTAGACAAAGTAAAAATTGGCGTATACGCAATCTGTGGTCTTCTTGCTGCAGTAGCAGGCATCATTGTCGCCTCTCGCCTTTCTTCTGCACAGCCGACAGCAGGCATGGGTTATGAGCTAGACGCCATTGCTGCAGTCGTACTTGGTGGCACAAGCTTAGCTGGCGGCCGCGGACGTATTATGGGCACGTTGATTGGTGCTTTAATCATCGGTTTCCTAAACAATGCTTTAAACCTTTTAGACGTATCTTCTTACTATCAGATGATTGCGAAAGCAGTGGTTATCCTTCTGGCAGTACTAGTAGACAATAAAAATAAATAGCGCTCAGTTCCCTTTCAAGGAAACAAGAAGCGAACACCTAACGTAAACACAAAATTAGAGCTAGGCCTCTCCCCTAGCTCACCCTACACAAAGGACTATAACGATGAAAAAATTAGCAACTCTAATTTCTGCTGCTGTACTTTCTACTTCTGTATCTGTGTCTGCACAGGCGAAAGATACTATGGCAATCGTACTATCCACTTTGAACAACCCATTTTTCGTTACGATGAAAGATGGTGCAGAAGCAAAAGCGGAAGAGCTAGGCTACAAACTAATCGTTCTTGACTCACAAAACGATCCAAGCAAGGAACTTTCAAACATCGAAGATCTTACTATCCGTGGCGTGAAAGCTATTTTGATTAATCCAACAGATTCGGACGCAGTATCTAACGCTATTCGTATGGCAAACCGCTCTAACATCCCAGTACTTACTCTAGACCGTGGCGCAAGCCGTGGTGATGTCGTGAGCCACATTGCTTCTGATAACGTTATCGGTGGTGAAATGGCAGGTCACTTCATCATGGAAAAAGTGGGCGAGAAAGCGAAAGTTATCCAACTTGAAGGTATCGCAGGTACTTCTGCTGCACGTGAGCGTGGCGAAGGTTTCATGAACGCTGTAGACGGTAGCGGCCTAGAACTGCTTGCTAGCCAACCAGCTGACTTCGACCGTACTAAAGGTCTGAACGTAATGGAAAACTTGCTAGCTGCTAACCCAGACGTTCAAGCAGTATTCGCACAAAATGACGAAATGGCACTGGGCGCACTTCGCGCAGTACAAGCTTCAGGCAAAGACGTAATGATCGTTGGCTTCGATGGTACTGAAGATGGCATCGCAGCGGTTAACCGTGGCAAGCTTGCAGCAACCGTAGCACAACAACCTGACATGATTGGTTCTTTAGGTATCGAAATGGCTGACAAAGTGCTTAAAGGCGAAAGCGTCAACGAATACGTGCCAGTACCTCTAAAAGTTATCTCTCAATAATGTTGAGCATATAACTTAAAACCATGCAGGGGGTCCCCTATCCCCCTGCAACCTCCAGCTCAAAGATAGTGCATCGCTGTTCCTCACCCTAAATCCCCTAGGAATGTGTCACAGCCATGCATTTTCAAATACGATATATCATAAGGCTCGTATCATGACTCAACTGATTGTTTTAGGTAGCGTCAACGCTGACCACGTACTGCAAGTTCCTTCTTTCCCTCGCCCAGGTGAAACACTTGTCGGCAGCAACTATCAGGTAATTCCCGGTGGTAAAGGTGCGAATCAAGCAGTGGCTGCCGCTCGACTAAACGCTCAAATCGGATTCATCGCGTGTGTTGGCGACGATGCGTTTGGTATCAACATTCGAAACGCCTTTGCACAAGATGGTATCGACACAGACGGCGTTATCATCGCCGATAACACCCCTACAGGCATTGCGATGATTCAAGTGTCTGCTTCTGGGGAAAATAGTATTTGTTTGTCAGCAGAAGCGAACAACATATTAACCTGCGAAGCGATTGAACCGCACTTGGAGAAAATCCGAAGCGCAAACTATTTACTCACTCAGCTAGAAACCCCGCTTGAAGGTATCGAGTACGCCGCCAGAATAGCCAAAGAAAATAAGACCAATGTGATTCTTAATCCGGCACCAGCACGCCCGCTATCCGACGCCCTACTCTCGTGTGTCGATGTTATTACGCCAAATGAAACAGAAGCCGAAGTGCTGACAGGCATTACTGTTACCGATAACGATTCAGCGCAACTTGCTGCAAACCAACTCCACCTTAAAGGCATTGAGATCGTCATGATCACTTTAGGAGCAAAAGGAGTGTGGCTAAGTCAAAATGGCAGAGGAGAATTAATTCCTGGGTTTAGAGTTGAGGCCACAGATACGACTGCCGCTGGCGACACATTCAACGGTGCATTTGTAACAGGCTTGCTAGAAGATATGCCAATTGAGCAAGCGATCAAATTTGCTCATGCTGCAGCCGCTATTTCGGTTACGCGTTTTGGAGCCCAGACATCCATTCCAACCAGACAAGAGACCGATGCCTTCTTAGCGTCGCAAACAGCTTGATTTAACAAGCACATCTATCCGTTTTGAGGCAAAATACCGCCCATTAGTGGAATCGGTATGACCACAAGGAACATTTGTATGGCCACCATGAAAGACATTGCTAAACTCGCGCAAGTTTCGACTTCAACAGTTAGTCATGTAATCAACAAATCTCGCTTTGTCAGTGAAGAAATTGCCGAGCGAGTGAACAATGCGGCTAAAGAATTGAATTATGCCCCTTCTGCGTTAGCTCGCAGCCTTAAAATGAAACGCACTAACACCGTAGGCATGCTTGTTACGACTTCAACCAACCCTTTCTTCGGTGAAGTTGTTAAAGGTGTCGAGCGACGTTGTTATGAAAAAGGCTACAACCTTATTCTTTGTAATACAGAGGGCGACAGTGAAAGAATGAAGTCCTCAGTCGATACGCTGCTTCAGAAACGTGTCGACGGCTTAATGCTGATGTGTTCAACCCTAGAAGGTGAACATCTAGATGTATTTGAGCGATATCCAGAGCTCCCTGTTGTGGTCATGGATTGGGGACCAATGCTATTTGCCAGCGACAAGATTCAGGACAATTCTCATCAAGGTGGCTACATGGCAACTCAGCACCTCATTGAAAATGGTCATACAGAGATTGGCTGTATTACTGGGCCTTTGCACCGCAATCAAGCATCCTCACGTTATGAAGGGTACAAGCAAGCTATGTCGCAAGCGAACCTGGTGATTAACCCTAGCTGGATTATTGAATCTAACTTCGAATGCGATGGTGGGTTTGAGGCTTACCAGAAGCTAAAAGCCAAAGGTGACCTGCCAACCGCGATGTTTGTATGTAACGATATGATGGCGATGGGTGTGATTAATGCCGCCTCTCAAGATGGCGTTAGGATACCTGAAGATCTCTCGGTCGTAGGATACGATGACATTCACTTATCAAAGTACATGACTCCGTCACTTACCACTGTCCACCAGCCAAAACATCGACTAGGCAAAGCAGCGGTCGACACACTGTTGAGCCGTTTAGAATCACCGGATGCGTACCCGCAAGTTGTTGAACTAGAACCGACGTTAGTAAAACGTCACAGTGTAAAAACACTCTAACCCCCTATCTCTGATAAGAGCGTTCTATTAGCGCTCTTATCCCTTACGACAATATTCATACAATTACATACGCAACTAAATTTCTGTCCTAGACTATTACCAATATAAAGCTTCATCAGGATGCATCCATTTTATGATTACCCAATGGTTCGACGACCTCCCATTACGTAAGAAATTACTCCTGAGTTTTTTTTGCCCCGTCGTTTTGATGCTAGCCGTCTCTGTTACCGTATATAACAACACACAATCCATGGTTAAGGATAGCCACTGGGTTATTCACACTCACAAGGCCATCGCCCGTGCGCAAGAATTATTGGTGCTCACTGTTGATATGGAAACCGGTCAGCGAGGATTTCTACTCACTGGTGATGACAAGTTTCTTGAACCTTATGAACTCGCTATACGTGTTTGGGACAAAAAATTGTCCACACTCTCATATCAGGTCAGAGACAATCCGGCACAAGTTGAACGCTTAAAGGTAATAGATAAGATTCTTCAAACTTGGCTATTTACTTCAGGTCGTCACGAGATTGAACAACGACGCCTTATTCAAAGTGATCAAGCCTCCTTAAATACCGTCATCAACCTCGTTAAAGAAGAAACGGGGAAAAACCTCATTGACCAAATCCGTGTTCAACTTGCAGATTTTATAAAAGTCGAAGAAACCTTGATTGATGTTCGAGTGGAAGCCTCTGATCGATCAGCTGAAACCACCACTCTGGTGCTTTTTATGGGTAGCACTCTGGCCGCAACCATTTCAATATTTGTCGCATTTTGGTCGGCAATACGACTCAATTACCGCCTCGGTCCATTAGTCTCAGCATCAAAAGAGGTTGCGTTAGGTCGGTTAAATGAAAGCTTAGCGATTATAGCTTCAACGAATCAAACGGTAGGAAAAGATGAAATTGCCGAACTCACACTAAGTTTTCACGACATGGCCGCAAACCTAATTGAGAACGACCACAAAGTTAAAGAACGCACTAAACAACTGACCAAAGAAAGGGCGAAAGCCGAAAGTGCCGCAAGAGCAAAAAGTGAGTTTTTATCGACAATGAGTCACGAAATCCGAACGCCGATGAACGGTGTACTAGGAATTGCTCAAATTATTGCATCCGAATCAAACGAAACAATCACCAAACGTAATATCGCGCTCATCCTTGAGTCCGGTGAACACTTAATGACGATACTAAACGACATACTCGATTTTTCTAAGATTGAGGAGAACAAAGTCGTCTTAGAACACAGCGCATTTAATCTGTCTCAAGTGCTTAATCCCGTTTGCGGTTCCCTGCAGCCGCTTGCGGACGAAAAGAACATACAACTTGTCATTAAAAATGAAGTGATGGCAGGTATTGAATTTACGGGCGATTGCGCGCGTCTCAGACAGATTTTATTAAATTTAGGTAGCAATGCCATCAAGTTCACCGGCATTGGTCACGTTTTATTTCACGTCACTTTGGATAAAGAAAAGAGCCGATTATTTATTTCAGTCAACGATACGGGCATTGGCATACCAAAAGAGAAACAAGCGCATATTTTCAATGCTTTTGAACAAGCAGACACCTCAACCACTAGGCAGTTTGGTGGAACAGGGTTAGGGTTAACCATAGTAAGTAAGCTTATTGAATTAATGCATGGAACTATCACATTAAAAAGTGCGGAAGGACTTGGCGCGCATTTTCTTATCGAACTTCCAATTGTGTGGTGTGAACCAAAGCAGATTCAAGCTCCAACACTTTCACCGCCGGAGATTGTAGCGAAGACACAAAACCTGCATGTTTTACTCGTTGAAGATAACGAGGTCAATGCTATCGTTGCTAAACGTTTCTGCGAAAATCTAGGCCATACCGTTACCCTAGCCAAAAACGGAAAGATCGCGACTGAACTCGTTCAAAAATCCCAGTTCGATTTGATATTGATGGATAATCATATGCCCGAGATGAACGGCGTTGAAGCCACTCATTATCTGCGAGAACAACTTGGTATCAAGACCTTACTCTTTGCCTATACTGCCGATGTTTTTCGCGAAGCTCACGACAATTTCATTGAAGCAGGTGCAGACCACGTACTCACCAAGCCTTTGCAAAAACAAAGCTTCATAGACGCACTCGAACAATTTGCACACCGTATACCGAGCCATACCCATTCAGAAACGATTAATCACACAGAGAATGTCGTTCACCTAGACAAGAAGCCGATTGAAAAATTAAGAATGACCGAAGAAGAACTCACCACATCCCCAATTGTTACTGAGTTAAGAGCAGATAAGGACAGCCTACTTCCGCTTATCGAAACAACCGTATTTGAACTTCAAAAGTCTGTCGACTGCATCATCGAACAATTTTATTCTCAAGATTGGCAAGCCCTGAAACGCACTTTGCACACAGTCAAAGGCACAGCGTTGAGCTTAGGATTAGAGCATTTAGCTGCTCTAGCACTTGAACTCGAATCCCAATTGAAGGCAAACCAAGCGCCAGATAGTGAGTTTCTTCAGAAATTCCTTAATCGGCTTCAAGTCAACATTCATCAAGGGCAGCGAATCATAGACTCATGCCGTGCCGGAGATTCCCTCCCTCTTTCATTTGATCAAAGCGAATCAGGGCAACGATAATCCGAGCAGGCGTGAATAATATAAGTAAGCAAATTTGTAGCTAGCCCCCTTATCGGGGACTGTGTCTGCCACCAAGAGTTCAGCTCCCGATTGATTATCTGGCGCATTGTTCAAACTATGCCCTTCGCTAGTGAGCATTAATAGACGTTTATATTCAAACATCTTGCGTATATACTTTGCGTATGTCGGCATATTGGCTTTAGCTGACTACTTTATAGGAATACTGGATGTTAATTAAGAAGATGGATGCGCCTCTCGATATGCAAACTGGCGCTCGTTTTGAAACCAAGAAACACGGTTACGTATCAGTTGTTGAATATTACAACACACATACGGTCATCGTAGCTTTTGAAAACACAGGCAATATTCGTTCTATTACGGCGGCTAAATTGCGTTCAGGGCAATTAACTGATCGTTCAGTTCCCGTGCAATCATCGTTAGTAGGAGAAACCGTACACTCACCTAAACATGGTATATTAACCATCTCTCAAGTTGAGTCTGAAAATATTGTTGTTCTTCATAAAGAAGATGGCGAAGAAATTCGCATGCTTCTTCCCGCGGTTCAAAAATTAAAAGATAAAACGGAAGAAAACGAAGAAAACCCGACAGAGGTACAAATGCCCACGTCACTAAGCGAACTAACAAAGCGTAATAAGAAAACAAAAGACGTAAATAGCCTACTTAAAAAGATGCTTACTGATTACGGTAAGTAGAACGGTTCAATCAAACGATATAACACGCCATTCATATATCAACTTCACAGTTTAATCATCTCATTTAAAGACTGCCTTTCGAACCTCTTTATCAACCAATAAGCCTTAAGTGTTAGTTTACTAATAAAGTAGGGCTTTGCGCCCATTTGCGTGATCACCATCACAAGGTCATTCTGACTTTGTGATGGTGATCTTATTTGATTTTCAATATTTCCGATATGATTCTCCCATCTAATAAGTGCAATAAATTTAAAGTTGCTAATTAACCCTACAGAGAAAATATTATGAAAAAGATTATGGTTGTGTGTGGAAACGGTCTGGGTACTTCGCTGATGATGGAGATGGCGGTTAAAGAGGTTACTAAGAAAATTGGCCTTGACGCAGAGGTTGATCATGAGGATCTTTCATCTGCAGCGTCAAGTAATGCTGATATTTGGGTTGCCGCTACAGACGTTGCGAACCAACTAGAAGAAGCGGGTAAAAATAATATCGTTAGTCTTGCAAATATCTTCGATAAAGCTTCAATCGAAGAACAATTAAAATCTTTCATGTAAGGATTTAATTCATGGAAAACTTTTTTGAATTCATGCTCGGCTTATTAAAAGAGCCAGCAATCATGGTGGGATTAATTGCCTTCATTGGTTTAATCGCACAAAAATCCGATATTTCCACCATATTAAAAGGCACCATTAAAACAGTAATGGGCTTCCTAATTTTGGGTTTTGGTGCAGGCGCATTAGTTGGAGCATTAAATAACTTTTCCGTCGTATTTACTGAAGCATTTGGTGTGAGCGGTGTAATACCAAATAACGAAGCAATTGTAGCCTTAGCGCAAGAAGCTTTCGGTTATGAGATGGCACTTATCATGTTTTTTGCCTTTATTGTAAATATTCTGTTGGCTCGTTTTACACCGCTTAAGTTTATTTTCTTAACGGGCCACCACACTATGTTTATGTCTATGCTAGTGGCTGTAATTTTGTCTACTGCTGGTATTCAGGGCACAGCGTTAGTTGCAATGGGTTCTATCATTGTTGGTTCGCTAATGGTTGTTATGCCTGCCCTTGCTCAAAAGTACACTGAAAAAGTAATGGGAACTGATCAACTCGCGATGGGTCACTTCTCGACGTTTTCTTACCTAGTGTCTGGCTACATTGGCAGCAAGTTCGGTGATACTTCAAAAACCACCGAAGATATCAATGTACCTAAGAGCCTAATGTTCCTACGTGATACGCCTGTAGCCGTTGCTACAACTATGGCTATCTTCTTCATGTTTGCGTCTATCTTTGCTGGCGGCGACTTTGTAGAAAACGTATCTGGCGGACAAAACTGGGTGGTGTTTACCTTCATGCAGTCACTCACATTTGCAGGTGGTGTTTACATCGTACTGCAAGGTGTGAAAATGCTTATTGCTGAAATCGTTCCAGCGTTTAAAGGGATTTCAGATAAATTGGTACCAGGTGCGAAACCTGCACTAGATTGCCCAATGGTATTCCCTGTTGCACCTAACGCGGTACTTATCGGCTTCCTTTCTTCATTCGCTGCAGGTCTTGTTGCAATGGGTATTCAGGGCATGTTCGATTGGACGATTATCGTTGCAGGTGTGGTACCACACTTCTTCGTAGGTGGTGCTGCTGGTGTATACGGCAACGCAACGGGTGGCTTACGTGGTGCAATTTTAGGTTCTTTCACTCAAGGTCTGTGTATCTCTTTCCTACCAATGCTATTACTTCCAGTTCTTGGCGGGTTAGGTCTAGAAGCAACAACATTCGCTGACTTTGACTTTGGTGTTGTCGGCTTGATTCTAGGTTGGATTGTGTCATGAGTATTCTAAATTTAATCGGCGATAACGGCATTGTTATTACCCAAGAGCAAAACCTGTCTGTTGACGCGGCACTTGAGTTGACCTGTTGTTCTCTCATCGACAACGGTAAAGTTAAGCCAAGTTACTTAGAAGCGATTAAGCAAAAGCATAAAGAAATTGGTGCCTATTATGTACTGGCTCCAAAGATCGCTATGCCACATGCTCGCCCAGAAGATGGTGTTAACGAAGCCTCTCTTCAAGTGACAATATTTAAGAATGGTGTTGATTTAGAGTCCGACGATAACGGCGATGTTTACTTTTCAATTACACTTGCGGCAATGGATTCAGATAGCCATATCCAAACAATTATGGCGTTATCAGAACTGTTCCAAAATGATGAAGACATTGAAGCGATTATCGCTGCAGACAATCAATCTGAAATCGCTAGTATCTTAGAAAAATACTAACCCCTAAGCTTTTAAAGATATAACCAAGCCCTCGCAATATTGTGAGGGCTTTTTCGTTCAAATGTCGAATAACAGGAATTAAGTCAACGCATTTATAAATTCAGATTCTAGGTCTACTTCCGCCTCAGCGGTCAGAGATCCAATTAACCAATCAATATTGGATTGGGTTAACTCTCGCCCAACAAAAAATGCATGGTGCATCCCTGCTTGATTTATTTTAGCGCTGCCGAAATGAACGCCTTTTTTGTTGCCCTGATATTCCAAAGACTTTGTACCGTCCTGCTCCACCAGCTGATCCAAAGCATTGGTTAATTCAATCACCAATTCCATCGAATCTTTAAAAGAACACACCCGATACAAGAATCCGCCTTCGACTCGTTGCTTGACCCAATAATCGAATCCACTGCAATCAACCAACCTATCGCTGACTAACGCAGCTTCACTTAAGTAACCCGTTAATTTCAAGTTGACTGGTGTGTGTTTAAATTCAGGCTGCCCAGAAAATTGATCAGTATGATTCAGTATTACATTACATGGTTTGCTGTTTTTTGCCGTCGTTTCATTCCAGTGAATGGGTAAGAATACCTGATCGACACTGACCTCATTACTGACTTCCAACCTAGCCTGTGCTGTGCCTTGTTCGCTTTCAATGGTCACGATTAACCCTTGATGAGCGTGTGAAACTAACCCCAAATTGCGAGCCGTTTCAGGGTGGACATAAAGGTAAGGCTCTGGAGTATGACTTCCTAATGCTGGGGCAAGCCCTGTTCGCGTCATAGTATGCCAATGATCGCGTACTCTACCTGTGTTGAGTATTAAAGGATATTTAGCCGATGTTTTGGCCACTGGGGCCTGATATTCCACCGCGACAAATTGCGCTTTTCCTGTTTCTGTAAAAAACAGGTTATCTTCGAACATTCTCTGGCTCGCGATTTCAGTTTGCACCTCCAATACTGGCCATTGTTGCGGCGAGAGTTGACTATAACCTTGATCATCGAGTTGTGTGAGTCCGATTAGACATAAATCACGCTGCTTACCTTTCTGATTATCCAGCGCCGTCATGTTGCAATATTCTTTGAATATTTGACCTTCATGCAAGTAATCAAATTGGCTAGCCCAGCCCATTTTCTGTGCGACTTCTTTGATTATCCACCAATCTGGTTTCGCCTCTCCGGGGCTCGCGAGTAAACGTCTTTGTCGGGATATTCGCCGCTCTGAATTTGTCACCGTTCCCGATTTTTCACTCCAGCCTTGCGCAGGTAAAACGATGTCGGCGATGCGTGTCGTTTCTGTCTCTTCAATACAATCCGATACCACAACAAACGGGCACTTCTCTAACGCTTGCTGCACTTTTTCGCTATTTGGCAAACTGACGATGGGATTAGTAGCCATGATCCAAACCGCTTTTATTTTTCCGTCATGCATCGCATCAAACAGATCGATAGCCTTTAGCCCAGGCTTTGACGCCAAGTTTTGAGTTTGCCAAAACTCACTAATGATCTCTGTCGCGTTAGGATCCCCAAACTCAAAGTGTGCAGCCAGTGTATTCGCAAGCCCGCCGACTTCTCTGCCCCCCATTGCGTTAGGTTGTCCAGTCACGGAAAACGGACCCATCCCAACTTTTCCGATTCTGCCCGTTGCAAGGTGACAATTGATGATGGCATTCACTTTGTCACAACCCTGACTGGATTGATTCACGCCCTGAGAGTAAATCGTTATCACCTTTTCTGTATTGGCGAATATAGAATAAAAGTCTTGGATACGGTCAAACGCTACGCCTGTTATATCTTCTAAAATTTGAGGTGTCAGCGATTCACTTAGAGCACTCTCTAACGCAGATTCGAAGCCTTCAGTGTGACTTTGAATGTAATGATTATCTAGGCAGCCACTTTTAGATAAGTGAGCCAAAAGGCCATTAAATAGGCTCACGTCTGAACCTGACGCTATTGGCAAATGAAGATCGGCAATATCACAGGTTTCTGTTCGTCTTGGATCAATAACCACGACCTTTAACTCTGGGTTTGCTTGTTTTGCGGCCCTTAATCGTTGAAACAATACTGGGTGGCACCACGCTAGGTTAGAACCTGTGATGACGACCAATTCCGCTTGCTCAAGGTCTTCATAACAAACTGGAACGGTATCTGTCCCAAATGCACGCTTATGGCCAACCACACTAGAAGCCATGCATAATCGAGAGTTACTATCGATGTTTGCGCTGCCGATAAAACCTTTCATCAGCTTGTTCGCAACGTAATAATCCTCTGTCAGCAATTGCCCAGAAACGTAAAATGCGACGGAATCAGAGCCGTACTCCTCGATTGTTTTTTTGAATCGCTCGGCCACCGTATTGGTCGCTTCATCCCACGAAATGGTATCCCAAACAACGTCATTCCCCGCATCGCCCTTTGTTTTTACTTTTGGCTGGGTCAGTCGCCCTAAAGTAGAAACGGTCTCGCCTAACGCTATCCCTTTTGTACACAATTTTCCGTAGTTCGATGGGTGCTGCTTATCCCCTCGAACTTCCAATTTCCCCGACAACGTTGGCCGAGCTTCAATCCCACATCCGACACCACAATACGCGCATGTAGATTTAATCCAGCCTTGATTCGAATTTGTCATTCATGCCTCGTGAATAGCTATTATTGTATTTACTATCACAGAGCAATATACGCGCCATCTTTAACCACTCAGTTCAACCGATTACAAACCATTTAAAAACAATAAGTTAAATCAATGGCATCTCTAAGGAATTTAGATACCAAGCTAACACCACTGAAAAAACTTATTTTACGCACCATCTTATTCCCTTCTGCACCATAAAGGCTCATTTTCATAACAATAGAGTAAATAATCCATACCAACCCACAAGCCGCCCAACAAGCAGCAACCAAGTTAACACACTGATTTAATTCAAGTAATAGAAAATAAAAGCATGTTCTATGGGTTCTGGCATCGTCTTTGCTGACAGTAAAACCAGAAGAAAAATACAATTATAAAATTTGGCGTAATAACCGAATGTTCATCTAGGCCGTTGATTTAGAGATGCGTAACGGCGAGATCGATGTACCACATTTAGGTTAAAGCACTTCGCTTAAGTCTTAGGAATGCTGGAAAAGGAACTTACTTATGAGCAATGAAGCAGTAGTAAAACAGAAAATAGTCGTTGTCGGAAACGGCATGGTCGGTCATAAGTTTATCGACTCCATCATCAACGCAAACAGCCAAGAATATGATGTAGTGACATTTTGTGAAGAGTCACGATTAGCCTACGACCGCGTACAACTCACCTCATACTTTGAAGGGAAAAGTGCTGAAGATTTATCTCTAACCAGTGAAGATTACTACCATTCCAATGGAGTCAATTATCTCGTCAACACAAAAGTCGTTAAAATCGACACTGAGAATAGTCACGTTGTAACGGATTGCGGGCGTATTGAGACCTACGATAAGTTGGTTCTTGCCACTGGCTCTTTTCCTTTTGTCCCTCCTATCCCGGGCAATGACCAAGAACACTGTCACGTATATCGAACGTTAGACGATCTGGATGCAATCGAACTTTCCAGCAAGCAAAGTCAATCCGGCGTCGTCATTGGAGGCGGATTACTAGGGCTTGAAGCCGCAAACGCAGTTAAAAACTTGGGCTTAGAAACTCATGTAGTTGAGTTTGCACCTCGACTGATGGCGGTTCAATTGGACGATGGCGGCGGCGCGCTTCTTAAAAGAAAAATCGAAGACTTAGGCGTTAGTGTACATACAGAAAAATCCACGACTGACATCGTGGCAGGCGAAAACGCTCGCTACCGTATGAACTTTGCCGACGGAAGCCATTTAGAAACAGACATGATTGTGTTCTCCGCTGGTATTCGTCCACAAGACGAGTTGGCACGTAGCTCAAATATAGAGATTGGCGAACGTGGCGGGATTGTCATTAACAACCAATGCCAAACCAATATAGAGAATATCTATGCGATTGGTGAATGCGCGTTGTGGGACAACAAAATTTATGGGCTCGTAGCACCAGGTTACTCAATGGCGAAAGTCGCGTCTCAGCATATCCTTTCTGAAGGGCAAACCGAGTCGAGCTTTACCGGTGCCGATATGAGTACCAAGCTAAAGCTACTTGGCGTCGACGTCGCAAGTATCGGCGAAGTTCACGGCCAAACGGAAGGCGCACAATCCTATACCTTTAACGACGAAATTGAACAGGTTTATAAACGCCTAATCGTATCAGCAGACGGCAAAAAAATTGTTGGCGCAGTCTTAGTTGGCGATGCTGATGCGTATGGCACCCTACTCCAAACAAAGCAAAACGACATGCCATTGCCTGAGAACCCAGCGGTACTCATTCTACCTAACGTCGCAGACGATACTGGTGCAGCAGGCATGGGCGTGGAAGCTTTACCTGACAGCGCGATGATCTGTTCTTGTTTTGATGTGACCAAAGGTGATATCAAACAAGCAGTCGCGTCGGGGTGCACCACAATGGCGTCACTCAAAGAAACCACTAACGCATCAACAGGTTGTGGAGGGTGTTCTGCATTAGCTAAGCAAGTGCTAGACAGTGAGCTAATGAACCTAGGTGTTGAGGTCTCAAATGATATTTGCGAGCACTTCGCCTACTCAAGACAAGAGCTTACCGACATCATTCGCGTCAATAAAATCAAGACATTCGATGCATTACTAGATTCTCATGGTAAAGGTTTGGGCTGTACTGTGTGTAAGCCTGCAGTCGGTTCAATACTCGCTTCCTACTGGAACGACTATATCCTTGAAGACGATCATATGGAACTTCAAGATACCAACGATATTTACCTTGGCAACATGCAAAAAGATGGGACTTACTCTGTGGTACCACGTATCGCCGGTGGTGAAATCACGCCAGATAAACTTATCGTACTTGGTGAAGTGGCAAAGGAATTTAACCTATATACCAAGATCACAGGTGGTCAACGTGTCGACTTGTTTGGCGCACAACTGAACGAGTTGCCCATCATTTGGCGCAAGCTCATTGATGCTGGTTTTGAAACGGGACACGCATACGGCAAGTCAGTTCGTACTGTTAAATCCTGTGTTGGCAGTACCTGGTGTCGCTACGGTGTAGACGACAGTGTTGGTCTAGCCATTCGCTTGGAAAATCGATACAAGGGATTGCGCTCTCCACACAAAATTAAGTTCGCAGTTTCAGGGTGCACGCGAGAATGCGCGGAAGCACAATCAAAAGATTTCGGCGTTATTGCGACAGACAAAGGATGGAACCTATACATTTGTGGTAATGGCGGTATGCGCCCTCGCCATGCGGATCTGTTCGCAATCGATCTTGATGAAACTACGCTACTTCAATACATCGACCGTATTCTGATGTTTTACACTCGCACTGCCGACCGTTTACAGCGAACTTCTGTTTGGATGGAAAACCTCGAAGGCGGCATCGACTACCTCAAGCAAGTCGTCATAGAAGACAAATTAGGGGTAGCGGCTGAACTTGAAGCCGATATAGCGCTGAACATCTCTAAATACCAGTGTGAGTGGAAAACAACGATAGAGAACCCAGAAAAACTTAAACGCTTCCAACACTTTATCAACAGTGAGAAATCAGATAACCGCCTGTCGTTTATCACCGAACGTGAGCAACGCTTCCCAACACCATCCAAGCCGACTATTGAAAAGCGTATCGAAACAACGGAAGTCGAATAGTGTTTCTGGAACAGCATCATTACCAAATTATTAGTACTACCTCAGTTTTATTGGAAATTTTTGACAAGGAGAATGTCATGGAAGATTGGAAGACCGTCTGCAGGGCCGATGACCTGACCCCAAACACTGGAATTTGCGCGTTAATAGAAGATACACAAGTCGCGATCTTTTATTGCAAACGACAAGATAAGCTCTACGGGCTATCTAACTTTGATCCGATAGGCAAAGCTAACGTAATATCTCGTGGGATCATGGGATCACTGAGTGGCGAACCTTATGTCGCTTCACCTTTATACAAGCAACATTTCCATTTAGAGACTGGCGCTTGTTTAGAAGAACCCGAGCATCAATTAAGCACCTTTGATGTTCGTAAGGTGGGCGACCAAATACAAGTATTAACCCCCAATCGTTTGGCAAGTTAATCATCAGGAAAACGCTAACTGGTACCAGTTAGCACCTCCAACACTATAAAACTATGACGTGTTTGGCCATGAGTTGGCTGAATGAATTAACACGTCAGTTAGCTAGGTTTCTCCATATTTAAAGGATTTTATTAATGGATAACACTAAATTTTCGCTACTGTCATTTACTGGAAAAATGAAAGTTCTACACCTGAGTTGGATAGCTTTCTTTATTACTTTTGTGGTTTGGTTTAACTTCGCACCACTATTACAGATGGTTAAAACCAGTTTAGGTTTAACCACCGAAGAAATTAAAACATTACTGATTTTAAACGTCGCGTTGACGATTCCTGCCCGCGTTATTATCGGTATGCTCACGGACAAATATGGTCCAAGGCTCGTTTACTCATTGCTACTCGCGCTTTGTTCCATACCTTGTTTCATGTTTGCGCTTTCCGATTCTTTCTTACAAGCCGCGATCGCTCGCTTTTTACTTGGCTTCATCGGTGCAGGCTTTGTCATCGGTATTCGTCTTGTATCAGAATGGTTCCCACACAATGAGCTAGGAACCGCCGAGGGTATTTACGGTGGTTGGGGTAACTTTGGCTCAGCGGCGGCTGCATTCACCCTACCGACTCTCGCGCTAATGTTTGGTGGAGAAGACGGTTGGCGTTATGCCGTGGGCGTTACAGGTGCTATGAGCCTGATTTTCTCTGTGGTTTTCTATAACAGTGTTACGGATACGCCAAAAGGTGCAACCTACTTCAAACCGCAGCAAGTTTCGGCAATGGAAGTGACCTCTACTGGCGATTTCTTCTTTCTTTTAATCATGAAAATCCCAATGTACGCGGCACTGGCACTGCTTGCCTGGAAACTGTCACCGTCTGGTATTGATATGCTTTCCGAGGTCGCGGTAAGAGCTATCTATGTAGGCCTTGTTGCTCTGTATTTCTACGAAGTATTTCAAGCATGGAAAGTCAATAAAGACGTCTTTAAATACGATGTGCCAGAGATGCATCAATATAAGTTCAAGCAAGTCGCAGTACTGAATGTTCTCTATTTTGCGACCTTTGGTTCTGAACTGGCCGTTGTTTCAATGCTGCCGTTATTTTTCTCAGAAACCTTTGAGCTAACTCCAGTATTGGCGGGAATGGTTGCCTCGGCATACGCCTTTATGAACCTGATGTCTCGCCCGGGCGGAGGTTGGATATCAGATCGCTTCGGTAGAAAACCAACCTTATTGATTCTAACTGCAGGCTTAGCCGTGGGTTACTTTTTGATGGGACAAGTAGGAAGCGAGTGGCCATTATGGTTGGCAGTAGCTACTGCTATGGGATGTTCTTTCTTCGTTCAAGCAGGTGAAGGCGCAGTCTTTGCAACAGTCCCACTAATCAAGCGCAGAATGACTGGTCAAATCGCAGGTATGACTGGCGCATACGGTAACGTTGGTGCCGTCGTTTACCTAACCGTACTTTCTTTCGTGTCCTACCAAACCTTCTTCTTGGTCATTGCTGGCACCGCTATTCTTGGCTTCGTGACATTACTCTTCATGGAAGAGCCGAATGGACAGATAGCCGAAGTCAACGACGACGGAAGCGTTACACTGATTGATGTTTCGCACTAGTTGCATCTATTAATCTAACAATATCGGGAGGCTACAACTGGGTTTTCTATTTCTCTCCGATTGAGAAAAACCAGTTGCAGCCGTTCAAAGGCTCTACCGACACATATTCAATGAAATGACGCTTATGCCCAAGGAGCGAGCGGTTCATTGCCTCGGCGGAGCTTTTGTTCTCTTTCTATTGCTGAGCTTTATTGCGGAATTATGATGAATCAAGCGTTCGAAATGCCACTAGACATCGTCGTGAACAGTGAAAAGTCGACTCAACCTGCCAATCAACTGGAAATCGCCTATGGTGGTTGTTCGCTGCAAGGCAGAAGAGATGAAAATCAAGATGCACTGATTGTAAAGCACCCAAGTTCATTAACAGAAAGAGCTCATAAAGGCAGTATAGCCTGCATTGCGGATGGCGTAAGTTGCAGCGACTATGGACAGCAAGCTAGCCACACTAGTGTCATGCAATTTGTGTCCGACTATTACGCGACGCCCAATACTTGGAGCGTCAAGCACTCCACGCAGAAAGTACTTACCGCTCTTAATTCATGGCTATTTAACAGTAGCGAAAAAACGCGCCTATCACACAACGGCCTAGTTACAACCTTTAGTACCGTCATCTTCAAATCAAACACTGCACACCTCTTTCACGTTGGAGATAGCCGAATCTATCTCTACAGGAAAGGGAAGCTGCGCCAACTCACCCGCGACCACCAGCGAAAAAGCCTTGGTCAACAACACTTTCTGACCCGCGCTTTAGGTATGGACGATAAACTCGATATTGATTATCAAACATTACCAATCAAGAAAGGCGATTTGTTTTTGTTGACGACAGACGGCGTCCATGAATACCTACAAGAAGAAACGTTAATTGAAGAACTTTCTCAATTTTCAGGTAAATATGAACACGCAGCGAAAGCGATCTGTCATCAAGCACTAGCGCACAACAGCAAAGACAACATCAGTACACTTTTGGTTCAAGTCACCGACCTTCCCCGCCCTTCTGTATTTGAATTTCAAAAGGTACTTCAAACTAAAACCATTCCCCCAGCACTTAGCGAAGGCAACCGTATCGACCACTATGTGGTAAAGAAGGTGATCCATGCGGGTGCAAGAAGTCATGTTTACCTTGTCCAAGACAGCCTCACTCAGCAAGACTTTGTGCTCAAAGCGCCTTCGCTAAACAATAGTGAAGATCCAGAAACTTTATTGAGTTTTTACAATGAGCAATGGGCTGGAATGAATTTAAACAACCCTAAAATAATGAAAGTGTATCCAACACCAGCCCACTCTAAGTTCCTCTATCAACTCTGTGAGCCCGTCGCAGGAATCACACTTAGACAATGGATGTATGACCACCCAACTCCAGAAATCGAAGAGGTTCGGGCGATCATTTCACAAGTCATCACCGCTGTACGCGCGTTGCAACGTGCCGAAATGGTACACCGCGATCTTAAGCCAGAAAACATCATTATTCAGCCGAACGGTGAGATAAAAGTCATCGACTTAGGTGCCGTACTTGTAAAGGGACTGGAGGAAAGTCATGATTCAAAGGTACAAGTAACCACTCCTCCATTAGGCGCAGCCAACTATATTGCGCCTGAATACCTGAACTCATCAGTGGCAACGACTCAATCAGACCTTTTTTCTGTCGCGGTCATTAGTTACGAAATACTGACTGGAAAGCTTCCATATAAAACTGTTGATACCCAATCCCTTGCCAACGCTCGCCATCAAGAATGGCATTATCGTTCAATACTTGAAACCAACCGTCGCTTTCCTGAATGGCTAGACCTAACCTTAAAAAAAGCGTGTCATCCCAACCCGAAAAATCGCTATATGGTTCTTAGCGAGTTTGTTACGGATTTCACGACACCGAACATGAAGCTGCAAAAAGAATTAGCGCATCAGCCACTTTTGGAGCGTAACCCCATTTTTTTCTGGAAGTGTTTAGCTCTACTTCTCGCCATCGTGTCTCTGTCCGAACTATTCCTATTGATACAATAGTAGGCTTTTCGTTTCCTAAATGCAGCAGTCTGCACTAATAGACTTTTGGTCAATGATGCTCGTATTGGTTACGGCGATGGAAAATCGATTTCTTCCGATCATCGCATGGTATGGACAACCATTACTTTCGACTAAGTGATTACTAGTCCTTAGATAGTAAAAAAGCCTCGATGACATCGAGGCTTTTGAGTAACGGTTTAAACGTCTTCTAGCCACGTTTAACAATTTTACGCGGTACCAGCTCTATCCCTGAGTGATAACGCTTAGCTGATGCATTCAGCGCTAAGGCCAAAGCGCTATCGGCGATCACTTCAAACTGTTGTGGTAACGAGTTCACCTTAATTGGAAGGAAATCTAATAGCCGGTTATCACCGAATGTCGCCAATTTCAGCTTACCCATCAATTCAGGTTTTTCTAATAGAATATCAAGCACCCCTTCCAGCAATGTATATGAAGTAGTGACGATAGAATCCGGTATGGTTCCTTGCTTAACCCACTCTTCAAGTACCTCTTTTCCGCTTTCTCTATTGAAATGCTCGCCGTAACCAATCAGCGATGCCTTTTGCTTAGATTTAATCGCAGACTCAAATCCAAGCTGACGCTCTCTTGAAATGTTCAGCTCAGGCAATGCACCAATCAGTCCCACTGTTGCGACGTCCTCTTCTAACAGCGATTGGGTAAGCTCAAATGCAGCGCCAAAGTCTTCACTGATCACACATGAGAAGTGTTCATCATCCAAAGGACGGTCTATCGCGATAACCGGCGTACCCGACTTCTGAAGTTTCAGGTAAAAATCGTTAGCATCGGTCATAGCACTTGCGACAAACAACGCATCAATTCTGCGGCTCACCAACGCTTCAGCCACCTTTTGCTCGGTTTCGGCATCGTCATCCGAACAACCAATTAAGATTTGGTAACCCGCTTTTCTTGAATTCTGTTCAAGTAGTTTGGCAAGCCTTGCATAACTCGTATTTTCAAGATCAGGGATGATAAGGCCAAACGAACGGCTATTTCCGGCCCTCAAAGACGATGCAGCATGATCTGGTCGATAGTTATACTCATCAACAACAGCCATCACTTTTTGCTGCGTTTTTTCACTTATTCGGTATTTCTGCGCTTTACCGTTAATAACGTAACTGGCGGTTGTTTTTGATACACCAGCCAGTTTGGCTATTTCATCAAGTGTCATATTAAGAGCCTTTATTTTGTGCGTCGGATCATAGAACGACGGATTTGATCCTTGGTTAAGTTGAATTATACGCTGAATCGATTCAGTATAAAAGCTGAAAGGATTCAGCAAAATCTGAAAAGCGATATCAATCACTGAAATTTATGACCGCTAATACTCATAGCCCATGTTTGGATTTTTTGATTCGCACGATGAAACAGCAAATTCGATTTACTCACCAAAAATCGTTTTGCTGAATTTTTTTAAAACTTTTGCTGAAACGATTCAGCTTTAGAGTTCAGCACTCTTACATTGCTGATGGATCGTTTCACAACACTAACTTTCGTATGAAAAATGCTAAAGAGGCAACATGCTTAAACTAACGACAACAGACATCAAATTAGAACAGTCTGCAAAAACAAAAACCGATGCCATTCAAGCCATCGCAAAAGACTTAACCTCAAAAGGGTTAGTCCAAGACGGTTACGTACAAGGCATGTTAAATCGTGAAGCTCAAAACTCGACCTTTCTTGGAAATGGTATTGCGATTCCACATGGCACTACCGACACCCGTGACCTTGTTGTCGAAACTGGCGTTATGGTTCACCACTTTCCAAATGGTATAGATTGGGCTGATGGCAACACCGTTTATGTAGCCATAGGTATTGCTGCAAAATCAGACGAGCATTTAGGCATTCTAAAACAATTGACTAAAGTTCTTTCCGCCGACGGTGTAGAAGCCAAGCTCAAACAAGCGAAGTCTGAAAGCGAAATCATTGCCCTACTTAACGGCGACGTTCAGTTAGAAGCGGATTTTGACGCATCTTTAGTTCAACTCATGTTCCCTGCTAGCGACATGATTCAAATGTCTGCCGTCGCTTCTGGATTACTGAAGAATACTGGCTGTACCAACAACGAATTTGTTTCTGACCTTGTCACTAAAACGCCTACGCATCTAGGCCAAGGATTATGGCTTCTTGGCAGCGATAAAGGTGTGTCTCGCACGGGCGTTTCATTTGTTTCCACCGCGAATGACTGCGAATTTGAAGGCGAAGCCGTTAAAGGACTAATCGCATTTGCTGCGTGCAACAACGCACACCAGTCAATTCTGTCAAACATCAGCCAATTAGTTTTCCAAGGTAAACAAGCGGAAATTCTTTCTGCCAATACTGAACAACTTATCGGCCTGCTCAAAGGTGAAGAGGTTGTCACGGGTTCTGCAGGTGCTTCACAAGACAACACCGCTGTTTTCAAAATCAAGAACGCTCACGGATTACATGCCCGTCCGGGAGCCATGCTAGTAGCAGAAGCGAAAAAGTTTGAGTCGGCGATTAAGGTTACAAACCTTGATGGCGATGGAAAACAAGTTAACGCAAAGAGCCTAATGAAAGTCATCGCACTTGGCGTGAAACATGGTCATCAACTTCAATTCTCTGCAGAAGGCCAAGATGCACCGCAAGCATTGGAAGCCATTGGTAATGCCATCGCTTCTGGCCTAGGCGAAGGTTAAGGATTCAATATGACGAACCAAGCTAAGCAAATAAAAGCCGTTACCGTGACCTTAAACCCAGCACTCGATTTAACCGGAAGTTTAAACACGCTAAATCAAGGGTCTGTGAGTCTTGTTAACCAAAGCGCTTTCCACGCAGCCGGAAAAGGTGTCAATGTGGCGAAGGTATTGAGTGACCTTGGCGCAAAAGTGACGGTGACAGGCTTCCTAGGCGAAGACAATCAAGAATTGTTCTGCCAATTATTCAGTTCGATGGGCGCAAATGACCAATTCATTCGTGTAGAAGGCTCAACTCGAATCAATGTCAAATTGGTCGAAGACAGCGGTGACGTGAGTGATATTAACTTTCCCGGGGTTGAGGTCACGCCAATCGCTATCGAACAATTTGAACGCACGCTTTGGCGCCTTGCTGAAGACCATGACTTCTTTGTCATCGCTGGCAGCCTACCAAAAGGCGTATCTCCTGCCCTTTGCGCAAGTTGGATCCAGCGCTTGCATGACATGGGCAAGAAGGTCTTGTTCGACAGCAGCCGCGACGCATTAACGGCTGGCGTAGACGCAAACCCTTGGCTCATTAAACCAAACGATGAAGAGCTTTCAATGTTTGTTGGGAAAGCACTCCGCTCAGCAGAGGAATGTCAACAAGCCGCTGAACAGCTATCAGACAAAGGCATCGACAACATTGTCGTGTCTATGGGAGCTGAAGGAGTGATGTGGCTTAACCAAGGTGAATGGCTACAAGCTAAACCGCCACGCATGAACGTGGTGAGCACGGTCGGCGCAGGCGATACGCTCGTCGCAGGCTTATGTTGGGGCCACATGCAACAAATGCCAAAACAAACACTACTTAAATTTGCTACTGCCCTGTCTGCTCTTGCAGTTTCGCAGGTAGGTGTAGGGCTAACCAGCCAAGAAGAGCTGGAGACAATACAAAATCAAATCCAATTACAAACGCTTAGCCAAACGGCAAGTATTTAGGACAAAGGTTAATCTATGAATATTTCCATTATAACAGCTTGCCCTAGTGGCGTAGCAAACAGCATCATCGCTGCCGGTTTACTTGAACAAGCATCTAAGGCACTAGGCTGGAATGCGATAATTGAATGTCAATCGACAGTCGTGCCTAGTACGCCTATTTCAGACAATGCGTTAGCGATGTCAGACATCGTTATCATTGCAGCAAACACGCCAGTAGATACATCTCGTTTCGTTGGAAAAAAAGTGTATCAAGCACCTATTTCTGAATGCACACAAGACGCTAAAGCGTTTTTAGAGCATGCTGCATCCAATGCTAAAGAACTGCTAGCGAGTGACACGGTCACTACAACAACTAAAGAAACGGAACAGTCTGCTAAAAAAATCGTCGCAATCACGGCTTGTCCAACCGGCGTCGCTCATACTTTCATGGCGGCAGAAGCGCTTGAAGAAGAAGGTAAACGCCTAGGTCACCAAATTAAGGTAGAAACTCGCGGCTCCGTCGGTGCGAAAAACCAACTGACAGACCAAGATATCGCTGAAGCTGACCTTGTCATTATTGCTGCCGATATCGATGTACCGCTCGATCGTTTCAACGGAAAAACGCTCTACAAGACAAATACTGGACCTGCACTTAAAAAGACCAAGCAAGAGTTTGAAAAAGCGTTCGCGGAAGCAACAACCTACACTCACACTGCGACTTCTTCTAATGCTTCTTCATCAGATGAAAAGAAAGGCGTTTACAAGCATTTGATGACGGGTGTTTCTCACATGCTGCCTGTCGTGGTTGCCGGTGGTTTGATCATCGCGCTATCTTTCGTATTCGGTATCGAAGCGTTTAAAGAAGAAGGCACACTAGCCGCAGCATTGATGACAATCGGTGGTGGTTCTGCCTTTGCACTAATGATTCCTGTTCTTGCTGGTTTCATTGCATTCTCGATTGCTGACCGTCCGGGTCTGGCTCCCGGTCTAATCGGCGGTATGCTGGCTAGCTCAACGGGCGCAGGCTTCCTAGGTGGTATCGCGGCTGGTTTCATTGCCGGTTACTCTGCGAAGTTCATTGCCGACAAAGTTCAACTTCCACAATCTATGGAAGCGCTTAAACCAATCCTGATCATTCCGTTTATCGCGAGTTTGTTCACTGGCCTTGTGATGGTTTACATCGTAGGTGGACCTGTTTCTGGCGTGATGAGCGCAATGACAGACTTCCTAAACAACATGGGTACGTCTAACGCGATTCTTCTGGGTGTGATTCTGGGCGCAATGATGTGTTTCGACCTTGGTGGCCCGGTAAACAAAGCGGCTTACACATTCGGTGTTGGTCTACTGGCTTCACAAACTTACGCACCAATGGCGGCTATCATGGCAGCAGGTATGGTTCCTGCACTAGGTATGGGCCTTGCGACTTTCCTAGTGAAAGACAAGTTTGAAGCTGGCGAGCGTGAAGCAGGTAAAGCGTCATTCGTTCTTGGTCTATGTTTCATCTCTGAAGGTGCAATTCCATTCGCAGCGAAAGATCCAATGCGTGTTATCCCTGCATGTATGGCAGGTGGTGCATTAACTGGTGCGCTTTCGATGATGTTCGGTGCGCAGCTAATGGCTCCACACGGCGGCTTGTTCGTACTACTGATTCCTGGTGCTATCTCTCCAGTGCTTATGTACCTAGTGGCGATTGCAGCTGGTACAGCAGTAACAGGCTTTGGCTACGCTGCACTTAAGAAACTCGGTGACAACAAAGCGAAAAAAGCTGTGACTGCTTAATAACAGCACTTCAAAGGCATTTATGCCAACCCCCGTAGGCATTTAAGCACCTCACTTGAGGTGCTTTTTTTCGCTACGACACGCGCGTTATTTTTTCGCTTGTTGCTATTACGGTGTTTCTTCCGTCTGCTTTCGCTTTATATAACGCCTCATCTGCGCGTTTGATTAAGGTTTCAAACCCTTGCCCGATTAATGGGTTAACGGTCGCCACCCCAATACTGACCGTCACTACTTCAGAATCTTGAACCGTTGTGTTGGAAAATGGGATTTCGGCATCAACAATATTCATTCTTACGGTTTCCGCTATTTCATAAGCTTCCGCGCAATTTGTATTACTCAATACTAGAGCAAATTCTTCACCACCATAGCGCGCGACTATATCGCCACTCTGCCCTCTTCCCATATCAGTCGTTAAGATTTTGGCAATGGTTTTCAAGCAAATATCCCCCGCTTGATGCCCAAACGTGTCGTTGTATTTTTTAAAATCATCCACGTCGATCAATAACAATGAGATTTTATAGCCCCGATTGAAAGCTAACTTCCATTCGGCGCTTAAGTGATTATCAAAAGTTCTTCTGTTCGCGACCTCTGTTAGCCCGTCGATTGAGGCTAATTTTCGTAGCTGCCGGTTACTGCTTTCTAGATCATGCTGGGTTTGTTTAAGTTGCTCTTCTGTTCGAACTCTTTCGATAATCTGACTTTGTAAATCCCCGTTCATCTTCATTAGGCTTTCCGTTCGCTCCGCGACCTTACTTTCAAGAGCCACTTGAAGCTCTCTCATGTTAACGAGCGCTCTAGTACGATTACTCACTAAGATTTTTGATAAAGAAGCTGCGAGAATCGCGGTTAAGCAAAGGCTGCCTAAGATTGCATTTCTCGAGATGACAAAAGAGTTCATTGCTTCTGACACGTCGATTTCAGTTGCGATACCAATATTAAGCTCGTTGTGCCAGCTCCATGCCCCCATGACCATGACCCCTCGGTAATCTCGATACCCTTGGACATCAACGCCATTCATTTTCTCGAGTGCTTTCTTCACCGAACGAGTAAAAGTGCGATCTTCTTGAGGTAACGGAGAGATTTCTCCCTTAGTTAAGTCTGCTTCAGGGTTAAGCACTTGAATATTTAAGCTTGAACCTTCCTGACTAGAGATGATACCGAGCGAGATTAGCTGATCTTCAAAGCGACTTTCCGTCAACATGATCCCTTGCGAATCAAACGCGTAGGTTTCTCCTGTGTTGCCTAGTCGTCCCAAACGCATGATTCGACTGAAGCCATCCACTGAATCAATTCGAATAGCTAACACCGCTACCACAACACCTTTGTTGTTGCGTATTGGTGCAGCGGAAAACATGGTGGGTGGAAGTATTCGTAGCTGATTGTCTCTGTTACGCAAAGGGACGTCAGAAAGTATCGGAGGAACAATCAGGGTTTCTCCACCTTTCACTCGGTTAAACAAATCTTCCCGTTGAATAGAAATGAGGTTGTATTCACCTATATTTGAATCTCTCATAGAGCTCAAATTAACCGAATCTAAACCTATGATGAAAAAGCCTTGATAACCAAAGGCGATGATCTCAGGGTTCAACAATTCTCGAATAGACTTTTGTAGAACCACTTCAGATGAGGGATCTTTTACTTTTATTAATTGTTCAGCGAGAACAACGACATCGTGCCGGCGCGCTAACGTTTCTGCTTTCACGCGGTGATTATGAGACCAAAGTGTCAGTGCTTCTTCAATGGTATGAATGACAGTGTTGAGAGACTTACCCACTGATAAGCGGTGCTCTTTCTCAATAATGGCTAATCCCTGTAGCCCGATAAAACTTACGCCTACAAAGAACAACAACACTATTAACGGGTCACGAAGTTTCGCCATAAGCACCCCTTATCTCTCGCTTATCAGTAAGCTTAGGAGTAACTGAGAACTCTGTCATTTAGTGGCAGAAAAAACACAACACTTTGTATATTAGAAAGTTACGATATACATAACGACATTATCGGTTAGATTTTGTCGTTGTGAACTAACTAGAGAGTGTTTCCTCGAAAACACCGAGCTCTCTGCCTAGCCAAATCGCTCTTTCGGTATGGTCGAGAGTTTCTTCCCCACCCGTTACCGGATGAATTAACACTGACATGTCGCCTCGAGCTTCATCTAGCCACTCAATCAGCTGATTGTCATTGTTGTGAAAGTGCATTTCAAACATTGGCATTTTGTGGGGCCCCACTAGCTTTTGTACCAATGGAAAGGTATCAATCACGTCGCTACGCTCTGAAATGACACGTTGGCGAAGCGCTTCAGCAGGCTCAACATTTCTAAGGGCAAAATACACATGTGCGTGATACATCAGATTTCCTTGTTCGTTATTTTCCATAAGTGTAACGTTTAACATGGGCAATAAGAAAGCTTAGCGACAGGTTGGAGTATCAATTGCGCTAATACCGTCTTAACTGGCTATTTTTATAACCAGATCTAACGACTTAGAGTGATAAGAATCACTTTTGCCAAGCTGATTGTGGAGGTAAGAGTATCTAAGGAGACGTTGTGCCTGTTTGAATTGGATATTGCTGATTTTCAAAGGCTCTAAAAAACGCATCGTACCTGCCGGATTCTTTGAAAGCTTTCAAAGCTTTATTGAAATCCTTTACCAGTTGAGGACTCCCTGCAACGCTCTTAGGAAAAAGCACGTAACTATAGTTATTTAACACTGGCTTTGGATGGTGAGTAACAAGGTGCCGTTTGTCGGCTAAGTCGGTCATTAGTGTTGAATACCCGACATTTTTTTCTTGTAAGTAGAGATCGGTTCGTTCTTTGATTAACTTTTTAAAATTCAAAGTGGGCGAATGTTCTCTTAGCATAGTGAGTTTCTTTTCACTAAGCAGGTTGTCGAACTCCGCGCCATAACTGTATTTGATGTCGCCCCCGATATTATAGGCCCAGAGGTGCTCTAACTCTGTCCAGTTAAAAGGCTTGGACTTTAGGTGAAATAAAACAAACTGCTCGTTCAGCACCGGGTCGCTATAGTAATAATCGTCTTCACGCTCTGATTTATGCATCCATACCGCGGTTAGGTCAATTTGGCCTTTGACGCCTTTGTTATAAGCCCGTTTCCAAGGATAAAACGTTACTTCAGAGTCGTAGCCCATTTCTTGCAAAATGTTAACGATGAGATCGGTAAGAAAACCATTATCTTTAATGTTTTCGGAAATGTACGGAGGCCATTCACCTACCGCGATTTTCAAAGGTTCAGCGAGCGCTCTGGGAGAATGAAGAAGAAAACACGTAATGAGCATCACCCCAAAACGAGCAAGAACAGGTTTGCGCTGGGTTTGTTTGATCGGCGAATTCGTGGTGTAAAGGCGCTCTCGCGAAAACATCTAAACTCCTATCATGCTAAAGACAAAGGTCTGGGCTCGTGAGATAGAGAATTCTCACACAGAGCTTATCAATAAAATAGCCAAGGTTTTCAATAACGTTGCACGGTCGTTGTTATCACGTATCTAGTTAGTCAAATTACACTTTTATCATTATAGGACAATATCGGGGTCACAATTTCAGACGCTCTAGGCATCAGCCTTTCAAGAACACTAACTGACGTAGCGGTTTCTTCCAGTTCGCTTTGCCTCATATAACTTCTTATCGGCATTACGAAAATACCCGTCACTCGCTTCGAGTTCTAAAATATTTCCTGAATCACTCAAACCAATAGATGTCGTAATTGCTAGCTCTCCCGCCACCGTGGTATACGTAGCTCCGTTGACAGCGGTTAAAATATCACTTAATCGCTGCTCAATAGACGAGACATTTTTAAGTAGGGCCAAAAACTCTTCACCACCCCAGCGTATTAAAAGCTCATCAGTATCAATCAAACTTGATACCCGTTTGGCGGTTTCTATCAATACTTCATCGCCAACATCATGACCATACTTGTCATTAACCTGTTTGAAATAATCCAAATCCAGTAACGCAATACGATACTCTTGTGAACTTGCCAAACGTTGCTTGTCTTTCAGTTGTTGATAATAAAAGCGGCGGTTATTCAGCCCAGTTAATGGGTCAACATAGGAAAGACTTTCTAATTCTTTGTTTTTATTCTGAACAGAAAACGAACGTCTCATTGTAAAAACGAGTGCTATTATAGCCACGATTCCCCAAATAGAAGCCACCTGAAACCGTAGTCTTTCCTTAGCCAATTTCACTTCATTTAGCCTATTTTGAACATCGAGTAGGTCCCGTTCTTGCTCTATTCGGCGAGTCGCAAAGGCATGCTCTAGGTTATATACCTATCCCATCAACTGCTGTTTATCTTGCTTGTAGTAGGCTCGATACATGGCTAAAGCGGATTGAGGATCGCCCAAGCTATCGTACACTTCAGCCTTTTGCTCATACGCTCGAGTGATCCACCTTTCATGCTCGATCGATTCAAACGTTGAAATGCCTAAATCTATCGCACTTAGTGCCAGTGGGTACTGCCCTAGCCCACTTTGTGCCTTCGCAAGAAGCAAATAGCATTGCCCGTACTCTAAGGGGTAAGTATTCCCTTCGGGTAGGCCCAAACACTCGTTTGCGGCAGCTTCAGCTTCTTGAAACTGCTCAGTAAGGATTAGGATTTCTGCACGGCCTTTTAAGTGTATCAAGGTTTCCCTGACGCTCGGATCTAGCAGTTCAAAATACTCAACCGCTTTCGAATACGCAGCGCTCGATGCTTCCACATGTCCAAGTCGATTATGAATAAAGGCTTCATTAAGATGAATCGTATGGAAAAGTCCAGGAGAATCTAGACCATTTTCTTCACTGATTTCTCCGGCGCGCTGAATGTATTCGAGTGCTTTTTCCCATCGCTCGATATGGAGATATAAAAGCCCAAGGTTATTATGAATAGTGCCACTGTAGAGCATGTCACCGATTTCGTTGGCGACTTGAATTCCTCGCGAGAAATAACGTTGAGCTTCCATTAGTTCATTAGAAGAGTTGCTGATAAATCCAGCGACATTGTAGGCTTTGGGTAAGAGATATAGCGCGTTACTTTCTTCAGCTAATTGAATGGCCTTGGCCACTGAAACGCCGGCTTCTTTTATTCTGCCATGCATCGCATCTTCGATAGCGTCGGATATCAACAGATCTGCAAATAGCCATTGAAATTGATTTTCTTCAGCAAGAGTTTGCTGCTGAGAGGCTATGCGCTTTATTTGTTCTTTATCTTTAAGCTTTCGTGCAAGGCGCTTTTGTATATCTAGTATTGAGGCTTGCTCTAAAGCCGTGAAGTCACGCACCTTCTGCCCTAGCAAGCTATCCAATTTTTGTTGAGCTGCACTAGGATCTGATGTGACTTCTTGCTTTATCTCGTGGATATGTTTCCCGATCTCAGTAAGAAGCAACTCATTCGTTGGATTAAAAGGAGGAACTTGGTCAGAATCAGAGCCATTGCGGTCTACTTGAAACAACACAATGTCTATTGTCACGGCAGACAGAATCGCCAAACCTATGACAAAAAAAGACAGCAATACGCTCTTTCGCATCAAATGATAACCTTCACATTACAAGCACACCGGAATGGTACTATGAGGCTACTTTCCCAACAATAGCTACAAAATCAAACTCGTCGGTTAAGTGTAAATTCAGAGGGAACATCTGGGTACTTTATCGCCAATACGTAAAAGTATAGGTACACTCTTTCGAAAGTTCGCACGGTGATAGTTAAAATCGCAATAACTCAGCAACTTATAATCAAATCAGGCGAGCCACTATTGTGCACTCGCCTAAGCTTTCACAAACTTAATGTTACGCGCGGCATAAACCTCCACCCGCTTCAGCACGTTCATGTTTATTAATGACGACCATCAAATGAATCAGGAGTAGTATGCCTGTCACGCCTAAACCGACACCAATTCCCCCCCAAATACCGGCAAGCTGAAATTCAGGCATCAGATACCACGCAGCAGGTAAGCCAAACATCCAATATCCTACCGCCGTCATTACCGTTGGCATTGAAACAATCTTCATTCCTCTTAACAAATTGATTGCGAGTAGTTGCCAAGCATCAACGATGAAACATAGGGCAACCACCCAAATAACCGATGCTAATAACGAAGACATACCTACCGAGTTTTCATCAAGATTAAAAAGCCCGGCGATAAATTCTGGCCAGATGATGAAAACGGCGGATAAACCAATGCTCAAAATACTCACCAACACAAAGCTTTGTAGCGACGTTTTCTTAATGCCTTGATAGTTATCTGAGCCGTAGTCTCGCCCAACCAGAATTGCGGCCGCTTGTGAGAAACCGAAATTGAAATTCCATGTGAAGCTTAAGCATTGCAGCAAAATTTGATGCAGGGCCAACGATGCGATACTAATCGTGCCAGCCATTAGCGTTCCGCCGTAGATTAAGCCGTGTTCAAGTAATGCCGCGACCGCGATAGGCAAGCCCATTAACATCAGCGGGTTCATCAAACGAACGGAGTACTCATGTCGATTGGTCCAAGGTGCAAAAGGTTTGAACTCATCACGCTTAAATACCCAAATGGTGTAACCTATCATGACTACAAACGCTGAAATCGCCGTTCCAAGTCCCAAGCCAGTTAGCCCCATCTCTAGAGGGAATGTCAGGATATAACTCACCGGTACATTCAAAATGACGGTCGCTACGGACATCACCAAAATCGAACGAACGTTACCAAATGCACTGGTGAGGCCACGCAGTACTAATAAGATGAGTGACGGAAACATTACCCATTTAAGTGCATGAACATATTCCATCGCAAGCTCGACGACTTCTTGCGGTTGCTTAGCCGCTTCCAACACTTTAGGGGCAAACCAAAAGCTCGCCATCAGGACGACACTCAGAACACAAGACAGCATGACCGCACCTTTTACTGCCAATCGAATTTGCTTTTTTCCGAATTCAGGCCTTGCGACCCTTTGCCCATAGGCAATCGCGATTAAGTTGGCAACACAACCCACAGTGCTGCTGCCAATAATAAAGATAAAGAAATAGATCGACGCTCCTAAGCCACCAGCCGCCAAAGCTGAAACACTGATTCGAGACATCATCCAAACATCGGTAAGCACCAATGCCATAGAAATCAGCTGGGAGATAATTAAAGGAAAAGCGAGTGCGAGAATTTTTTTCATATGAGCCTCTGAATATTTGGCTCAAATTTACGACTTATGACACTGGCGTTCAATTGATTAATCTGACACCATGACATTCCAAAAACTCATGCGAATAGATTATGACCCCTTATCCTAACCTGCCTCATTCACACAATGGATTACGAGCTTTTGAATCAGCGGCAAGGCTGATGAGTTTTACACTTGCGGCTGATGAGCTTAATGTTACGCAGAGTGCAATTAGTCGCCAAATCAAACAGCTTGAAGATGAGCTAAACGCACCCTTGGTTATTCGAAAACATCGTGCGATTTCACTAACAACTCAAGGGCAAGAACTCTATTCGACGCTTAAAGAAAATTACGGCGCGTTAGAGAAAGTGATCGCGAATTGGCGTGAACCGAAACAAAAACGGATCGTAATCAAAGCAGCGCTTAGCTTTGCAACAAGAGTGCTAATTTCCAAAGTGCGTGAACTCAATGAACGTTACCCAGACTACGAAATCGTTATTATTCCAGTGATTGAAGAAGATGATGCGCTGAACAACAAAGATTATGACTTACTCATTTTTCATACTCGGATAAAAAACCTCTATGAGCACAAAGCCAATACGTTCTTTTTAAGAGAAGAGTTCATGGCACCGGTGTGCGCGAGTAACATTGCGACCCAAGAGACTGACCTAAATACAATATTAACCATGCCTCGCCTACACCCAACGCTCGACCATCACGACTGGAAAGTGTGGCTAGCCGACGTAGAAATACCACCGACAACACGCGTTCGAAATACCAGTTTCCTTTCTTTAGATTTGGCGCTCAGTGCCTGCCTTTCAGGGCAAGGAGTCACTGTTACAGATTTACTGCTGATCCTCCAAGAACTGGAACGTGGTTTTTTCTACTGCCCAGAACACGCCAAAGTCCAACAAAGCGCTTGGACCTATTATGGGCACCAGCAAACCCACTCAGAGGTGATTGATGATTTAATATCGTGGCTGAAACGCGAAACAGAAAAAGAAATTACTCAGCTCAAAGTGTTGGCGAAAAAGAACAACTGGAAAGGTGTTCTAGAACCAAATAGCGATTAATTCAGTCCGTTAGGCTATATAAGCGATTATTCATTGGACATGTCTAAAGCTCACTTTAATACTGCTAAAACTGATAATTCTCTTGAAACCAACCGTCGAAGAATTCGATAAATTTATGAACTTTCAACGGCGTATAGGTCCGTTCAGGATAGACAACACTAATCGTAATTCCACCAGGTTTGTAGTCAGGAAGTAATCGAATAAGGCGAGCGTTCGGAGCGCTTGCCATGCTTGCAGGTAAAAAGCCAACGCCTTCGCCTTGCTCAACAATAGTCTTCACAAATGAAGTGCTATTTACCCTTACTCGTCGATTAAATCGCACGCTTTCCGTTCTTCCATTTTTATCAAATTCAAACACGTTAGAGCCGGCGTATCGATGAGAAATTAAGTCATGAGATGCCAAATCTGATGCAACTCTAGGGTAACCATGCTGATCCAAATAGGATTTCGAGGCCATCAAATGAATATCAATGTCCCCGACTTTTCTATAAATCAAGGTTGAATCTGGAAAGTCGGCCGTCGCGCGTATACATACATCAATGCCTTCTTCTACAAGGTCAACGAAACGATCTTCTACTACGATATCCAACTCAATTTCAGGGTAACGTTTAAGAAAAGCTGCACACATCATCGCGCTGGCTTTATCACCCAAAACACTTGGAATGCTGACTCTTAACAAGCCTGAAGGTGCCCCCAGCAATTCAGAGACTTCGCTTTCTGCAATTGACAGCTGTTCCAGTATCTTTTGGCAATGATGTAAGTAAGATTTCCCGACTTCAGTTAAAGTCAGTGCTCTTGTTGTTCTTTGAAATAACCTTGTACCAATTGATTTCTCTAACGCTGACACTTGCTTGCTGATATAAGACGGAGAAGTATTCATTTCGTCAGCAGTTTTTGAAAAATTACCTGTTTCTGTGATCCTTACAAAAATACGCATTGCCGATAACTTATCCAAAACACCCTCCTGACCCTATTCCATGCCTTTCCGTTTATTTATTCCAATTTGGAAAAACTATTAACTCATAGTGCGTATTTATCATCCAATTTTGAATAAATAAGATGTCCATTCAATCAATTAATGGAGAGACATCATGAAAGCGGTTCGACTTACTGACATCAATCAAATAGAAACCTGTGAACTTGGAGTACCTACTCCGAAAAATGATGAAATTCTAATTAAGATAACAGCGGTTGGAATAAACCCTGTTGATTGGAAGATTGCATCAGGTCTTCTTGGACAACTCATACAACAGCCACTCCCTATGACTTTAGGTTGGGATTACGCTGGCGAAGTCATTAATACAGGAGGCGGCTTCCTAAAGGGTGATAAGGTTTATGGTATGAAGCCGATTGGTGAGGATGGCACCCTTTCTGAGTACTGCGCTGTAAAACGTGCTCACCTTGCACAAGCTCCTGAAAGCATTTCGCTAACTGAAGCAGCTTCGGTTCCTATGGTGGCTTTGACCAGTTGGCAAGCGTTATTCAACGCGGGTAACGTACGTGCAAAACAACGGGTTCTTATTCAAGCCGGCGCCGGTGGTGTCGGCTCCTTTGCTATCCAGCTTGCCAAAGTCGTGGGTGCTTATGTGATTACCACCACATCAGAAGCAAACAGAGAGTTTGTCTTAGGCTTAGGGGCCGACGAGGTCATCGATTACCAAACGCAAGACGTGACGGAAGTATTGGCAGAGCGCCCTGTTGATGTAGTTCTTGAATCACAGTCAGGGGAGTTCCAATTAGATGCGATTAAGATCCTTAAACCAAAAGGAAGGTTGGTGAGCATTTCAGGATTATCACCGGAAACTGTTGAAGCAGCCAAAGCGGCAAACGTAATGGCATCGTTCGTTTTCGTTCAATACAACGGCGAACAGCTAAGACATATCGCCGAGCTAATCGATACCAATCAAATCAAAGTAACGGTATCAAAGCAGTATCCTGCAGAACAAATACAAGCTGCCTATGCCGAAAGCAAGACTGGCCATGTTCGCGGTAAGCTAGTCGCGACGTTTTAATATGTCCCTTTAATAGAAGCGAGTGCATCTCGCTTCTATTAACATACATCTATCAACATATATCGAAATCGATGTTCGAGAACGTTCCTTGTGTTCTCTCCAGCGGTGAGTTGTACAAGCCTCTGGTCACGCCAAATTGATTATTTACCCCGCCACCTTGATATATCCGCCATTAGCATTCTTACTTAGTAATACAGTCACTTAGCGTTCAAACTAAAAAAGGGATGGAAAATAGTCAGTGGATGAACCAAAACCTCATAACGAATCGTTCCCTAAACATTTAGTCAAAGCGCTTTGTGCTTTAACAGTTCTTGCCATGTCTGCAAAGCTATACGTCGTTTTCACTTATGAAATCAACTGGGATGAGTTCTACTATCTTTCGTTCGTTCATCAATACATTGGGCAGTATTTAATAAACAGCTTTCAAACCTTCCACATTCATTTTTTTACGTGGCTTCAATTGCTATCCAACAATGAAGTGGATCAAATTATTGCGGCTCGTTCAATCATGTGGCTGCTGCAACTTTTTACTGGCTACTTAATTTTCCGAATCAGTCGAATCCACCTTAGCCTGACTGCATCCTTGTTCTCTGTTCTCGCGTATTTCTCGTTATCTTATGGGTTAAGAATGGGGGCAAGTTTTCGAACGGATCCAATCGCGACGGCGCTATTGTTGATGACCACCCATTACTTATTTCAAGCTAAGCTATCTCACCTCAAGTCTATTTTCTTCGGCGTGATCACGTCCTGTGCGTTGTTAGTCACGCTAAAGTCCAGTTTGTATGGTCTGGCGCTTGCGCCAATTGTGCTTATTTCACTGTATTACTCAGCGAACCGCCGCCAATATTTCGGTCACATCTGCTCTTTTGTCGGTTCGATTCTGCTGTCTTTCGCGGTGCTTCATACGTGGCATAGTGTTCAAATTGGAGGAGATAACCTACTCGACGATCTGCTCACCATGTTTGGCGCAGCCGACAAAACGCTGAACCAAAGAGTACTGTTTCCTGGATGGCCTTACTTTGTTCATACCTTTACGTCGGATATTGGCTACTGGCTTACGTTGCTTACTGGGATCGCTTTTGCCATCTATTCTTCCATTAAGCACGTTCCCTTTTCCCGAGAGGTTTCGTTAAAGTTTTTATCACTTAGCCTGCTATTGGCAACTTTGCTCTTCTATAGAAACGCGTTCCCTTATTATTACAGTTTTATGCTTGCGCCTGTGAGTGTGCTACTCGGGTTTACATGGCATTGCACCGCCACATTACGCTCTAAACGTCTTCGCCAAACGTTCATGCTAACGACGCTTAGTTTGTTCTTTGTTTCCATCGTTTTGAATGGCTGGCTGATCCCTTCCCAGCGAAGCAACCAATACCAATCTGCCTATCTCGATAGAATCCATCAAATATTCCCCAAACCCGTTCCTTATATTGATCGATGCTCTATGGTGTCCACTTTTCCCAAGTTTGGATTCTTTATGAGCACTTGGGGCTATGAAAATTACATCAGTCGAGGCGAACCGACAATTACCGAGGCCGTTATGAAGGATGCGCCAGTTTTCGTTATCGAGAACACTGTTTTTCTCAATACGTTATCAAGCGAAAACAAACAGACTTGGTTACTTCCTGAGGATGAGCTTTCGCTAAATTCGCATTATATTCACCATTGGGAAGATGTTTATATTGCGGGGAAACACATCGAGCTCTCTGAACAGCAACCTGTCGTTGAAATAAACATTGCTATTCCGGGGGTATATACATTGGAAAGCGAAGCCAGTGTAATCGTTAATCAGCGCCCCCTTTACCCGGGTCAAACATTATTTTTAGCTAAATCAACCCATTCCATTCGATCCAACGATCATTTTGGCATCTATACTTTTCGTTGGGGAAACCATACCTTTCGCCCCGAAGCACTAGACAAGGAGGCTCAATTATTCACTGGGTTTTAATTTAAACCATTTTTCAAACACTCGAATCAACAGGTGAACAAGTGAAGCTAATTGTCCAAATCCCTTGCTATAACGAAATCGACAATCTTGCACAAGTCGTCAATTCGATACCCAAAGCCATTCAAGGGATTGATTGTATTGAAATACTAGTAATAGATGATGGTTCTTCAGATGGGACTTCCGAGTTAGCACATCAGCTTGGCGTTAACCACGTCGTTCGTATTTCAAATAACAAAGGTTTAGCTAACGCTTTTAGAACGGGAATAGATGAATGCGTCAAACAGGGTGCTGACATCATCGTCAATACTGATGGCGATAATCAATACAATAGTGAAGACATTGCATTACTGGTTGAGCCGATCGTAAATAGCGAGGCAGAACTTGTGGTTGGAGATCGCGGAGGCTACAGCAATAAGCACTTCTCATTTTTTAAGCGCTCACTTCAAGTATTCGGCAGTTTTGTAATTTCTAAGGTCATCGGCTTAAAAATTAATGATGCAGTGAGTGGATTTCGTGCCCTTTCAAAAGAAGCGGCCCAACAAATTAATATCGTTTCCGATTTTAGTTACACCATCGAGATGTTGGTTCAAGCGGGCGCGAAACGAATAAAGGTCATATCAGTCCCTATTCGAACGAATGGGAAAACAAGAGAATCGCGGCTTTTCACCAGCATCCCTCATTTCTTAAAAATGTCTGCCACCACGTTTATGCGTGTGTATACCATGTATCGACCGCTGCAAGTGTTCATGTACATTGGCGCATTTTCAATGATACTAGGGGCAATGCCTATTATCCGATTCCTTTATTACTATTTTAATGGCGTTGGAGACGGATACATTCAATCGCTAGTTCTAGGTTCAATGTTGATCATCGTTGGTTTTATTACCTTGCTGATGGGGCTGGTGGCTGATTTGGTCGGGTTTAATCGCAAGTTAACGGAAAAAGTGCTGCACCGAATGGACTTGCTCGAAGAGCACCTTTCTCAACAAGATAGTCAACAAAAAAACAAAGACGACACTTCTAATTAGTTAGATTATCTCGCTATGGGTTAAGAGCGTAACGCTAGCCGTTTAGGGTTAAACCTTTGGCTATAAAAGAAGAAGAACAGGTCTCCAAATACCGTGATACTTCGCGCTAAAACAACCGCAGCGATCAAAGCCTCAGCATTCGCAATTTCCCCTGCTAATACAATTAGAGTCGCCTCTCTAACACCGATCCCCGCTGGAGCCCCCGGAGCCAGAAAACCAACTAACCAAGCCAGAACAAAATAGCCAGACAACTGCCAATACTGTGGAAACCCATAGGATTGAACATCTAGAGAACTGGCGAAAATAAGCGAGAATATGCCACCTGAAATGGCAAAGAACAGCAGATAAAGCAGTGGAATTTTCAGTAAGGATCGGAAATTTGAGAAATAGGTAAGTACGCAAACGAGAAGCCAAAACAAACCAAAGAGCCAAAGGCTGTTAAAGCTGGTCAACGCCAAGTATTGATTAGTAAGTAGAAGTCCAAAGCTACTCGCCACTGCTACCATTGTCAGGGTTTCCCAAAACGTAGACTTCATTAAAATACTTTGCTTAATGCCTAGTTCGTTACCAATAATTTGGCGATTCGCTAAGTGAGCTATGTTCCCGGGTAAATACTTCGAAATTTGCGAAGTACCGTAGAACCACATAGTGACGCTTACACTTAAGGTGCTACCTAGAAAATCCAAGATAAACCGCCATGCCAGCGCCAACAAAAGATTGCCAATAAAATATGCCGCGATTAACAGCAAATAAGCTAAATAATGTTCTTGGACAAACTCCCATAGATTTAAATCTTGTGAATAGTCATAGATGACAACACTCACATAAACGATAGAGATTAAGGTGAGTAGACGCCCTATCCATGTAATGACTGGTTTACCCTTCATCAAGGAGCTTCCTACAAAGCAGCATTGTCCAAGGCGTTGGGGAACGAACTTCTACGATTTCAAAGTAAGACGAGACAAGAGAGATAAAGGTAAGTTGCGACCAATGATTAATATGTCCGGGTGTGTTGCCTAAACTTTTTAAGTATTTGCCTCGTAACATATTAAGCCCACACCACAAAGGCTCTCTGGGTACACTAAAAATGTAATGCTCTGCGTCCAGTTTTTGTAATGCGACTAGCGCGGCGGCGGGCTGAGTCAGATGTTCAAGAACCTCACAACAAACGACAAGATCGGCACTATCAGCTTCAGGGCTCAACTCATAAATACTCTTCGCTTCAAACAGCTCGTCTCCTACCTCTCTGGTTCTCGCATTATTACGCGCTAGTTCTATGACTTGTTCTGAGAAATCACTACCTCTTGCGAGAATCCCTTCCGCGCACCATTTCAGAACCCAAACGCCTTCACCACACCCAACTTCATGAAGTGTCCTTGGGGCTGCCAAACTTACGAGTTCAGATAAATTACGATCAAAGTTTTTCATGATCCGTCGCGCTAGCGGATTACGAGTATTGTATTTGTCGTAATAGTTACCTACTGGAATACCTTGTTCTTTCATTCCTTTCGAAATTTTCATTCACCAACCTAATCAACATTGTTATTGCGCCACAACTCAAGCAACTGTAGAAAGACTCACATCTTTATTAATTATATTTCATCAAAAAAAAGCCGCTGAAAATTCAACGGCTTTTTTGCTTTCTACATCGATAACTCAATTACAAATACTTTTCGATTGGCAATAACTGAAGGAATTGAGATTGAAACCTTTCCCATTTTCCCGTTTCCGGTTCACTGTCGAAACTCGCCTCTCCGGAATGCCAAGTCACGTCACCATCCTCTAAACTTAAACGCCAGCTGTTCTCATCTGCCATCGCTTGATTAATGCTATTTGCCAACTCCTCAGCAACCTCGCTTGAATCAATGATCAACAAGGATTCTGTATTCAAATAGGTTGAACGCAAATTAAAGTTGAAAGAACCAATGGTGGCAATTTGTCCATCAAATACCGCAGATTTAGAGTGCAGACCATACCCCGTTGTAGGGGCGCATTTCGCAGGGTCTTTGGTCGACTCCAAACACACATCGGCGTCCGGTTTTAACTCAAACAGTTCAATACCACTCTCTAGCATGTCTTCACGTCGACCCGCATAGCCAGAATGATTGGTTACAAGGTCGTTCGATGCCATAGAATTCGTCAGAGCTTTAATTGTCACATCTTTATCTTCTAGCGCCTGGAAGCTTGCCAACTGGCCATCGTCAAAAATAAGGTACGCTGATTCCAACAAAATTTCCTTTTCCGATTGGCTTGCTAAGCGCAGTAGCTCTTGAGCCGTTTCTTTCGGTACAGACGTATTTTTTTCATCATCGGGGACAGGTTGATCATACACAAAGCGAGCTTGAACCTTGCTCATCGAACTCATGGCCGTTTGCAGTAAACGGATGGCTTCATCACTGTCTTGTGGCAGCGACGGGTAATGCGCATAAACGGGAAATGCGATATCACCAATTTGTGAGAAATCGTCTAAAGCTTCGCCACCAAGTAGTTCAACAGGGTACGACCATCGGCTAGCCCAATACTCTTCAAAGCTCTGTTGGATATCGTCGACTACATGGCCGATGACAAGCACATCACGATCTCTAAAGTTTATCTCGTCTGATAAATCAAAATATTCATCGCCAATGTTTCTGCCACCGACAACCGTTGCTACTCCGTCTACAGTGAACGACTTATTATGCATACGACGATTTAAACGCGAAAAATCCCCCAGAACATTGAGCCATTTAACAACACCACGACGGCTCGGGATCGGGTTAAATACTCGGATTTCGACATTCGGGTGCGCATCTAAAGTAACAAGTAAATCTTCTCGTTCATTCAGATTGATATCATCAAGCATAACTCGAACGCGAACTCCTCTGTCAGCAGCGGCGAGCAATCGACTTGCTAAATAGATGCCTGAGACATCTGAGTTCCAAATGTAGTACTGAATGTCTATGGTATGTTCAGCTGATTCAACGAGCGCTAGGCGCTGTGCTAATGCATCCCAGCCTTTTTCTTGCAGATGAATAGCACTGAGTTCATCAGCCGGCTGAGTTTGAAAGTAAGACTCGCTCAGTTCAGATAACCTGCTTGCCTCTGTTATTTTAAGAGAAGTCTCTGAATGCTTAATTTCCTCGGGAAGTGAAGCACAACCGGCAAGGCTAATAATTACAACTAATGTGGTACAAATACGCTGTAGCGTAGACATTAAAGGCTCTTCCTTTTCGTTCTATGTATAAATCGGCGTGGAGTCTGACTGATTTCCTTTCACAATCATAGTGGGTCTTGATAAAAACAGTAAATGAATGGTTGTGCGTTAGAATGGATAGGTTTTTCAGACACCGATACTGGTATTTATATCAGGGTATTTTAATTGAAAGAAATGTCTCTTCTCAAACTAAGTGGTTGACGGTCGCTCTATAAGCTCTTGATTATCTGACACATTATCTTTCAGCCATTTAAGGCACTCACTCGCTGGCATTGGTCGTGACAAATAGTAGCCCTGTGCTACATCACAACCCATTCGCTCCAGTAATTTCAGCGTTTCTAGGTCTTCTACTCCCTCAGCGACAACACTCAAATTGAGATTGTGCGCAAGATCGAGAGTAGAACGAACGATCACTTTGTCATCTGCACTCGAAGCTAAGTCAAGAACAAAAGATTTATCGATCTTGAGTTCGTTGACGGGCATTTTTTTGAGCTGTGCCATCGATGAATAACCTGTACCAAAGTCGTCAATTGAAAGCTTTATCCCCATCCGGTGTAAGACGTTTAATGCTTTGATAGCTTGTTTTGGCTCAGACATAATCGCACTTTCAGTGACTTCTAACTTTAAATAATCCGCATCTACGTCAAGCTCAGAGAGCATTTCTGTCGAATGAACGGGTAATTTGAAATCAACTAGATCAATTGCAGAAATGTTAACTGCCATCTGCAACACGTACCCTTCTTGCCTCCAGACACTATGCTGTAGAAGCGCAGTTCTGATTGCCCAATGAGTCAAAGCTCGAATGTGTCCACTTTGCTCAGCTAGTGGAATAAAGTCATCAGGTTGAACAAAACCATGGATTGGATGATGCCATCGAACCAGGCATTCTACGGCATGAACTCGGTTATTTATTAAATCAAGCTTAGGTTGGTAATAGAGCTCTAGCTGATCATCTGCTATCGACGCTTTTAACTCAGATAAGAGATTCAATCGCATCACCGAGTGGGTATTTTGATCTTCATGATAGCACTCGAAGTAAGAGTGTTTTTGTTTACATACGTTAAGAGCTATATCCGCGCACTGCATTAACTTGTTTCCGTTATCCGCATGATCTGGAAAACAAGCTCCCCCCATACTCGCACTGAGATCTAACGAGATGCCTTCAACAACAAACGGTAATTCAAAGTATTGATGAAATTGTTCAGTTATTGTGTTCAAAGAAACGGTATCTAATTTTGTACAAATAACCGCAAATACATCTGCGGACATATGAGAGATAAACACATTCTCCGAACTAAATGTTTGCATCCTATCAGCTACAGCTTTAAGTAACTTGTCACCAAAATCATGCCCTAAAGTATCATTCACCACTTTGAAACGATCGATATCGATTTGAAGTATTGCTACCGCACTGTTGTTAACTCTTGCTGTACTAATTGATTGTTTAAGTACTGAATAAAAATGGTTGCGATTAGGGAGTGAGGTTAGTGAGCTAAAGTATGCGAGCTGATTTATTTCCTGTTCACGATTCTTGATATCTTCTTGCATCGAAATGAAAGCCCTTGAAAGAGACTGTACTTCATACGTGGAGGTTGTCGGGATCGAGTTGGAATAATCGCCTTGACTAATACCTTTAGCGATTGTCACTAATGAATTTAATGGACGCGTAACACCTCTGGAAACGAAAAATGAAACCATAATTGCTAAGAAAATTGAGAACGCGATGATATACCACAGTTGATTTGTCAAGCTATTAAAAGACAGAAAAGCTTCTGACTTTAAAGTAGTGAGCGCTAAGTAAACAGGTATATGACTCCGCTGACCGAGCAAGAACCGTTTCATTACATATTGTTCTTTCGATATTTCAATATATGTAAATCGTTGACTTAAAGACCCATTGGTATTCTGAAGTTCTAGCTTCGATGAAAGCGGCAAAGTTGAAGCTAGCACTGTGTAGGTAGGCGCGGCCTCGCTAACCAATACACTGACGCTAAACCCTGAAAGCGCAACCAAACCTTTATCAATTAGTGAATAGAGATTAATTCCAGCAATAAGCCAAGCATCAGGTTGATGTGTACTTTCAACATATTTAACCGAGACAGAACTCGCTAAATACTGCACTCCATCAATCTCTATGATATTTAGTTGCTTGGTAGTAAGACTTTCAGAGTTAAAAGGTATAGTAGATTTAACGGTATCACTGGTACTCGTGATGATTTTACGTTCTGGTGAAACTACCAATATGATATCAACGTCAATCCGGCGCTGGTAATTCATAAGTGCAGAACGAAGTGATTCAGGATCATCTAGCCCACCAGATATCAATTGTTTTATTGTAAAGTCTTGGGCGGCGGTTTCCATCGAACGGCGAACTAATGTCATTTCTCCGTTTAAAGAATGTTGAACCACATTTGCTGCAGTATTGAAACGATTAGATAATTGGGTTTCGGAATGACGATACGTTTTATCAACGATCGACCACAACGATACGGCTAATACAATCGCGACGATTGCCACTGTCAGTATCAATATTTTGAAATGAAGCCGGTTAATATTGGTCATAATGAACCTGTCGTGTCGTTGGCTTCGACTGTACTACCTCTGGCAAAAGCGTTTGCTCAATTTGGAACGTTAAGCTCGACTGTGTGTCAGTATCAACTTCTAAACTAATTGGCTCACTCTTATCGTTCAACCTTGGGTGCCATACAAATAGAGTGTGATTTCCGCGTTCAAGAGTGAGTTCAGCAGTACCGTTGATATTTGAAGTTGAGTAATAAGGTGTATCCACGACGACAAGATAGCTAAGCATCCAATCGTGAATGTTGCATCCCATCTCTACGACCCCAGGTTTATCAAATGTTATGGGAGGATGTTTTTCATCCAAGTAAATTTTAAGCTCAAAGCGTTTCGCAGAAGAAAACGAATATACGTGATGCTTAATTGAGTCATGGTTAGGAAATGATACATCTTCTCCCACGCTAATCGGCAAGACAAATGGCGTAAAAAGTTTATCTTTTTGAGCCATAACATGCTGCTTTCCAGACGTAGATGGTAGGATTTCTTTATGTTTCGGGACGGCCCAAATAACACTGTTAGCGAGTGGGCTATGATGTTTGTCCGTAATTTTCACAGACAAAGTTGTTAAATCGGAGGCATGACATACGAAGGAGAACAATGTGATCAAAAGTAACGTTATAAGCTGCCTTATTCCCATATCCCAAATTCCGAGCTTCACTGGTTAACTTGATCTTAGAAGCTTACGCCAATATATCTACCCAAATGATTGAATTAACTTATTCAGATAACACGGTGGGGTATTGATAATTACAGTAGCACTCCCAGATATCTCATGTGACTTAGCCGCCTATTTGGCGGCTAATGTGCGAGAAACCACGCTTCATTTAGACAGCTCGGCTGCGGTGCCAACAAAGATACCTTGGATATCTTTCGCTTCACGCTCTGTTTGTCCGCCATGTTTTAAAAATGCCGAAATAACAGCGGCTGTTTTTTGCTCTTTAGCACGCTCTAAAAAGTAACGTAACTCTAGCTCTGCGCCCGCGTCTTCATCTTTAATTGATGTTGCAATGATCTCTTTGTACATCACAATATCACGCACTTCTAATGTGCTAATTACACCTAAAGTCATTGCTAAAAAGTTATCCATTTCCGCTTTAGGAACAAATTGAGTAATGATATTTAAGTTTTCCGCTTGTTGTGCTGTGAAATCGTTACCCAATAGAAGAGCTTGTAATGCTTTGTTTTTACCCATTCTTCTTGCGAACTGAACCGCGCCTTGTCCACCAGTAGGAATATTTACGTGAATTTCTGGTTGTGCAAATGCTGCATTCTCGGTGCCATAAGAAAGATCACACGCCATAACAAACTCATTACCGCCCCCACGAGCCACACCATCAACCAGAGCAACAGATATTTGTTTCATTGCTTTGATGTTCATGATCATGTGGTTGAACTCAATAGACGCTGCTTGACCGCCTTGCGTACCGTTGATCACGTTTAGATCAAGATGCGCTAAAAAGAAGGTTTCATGCAGTGATTTAAACACCACCACTTTAGTATCTCGGTCATCTTTTAAAGAAAGTACATACTCATTAATTTCGTTAATTAGATTAATGGTTAATACATTCACTGGTGGGTTATTGATAGCTACTGTTGCGATACCATTTTGGTTAGTGATTGATAATGTTTTCATAATGAACTTCCTCTAAGTCGCCTATCGGCTAGTTAAATATGGTTACGTTGAGAGGGTGTCCTCTGCGTCAGTGAGATAACTATAAGCAATCAATTAGATGAGAAAAATGCTAATAAGGGCACAATATTGATGCTAATATTACACCAATGCTGTTTTTATTTATTCTCGTGAGGCTCAAATGGATTTTTCTAATCGCTTACTTTTATTGTTAGAAGTCACTGAACTCGGTTCTTTTACTAAAGTTGCAGAACAGAAAAACCTTGATCGCTCGGTGATCTCAAAACAAATAGGTCGTTTAGAAGATGAATTAGGAGTTCGCTTGCTCAACCGCACCACACGCTCATTATCATTAACCGCTGCGGGTAGCGAGATGGTGAGCCAAGCAACATTATTGAGAGACCTTATTAGCAACACTCACCGCTTAGCACAAAACTATCATTCTGAGCCAAGAGGGATACTACGAATCACCAGTTCAATGATGTTTGGTCGACAGTACGTTCAGGAGGCGATTTCGGTTTTTCAGCAGCAATATCCAGATGTGAAGTGTGAACTTCGGTTGGAAGACAGATTGGTAGATATTGTGCAAGAAGGTTTTGATATTGGCTTTCGTATCGGTGAACCAAAGAACTCCAGTTTAATTTCTCGGAAGATTGCGCGAAGCCGCTTGCTGATTGTCGCTTCACCCGATTTTCTTCAGCAGCACGGGCCCGTTGAAACCATCGAACAGTTAGAATCTCTCCCTGCGACGGTCTATTCTGCTCCTGGTCTTTTCATCGATAAATTTAGTTATGTTGATAAAAGCGATGTCGAGCAACAGTTTCAGCTGAATGCCACCTACAAAGTGAATGATGTCGAAATGGTTGTAAAGAGTGCTGTGGCAGGTAACACTCTTGCTGTTGTCACTGCCCAAATGATTGAAAATGAAATCATTGATGGGAAACTAATCCCAATTATGACGCACCTAAATATTCAAGATTTCGGCACTTTTTATGCTGTCTACCCTCACCGTGATGCACCGATCAAGACCAAACTGTTTATTGAAGTTTTAAAGGCGACTATTGGTGAAGGCACGCCAGTTTGGGAGCAGAATATCCCCGGTTTTGACCAGCTCTATATCGGCAATCAGGTATAAAATCGCGTATCAAGATACATCAAACCGACACAAAAACGGCGAGCCATGAAGGTTCGCCTTAGTTTAACTTCTTTATCTGTTTGAGCTATTACAGCAACTCAACCGACTGCTGAGTAATCACAAATTTTTCATTAGTTAGCAAGGTAATTAGTACAGCACACACATTACAGCTTCCTCCAACAAACTTTTGGACAAAAGCGAGTTGGAGTAGATCATACCAGTAGATAACTTAGCTTAAGATACTAATCTGAATTCTATCGAGTGGTGATTGTGGCATTAATATCGTATCGCTCAACAATAAACTGTTTTAACCAAGAATGAGCTAAATCTCGACTTCTGTTTTCATGCCAAAACAACGGGTAAGTTAATGGAGGAACACAAATCGGCAATGATAAGACTTTCAGATCCATTTTCTTAGCGGCATGTTCAGCAAATCGTTTAGGCGCCGTGAGGATAAGTTCGGTATGACTACATAACTCTGCTGCGCTATTGAAATCTGGTACGTATAAAGCAACATTTCGTTCATGTTGTTTTTCTGCCAATTTCAAATCAACCAACCAACGCTCGTTCGAATAATTTTTTACCATAATATGCCTGTGAGCGAGGTAGTGTTTGAGGTCCCAAGGCTCGCCTAGGCAACGGTGATTCTGATTGACTAAGCAACAAAGTTCGTCTTGGTAGAGCTCTTGAGAAACAATGCCTTTCGGGGGCATCAATGTGCGCACTTCATCTTCTGGTTTCATGTCTTTACCTGTTATAGCAAAGTCCAATTCTCCCCGTTGTAGGCGTTCAAAAGTATCAGCTCCCCAACGGCATGAGTCGATAGTTATATTCGGTGCATGCACTAGCACTTCTGCTATGAACTTAGGGAAAATCAAGGAATAAGAGCTTTCGACTACAGCAATGCGGAACTTTCGAGAACTTTTAGTGGGACTAAATGTTGTGGGAGCTGTGATTCTCTCTATGTCGATCAGTAAGCGCTGTAACTCGGATTGAATCTGTTTAGCCTTGAGAGTGGGCTCCATCCCATAGCCAGACCTTTCCAATAATGGATCGTCAAACAACACCCGAAGCCTTGCCAAGCTTTTGCTAATTGCTGACTGGCTTAAATTTAAGTGTTCAGCCGCCCTAGTTACATTTCGCTGCTCTAATAACACATGCAAAGTTACAAGTAGGTTTAAATCAAGTCTGTTTAAATTTTCGATACTCATTCGTTCTTCATCTATGCCTATAGGGAATAGTTATAGTGAATATAATCCATTTTTTTTCATAGAACGAATTGTTTAACCTTGTGCTCGTAACTTTGCATTAAAGGAGAACAAGATAATGGAACTCATACTAACAGTAGTGATCGGACTAATTGGTGGCATCGCCGTAGGAACTCAGACTCCAATTGCAGGTGCCATGTCGCAAAGAGTGGGTGGCGCAGCCAGCAGTTTTATTGTTCATTTAGGTGGATTAGTGGCATCTGGAGTACTTTTACTTTCTCGCCGTGGGGAAGATATCGAGCAATGGCGAGAACTGCCTTGGTACATGTTATGTAGTGGTGGACTTGGGTTAGTACTGTTTCTTACTGTTAGCCATACGATCCCCAAATTAGGTGCCGTATCTGGCGTTACGTTAATTATTGTTGGGCAACTCATCGCAGGCCTTGTGATCGACTACTTAGGGGCTTTTGGTACTATTCCTCGTGATTTAGAATTCACTAAAATTATCGGCCTTACCCTGTTGCTTATCGGCGCTTACCTGATCATTAAGTAGCTTCAATTTTTAATGGTTCAGGTGATTTTATGCGAGTTTTAGTAACGGGCTCAGGAGGCCGTATTGGTCGTAACATATACTTCCAACTTATGAGTCAATTTCATGTTGAAGGCCTAGATTCTCAACCGTGCTCAACGGTTGACCACCTTGGTGACATAAGAGATTCAAACCTGTTGCGAGTGGCTTTACGCGGCGTGGATATCGTTATTCACACGGCAGCACTTCATGCACCACATGTCGGTAATCGCACTGAAGATGAATTTTTTGATATTAATGTATATGCCACTGAAGTTATTGCAAATATAGCTGCGGAACAGGGTGTTTCTCACATCATATTTACCAGTACAACTGCACTGTATGGTTCAGCGTCTACACCGGATGGTAAAGCGTGTTGGATTACTGAAAGAACAACGCCTTTACCCAAAACCATATACCACAAAAGTAAGGTCGAAGCAGAGCATCGACTAGAGAAAATATCAAAGACTACCGGTTTGCCGATAACGGTACTTCAGATATCTCGCTGCTTCCCTGAGCCTGCCGACATAATGACTATATACAGGCTAAACAGAGGAATTGATGCTAGAGACGTCGCCTCCGCTCATGTTTGCGCAATTAAGGTAAGACCTAGTGGGTTTAATCGTTACATCATCTCAGCCGACTCACCGTTTCAGAAAAGCGATTCTAAGCAACTCTATCTTCAGGCTAATAAGGTGATTACAAAATATGCACCAGATCTAGTTCAAGAGTTCACCACTAGAGGTTGGTGTTTACCGTCTAGCTTGGATCGTGTTTATGACTCATCACTTGCACAGAAAGAGTTGAATTGGATTCCTAAATACGGTCACCGAGAAGTCTGTGCTCAATTGGATGCCGGTATTGCTGAAGTATTGCCTCCATCAAACACAAGCATGAGAGCTTGGTAACTCATTTTGGGGCAAAACCTTCTTAGAGTAATCATTTAAGTTAGAAAAATGCGGATAACTTTAAGTATCAGAAAGTCCCTTTGTGAAGTGTCTAATCTAACTGGTGCAGATCATACCGATCATCTGCTTGACCGTCACTTAGCCACCTTTCATACCAAACTTCGCACTCTGCTTGATTGCTTTGACACTACAGCCGTAATTTTCCTATCGAGTCAGGAACAAAGCATAAACAAGCTATTTAAAGATAGATCCATACCATTCTACAGCAGTGTGGCTATCCTTGATTTAGCAGATTGAAGCAGAAAGTTTAATGACAGTCACAGAACGCCACACACAATCGTGCATCAGCTAAGAACGAGCGTACAAACGTTTTGGGACAGTTCCGAAATACATTTTCTTAATTTAATGCGATATGAGTTAGATGGAGTATGAAAAATCAACAAGCTGTCGGCAAATGGTTCGAACAAAGTTACAAATCCACCTTCAATAGAAGGTGGATTCTAAACTGCAAAATAAGAACTAGCGCCAGTCGCCATCTATGCGCTCGAATTCCATATAATCACTGTAACTAAGCTCTGATACAACCTCGCCATGGTCATCGATTAAATCCGCCTTTAGCTTGACTATACAGAGTGCCTCATCAGTGCGGATCTCTTTACAGTTCTTAACCGAGATATAGTCGAAGTCAAGCTTGTGTCGCTTCCCTTCGTATTCCCCACGCAGCACCTCCTCAAGATCCCCTGCTGATGGCATTGATGGAGCCAACAAATAGAAGCACAAGCCAATCATCGCTGCCATCAAGGCTACTAGTTTTCCATGAGTCTGCACAGGAACAGCTTTGAACAATTCAATAACCTGTGCCTTTTCTTTTGCCTTAATTGCGACTACTGTTGGCTGATAGTCCTTGTGGATATGAACCAGTTCAAGTTTAACCTTAGCTACAATCTTAAGGATGAAAGTTTGAAGTTTGGTTAGCTTATATGCGCCTGAATCAGTATTAAACAGCTTGCTCCAGAAGTTATTATTACTTTTGTAGAAGGGGGCAAATGGCAAGATCAAAAAGCCTACCAGACCAGCAATCAGCATAACAAAGCCGACCTTCAAGAATTTGCCTAAAAGCTCAGCAATACCTCTGGCGTCAAAAGAGTCAGAACCTGAACCCTTCAACAGGTTTCCGACCATAGAGAACAGGTCATGTGAATCAGCAACATCGAACAAAACAGCAATCCATATCACGGCTACATATAGGCGAAGAACCAGATGCTTGGCACCAAACAAGCACAATAATACCATTGGCCAAACAATAAGATGTAAGCCAAGCAACTCCTGATCAACAAAAGGACGAACCGTGATTCCCCATAGCTCGACGACAGGCAAGTAGCCCCACAGGGCAAGGCAAGCTAGCATTAGGGCAAGAATCGGGTTGCGAAGTTTAAAGTGAGGACGCGCCTCACGCAGGCTCATGGTGGTCGGCAGACCAAAATTTGAAATTGAAAAGAGCATAGTATCCATAAAGTAAAATTAGAAAATTTATAATTTAAATCAATGCTTTATAATCACTCATGGATAAGTAATCAAGTTATAACACTTATAATTTCACTTATATCAAGTCTGGTAATTAGATATAAATAAAACACCTGAAGAATAAAGGGGCATTTGCGTGTAAAACCCTTGTCAGTGAAGATTTTAGACAGGTTGAACAGAAACCCATTACATTCCACCTTCGGTGGCTGCTTGTTGGCATCGTATAAATGAGTTTGTTTATCAGTAAAGTAGGCCCCTGATAGCCCTAAATATAGGTCGTGTTACGATGTCGATGATGTCATCGGTGATGATCGTAGGTAAAATCTGCAAGAAAAAACAACCCTAACATAGCGATAGCTACAAGCCCCCCACTACTAAGTAGTGCTAGTAACAGGCCATGCTCATCATTACACCAATATAAAGCCACAAACAACCCCATCCACATGACGAGACCAATTGTAAAAATACTGTCACTATTATTGCCACGGACAAAACTCATCAGATATCCGCTAAATACATGCAGAAGCACAACAATACCAAACAAACTTATCATGAGACTAAGCAATCTGGTCACTGAACGTTTGGTATCCTTAGCAGCGTCGTTCGAACGAATGAAGGTGATACATACGAATACAAGTAGTAGCAATACCAGTGTAGAAAAGAGCTGATGACTACCCTCATCAAAAGGCTTTAGGCGTAAGTGAACCAGTACGCTACTTCCGAGGGCACATATTAATGCCAATACAATGTAACCGTTCTTTTTTAAGGTTGGGGTCATCATAGTGTACAAGCCACCTATGAGCAGAATCCCCCCACTGATTGGGATGCTAAGATACTCAATATAAAAGCGGTCAATCTTAACCAAGGTTGCGCTGAAATCCCGAAGGACGTAAACAGCGAAGAACATGAGGCTCAGAGCGTAAATAGGATAGCGGTATGGCTGCATAATTAGTAATTTTAGAATTTGGAAAAAACGACAGAGAGTTATTCTGACAGCGTTGGTGCTACTCATGAACTGAAACATCAGATAAACATAACGGCTTTTAATTGGGTAACTACCATAGGAATTTCATCAGTTCATTGATGACATAGCTCGAAGGTGTCAACACTAGTGACACGGTTTCACCTAGGTTATGGTTTAGTCCATGGATATTGAAGATAATGTCGGTGAACTGAAGACAAACATAAGCGAGGACAACTGCGTTCGCTTTTGTGGTATTGCCGACCCAAGCCATTAACGCAGGAGCAATGAAGCTGCCTGCAATTGCTGCAACCATAAAGGCAGTTGAAACCCAGTGGAGAATCCCATACGCCATTAATGTATGACCCACTTCGGTAAATCGATTTATGCTTAAGTCAAGCCAAGACAAGGGGTGAACAAGAGCTAAGTCGATTACTTTAATACCCAGTGTGTATGTCACTATTGTGCCAATGAACCACATTACGCCCACTGCCGCATTGTTATTGTGTCTAATGCAAAGAACGCTAAAGTAGAACGCAGACACGAGTAATGCTAAGAAGCCAAGCGTAAATACAACATCAGATGTTGTTGCACCCGCACTCATTGCCATGTAATTTCGCAAACCTGTATTAGTGTTTAGTGCATAAATTACAGTAGAAATACAACCAGTTAAAAATAGCTTGTATGTGAAGTTGTTAAACAGTTTCGCTTTAATCCCATCCGAGCCCATCATGTAGAGTCTGATGTATGTGTATGCGCTAAGGTGTGGTTTTACAATGGCTCCATAAGAGATAATCGCCCAAAATGCAGCCATCGGGTATTACCAGATGCCGCTTACTTTCAGAATATCCATCTTGCGTTCAATGATACCGCCTATTGAAAGGGATAGAACGATACCTATAAGGTTCAATATTAACCCAATCCCTTTACCCTTCTCTAATAGCTTTCCATTCCCCTTGCACACCATTGCACTAAAGTGCTTCGTTTCACTTAAGAGCAAAGCGATAACAAGGGTTGGGGAAACAATCAGTGGCGCACCGAAAATAGCATCTAATATTGTTCAACCAACATCGTGAACAAGAGCGATCAATAAGGCGAGTGGTGCCAATGCTACAAATAGCCAAAAAAGCATGCCGCTCGCAGAACCACGCTCTTCGTAGTATCGCGTTCTGAAAAAACCTACCGACTTGTAACGGTAAACGGTATTTCGTTCAATTTCGTTCAATTTCGTTCAATTTCGATTCCATCATGAGCTACGTTAAAAATTTTACCATACAACTTGGAAATAAAACCAATAAGTGAAAGCAAAGGTATTGGCATTCCAATGTTATCCATATCACCTTTGTAGGAAAGGGAATATTTCATTATGTTGTCCTGTTGTTTAAATAGTGATTAATGCGTATTCATCTGAAGGGCTTTATAGAGTTCGACTAGTGTTGATTAATTTTAAACACCAAGATCTAATGTATGACAAGCTTAACGTGAGTACTTGTTTTAGTCTCATAAACATCATTATTAAACATAATGCTTGTAATGCTAACAATGGGTGATCTGGAATCTTAATTAGCCACGGTGAATAAAGTGTTAGGTATTCGAATTTTAATCTATATGCTTCTAACACTGACAGTCGTTGTATGTAAGCTAGCTAAAAAATATACCGTATTAAAGTATGCATTTTTTATCTAATAACATGCATTTGACCAACTGGTGATTTTTTAAATTAAATTACACCTGTTTGATTAAATTCCAACCTCAAATAGAATAAGTTCTTCACTTAATTGCAAAGTGTGTCTGAACTGTTGCTTTAAAATGGACTACGGGCTTCTCGGTACAGACAGAAACAATAGAGAGTTACTGTGAGCTAGGTTTGTTTTCAACCTCTTCATCACTTTCACGCCATCAATACAACTACCCATGCAGACATCAATTACAAATGAAACATCACACACATCAACTTGAGCCAAGGCACATATTTTTTATCTACTTACTAAGTTGTACACAACAATGTCGCTTTCTAAACTTTCAACCATTAGAATAATATCAACTAGAACATTTTAAATACGTTACCTGTTGTATGGATAAATTCGTTGTTATCTTTTTGGGCTTACTCACTACCTTATTTTCACTGCGATTTGACATTGTGGATTTTTCTAGTTTCATTTTTGAGTACATCGCTCTTCTCACCTTGATCGGTCTGTTTATTAGAGGATATAGATGGTTTACTTCTACTGAGAGATGCGGGATTTTGCTACTAATATGGCACAAAGCTTTTGAATGTATGGAAGAAGTGCGTACATTACAGTCTTTTTTAAATAACTATCAATTTCTTGACTTTTTGTTAGGTGACATACTCGCATTGACAGGCATACTTTTAATTACGCTTAGTGTTTACTCTCGATTTACACGACAAAAGCAACAACTCAATATGGACTCACACACAAAAATATATAATAAGTTTGCTATTGAGCACATCACTCATTCTGTACTAGAAACAGGTAAAATCAAGCGGTCGAGCACTTCTATTCTTATTATCGATGTCGATAAATTTAAAAGCTTCAATGATAGTTACGGACACTTGTTAGGAGACGACGTTCTTTTAATGGTGACAAGTCATCTTAAAAAAAACATCAGATCTGGCGATTATTTAGGTCGTTGGGGAGGAGATGAATTTGTAATTATCTGCCCAAACACTTCGGATCGTGAAGCTATTAAAATTATGAAACGCATCCAAGATAGTGGAATTGACTCACTCTCCGTTAAGTCAATTCCAATAAGATTGAGCATTGGAGCAACTACTTCAATTAGTTCACAAGACTCATTCGATAAAATATTCCGAGAAGCTGATCGAGCACTATACCAAGTTAAAGAACACGGACGTAACGGATATAAACATCATATTAACCCATCTATATCCCAAACTCCGTAACTTCAAACATAACTTTCGATATTTTTTCCCTAGATATAAGGGAATTCCTATTGTCACTTTATCCATGTCGCCGTTCTTCTAATCACAACAAAGACACGGAACGCAGCAATTGGAAATAGTTTTATTAATTTAGGCAACAACGCATTGGACACTTCTAATACATAAGAGCAAAAAACACCCATCGATGTCACAACATCACCACTATTGACAACTCTTACCCAGAAAAATGTTGTTAGTAACTACATTTCTAAGTAATACCCATAGAATTAATATGTTATTATTTAGCACCCAAAAACACTCTGGCTACACTACATGCGCAAGTTTTTTCCTTTAATATTAACTTCCACTCTTACGTCAACTCAATCCTTTGCATTTAACCAATTCGAAGTGTTCACTCAAGTACAGCATACTCACCTGACCAGAGAGTATGAAAGCCACTTTTTGCTCAATGATGAGAAAAATAGAACTTACAATGGACTAGATGCAAAAGCAGGAATCTTTGAAATTGGAGTCTCAACCCCGATGTATGGCAACACCAAAATAATCGGCAGTATAAGTATCGGCGATAATTCCTATCAGAACATCCTCTGGATTAATCAATATAGTATGGAGAATACGATCGGCAACCCACCTAATAGTGGCGGATATAATGAGTACTCTGGCGGACATTTAAAATACAAAAATTATAAAATAGGAATCGAAAATCAAACAACCGATATGTTGGTTACAGGAGTTTATTTTGCAAAGGAAGAAATAGATTCTAGAGCAGAAACATTGCATAGCTCTACTATTCCAGCATCAACTTATTTCGAAGAAAGCTATAAACTAGAAGGTTATTCTGACATTCGGAGCCAAACTCCATTTCGCAACATCCAGGTTGGAATACAAAATATTATAACCCTTAGGCGTTCTGATGTAAGCCAAAAATTTTGGTATAATGGTGCAAATAATTTACTCAGTTTTAATACGCCATCATTTCAAATTCTCTCTTCACCATACATGGTTGCACGGGTAGCACCAAACCTATCTATGCGTATGAGTCTGACGCATACCGTATTAAAAGGGTTCAAACAAAAAGATGTAGAATTTGAAAAGAATACTTTGACCCAAATTTCAAATGTGGGCGTAGATGCCTATAGCGGGTCGCAAACGAGCATTGCATTGAGCGCCAATTATCATTTTTAGTAAAAGGCAGCACAAGTACATCACAAGTCTATGCATCCTCTGCTAGCTTCGTTGTTTCTACTATTAATTCAGGAGGGGTATTGACTTCTACACTTCATAAATAATACAAAATGTCAAAAAAGTTAAGCTTCATTACCTCTTCTATCAATTAATTTTTCATTGGCCTTTCAAAATATGATCCGCACTAGCAGTTTTGGACACTGAGTTACGTGAGTACAATCACTAATGAGGTGAACCATGACAAGCAAGAAGAAACGTATTATCCATTCTCCTCAATTTAAAGCAGGAACCATGAAGCTGGCAGAGAAAGTGGGAGTCGCTGCAGCCGCAAGACAGCTCTCGTTACATGAATCTCAGATCTACGGTTGGCGAAAAGCCACAAAGAAGAATTCTAATATTAGCCAACGAGAACAAGAATTGGCCGTTAAAGTCGCTAAGCTAAAGAGGCAGTTGGCAGAGCAAGCAGAAGAGCTAGAAATCGTAAAAAAGGCCGCCACCTACTTCACGAAAAATCTAAAGTAAATTGCTATGAATTTATGCTCGAACACCTGCTGAGTTTCAGTATTTCCCGCATGACTAAGGTGTTCAGAGTTTCTCGAAGTGGGTTTTATTATTGGGTTGAGAATCGCCACAAGGCGATTCAACGTGAGGCAGCTCGCCAAAAGCTTGATACCAAGGTCAAAGAAGCCTTTGACCTTAGCAAAGAACGAGATGGCTCAAGACGTATTCAAAAAGAACTAGCTGAGAGCGGTGATAACCATAATGTTAAGACCATTGCTGCCAGTATGAAACGTCAGGATTTAGTAGCGAAAGCAGCACGCAAGTTTAAGTGTACAACTGACAGTAAGCATAAAATGCCCGTTGCTCCAAACTGGCTCGCTCAAGATTTTAACGCAACAGCTCCGAATCAAAAATGGGTAGGAGACATCACCTATGTTGCCACAAGCGAAGGCTGGCCGTACTTAGCTGTCATTA
>NZ_JBHZSF010000015.1:0-123040 GCF_043642225.1 Vibrio profundi | reverse complement strand
ATTTGGAGGCGCCTCCCGGAGTCGAACCGAGGTCCACGGATTTGCAATCCGCTGCATAGCCACTCTGCCAAGGCGCCTTTTTATTTCAACACTTTAGAGCCGCTTTAAAAAGCTGCGCCGCTGTGTTCGGGTGCCTACTTTACGGATTGAGCGAAGATAGTCAAACAAAATAGTACAATTAAATTTTGTTTGCTGACATTTGAATCAAATCGGTGTTTGTTCGATCTTTTTTGTAGGATTTTGTACGAAAAATAACAGGTTACCACTTCTTCATGAGACGGCCGACAAGACTAGGATGATACGCCCAACAATGATCAAACATGCTCATGAGTTGAGGATTACCATATTTTGAGACACTAACGGCATGAAACCTATTTTTATTCGCCTTGAGTTTTTCCACTTGCTCTAGTAATTCATCCGACTGCTTAGGAGCAATAAAATCAGAAAGAACCACTAAATCGGCGTTTTTGTACTTATCACCCATCATTAGATCGATTGACTTAATCAATACAGGCTCTAAGTCCGTACCACCGTGGAAACTGTAACTAAGGAAATCACTTACTTCACGTAAACCATCTTGTCTGGTCAATTCATAAGTGATCTGTTCTGTTGAAAAGAGAATCACGTAACATTCACGCTGCTCTGCCAACGCAATTTGCATCAACGCGTATGCCATCGCTTTTGCACATTGCTCTGGAAATCCACTCATTGAGCCGGATGCATCAACACAGACAATAAACGGTCCTTTTTCCACATCCATTTTCTTATGATCTGGTTTATGCGCCTTAACCTTGCGAAGAGTTCGAGCTTTACCTTTAGTGCGGTAGTTCATCAAACGCTTATCAGCGAGATGCTTATAGAAGATAACTTCAAGTTCAGGGTACGCAAGAAACATGGTTTCATTCGGCAACAACTTGTTTAGATCATCGCTTTCATGAATGCCGACGATGTCGTCAGTTGCTTCATCACTTTCTTCTTCTACCATTTGAGGGACTTCAGCTGGCGCTTTGTTAAGTGATGGATCATCAACATTACCTGCCATTCGACCTAACTTCTCAGCTATTTCTTGAAGTCCTTTGTTTTTCAGTAAAAACTCAGCATGATTCTTCATCACCGAAACATCAGTTTTGCTGAGCTTCGCAGAAGCCATATCCCACAAGCGCCCAACACTGCCCTCATCTCCACTTTCAGTCACACGGTCCATATTTTTCATGGTTTCCATGCGCTGATAGAGATCGGTAAGCATCTTTTCTTTGCTAGCTTCTAATTCAGAAACCTGCGCTTGCTGAATCGCATCAGATAGGGATTTGTACCACTGGTCGCAAAAGTAATGAGGGAACATTGGATTGTTCACCCCCTTATTCTTTTCTATTAGACGACGGGCTTGCAGATAAAACGCTGAGTGCCACTCTAGCTTCTTAATGACATCGTTAATTTCGACAAAGAACTTGTCTTCATCCCAATAGATGACTTCTTGGTAGAGGGCCAATTCTTGTTGAAATCGCTCTGTATCGCATACTTTTGTAACGCGCTTGGTGACTTTACCTCGCCATTTCAGCAAGTGATTCTTAACGGAGTTTTTAACGCCTTTGTTCTCAGCCATCATCATAACTTGTGACCGAGCCATCAGGTCATTCACAGCTGTATCAATGACCCCTGAATCGGCGAGCATCATTGCAAGGCTTAGTCCATCTGCACCTAACATCTAGCTTCCCCTACTCAAAAATCTTATCTAAGTTTTTGATGCGCTGAACGACCTTCTTACTTTCCGCTTGAGTAGATTCAAGCAACTGGCCAATTGATTGAATACTAATTTCCATTGCTTTCGGTAATTCTGGATCAATAAAGCTATGTGGAAGTGCACCATGAAAATCTGAACGAGCTTTACGTAACTGATGCTCGGCTTCATTAAGTTGTTCTAGGGCTTTTTCGGCTTTTGATGACCACGCGGCGTAGGTTTCTTCAGCCAGACCATCATTTGTCACAATGCCAACTAGCACGGAACGATTGGCGATGTCTTTAATGACGAGTTGGTTTGAAGCATCTAAGCCAAACTTCAAACGGCATAAGTGTGTATTTTGGTTAACATAACCATATGCTTCACCTTGGCCTTCTTTAATAACCTTTTCAAAGTCATCTTTGCCAATGTATACCCAGCGGCTATCGCCTTTCTCCGATTCCGAAACCGACATGTTACTTTGGAGCAAAGCCAGCTTAATTAAGTTATGAGCTGTCCCTACGCTGTATTTCTTTGCATCGCTGATATCAAATTGATAGACATCTTTTCTTAGGATTCCAGACGTGGTCTCCATAGATAGACACATCGCCAGTTCAGACTCAACAGAGTCTTGGACGTCTTCGAGATCCTCACGACACATTTCCACTTGGCCTTGAACATCTTGTTGATCAAAAGCGCTATTGAGAGCAAAATCTTTGATTACATTTCTAACAATATCGCGCGATTCAGGGCTATTCCATAAACAGTCTTGTAGTAGCAGTAAATCAAGTGGGTTAATTGTGTCGCGACCATTAAAGAAAGCACTCGCTTTCAGCAATTTAACGGCCTTTTTCCAGCGACGATCCGAAACATATAAATCAGATTCAGCTAAATTTACACCCTGAGATTCAATGGTTTCTTCGAGCATGTTCTTAAGCTGATAAAGCTTTTCAAAACCGTTATCCGTTAGCTCTAGTTTCTCGAGTTCTTTTTGCCAATGATGATATTCAATATTAGTAATAGCCAGCCCTTCGGGGATGACTGCTTCCTGAGGGGTACCGACGGTTAACATCGACTTGAAATTTTGCTTATTCTGGATTCGGTTTACGAACACACGGACTAACATACGGTCATATAACGCATCTAGGCCGCTATCTTCATCTGGCAATTCGTTCGAGGCAGAAACCAATAGACGCATCGGAACGCGTTCAATATCACTGCCGTTTTTAAATGTTTTTTCGTTCACAACGGTGAGCAGTGTATTAAGAATAGCAGGGCCTGCTTTCCATATCTCATCGAGAAACACGACTTGTGCAGTAGGTAAATAACCATCGGTTAAACGTACGTAACGACCGTTATCCTTCAATTCTTGAATACTAAGAGGCCCGAATACTTCTTCTGGCGTCGAAAATCGAGTCATTAGGTATTCAAAATAGCTACTGTTGTCGAAGGCTTGGATCAAACGTTTTGCGATGAGACTTTTTGCGATTCCCGGAGGGCCTAAGAGGAATACACTTTCGCCTGCAAGGGCGGCTAGTAAACAAAGCTTGATGGTATCTTCACGTTCATAAACGCCGTCAGACAATGTTGCAGCAAGCTTATTAATTCGTTCCGATAGTAACGCTTTATCAGCGTGAGAATAGATGGATGGATTCATCAGAGCTTTGTTCCTCGAAACTAATGGTATCTTCAACTGTATATACCTTTTTATACATTTGTTATTACTTTGTTACAAGTGTATTTTTTATTTGAATGCTACTTATATCAGGAATTTAATAATGTAATTTTGTAGCAATCAAAGTTTGCACTTTTGAGATGAAAATCACCTTTGGTATACAGTTGTGGATTATGAGTCATGTTTTATCTCTTTCACTTATGCTTCTTTGTGGTTATTGTTGGCTGTCCCCCCCTTATTTTAAGGGCAGTTAGCTAGAGTAAGTGACACCAATTGCATGAGCAAAATTATCCATAGATGGAAATGTATATCTCTCGTAGAAGAGAACGTTTCTTTACCTAACGGCAAAACCATAAACCACACCACTATTCATCACCCCGGTGCGGCCGTCATCCTGCCAATCACCAATGACAATCAAGTCATTTTGATTAACCAATTTCGTCCCTCTTTAAATAAATGGTTACTAGAACTTCCAGCGGGAACTATGGAGCCAAACGAAGTACCGGATCAATGTGCAGCCAGAGAATTAGAAGAAGAAACTGGCTATAGCGCAGACGAGTTCATTTCACTTGGTCAAGTGACTCCCCTAGCAGGCTTTTGTGATGAAATTCAGTATCTATATGTCGCTAAAGGGCTCACGCACACCTCTCGCTACGAATGCGATGATGATGAAGTGATTGAAGTGATAGAACTCAGCATTCAAGAATTAGAAGAAAAAATAAAGAACGACCAAATTACCGATGCGAAAACCATCGCTTGCTTAAGTAAAGCCAAACTCTGCGGCTATTTATAGGAGATACCACATGGACTTTCGTTCAGATACCGTTACTAAACCCTCTCAATCCATGCGCGAAGCTATGGCAAAAGCCGAAGTCGGAGACGATGTGTACGGGGACGATCCTACCGTAAACGAATTAGAACAATGGGCAGCGAACGAAACTGGCTTTGAAGCAGCCCTATTTACTTCTTCAGGCACTCAAGCAAACTTGCTTGGTTTGATGTCCCATTGCGAACGTGGGGACGAATACCTTTGTGGGCAGCAAGCACACAACTATAAGTACGAAGCTGGTGGGGCAGCAGTCCTTGGTTCAATTCAACCCCAGCCTATCGAAAACAACCCTGATGGCACTCTAGACTTTGCAAAGTTGGCTGCAGCCATCAAACCCGATGATAGCCACTTTGCTCGTACTAAACTGCTAAGCCTCGAGAACACAATTAATGGCAAAGTGATCCCGTTAGAATATCTCGCCCAAGCACGTGAATTTACCAACCAACACGGTTTGCAGCTTCATTTAGATGGCGCACGTGTATATAACGCCGCGGTCGCACTTAATGTCCCGGTGCGTGAGATTGCTCAGCACTTTGACTCAATGACGATCTGCCTATCAAAAGGGTTAGGCGCGCCCATCGGCTCTCTGCTTTTAGGAAACAAAGCGTACATAGCGAAAGCTAGACGCTTACGTAAAATGGTCGGCGGAGGCATGCGTCAGGCGGGTATCCTAGCTGCAGCAGGAAAAATGGCACTGACTGAAAATGTTTCGCAGCTCAAATGTGATCATGATAATGCAAAAGCATTGGCTATTGGATTAAGTCAAATTGAAGGCGTGAACGTAAATCCAGACTTCGTCGAGACCAACATCGTTTTTGCTAAACTGTCCGATTCTATCGATATTCATAACATCGCATCAAAGTTAGCGCTTGATGGTATTACCATCTCGCCAGGGAACCCGGTTCGCTTTGTCACGCATAGAGACATTACACGGCAAGACATAGATTTGTTCTTAATCAAATTCAAGTCATATGTATAAGCAAACTGCTTGAGCTTCCCCCTAGGGGAAGCTTTACTCTTGGGCTAAACCCAATATATGAATAACTCTATGTTTAAAACGTTCTTCATTTTAGTTCTTGTCTCGATTTCATCATCTTCTCTAGCCAGTGACTTCGGCGATCCAGCGTTAGGTAAAATCAAATCTCCTAGCTGTGTTTTTTGCCACGGAGCAACAGGAACAACGTCTAACCCTGCCTACCCTAACCTGTCAGGCCAAGACGCTCTTTACTTATTGAACGCAATGAAAGCCTACCAAAATGGTGAACGTCAGGGGGCATTTTCCGACATGATGAAAGCGCAGTTGCACCGGCTAAATGAACAAGATCTTAAAGATATCGCCGCTTTCTATTCAAGCCAGACTAAGTAATCGATACAAAAGGTATTCACCTTAATGGTTAAGCATGATGCAATTTTCTGCTGACCAGCGTCGCCGTAATATTCAAGCGCACGCTGCGATATCCACGCCCAATGACCTAAATAAAAAGAGCGGCCAATTAAGCCGCTCTTTTAAGTACTAAATGTCTTTATTCTGTCGCTTTCTTTTTCGGAAGTTTAAACGTCAGTAACGTTTTCACTTTTCCTACAAGATTGCCAATATCCTGTAAAATCATATACAAACACGGCACTAGAACCAAAGTAAGCAACGTAGCAAACAGTACAGCAAACCCAAGAGCCACAGCCATTGGAATTACAAATTTAGCTTGAAGACTCGTTTCAAACATAATCGGCAATACACCAACAAAAGTCGTGATAGACGTGAGGGTTATCGCTCTAAACCTTGCACAGCCTGCTTCCACCACTGCCTGCTTAATGTCCATACCTTTGGCTCTGACTTGGTTTACGTAATCAGTCATCACCAAGGAATCATTGATTACAACACCTGCAGCCGCTATTAAGCCGAACGTCGACATCATGCTTAGATCTAAGCCAAATGCATAGTGTCCCCAAATCGCCCCTGTGAGGCTGAATGGTATCACTGACATAATGATCAAAGGCTGGCTGTAGCTCTTGAGTGGCACGGCAAGCAAGATATAAACAATGATCATACCCGCGATAAAGAACATGATTTGTTCACTTTGCTGAGCCTGTTGCTCCTCAATTGAACCGCCAAGCTCTGTTTTAACACTTGGGAATAACCGCTTCATCGCAGGTAACAAGTTGTCTTTGATGTTGGCTACCACCTCGCCGGGTTCAACGACTTCTTCATCAATAGAACCGTACACATACACTGTTCGATAGCCTTGCTCTCTACGAATCTCTGATACACCTGGTTTTTCTTCGATTCTCACGACATCACCAAGCATCACTTTCTTGCCTTCTGGTGTTGTAATAACCGCGTAGCGAAGTGATGAGAACGCTTCCCTTGTCAGTTTAGGGTAACGAACCATAACTTTGATTTCTTCGCCATCACGAATCAAACGCTGTGCTTCTCCACCATAAAAACTACCCCCTACTTGCAATGCAATATCCGTGAGGTCTAAACCTAAATCGTAGGCAACAGGCGCTAGCGACAGAAGCACTTCTTTACTTCCTGCATCAATAGACGAAGAAATATCATAAAGGCCTTTTTGCTGCTGAAGCTCGGAAATTAGGTAACGGCCCGCCTCATTCAAGTTTTGAATGTCAGAGCCGAATAACAAGTAACCAAACTCGTCACCCGAGCCACTGCCGTTCACATCATCTTCGATTGTGAATGTTTTAAGCCCTGGAATCACCGGTAAGTTTTCACGCCACTTTCTAGACAATTCGAACGTATCAAACGGTCTTAACTCTTCATCCACCAGCGGAACAATTATTCTTCCGGAAGTTCTATCTCGATTAAAAGACAGGAGATCCTTAATCATACCTTTCCCATGTTCTTCGATAGTGTCTTGCTCAACTTGCCAGATCACTTTTTCGATTTGTTTCAGGGCCTCGATGGTTTGTTCGCTCGACACATTATCATTCATCGTAATGCTTACACCCGGAAAGTCATGAGGGACTTTCGGCGTCGGGACAATACGAACATAGCTCGCCATCACCATCGCAATGCTAATAACCAATGCAAAGATGAACAGCGACAACACCGACCAACGCCAGTGCGTACAACGCGTAACAAAACGCTTATAAGGGCCGTTTACAAAGCCAAAGAATCGCTGATTAAATCGATCTCGCCACCCATCCTTTTTAATCGGCGGAAACTTGGTATGCGCCAAGTGTGCTGGAAGGATCAATTTGGACTCTATTAAGCTAAAGACCAAACATAGAATTACGACGGAAGCGATACCATAGAAAAACGCTCGTTCAGGGCCGGTCGACATAACAAACGGAGCAAACACCGCAATCGTGGTTAGGACACCGAATGTAGCTGGCGTTGCAACTTTTTGGACACCGCGCACCACATTATCCACCCCACCACCACTTTTCTCGATTTCTGTATAGGCACTCTCACCGATAACGATCGCATCATCGACAACAATCCCAAGCACCATAATGAATGCAAATAGCGAGATGATATTGATGCTGACGCCCAATACTGGCATCAGCATGACTGCGCCTAGGAAGCATACAGGAAGCCCAACCATTACCCACATCGCTAGGCGAACACGCAAGAAGATACTCAGCATTAAGGCAACTAGAAATGCACCTTGAAGTAAGTTCTTCAACATCATGTCCAAACGAGCGTTTAAGTAATAAGTCATGTCGACTAAGGTTTTGATCTCCAAACCTTGTGGCAACGTTTTATTCTTGTGCTCGATGTAAGCTTTAACAGAGTTGGCCACTGTGACCATATTCTGATCTTTGGTTGCCTTTACGGAAAAGTAGATAGCGTTTTCGCCGCTGTACTTGAAGTAACGCTCTCCTTCCGTGAAACCATCTTTGATCGTTGCGATATCCTGCAACAGCACCTTACCGCCGTTCGCACCGATTTTTACCGGAATATCGCGAAACTCTTCACCGCTGTAATATTGGTTTTCTATACGGACTGAAATCATTCCTGAGTTAGTACGTACCTCACCCGCTGAGTAGTTTGCTGAGTAGCGTTGAATGGCTTTGGTTACATCATTTAAGGTTAAGTCGTACTTTCGCAGCGTCTTTGGATCGACTTCTACCGCAATTTCTTCCTCTGGGGCACTTAAATCCACCAACATGACATTGTTCAGTTGAAGTAACTCGTCCTCTATTTTTTTCGCGATTGGCTTAAGTTCTTCTAACGGTTTATCCGCAACCAGTGACATTTCGATAACATCTTGCCTAAATTCGACTTGATAGACATTGATTGGCTCCATAGCGGCAGGAAAGCTCGCTATCGTATCAATACGTTGTTTAACGCTATCAAGCACTTCCGATAGATCTCGTTTTACATCGATTTCTAACGAGATGTGGCCGCTGCCCCTGCTTGCTGTAGAAACCGACTTCTTGATCCCCGTAACATCCTTCAGCGATTCCTCTAGCTTGACCAGAATGCTTTCTTCAATTTCTTGAGGAGACGCCCCTGGGTACGATGCACTGACATTAACGTAGTTAATCTCAATATTCGGAAACATTTGTCGCTGAATAAAGAAATAGCTGACGGTTCCCATGATCAATAGAAAAACCATGAGCAAGTTTGCCGCGACAGAGTTATTCGCAAAATAAGCGATTAACCCTTTGGGTTTTAACTGTTCCATGTTGATCCCTTACTGAGCCGAACTGTCGTTAGTATTTGTATCTTGAGCGACGTTAACTAACATCCCTTTTTGCGGGTACTCAGGAAGCGTCAATACCAATTGGTCTGCTTGCTGCAAACCAGAGGCGATCAACAAAAATTCACCTTCCGCTCGAACAACGTTCACGGTACGCGGATGAAGTTCGTTATTTTCATTCATTACCCAGACCGTGCGGTTATTCACATACTCTTGTGGCAACTTGTAAATATGCTGTAGCTCTTTGCCGCCGAAGCTCACCTCAACATAAGAACCAAACTTTAGTGCGGGTTTCTTACTGTCCAAGCCATATGGGTCTTTAATACGCACAACCATATTCACCATGCGTGTACTGCTATCAATCACACCCAAATCACGATCAATAACACCATTTCGCGTGACTTTCTCGATTCCATCCTGAACAACGGTCGCCGTTAATCCAGAATAGTTTTCAGGTAAGAACGCGCTATCAAAACCAGCAATAGGTACTTGAACTTCCGCCGATTCGACATTGTTTAGAACCGCCACTTGCGCCCCTGCAGACACATATTGCCCTACACCAATATCACGCTCGATCACTAACGCATCATAAGGTGCGATAACCACACAGTTTTCTAAATCTCGTTTCGCTCTTTTTAAAGCCGCTCGCGCAGATTTAACTTGAGCTTGGGCGCTTAGAACTTGAGGTTTTCTTAGGTATAAATCACTGACTTGCTTGTCACTGATTTTCTTAGCTTGGCGTTCAGCAACTTTCGCTTTAGCTTGCTCTTCAATCAGTGACGCTTGGGCGCTCGCTAGATTCGCTTCAGCTTCTAACACTGCCGCTTCATAATTATCTTTTTCGATAGTGAACAAGGTTTCACCACGCTTCACAATTCCACCAGTAATAAAGTTTTTATGCCAACTGATTACTTCTCCAGAAACGTGTGCAGACAAACGCGTGCTCTCTAAAGGTTGAACTTCACCATAACTGGTTATCACGACTCGATGGTCAGAAGGGAATAGCGATACTACCTCGACCGTCGGCTCTGACTGTATATCTGCCTTTTCTTCAGACTCAGGGGCACTTGCGGCGATAGCGGAATATCCCGCATAGGCACCTCCAAGCAGTACAATGGGAAATAGCCAACGTAATGATTTAACGATCATTAGAATTCCTTATAATAATTATGTCCTTAACAAATCTGGTCACTAGGACTCTGAACACACCAAATCTGTGTATATAGGTATAAGACTCAAGATTTTATAGAAGTTCACTTATTATTGATAATAAATATATGTATACGTAGATTAATCAAAACAAGCTCACTAATAAAGCAAGGCAATACTTGTGCCAAAATTTAGTTTCTTAATATCAATAGGTTAAGTTAACCTTAGTAAACAACAGAGCAATGAGTTGGTAATTTTCACCAAGATCAGGTTACATTCACCTCGTGAATATTAATATCCCAATTGCACCTAATACGCCGTTAGGCTTCATATTTTATAATCAACTACATCTACTGAACTTTGTCAGTAGAAGAGTCTTTTGCTACGTAATCTAGCCTCCTAACCATTTAATACAGGCGAAAACCTTTACACTCCCTGTTTTCCCCTTACAATTAGCGCAAATTCTGAAAACCAAGGTTATTCCCATGTCTATTCAATGGTTCCCGGGGCACATGCACAAAGCCCTGAAAGAAATTGAAGAAGTTATCCCGCAAGTAGATGTCATTATTGAAGTGCTCGATGCTCGTATTCCATTCAGTAGTGAAAACCCTGCAATCTCAAAGCTTCGCGGTGATAAGCCTTGTGTCAAAGTGCTTAACAAGCGAGATCTCGCCGACCCGGAACTGACGCAGTTATGGATTGACCACTTTGAAAAAGAAAAAGACGTTAAGGCAATGGCAATCACAACGTCGCAGCCTCAAGAAGTTCATAAAATCATGGAGCTTTGCCGAAAATTAGCACCTCACCGTGAGCAAATGGGCAAAAACATTCGAACCATGATTATGGGTATTCCGAATGTTGGTAAATCGACGATCATTAACACCTTAGCTGGCCGCACAATTGCTGTAACAGGTAACCAACCGGCGGTTACTCGCCGTCAGCAGCGTATTAACCTTCAAAACGGTATCGTACTTTCAGACACACCAGGAGTACTGTGGCCTAAAGTAGAAAACCCTCACAGTGGTTTCCGCCTTGCTGCCACTGGCGCAGTAAAAGATACGGCGATGGAATACGATGAAGTAGCATTCTACACAGTCGAGTATTTAGCGCAGCAATACCCTGAGCTACTCAAAGAGCGTTACCAAATCGAAGAGCTACCGGAATCTGACATTGAATTGATGGAAGAGATCGGCCGAAAACGCGGTGCTTTACGCGCCGGCGGGCACATCGATCTTCATAAATGTTCTGAAATTCTACTTCATGAGCTACGTAACGGGACCCTTGGCTTAATTACACTTGAGCTGCCTGAAATGATCACCAAAGAGTTGATCGAAGTAGAAATTGAAGCGGAACGTAAAGCTGCTGAAAAGATCAAGAAAAAAGAAGAACGCAGAAAGCGTTACTTGAAGAATAAGCGTTAAGAACTTCTTAATTATTCCGCATTTTACAGAACGTAGAGTGCGGGATAAATTCAACACCTCCTACCTCCTCTAAAATCTGCCTACAACCTGCTTCCTACATTTACAACTTCGTTACACACATACATACTGTAATTTCAACTTACCCCTTTTATTGCGCGTGTGTGGTATGCGGACTTATACAGGCTTCAAAAAACTCAGGTATCAGACCTACTTCAATAATGAAGTGTATTTGCCGTACGCTAAATTTGTGTACATCCCGATTGCAATGTTCATGGTATTTGCCATTACTGATGTTGTTCATTTCAAAGAAGAAAGCTACCTACCAGTAATCTTGAGAATTAGCGTGTGCCTCGCCATGATTGGTAGTGCCTTCTATTGCTTAAACTATAAGCCCAGAGCATTTCAGTTTTTCGAAGCGGTGTTACTTGTTTTCTCTTCACTATTTTTGGTATACGTTGGCCGCTTAGCCATTGATATGGGAAATTATGATTATCAAGGTGGGATACTACTGGTGATGGTTTACGCAGGCACGTTTTCAAGAATGTCAGCCCGTTATAGTCTAGCCGCACTCTTATGTTCCTTCTTGTGCTACGTGTTAGGCCTTGCGCCATTGCTGTATGAAGTCGACCCTCATCATGAAGTAGAAAGTTTATCTATCCATTTCTCGACGTTTATCCTCGTCGCTGCAGCCTGTTTAAGACGTGACTTAGAAGCTCACAAACGCTTTAGCCAAAGCCTTAAGATTCGCCAACAATCAATTATGCTACGCGAACAAGCGCGTAGGTTTAAATCGCTCTCTTTTATTGACACACTGACACAGTGTAAGAACCGCCTGTTTCTTCATGAAACCATTGAACCTAGCTTAACTGATAGCACCTCTATTGCCGTCTACATGCTCGATATTGATCACTTTAAGGGCATTAATGATAAATATGGTCATCAGGTAGGTGATGCGGTTCTTAGGGAGTTAGCACAGGGAATTCTTGCAAATCTGCCTGCTGACACACACTGTATTCGCTACGGTGGTGAAGAGTTTTTAATTTTGGCCAAAGGATTACTGTTCAGCGGTGTAGAAGTACTTGGTACAGCCTTACTTGAATCAACGACAGAGATAACGAGCTTTAAAGAAGAACGAGTCACAGTTTCGATTGGCGTTTCATTTCATGAGAAAACACTGCTTTCGCTTGATGCCCTGATCGAACAAGCAGACCAAGCGCTCTATCATTCAAAGCAAAATGGCAGAGATCAATTATCTTGGTTTATAAAATAACAAAAGGGAGCAAACGCGCTCCCTTAAGTTTCTTTGAACAAACCAATCTTAACTATAAGTGACTTCTTGGGTATTGCTGGCTAAATGCTTAGGAGAAGACCACGAGTAGACCTTTTCTTTTACTTTCGAGCCACATGGTGCAGCCCACACTTGCTCCAACTCTTCTTTACCGCCAATTGAGGAATAAAAACCCACCGCCTGAGAATTGTCTGTCATGACTTCAAGATAAAGACCAGATTCAGAGAAATATTGCTCAAGCCAGTTAGCCAATTCTCTTAGTAAAGTTCTACCTGCCCCTCGCCCGCGAAAACCGTCGTCAACATGCAGAGCGTCAATAAACGTTCCTCGTTCGAAGCTGTGATTACCGAAAGCACAAACAAACCCAATAAGTAAGCCGCCTTCTTCTAGAAGCAAAACGTGTTGATTGAAAGGTGGGTTGATAAGACGAGTTTGCCAGATAACTAAACGATCGTCGTAGACTTCGTTTTCTAGGTAGTCATCCGCCAGAATTCCTTTGTAATACTTTTTCCAACTATTAGCGTGTAATTGAGCTATCCGCTCATAATCCTTATATTCCGCTACTCTAATTTCCATCTATTAGCCCTTATTACTTCCTTTTAGCGCTTGTTTCTACATTTAACACTACATGTGCTTACATTTAAAGCAAAACATTCTAATCACATTTTACATATTCATAATTGACTTACACGTGTGCGCTGATATTCTAGCGAACAGTTGTAAGCTCAAAGGATTTTTGTCATGAAACCTGACACAATACATCAGGAAAAAAAGCCACCTCTTATATGGCTTAACATCTTTATATTTAGCTTTAGTATGTTGCTTGCGGTCGTCGCTGCACCTGTTTACGGGTATTACTTCGGCTACGGTACTGAACACTGGATTTGGCTTCTTATTTGTTTCTGTTTCTGTAACCTTTCGATTACGACAGGCTACCATCGGCTTTGGTCCCACAAAGCGTTCGATGCACATGCGAGCCTAAGATTTCTATTTGCATTAGGTGGTGCGTTCGCTCTACAAAACAGCGCGCTTCATTGGTCTTCCGATCACCGTGTTCACCACAAATTTGTCGATAACAACGATAAAGACCCATATTCGGCAAAACGTGGATTTTGGTTTTCACACATTGGATGGATGCTTCGTCATTACAATAAAGCAACTTATGACGACTACTCGAATTGTCGAGATCTGAAAAAAGACAAGGTCTTGATGTGGCAACATAAGTATTACATTCAACTAGCAATACTGATGAACTTTGGTGTACCTATTGCGTTGGGCGTAATCTATGGCGACGTGCTTGGAATGCTACTTATGGTTGGCGCGGTACGACTAGTATTGAACCACCACACCACTTTCTTTATTAACTCACTTGCTCATATTTGGGGATCGCAGCCCTTTACTGATAAAAATACGGCACGTGACAACGGTATCTTGGCGTTTTTAACATTTGGTGAGGGTTACCATAATTTCCACCACATCTTCGAGAATGACTACCGTAACGGTATCTACTGGTGGCAGTATGATCCAACAAAATGGATCATCAAGGCATCTTCTTTAGTTGGCTTAGCCAGTAAACTTCGTCAAACGCCACAAGTCAGAATTGATAAAGCACGAGCTACAATGATGCTTAAACGAACTCAGAACCGTATCAGCCATTTACCAGATAGGCAGCAGGTCGCGGAGAGGCTACAACGTGAGTTTGACGACTTGGTCAAAAGCATGAACGACTATTATGAAGTGAAGAAGCAGCTTCTAGAGAGTAAAAAAGAAAACGTGGTGAAAAAATATGAGCACTCCGTATTGAAATTACGTTATCAAGAAATCAAGTCTGACTTAGAGCACCATAAAATGGTTTGGTCTAAAACAGTCACTCAATACTCTTAATTTTTATGAACCAAAGTGCTACTCATTGAGTAGCACTTTGTCATTATTTCACATTCACCCTTTCTCAGCCTAAATACTGACTCCCCCAAAAGTCGCCCTCATATTCGTGATCCAAGGCATATCGCAAAATTTCAAAATTTGCACTTCTCGATCTTTCGACTTAATTTTTATTAGTAATGCGATGAAAGTCATACAAATACCAAAGTAGACACTCAGATATGCACTAGCACCTCTGAAGTGCTACGTACCTAGGTCATCGACACACTATAAGTTTTATTGTAAAGGCCCATGTATGGAACGATCTAAATTTATCTTCGAAAGTGGTTATGATGGTATTTTTGATCTACATAATCGGCGACGCGTACTCAAGGTCATTCTCGTAGTTTCATTTTTAATCATGGTCCCCTTGAGTATCAAAAACTACTACATTGGTCAGAGTTCACTGGCAACGTTACTGCTTATTTTTGAGTCGAGTCTTTTTATTGAAGTCTATGGGGTTCTGTACCTAAAAAAAGCGGTGTTTGGGTACTCAGTTCCACTTGTCTTACTTGGCATCTCTATCATTTATAGTGTTCATATTTTTGGGACGCTAGCGACCTATTGGACGTTCCCGATCATCACGAGCATTGTCTTCGTCGTTCCCAAACACGCTGCATTAGCCATAAATACTTTGATAATAGTTGGAGTATCTGCTGCCGCGTTCCAACATCAAGACTCAATGATCACACTTCGCTTCGCACTAGCATTACTTACCTGCGCCACTATCTCTCACTTTGCCATTGAAGCGGTTAGGACGTTGCAGCACAACTTACGTTACTTATCGACGAGAGACTCACTAACAGGAGCTTTAAATCGCCACCAGCTTGATGCTTTTTTGGAAGATGCCTCTCAAGGAAATAAAAGACAACAAGTCGCTTCGATTGCCATCATTGACATAGATAAATTCAAACAGGTCAATGACCTATTCGGACACGATGTAGGAGACCAAGTCATAAAAATAGTTGTAGAGACAATCAATGAGAACTGTCGACAAAGAGATCTCTTGTTTCGCCTAGGGGGAGATGAGTTTTTGCTGCTTTTTAACAACACAACGCAAGACGTAGCACAGCGAGTTCTTAGCAGCATTTCTCACAAAATACGAAACCGACATTACCCAAGCCACGCCCAAGTCACACTAAGTATCGGTATCGCCGAATCCCAAACCGATGAAGATATCGACCAGTGGATTAAGCGTGCAGACGTTGCCCTTTATGAAGCTAAACGCTCTGGAAGAGATGCCATCTACCTTAACCAAATTCCCCCCTCTCAGACTAGTACGTCTATTAGCCTTTGATATGTATTTCGCTTAGAAAGTATCAACACTGATTATTGGTTTAGAGTAATTCTATATCTTAGCGTTATTTTCTTATGTCTAGCACGGACTTTGTCTAGTCATAAATGCTACTAACCCACCACTTTCCAATTAACAGCAATACAACACTTTAAAAACAACCTATTCCACCAAATTTAATAACAATTTAATTCGTTGCTTTAGATCATGAGAAAGGCAGTTTAGTGTCGTGCTACCGAACGCTTTTCTGTACATTCAATGACATATTCTGAAACAGTTTCTTATATTTTTTACAAATTTAAATGAAGTGGAGAAACCTATGCTAGAGCTCTTGATCGGGTTAGCAGTGACCATTGCCGTCGGCTATTTTATTGTCAAAGGATACAAAGCCGCAGGGGTGCTGTTAACAGCAGGCGTCGGCCTTCTACTCCTTACTGGGGTATTAGGACATACAGTGTTACCAGCAAAAGTTGCATCAACAGGCAACATGGTAACGGACGCATTAGAGTTCGTAAAATATATGCTCCAATATCGTGGGGGCGGCTTAGGTATGCAAATCATGTTACTTTGTGGTTTCGCTTCCTATATGACTCACCTTGGTGCTAATAACGTTGTTGTTAAACAGTTTTCTAAACCTCTTTCGTTTATCAAGTCACCGTATGTCTTACTAGTAGCGGCCTATATCGTAGCTTGTTTAATGTCTTTAGCAGTAAGCTCTGCAACTGGTCTAGGCGTACTACTAATGGCGACGCTATTCCCTATGATGGTAGCTATGGGCATTTCTCGCCCTGCGGCCGTCGCTGTGTGTGCATCACCAGCTGCAATCATTCTTTCGCCTACTTCAGGTGATGTCGTTATTGCTGCCGAGAAGTCTGGCTTAGCTCTTGATGTTTTTGCTGTGCAAACAGTACTGCCAGTATCTATATCAGCAATTATCGTGATGGCAGGTGCCGCTTTCTTCTGGAACAAATATTTAGACAAGAAAGAAAACACACCAATGGAAAAAATTGATGTGTCTGAAATAGAAGCCGATGCGCCCGCTTTCTATGCGCTTCTTCCTTTCTTGCCAATTATCGGTGTATTCCTGTTCAACGGCCGTACAATCCCGGGCCTATCCCTCGATATTTATACCATCGTAGTCGGTTCAATTTTCATCGGTGCCTTGGTCGATTTCGTAACTCAAAGATTCAATGGAGAGAAAACACTAGAAGATTTAGAAGCGTGCTATGCAGGTATGGCTGATGCATTCAAAGGCGTCGTGATGTTGTTGGTTGCAGCTGGCGTGTTCGCGCAAGGCTTAATGTCAATTGGTGCGATTGATAACCTTATTGGCCTAGCAGAAGCAGCAGGTGCAGGCGGTATTGCGTTAATGTTGATCTTAACAGGTTTAACCGTTGCGGCAGCAATTGCGACAGGTTCGGGTAACGCTCCTTTCTACGCATTCGTTGAGTTGGCGCCTTCATTAGCAGCGAAAATGGGCTTGAGCCCAGCTTTCCTAATCATTCCAATGCTTCAAGCATCAAACCTAGGCCGTACAATCTCTCCTGTATCAGGGGTAATCGTTGCAACCAGTGGTATGGGTAAAATCAGTCCATTTGAAGTAGTGAAGCGTACATCAGTGCCTGTAATTTGTGGTCTAGCAACCGTTATTTTAAGCACCTTAATCCTGGTTCCTATGCATGCCTAACTAGCATCAAAATCTATGATAAAAGGGCCTAATCTCTAGGCCCTTTTTAGTTTCTATTACTTTTCATTAGAGCTTGAATCTCCCTACAATTTCTATGAGTTGGCTATTCACATTATCAATGTTAGATGCCTCATCAAGGGCTTGTTTACCGTTGGAGTCTAGTTCCCCCACAATGTCATTAATTGCGGTCATATTTCGACTTAGCTCTTGAGTTACGCTACTTTGCTCTTCCGCGGCCGTCGCTATCTGTGTGCTCAAATCGTTAATTTCAGTCACGAAATTGGTCATGGTTTCTAAACTTTCGACAACCTCTCCTGCTCCCTCTGCCGTTTGTTCACAACGACTTTTCGTTACATCCATAGACTCGACCACAGATTGGCTTCCTTTTAGTAAGCTACCAAGTGCTGTTTCGATTTCTTCAGTACTGGTTTTGGTCCGGCTAGCGAGGTTTCTCACTTCATCAGCCACAACAGCAAACCCTCGCCCTTGCTCTCCCGCACGCGCCGCTTCAATTGCTGCATTCAAAGCAAGTAGGTTGGTTTGCTCGGCGATGTCACCTATCACACCCAAAATTGTGTTAATACCATCGGTTTCGCTACTCATTTGTTGGACATTTTCCGCTGCAACTCCCACGTCAGAAACCAATTCTGACACATTCGATTGCGCTTGCATCGCTGTTTGCTTAGAGCTGCTCCCCGCTTCATTAGCTTTGTTCGTCAGTTGGGCGGTGTTTGCTGCATCCGTCGCCATAGACTCGGCTGTAGAGTTCATTTCTTCAATCGCCGTGACGACTTGTTCAGTCTCAGATACATGGTTTTGCAAGATAACGGAGTTACGCTGGGATTGATCTTTTAGCTTATCGACATTTTCATTGAGATCATTGGTCACTCCCCTAATCTCTAACATCATATGCTGGAGGCTTTCGATAAACTTATTCACGCCATTCGCTATCTCTCCTAAATCATCTTTAGTCGTCACTTCCAAACGCTGAGTAAGATCCCCGTTACCCTGTGACAATCCATCTATAGTTTGTCTTAAAGCCAGAATTGGGCGATACAATGCTTGTAGAACTAAAAACGCAACGACAACACTGACAATAGTGGCAATGAAAGCGCTAAGAATAGCGGAGTATTTGGCTTCCGCTAAACTTGCGAACGCGACATCGTTATCAACACCAATAGCAAAGTACCAACGTTTATCTGCAATATTGATCTGATGAGAGAATAGTAACTTGTCCTTGCCTTCGAACATATAGTGTTTAACGTTACTCACATTAGACACGGCTTCGTTGGCAACTTCCCGCAGCCATGGGTAAGCCGTCGCTTTTTCGCTCGATTTAATTGCTTCAGTTGACGAAGCTAGGATGGTGGTATCTTGGCTCATGATCATCGCGACAGCCCCGGGGATCTCGGTGGCATTTTTTACCATCTCGTTGAGAAAACCTAGCTGCATATCGACAGATATCATCCCATTTTTTATTTTCTCAACAATACTGATCCAGAAAATATCAGACCCCGCGCCTAAATAAGGCTCCGTCATTGCCGTGCCTGGGCTGTTTCTCGCCAATTGATACCATGCACGCTCAGTGATATCGCCGTCGAGTTTATGGTTTGGCCAGCTTTTGGCTGTCTGATTCCAATACCCGTCACCATTTTCAAAACCAATTACGGAGCTATTTAAATTCATGGCTCCCGCCATCACCTTGGTCAATTCGATAAAGCTTTCAGGCGTTCCTGTCACCTCTTCTCTTTGGAATTTGGCAGCGAGTTTGCTTAACCCCGATACTTTTTCTCCCAACTGATTTTCTATCAACAGTGCTTGCTTCGCGACGTACTCTTCATTCGCCGCAGTGATTATTTCAACAAGCGTCTCTTCTTGTTTTATATACGAAACGTAGCTCGAAGCCGATACGGAAATTGCCACCAAAGCAATAATCGAAATGAGTAGTACGTTTTTAAATCCTAGTTGCTTCATTATCCTATCCGCCTATCGTTCACCCTGAAACATAAATAGCAGAGGTCATCAGCCAACTCTGGGCTTAATGATTATTCTATTGATAAGAATAGTCCTTTCTGGATAATTCAGTTGGTTAGATAGGAGGAATTTCGAATTAAAATGGGATCTTGAGGGAAGTGTTCTACGTTTTTGTTTAAATTAGAGGCAAGGCTTTTTACTCATGAGCCGCTCGTAGCAACCGTTGGCCTTTAACTTGCTGATACCACGATCAAAAATGTCAGCCAGCATATGACCTCTATCATTGTTAGGGAACAGCATAAACATAGGATTACTGATCAGCGCTTTTTCTCCAATGCGAATTTCATCTAAGCCGTTATCAGTCAACTCTTCGATCATTAGTAATCCAACTTGTTTTTCAATTGGTAAAACCTCAATCCGCTGTCGATACAGCTTTAATATATTTTCTTCCATGCTTGTCGCACTGATGGTTTTAACATTGTTATCTTCCAAAATTTTCGTAGAGGCATATCCTGGAACACTGCCCACTTCATACTTGGCTAAATCTGAAATGCTATCCCACTCTAAATCTACGTCTTTATGGTAAAACATCAGTGTATCGGCATGAAGAATGGCTTCTTTCGAAATTATATATTGCTGTTGCCTATCTTCATTTGAATACCAAGGAAAGGTTCCATCTCGCTTAGAATATTTGACTAACTTTGCGCTTCTTACCCAAGGATAATATTCAATGACGACTTCATAACCTTCTATCGCAAACGAACGCTCTACGACTTTTTCTATTAGACCTTTCCCTTCTTCACTTGATGTATAGGGGTACCAATCCCCTGAAGCAAGACGAATGACTTGGCTTTCTTCAGCATGAGAAATTTGCCCTAATAAAGTACAAAGTGCAATGAAACATAAGGTTAGCGTATTTTGCATAATGTCAATGTTCAACTAATCCGTGTTCAAAAACTAAACAATCAAAAAATAATCATGACACATGCCGAGTGATAAAACGACTATTAACAAAAAAAACAATAGATAACGTATTGAGAAAGGCAGCATTAGAGAGTGGCAAGGATTCAAGGTCGAGTTTCGCCTAACCCCACGCTAACAGCGTGGCTGTAGAGGGTATTTGAGCGGAGAGTAAAGCTACCAAAAGTAACGGACATACTATGATCAGAAAGCAGATACAAAGAATGCCATGTCGATCAAACATGGCACATCATTACAAATCGCTACAGGCTATCGCTGACAAATCAGCTACTTCAAATCGCCATAGCGTTCCAGGTAAAGAACCGTTGCTGCTGTACGAGAAGGAACTTGCAATTTTTTAAGTAAGCTCTTCATGTGAACTTTAACCGTAGACTCAGAGATAAATAGGTGATCGGCAATTTGCTTGTTTCTATAACCTTTAGCAACCTCTTGCAGTATTTGCATTTCTCGCTCAGTCAGTTGCTCAAAAATATCTTCACGATCTTTATTGTCTTCAAGGTACTTAGCAACCACACTGCTATATGCTTTATCGCCACTATGTGCTTGTTTGAGCAAGTCTATTAACTCGTCAGGTTCAGTGTCTTTCAATAAATAGCCGTCAGCTCCGGCTTTAACAATAGCTTCAATATCAGCTGGGCTATCTGACACCGTAAGAATGACGATATTCGCGTTTGAACCATCCGTACGTAACGCTTTTAGCGTATCAAGCCCAGACATGCCCTTCATATTTAAATCGAGCAAAATAAGATCTGGGTCTTCTTCATGAGCTAAAGCGACAGCCTCACTGCCATTGCTAGCTTCAGCGATTACATCAAACTCATCTTCGAAACTTAACAGTTGGCTAATGCCACGACGCATTAGAGGGTGGTCATCCACCAGCATTACTTTACATATGGTCAAACTTAGATTTCCTTCAAACTTTTATACTTCAAAATTACTTTGCAGCCGCTACCTTTAGCCGCTTCAATTGTTAGGTCACCATTAAGCCTTGCCGCTCTTTCTTGCATGATACTCATACCATAGTGATTCAATTTAGAAGCACTAGGGTCGAATCCATCCCCGTTATCTTTGATTTCAACAAGTACATCCCCTTCTTCATCCAAGCAACACACATCTATCGAAGACGCATTCGCATGCTTGATAGAGTTCATCGTTGCTTCACGAATAAGTTGAAGTAAGTGTACTTGCCTGTGAGCGTCTAGCTCAATTGACGATAAATTATTTATTAGAGTTATTTTAGCGTCCGTGCGCTCATTTAATTGTTCTAGCATATCGCTCAGAGCTTCACCAAAGCTTCCTTCTTTAATTGATAACCTGAACGTTGTTAGCAGCTCTCTGAGCTGTGTATATGCTCCCGATAGCCCATCATTAATCTCCAACGCAATTTGCTCTGTTTGACTAACGTGTTTATGTTCCGGAAGCTTTCCAATCACTCGCTTAAGCAAAGTGACTTGAATTTTTAAATAAGAAAGTGATTGAGCTAACGAATCATGTAGCTCTCTTGCGATCGTCGCGCGCTCTTCCATCAGGATCAGCTGCTCTGCTTTCTTTTGAGCATGATTATAATAGATCGCTCTCGACAATATCTGGATAAAATTCGCAATTAGAGCATGCTCTTCGGTTTGTTCGCTATATGTACAGTACAAATAGCCAAGCTGAACATCATCGAGCTTCAATGAATACTTCTGTTCATAATCTGTCACAACCTCACCTTCGTCGAGGATCAAAGCTCGTCCACCGACATCAGCGATTTCCAAGCGCACCGACGTGACGCTTTCTAAGCTGACTAAATATTGGAGTATTGCGCGGAAGTTATCAGGGTTAATTCTAGCCGCCGTGAGCTCTTGTGATGAATCATAAAGAACTTGTAAAGACTTATTCGCTCTCTGCAATTTTTTTGTTTTTTCATCAACAGCATGCTCAAGATCTCGGTACAAATCTCCCAAATCTTTCGCCATTAAATTAAAGGTACGGGTCAAAATACCCATTTCGTTACTACTCGTAACCTCGAGGTTAACGTCAAAGTCACGGTTCTTTATCTGCTGACTTGCGCCAACTAATGCATGTAGCGGTGTCACCACTTGTTTGCGAACAAAATGAACAACGAACAGAGAGATAATTAAAATTCCACCAAGCCCTAGCCCTCCAACCCAAGCCAACTTGATTAATTTTTGTTCTGAGAACTGCTGAAGTTTAAATACAAAACCATCAATTTCAGACACAAAATTCGCGACAAGGACTAAATAATAGTCTCGCTGATCACTTTCTAATACCGCTTTAAGTTCATGCCACCGAACAATAATTCGGTAGTAATCCTGAGTAATATCTGACGGCACATCCCAATCTTGAAGATTCTTCATAGAAGGTGAATACAGAGAGCTTTCGAACTGCCTGATGTGCGAAGAATAGTCGATAGATTTAATTTGGATATCGTGCGCCAAACGATAACTTTGCATCCTCATTGAACCGGCGACGTTGACCGCTTCAGCATCATTCAAACTTGAAGCTAACGTGAAAATCGCGAAGCCTGTAGTTGCCACAGACAGTAACAAAATCAATAAGAGTGACTTAGCAATGGTGCTAGTAACCGATGAAACATGACTCATAATTTAGGTGGTAATCCTAGGTTCATAGATATGAAAAACAACTAGTTAAGGGGAGAGAATAACAGGCTACCTTTCCAATATGTGATCAACCGCTTCAAGTTTTATTGATCTAAAACAATCTTGGCTAGCATTAACCCTTAGGGGGTATTTATACAATTATTTCTAAAATTACACTACCTATGAAAATTAATTAAAGTTTATTAATAGCTTAGCGTCACAATTCGTTAACAAGATTTTGAGCTTTCACACTTTCAAGTCTGCGAAGTTCTCTTTGTACGCTATATTGGTAAGTGCAATGTTACAAATTGGAAGAGTTAGGTGGTTGACTTAACAAAAAGACGATTATTTTCCCGTAGAAAGGTCGACGAAAGTCAGATTCGCCTACCGTGGATAAAAGAGCTCAGTACGTTTACCGACGACTGCACCCGATGCGGAAAGTGCATTGATGTTTGCGAAACGAAGATTATCACCATCGGTGATGGCAGCTTCCCAACCGTAGATTTCAATAAAGGCGAATGCACTTTTTGTTATCAATGCGCCGATATATGCCCTGAGCCAATTTTCACCGACATGCAAAGCACGCCTTGGCCTGCGAAAGCTTCAATTAGCGAAGAGTGCCTTGCAAATAAAAATGTTGAATGCCGAAGCTGTGGCGACATGTGTGAACCTATGGCCATTCAGTTTCAACTAAGAGCCGGTGGTGTGGCTTTACCCAAAATCGAAGTAGATGAATGTAGTGGTTGTGGGGCGTGCGTTTCAGTTTGCCCTACTTCAGCAATACTTGTGAGCAATAAATAAAAATAACGAGAGTGACTTTATGGCACTAAACGAAGTGCACATTTCAAGTTTAGTCGTACATGTGAGCCCTGAGCACCTTACCGAAATAAAAGCGGAAATCGAAAAATTCGATAACGCTGAGATTTACGGTGATAGCCCGGAAGGCAAAATCATTGTGGTACTGGAGACGGAAAACCAAGGTTTTGTCACCGACACCATCGACGCAATTAACAATTTAACGAACGTATTAGGCACAGCTTTGGTTTATCACCAAATCGAAACTGGCTTAGACGATATAGATTCAGACACTGGAAGTAACAATTCTCAAATCGAGGGTGAAGTATGAAAATGACAAGACGTGCGTTTGTGAAAGCAAACGCAGCAGCATCAGCGGCAGCAGTAGCCGGCGTATCATTGCCAGCAACAGCGACCAACCTGATCGCAAGTTCTGACCAAACTAAAATCACTTGGGACAAAGCGCCTTGTCGTTTTTGTGGTACAGGTTGTTCGGTACTTGTTGGTACACAAAATGGTAAAGTTGTGGCAACTCAGGGTGACCCTGAAGCGCCAGTAAACAAAGGTCTTAACTGTATTAAAGGTTACTTCCTTTCTAAAATCATGTACGGCAAAGATCGTCTTGAGCAACCTCTTCTTCGTATGAAAGATGGTAAGTACCACAAAGACGGTGACTTCGCTCCTGTAGATTGGGATACCGCTTTCGATGTTATGGCTGAAAAATGGAAGCAAGCATTAAAAGATAAAGGTCCTACTGGTGTTGGTATGTTCGGTTCAGGCCAATGGACTGTAATGGAAGGTTACGCTGCAGCTAAAATGATGAAAGCAGGTTTCCGTTCTAACAACATCGACCCTAACGCTCGTCACTGTATGGCATCTGCTGTAGGCGCATTCATGCGTACTTTCGGTATCGATGAGCCGATGGGCTGTTACGACGACTTCGAACACGCAGATTCTTTCGTTCTGTGGGGTTCAAACATGGCAGAAATGCACCCAGTATTATGGACTCGTATTACTGACCGCCGCTTAAGCCATCCTCACGTACAAGTGAACGTACTGTCTACTTACTACCACCGTTCTTTCGAGCTTGCAGACAAAGGCTACATTTTCGAACCTCAATCTGACCTTGCTATTGCAAACTTCATTGCTAACTACATCATCGAAAACGATGCGGTTAACTGGGACTTCGTAAACAAACACACGAACTTCAAGCAAGCAACGACTGATATCGGTTACGGCCTACGTGACGACGACCCGTTACAACAAGCTGCAGCTAACCCGAACAGTGGTAAAATGTCTTCTATCTCATTTGATGAGTACAAGAAGTCTGTAGCACCATACACAGTTGAAAAAGCTTCTGAGCTATCCGGTGTTGCTGAAGACAAACTTATTGAGCTTGCTAAGCAATACGCAGATCCAAACATTAAAGTAATGTCTCTGTGGACTATGGGTATGAACCAACATACTCGTGGTGTTTGGATGAACAGCCTTGTTTACAATATCCACCTTCTAACAGGTAAAATTGCGACTCCAGGTAACAGCCCGTTCTCACTAACAGGTCAACCTTCAGCTTGTGGTACAGCGCGTGAAGTAGGTACATTTTCTCACCGTCTACCTGCAGACATGGTTGTTGCAAACCCTAAACACCGTAAGATTGCAGAGAAAATCTGGAAACTTCCAGAAGGTACTATCCCGCCAAAACCAGGTAAGCACGCTGTTGCTCAAGACCGCGCGCTGAAAGATGGTGCTATAAACGCTTACTGGGTAATGTGTAACAACAACATGCAAGCTGGTCCAAACATCAACGAAGAACGTCTACCAGGTTACCGTAACCCAGCAAACTTCATCGTATGTTCTGACCCATACCCAACAGCTACAGCTCAAGCGGCTGACCTTATCCTTCCTACAGCTATGTGGATCGAAAAAGAAGGTGCTTACGGTAACGCAGAGCGTCGTACTCAAGCTTGGTACCAACAAGTAGAGACTGTCGGTAACGCTAAGTCTGACCTATGGCAAATCATGGAGTTCTCTAAGCGCTTCTCTATTGAAGAAGTTTGGGGCGAAGAGTTGCTAGCAAATGCGCCTGAGTACCGTGGTAAAACAATGTACGACATGCTGTTCAAAAACGGTCAAGTTGACAAGTTCCCAATCGAAGAAGCTCGTGAGCTTAACGATGACGCACACGCTCAAGGCTTCTACGTACAAAAAGGCCTGTTCGAAGAGTACGCTGAGTTTGGTCGCGACCACGGCCACGATTTAGCACCATACGATGTTTACCACACTGTACGAGGTCTACGTTGGCCTGTAGTTGACGGCAAAGAAACTCTTTGGCGCTACAAAGAAGGTTCAGATCCATATGCGAAAAAAGGTTCTGGTTGGGACTTCTACGGTAAACCAGATGGTAAAGCACTGATCATATCTGCTCCATACGAAGCGCCACCTGAAGCTCCAGATTCAGAATTCGATTTGTGGCTATGTACAGGTCGTGTTCTAGAGCACTGGCATACAGGTACTATGACACGTCGTGTTCCAGAACTTTACAAAGCAGTACCAGATGCACTTTGTTACATCCACCCTGCTGATGCTAAAGCTCGTGGCTTACGCCGTGGTGATGAAGTTCTTATTGAGAACAAGCGTGGCGAAGTACGCGTGCGTGTTGAAACTCGCGGCCGTAACCGTCCACCGCAAGGCTTGGTATTCGTACCATTCTTTGATGCACGAATCCTAATTAACAAACTGATCCTTGATGCGACTGACCCGCTGTCTAAACAGACAGACTTTAAGAAGTGTCCTGTGAAGATCACTAAGGTTTCTTAATTACACACTTATTTAATAAGTAAGAATGAATGCTCGGGCTACCGCAATAAACCGTAGCCCAATCAAAGAATTAGCCATTAGGCGGAGAATTGATATGAAAAAACTGATTACAGCCCTACTGTCAGTTGGTTTATTACTGACAGGCGTTGCACAAGCAGAACTTGATAATCCAGGTGGTATCGGTGGTGTTGAATCACTACGCGGTGCTTCTGAATTAGAAGCAACACGTGCAGCTGACGACTTTAAAAAGTTCCCTCGCGATCAAGTACTTGATAGTGAGTATGTATACCAGCCACCTCTAGTACCTCATACTATTCGTAGCTATGAAGTATCTCTAAACGCAAATAAATGTCTTGCTTGTCACAGTTGGAAAAATGCGAAAGAGATGGGTGCGACTAAAATTAGTGTGACTCACTACGTTAACCGCGAAGATGCAGTACTAGCTGACGTTTCACCTCGTCGTTACTTCTGTCTTCAATGTCACGTACCTCAAGCAGAAGCTAAACCTCTGGTTGAGAACGAATTCAAACCTGTTGATTCGTTACGCTAATCGTAGCCATAGTAGAGAGGCTATTATATGAAATTACTTAAAGCGTTTTGGAAACGATTAGCAGCCCCAAGTAAAGCAGCCGTAGGCGTGGTTTTATTCATGGGTTTCGCTGGTGGTCTATTGTTCTGGGGTGCATTCAACACCGGAATGGAAGCGACAAACACAGAAGAGTTTTGTTCAGGTTGTCATGCACCGATTGTTGCTGAGATACAAGAAACTATTCACTACTCTAACCGTTCTGGTGTACGTGCTATCTGTTCAGATTGTCACGTACCTCATGAATGGACAGATAAGATTGTTCGTAAGGTTCAGGCATCTAAAGAGCTATATGCACACTTTATCGCTAAAACCATTGATACCGAAGAGAAATTCAAAGAGCGTCGAGCTCACCTCGCAGAGCGCGAGTGGGCGCGTTTGAAAAGCAATGATTCTTTAGAGTGTCGTAACTGTCACCAGTTCGATTTCATGGACTTCTCAGAGCAAAGCCCACGTAGTGCTAAACAGCATTCAACGGCATTAGCGTCTGGTGAGAAAACATGTGTAGACTGCCATAAAGGTATTGCACACAAGCTACCCGATATGCACGGTGTAGAAGGCTGGTAATAAGGAGTACTTGAATGAGTTCACTAGAGAGTTTTATCTGGCATTTCCTTGGCTACAGCGCAATGCCTGTAATCATTTTAACTGGCTTTGCCTTAGTTGCAGCCTTCTCAGTTTGGCTTCTTTCTCTGGGTAAAGATAAAGAAATCGACTAGAAATAAATCCGTCAGCTTTTGCCTATTATGCTGACACTAAAAAGCCACTGTTTTCAGTGGCTTTTTTATTTCAGAGTGTAGTTCGAGTTAACTATTCAACGATAGGAAGAACCTGTTTCACGTACTCACCCGGTGCAGTCCCAATCACTGGATTTAGCTCAGAACCTTGACTGAACGGTTCAATTTGTTCGCTAGTTTCAAAACCACCTAACCATTGATTCCAATGGGTCCACCAAGAACCTTCCTTATGTGTTGCATTAGTGAGCCACTCTTCCGCTGAATCATCTAGATTGTCGTTCACCCAAAAACCATATTTATTCTTGTCTGGATGATTCACGATACCCGCTATATGACCAGATTCACCTAAAACAAATGTTTTGTTTCCTCCTGTATTCAATGCACCACGGTAAGTGCCTTGCCATAACGCGATATGATCTTCTTTCGTCGAAATGAAATAGCTAGGAATTTTAATTTTGTTTAGATCAATCCAGACACCACCAACTTTTACGCCTTTTTCTTGAACGAGTTTATTTTCAAGATACAGTTCACGTAACAAGAAGTTATGGCACTTCGCAGCCACGTTCGTACTGTCACTATTCCAATATAAAAGGTCGAAGTCCATCGGACTGCTGCCCTTCAAATAGTTATCAACGTAATAATTCCAGTACAGACTGTTTTCGCGCAACAAACTAAAGGTCACGCTTAGCGAGCGTCCATCCATAAACCCTTTGGTCTCGTTTTGCTTCTCAATAGCACTAATGATCGTATCATTGACGTAAGCACCAACCTCACCAGGCTGTGAGAAGTCTAATAGCGTCGTAAAGAAAGTCGCCGTTTTAATGCGCTTCTTCATACGTTTAGCCGCGTAGTAAGCAACCGTTGAAGCTAAAACAGTACCGCCAATACAATAACCTGCGGCGTTAATCTGTTCTTTACCAGTGATTTCTTCAATTGCAGATACCGCTTTAACAACACCATCAGTGACGTAGTCACCAAATTCGACATCCTTTTGACCTAGGCCAGGATTACGCCAAGACATCATAAACACGCTATGACCTTGCTCTAGCAGCCAACGTACCATCGAGTTCTTTTCTCTTAAATCGAGAATGTAGTACTTGTTAATAAATGGAGGAACAATGAGAAGCGGAGTTGCGTTAACTTGAGGGGTTTTAGGGTGGTATTGGATGAGTTCGAAGAGCTCATTTTGAAATACGATGTCACCTTCTGTATTTGCGACATCAAGGCCAAGCCTGAACGCATTACTGTTGGTCATTCGAATTTTAAGGATGTCGGCACTGGCCTCAACATCAGCTCTAAGCTGCTCTAAACCGTCCAGGAGGTTTTCACCGTTTCGTTCTAACGTAAGCTTTAGTAACTCTGGATTAGTCGCAATAAAGTTACTAGGGGATAACGCATTAATCGCCTGACGAGAAAAGAACGCCACACGTTCTTTAGTTTTCTCATCAATCCCTTCTATCGAATTAATGGTTTCTAAATAGCTTTTGCTAAAAAGAAGGTAAGACTGCTTTATAAAGTTATAAAACGGGTCATTCTTCCAAGCTTCATCAATAAATCGTTTGTCACTGCGATCTTCAGCGATAACACTTTCTGTATTGCCCATTAGCACAGCATTTTGCCAAATTTGAAGCTGCTGTTCCCACCATTGGGATTGAAGTTTTAGAAGGTCTGTAGGTTGGTTTATGGCTTGTTCGAAAATCTTGGATGCATCGTCAAAATTCAGTTCTTGCATCGCTTTGTTGAGGGGTGACTGTGCGGCTTCCTTGCTTTGTTCAAAGTTGGTCCACCATTGCTGGTTGGTTTGTTGAAGTTTTACAAGGTAGTCCGAAAAGAGGTGTTGAAACATAACATGACTCCAATAATCGGAAAATCGCCATCAAGCAGAGGCACTTAGCTAAGGTGCATGCTCGATGGCGATTAAAATTTATGCTGGTGTAGCAGTCTTCAAGTTTTCAGTTGTTAGTGTTTCAACATCTTCTTTGAACTCTTTCGCCACTGCTTGAAGTTTAGTGCTATCACTCATCATTTGCTGTGAAAGCTGGCTAAGAACCGCAAGTTGTTGGCTATTAAAAGCAGCAAGCCCTGTTGCATCTTTAATATCTGTTACCGCTTTCATTTGTGCCAAACCCATGTCCGTGTATGTCTTCATTGCGTTCATTTGCAATTCAGTAATAGTTTGGACGTTCTTCGCTACTAGCTTGTTGAACTTGAAGTACGGTTCGAATTGCTTTTCAGTTTGGTCCGTGAAAGTTTTAAAAATATCCGTGTACATAAGTTACTCCTGAGTATTACGATTTAAATTAAGTAATGTTGATTCAATGTCAGCTATAACGCTTAAGCACTTACACCTTTAAGCAATACAGCGGTACCCATTCCTCCCCCTACACACAACGATGCAACCCCATATTGAGTCTTGTTGTTGATCATTTCGTGAATAAGAGAAACGATAATTCTGTTTCCTGATGCGCCTAGTGGATGACCTAATGCTATTGCTCCACCGTTCACGTTTACCTTCGACTTCCAAGCATCAAGTGGTAATTCGTGCTGTTCCGACAGCCCCTGCATCACCCCTAAAGCTTGTGCTGCAAATGCTTCATTCAGCTCAAACAGATCAATGTCTTTAAGTTCTAAATCCGCTTTGTTCAACGCCTTAGAAACCGCTTCAACTGGACCTAATCCCATAACTTTAGGGTCTAAGCCTGATTGAGCATAACTAGTGAGCTCCACAAGAGGAGTTAAGTTGTATTTTTCAACAGCAGATTCTGACGCTAATACAATCGCACTCGCGCCATCGTTGATACCGGATGCGTTGCCAGCGGTAACGCTACCTTCTTTGTCAAAAGCCGGGCGAAGTTTAGAGAGGCCCTCAAAGGTTGCGTCAGATTTAGGGTATTCATCAGTATCAAAAGTGACGACTTTCTTGCGCTGTTTTACTTCAACGGGAACAATCTGGCTCTCAAACTTTCCAGCCTCGATTGCTGCGACAGCTTTTTGCTGACTTTCAAGTGCGTAGTTGTCTTGCGCTAAACGAGAGATATGAAGGGACTTCGCAATGTTCTCTGCGGTCACGCCCATATGGTAGTTATTGAACGCATCGGTTAGGCCATCCCCAATCAATAGGTCCGTCATGTTAATACCGCCCATTTTGTGCCCGTTACGAATATTCGCGGGAACGATAAACGGGATCTGCGACATGACCTCAACGCCTGCTGCTACCACAACTTCCGCGTCGTTTGCTTTTATATGTGCCGCAGCATCCATCACGGATTTCATTCCACTGCCACAAATCATGTTTACGCCATACGCTGGAACCTCTTCAGCAATGCCAGCTTGGATAGAGGCTTGACGAGCGACTCCCATCCCTTGCCCTGCTGAAATCACATTTCCAACAATAACTTCATCAACGATCTCAGGAGCAATGTTTGCTGAGCCTAGAGCGCCCTTAATTGCAACACCTGCTAGTTCCCCGGCTGAAACTGATTTTAGCGAACCTGTAAATGAACCTATTGGTGTACGTTTTGCTGCTACTACAAATACTTTTTCCATCATTCAATCCTTGTTAATCCCGAACATCTATTAGTGCATGTATAAGCCGCCGTTAATCGACAGAGTTTCACCTGTGATATACGCACCCGATTCACCCGCTAGGTAACCGACAGCATTTGCGATTTCTTCAGGTGTCGCTAGACGCTTCATTGGGATTTGTGCTTTTATGGATTCAAGTACTTCTGGTTTCATTTGTTCAACCATAGGAGTTCCCGTGTAGCCAGGTGCAACTACATTAACCGTTACACCACTTCTAGCCCCTTCTGCAGCCAATGCTTTTGAAAAACCAATCATTCCCGCTTTCGCAGCTGAGTAGTTGGTTTGACCAAATTGCCCTTTCAAGCCATTAACTGAGGATATGTTAATGACTCGGCAGTTCCCTTTCTCACACATTGGTGCAAACAAAGGCTGAGTTACATTGAATAAGCTATTTAGGTTTGTATTAATTACATCATTCCAAGCTTCAACATTCATTTTCTTGAACACGCTGTCACGAGTAATACCAGCATTATTAACTAGAACATCAATTGTCCCTTCGTCTTCCAATAGTTGACTTAATCGTTCTTGGCATTCAGCTGTATTCGTCACATCTAGTTCAAATAGTCTAACCTGATCTTCGTTAAAGCCTTTTTCATTAAACCAGTCCAAAGCACATTGGTAATTACCCGTAAAATATGTCGCGATAACTCGATATCCATCCTCTACTAATTTTGAAGATATCGCCGAGCCAATGCCACCCTTTGAACCAGTAATTAAAGCTAGTTTTTTCATTTATGATTCCGTCCCTTTACAAGCCTAAAAAATAATAACAGCACAAATTCAATGAAATATAAGAGCTGGCTTTTATACAATCCATTCACTCTATTTAATCTCTAGTATTTAAACTAACGAACTATTGTTACATTTCAAAAACAATTTAATTGAATATATAAAAACACGACTTCGATCCCATCCGCATGAAATGTTATATATATGTTATTTTTTGTAACTTACTGATTTAAATGAAGAAAATAGAGAGACATAGATACCAATAGATACCTAAGCCGTTGTTTTTAAAGGGCTAAATTGATTGCATATGAGGTTTGCAAGGTTTTTGTAGGATCTCGATAAACAACCATAATCTACGATAATCTCTCGACGCACTTCAAAAAATTACTGATAAAATTAGCAATTGTGAAATCGAGCTAGAACTATCAAAGAACATACTCCTGAATATACTAGGTATTGATAGGATGTATTTAAGGTAAAAAAACCACCACCCTTTAGGGTAGCGGTCAAAGTATTAATTATAAAAGTTAATTATATAAAATTATCAATAAATAGTAATCATTCCAATCTAAACGTTTCGTTTTTAATTACGTCTAGATAGATTTTATTTTCAAGCTTCATCCCATCACAATAGATGAAATATATTTCCTTATTCTCAAACTTAATCGACTTGACCCAGCCACCTAATTCATCAAAATCCTCTGGCGAACAGTCACCTTTTGATATTAACTCTTTTGTCGCTTTTCTAAATTGATCTTTATAACTAAGTAAATCGTCAGACTCCTCAATATAAGAGTCTAATATTTCTAGGTTTTCTTCATCAGAAATAATAACTTCGTCTTTGCTTAGGCCATCCATAGCGATCCACTCAGCTACTTCTTCACCGCCGTCTTCATAAACGATGTAGTCTGATATTCTTACCCAGCCATCTTTTTTTTCTAAAATCTCGACTTCATCTGATTTATATCTATATCCTTCAATGACACCGGCATCACTAGGATCGTTCACTATCGCAACACGTCTCTCTTTCACGTAATAGATTTTTTTTCCCATCTGTTGGGACAGATCCATAATTGGTTTTGAATCCACCGTATCTTTCATTGCATTCGTATCTTGTGTTGGGACGTCCTGCTCAACCGGTTCTGCTTGCTCTTTATTCATAACCAAGAAATAGTACGCTGCACCACCTCCACCAATCAGTAGAAGTAGCACTAAGCCAATAATCACTTTTTTCATTTATATCTTCACCACCAAGCAAGAGAGTCTTCCTAGAAGTGTACAACAACTAATGTAGGCACTCATCTATACTCTAATCTAGACAAAGAGTATTGAGATATAAATCAAGTGTTAATTTGGTGAGAAATGAATGCTTTAACGTACAGAACATACACCACAATTTTGGGTACTTTGGGGCTCCTCTTCTGTTCTGCCTGCTTCGCGCAACATTGTACGAATCAATCTTGGACTCAATTACTCGACAAGCAACACCAAGTCGAACATTGGTACAATCACAACACGATGGGGTTCAACGAATTACTCAACCTACAAGAACATCAGGTTTTTATGAGTAAGGAATTTACAGATAAAGAACTCCAATCGTTTTGGCACCCTAAGAAAACGGAATTGCATCAAAAACTCCATGACCAGATTGAAAGTTCTACCTACCTCTCTGAATTACTTTTAGATAGAACTCATTTGATTCGAGAGAAAATGGACGAGGTGTCAGGGCTAACGCTCGCGTGGAAAGAAATGAGCATTCACTGCTTGAAAGCCAACTTAGCGTTGAACTATCAAACTAGCCAAAATAATGTAAGTACCTCAGAATCGTTACTACAAGACCTAGCCACTTTAGAAAGTAAATACGATGCCCTTCGCCGCCTTTACGAACAAGAAGCTTTATCACTTAAAAATTCAAAACCTTAGTATAAAAATTCAAGTTTTCCCTTCACTGAAATTCACATTACTACTTTTTCAACAACCAAACCTACAGCAACAAAAAATCAACAAATACAGTTAATTACACTGCTTCATTTATCAGCAAGCTGTACATTTGGACGTCAAATCCGAATAATAATTGCGATATACATCACAAAATGATTTACAGTGCCCCGAAATTTGTTATCATAAGATTTCATATAACTTAACAATAAATATTAATCTGGCTAGGTGTATGCAAAAAAACAAAGTTTTCAATCGCTTGAATGATATTGAGTGCCCAGTCGACGTAAAAGCTAAGCTTCTATCTGTCGTACAGCACATGGAGAAATTTGGTTCGGTAAGTGAACTAGAACTTTGCAAAATTTTTGGAGAAGTAATCTGGAATGATGGTATTGACTACCATTCACACGCATTTTCATTTCGTATTGATGAGGAAAAACGTCACTGTTTAATCTCTAGATTCAAATACCATTAAAAGATACACAGAAAAAGGAGCTCTATGAGCTCCTTTTTTTATTGCCTGCTAAAAACGTAAAGACACTACTGATAGATAGGCAATGCTGAGTTTCCTTTTACCTGCCTTATCGCTAAATGAGTATGGATGTCTTTTACATTTTCAAGGCGCTGCAGCTTTCGTGTAAACTCTTCGTATCCGGTTAGATCTCTGCTCACCACCTCTAACAAATAGTCATAAGCACCAGACACCACGTGACAGCTGATCACCTCCTCCATTTCAACGACCGCTCCTTCAAATAGATCAATTGAACGCTCCTGATGGTTATTCAAGCTCACTTCAACAAACACCGTCATTGCAATTCCCGCTTTTTCTCGAGATAGCGTAACTCGATAACCATCGATAATGCCTTTTTCTTCAAGGCGTTTGATTCTTCTTGCACAAGGTGAAGCTGACAAGCCGACTTGATCAGCTAACTCGGCAGTAGTTAGCCTTCCGTCTTTTTGTAACAAAGACAGTAAATGTAGGTCGATTCTATCCATACCTTTCCCATAGTTGATTAGTATCACCAATAATTATCAGTTTAATGGTGAAAACCGCCAAAGTTCAAACAACTTAGTCGTTTTTTGCCAACATTCCCTAATTAGAAGCATCAATAATATTTATAGAATCCACTTATATGTTACAACTCGATGAAATACGGATATTTAGCTATTTGTGTCACCTTATTGCTATGGGCTGGTTTTTTCCTTTCTCTGAAAGGAGGGGCTATCTCTAATTTGACCCCAGCAGACATCGCATTGACTCGCTTTGCTTTACCAGCATTGGTCCTCCTTCCCCTAGTTAATAAACATATAAAACAGATCCTAAATGTTCCTGTGAAATATCTATTAGGTATGTTTATTGGCTGCGGCTTGCCTTACCTTTTAGTTGCAAGTTACGCGATGAACTTTGTCCCGGTATCTCATGGCAGCGCACTCGTACCCGGCACATTGCCGCTCTTTGTTACGGGAATTGCTGTCATGTTCTATAAGCAGCCTCTTAGCTCACACCGCATCATTGGAATTGGTTTGATTATTGTTGGTATTTCGATATTTTTGAGTACGAGTATCAGCACCTACAATTGGCAGCAAACTCAAGGGCACTTATTGTTCTTACTAGGAAGCTTCATGTGGGCTATTTTTACCATATCGGCTCGAGTGGCGAACCTCAATGCTCTGGTGACGGCAGGGTTAGTTTCGCTCTTTTCTAGTATCACTCTGCTCTTGTCGATAGCATTTGGCGCACTAGATAGCCACTTATTCAACTCTCCGCTTAATGTTTGGCCATATAAAGAGTTACTTGTACACCTATCTCTACAAGGCGTTGGTGCAGGCCTAATCGCTGCATTCACTTATTTATACGCGGTTGGTAAGCTTGGCGCTGAACGTTCCGCAGCGTTCGGCTCAGCGACACCAGCCATCGCCACTTTGCTGGCCATCCCCATTTTTGGTGAAGTTCCCGATCTCACAACTTGGGCGGCATTATTTTTCATTTGTATCGGCAGCCTCATTGCGAGCAATATATTTATGAAAAATGATGCATCTATGAACTATCAGCCGACCGCTCGTTAATTGGCTTAGTTGAGCCAAACAACTCACAGAAAGGACGCTAAGGGAATAAATAACGCGTTAGTTTTGAACCTTAGTTCAATCTCCATTACACTAGCGCCCCTTTCTTGTTAGCTAAGAGAATTCACATGCAACGCGATTACACGCTCAATAGTTTACTCACCATGCCACGCCACGAACTTGAGGAGTTCAGCCTGCGTATGATTCACCGCTTAGTTCCAGAAGATGCTATGAATGAGCTATTCACATTCGAGCAAGAAGAAGTGACAAGCGAAGAGCGAATGCAATCGGCTAAATTTGATGCGATGCTGCGAATGACTGCTATTGCATTGGGCGAGGTCAATCTTGCATTTTCGGAGTCAGAAAACTCTCAGCAAAACATCGAAAGAATGACAAGATTATTGCTCTGGCATTTCTACTCAATCTCTTTCAATTTAGAAGAAGCGATTAACTTAGAAATACATTGTGCAAAAGTCGAAGAGATCTTGAAAAACGCTCCGACCGATGCATTTGGCTGGGTCAAAGAACTGACTGAACTACTGCATTTCTACGCCAAAGTGAACGAAGAAAACGCTTAACATTAGATTCAAAAAAGCAGCCGAACTGGCTGCTTTTTATTTTTACTTACAAGTAGTTAGCATCAACGAGCTCACTCGTTTCAACTTTGGTCACTTCTCTACGATTTTCCAACCAAGTCGCCACTAATGCTTTTTCTTCTTCCGTTACTGAACGGTAACGCTCAATTGAGCACAAGAAACCTTCAAACAACTCAAGACCACCGCCACCGAAACATAATCCAATACTGTCGATGTAGTCGATAAACTCATCCACAAACTGATCATAGCTATCGAAATCATTGATAGACGTTACACAGCTCACCTCGAAACCTAAAATGGCAAACTCGCCCAAATACAATTTTTTGCGAATACGACGATTTTTATTATCTAACTTATCAAGTTTCATGATGTTCTCTCTATTCAGGTTGAATACGGCATTTATACACAGTTCTCAAAGATAACCAAAGTAATTCATCATCACTATGCTACAAAATATCTTAATGTAATCATTTGGAAACAAAAGCTTAACTAAACTTGCAATAAAGCGTCACCTTTCTCTATCAGGATTGCTAACAAATTAATTCTAATAAACTACATAGGACGCATTACACATGAGCAAAGAAACCTTTGACAGTACTTTATTTAATAAAAGTAAGAATAGACCTTTTGAAGCCGTACTAGAAGCAAGCCTATCTAGAAGAAAAGTACTCAAAGGCGGGCTCGGTTTAAGCGCGATGACCGCTTTCGGAGCATTCGGGCTTTCTGGCTGTGGAAGCAATACTTCTGGTGTGGATACTGGCTCTCAGAGTGGTCAGAGTAACGCCGTACTTAATTTCGATTCAATTCAAGGTTCACTGACCGATGGTGTCGTTGTTCCTGTAGGTTATACAGCACAAATCCTCGCGCCATGGGGAACGCCACTAAACACGTTCGGCAACCCTTGGCAAAGTGATGGCTCCAACACTTCCGATGATCAAGCAAACGCATTGGGTATGCATCACGACGGAATGCACTTCTTTCCAATCAGCACTGACGGTAATGATGGGCTTTTAGTCATCAATCATGAATACATTGATTCCAATGCACTGCATCCAAACGGTCCGACTTCAACAAACGGAGTTCGCAGTGATATTGACGAAGTACGTAAGGAAATCAACGCACATGGTGTCTCTGTTGTACGTATTACCCTTATTGGCGATACATGGACTGTCATCGACGATGATCCGCTAAATCGCCGATATACAGGCGCAACAGTCATGGATGTTTCAGGCCCTCTTGCTAACCATGCGCTGCTTAAAACTAAATTCTCGCAAGATGGTAGCCAGGCTAGAGGCACATTGAATAACTGTGGTAACGGTTATACGCCTTGGGGCACCTACCTAACGTGTGAAGAAAACTGGCCGGGTTACTTCGTAAACACCGGTGTTCGCACTGAAGAGCAAGAACGTATCGGCGTTTCCACAACGGGTACTCGATATGGGTGGGATACACTATCAGACCACAATGAAGAACGATCCGACGAGTTTTCGCGTTTTAACGTGACGGAATCAGGCGCTTCAGCCCTTGATGATTATCGTAACGAAGCAAACGGGCATGGTTACATTGTCGAAATTGACCCATACACGCAAAACTCCCGCGCCAAAAAACGCACCGCACTCGGTCGTTTCCGCCATGAAGGATGTACGTTTGGCAAACTGACCGAAGGCCAGCCTGTTGTCTTTTATTCCGGGCATGATTCTCGCTTCGAGTACCTGTATAAATTTGTTTCCGATGCAGTATGGGATTCAGCCGATGCTTCACCTAATAACCGTCTCGTTACCGGAGACAAATATATGGACGCAGGCACACTCTATGTAGCTAAATTTAGCGACGATGGAAGCGGCGAGTGGCTACCATTAACGATGGAAAGCCCAACTTCTAATGGCGGCACGCTCGCCGATGAATTTGGGTCACTCGCAGAGATAATCATTAACACTGCCGGTGCTGCTGATTTACTGGGAGCAACGCCAATGGATAGACCTGAATGGTGCGCGGTTGATCCTAAGACAGGAACTGTTTATCTAACCCTTACAAACAACACCAAACGAACCGAAGATCAAACCGATGCTGCTAACCCAAGAGCGATTAATAAGTTTGGTCACGTTATTCGTTGGGACGAAGGTTCTACTGTTACTGACTTTGAATGGGATATTTTTGTATTCGGTTCACCTGCTGATGGCGACCTAGAAGAGACTAACCGCTCTGGCCTTGATGATTTAAACCAATTTGCGAGCCCCGACGGCCTAGCATTTGACGGGCGAGGTATCCTATGGATACAAACCGACAATGGCGCATCAGAAGTGACAAGTTACACCAATGACCAAATGCTAGCCGTTGTACCATCTCGCTTATCAGGGAATGAATCGATCAATGAGTCTAACCAAGCCCAACTAAAACGATTTTTCGTCGGGCCTAATGGTTGTGAGGTGACAGGTTTTGCTATGAGTCCTGACTACAAATCCGTTTTTATCAACATTCAGCACCCTTCTAATTGGCCATACAGTGAAGATGCGACTCAAGTGACACCTAGTGACACAACATTAAGACCACGTGCATCTACGGTGGTTATTCGCCGTCAAGATGGTGGTGAGATAGCCGTATAGCCTAAGAGATGTACGCCTAATCTATAAATAAAAAGGCGAAGTCATATGACTTCGCCTTTTCGGTTATTCTGGGTTTTGTGCATGCCAAGCATCGAGCAACGACTTCCCGTAGATAACTTCTGTCTGCATGTGTAAGTAGAATAATACCGCTACCAAAACAAAGCAGGCTGCGTTGTACCAATTGGTAATTCGACGCCGCTTTTTTTCCTCAAAAACTGCAAACTGAATTCCGACTAGGACAAAAGGATAAAGCCCTAACGCAATCAATAACCCGCCTAAATAATTTGAAATCGCCATTGGATCTAACATGATTTAGCTCCTATTGTGTTTACAATCATGAGCTTATCAAAAGCGACGTTTCAGTTTTGGTTCAACGAATCAATTTGTCGAGCTATATAACTAATCGGGGCTTAGGTTAAGAAAAGAGTCCTGCAAAGAACAACTTAACGGTATCAAGCAGTCGTTTAAACAAACTTCCTTTTTCCACTGATTCGAGCGCAATTAAAGGTTGTGATTTCACATCCTCTCCATCGACAGTGTAATGAACAAGGCCAAGCACTGCCCCTTTTTCGATAGGCGCTTTAAGTTCACCGTTCAACTCTACCGATGCCGTCAGTTTATTTCGGTCACTGCGGGGTAGCGTGACATAAGCGTCTTCTGCCACACCAAGCTTGATGCTATCAGCCTCTCCATACCACACGCGTTCAACCGCGACTTGGTCGTTACTCTTGTGTGGATTAACCGTATCGAAGAAACGGAAGCCATAACTCAAAAGCTGCTTACTTTCTGATTCCCTACTTTTCGCGCTAGACGCCCCCATCACAACCGCAATCAAGCGCATGTCACCCTGTGTCGCAGAACTTGCCAAACTGTACCCAGCGCCAGAAGTGTAACCAGTTTTCATTCCGTCAACGTTCATACTTCTATCACGCAGAAGTCCGTTACGGTTGTACTGTGTAATACCATTATATGTATAAGAGGTTTCGCTATAGAGGCTATAGATATCAGGTAAATCTTTGATGATGGCTTGTCCTAACAGAGCAATATCGTAAGGTGTAGAATAGAGATTTTCAGCATCTAAGCCATGTGCATTGGCAAACTGGGTATTGGTCAGATTGAGGTTCGCAGCCCATGAATTCATTAAGCCGACAAACGCCCCTTCCGAGCCTGCCACGTGCTCTGCAATTGCCACACTCGCGTCGTTACCCGACTGAACAATCAAACCTCGATAGAGATCCATCATGTTTACGTCGGTATTCACCTCGATAAACATCTTCGAAGAATCGGGGAAGTTTTTTGCCCAAGCATTTTGACTGATTCTGACTTTATCATTTTCAGAAATGTTTCCTCTTAGCATTTCTTGGCCAGCGACATAGCTTGTCATCAGCTTGGTTAAGCTTGCAGGGTTAAGTGGTGTGTTGGAGTTGTGCTCAACGATGACTTCACCGGAATGGAAGTCCATTAACACATAACCTTTCGCTCCAAGCGTTGGAGGATCAGGAACAATAGTTGGCGCTGCGAAAGCTGAAGAAACAAATGACATTGAGCTAATGAGAACAAGAGGAAGCTTAAGAGAGAAGTTCATTTGATAGATATCCTGAAAAATCATTTATTTCAGTATATCCAAGCCACAGCAGAATATAGGGTAAGTTTACTAAGATTTACGTTAATCTAAAATTAGTTACATTTAGCAGTCCAAAAGATATTAAAACTCTTCAATAAAGGAAGCTTATTCATAGATTAACGATATGAATAAGCTTCTATAATCTACTTAGTTAAGAGAGTTTGAACTTATCCATCTCTTGATTAAGCTCAGTCACTCGGTCTCGAACTTGGTTGGTTGTTTTATCTGAGTTCTGACTAATACTGGATACTCCTTCGACTGAATGAGTCACTCCATCCACCAGCTCTGTAATCGCTTGTGTGGCATTCGATTGTTGATCGGCGGCAGACGCTAAATTCAACATTTGCTCATTTAGGGTAGCAATCAAGTTTGTGGTTGAGTTTAACTTCTCTACAGCCTGCTCGGTATGAGATGCTCCTTCTTTTGCCAAGCCTTGGCTCAGTTCAATCTCTTTCACCACAGAAGATGTCGACGTTTGAATCGCGTTAACAATCGTATTAATCTCAGTGGTAGATTCCGTAGTCCGAGTTGCAAGTAAACGAACTTCATCTGCGACGACAGCGAAACCACGTCCATATTCGCCGGCTCTAGCAGCTTCGATCGCGGCGTTCAAGGCAAGTAAGTTGGTTTGTTCCGCTAGACCTTCGATCACCTCAGTAACGCGTCCTATTGCTTCGCTTTCTTTGCTCAGCTCACTCACGAGTCGATTGGCTTTATCAATGGTTTCATCCAACTTTATCGCTACCTCTCGATTATGATCTAAGGCAGACGCACCTTCGCTTAGCTCTTGCTGAGAATCACTCAATGACTGCACCGATTCTTGGGCTAATACCGCAGTATTATTCGCCGATTGAGAGACTTCTCCAATCTCCTGCCCCATTCGATCAATATTCACTTTTTGATTGTCGACTTCATCAATTGTGTCACGGTTACATTGAAGTAGTTCGGCCATGCTTGAATCGACCTGCTCTGCTTTTCTTGTTACCCCTTGGACAATGTCGCGTAATGAATCATTCATCTGATTGATCGATACCGTCAAAGTCGTTAGCTCATCTTGTCCGGATATTTTTAGGTTCGGTTGGGAAACATCACCTTGAGCGATCAACTCTGCACGCTTGGCAACGTTAGAAACCCTAGAACCAATACTGCGTCCGAGGTATCTAGCGACGAATACAGCGATTAAGGATACAACTAAAGCAGCTGCAATCAGCAAGGTACTTACTTGTTGGACATTTTTTTGGATACCTTGTCCGCTCTGGTCCGCGATTCTTTGTTGGTCCGATACGATCTTATCTAGACTTTGTTCAAGCTTGGTTGCATTCGGGATCACCACGCTCGACATATAAGCGTTCGCTTTATTCCAATCCGAAGATTTGCGTAACGCAACGACTTGTTCTGCCAAAGGAAAATACAACTGCTGCATTTCTTTGAACAATTCCCAAAGCCCTTTATCACTGCCGGACAGTAAATCAACTTTACTTTCAATTTCTGCCACTGATTTTTCATGGGACTTGATAAAGTCAGCATACTTACTTAAGTAGTCGTCATGGCCATAAATCAAAAAGTCACGCATAGAAGCTAGTGCATTAGCAAGCGACGTATAACTGTCAGCGTATAAGCGGAATAAACGCTTACGCTCACCCCCTTCTTTATTGGACGCTTCATCGTTAATCAGACCTTGCAACTGATCGAGCGCGACTTCAGCAATAGGGGCGGCTTCATTAATAAACAAATTGTGGGCTAGCAAGTTTTCATCGCTGTGCGCTAATTCGCTTAACGCAGATAACGACTGACTGAAATCTTGCCACTGAATCAATATTTGCTCGTAACGTTCAGATGATAAGTGCTGCTCCAATGTCGGGATAGTCGCAGCCGTTTCTTCTGCGATTGCTGTAAGGTGATTTAGCTGCTGCTGACCAAGCACTTCGTCATTGCCTAATAGCATATAAGCCCTCACCGTGGACAAACTGGCCTGCACGGATTGTCCGATAGCGCGACTGGTATCGACGGTGGGTAAATCTGTTGTCAGCAATGAGTGAGTGTGTTGTTCTACAGTACTAACACTGCGGTAGGTAAAACTTGCAGATGCGATAAAAAGTACGACAAGTAACAGAAAACCTAACTGTAACTTACTGGATATCGAAAGCTTCATCCCTAAGCTCCTTTATTGAATTTGAGACAATATATCACGAGTTAATGAAATGTTAACATTTTACAAAACACCTTGTGACTACTATCGCCTTAGCTGACTATAACTGCCGCCTTACTTAGGCTATTCGTCCAAAAAAATAAGGGTGACTAATGTCACCCTTATTTAACAGACTAGCTTATTGCCACTCTAAACTGATCTTTTCTCGTCGAGAGAACAAGTGAACATGTCCTTCTATTATCGACTTTTGAACATCAAGCTCTTTTTGATTGCTGGCACTGCATACAATCGTGAGCATGTCAGACTGGTCATTAACTAAGAATCGACTAGTTCCCACTGGGAACTCAACTACCCCTTGAGTATCGCTCCAATCTGCCGACACTTTCCGAGCAAAGTGACGGCATAACACGGTTAGGTATTTACTCGCGTTTGAAGAGTGGATCTCGACTTTGGTTTCAAATACTGTTGTCATAATGAATCACATTAAAATTGATAAGCAAGAGACAGCTTGTAGTTACGCCCTGGTTCATAATCATCGGTAACCGCTGTACGAGCTAGTCCACTTCTTGAAGCATGAGAAACATAAAGCTCATCAAAAATGTTATCGATACCGAAAGTAACACTTAGGTTTTCAACATCTGCAGGTAGCCACTGCGCATACAAGTTATGCACATCGTACGCTTCTTTTGGATCAGTTCCTTCAACTACGTTATCTTCTTCCAGTACAACAATTGACGTCCAGCCAAACTGAGTATCAATGGAATCAGCTTGGTAGTCTAAAGTCACCGCAATGCTGTCACCAATGTCGCTACTATTACCGTTACCAGCGATGATAGGCCCACCATTCGTTACATCTTCATTATCAGAGCGAGAGAATGACACTTTCGAGTGGAACATCTCGTAGCCGTAAGTCGCACTCAACTCAAAGCCTTCGATTTCCGCATCACCAAGGTTATAGATTCGGTAAGAACCCGTCGCACCTTGATAAGCCTCTGTAATGTAGTCATCAATGGTGGTTTTGAATGCCGTAAACGTTGCACCCACATAGTGGCTATCGATTTGTTTATCAAATCTCAGACCAGCCTGCGTGTTTTGACCAGTCTCCGCTTTTATGTCGTCATCAACATAAGCCACGTCCTGGTATCGAATGTAAGTTTCAAGTAGCTCTGGGCCTTTGAACAAAGAGCGTGTGTTGGCAAACACTGCCCAATCATTCGCAAACTGCCAATCGGCGCCGAGCGACCATGTCACCTCATTGAAACTCTTATCACTCGTCACTGCATCGCGTTGATAGTCGTCATAACGTAAACCAGCCATTACAAACAAGTCGTCAGTTAGGTACAGCGTATCTTCAACAAAGACCGCAATTGAAGTCGTGGATTCTTCCATAAACTTCTCACTGCCGTATTCACTGCTGGTCGTTCTATCTAAGTATTCCGCACCATACACCACAGAGTTATCTAACCCGGCTAACGCAAGCTGAGACTGGAATTTTGTATTGATGCCGAAGTTTTCGTTTTCAGCGCTATTTTCAGAAGCACGAGTTGGTCGCCAATTTGTGATCACCGATTCATCGCGCACAATTTCAGTGCTACTAGAGTAAATGTTTACTTTGCCTGTATGTTTCTCACCACGAAGTTGGTACGTCGCTGTATAGGTGTCACGGTCATAATCGGTAGGAACCAGGTCATCACCCGTAAACACGTTATTTGCAGAGCCTGCCATATCAGGACGCGGGTTATAATCCCCACTGTCACGATACATATCGAGGCTCAGTTGGAAACGATGTAAGTCCGACGGTTCAAAGCCCACTTTCGCTAACACATTGTACACGTCGCCTTCCGCGCCGAACGTTTCAACGCCGTCACCGTCTTCGAAGTTATCTCGGCTAACACCGTGACCATAAACAAGCGCATCCACTTTATCTGATAGCTTGCCAAATACCGTGACAGATCCTTGTTCGCTATTGTTCGACGCAATGCCACCAAATACACGGACACCGAATGTCTCATCATAACGCAGCAAATCTGTAGCATCTTTTGTTTCAAAGTAAACCGCGCCACCTAAACCAGACTGCGTCACTGAGTTGTTACCGACCTGAATATCCGCAGATTTAATGATGTCAGGGTTTAATGTCAGGTTTCCAATATGGTGGAACATGTTGGCGTGTTGAGATGCGCCATCAAGTCGAATATCAAGATCCGTTTCCCCCAACCCTCGAATGTTAATTCGTTGGTTAACTGAGTGTGTGCCCCCTACATCAACACCAGGAATATCACGCAATAAATCAGACATATGATCGGCTTGCTTCAGAGACATGTCTTCCGCATATACCGATTCTGAACTACTGGATACTTTCGTCCCCCACACAACGACTTCTTCAAAGTCTGTGCTTTCTTGAGCTTGTGAACCACCACTTAACGCCATCGCGATCGCAAAGCCAAGTAGTGTCTTTCTTTTGGGAGTGATATTCGCCGTTTCCATGAAACTATTCCTAAATACAAATGATAATAATTCGCAAACATGTTAAGTTTCAATTTCATTAATAGATAGCTGAATGAGTTATGCAAAAACGCATAACTGTTATGAGGAACGTTAAAATGGCAAACCAACAACTTATCCGTCCTAGAAAAGCGGTAAAGAAAGTCGCGCTAACCAAGAAGATTGAAGATTCTGAGAAGCAACTGATTGTTGGAACAAGGAAAAATGTCGACTCACCATTGGTACAAGGTCAGTTCGTTTCTTACCGATGTGGGGAGCACTACTCTATTCATGGAAGTAAAGCCGTCGAGCTCAGTGATTCCGAAGTCGTTTCCGTAGCGCCCTCTTCTGTCATCATTACGCTGCTTTTAGAAGGGGAAATAGAATTCGGCTACAACAACTTAAACTTTGCGTTAAATGCAGAGCACTCACCGCAAGCGATCATTGTAAACCTAGATAAACCGACCAACTTTAGGCGAAAAATTAACGCCGGGAACCAAGTCACCAAACTCAACATCATGATGTCTCCGCAGTGGATGAAACAACTTAGCGGTAACTTAGCAGACAACATGCCTTTTCTCGAAACGTCAGAGGCGTTTCAAAATATCCAAGTGACCACTGAAATGGTGTCGCTCGCGAGTAAAGTTATTGAAAATGAAAACAACCCTTCGTTTCTGAATTCACTCGCAACTGAAATAACCGTACAGCAATTGATCCTCTTAGTGTGTGAACAATTAGAATCTAGGCTGTTCCAAAATGCATTCGATAACAAAGTTCACGATAGAGACCAAAAAATCAATGACACGATTCATTACATCGAGTCCCACCTAAATGAAGAGATAAGCTTAGAAACCATTGCCGAACATATGATGATGAGCGTATCGAACCTGCAAAGGCGTTTTAAGCAAGAGCTTGGGGTCACAACCGCGGTTTATATTAGGCAAAGACGCCTAGAGGTAGCTAAACAACATATTGAGAGAGGCTCGATGACGATAACAGAAGCGGCATATGAGGCGGGTTACCATCACCCTTCAAACTTTTCTAATGCGTTTAAAAAAGCCTTCGGGTATTCACCTTCAGGCTTTTTAGATCGAAATGAGAACCTAAGTTAAGCGATAACGCTCACTAGTAGTAGGTACACATCCTTTTTCCTTCGACAGTCATAACGTTAAAAGGCGTGTCGTAAATGCTTTCAAGCACGCGTTCTTCAATGACCTCTTCTACAGAGCCATTGGCGACAATCTTGCCTTTTTTCAACGCGATCACTTTGTCTGAATAGCATGACGCAAAGTTAATGTCATGAATCACAACCACTACTGCCTTATTCATTTCGTGCGCTAAGCGCTGAATGTTTTTCATGATCTGAAGGGAGTGTTTGATGTCTAGGTTATTAAGCGGTTCATCCAAGAACACGTAATCCGTGTCTTGAGCAATGACCATCGCGATGAACGCCAATTGCCTTTGCCCTCCGCTCAGTTCATCTAAGTACTTATTCTCAATAGCGTTGAGACCCAAGTAAGTGATAGCTTGTTCGATTACTTTCTCATCGTGAGCCGTTAACTTCCCTTGCGAATAAGGAAAGCGACCAAATGAGACCATTTCACGAACAGTAAACCGCATGGTAATCGAGTTTGCTTGCCGTAAAACCGCCAACTTTTTAGCCAACGCTTTCGTATCCCAATCAACAAGATCTTTGCTATCAATAAGGACTTTACCACCGTCTTTTTCTGTTAGTCGGCTAGCCATTGAAAGCAACGTACTTTTTCCAGCACCATTTGGGCCGATAATCGAAGTGACTTTTCCTTTTTCAAAGTTTGCACTCGCTTGTTCGACAACCGTGTGCTTTCCGAAATACTTCGTTAGTTTATCCAATTGAATCATGGTAGGCCTATATCACCTTGTTTCGAACAAGCATCGAGAGGAAATAAATCCCTCCCACAAAATTAATTACAACGCTAAGCTTGGTTTCAAATTCAAATAGATTCTCAACCATCCACTGCCCCGTTAACAGTATCGCGACAGACAAAAGCGAGCACCCAACAAGCAATATTCTATGCTGATACGAACTGAACCATTCCCGAGTTAAATTCGTTACCAGTAACCCAAAAAACATGATTGGCCCAATGACAGCGGTCGAAATGGCAATCAATATGGCTGACAGAATTAGGCAATATCGAGTTATTTTCCTTACATCGACACCTAAACTGATCGCGTTATCGGTATCCAACCAAAGTACATCTAACTGCCTATTTAACCGATACAGTAGAATACTGACCAAAGCTAGAACAGGAGCTGTCCAATAAACCAAATCATCGTTTACGTTATTGAAACTCGCAAACATGCTATTCAAGACCGATGCGAATTCATTGGGATCAAGCAGCATGATCAAGAACGAAGCGACATTACCAAAGAGCTGACCAAAAATAACACCCAACAAAAGCAGCACTAAAATATTGGCTCTTTGTTTACGAAAGTAAAACGTGAACAACAACAATGAGAAAATGAGCATTAAACTGGTCGACAGCGCAAAGTTTAAGAACGGATTAATCACCATCACACTTAAACCGCCGAAAAGTACAACGATCAAGACTTGGGTCAATATATATAGGGCATCAAAGCCCATAATACTTGGTGTCAAAATCCGATTATTGGTGATGGTTTGAAACACCAAAGAGGATTGAGCGATAGCCACAGCAGCGAGAATCATGGCTAGTACTTTAGGAACTCGGCGAGAAAGAAAATACTCATAGTTGTCTGCTGTCAGCCCCACGCCGATAAACAAACCAGCAAAGAGCACTGCCACTAAGAGCAGTAGAAGTAAACGGCTAGAATCACGCATGCTTTTCACCTTTCAATACAAGGTAAATGAACACAGCCCCGCCTAAGATACTAATAATCATAGAAATTGGCACTTCATAAGGGAAGATTATCGTTCGGCCAACCAAGTCGCACACTAGTACGATCAGCGCTCCCGCAATGGCGGTGATAGGGATATTTCGACGCAAGTTATCACCGTAAAAACGGCTAACAATATTAGGCACGATCAAACCCAAGAAAGGTAGCTGACCGACAATCATGACGATAGTCGCAGACATCACGGAAACCAAAAGAACCCCAATAATCAAAACTTGTTGGTATTTCAATCCCAAGTTCACCGCGAAGTCTTTCCCCATTCCCACGGCTGAAATTCTTGTCGCGTACATATAACTCAAGAGCGCAACTGGGACAGCGATAAATAGCAGCTCATAATCGCCCATTAGCAAATTGGCAAAGTTAGCGACCGCCCATCCTGATAGGTTTTGTACAGCATCGAACTTGTAAGCGACAAACATCGCCATTGATTCGACAACGTTACCGAAAATCAGACCAATTAAAGGAACAAAAACAGCATTCTTAAATTGAATTCGGCTGATAAGCTGAACGAACAATAATGTACCCGCCATCGATACACCGAAAATAACGAGTAGATTTTGCCCATCACCAAATAGGACTAGGCTTAATACGTAACCAAGCATGGCACATTCAAACGTACCTGACGTGGAAGGAGCCGCGAAACGGTTTTGGCTAATTTGCTGCATAATCAAACCAGCAATACTTAAACCTGCACCCGCTAACAAAATCGAAAGAAGCCGAGGGAACCGGCTTGTGAAAAGAAGTTCTATCGCTTGTGGGTCACCAGCAACAATCGCTGCTAGTGACACATCACTGACCCCAACAAATAATGAGGCAAGGCTTAACAGCAGTAGAACAAGCAATAACTTTTTCAAAGTTAACCTCTGCTCAAGAAGATTCTACTTTAGCCCGATTGACTGTTTTACATCTGAAACCATTTGCTCCGTCGCCGTCACGCCGGAAATAGACAAATACCAAGCATTAACATCAAGGAAAGTCACCGCATTATTTTTATAAGCGCTGGTCGCTTTCACTAAATCATTTTCAAAATCTTGCTTGGTTGTGCTTTCCCCTTTATTCACTAGCTTATTACGATCAATCACTAGTAATGTCGTTGGGTTAGCATTACGAATGTACTCGTAAGAAATCAAATCACCATGGCGCGTTGGCTTAATGCCTTCCACGGTTTCAGAGAAGCCAAAATCTTTATAAATAGAAGAGAATCGAGACTGAGCACCAAAGGTAGTGATGTTATTCCCTGAACTCATCACCGTTAAGGCATCGACATTATTTTTCTGGTTATACGCTTTAATTTGTTTAAATTCAGCATCTAGCTTGTCGATCGTTTGTTCAACTTTGTCGGCATTGTCAAAGATTTTAGCTAGCTTACGCCACTGCTCTTGAGTGCTTTCCCAGTAGCCTTGCCCGTCTTCCGCTGCAAACAATACTGTTGGGGCAATGTCCGTCAGTTCGTCGTACTTTTCTGCCGCACGACCACCAATGATGATCAAATCCGGCTTTTGCATATAAATCTTTTCAAAGTCCGGTTCGAATAAGCTCCCCGCAGATGCATAGTCATCTGAGTAGTACTTTTTCAGATAGCTCGGTAACGTGCCCGCTTTCGCCACCGCTACAGGCTCAACACCAAATGCATTTAAGGCATCCAAAGCTCCTACCCCAATAACAACAACTCTTTCTGGGCTTTGCTCTAATGTTGTCTTGCCTAGCTTATGTTCAATAGTGACTGGTGCAGCCAGTGCTGCTGACGAAAACAAGCAAATTAATGCTGTTGAAAGTTGGCGGTTCATAGCAATCCTTAGATGAATTTATGGTAATGATTTCGATATTCATTATCATTTAGATTGCGAAATATAACGGCAATTTTCTTTAATAGCAATATGATGATTAAGGGTTTACTTTCGGTAAGTCGCGTAAAATCATAGAAATATAGGTAGTAATTCGCTCTTTACGTTGCTGCTTGGCTAAGCCCTGTTCTATGCCACTTTGAGCGAGCGTTTGCCACAATGGCTGAGTCATATTTGGACGATACATCACCATATATAAAGACCCTTTATCCACTTTATTGCCACTTTTATCGTAAAAAGGAATCCCGGTTGAAAGCTTGGTGTAATCGAAGATCGTTGAATCTTTCAGCACCGACTCTTCCGCCAAACCAAACCCAATAATGACATCCCCTGCTCTTTGACCTTTTTGTAAACGGTAACCTCGCAAGTGCATTTCGGTTTCAATGGCCTTTTTCACCATGTCGGTTACTTCTGTACTATCGATGTCATTAGCTAAATAAGCGCGCTCGGAATTCGGATGCCAAGAGTAGGTTTTTACATTCTTGTTCATGAATGAAAAGTCACCACTGGTGACCATTCCATAATCATGGCTATCAACAGGCACTGTTGTCGTGCAAGCCGCTAACATTCCAGCCAAGCTTAGAGAAACACACCATTTTGTAACACGTCGAATCGCTCTCGAACCCATATGCAACCATCCTTTGTTCAATCAATGCCTTCGGGGGAATTACTCTCAACATAAACAGTAATTTATCGATAGGAAATACTATTAAACGTTTGCGTAATCGCTAACCTTCACTTATGCCAATTTTGGGGGTTTCATCACAAATTCACGCTTGTTATAGTTCACCACAGTTAATATAACCAGACCATTCGAGGCACGGAGCTTCCTCAATATTCTCAAGATGAGAAGAATTGGTACCGACAGACAATCGGCAAATTAAGAGGATCAAATAATGGAATTCAATATGGTTGAAATCTTAGGCTACGCAGCATCTATCATGGTTGCTATCTCACTGACAATGAAGGACATTGTTCGTTTGCGCGTACTTAACTTTATCGGTTGTGGCTTGTTCACCGCATACGGTGTCATGATTGATGCTTGGCCGGTTGTGGCGACAAATGGTTTCATCGCTTGTGTGAACATCTACTTCCTTGCAAAAATGCAACAAGAGAAGAAAGCTGACTCTTTAAAAGAAGCAAAGGCTTAATGCCAACCGTTTAAAATCGAGACACCCAATATAAAAAGCCCAAACATTTGTTTGGGCTTTTTACTTATTGAGCTTTTTCTTGAGCAAAGAGAGTAATACCTACTAATTACTCTCAAATCTTACCTATGCAGCCCTACCACAGAGCTGCATGATTTTCTCTTAGTCTTCGTCGTCGTGCATTTCTGCCCAAGTTTGAGCACAACGTACAGCACGCTTCCAACCTTTATAACGACGGTTACGTTTCTCTTCATCATGATGAGGTTCGAAGCTACGATCTAGCTCGGCTTTGTCTGCTAGTTCATCAACACCATCCCAGAAACCAACCGCTAGACCAGCAAGGTAAGCTGCACCAAGTGCCGTTACTTCCGTTACTTTAGGACGACGAACTTGCGTGTCCAGTACATCAGCTTGGAACTGCATTAGGAAGTTATTCGCCACCGCACCGCCATCCACGCGAAGTGCAGATAACTTAATGCCTGAATCCGCTTGCATCGCATCTAGTACATCACGAGTTTGGTAAGCAATACCTTCCAATGTCGCACGAATGATGTGATTAGAGTTAACGCCACGAGTTAGACCTACAATCGTACCGCGAGCGTAAGCATCCCAGTATGGTGCGCCAAGACCTGTAAACGCAGGAACAACGTAAACACCGTTTGACGAATCCACTTTAGTCGCGAAGTATTCTGAATCTTTCGCATCTGCTAGTAGCTTCATTTCATCACGTAACCATTGAATAGATGCACCACCCATGAATACCGCACCTTCAAGCGCGTAAGCAGGCTCACCATTCGAACCACATGCAAGTGTTGTAAGCAGACCATTTTTAGACGTTACTTTCTCTTGGCCTGTGTTCATCAATAGAAAACAACCTGTACCGTATGTGTTTTTCGCCTGACCAGCTTCTACACACATCTGACCGTAAAGCGCCGCCTGTTGGTCACCAGCAATACCAGCGATTGGAATACGAGTACCGCCTTTACCACCAATGTTCGTTTGACCATACACTTCTGATGAACGCTTAACTTCTGGCAACATAGATGCTGGAATGCCAAGCTCTTTTAGCATTTTCTCGTCCCAGCACATATCGTTGATGTTAAACATCATTGTACGTGAAGCGTTCGTGTAATCCGTTACGTGAACACGGCCTTGAGTCATTTTCCAAACTAACCATGTATCAATCGTACCAAACAACAGTTTACCGGCTTCAGCATCTTCACGCGCGCCTTCTACATTGTCTAAAATCCACTTAACTTTCGTACCTGAGAAGTAAGGGTCTAGTACCAAGCCTGTGTTTTCGCGGATGTAATCTTCTAGTCCACGCTCTTTTAGCTCTTCACAAATCGATGCAGTACGACGACATTGCCAAACGATCGCGTTATAAACTGGCTTGCCTGTTTCTTTATTCCATACAACAGTTGTTTCACGTTGGTTCGTAATACCGATACCTGCAATTTCATCACTTCGAATGCCTGATTTAGCAAGTACTTCAACCAATGTAGATGATTGAGTCGCGTAGATTTCTAGAGGATCATGTTCAACCCAACCCGCTTCTGGGTAGATCTGAGTAAATTCACGTTGTGACACACTCACGATATTTGCATCGTGGTCAAGAATTACGGCACGAGAGCTAGTGGTTCCTTGGTCTAAGGCAACGATATACTTTTGCTCAGTCATAGTGGTGTCCTTTTTGTTTCTGTCATTATAATTTTAGTTGATTACTGGCGCCCCACTCGCTAAGCGAAGCGCGCTAAATCGATAGAGTTTGAATTATGCGTTTGCTTGTTTAACTTCAGCTTCTTCTTCACATTGATTTGGAATCGTGCAGCCTTGGCCTTCTACTGGTAAGTATGCGGCGATTGCTTTCGGGTATAACCATCCACCGAAACAAGCACCAGCGATAGGAGCAAGAACAGGCACGATGAAGTAAGGAATATCACGAGCACCAGTTAGGGCATGTTCCCAGCCAGCAAAGTAAGCGAAGAGTTTAGGGCCAAAGTCACGAGCAGGGTTCATCGCAAAGCCAGTCAGTGGACCAAGTGAACCACCGATAACGGCAATTAGAATACCGATCAGCAGAGGGTTCATCGCCCCACGTGAAGCACCATTGTTTTCATCACCTAATGCTAAGATTGCGAACATTAGTACCGCTGTAATCACGAATTCCACCGCAAAAGCGCCAAAGAAAGAAAGTGAAGCGTGTGGATAGGTCGAGAAAATACCAGCAGTTGCTAGAGCGTCTTCGCTGCTTCGTACAAAGTTATGTGCGATTTCATAATCGACGAATAAGTTGCTGTATAGACTGTAAACCAGCGCTGCCGAGCAAAATGCACCTGAAAGTTGAGCCACAATGTACGGCAGTACTTTCGACTTATCAAAGCCATGAAATGCCGCAAGTGCAATCGTCACTGCCGGGTTAATGTGTGCGCCTGATACGCCAGCGGTACAGTAGATAGCGATGGTGACACCGAAGCCCCATACAATACTGATTTCCCATTGGCCAAATTGAGCGCCAGCTAGCACTAATGCCGCTACACAGCCCACACCAAAAAATATCAGCAAGCCAGTGCCGATAAATTCGGCAAGACACTCTCCAAAAAGAGTGTGTTGTTTCTTATTTGTCATCGTAGGGTCCTTTTTCATTATTGTAATATCCAAGATGCTTCAAAAATTGGGGGATTCAGAAGTTCTTCAGACATATATGCATGTTCACTGCACGGGTTACATTCTGCATATATGTTTCTTTTCGAAAACCCACACGAAACAAAAATGAGCGTTCGAACACACTTTTGTAACATACGTGAAGACAAAATGTTAAATAACGCAGACCAAGTAAATAGAGCAAAAACTCCTTATACCCATTTAGGGTTAGCCAAACAAAAAGCTCATCTGACCAGATCTTGAACACCTTTGTTTATCTAGCTTATAGCGAACTATTAACAAAACTGTTAATGCTTGGTAACTACTTTTTTGCTTCAAAGCTGTGGTTACTCAACAGCATCGAGCTATAACACCCCTAACAATATTCGAGTGACAACACATTTCCATCTACGAAAAACGCCTACAAGACCTTGCTCAAACGAGCATTTACAAACAAAACATTCCAAAAAGGAGCTCTTTAAACTGTTAATTGCTTATATGAATAGCAAAACGAACATTCACCCCCTCAAAACAATCAGACAGAAAAATCGATGTGATTCAAACTTCCTTCAATTGCCGTTCCTCAATCAAGCTAAATCGTTCACATGCACTACAATTTAAACGGTTAAACGGGCTTACATTTTGTGTTACAGCAGGCATGGAGTTCATCAATGCAAAAACCGGGATCCGGTCATTACAAGCGTTCTATTCAATTTCAACTGACGTTCGCCAGTATCGCTATCATTACTCTGCTCGCGATTTACATCGTGATTAACAGCAGTTACAAAGACCAAGAAGCCGGACTCATTAACCTATTTAACAAAGTTCAGGTTTCGTCCCAGCACATGCTGTACGTTCGACGAGCCGAAAAGGATTTTATTTCGAGGGTGGACTCAAAATATATACATTTGGTGAAAAGTAGAATTGAGGCGTTAGAAGAAAGCACCCACTTGATTTATAAACTCATGAACGAGGCAGATCTGCCAATTTTATATTCTCCCGATAGAATTCGCGACGCTATCCAAACTTACACGGACACCTTCTACGAACTCTCTCGACTCATTATTCAAATCAAAGGGGCGAATAACCAAGGGTTATTATGGGAGTACAATGAAGCAAAGAATCAACTGCTACAAATAGCCTCTGAGTCTGGCGTTCCAGAGCTCTTGCAAGCCGTCATTCAGTGCGACAATGCCGCTTATCGATTCTTTCGCTCATTTTCCACCGCCGAGCTAGAGAATGTAAAACAAGGATTCGATAGCGTCATGTTACATGCAGAAAGTGCACGATCAGTGCAAATAAATGACGTGTTAAATTATAGAGATTCGTTTTACAAACTTCAGCGAGCGTACGAAGAACTTGGATATAACCATAACAGTGGTGCACACGGACAGTTACGTAATGCGATTCACGTTGTTGAAAAGGAGCTATCCAAACTCCACAGAGAAGTTCCAAGGCTCATACAAGACAGAATGGAGGAGATAGAGGCCAATCTAAGCTTAAGCTTATCGGTATTCAGTGGTTCGCTTGTAGGGATTCTTTTGTACTTATCTTTCTCTATTATTCGTTTAGAGAAAAGTTTAAAAAATTCCCGAAAACAAGCTCTGTCGGCTAACAAAGCAAAAAGTACATTCTTAGCGAACATGTCCCATGAAATTCGCACTCCACTCAATGGCATTATCGGGATGTCAGACATTATGTCTGACACTCACTTAGATCCTCATCAACGCGAATATCTAGCGACCATAGAAACCTCATCAAAATCATTATTGCTGTTGATTAACGACATTCTAGACTTATCTAAGATAGAAGCTAGACGCATAGAAATCACACCTCACCAAACAAATGTGAGACAAGTCATTCTTGATACCGCGGCGATCTGCATTCCGCGAGCAATTTCGAAGGAGCTAGACGTTGAGATAGCAATCGCTTCCAATGTCCCTGCCAGCGTGATTCTAGATGAGCATAGACTGAGTCAAATCCTCTTAAACCTGACAGCCAATGCAATAAAGTTTACCGAAGCAGGCAAAGTCACATTAAAAGTATCTGTTGGTGATAATAGTAATATCACTCCAGATAGGAACGCAGAGGGTGAAGTAAATAAAGAGACTCATTCGAAAAGTGGCAATGACGAAATTCAGATACATTTTTCGATCATCGATACGGGCGTAGGGATAGAAAAAGACAAGCAGCGTTACATCTTTTCCCCTTTCACCCAAGAAAACGACAACATTACCCGACAATTTGGAGGAACCGGCCTCGGCTTGAGCATCAGTAGTAAACTCGTGTCATTAATGGGTAGTGAACTTCATGTTGAATCGGAAAAAGGACAAGGAAGCCACTTCTATTTTGGGCTCAATACAAAAGTATTCTCGCGCACTCACCATATTAGCGAAACTGTTGCTCAGGCCCGGATATCGGTCATTACCTCAACGCCAACAGTGCGTGACGTGCTACTGGAAGAAATGACGGTTTATGGTATCTACCACCGTGAAGTGGTCACGAGCCTAGTTTCTTTAAAGCCATGCGATATTTTTATTTATCACCATACCGATGACACGAAAACTAATCGTGACCTTCTTGAAATTGCTCATACGTGGCCTGATACCCCAATCATCATTTTGCAAGATATGTACGCTTCATTGGCCCCCCCTCCACCAGCGGTCACAGGTATCGTGAAACTTCCTATTTTGGGGCATCGATTCATTTCGACTCTTGAGAATGCAATGAGCAATAATCCGCTGAACGACAATGTTGCGGATACAATACCGAAAACTGAAGAGCCTTTACACGCAGAAGCTACTAGCAGCGCGCAAATTCTGATCGTTGAGGACAACGCCGTCAACGTTCAAGTCGCCGGAATGTTCGTCACTAAACTTGGGTTTACGTTCGATGTTGCGTTTAACGGGCAGGAAGCCATCAATAAAATACGCGCCGGAAGAGAGTTCAAGTTAATTCTGATGGATTGCATGATGCCCGTCATGGATGGCTTCACCGCTACTCGAGAAATACGTCAGTACGAGCAACAACACCAATTACGGGCGGTTCCCATTATCGCACTTACGGCGAGTATCCTAGAGCAAGATATTCAGCAGTGTGAAGAGGCAGGAATGGACGAGTATTTATCAAAGCCAATAGACCGTGAAAAGTTCTCGAGCATCATCAATAAGTACTTGTCCTAAAATCGTATCAGCCACTTATTCGTAATGGCTTAACTTACGAACAACCAAATGCCTACACCAATCATCAACGTACCGGCTATTCGATTCATTAATTTTACGTTGTCGGCTTGGCCAAGCAGTTGCTTCAGGCCTTTACCCCCGGTTGCATACAAAGTCATGCACACGAACTCTGAAACCAAAATGATCGACACAAGAATAAACAGCTGAGGCGCTAGTGAAGCGCTGCTATTAATGAAAGGGGGAAGTAGTGAGATCATGAAAGCCCAACCTTTCGGGTTCGCAATTGCCGTCACAAAGCCTTGAACGACGAGATCCCAATCTCCGCCAACTTTGACTTCTTGACTGTCAGCGCTGATCGCTAGTTTCCCTTTTGAACACCACATTTGAATCCCGAGGTATCCTAAATAGGCTGCACCCACAAACTTAAATGCAGTGAATAGCCAAGGGTAATTCAGCATGACTGAGGCAATACCGAGAACCGCCGCAACGGATACGACCGCCACACCCACCAGTTCGCCAATCATCATCCACAAAGTACGTTTGTAGCCAATACTCATGCCCAGGCTTAACGCCAACGTCATACACATACCTGGTGTGATGGATACAAAGAAAAATGTCGGGATAAAAGCCCAAAGAAGTGCACTGTCCATTTTCGCCTCTTACTCAAAAACACAAAGAGCCACACGAGGTGGCTCTTCTGACTTAACTAAAGTGCCAATTATTTACGGCGACTTTTAATACGATTCATCATCGCTAAACGACGTTCAGCGGATGCTTGATCTGGTTTATCTTCGTTCGGGTTGTTCTTACGGCCTTGGCGATTCTTATACGCAGATTTAGTATTCAACTTTTCAATATAGGCATCACGTTTTTTCGGCTCATAACCCGGCTGTTCAACGCGACGAATACGTTGTTGAATAAGGGTTTCAACTTGAACTACCGTTAACTCTTCTTCGCGGTTTACGAAAGAAACAGCGTGCCCTTGTTTTCCAGCGCGACCCGTACGACCAATACGGTGCACATAATCTTCGGCAAGGAAAGGCATATCATAGTTAATAACATGAGGTAGATCTTCAATATCTAGTCCGCGCGCTGCAACATCCGTTGCAACCATTACTCGCGCTTTACCTTCTTTGAAATCATCAAGAGCACGGCGGCGAGCACTTTGTGCCTTATCACCATGACAAAGTACAGCTTTAATACCATCAAGCTTTAGCTCTTTAACGATCTCGTTTGCCGTTTCTTTGTAGTTAACAAACACTAAAACTTGCTTCCAGTTTTTACGGCCAATTAGCTCAGATAACAGCTCTGTTTTGCGCTCTTGATCAACAGGGTAAACCACGTGGCCAACCGTTGCTGCGGTGCTGTTCTCACGCTCTACGCTAATACGCTTAGGCTTACGAAGAATATCGACAGATAGCTGGTTTAGTTGAGTAGACGTTGTCGCTGAGAACATCATGATTTGCGGAGAGGTTTCCACATCTAGCATAATTTTACGGACGGCGTTAATGAAGCCCATATCGAGAATACGGTCAGCTTCATCAAAAACTAAAAATTCAAGATTAGAAATAGACACATTGCCCGCTTCTAAGTGCTCTTCTAAACGTCCAGGGGTCGCGACTAGGATATCAACACCCAAATCTAACTGACGAACCTGTGAAGACATTTTGTTACCGCCATAAACAGCCGCAACGCTTAATGAGGTGTATTTCACGTAGTCTTTAATGTTCTGTGCAATCTGAGCAGCCAACTCACGAGTTGGAGCAAGGATCAGGCCGCGAGCCGTTCCACGAGAAGCCGTTTTACCGCTGTCTAAAAGGTGTTGGATAACAGGTAAAGAAAACGCAGCGGTTTTACCCGTACCAGTTTGAGCAGTTGCAAAAATATCATGCCCTTTACGAGCCATCGGGATCGCTTTTTGCTGAATTGGCGTGAGTTTCTCATAGCCACATTCAGTAAGAGCTTTTACAAGTTCTGGGGCAAAACCTTGAGAGGAAAATGACATTGTTACGGGTTCCTTAAGCAGACAGCCTACATTTCTAAACTTTAGCCGTGCACTATAAAGGAATTAGAGTGATTTATCTCACATTTATCGTGATATAACGCAAATTTTCTCACATATATCTCTTTAGATCAGCTCGTTTGAGCGAGGTATGAATCCTCTGCGCCTTTTATGTAAACAAAGTCGTCACAAATTCTGATTTTTAGAAGGATCCAAAACAAAAAAGCCCATCAAATTATGATGAGCTTTCAACAAATAGAACGAGGGCAAACAGTTACAGCTCGCCTTCTTCGATCACAACGGTGGTTTTCTTTTTCGAGCAATGGAAAAAGTTCAAGCTATCAGGCAAGCAAACCAATGAGTCCACAGTACCAGCATCAATTACACCAATGTATTGATGCTTATTTCCGGCATAGTTTCTGCGCTCTGCAGCCACTGGTTCATACAATTCGTATTCACCTGTCACCCCAATCTTTTTGTATAAGCCAGCCCCTGCTTTAGCAAGAATTAACGGGCGGTCTATACCCTCTTCCAACTTAATCGTTTTATTTGATTGAACATGAACTTGAGTCGAACAAGCAGATAAAGTAATCGAAGCCGCAATAGTAAATAGAGTCTTTTTCATAGGGTCACAACTGTATATTAAGTAATGGGATAACAACCAGCAGCGACATTATACAGAATATCAAACCGAATAAAGCCCAAAGAGCCAAATACAGAACAACACTCCGATAATATATAAACCACCTCACACTGATAATGATTTATATATAAGAAACTCCATGTTATAAAAACTATTCGCTTACATTATTCAATATCACAGAGCTTAAGTAGAACTTTTTCTAGCTCTTCCCAAGGCATCAACTGAGAGTCAATCACCTCCAAACGAGATTCGAAGCCTTCTAAACCCACTTCATTTACCGAAACCACTTGATTGGCAACATTAAATGCATAGCAACCTTGTGTGGTGTTAACAACGGCCTTTACTCGTTCCGCTGTTAAATCAGAAAGCATGGAGAACAGTTGGTCAAAATCAAACTGATGTTCTGCGCCAAACAACCAACCACAACTGAAGTAGCCCTGACCTTTATTTTCTTTACGGATGAAAGCCTTGCCTGGCGGAAGTTCAAACTGAGGTTCTTGTGAAGCATGTTCGTGGTGGTGCGCTTCTATTCCAAAAGATGCACTTCCGTGTACGCGCTCGATATCTAGCACTTCTAACGGAATTTCACCATGATGTATCAACTTACTGAAGACCTTGGAAGGCGATTGGTTAGTCACCCAGTCATTGAATACATCGATGTCTTCAGAGTGAACCAAATCCACTTTAGTACCGATCACAACATCTGCGCTGTCTAGTTGGTCATTAAAGTTTTGGTTACTCGTGTATTTCTCGTTACTTAGGTTTCTAGGATCGACCAAGCCAAGTGTCGCTTTTAAATCAACATATGGCTGATACTGCTCTGAAGTCAGTGTCGCAATCACTTGTTTAGGGTGACCAAGCCCCGTTGGCTCAATAAGTAAGCGATCGGGTTTTTGACGTAATAAAGCGTTAATCCCTACCGACATAGGTACGCCAGCGGTACAACACATACACCCACCAGGCACTTCTTTGATCATTGCACCTTGGTCTGTCATCAATGCGCCATCGATCCCGATTTCGCCAAACTCATTGACCAAAACTGCCCAGTTTTCATTTTCAGGCTTATTCTTAAGCAGGTTCAATATAGAGGTGGTTTTACCTACCCCTAAAAAGCCAGTGATGATATTCGTTGGGACCTTTGAGACCATGTGTATACTCCTTTTTTCTTTCGAGTATATACGCATTAGAAGTGTTTTAGCCACTTAACTATATGGTTGAAACTAAACAGAAAGGTAAAGACAAAGAAGCAGAAAAGAGATTTGAGAGAGCGCAAAAGACAAAAGGCGTACCTTTAAAAGTACGCCTTACCCTCGTTACTCAATCGTGAGTTCGCGAATCAGGAAGTCTATTGATGCGACCTGAACATATTACGAGGAACTAGAATTGGTTTTTTGAATCCATCCAAATTGTGTGTAAAACCTCACTTCTCCTTGCGGTTCGTTATGTTGCTTTACAATTTAACTATGGTTCATTTTCTCGAAAAAACAAGCTAGGAGCTATAGAAGAGTCGAAACTGTGAGCTATCTTCCACAGTTTCATCTATCAAACTTTAGTTTCTTTCATTTTTGAAAAGATAGGTTTCGCAATTGCCGATGTGGCGACAATTCATCCAGGTGTACAATCACTCCCGCAAGCTTTGAAGCACGAAATAATCCGCATCACAGTTTTCCTATTCTACCGAGACGCAAACGATTCTTATCTTTACTTCACTAGTGAGTATTTGTAGCATCCGTACCCGACAGCTCGGACAGGCATAAGTTAGAGCTTTAATTCTAAATGGAGAGTATTTTTGAACTGGAAACGTCTTATCCGAGTCCAAAACGTTCCGCCTTCTCAGGCTGCGTTGGCGCTTGGTGTTATTGGGCTTGGACACGCTTGGGCTTTGTATGTACCAGGTTTAGGTGATTCAGCTCGGCCTTTTATGGCTGCTATCGGCGCACTTCTACTACTTCCAGTTCTTCTAAAGTACTTAACTAGCTATAGAACCTTCATTAATGATATTCGTCACCCGTTAAGCGGTAGCTTGATGGCTCCGATGAGTATGGCTCTATTAGTCCTCTCCGACTATTTGGCCGCGATTTCTCCGGCACTCGCCTACCCTATCTGGTTTGCTGCTTTACTGCTTCACTTCACAATGATGGTGCTGTTCTTTAGCTTCCAAATCATGAACTTTAAGATGTCGAACATTGTGCCGAGCTGGTTCTTGTATCCGGTCGGTTTGATCAGCAGTTCATTAGCAGGCTCTCAGTTTGGTCTCAATGTCTTTTCCGAAACTCTTGCCACTGTGTGTATCGCGATTTATTTTTTTATGCTACCGCTGGTGCTTTATCGCTTAGTGTTTGAAGGTAACTTACCAAGAAGAGCGCGCCCGACACTTGCGATTATGGCGGCTCCAGTCAATCTGTCGTTAGCGGCTTACCTCGTGAACTTCAAAGAACCAGACCCGATTCTAACCGGTGCGCTCGCAGGTATCGCTATCACCATGACGTTGATGATTTACTTATGCTACATCCGTCTGATGCGTTTAAAGTTTCAACCATCAATCGCTGCGGTGACTTTCCCATCTGTCATCAGTGCCATCGCAATGCATCGCCTCACCACCTTTTTTGAGGTTGAGCACCCGCGATGGTACTGGCTACATAACTTTGGATTCTTTGAATTAACCATCGCAACCATTTTGGTGATCTGGGTATCAGGTGGCTACATAAAAATGTACTGGCCGGAATTTTTCAGCCCAGTAAAAGTGGTTCAAAAAATCAAACGTTAATACCCTTTCAACCATTCTATTGTTAACAAAAAGCCCCAAGTACTTATCGAGCACTTGGGGCTTTTTACACAATCAAACGAAAGCTTACGATAGGTGTTCTTCTTTTGGTCGTAGAATGATCATTGCGCCTTTGTGCTCGCTATCGTTATTGAGAATTGGGCTGACTTGCACCTCAACTAAATAGGTTTTACTCGGGTCGCTTAATTTTCTCACCAAAACCTGACCACTGTATTCACTATAAGTCTCAAGCGCTCGGTACAACCAATTTGATACGCTCGGGGCGTTCTCATCAACGCAAGCTAGTAATAGTTCAAAGTCTTGCTCGTACAATTGTCGCGAATCGATCTTCAGCCATTCAGCAGCTGCTGGGTTGCAATAATCGACTCGACCCCGGCTATCCACGGTAAAAATAAAATCACTGATCGAATACAACAACAGCTGACTGAACTGATGCTGTTGATACAAGTTATTGTAAATCTCACTAAACTTATTGCTCAGTACGCCTATTTCATTGTACTGGTTATGTTTGAACGGTTTAAGATCCTCAGCAAACTGGGAGCCATTCACTTGATTCAACCATTCGATTAACCGAACTATGGGGTTAGTCACCGTCGCTCTTAAAATAAACAACAGAGAAAATGTCAGTATAAATAGCATAATAATTTCAGGGATTAGCCAACGCCAAACTGAACTCCATTGATGCTCTTGCCTATCCATTTCAATTTCTATCAATAACGGCAATGACACTTCATCAGAAATGAACAAACTGAAGACACCTTTTGCTTTATCTTCAAAAAAAATGATTTCTGATTTTTCTACCTTCCAGCTTTTGCCAAACCGAACATGTTCTACTGCATCAGACTGCGTCATATTCACAATGTTAAAAGACTCCCCAACCAGTTCGCTGATCCATTCCAATGTACGTTGATTCAGCTCTCTCATTAGCGTGATTCTTCCGTTCGTCGTCGCCTTACCCGAATTGTCACTCGTTGGGTTTGAAACATAAACCAAAATACGACCATGCAAAAAAATCGCACCTCGCTCAACTTGATCTGACGTTTCCAATGGGTTGAGATTCAGCTCATTCCACAATGCCTGCTCGGTAGAGTAGTCATACGAACTCAATCTGTGGAGTACATTCCCCTCTAAATTTTGTATGAGTACCACATCAATATTTGCTGAATTGAGAGAATCTAAATCCATAGAACCTTGGATAAATTCAAGACTCGGAGATTCAATAAACCGATAGGTTTCATCCCATTCGCCATAGTCTTTCGCTAATAACGCGACGTCGTCAACTTGTGATTTAAGTAAATTGAGTCCTATCGACAGGGAGTTTTCAACTTGCTCTATCTCATGACGTTCGTGCTCTTTCACTCCAACGATTATAGAAATTGCCGTCATTACACTAAAGGTTAAAAGCATGGCTAATATGAAAATCATGATCAGCCGTTTTTCTATCGAATGGTACCACTTGATCGTATTGTCTTTAGCCAAAGGAAGGTCCTATTCAGTGTCTAGATCTATGAGCTACACGCATTATTATAGTAATGCGAATCATAGAATAATATACCGTATATTAAGAAGGCGCAAAAAAGGCCTTGCCGAAGCAAAGCCTTATCAAAATATCCCGATACTTATAGTGCGGCGTGAGGCCCAAATACTTCGTAATGAACTTGCTCTCGAGGGATGTTCAACTTATCTAACTGACCGACCACATGCTCCATAAAGCCAATCGGTCCACAAATATAGAAATCGCTCTCGCTGAACGATTCCGTGTTAGCGATAGAATCTAGCTGTAACAAGCCAGTTAGTGCGCTCTTTGGCTCACCATTCAATGGATTGTTGTACCAAGTCTTAGCGGTCCAGCCATTCGTTTCTGTAATATCCGCGACACGCTGAGAAAACGAATGCTGCTCTTCATTCTCACAAGCATGTAAGTAACGAACGGCTTCTTGCTTGCCTTGCTGATTCAAATATTCCAGCATGGATTGCATTGGCGTTACACCTACCCCTGCAGAAATTAACGTCACTGGCTTGTTGCGCTCTTGATAGAAAAAATCGCCTGCCGGAGCGTATAAATCGACAATGTCACCCACATTCACATTGTCATGTAAGAAGTTAGACACTAGACCTACGTTCTCCGTTTCTAGTCCTTCGCGCTTCACTGATATTCTATAGTTGCGACCATTGGGAGCTTGAGACAGAGAATACTGGCGTATTTCTTTATATTGGCTGCCTTTAGGCGTCACTTCGATACCTACGTACTGACCCGGGATATAATCCAGCACTGACCCACCATCAATCGCCTCGAAGACGAAGCTTGTTACCAATGCTGATTCTTCAATTTTTTCAACCAGTTTAAACTGACGAGCGTCTTGCCATCCGCCAACCGCTTGCTTGCGCTGTAAGTAAAGTTCCGCTTCACGATCGATAAACACTTGAGCTAAGAATAAGTAAGCCGCCGTCCACGCTTCTTCGACTTCTTTAGTAAACGCATCTGGAGCAAGTTCGCGTAGCGTTTCGATCAAGTGTAATCCGACAATTTGATAATGCTCTGGCTGGATATTGAAGCTTGTATGTTTGTGCGCAATTCTTTCTACTGCGGTCGTTAACGCTGCAAGGTTTTCAATGTTTTTAGCATAAGCCGCTATCGCCTCAAACAGCGCAACACTCTGGCGACCCGTTTTTTGATGGGTCATATTGAAGATATCTTTTAGCTCAGGATTATGCGAAAACATACGCTGATAAAAGTGTACCGTCAGCTCTGGTCCTGCGCTTTCTAATAGAGGAATAGTTGATTTGATGATATCGATGTGTTGGTTGTTAAGCATGGTTTTCTCCGATCACTAATGGTCAAATTTGAAGATTGCTGTCAATTTGACCTTATTATTTTCATCTATTGATGTTTGGCTTTGATTTTTCATGGCGGCGATTCTTTGACCGCTCACTCATTATTTGAAAAAATCCGACTTTGGAATCAATCAGCCTAACCAATGAAAATTAGACAAGTTTACTTTTGATTCAATTACCTACATTGCACCAACCGTGCCAACTCTTAAAACCGCGTGATTACTCAATTCACCATTCATTGATCTAAATCAAATATGTCTTTATGACCTTTATTTAAAGTCATAAAGACACTACTATGTAAGAAAAACAAAAAGGTTTTTGCATGCAAGACATTTCTGCTTCCACTTTGATGGAAATGACTATCGGGTTGGCCAGTGGCCTAAACGACCAAGATCGCTTCAATCGATTAATTGATGCGATTCGAAAAACCATCACATGTGATTGCGTCGCATTGTTAAGCCTTCAGGGAGACACTCTCGTCCCGATCGCGATGCAAGGTTTGAGCAGAGATACATTTGGCAGACGTTTTGTTATTTCAGAACACCCGAGATTCTCGGAAATTTGTGAATCACGAACGCCCGTCCGCTTTGATAGTGACAGCTCTCTTCCTGATCCTTTTGATGGATTACTGATTGATCATGACGGCGACTTACCTATGCATGCGTGTATGGGCCTTCCTCTTTACTTTGGCGAAAAGCTACTCGGCGTTCTCACACTCGATAGCTTAGCTCCGGACGTGTTTTCCCAAATTCCAGCTCGAAGCTTAGAAGTCCTTTCAGCAATTGCCGCTTCAAATATGCAAATGGCTCTGACCTTTTCCCAACTTGAACATCAAGCCAAGCAATCTAAACGTCTTTTAGAAGAATTAAATGAAGAAGCGTGGGAAAGAGACGGCGGCGAGCTTATTGGTAAAAGCCCAAGCATGTTGGCTTTGAAAAGTGATATCGAAGTCGTTGCGCCATCAGAATTCAATATTCTGATCCACGGTGAAACGGGAGTTGGTAAAGAATTAGTTGCCCGCACCCTGCACCACCAATCGCAACGTAAAAGAAAACCTTTGGTGTACGTCAACTGCGCGGCAATCCCTGAGAACCTAGTAGAAAGTGAGCTTTTTGGCCATGTTCGCGGCGCCTTTACTGGCGCAGACAAAAACCGATTGGGTAAATTTGCGCTTGCAGACGAAGGCACGCTATTTTTGGATGAAATCGGCGAACTACCGTTAGCGGCGCAAAGTAAATTGCTTCGTGCTCTGCAAAATAATGAAATTCAGCCCGTCGGTCAGGACAACATTCAAACCATCAATGTTCGTGTACTAGCTGCAACCAACCGAGATTTAAAACAAGAAGTCGAAGAAGGCCGATTCCGTGCCGATTTGTACCACCGACTCAGTGTTTACCCAATTGCCGTTCCCGCTCTGAAAGATCGTGGAGATGATGTCAGCTTACTCGCGGGGTTCTTCTTAGAACAAACCCGAAGAAAGCTCGGTATCAGCCAAGTAAAATTCCGCTCCGATGTTCTGACATTTTTAAACCGTTATGGGTGGCCGGGTAACGTTCGAGAACTTGAACATGTCATTAGCCGTTCCGCACTCAAAGCATTAGCGAGAAGCACCAACAAAGATTTGGTCACTATCTCCAAAGAAGACTGCGGCCCGCTGGATGGCGAAGTGGTGACGACTCCCAACCACGATGATTCCGCTCCGACGACTCAACCAACCATCGACTTATCTCTTGGTTTAAGAGACGCCACAGAAGATTTTCAGCGAACCATCATTATTGAAGCGCTAGAACAAGCAAATTACAACTGGGCACAGGCAGGAAGAATGTTAAAAACCGATCGTGCTAACCTGACTCGATTGGCAAAGCGACTTGGGCTAAACGTATCAAAAACGCATAAAGTAGAAAGGCTTTAACTGACAAACAACATAATAGTGTTGGCCGTGTTCAATTCTGTTACATCGTTTTTGCAGTCTTACGAGCATCTTGTGCGAGTTGTGTATATAATGCCGCGAATTGTAAAACTTAATTTAAATATGTAGAGATACTTATGAAATTTGTTCGCTGGTTTTTAGGCCGCATTATATTGCTACTTAACTTTGTATTTTCTCCGCGTGGCGTGAAGCGTTCACAAGAAGAACAATCAAAAGTCAACCAACTCGCAGAAGGCCACGCCCTATATCAATTCGAAGCGTGCCCATTTTGTGTAAAAGTTCGCCGTTCGATGAAGCGTCAATCGGTTAACTTCGAACTGCGTGATGCAAAGTCTAACCAAACACACCGTGCAGAGCTAGAAGCAGGTGGCGGTCGTGTCAAAGTACCTTGTCTACGTATCGAGAAAGATGGAAAAACTGAGTGGATGTACGAGTCATCAGACATCGTTGCTTACTTAGAAAAGAATTTCGCTTAATCTTCTCCGTTTTGTCACCAGTATCACGCTGGCCAAAATAAGATTAGAGCTTCGAATCAAAAAATCCCTCGTCATGAGGGATTTTTTATATCAGGTGTCAGCTTGATTGTGAGTTTATCGAGTCACTATCAATATCACTTCAGCGCGGCGGTTACATGCTCGACCAGCGACAGATGCATTGTCACACGCGGGAACATACTCACCATAACCTCTCGTGTATATCGTGCTACTGCCCACTCGTTGCTTTTCTAAGTGCATTTTTATTTGCATCGCACGTTTTTCAGAAAGCACATCATTCACGGCATAAGAGCCCGTGCTATCTGTATGCCCTTCAACAACAATTTCAACATCGCTTCGCTTCGACAGATAGTCGCCAAGTAAATCCAACCAGCGGTTTTCCATCGACATTAAACTTGATGAACCAGTATTAAAGTTAACGTGCTCCGTGAGCTTAAGCATGACATGCTCACCAGGTATGCGTTCGTATTCAATTCTATTTTGCTGAAGAAAAACTTCTAATGCGTCATTAACTGGAATGCTTTGACCATAATTTGTCGCAATGGCTTTCTGAGGCGCAGCTGGTTTTTCTACTACTCCCCAATCTGGATTCTGCACTTCAAAATCAGATCTCGGCGCAGTATCTAGCATATTCTGCGGACCGAGCATCCCACATCCGCTCAATATCAGACTAAAAATTATTGCAGCATACTTCATTGATTCACCACGTTACGAATTCGCTATCCTTTACGACTATTATTCTTATCGGCATTGTTCTTAAAACTTTAGCCAAAATATTCATTTAGCTCCTGCTTTTTTGACGGATGCTTTTCGCTTTTTTCCGCAATGATTAACCAAATTCTGACCTCAAAATTTGCATTTAATTACTTTAATACGGTTTTCCTGATCAGGTTAAATGGTTAGAATCACACGACTTATAAAGATAGAGCAAACCACATGTTTAAATCGTTTTCTAAAACACTTACCGCACTTTTCGCCGTTCTTGTTATTGCGGGTTGTAGCGAAAGTAATGAACCTCAATTAGGCAAACAATTCCAAAAAGTCCCTGCAGACTTAACCAGCTTCAACTTGTCGCCTGTCACTGAAGTATTTTCACTTAACTGTGGCCACTGCCGCACCATGGAAGATTCCATCCCTGAAATTGAATCACTCACTAACCAAAAAGTGGGGAAAGTTCATGTCACGTTTAACGAAAGTGCTCAGATCAGCGCGATGATTTTCTACACTGCCGTTATGCAGCTTAACGACACGCCTGACCACGCTTTCATGAGCGATCTATTTGCAGCAGTTCAGATGGGTGGAGACGTCACACCAGAGCAACGCCAACAAGCGTTAGATTCTGCATTCACTTCTCGCAACCTTGTTAGCCCTTACCAGCTAAACAAAGAGCAACAAGTCGCATTATTTGAATACCTTAAAAAAGCGGACGACATTTCGGTCAATGGCCAAATCAACTCTGTTCCGACATTTATCGTGAACGGCAAGTACCAAGTGCTTACCGCTGGACACAACGATGTTCAAGGTATCGCGAACACTATTAACTACCTACTGACTCAGCCTTAACCGTTTCAGTTTTGCATTCACTCATTACATAGAGGCTTTTCATGAGCAAATTTGTATTTCCGATTATTATCTTCATCCTTGCTGCGTTTTTTATTTACCGCACATGGAACAACCATAAAGCAGCTGACGAAAACTTCGAAAAGGGCCAAGCGTTCCTGATCGAAAATGGCAAGAAAGAAGGCGTCATCACCACAGAAAGCGGACTTCAGTACCTTGTTCTTGAAGAAGGTACAGGAACAGTTAAGCCAACTGCTAGCAACCGCGTGAAAGTTCACTATCACGGTACGTTGATCGATGGCACAGTCTTCGATAGTTCTGTTGATCGTGGTGAGCCTATCACCTTTGGTGTTAAGCAAGTGATCAAAGGCTGGCAAGAAGGCCTTCAATATATGGTCGAAGGCCAAAAGATTCGTTTATTTGTTCCAAGTACTTTAGCGTATGGCAAAGGTGGCACAGGCCCTATTCCACCAGCAAGTACTTTGATTTTTGATGTTGAACTGTTAGAAATCCAGTAAATAGAATTCGCCGAACTTTTTCCTCTCCTAATGAGGGGAATCAAAGCTTCACGGCAAACATAATAGAAAAAGCCCGCTGGTTTAAATCAGCGGGCTTTTTTATTTAAACCGTGTTACACGTTACTGTAGCAAGCTTAAATCTAGGTCGCTAAGCTGCTTTTCAGTCGCGCCTTTGCTGATGCGAACGCCATTGTGCTCATTCCACACCTGCATAAGTACAGCCGTTACATCGCTGTCGTGCATGTGGGCAATATGGAAATCAAATAGCATCAAGTCATCAGAAGGCTGAAGGTAAACTTTATGCTGTTGAATCGCAGTGGTGATTTGGTCCGCTTGCTGGGCAAGTGTCACTTTGTTTGACGTTAGCTCACTACGCAATTTAGCTACATGCGTCTCGAACTCTTGGCGCGTCACGCCTGTGCTCACTAGAGTGCTTAACGTATTTTTCAACACATCAAAACCCGCTTCTACGTCTTGCTCTGACGCCATAACAACCGTTGTTGTTGTCATCAGCTTATGGTCAAACAGTTCAACTTCGTTAGTTTCAAAAGCCGTTACCGCTAATTGCTTACGTTCATACGCTTTTTCTAGGCGTTCAGAAAGTATGCTACGGGCGATATCACGAGTCAGCTTTTCACGACGTGCTTTCTTACTGTCTTCAATATCAAAATCAGACAATACGGCAATCGATACCACTTCAGGGCGATGATCCATCTGCTGGCCAGCTTCAATTGCCTCTGATGATGAGTTATTAACTTTACCCGTTTGAGCGGCTAGCTTGTCTAAATCAATAAACTCTGATGTTGAAAACTGGCTCAGTATTTCTCGCTTTACTTTACTCACATTAAAGTTACCCACGACAACTAAAGAAGATGAATCCATCTCGGCCATGTTCACTTCATCTTTTAGTGAGTCTGCCAGCGTTGTAATAACGGCTAGCAATTCTTCTTCTGTTTCTGGTGACGCGTTAAACGCAGGAAGTGCAGTCGCTCCGCTATCTAAGCGAATCTCAAACCCACTTTCTACGGTCGGCATTAATACATAGCGAAACCCGTTGTTGAGCTCTGAAGTACTCATCTGGCGCGGTAACATTAAGTCTGAGCGAGGGAACCAATTATCATCCGTTAGCTTTGCAGAAACAGTAGGGGCTGCCACCAACGAAGCGAGTAACAACGTACTGATCGTTTTTTTAGCGTTAACAGTGGAAAGTACAGATTTAAAGCGAGATGTAGGGTTGAGCATGCGAAACCTCAATAAGAGCAAATACATTATTAGCCAATGACCGAATGAGCCTTTTTGGCGTTATTTGTTATTGAAGATTGCTGATAGCCGTTCCGTGTTTACTTGCATAGTCCATTCTTACAAACGAATTGATCATTTGTAGCTGCACATACCTAAGCCTTTAATAATAAAGAGCAATTGGCCAAACAAGGGAAATGAGCATCTTATAAATTTTGCAAGATGATATATTAACCAGGTGAATATATCAAATAGATAACAGAATGAAGTTTATTTAACCATTTCTAATAAATCTATTTATTAACATAATCATCAACTTAAGCAAATGATAACTAACAAAGTGTACATTATATGCACGACAATTCTTAGCGACCTTGAACGCCTCTGTCTACGCTTTGAATAGGTTTGCTCAATAGATGGATAGGATCATGTTAATTAGAGTACTGGCACTTTTACTTTCGTTTTGCGTCTCTTTACCTTCTGTAGTGATTGCAGCTTCTGACAAAGGTATGAACTCTTACATTGTCGTATTGAAGTCATCCCATAAGGCTAAGAATAACGCTCACGAAATCGCTCAGCAGAATAACGGTAAAATTAGACATATGTATCGACGTGTACTCAATGGCTTTTCGATCGACGTTCCTGAGCAAGCCTTAAACGGTTTAATGAACGACCCTCGTGTGGATTACATTGAGCCAAATATCGCGATGTCGATTGTCTCCGCTCAGCCGATGCCGACCGGTTTAACAAGAATATACGCTGATGCAGACGCACTAAAAATAGATGGCTCAGACGCGTTTCCCGTTGATGTTGATGTCGCAGTTCTGGATACCGGGATCGATGTTGATCACCCTGATTTGAATGTTGTAGGAGGAGCTAATTGCTTGTATTACACAGGAAAAGGGCCTCATCGTCGCGTGTATAACTGTGATGTAAGCTTGGGTGGTGATGATGACCATTATCATGGTACCCACGTTGCCGGTACCATCGCTGCAATCGATAACTCTATTGGTGTTGTCGGGGTTGCACCTGGCGCTCGCCTATGGGCAGTGAAAGTGCTTGATTCACAAGGCTCTGGCTCAATGGGTGGCATTATCGCCGGAATCGATTGGGTTGTTGACCAAGGTGACATTGAAGTGATCAATATGAGTTTGGGCGGCTCTGGCACAAGTAGCGCCATGAATACATCTGTGGCTAACGCTATCGCGAACGGAGTTACTGTTGTTGTTGCTGCGGGGAATAGCAACGCTGACGCTTCAGGTTTCACCCCTGCCAATGCTCCAGGTGCTATAACCGTATCTGCTCTTGCTGACTTTGATGGTGAGGCCGGAGGGCTAGGTACTCCAACTTGTCGTAGTGATGGCGATGATACGTTAGCTGATTTCAGTAACTGGGGCTTAATTGTCGATATTGCGGCGCCGGGCGTGTGTATTTTCTCCACCTACCCGCTAGAACGCGGTTCTTACAATACCATCAGTGGGACTTCTATGGCGGCTCCTCATGTTGCAGGAGCTGCAGCACTATTAGCGAGTAACGGAACTCAGGACATCGCTGGTACATTAATGAGTAAAGGTAACCTCGGATGGACAGATGAATCTGGCGATGGTGTGAAAGAACCCTTGCTCGATATCAGCCATGATGATTTCATCCCGCACTTCGTCGACCCAGGTTTTGATGCTCCACCAACCGCGTCATTTAGCGTTAGTTGCGAACAACTTACCTGTACATTCGATGCTTCAGACTCTAGTGACGACAACGGCGTAACCAACTATGCTTGGACGTTTGGTGATACGGGCTCCGCTTCCGGTGTCGCACCAGAGCACACATACAGCTCAGACTTTACCTATACTGTAACGCTTACAGTTAGCGATATTGCAGGCCAAGAGGACAGTACGTCACAAAATGTGACTGTTACCTCCACCGTTTCATCAGAACAATTATCAGGCAACTCAGCCAATAACGGCTCAAGTTGGACTGCGACCGTAACAAGTAATCTCACACTTAGCGGTACGTGGTTAGCAGATGGCGTAGAGACCACTTGTGATGAGAATGGGAATACTTGTACTCTTTCAGGCATCCGCAAAAAAGTATCCAGTGTAACCTTTACCTCTAACAACAGTGGTAACGCCCAAATTACCATTCTAAAACCTTAGCGCTTACCCTCAGGCTACATGATTCTCATGTAGCCTGAGCTTCTCATTCATGTTCAAGTGCCTATTATATATAACCGCATATTTTCTATTGGCCGCAACCGCGAACGCTGAGGTAATCAAAATCAATGCGATTGATTGGTGCCCTCAGCTTTGTGCAGATAATGACAAACCTGGTTACGTCATGGATACCGTCAAACTCGTATTTGAAGGTAGCCCATACGAAATAGAAGCCAAAACTTACCCTTGGACTCGTGCTATTTTGGGCGTCTACAACGGAAAGTCACACGCCTTGTTGTCGCCTGCCAAAAACGAAGCCCCCAAATTACGCTACCCTCAGCACGCAATTGGCGTTCAAAGGATGTGCTTTTTTACTTCCGTTGACTCTGAGTGGTATTACCAAGGACTCAGTTCACTAAAAAACCTGAAAATCGGTATTGCCTACGATACCTCAATCGCGAAACTCAATGATTACGTCTCTTTAAATAGGGAATAATTTGAGTTTCTTCCATACAATCACGAGTTCCTAATACGCAACCTCAACATGCTTTCACGAGAGCGATTAGACACTTTCTTATTCACTTACAATTCAACGATTTTTTCATTACAGCAGCTCAATCTCGAATCAAGCTACCGAGAAGCTGGCTGCGTATCAAGTGAGCCCATCTACATGGCTTTTAGCCCTAATCCTGATCAATCAGAACAAATAGATGAATTAATGCGCTTCTTTGACCGACGTATGCAGAAGCTGAAAGAAACCGGACAAATCGAGTCCATCATGGAATCGTATCGACTTGCAGACTGGCAGCCATCTATACGCAAAAATTAACACTAGACGGCTGGTCTAGTGTCATTTATAGTCTGCCCATGAATACGAAAACTAACGATACTCGCCAACATATCCTCAACGTCGGATACCAACTCATCGTAGAGAAAGGGTTTACCAGCGTTGGGTTATCACAACTTCTTAAAGAAGCCGATGTGCCTAAAGGCTCTTTTTATCACTACTTTAAGTCTAAAGAACAGTTTGGTGAGGCTCTGATTAATGATTACTTCGAACAGTACCAACAACGTTTGGATGCTGCGTTTAATCAAGCCCAAGGAAACCACTATCAGCGTTTAATGGGATACTTTGAACGTTGGTTAAGTGTTGATGATGGTCGATGTAACGCGCATAAATGCTTGGTTGTAAAACTCAGCGCTGAAGTCTCTGATTTGTCAGAATCAATGCGCATGGCTTTATTGACTGGTGCTAACTTCGTCACCCAAGCGATAGGCGATTGTGTCAGTGCCGGCATTGAAGATGGCTCGATTGCTCAACAAGATCCCAAACAATCAGCTGAGGTACTCTATTCCTTGTGGCTAGGGGCAAGCTTATTGAGCAAACTCAATCAAAGCACCGATAACTTGCAACATGCGTTACAAACCACATCTACGATGCTGAAAAAGTAACAAACGAACAAGCCCGCCAACGGTTAACCTTTGGCGGTTTTTTAGAAACGAACACCAGACGACTGGTCTAATAATAATTTAGGAACTACCAATGACTGAACAAAACCGCCGTATTGTCCTCGCCTCTCGCCCTGTCGGTGCGCCTGTCGACTCAAACTTTCGCTTAGAGCACACCGAAGTTCCCTCGATTAAAGACGGCGAAATGCTATTACGCAGTGTTTACCTTTCTCTCGACCCATACATGCGCGGTCGAATGAGCGATGCCAAATCATACGCAGACCCAGTGAACATCGATGACGTGATGGTGGGGGCGACCGTTTGTCAGGTAGAAGAATCTAACCATCAAGATTTCCCTGTTGGTGAATGGGTGCTGGCGTACACAGGTTGGCAAGATTATGGCGTATCTAATGGTGAAGGGCTGATTAAGCTTGGCCAGACTCCGAGCCACCCTTCTTATGCTCTAGGCATCATGGGTATGCCCGGTTTCACAGCTTACATGGGGCTACTTGATATCGGCCAACCAAAAGCAGGCGATACATTAGTCGTTGCAGCTGCCACTGGCGCGGTTGGCGCGACTGTCGGACAGATAGGCAAACTCAAAGGCTGCCGAGTCATCGGTGTCGCTGGTGGAGCCGAAAAGTGTCGCTACGCTATCGAAGAACTCGGCTTTGATGATTGTATCGACCACAAGGCGGATGATTTCGCGCAACAACTTGCGAATGCATGTGAAAATGGCATTGATGTGTACTTTGAAAACGTTGGCGGAAAGGTATTTGATGCTGTAATGCCTCTACTCAATACCGGTGCACGTATTCCAGTTTGCGGTTTGATTTCTCAATACAACGCGACGTCCCTTCCGGAAGGCCCAGATCGTATGTCGAGCCTAGTCGCAACCTTACTGATCAAACGAATCAAAATGCAGGGCTTCATCATCTTTGATGACTACGCTCACCGCTACCCTGAATTCGCTCAACAGATGACCCAGTGGCTATCTGAAGGCAAGATCAAGTATCGCGAGCACCTAGTCGATGGTCTAGAAAATGCTCCTGAAGCATTTAAAGGACTTCTTGAAGGCAAAAACTTCGGCAAGCTCGTTATTCAAACTAACCAAGCTAAGTAAGGATAAATCATAATTACTTTACACCACCTCAATAAGTCGCGTTCTAAACGCATTATCTGGTTACTTGAAGAGCTTGAGTTAGATTATCAAATCAAACCTTACCAACGTGACAGTGTGACCTTTCTTGCACCACCAGAGCTAAAGAGCATTCACCCTTTGGGTAAGTCTCCTGTATTGGAGGATGACGGACTTGTCATTACTGAATCTGGCGCGATTACTGAATATCTCATCGAGAAATACGGCGCAGACAAATTTGCACCTAAGCGCGGTACAGCGGAATATGTTGAATATTCGCAATGGATGCACTTTGCAGAAAGTTCTGCAATTCTACCGCTGCTTCTTAAAATGTTTGTCACTAAAGATGGTTGTGAGACTAACTTCCTTGGTGATTATGCCGATTCTGAAACAGCGAAAGTGATGAGCTACTTTAATGAATCCTTAAAAGACAAAACTTACTTGGTCGAAGAGAAGCTTTCTGGCGCGGATTTCATGATGTCGTTCATCGTAGAGATTTTGCAAAACAGTGGCAGCCTTGAGGCTTTCGAGCATATCGAACGATACGCCAAGCAACTCTCATCGCATCCGGCTTTTCATAAAGCGAATGAAGTAGAGTCAACATACTCTAACTAGCGTTATACGTTTCAATTACCCAGCATTGGCTCCACCACTTTGGTTCAATGCTGGGCATCTACCTCTCGCCACAACATCGCCATCGCTTCATCAAACAGATAAAAATATATAATCAAGCCCAGGTATTCCTCTCGTTTGCATACCGCTAAGGCCACTTCAGCCGCTTCTACATGTGGGTAACCGTAAACGCCGCAAGATATAGCGGGAAATGCTATCGAACAGCATTGATTTTTCATCGCTAGCGCGAGTGCATTGACATAAGCTGACTCCAACAAGAGTTTTGGCTCAGACACTTGTTCGTAGACTGGCCCTACAGTATGAATCACATAATTCGCTTGTAGCGACCCTGCTACAGTTAGCCTTGCTTCTCCAGTTGGGCAACGTTCGCCATTTACTTCTGGTACTTGTAAACATGCTTGCTTAAGCTCAGGCCCCGCCGCACGATGGATAGCACCATCTACTCCACCACCACCGAGCATTCTAGGGTTCGCTGCATTAACAATGGCATCGACTCGTGCCGTCGTAATATCACCTTGTACTATGATTATATTGCTCATGATTGCTTATTCTCCTGCGCGTACTACGCTCGTGCTCTAACTAGTATTGGCGATATCACGCTAATGATCGGCAATTAACAAAAATATAATTAGCAATGTTCAGCGTTCATTCGTAAATCGAGACCAATGGAAAGTTACTTTTACTATACATTTGGAAAATAAATTAACTCAGCAAGCTTGCTATTCGCTTCGCTCACCCCAATAGCTTAAACAGAGCCGACACAACTTCATCTTTTTTCTCGGTAAACATAAGGCAGATATATGCAGGCAAACACATCCCAAGAGCACAATTCCGAAAGCCTAAACGTCAAGCCCGAGAAGAAAACTAAGAACCTGACCATCTTGTTCGAGCTCTTCCAATTTGTTCGTCCATACAAAGCGAAAGTAGCCGCCGCTTTAGTTGCATTGATCTTCACTGCTGCTCTGACGTTATCCGTCGGTCATGGTGTTCGCATTCTCATTGACCAAGGCTTTTCGCAACAATCGCTCAGTGACTTAGGCAGTGCGATTCAGTTCATCCTTGCCGTTACTGTAATGATTGCGATTGGTACATTCTTCCGTTTCTATTTAGTTTCCTCTGTTGGTGAACGTGTCAGTGCTGACATTCGTCTTTCCGTCTTCAACCACGTGATCACACTCCACCCGAGTTACTTTGAAACCAATGGCAGCGGCGACATCATGTCTCGTATCACTACTGACACAACGCTACTTCAAAGCATCATAGGTTCGTCGTTTTCGATGGCCATGCGAAGCGCATTGATGTGCATTGGCGCTGTCATCATGCTGTTCGCGACCAACATAAAACTCACGCTCATAGTACTTGCTTCAGTTCCATTTATTCTGGTGCCAATTCTTGTGTATGGCCGACGCGTCCGTGCCCTATCACGCAAAAGCCAAGATTCGATGGCTGATGTCGGCAGCTATGCCGGTGAAGCCATTGAGCACATTAAAACCGTACAAAGCTATAGCCATGAAGCCCAAGAACGAGCCTCGTTCTCCGAAGAAGTCGAGAAAGCCTATGAAATTGGCCGTCAACGCGTTAAGCAACGTGCAATCTTAATTTCAGGCGTGATCGTAATCGTGTTCAGCGCAATCGCCGGCATGCTTTGGGTTGGAGGTAGTGACGTTATCAACGGTACGATGTCAGCGGGTGACCTTGGTGCATTTGTGTTTTACGCCATTATGGTTGCTTCCTCACTAGGCACGATTTCAGAAGTACTCGGTGAACTACAACGCGCTGCAGGTGCAACTGAACGATTGATAGAAATCCTACAAGTAGAAAGCCACATCGTTGCGCCAGTACAAAACCCTGTGGCAGTGAATGGTTTATCGGCCGAAGTCGCTTTCAACAATGTGACGTTCCATTACCCTTCCCGCCCCGACCAAGCCGCGACAGGCAACTTGGTATTAAAGGCTCAAGAAGGCAAAGTTCTCGCCCTAGTTGGCCCATCTGGTGCAGGTAAAACCACACTATTTGAATTGCTCCAACGCTTTTACGACCCTCAATCAGGCAGCGTGACTCTAGGAGGCGTCGATCTTAGGCAGTTTGACCCAAAAGACTTACGCGATCAGATGGCATTAGTGCCACAACAACCCGCCCTATTCAGCCATGACGTGTTCCACAACATTCGTTACGGCAACCCGAATGCGACCGATGAGCAAGTGATTGAAGCGGCGAAGAAAGCGCACGCCCATGACTTCATTATGAACTTACCTGAGGGTTATAACAGCTTTCTTGGAGAACGCGGGGTCAGGCTATCTGGCGGGCAAAAGCAGCGCATCGCAATTGCACGCGCCATTCTCAAAGATCCGAACATTTTACTGCTTGATGAAGCCACAAGTGCGCTAGACAGTGAGAGCGAACATCATGTTCAGCAAGCATTGGAAGAGTTAATGAAAGGTAGAACCACCATCATTATTGCTCATCGCTTATCTACAATTCAGCATGCAGACCAAATCGCGGTATTGGATCAAGGTCGCTTATTCGAAGTCGGCAATCACCAATCTTTGATGAAAAGCTGCGAGCTCTACCAGAGGCTTGTAGAACTGCAATTTAAGCATTTAGCCGCCTAAGCGTTCATTTCGCTACTCCATTGATGCCACTGCCCTCTTATTTGAGGGCATATCCACATTAGCACTTTCCTTTCACTTCATACTTCCCTACGATTGTGTCCCTTCTGTTCTTTATGTAAATATCCACTTATGCCTGCACAAATGTTAAGTGTTATCCCCGTAGGGCTTAGGTTCATGCTGATCTCAGCATTAGCGTTTGCGCTGATGTCGAGTTGTGTGAAACTCGTGAGCGCCCATGGTATTCCTGTCTTCGAAATCGTTGCGGCAAGAGCGATCATTTCTTTGCTGATCAGCTATGTTGATGTCAAAAGAAAACGCATTTCCATCTGGGGAAATAACCAGAAATTGCTCTTAGCCCGCGGAGTGGTAGGTTCACTCGCGCTGATTTGTGTATATTACGCAGTAGCAACTCTCCCCCTTGCAGAAGCCACGATTCTCCAATATTTGCATCCTGTTTTTACTGCGGTATTAGCGTTGCTCTTCTTACGTGAACGGATTCAAGTCTCGACCATGATATGCATTACTCTGTGCCTATCCGGTCTATTTTTGATCGTAAGCCCAGGGACACACCTCGCTGGCGAAGTCGAACTACCGTCAATCAGTGTTGTGGCGGCATTGCTAGGCGCCTTCGGTAGTGCCGTTGCGTACGTCATCGTTAAAAAGTTAAGCGGGACAGAAGACAGTTCTGTCATCATTTTCTACTTTCCGTTAATTGCTCTGCCTTTGTCTCTCGTTCTATTGGGAGATGACTTCGTGATGCCTAACTTTGAAGCCTTAGTCTTGCTCATCTTCGTCGGCATTTTTACCCAGATTGGTCAGGTAGGTTTAACTAAAGCTATGAAAGTTGAAGTCGCCAGTAAAGCCACTGCATACTCCTATGTTCAAGTTGTCTTCTCTATTATTCTGGGTTGGTTGATATTTAGCGAAATTCCATCGGCTTGGACATTAATTGGTGGAAGCTTAATTATTACCGGAGCGCTGATTAACGTCTTCGGCGGTAAAAAGTAGAGGTGGTGAAAAGTAGTGACGGTAGACTAAGCACTCTAAAAACCTGAGGTTTTTAAGCCTTGTCCTTAACGTGTACACACATTTCAGGGCGAGACACCCCAACAAAAAAAGCCGACTGAGAAGTCGGCTTTATTATTGGTGTTTAACAGTTTATCTATGTTTAGCCGTGACAGTTACAAACCTTGAACGTATTGCGCGTTAGTGCGAACTTCCACTAGCTGATCGAGTTGCTGCTGAGAGCCTTCAACGCCGTTCAGTAGGCCTTCAAAGTGTTTAATCAACTCGACCTTATCTTGCTCTTCTTTTGAACCCGCACCGATGTTGGTTAAGTCAATGAAGAACTCATCAAATAAACCTGACAGATCGTTAACCGCTTCATAGTTTAAGAACTGCTCATGGTTATAGATGCTAGGGTAGCCCCCTTTCTGCTTATCAACCGCAAACGAGATGCCTTTTACGTTCGTAATGGTGGTTGCTTTCTCACACTTAAGCATACAGCCCGCTTCAATGCTCGGCTTGTTACAGCCAACCGTTCTTTGGAAGAAACACTGGCGACTTGTCATCATCAAGATCGGGTGGTAAATGCTGTAGAACAACTTAAAGTTTTCTGGACGCTTAATGTGGCGAATTTGGCCTTTGTTGATCTCGTTTGAGATGAACGCACCTGCACAGTTAAGCTCTTCTTTAAGCGTCACTAATGCGTGTGAGTTTGTCGTATTCATGAATGGACCCGCAACCCACTCGATGCCCATTTCGAACGCTTTGTACGCGATACCTGTGTTATTCGTAACAATACGCTGTGGTTTTACTTCTTCAAGGATACGCACTGCTTCATCGTAGTCTTTACCAATCAATACCGCAGGGAACCAAGGGATCAAGCGCGGGTTCTCGCTCAAGATGTCAATGTACTTGTTACAACGTTTCTTGAAGCTTTCTGGCAGTTTGAAGTACACATCCGCATCCGTAACGTCACATAAGTGAAGGTCTTTCACGTCTGCAATAAGCATTGATAACGTTGGCGTTTCATTGACCTTTGCCTGTTGTTTCGGCGCAGGCACTTCCACATGCTTAATCACTTTTACTGAGCCATTCAAAATGAAGTCGATTTCATCTTTAATGTCAGAGACTTCTCTTAATGGAAGCGCTAACCCAGAGGCTAAATCATCGAAGTTGTGACCTTCTAAACTGTGTACTGCGCTCTTCACTGATTTAAAACGTTTCTTAAGCAAATCTTGAGTCAGTGCTTTTTCTTCATCTTCAACCAGTAGTGACTTAGATTGAACAACGATTGGATCTTTATCAGACAACACGGTCACGGTTAATGGTTCACCCATTTTTGCAGAGAACGCGATCGTGACTGGCGTTTTGCGGATGTCGAGGAACTTGATCTTCTCGCGCATTTCATTACCCAGAACATCTTTGTCTGTGTGCAGGTTTTCAGTGACTTCTTGAATTTGAACCACAGAGATTTGCTCAGCTTTCTCAGACGCCTTCTCTGAAGCTTGTTCAACGGCATAATTGATACTGTTATCGCGCGGGTTGTCGATAAACATATCTTTGGTTAAGTTGCCTTTTAAGAAAGAGTTCGTGAAATCTCGGTTGAAGACTTTGTGTAGGTTAGAGTCATCTTCAAGCAGCAAACCGCTTTCTACAAAGCTGTCAATTTGCTTTCTCCACGTATCAACCACGGTATACACATAGTGTGCACCTTTAATGCGGCCTTCAACTTTCAGGGAGTCTACTTTCGCGTCAACGAGCTCAGGTAAGTCGTAGTAAGCGGAGTTATCTTTTAAGTTAAGCGGGAAACGGTTACCAGCTTCGGTGATTTCGTATTCATCACGACACGCTTGGCTGCATCGGCCACGGTTACCCGAGTTACCGACACTTACAGAGCTTGAGTAACACTGACCAGAGAATGCAATACACAGTGCACCATGAACGAATACTTCAGTAAGCACATCCACATCATGCGCAACTTCAGTCAGTGTTTTAATTTCTTCTAAGTTCAGTTCACGAGATAGGTTAACGCGAGATGCACCAATCTTAGATAAGAATTTAATTTGCCCTTCGTTGTGCGTCGTTAGCTGAGTAGAAGCGTGAACATCTAATGTTGGGAAGTGTTTTTTCACTAAGTCGAATAAACCTAGATCTTGTACGATAATGCCGTCGACCTTGGTGTTGACCAATTGGTTTAACAACTTAACAATGTTTTTGATTTCATGTTCCAGCAACACAACGTTAAGGGTCAGAAACACCTCACAGCCATACTCATGAGCAAGGCGAATCACTCCGTTCAATTCATCCAATGATAAGTTGGACGCTCTGTTACGAGCATTGAAGGTGTCCAAGCCACAATAAACCGCATTCGCACCCGCTACGATGGCTGCTTTAATAGCTTCTACATCACCGCCTGGTGCCAATAACTCTATTTTTCTGCTCATTTTTGAAACCGCTCACTTGCTTAACTTATAATATTTTTTGAGCGCGTATTCTAACGACATCACTAATTCATTACCACAGCTCAAGCTTTTATTGACCTGAATCACAATAATAATTATAGAAATAGAGTTAGAAAACCGTCACTTACTTCAAGCGAGAACAGTATGTCATTACCAATTTTGTATTCTTTGCGCCGTTGCCCTTACGCGATGCGTGCTCGTATGGGGCTAATTCTCGCTAAACAACCCGTGTTGTTACGCGACATCGTTACTCGAAATAAACCACAAGAATTACTGGAAGCGTCGCCAAAAGGCACGGTGCCAGTGCTAGTGTTAAGCGATGGACAAGTCATTGAACAGAGTTTAGACATTATGAAATGGGCACTGCAATTGAGCGACCCTGCCAACCTACTTCGCAATGACCAGCCTGAGCTAGCGGATACGATCCAGCAATTAATCGCGTTAAATGATCAGGAATTTATTCCGAATCTAGAACAATATCGTGCATCGATGCGATACCACAATGATGATCAAGTTCAGCGCCGAGAAGCTTGCGAATCCTTTATTCGCCCATTAGAAGAAAGGCTGAAAAACCACACCTATTTGTTTGGCGATACCCCAAGCCAAGCTGATTTCGCCCTGATGCCTTTTATTAGCCAATTCGCTCGCGTCGACAAAAAGTGGTTTGTGCAGTCTTCATACACCAACTTAGCTAAATGGTTAAAAGCGCATTACGAAAGTCCGCTATACACAAAAGTAATGAAGCAATACCCACAGTGGGTGGAAACAAAACAAGAATTCCTATTTGAGTAACCCTATAGAAAAGGCAATAGGTTGACCTCAATCAAACAACAGACTTCTGAGTTACTCACACGGAAGTCGTACTTTCTTGATTAAAAACAATAAACTACGAAATATCCTGCTGCATGCAAATAATTAGCTTAAACGCTCACATTAACCACTACCACTTTTGGGTAGTGTATCAGTACATTAACTACTGCAGTGAGGTTTGGTTATGTTTTATGTGCATATGCTCCTGTTATTGACGGTCATATTTATCGGAATCCGCCATGGAGGCATAGCGTTTGGCTTATTAGGGGGATTAGGTGTTTCGGTGCTTGCGTTTGTCTTTGGTGTGGCGCCTGGATCTCCTCCTATCAGCGTCATGCTCATCATCTTAGCGGTGGTTGCCGCTTCCGCGACTTTGGAAGCAACAGGTGGCTTAAAACTACTGGTTAAGTTCGCCGAGCGTCTATTACGTAAACACCCGAGTCAAATCGTATTTCTTGGTCCACTTTGTACTTATTCTCTTACCGTATTGGTCGGAACTGGACATTCAGTCTATCCCCTACTTCCCGTGATTTATGACGTCGCTTATAAAAAAGGAATTCGTCCAGAAAGGCCAATGGCAATGGCAACGGTCGCCTCACAAATGGGGATCACTGCCAGCCCTATTGCAGCTGCCGCGGCTGTGGTAATGGCAACGGCTGCTGATAACCAACTGGATATTGGTTTGGTGAACGTATTACTGGTGACGATTCCTGCGACCTTAATTGGCGTTTTAGCGGGTTGCTTGTGGAGCCTGAAGCGAGGAAAAGAGCTAGACCAAGACCAAGACTTTATCGAGCGTTGTAAAGACCTCGAGTTTAAAGCGCAGCTCATCGACGAAACCAAAGAAGAGGAAGACAACCAGTCTAGCCATCAAACCGCTAAACGCGGATTGGGAATTTTCCTTGCCGGTATTGCGACTGTCATATTCGTAGCGATGTTTGGTAAAGACCTATCCTTGCTTCCGGAAGGTGTGAAGATGTCTGTCGCGATTCAATTCTTGATGCTGTCTGTTGGTGCGTTGATTCTACTCACCACTAAAATTGATCCCAAGAAAATCGTTCACAGTAATGTCTTCATCGCGGGTATGACAGCCGTGATTATTATCTTCGGTATTGCATGGATGAGTGACACCATCATCGGCTTCCATAAGCCTTACTTGATTAGCTTGGTCAGTGATATTGTTGCCGCACACCCTTGGACGTTTGCGATTGCAATGTTCGTGGTATCGGTATTTCTGAAAAGTCAGGCAGCTGTGCTGACCATTATGCTTCCATTAGGCTTTGCTATGGGCATTCCTGCACCAGTCCTGATTGGTGTACTCCCAGCGTGTTATGCCTATTTCTTCTTCCCGTTCTACCCAAGCGACTTAGCTGCCATTACTTTTGATCGCTCAGGTACCACTCGTATTGGTCAATATGTATTGAACCACAGCTTTTTGTTACCCGGGTTCATCGGCGTTATCACTGCAACTTGTGTCGGCTACGTACTTTCGACCATGCTCGTGAATTAGCACTTTCATTCCAAAGAGAAAAAGCCAGTTGAATAACAACTGGCTTTTTAAATTCGCACTCTCATGTACTTATCGCAACTAGGTATGGAGGATTAGCGATAAAGAGATTTGGTCGACTCCCTTACGATCAAGTCAATCGGTGGAAGCCTCGCTTCATGCCTTTCTCCTGATAACAAGTTCAAAATCGATTCAGCACACACACCACCAATCTCTTCAATTGGTTGTCTGAGTGTGGTTAATGCTGGCGTAAAATACTTAGACGTCGGTAAGTCATCAAACCCAATCACAGATACATCTTCTGGAACTTTATACCCGTAATCATGCAGAGCTTTAATCGCCCCATAAGCCGTCTGATCATTCGCTGCGAACAACGCTGAAAAATGCACTTTAGACTCGATCAACTCTACTGTTTTTTCATAGCCTTGCTCGCTACTAAAATCGCCCTGCTTGATCAGCTTTGGCAACACTTTAATGCCCGCTTCACCCAGTGCTTTCTTATAACCTTCAAATCGGTCACCGGAGTCGGGCTGGGACGATAAGCCTTTTATATGCGCGATATTGACGTGACCTTGCTGAAGCAAGTGCAGAGTTGCCATATAGCCACCCAGAACATTATCTAAGTTCAGAGAACGAACATTCGGCTCAACAATGTCATAGCCAACCGTCACAATCGGAATGTCTTTCGCATACTTGGCAATGTCTTCATTCGTGACACTGCCTGTAACAATGATCATCCCATCTACGTTATTGTTGGCTAGGTATTCTAAGGCATGAATTTCGAGTTTTCGTTGCCAGTGACCCGTAGCGATCACCAACGAGTACCCTTGAGCAATCAAGGTTTTCTCCATATCGTTCAAAATACGACTGGTGTAAGGGCTGTCTGGATGTTGCACCAACACTCCAATAGTCAAAGAGCGGCGGTTGGAGTTTTCTTGCATCTGAAAGTTAGGCTTGTAGCCAGTGTCTTTGATCGCCTGCTCAATGTTTTGGCTTTTGTCATCCGACACATATGTGGTTCGATTAAGGAAGCGAGAAACCGTACTAGGAGAGACACCAGCTAGCTTGGCTACATCATATACTGTTGTTTTCTTTGTCTTACTACGCATTTTAATACTCTGAATCTAGCTAACCGCAAGCCGAGCAGCGAATACTTCCCCACAACTCAACTTGCGTTTTCGACAGTGAGCGACCCCGTAGTGGCACTCACTGCTGACCTTATCCACCTTTAGCTGCTAAGCACGATATAGATACGCGAAGATCATCCCGGGTCTAAAATAACGACCTGCGGTATATTTCAACCCTGTGCTAGACAACCACTTAAGCAACTGGGGTGCGGTCTCTTGAGGAACCATCCCTTTAGTTATATTAACAAATTCATCAGCATCCTGCGTCAGGCTTGGAGTGACCCGACCATCAGAAAGTAAACAATTTTGTTCTTTTAACATCATAATCCAGCTTTTCGCTTCAATTTCACTCAAGTTAAAGGATGTTGATAGTTCTTGTTCAGTGACTGAAACTGAGCAATTGAATCCTTCTGGCGCCGCAAACGGTATTTTTGAATAGTCGTATAACGCCGTATAAACCGTATCCATCAGCGTCTGAGCTTGCGGTGCTTTGCCTGCCAACTTCAATGCCGTTGCCACACTAAACTGTACGCCAATCCAAACATCTTGAGCTTGAAAAGCGTCATGAGGCATACCATCAGCGAGCGTCATATTCGCAACCCCCAACTTAGGGCTGTTGATTTCGAAGTTATGCTTATAAACATAATCCAACGCTCGCTCAATTCTCTCGTCTAGGAATATCCCTTCAAGTCCCATCAATTTTAGATAACTATCCGCTAACAAGGCGTCTCCGAAACTGTTATCAGAATCCTCGACTAACGCCGTGTATTCCTCAGTGAAAGCATGGGGCGCAGTTTCAAACAGTTCGCGCTTTTTCCTTAAACGCTGTTCAACTTTGCTGATATCAGAGCTTAGATCCGTTTGGTTAAGGTAATCATTTAACAAGTTTTTATCCGAAACGGCTGCACCTGTTAGCCCTAACCCAAGAGCATTCAACTCAGTTGTACCCTCGCCGGTTAAATGCTTGGCTTGTATCGGTGTCACGTAGAAGTGGTAATAGCCCTTTTTCTCATCCCATAAGCTGGCTTCTAACGTTGCAAGTGCTCGTTTGGAACGTGCTAGATAGCTTTGTGCTAACCCACTTTCCCCCTGTAACATCGCCAATTCACTCGCCGCCTGTAAACCTGCCACCCATAGACTTGCGCAGTAAATAGAAATCCCGTGAGACGCAAGATTATCGAATGTATCATCGGTGCCACGAGTTAAGGGCAACTCATCACCTTCTGCGATTAAGTTAGTCAGAAAGTCGATGCTTTCCATCACCGCCTGCCAACAATCATTCACGACCTCTAAGTTTTGAGTATTCTGATAGTGGCGATACACCATTAAAATGTATTTAGGTGCAAGGTCTTTCCATTCTTTCACGTTGTGCCAACTGTAAGCGTCAGGCTGGATGTCAAATGGGCTACCGAGATCGTGGATCACTGCGCCCCTAACTGCGCGTACCCCTTGGTATTTTTCATCGATCAATTGTGCGTTAGGTTTAGCTTCATATTCCCAATAGCGTCGTTTGGTAAAATCTTCTGCCAGAATCGCTTTAGAGAAATCTCTCATCACGCAACCATCTAGCTCTGGCAATAGGTACAAAAGCGAAAACGACCCGTAGAAGTACACATCGAGCGAGTTGAAGAATGGGTAGTCCACACATTCCTTGACCAAGAATTTATCTTCTTTGTCCCATACGGTTGATTCTGCCAAAAACGACAATGAATTCATTGCCATGGTGGCGTAGCGTTCCGCCGTTTCAGTGTCGGATATCTGCTCATTAGCCTGCAGGAGAAACGCGCTCTGTTGAGCGACAATCGCCTGCTCGATAGCTTCTAGCTTAGGAAGCGTATCTTGTAACATCGCTTTCGCGGGTAAGGTTTGAGGATAAAATTGAGTGTAAGCCTTGTCAGAATGCCAATCATTGAGCATGACTTTGCTGTGAGCCATGACCTGAGCAAACCTAAGATCGATTGTTTCACCTGGATTCAACTCTATTTGTACGCTCACCAAGCCACTGAGCGCTTCACGTCCGCTGTAGATGCCCGTTTCAAATTCTGCATTTGTTCGTCCAGTCCCTAACGCGTATTCGACTTGCTGCGTCACTTTCGAGGTGTACACCGTCGGTTTCACAGATACACATACTCTTCCCGATTCCATAAGATCGTTCTGGGCTTGAACACCAAACACAACTTCGCCTTCAATATCACTTTGATATGGTGAGTGACTGGTTAATTGAACCCCGGAAAACATCGTTTTTTCATCCGAAACATCGAAAGCACGGTGCTGCTGAGCGATAGGGTTTTGCGATAACTCACATGCTGAATCTTGGATTCCGTCTCTACTTTTCGTGTAAGTCGAGCCGATTAAATTTTGCAACGGTTGAACCAAGGTAACGACTTTCTTTCGTTGGGTTCGGTTCACTAGCTCAAAATGATTCCAATGCATCGGTAACGAACATAGTCGTTTATCGCCTTTTACTATTGGTGAAACCACCTTTCGCGTTATTTCTATGTCATCTGTAAATGAATAGCGATACTCCGCCATCGGGTAAAGCGCTTTATAGTCCACTTTATCGCTAGAAATTGAAGGGATTATATTATTACGGTCCGATGTTAACGATATTGATTCAGCCGTTTCATTAATCAATAAACCATTAAAGAAATCTAAAGCAACATATAACTGACAAATAAGAGAACTGAAGTCTTCATTGATGTAGTGAATTGTTTTATTTGAAAACTCAACGTTCCACTCTATAAAATTCTCGATATTGTCTGAATAAAAGGTTTTGTTATTAATTGCTGACTTAATCAATGTCAACGCTTCTTCCATTTTATCCGGTGATATTTTTTGTCCATTAAAAATAGCCGGGTAAAACTTCAGATGAACAGCAAGCTCTTGGTAACATGGAATTTTTAAACTCCCAACTGAAACAACATCAGCCACGGAAGCATAAAAGTCATTAAAATCAACACCTTGCTTAGAGCAATCAACAAAGATACCTGGGATAAAACTGAAGTTTGGTGTGCTTCCATTCGGCGTTAAAGTAAACGTATTACCGATGCCACCTACCGCCATGCCTGTATTTTCCGGCGTGGTTGAAATAGGCGTATACCATGGTTGAATAAATTCTACTGCATCGCCTTTTTTACATAACTGTTCTGATTTTCCGAAATATTGGGTGTATGGAATTTTATTATTCATTTTTTAAAACCGCCATTGAATATTTTATTCTTCTTGTTAATATCTTTTAAAAATGGAGATGCAACATGTTCAAAATTATAAATGAAAACTTTGGAAGTTTTGACTCTGTCAGAATATTGAACTCCCAACATGGCATAGAACTGCAAATAATTAATGGATTTGGCGCAATTATTAATAAATACATTGTCAATAATAGTCCATTTTCTTTTATCAGTGGCTATCAAGATCATCAAGAGATCATCGACCAACATCCATTCTTTTCTCGCAGTGCTAAATTATTCCCATTTCCAAATCGTCTGAATCTAGGCTGTTACACTTTCGAAACCCGAGACTATCGCCTACCCGCTAACTTTCCTTGGTCAGATCATGCCGTTCATGGCCTTCTCTACAACCAGCCATTCAAATTGACCCACTTCTTCGCTGATGAAGAAAGTGCAAACGCGAGTTTTCAATTCAAAACAGACTCGCTACATGAAGGCTTCCCGTTTGCTTTTGAAATCAATATCACATTCACTATCAACGTGGATGGTGTGCTCCACAGCTCCACAGAAGTCAAAAACTGTGGCGACACGAGTTTTCCATTTGGTGATGCGTGGCACCCTTACTTTTCGCTCAATACTAAACGTGAAAACTGCACGCTCACTCTGCCTGATTGCGTAGAAGTGATTCACAATAACGACTTACCTACCGGGCAAACTCAACCATGCACCGAGTTCTCTCAGTCAAAGTCATTACAAGGGTTGGCACTTAATCATTGCTTCCAATTTCCTGAGGGAAGCAAAACCGAGATCGCACTAGAACGTGATGATTTAGTGGCTTCTCTCTACTACCAACAGGATGAAACTTATCCTTATGTGCAACTTTATACGCCCGACCAAGAGCAAAGCATTGCGATTGAACCTATGTCTTGCCCAGCTGATGCGTTCAACAACCATATGGGTTTGTTAACGTTAGCGCCTAACCAGAATCAAACGTTCACTTGGCAATGCCAAGCCGTGTACCGCCCGAATTAACCAATCTGTTTTTGTCTTTAATGGAACAAAGGGCGCACGAAGCGCCCTCAATGTTTTAGCCTAGAACCACTTCGACTGTGTGTTCGCCAGAAGTAAATATCGGCGCTTTATTACCTTCAATGAGCTCCCCGTTTACTTTCATTTCAGCGACACCTTTACACACCTTATTCGGGTTAGTAACGTGAATATGGTAAGTCGCACCACGGAACTGACGACGGACTTTAAACTCAGGCCATTCAGCCGGAATACAAGGGTCCACCAGCAAGCCATCAATTTCAGGTCGAACACCCAGAATCCACTGCGTACCTGCAACGTATGTCCACGATGAAGTACCAGACAGCCATGCATTACGACCTAAACCAAACTGCTTGTGCTCGTCGCCTAGGATATTCTGAGGGTAGCAATATGGCTCTGACTCAAACGTATCGATGTCTTCATTTTTTGATGCTGGGTTAATCTGACGATAGTACTCATAAGCGCGTTCGCCGTTGCCCATTTTCGCTTCTGCGATCATCACCCATGGGTTTGAATGCAAGAAGATACCGCCATTCTCTTTCGCCCCTGGTGGATAGGTTGAAACACCGCCTAACTGAGGATCAAATCCGTTATAACCCGGTGTAGAAAGCTTGATGCCATTGGTTGTGTTCAGCTTGTTGTAAACCGAATCTAGCGCTTGTGTCGCACGCTCTTGCGTCGCAAAACCAGAGATCACAGGCCAACTTTGACCGTTAGTGTAGATCTGCCCTTGCTCGTTCTTGTGAGAACCAATCGGCAGGCCTTGCTCATCAAAGTAACGCACAAACCATTCGCCATCCCAACCGCACTCATTCACTGTGCTCTGCATCTGTTGGTACTGATCTTTAAACTTGGTTGTTAGCTTCGCTTCACCACGCAACTCACAAAGGTCCAGCATATCGAGCAGGGCTTTGCCGTACATGTTGGCTACCATCATCGACTCAGCACCCGTTGGCAGGTTCACCGTGTCATTCCAGTCTGCAAAACCTAATAACGGTAGACCGTGCTCACCCGTATTGGTGTAGGTAAATTCAATCGCGCGGCACAAGTGATCCCAAACGGTGCCTGTTTCCACAGGATTGCCCGCTTTGTCTTTTTGATAGAACGGGATCGTTTTATTCAAGAAATCAGCGTTGCCCGTCTCTTTCACATATTGAGTGACTGCGTAGATGATCCACAGATGATCGTCACCATAGTAATCTGGGCGATCTTCTTCTTCGCGCGAATCCCCCGCATTAGCTTCCATTGTGGATGGGAAGAACTGATGCATCGCAGAACCATTCGTATTTTGAACAGACAGCAAACGTTCAATAAACTCGCGTGCTTCTTCCGGCATGTGTGTAATAACACCTAACGTATCCTGCGACGAGTCACGGAAACCAATACCGCGTGCGCCATAGCCAAGTTGATACAAGGACAAGTAACGCGACCAGTTTTTGGTCGTATGGCACTGACGTGGGTTGTGTACATTAAGCATCGAGTTCATTGCCGGATCAGGCGTTTCTACTTGAACGGTCTCCAAGTATTGATTCCAATGATCGGCTAATTCCGAGAATGCATCATCAACGGTTGTATGGTTGCGGTATTTTTCAAGCATTGGTTCTGCTTGCTCTAAACTTTCTGCCTGAGTCAGTTGAACGACAGTGCGCTCGGTTTTATTGGGCGTTAACCAACCTAATCTCAAGTTTAGCGCGCCAATATTGTCGCCTCGTAAACATTCGGTATTGCCTAATTCAGGGTTGTCTAACGCTTCCGGAGACGCCCATGTACCAAACCCAAAGTTGCCAAGGAACGACTGACGATCGCCATCAAACGATGTCGCAACTCTGTCCGCTGTCATTAGGTTGACCGCATAATCACGCTTCATGAATGCGTACTGTTCCAGAACAGTGTGTCCCGTAGGCTGAGTGTGAGCATTCAAGGTCATCGTTTGTGGCACCCAATCTGCGTTAAGCAATTGCTTCAACGCGTCAAAGTGAGTGAACTCATAAACTGGTACTACATCAACATGCAGCGACTTATCTGAAATATTGGTGACTTTTACATCTTGAATCAGTACTTGATCAGCTTTAGGAACAAAGAACGTCGTTTCACAGCGAACACCATAAGCTTCCGCTACAATCGTGGTGTATGACAGCCCGGTGTGATTCTCAAACTTGTCTAACGGCTTTAATGTCGGCGTGTAAAATGGCGAAAATACCTCCACGTTGCCCGCTTCATCGCGGACTTTTAAATACATGGTGGAACCTTTAAAGTCTGAGTTAGGTAATTGAGCAATGTACTTCGTAATACGATTTAATGCAGGATCACCCTTACATAAAAGTACACCGCCATTACTATCAACAATCCCACCAAAATCTAGCGTGCCAACGTAGTTACACCATTTGATTGGCGTGCAAGGCGTCGTTGCCACATATTCTTTGTTTTTGTCGTCAAAATATCCGAATTTCATCATCACTATCCCTAGCCCCTCCAATTAGGAGGAGCCAAATACAATTGGTCAATATTTATTGTGAAGTGGTGGCGAGCATCTTTCGCCACCCAGTGCGCTAGCTAGCGAGTGAGTTTTCGCTCAGCGCATCAAATAAGTGGAATGCATCGAGGTCGAGGTACAATGTCAGAGTATCCACATCCACCTCGGCAGCTTGAGTTTCCACCATCAAAGGTTGGCCTGCGATTTCAGTTTTCAGCAAAATGCTGGCACCTAGTAGTTCTTTATCTTTGATCTTCACAGGGAATGGTAATACTCGGTCATGGTCTACTTGCTCTGAACGCAGGTGAATGTCCGTTGGACGAACACCAAAGTGAAGCGCAAGGTTCTTCGATGCCAGTGACTTAAAACGCTCGGGGAGTGGGATATGAACATCGCCTAGTTCAACGAAGAACTCCCCTTCTTTTTCAATGAGTTGGGCATCCAACATGTTCATGGATGGGTTACCAATGAACTGAGCGACAAACTTGTTAGCTGGGCGTTGGAACACCTCAGTTGGTGTGCCCACTTGAGCAACATAGCCGTCTTTCAGAATTACGATGCGGTCAGCTAACGTCATCGCTTCAATTTGGTCATGAGTCACGTAGATAGTCGTTGTTTTAAGTTCACGGTGAAGATGTTTGATCTCTTCACGCATCACACCACGTAACTTAGCATCTAGGTTAGACAGAGGCTCATCAAACAAGAACACTTTCGGAGTACGAACCATCGCGCGGCCCATGGCTACACGCTGACGTTGACCACCAGAAAGCTCTTTAGGTTTACGATCAAGTAGCGGGTCAAGCTCGAGCATTTTCGCCGCTTTACGTACTTCAACATCGATTTCCGGCTTCGGCATGCCTTTCAATTTCAAAGCGAATGCAATGTTCTCGTACACTGTCATGTGTGGGTAAAGCGCGTAGCTTTGGAACACCATTGCTAAGTCGCGGTCTTTTGCATCCACTTTGTTCATGACTTTACCGCCCACAACGATATCGCCAGAACTAATGCTTTCAAGACCAGCCAACATACGAAGCGTGGTCGATTTACCACAACCTGATGGGCCAAGGAACACAACGAATTCACCGTCTTGAACCGTAAAATCAAACTCTTTTACGACTTCAACATCACCAAATGATTTCTTGATATTTTTAAATTCAACTTTAGCCATTATCTATTCTCCTCAGCACGCTCTTGCAACATATTTCGGTAAGCGATAGCGCTCTGTTTCAATGTTCTTTTTTGTGTTTGGTAATCAACATGGACGATGCCAAAACGTTGGCAATAACCGAATGCCCACTCAAAGTTATCCATCAAGCTCCATGCAAAGTAGCCATCTATTTTCACGCCCGCTTCTACAGCGTTGTGCACGGCTTCAATGTGCCCTTGGAAGTAACGAACACGTTGCTCGTCCTCTACGACACCATTTACACATTCATCGTTACCAGCTGCGCCATTTTCAGTGATGTAAATTGGTGGCAAGTTGTCGTATCGCTCATTTAAGCGCACCATCAAGTGCGTTAGCCCTTGAGGGTTAATTTCCCAACCAATGTAGGTATGCTCTGCATCAGTTTGCTTCACTGACTCGATATCACCGTTCTCATTAAAGCGCGCCACATTACGTGTGTAGTAGTTGATCCCAATGTAGTCCACTGGCGCGCTGATAATGTCCAAGTCACCTTCTAAAATCATAGGAAGGTTCGACGCTTGACGGTCTACGACTGGCTGTGGGTATTCACCCTTTAATACAGGGTCGATGAACCAGTGGTAGTTCTCCGCTTCACAGTAGTCTGCAGCGCCTTGGTCTTGTGGTGCCAGTGGGTAAGCCGGAGTTGAGTTGAATACCACACCATGCTTAGCATGAGGCGCATTCTTGCGAAGAATCGGCATCGCCAAACCATGACCTAGCATTAAGTGGTGAGAGGCTAAGAAGCCCTCTTTTTCACCTTTGATACCTGGCGCGTGTTCGCCCCAGCGGTAGCCTAGGAATGCAGACACAAACGGTTCATTCAGCGTGGTGTACACATCAATCTTGTCGCCAAAGTAGTTACTCACGACTTCTGCATATTCTGCAAACTTGTAAGACGTTTCACGGTTTAACCAGCCGCCTTTGTCTTCTAGGTATTGCGGTAGATCCCAGTGATAAAGTGTCACGAACACCTTCATGCCACGAGCATGGCATTCATCGATGATCTGCTCGTAAAATTCTAATCCTTGCTGATTCACCACGCCGTCTTGCGGCAAGATACGTGGCCATGCAATTGACAAGCGGTAAGCATCAACGCCTAACCCTTGAATCATCTCGATATCTTGTTTCCACAAGTGGTAGTGGTCGCACGCCACATCACCACTGTCGCCGTTGTCTACCTTACCTGGCGTCTTACAAAACGTGTCCCAGATAGACGGTGTACGACCGCCCTCTTCAACGCCGCCTTCAATTTGGTATGAAGATGTCGCGACACCGAATACAAATTCCTTACTGCGTAACTTTGAATCACTTGGAAGTTGAAATTTATTCATTGTTATAACCCTTAAACCTAACCTTTAACTGCGCCGGACGTTAAACCACTGATCATCTGTTTCGATGCGAACAGGTATGTAATCACGAGTGGTAAAATAGAAATTGTGGTACCTAGCATTACCGCGCCCCATGGCGTATTCGGAATACCTTGAACACTTCGTAGTGCTTGTGTGATGACGTAGTTGTCAGGGTTGTTCAGCACAACAAGAGGCTGCATAAACATGTTCCAGAAGAAGACGAACTGCACGATAGCGAGTGTTGCTAGTGCTGGTTTCATCAGTGGCAGTACCACACTCCAGTACGTTCTGAACTCACCTGCGCCATCCAGTTTCGCTGCTTCTAATAGCTCTTTAGGAATCGATGCAATCACGTGCTGACGCATCAAGAAGATACCAAATGGTGTGGTGGTAAACGGTAGCCATACCGCCATGTGGTTATCCAACAAGCCTAAGAATTTCACGATCATGAAGTAAGGGATCAAGCTAAGCACTGGCGGAATCGCCATTGAGCCAACCAGCATGCCGAACAACACGTTCTTACCGCGGAACTTAAACACAGCAAACGCGTAACCACCCATGCTACAGAACAGTAGTGAGATGGTTGTGCCTAAGAAAGCTACGTAAATCGAGTTAAACATCGCTTTCCAAAACGGCATGATTTCCAGCAGTTTTGCATAGTTCACCATTAGGCTATCGCCAATCGCAAAGCTGATGCCAGAGCCGAAGATTTCCGAACGGTCACGAGTTGAAAGCAGTGCTGACCACACAAACGGGAACACCGTAATGATTGCGGAAACAATCAGTAATATGCCGAGCATGACCATCAAGATCTTAGTCATGATGTACATAGTGCGTTCGCTTGGCATTAGGCCACTTAGTGGTGAGGTATTTGTCTTAATTGATGTCGACATCTTAATGTTCCCCTAAGCCTTTCTTACCGAAGAATAAAAATTGAACCAAAGTGCAAGACGCGATGAGTGCAAACAGAAGCCATGAAATCGCTGACGCTGTGCCCATTTCTAACCATTCCCAACCCACTTTGTAGAGGTACATAGAGATAGTTAAACCAGATTGACCTGTACCACCTGTACCACGCGTTAGAACGAACGGTTCTTCAAACATTTGCAAGTTACCGATGATGGTCATGGTGATAGCAAAGAAGATGAATGGACGAATCATTGGTAGTGAAATGTTCCAGAAGCGGCGGAAGGCGTTGGCACCATCCATACGAGCAGCTTCTAAAATATCTTTAGGAATCGTCATTAACCCTGTGGTGTAAAGGACGATGTTAAAACCGGTGTATTTCCAGAAAACCATGATCGCGATAGACGGCTTCACCATAGTCGCATCGTCTAACCAACGGATTGGTTGAAAATCGTTAACCCAAGCAAATGCCCAACCAAACAGCGTGCTATCGGCCAGAGCCATTAGCGTTTGGTTAATAATTCCTGAGTTAGGAGAGTACATGTTGAAGAAAATCAGTGACGCTGCGACCGTTGATGTGATGAACGGTAGAAAGTACGCCGATGTTAGCCAGTGACGCATACGGTCACCCATTGAAACCAACATGTAAGCCACTGGAATAGCGACTAAGTGCTGAGCCACACCTGACGTGATTGCTAGCCATAATGTGTTCTTTAATGAACGCCATAGCCATGGGTCCGTTAAAGCAATGTAATAGTTCTCAAAACCAACGAACTCCATCGCATCCATGCCCTTAACAGGGTTCCATTCATGGAACGAAAGATAAACAGAGAACAACAGCGGGAAGATCCCAAATACAGAAAAAATGATCAGAAACGGCAGAAGGAATCCATACGGTGTAAGCGCTTTCAAATTCAGACGAGAAAAAAAGCTTTGCTCCGCAGGTTCTATCGTTGTGCTCGCTGTATGATTCATAGTAACGACCTCTTAAAAAGGAAGCGCGTTATCCACGCTTCCTCACTTACTCAAAGTAATGACAAATTAAAGATTACGCGTACGACGCTTGATTAAGCGCTCCGCCTCTTTAAGCGCTGTCTCGATGTCCTTGCCTTCATCCAGCACTTCCATCAATGCATTCTCTAAAATAATCGAGCGAGCTACGTGATCGCCTTGAGCCGGAGCTACTGGTTTAATGTTCTGCGCCACTTCCGCAAAGAGCAGACGTGCTTTCTGACCACCTAGGAATTCCATCTCTTCTTGGAACAACTCATCGTCGTAAGTGGTAGTGTTCGCAGGGAAAGCCGCAATCGTTTCGAAGTGTTTAAGTTGAACTTCACGATCAGTCGTCATGTATTCAATAAGCGCCCATGCTTCATCTGGGTTTTCAGATTGAGTTGGGATAGATAGGAATGAACCGCCCCAGCTGCCGTAGATGCCATCAGGTAGGTTTTCTACCGCCCACTTACCTTTGGTTTCAGGTGCAATCCAGTTGTTTAGGTGACCAAGAAGCCAAGCGCCAGAAAGTTGAGTTGCAAATGTGCCGTTGCGGAAGCCTTCGTACCATTCGTTAGACCAAGCCAAAATGCGGCCATCTAAACCTTTGTCGCGAATCTCTTTTGCTACTTCAAAAGCGTGAACAAAACGCTCAGATGTTACAACTGGGTTGCCATCTTTATCGAAGTAAAGGCCTTCGCCTTCAGGAACCGTTGTGAAAATGATCGCTTGTGCAACATCGGCTGCTGAAGCGATAAGTTGTACGTTTTGCTCTTTCAGCTTCTCACCTGCTTCGATGTATGAGTCCCAATCTTTAATTGCGTCTTCAACATTGATGCCCGCTTTTTCAAACACGTCGGTGCGGTAGTACATCACACCAGGACCGAGGTCGACTGGGATACCATACATGTCGCCGTCTGCACCTTTGCCCTGTGCCCACGCATAAGGCGCAAAACGCTCTTCGTATTTATCAGCGCCGTAATTTTCAGATAGGTTTACTAGACCGCCCGACCCCACAAAAGGACCAATTTTCTCAACGTCTACAACAATCACATCACCTGCACCAGAGCCAGTCGCTAGGTTTGTGGTCAGTTTTGTATGGTGATCACCATGATTGTTCATCAAGTAATCGACCTTGATTCCCGTCTCCTTTTCAAAATCTGGCAACAAAACTTTCAAGCTACTGTCGAAATCCGGAAATCCGTCAAAACGAATTTGGTTATCCGCAGCATTCGCTGTTGCAGCAAGTCCTAATGCAACCGCGCAAGAGAGCGCTAAGGTCTTAAATTTCATGTTCTATCCTTAATATTTTTTATAGGGTATCTAGTAAATTTGTTACTGAATTTCTGGTTACTAAACTCGGTAGCAATTTAAAGTTCACATCGCGTTTTATCTTGTTCAGTTTCTGTAGAGTGAGCTGCACTGCCTCAATACTCATCTCTTCGATTGGAAAATTAATGGTGGTCAAAGTAGGGGTCAGATATCGCGTGAATATGGTGTTATCGAAGCCAACAAGAGAAACATCTTCCGGTACTGAAAGTCCTTCTTCTTGCAACACCTCAAACGCACCAAATGCCATGTGATCATTGGAAGCAAATATCGCCGTAAACCTACAATTACGGTTAATCAACTTCTTCATCGCACTTACGCCAGTCTCTTCGGTAAAACCCGCTTCTAATACCAACGCTTCGTTATATGGCACTCCCGCCTCTTCAAGAGCCTTTCGATAACCTTGCAAACGCCCCCGTGCGTCTGCCTTGTCTAATGGGCCGGTAATACACGCAATGTCTGTATGTCCCTTTTGCAAAAGATATTGAGTAGCGAGTTGTCCCCCGACCTCATTATCAATATCAATGCAACTCATCGCCATTTCTGGGATGAAGCGGTTAATCAAAACCACAGGGGTCCCCTGTTCTTCCAGTTCAATTAAATAGTCATCACTCAATAGTTGAGTATGAAGAATCAAAGCGTCCACTCGGCGCCCCAATAGAAACTCCACAGATTCACGCTGTCCTTGTTCTGTATTAGAACCAGCAGTCACTACGGCGTGATAACCGAAACGGCGAAGGTTTTCTTCTAAACAATGCAAAATACCTGAGTAAAACGAGCCACCTAATTCAGGAACCACAATCCCAATACTGCCAGTACGACTAGACGCTAACGCTTGGGCGATTGAGTTAGGGCGATACCCCAGCTCTTTAATCGCTTTTTCCACTTTCAGCTTCTTGTCATGGCTCACACGACTCGTTCCATTGATCACTCTTGAAACTGTCGCTTGGGATACACCTGCATGCTCTGATACGTGCTTAATTGTTGCCACTCGAACCTCAATACTTCATTAGCTTGTAACCGCTTACAGGAAAGATTATTGATGAAGCACGGGTTCGTTAGAGTGAGTCACATCACACTCAGCCTGAGGTGAAATTGGCAACTTTGTAAATGTTGAAAGCGCTTACAGAAAGTCATCGCGCCATGAAACTGTTTCATGGGATTTATTTCACTTTGTGAAAATAATTGTGAACACGGGCTCATAGAAGCAAAGCCAGAGTATTCAAACCACACAACATATAGGTTCAAGCTTCGACAAAACAGCGCAGTGTGATCCCTTTCTGATAGCGATATAGGAAGAAAAAAGGTGATCAATACACGTGAAACCATACAGAAAAAGCGTTAAAGCTTTTCGCTCTAACGCCTAGTTTTCTTCCGCTAACCTGTGGATCTGAATGACATATTGAGTCATCGGAGTAGTAGATAAAAAAAGGGGCACAAAGGTGTGCCCAAGAGGAGTTAAGAATGAGTAATGTTGCCCTATCAATCTGCCTTTAGGGCTTAAAATGGACAGTAGTTTGCTTATCGACTACTTATTTTAATTACCACCAAGCTTCAAACATTGCGCCAAATGTCACTGTGTCTGCTTTTACGTTCTCGTTGATGTTCTTCGTTTCTACGTCACCCACTGTTGAGTAGAAACGTAGCATTGGGCGGCTACCCGGCATCCCACCTAACGAGACGTTTTGAGAAAGCGTCACTTTCCAGCCGTTCTTTTCACCACCATCATCGTAATCTTCTGTCGCGTAACCCGCTTCAAGCCATGTCGAGTGAACGTCATCCCATTGGTACTGAGGACGAACGATACCCGCGTATTCACTGCGATCTAAATTACGCCCCGTGTCCGCATCGTTCACGTCATCGCCAGAGATATCTTTGTATGACACCAAGTAATCAACGATGAATTGAGGGTTCACTTCGTAATTACCTTCTAAGCTTGCGTAGAACACGCTCTTATCGCCAGCCAGCTCAAATACAGAGTCGTCCGCGCCGTCTGCATACTTCATCACAAGTTTGTTGGATGCACCTAGACCTAACGTTGCACCCAATTGCCATGCCGTTTCATCGCTTACCTTAGGCTCACCAGCTACATCGGCTTCATTTGACGCAAAACCATAGTTTGCGTAGATATCTAGGTTACCGATACCCGCATCAATGGAGTGCAGTTTTGAGGTCACAGCATAACGGCCGTTATCATTACCTAATGCGCCATCAGCGCTGTCTACTTGACCCACAACCGCCATGTCAAATTTAGCCGATCCAAGATTTAAATTATTGAAACCACCACCTTGACCATCATGTGTCATCCAGAAGTAATCGTTCAAACCTTGTTGCGGACGCTGATGAAAATCTCGACCACCCCACATGTATAGCTCAGGTTGGCTTTCAAAAATGTTGGTCACGCCAGCGTACATTTTCTTTAGGTTTACGCCGCCTGAAGAGCTCCACTGATCGTTGCTCCAGTCATCAACCATGAAAACGACATCCCACTTCGCACCACTATCTGCTTGGAAAATCTTGGCTAATTGAACTTCACCCCCGTTCACTTCATTACCCAAACGCCCCAACGAACGACCTGTACTACCCACTTCCACGTAACGATTATCGCCGCCGGAAATATGCGCACCGTAACGAGCATAACCAGAGAAGATAATGCCTTCTGGTACTGGCGTGTCTGGTGTCAGTACGGCTTGCTGTTGATCGTTCACATAGTCAATCTCAACCACTCTTGACTCTAGCTCTTGGATTCGCTTTTCTAATGCCTCGACATCAACATCAGCGGCAAAAGAAGAGATAGATGCAAGCGAAGCTGCCACTGCTACAGATACTGGCAAAAGCTTAAAATTTTTCATTTTTGTTTCCCTGTTATTGTTTTGTATTCGAACAGGAAAATATTAAGCAATGAAACAACTGAAAAATTAGCTTCTCTTCACACCCAAACATTCAGCAAAAAGCCATGAAACAAATCCAACTATCAAGCGGATTTGTACTCTTTATTAATCAGAAAGATAGAATAAAGTTGAAGAGAAACTAAACACTGAAATCGCTTTCATTTCATAGATATTGGCGGGTTCGGTCACGAACCCGTTGCGTATAAAGCGGCCAAGTTGGCTAACACATTTGAGCAAATTTCATCATTTTGAAATGTTTCATGACTGTTCAGGATTGTGAGGTGTAGCTAGAAACAAATTTATAGAAATAGTCGTCGTTTAGTGACTGGTTAACGACCCGCGAGGATTTGCAGGTCGATTAACGCAATCGAGAGAAAAGAAGGCAGACAGGACTACAGATCAACATGTATTGAAGTTTTACACTACCCACTCATAACGTTGCCTATTACCCTTGAACTATTCTTTAGTCACTCTTGAAGAAAGTAAACGGTCTAAGGTTGTTCGCGTAGGGAGCGCTGTCATTGCGCCTTTTTCCGTGGTCGCTAATCCACCGCAAGCATTCCCCCACTCTACAGCGTTCAGCACAATATCCTCGTGCAGCCATTCGGCTTGCTGAGACAGGCGTGCCAGCAACCCACAAACAAACGCGTCACCCGCACCAGTTGTGTCGATGACCTTGACCGTGGTTGCACTCACTCTGAACGCTTTTCCATTAAAGATAACCAAAGCGCCGTGTTCCCCTTGAGTAATCACAATCAACTTCAGTTCAAGCGGCGCTAACTGCTCAATCCCAGCTTCAATCGACGGTGCCCCAGTCAGCAGCATGAGTTCTTCTTCAGAAAATTTAACCACATCGGCGAGAGCGACAGCTTTCATCACGACGGAAATCAGTTCATTCGGGTTCTGCCAAACCTCCTCCCTTAAATTCGGGTCGAAGCTAACGAAACCGCCGACTTGTTTCATTCGTTGTATCGCCTCCAGAGTACTGGTACGGCTAGGCTCATTGGCTAAAGCAATAGAGCATGCGTGTAACCACTGACCAGCTTCAAATTGCGGTATATCTTCCTTCTGCATGAACTGATCAGCACTCGGCTTGACCATAAAAGTGAAGGTACGCTCACCATGCTCATCAAGGTCGACCAACACTGTAGAAGTCCGCTGCGCTTTATCCAACTTCAAACTCTCGACATCAACGTTTTCGTCCAAAAGCGTTTGCTTCATGAATTTTCCGAGAGGGTCGAGGCCAACTCGCCCAAAGAAACCGCAGTGACAGCCCAATCGCGCAACCCCCACCGCAACGTTCGCTGGTGCGCCACCAGGGCATTTCAAATACGTTGTTGGAGTATCAGGAATCAGATCAACGACAGCGTCGCCGGTTAGCCATACTTTATTCATATCAATCCTAAGGTGTAATACGCGCCATCGAATATACGATTCTGCACACATGGAACAAACCCACCGGAGCATTACAAGTGGGTTTGAAAGTAAGTCGCTATAGGGGGAACGCTTACTTTCTCGTAAGTCGTTTCATTGCTGTAAACTAAGCACTTTTCACTGGGTTATACAGTCTAGTAATCGCAAAAGAGGTTGCAAAGGCACTCGCGATAACCGTTAAGTAACCGAGAACTGAGCCAAAAGAGTCAGAGTACAACAAGATACCTGGAATAAAGGTGATCCCCATTCCCGTCGCGCTAATCCCTAAAACGTAAGTAACGAAACCACCAACCGCACCACCGATCATACCGAATAGGAATACTTTGCCGTACTGCAGGTTTACCCCAAATAACAGTGGCTCTGTAATACCAAACAGTGTCGACATTGAAGCACTGTACGCGTTACCTTTCTTAATTTTGTCTTTAAGCAAAGTCGCAACAGCAATCGCGGCACCGAATTGACCAGCCATAGACGCTGTGCCCAAAGGTTGAAGAGGGTTAGCACCCGTTTCATTGAGCAAGCCAATTTCAATCACACCCAATGCATGATGCAAACCAGTAATAACAATCGCTTGTTGCACCGCACCATAGAAGATGTATCCCACACCTAGCGGCAGATCGAGAGCCATACGCACTAAGTAGTTACAACCATGCTCAACACTTTGTAGTATCGGTCCGAACAGGAACAAAATAATAAAGATAGCAAACGTAATGGTTAAAAATGGAGTAAAAATAAGGTCAACGCTTGCCGGTATAACACGTCGTAGATTTCGTTCTAAGTAAGAGACAAACCAACCCGCAAAAATCGCTGGAAGCACCGTCCCTTGATAACCAACCAATGGGAAATCAATGCCGAATAAATTGACTAACATTGGCTCGGCACCACCATTTGCGACCACCCATGCATTAGGCAGTTGCGGTGCAACCATCATCAATCCAACGACAATAGCAATAATCGGATTCCCACCAAATTTTTTAGCGGCTGAGTACGTGATAAGAACAGGTAAGAAGGCAAATGCAGTATCAGTCAGCATACTGAACAGAGACAGTATTTCCGGTGAGATTTGCATCCCGGAATGGAGCATCATTCCGCGCAGGCCCATAAGTAAACCTGTGGTCACTAAAGCTGGGATCAACGGGATTAAGATATCCGCTAAGGTTCGAACTACCTTCTGACTAACGGTCATGTCGCTAAACGCATCTTGCTTAAAATCGTTATTGTCTAACGCATCGCCAAGCGTTGCTTTTAAGGCGTTGTAGATATGAGTGACTTTACCGGTACCAATAATAAATTGGTGCTGGCCAGACTGATAAAAGTAACCGCTAATTTGTGCAATTCCTTTCGCTTTTTCGACATCGACTTTCTCGTTGTCTTTAAGAATCAGACGTAGTCGCGTTGCACAATGCTCCGCATTACGAATATTCTCATGTCCTCCGATACTGCTAAGTATCTCATTCACTGTTACTTCATAGTTCATGCTATCCACCTATTTATTATATTGTAAGGTATTGCAGGTTAATATCCACTTCGGTTTCATCTTCAAGCGAAATCTTTAAATAATGAACATCATCATTGGGGAAAAACAACGATGTAAAAACATCTCGTCCATTTTCCACAAATACTTCTATAACACTTTCATCGCATATATATTTGACACATGATGATTTAGTCTCTGATATATAACTTCTTACATTGCCAAACTCATAATCATCTTTATGGTGATTGTATTCATAACGACTCATCAACAGATTGTTGCTATGGTTATTTATTTTAAAAGTAAAACATTCACCAGACTCGCTAACTAATTCAATGCTAACCTTTCCTTTTATTTCTTTTATATCTAATTCAAAGGAAAGAGAATCCAGTTTTATTATCTTATTCTCATTTGTACGAATATTAATTGCGGTCTGCTTATTAACACCATCTAGCTGGTTTACGGGAAGCTGGCCAAGGCGGTTATCTTTAATAGAAAGTGCTCTTGGTAGCGTTAACGTATTCACCCACCCTAAAGCTTGAGTCGGGAGATCTTCATCCGTTCCAGCCCATCCCACCAGCGTTGCATCGCTTGGGCTATTTGCCATTGTTTGCGGGGCGTAAAAATCAAAGCCTCGATCGACTTCATCCCAATTCAGCGCGTTAAAAGACAGGGTTTCCCAGTCCATACTGCCTAAGCAATAAACCACGTTATATCGGTTCTGAAACCTAGTTCCATTGGCTTTTAATCCTTGGGGAGAGAAGATCAACACGTCTTGTCCATCAACTTCCAGTAAGTCAGGGCACTCGAACATATATGCTTGTTCGAAAGGCGCATCAACCTCGATCGAAAGCTCCCCAAGAAACTGCCAATCCACTAAGTTATTGGCACTATAAACAATGATACAGCCTTGTAGATCTTGCTCTCTTTGCGCGCCAAGTAACATGAAATACTGGTCGCCATGCTTAACAATTTTTGGGTCACGCACATGTCCTGTGTAACCAGCAGGCACTGAGCTGATCACCGGGTTACTTGGGTGTTTTACAACTTGATTCTGGTTGTCCAAAATAGCTAAACACTGATTTGCATCACGGCCGTTCGGCAATTTCACATTACCGGTATAAAATAGATACGCTTGCTCATTTTCTATAAACGCAGCGCCTGAATAAGCACCATGTAATTCATAATTTTCTTTCGGTATGATTTTACTTCCTTGCTCAGACCAATTATATAAATCATTTGATGTTAGATGCATCCAATGTTTTAATCCGTGGAAAGTACCAAATGGAAACCACTGATAAAATAAATGATATTCGCCACCAAAATAACAAAACCCATTAGGATCATTTAACAAACCAAATGGTGGTGTAATATGAAATTTCGGACGGTGTTTATTATTTTCTCTTATTTTATCAAACTCTGAAATTTCATTGACTGTTGCAGTGTCAATGGTTCTATACTTTAATTCTTTCAAGACTGACTACCTAGCTCGTTCCGTTGAAAAAAGAATATGAGCAAAGCATGCTTTATAAAAGATACTGCAAGCAGCATCAGGTATATTTTCTGCCCAAAATGACCAATACGGCAGTCAAACGTGATGTAACACTAAATCTTGTTACATGAAACAAGATAATATCTACCTGTTAAACAATTGAGGTTTTGAATGCCTGGAGTAGTTCGATGACGATAAGAGAAGTAGCGAAAGCCAGTGGAGTATCCATAGCGACGGTTTCAAGGGTATTGAATGGCAGCGAAAAAGTATCGAATGAGGTCAGGCTCGCAGTAGAGCAAGCTATCGCAGACCTTAACTACCAAAAGCCGCCCCCGAAGCGAAAAAAAGCGACAAAATTATTCGCCGTGATCGTACGGAACATGACTAACCCATTCTTTGCGCAGTTGGTCGATGTGCTCGAACAAGAAGCGTATAAACACGGTAGAAGCATTCTACTGTTCAACAGCCGTAACAACTTACAGCTTGAGAAAACCTTCTTGCTAGAGTGTGAAAACCATAAAGTAGATGGAGTATTTTTAATCCCTCGTTCTTTAAAAGATGCGCACCTAGAATCCTTAAAAGCGTTTAGTTTTCCGGTCATCTTACTCACCGCCACAACACCATTAATCGCAAGTATTGGTACACATCATCAACACGGGGGAGCGTTAGCCGCCGAGCATTTTATACAACAAGGTCACCGTCAAATTGGATTCATTGGCGCAAGTGGGCAGCAATCTAGCCGATTCATTGGCTTTCAGAATGCGTTAAATAGCAAAGGAAGAAGCCTCGAACAGCGCCACATATTGACCCCCTTCACGTCCGAACAGCTTGAAGCTTTCATTAAAGAGCAAATTTTAGAATCTAACCGCCCCATCAGCGCGATTTTTTGTTCTGATGATATTGTCGCTAGCCAGACTTTTAATACGTTGAAAGCTCAACATAGTTCGCAAGCCGAGCTCGTTGAAATTATCGGTTTCGACGACACTTATATCGCGCAATCACTTGGCTTCTCCAGTATTAGCCAGCCAATGAAACAAATTGCGCTTTTAGGTTTCGATATGATGATTGAAACGATTCATCAGGGTCAGAGCGTCAATAAAGAAGTTTTACTCGAACCAAAGCTGATCATACGCCATTCCCCGGCCAGTGGAGGGGCGAGCCGTAAAGCAGAAATACTTAAAGAAGAGTAAATTAAAAAGGCTGATGCTCCCAGTACGATCAGCCTTAATATGATTTAGTTTGCGCCAACCATCCACCCATTTTAGGACTGAATGTATTTGAGTAAATCTAAGCTCAATTGACTCAATACACCTTTCGCAGGTTTGGTATGAGAAAACGTTCTCAAGCCATAGATTCCCATCACTAAAAACTGTGATAACTCTTCGCAATCTCTTCCGCTAGTGATCTCACCATTCTGTTGAGCCAAGCGAATTTTGTCAGTAAATGCACCTTGCCATTCATTCAGCATCGTTGTGATTATTTTTTCAACTTCTTCATCTTGATGTGACAGTTCACTCAATGCTTTTTGCAGTAAGCAATCTTGGATTTGCTCGCTCTCACACTCTTCGACGACGCTTTCCAAATATGACTGCAAGCCATCGATGATGGTCGGTTTACTGTCAAACAACTCTAAAAACTCGTTATTGCGCTCTGCTCGGTATTGCTCTAATGCAGCAATCAGCAACCCACGCTTATTCTCAAATGCACAGTAAATTGAGCCAGGGTGTAACCCTGTAGCTTTCTTCAAATCCTGCATACTTGTTTTGCTGTAGCCCTTAGAAATAAAAGCATCCATGGCAGATCGTAATACTTTTTCTCGATCAAATTCAGCACTGCGCATAGTCGTTCTCTGTTCAACTCGGTATTGCTTGATCATAACGTATTTTGAACATTCATTCAAAAAAGTTCTTGAACGGTCGTTCAAAATGAACTAATTTGAATGGGCATTCAAGAATTACCACACCAGATATGGAAGGCTCAACATGGAAAACCTATTTCAATCATTCGCTTTGAACGACACCATTACTCTACAAAACCGTATTCTAATGGCACCGCTTACCCGTTGTATGGCAGACGAAAACTTGGTTCCTACTCAAGCAATGGCTGAGTACTATGCTCGCCGTGCAGAAACTGGCTTGATCATTTCGGAAGCGGTCATTATCCGTCCTGACGGTCAAGGTTATCCGAATACACCGGGGCTATTCTCTGCAGAACAAATCGAAGGTTGGAAAAAGGTGACAAGTGCTGTCCACGGTAACGGCGGTAAGATTTTTGCTCAGCTGTGGCATACCGGCCGTGTTGCGCACCCGCACTTCTTTGACGGAGAATACGTACTCGCGCCATCAGCTCTGGCGGTTGAAGGGTCGGTTCCTCGTATGCGAGAGCTAACTTACACCGTACCAAAAGCCGCAAGCAAAGAAGAAATCGCTCAGCTCGTAGCGGATTACAGCCAAGCCGCAGCAAACGCCATCGAAGCTGGGTTTGACGGTGTTGAGATCCATGGCGCGAACGGTTACCTACTTGATCAGTTTTTACATCACGCAAGTAACATTCGTACTGATGAATTTGGCGGCTCAGCAGAAAACATGTCTCGCTTCCCGCTAGACGTCGTCGACGCTATTGCCGAGCGTATTGGTAAAGACCGAACCGCATTGCGCGTTTCACCTGCTGCGTACTTCAATATTGCAGAAGACACTCGTGACCGCGAAGTTTTTGACTACTTCCTAAAAGAGTTAGAGAAGCGTGACCTTGCGTATCTACACTTGGGTATTTTTGATGACTCAATGACGTTTGACTACCTAGGTGGTACGGCGTCGTCATACTTACGAGAAAACTATGCCAAAACATTAGTTGGTGTGGGTAGCTACACAGCGGAAACCGGCAGTGATGCTATTCAAGCGAATCAATTCGATCTACTAGCGATTGGTCGCCCACTTATTGCCAACCCTGATTATGTCAGCAAATTAAAAGCTGGTGAAAGCCTTGTTGAATATTCAGACGAAATGCTTGCCGAACTCGTGTAACACTAAATTTCAATTTTAAAGTCGCAACATTGCCTTTTCGTTGTGCCAGTTAAATTTAATAAAATTCGTTCTCCCTTTACGAATAAAACTTTGCCACTAAATAGCGATATTTAGTGGCCTTTTTTATTATTTATATCTTATCAATTCATATAGATAGTACGAGTTCTTACTGCATTAGTAGCATTAATCTATTAGCGAGCACCCCGTATGACCGAATCGATATCGCTATGAAGAATGACCATCTTATTAACTCATGTGACAATCGGATTGGATAACATTGTCTTTGGCGCTTAGCCTCTTGTCCCTTAGTTTCGCAACAGAAAGCACGCACCACTTTACTTAACAGCCACTTCGCGGCTCTGCCTTCTTCGAACGTCACACGCCTTATCTGGTGCCTAATCAAACACCTCAAACGCTAAAAAGTCCTAATTCATTTGGATAAATACCAAAAATTATGGATTTATCCTTTGTAAGCCTTGTAAAACTCTTGCATTGATTTATAAATCCACTCTTAGCCTTCACCCTGCACTTTTCCATTGGAAACAATGACATGTGACATACATCACGCAGCTTATATGTTCATCAATTGTCGCTTAATGGGAATAGCCTGCCTCTAAGCTTCCAAGATGAATGTCGTCACTATCCAATTCATTGCCACTATTCGAACACCATCAATTAGGAGTTAAGACATGCACTGTTCTTTCAATTTAAATAAAAACGAAGAGAGCTTGCAGTTGATCTACAACGAACAGAAAATTTATATAAAAAAGGACTGCCAGAAAATTTCTGAAGTCGAACTCAATAATAAAGAAAGTTTTGTTTTTAAATTCCTTGTAGCCAATTCTTCCGTTGCGACGCCTCAATCTGCTCGAGATATTGAGAAGTCGTTCAAACGCCATTTTAATGAAGAATTAAGCCTTTATGCACTAAAAAATATTATCGCATCGATTAGGAAAAAATATCGCCAACTTTGCCAAGATGCCCAAGTAATTAGCCACAGCCAGCTTATTTCAAACCTGTATAAAGTGGGGTATTTCTTAGACTTGGAAAAAGCCAGCATATCGGCAAATTGTTGCAAGAAAGACATCAACCACTTTAAGCCCGCTCGCCTAGAAGTATTCAAGTTGTTATTGCGCACCTACCGTAAAGAAGCGGCACAGTCTTTACTTGTTATGTTAGGGCTGTCTGCCGGGATGCTGTTTGTCGTGTACTTCTTTCAAATTTTATACACCACGACAATTGCGGTTGAGTACAGTCAAAATACCCAGGAGATCGCCGATGAAGTAATGTCATATGGTTGCGACAACGACGGCGCTATCCATGCATTAAGACACTCACTCAATATAGATTCAGTACTGTTAACCACCGCTTCTGCGTCATGCTTTATTTCTCGTAATGAATCTAAATTGATTGACCCAAGTCGCGACGAAGATTTTTATGACAGCCGAGACTTTTCTTACACTCGCTTTTCGGCGCAAGAAAGTGAAGTGCAGTTAGTCGCCCGTATTTCAAAACGCTCCATCGAGTCCCGCTATCGAAATTCAGTGCTTCCGCTGTTTATTGACACCGTGAAGATTGAAAAGAATGGCTTTGACATCGTGACACTAGGCGAAGCTGGTATCCCTGTTTACCGCAAAGTCTTACCTTCTGGCGCGACTCTCCATTTTTATAGTCAGCATATTCTCACCTTGTGGGTGGCGCTATTCGTAACCTTAACTTTAATTTGCTACCGCCATTACCTGCTTGGTGCTGCGATGTACCTTTACCGTTGGACTCACATTTCCTATGAAGAAGAGCCCATCATTAACACCCAAGACAACAGCATTCTTTATTACGAACTTTTAAGCCGAGTTTGTAATGTAGGCGTATTGAACTTCATACATGCCATGCGAAAAAGCAATTTGCTTACTTTCCATACCATCTTACAAATCGAGGCCGTCAAAAAAGCCAAACAGAATAATAGCCACGCGATATACGGGATCAATGTGTGCCCTTCAGCGCTAGTTGGTCGCAATTTTCGTAAAATCCGAGAGCATTTAGAAGCGATGGAGGTTAATGAGTTTATTGTGGAGATCACCGAATATTCCAACCTTGGATACGGTAACGAAGTAATAGATAACATTAATGAGATCAAGAGGCTTGGCATTACGATAGCATTAGATGATTTTGGCACAGGGAACAACAACATCGAAATCATCAGTGTAATATCCCCAACTTACTTAAAGCTCGATCGCTGCTTCGTAAAAGATATTGAATCCGGTGAGCACCATACGGCCGTTTTAACCAGCATTTCCGAGATCGGACGCCTATCGAATATGACGATGATTTATGAGGGCGTAGAAACTCGCCGCCAACAATATATTTTAAGCCAACTTGGCTACAGCCTTCACCAAGGCTACCTATACAGCCGCCCTTAGCGTTTGATTCAAACCCAAGGTTATATTGTTGCCTTGGGTTAGCTTTCAGCCTTGATTTAGATCTATTTCGTTGTCGTTGTCGTTGCCGTTGGAATTTCGTGTATTCCAAATAAAGGCATTACTGAGTGTATGGTTAGTGGCATATCAATAACTAAGGCCCCATACATCATGTCAACAAATACCACGCCCGTATTGTCATCGGAAGGACTATGGGATAAAACGATAAGGATCACAAAAGCATTTTTCACCTACTGTTTTAAGCTGATTATCGGTTTATCGATTCTAGTTGGCGCATCAGTAGGGCTTTCTAAACTTGGCACTATTCATGGTAAATCACTACCAGAAGAGTATTTCTTAAACGGCTATCCAACTATTTTGAAGCTTCTGGATTCTGAAGTGTTTATGGGATTTGTTTTCTTCGTAACGGTCGCAATCCTCATTTATGTGGCATATCTATTTTGGCGTTTACATGAAGTCGCCGTGCATCGCGCAGCCGAAATGTCGAGTGCTCACACGCAAATCGTCTTCGCACTTTCATTGTGTGGTTTGTTCATCGACAAAACTTGGTGGGTTCTCGCGTTGATTATCGCCTTCGCTCGCTGGGACGTCTTAGCGCAAGAGCTTTCGAACATTATCCGTAACGGCCGTTCGGCTAAGAAAGTGGAGGAATAAGCCATGAAAGAGATAATGCTCCCTTACGTGCTCATTTGTTGGATTCTCGTCAAAACAGGCGTGATCCAATGGACTCTGAAGAATGCGGTCATCATTGTCAGTACTGGACTCCTACTCGCTGTCGCGCTATTTACCGCGCACCGATTCTGGTCTCCAGCAGATCTAACCGATAGCACCACGGTTAAAGCACCTCATGCAGTACTCAGCCCATTACTTGGTCAAGAAGTTGAACAAGTGTTTGTGGATCATAACCAAATGGTGAAAAAGGGTGACCTTATTTATACCCTCCGCACTGAAGACACTCAGTCGCAAATGGATGGGTTACAAGCACAAAAAGATGCCGCTCAAGCCGAGATCTTAGCCTTAGTCCATCAAATCGAGAACGATAAAAAGAACCTTGCGCGTTTAGAGAAGCTGAATGAATTTGCCCAAGAGTATCAGCGTGATGACATTCGTACTCGCATAGAATCTACTGATGCGAAGATTGCGTCAGTCAACGCTCAAATCCTCAATATCGAAGCGCAAATGGCCACAGCGAATTGGCAAAATGAACGTCGTGAAATTCGCGCACCATTTGACGGGCAACTTTCTATTACCAATATTGTGAATGGCACCCGTGTAGGTAACATGCACCTTTACGACACCAGTAAAAAGTTCGTTGAAATGCGTATTGCTGACCAGACTTATCGCGGTATTGAGATTGGCCAGTTCGCTGAATTTTATATTGATGCTTACCCAGGAGAGATCTTCCGAGGTCGTGTTCACAGCTTAACGGCGGGTACCGGTGAGGCGCGTGTTTCTGTCATCAACGGATCTCAGCATGTTCGTCAACACGTAGGGAATAACATGGGGTCTCATGGCCGTACTATCGTCATTGAATTCGAAGAGCCGGAAGGTTACAACGTTCCAATTGGTGCGACAGGTTCTGGCTGGGTTTCTGCAACTAAGCCTCACCCAGCTCTTGGTTTTATGGACATCATCGGTGCAGCAACAGTAAGACTGAAAGCCTACAAATCATACTTATCGGCGCTCTAGAGAATGCCAATATCATCCATCTAGTTTGCTAGAACTAAAACCCAAAAAAGGAAGCCATTGGCTTCCTTTTTTAATTAAAGTCCGTACTACTTTGCAGTGCCAAGGCGAGTGTCGACATAGTTATCAACGATTGGCTCCAAAATCTCCGTCAGCCACTTCTGTTTTGCAGCATGCCTTAACGAAGCCTTGGTGATCAATGCGACGTCCAGATTGAGTTTGTGTTGTTCATTTTCATCTCGGTATGGTTCGTACCTAAGTGTGAAACAATCGTCCATTAACTGGTTCATTAATTGGTGGCTATCGACAATCACTCCCACTTCGACATTAGGGTCTAACGTTTTAAAATGGTCGGCATGCTCGTTCACCCCAGAAATAATGAACTTTACGTATTCACCTTCTTTATTCCCTTCGAAATAGCCCGCGCCAGAATGTATACGCTTCTGATAAAAGCTTTGTGGCTTGTCATTAATAACATGAAGACCAATATCTACGTCTTCAGACAAAATCAGTGACTCACTGTGCTCCCCCCACTGCCTAAGCTCAATGACAGCATCACTGTCTCGGCGAATAGTGCGAATAATCTCTCTGCCAAATTGAATCAAGTAAGGTTCAACGATATGTATCGTCACTTTAGTTAATGTACGAGGGTCGAACCGTTCCGGCTCTAATGCCAGATCAAGTTGCTCCAGAGCCGCTCGTACCTTGGGTTCAATTTTTTCGGCATAACTTGTTGGCTCTAACCCCTGAGCATTTCTCAAAAATAACGGATCGGCTAAATCTTCTCGTAACTGCGCAAGCACTTTAGAAACGTAAGACTGAGAGCGGCCAATCTTCTGCGCTGCCCGCTGGGTCGAGCGAGTTTGCATAATGGCTAGGAACACATGTAGAGCGTTTAAATCATTCATTATTTGACACTTTTTCAATAATACTTCTTCAAAGCTAACTGAATTACACACATCTTTCCAATGAGACGCATAAAATTCTCCTCGCACTCACTCAAAACACGTTAAATCAGTCACTTAAAAGTCATATCAATTAGTAATATCGATTATTCCTAATTAGAAAGCGCATTTCCTTACAATTAAGGCAGTCTTTTTCTCACACCACAATGGATTGTGTAACGAACACTTAGAGGCAAGGAGTCGCCCTAACGAGTAATTAACCATGCCTAATCCAAATAACCGTTTCTCTGCCGTCACTCAAACCCAAACCTTTGCCTCTAAATCTAGTGGCTCCGCAACGCCAGCGCTATTTACATTATCGCTTCTTGCTGCTGCACTTTTCACCACCACATCGGCATCAGCCAGTGGACTTTTTTTGCAAGAAGCCGTCATCGCTAATGCGGGTACAACCGGTGCGGGCGATGGCGTCTACACGGGTTCAGCCGCCGCTATGTGGGCAAACCCAGCCACGATGTCAGGCATGGGTAAATCGCTCACCACAGTGAACGCTCTTGGCCTAGATATTGAAATGAAATACCGCGATGCAAACAGTGATTCAACGAACAATGGCAAAGCAAGTACCACAATGCCTTCTGTCGGTATTTTCCACGCTCGCCAATTGAACGACGATGTTCATCTAGGTTTCGCTTTAGGTACAGTTGGTGGCACCAGTTTGGATTACGGTTCAAAATGGGGTGGCGCTACGCTGATGTCTGACACCACACTTACTGCGTTGCAGTTTAACCCATCGGTCAGCTACCAAGTTAACGACCAAGTTTCTATTGGCGGCGGGATCCAATTCAACTGGGCATCACTCGAAATGGGCGTGTTAGGCGGTCAAGTTAACATAGAGCAATCCTCTGATTGGGCCTATGGGTTCAACCTAGGTGCGATGTATCACCACAGTGACAAGTTAGACCTTGGTTTCAGCTTCCGATCCAAAGTAGAACACGATTTCAATACCAACCTCTCAGAGCCACTACAATCTGGAGTTGCCACCGAACTCGCGGTGCCTGCGATAGCAGATATTAGCTCTCGATACGCGCTCACCAATGACTTAAACTTACTCGCTAGCATTCAATTCCATCGCTGGAGCGAATGGGATGAAACCTCATTTGGAGGAAATCTAGCCATCGACCGCGATTGGGACGATGTATGGAAGTTTGCATTCGGCACCGACTATCGATTAAACGAAGACTGGCGCTTAAAAGCCGGCTTCTCTTACGAAACCTCACCGCAAGACGACCCTACCAAGCAATGGGTCGATCTACCTGTTGGCGATCAATACCGCTATTCCGTTGGCGCGAGCACAAAGTGGCAAGAGTACACTTTTGATGTGTTCTACGAATTCGCAGATTTAGGTTCAGTCGATATTGCAAGAAATGGTGTCATTCAAAATCATGGTCCAATCAACGTAAATGGATCTTTTGATGGGCGAATTCACTTCATCGGCGCAAGCATGACATTCTAGGGTAAACAATGCATAAATTTGTAATCAGCACTGTTGGGTTCATCGGTATTTGCAGCCTAGCTATTGCGGACGAAAAGCATCACGAGGACCCAACTAAGATCATTACCAAAGCAGGTATATCTTACAGCGAGGGGCTGAAGCTTTCTGGTTCACTAGGGCTTGATGACGCTCGAAAAATCAACGGCAGCATCAATGCTGATGGCGATGAATGGCGATTGGGCGGCTCTTGGTTATTTCCTGTTGGCATCGTCAATTTTAATTTCAGTCGAGCCGAATATGAACCTGAAGGCCATAGGAATAACTACAGCATAGGGACGTTTGTCCCACTTAGTTATTTTGATATTGCGCCGATGGGCTGGCAAATATTTCCAATGGCCGGTTACAACTATAATGACGGTGAAATTGCTTATTTCGATGACACTGATATTGAAAATGACTACGTCATGTTGCCTGCTTCCTCCCACGGTGGCTATATTGGTGTCTTCACGTTAAAACCACTTTCAGACAAATGGACATTAATGGCGTTTGGCGGTGGCTCGATGGGTTCAGATGACTATTCTGGCTATTGGACTGGTGCAGGGTTAAGTCATAAATTGACTCATACACAATCGTTCAATTTCTATGGTGTCCTTGCTGAAGACGACTATGGAGAAAACAATCGGCTTGGCATCTCGTACACCTACGAATTTAAATAACCTCAAAGTCTGGGTTACACCGTAACCTAGACTTTCTAAAAATAAGGGGGCTCTCTTTCTCTTCTTAAGAATAATCGCCTTTTTACAGAGCCAACTTTAAATCACGCCATATCAAAGGTACTATCTCGCCACCAGCACAGACGCATCATCGCTTGTCTATCCACTTGGCTAATTTAAGAACTACTCCATGTCCAAACCTACTCGCATCGCTCACTTACTCACATTTACTAGTGACATAAGTCGTATCAAGGCGCCGGATCGTTTTACTTTCCCGTATTACTATACGCCGCACAAACTTGCCGAATTTGCTATGTCTGAGCTGCAACTTCAACTGACGCGAGAGGGCGTGGACGAAGCTAGCAAAGGTAATATGTATGGAGTATTGGTCGTTGCTGATTCGAACGGAGAATTAGGATACCTGGCGGCTCATGCAGGAAAAGTTACGCTTACCCAAGAGCAAATTGACGGTTTACCACTCGCATTTGTGCCTAGCGTATTCGACTTTGCTGGCTTTACCGATACGTCGCTTAGTTTGAATAAGCAAATAGAAGAAGTATCCGAAAACCTGCTAAAACTGAGAGCAGACATACTCACGTCAGACCTTAGCAATGCGCTTCACCGTTTAGATCTTGAATCGAAAGCTTCGCTTATCAAAGTTCAGGAAGACATGTCCGCAAGTAAAACGCGCCGCCAACAAATTCGCCAGCAAGTAGAACAAAGCGGTGATGTTGAAAAAATAGCGTTAGTCATTGCCGAACTCGGTAATGAGAGTAGCCAAGAGAAACGTGCGCTCAAATCTCTGAAGCAACAAATCAAGCAATCTAAGGCGGCGTTAGAACAAGACATTTTGTCTGAGCAGCAGTCCCTCGAACGACTGATTGAACAAGAACAAACCCTTCGCGCCGAATTAGAATTAATTCGTCTTGAACACTTTCAGTTCTTGAACGCTTCTCTAGATAAATCGTCACTAAAAACGCTGCTTAACGGACATAGCGCGCTACCAAATACTGGCGAGTGCTGCGCGCCAAAATTGCTTAACCATGCTTTTAAAAACGGCCTCAAACCATTGGCGCTTGCCGAATTTTGGTGGGGAAGCTTACCTAAAGCGGAAGTGAGACAGCATGGTAATTTGTACCCCGTCTGCCAGAGCAAGTGCTTTGAAATTCTCGAACACATGCTCCAAGGCATGCTGTTGGAAGACAACCCACTTATCGTGACGCCATCACTCGATAAAGAACTCGATATCATCTACCAAGATGAAGTCATGGTCGTTGTGAACAAGCCGGAGGAATTTCTTTCTGTTCCCGGGAAGTTCATCGAAGACTCGGTTTACACCCGTATAAAAGCCCAGTATCCAAACGCAACCGGGCCACTTATTGTCCACCGATTGGATATGTCTACATCAGGCTTACTGGTTTTGACGCTAACTGCGGAAGCTAATAAACATGTCCAACAACAGTTTATTAACCGCACGGTAGAAAAGCGATACACCGCCCTTTTAGATGGTCTTGTTACACACGAGTCAGGTACGATCAAGCTGCCCCTATCTGGAGACATTACCGATCGTCCTCGGCAGCTTGTCTGTGACAAACATGGTCGAAAGGCTGAAACAAAATGGGAAGTGGTAGAACAAAATAACGGCAAAACCAAAGTCCACCTTTACCCTAAAACCGGCAGAACCCATCAATTACGTGTGCACTGCGCCCATCCTCTGGGGCTTGGCGTTCCCATCACCGGAGACGACTTGTACGGCTATAAGCTTAATCGACTGCATTTGCATGCCGGCTATCTCAAGTTAGAGCACCCCGTGAGTGGGAAGGTCATGGAATTCGAAGTATCTGAAGAGTTTTAAGCGCACAAACACCAAACACCAAACACCAAACACCAAACACCAAACACCAAACACCAACAATTTATTCAACGTCAGTCACTTAGTATCAAGTGGCTGACTCACTTTACACCCCGCCATTGATTCTTTTTGCTGATATTCCCTTTCATATTAATAAATGTGTTAGTATCACCGACTTTTTGACGAACCTCACACTTTTATTGCAACGGTGTTTAGGAAATACATAGGCTTTAACCAGCCAAATATAGCGAAAGTATAATGTCCGACTTGACGAATGTCGCCAGCGAACACATCAACACTCAGCCACCTTCAGCCGCTTTTACACAAGCTCAATCCTTATTTAAAAAATTAGAACTCGGTAACCCTGTCCTTTGGCTAAGCGGCAGTTTTTTAGTTTTGTTTGTACTGTTAGCCATCACCAATACGGGAGCACTCACCGAATTAGTGAATACAGGCTTTCAATATTCGACTCAATGGTTCGGCGCTTTTTGGCAAGTTTTGCTTTTCCTGAATTTTGTCATTGGGCTTGTACTCGCCGTCGGCCGAACAGGCTACGTTAGATTAGGTAATCTATCCGCACCAGAAATGGACACCTTTAAATGGATGGCCATTGTTCTCTGCACACTACTTGCGGGGGGTGGCGTATTCTGGGCGGCAGCCGAGCCTATCGCTCACTTCGTCTCTGCCCCGCCACTTTATGGCGAAGGCTCTGCCAAAGAGATGGCGATAAATGCCCTCTCTCAATCATTCATGCATTGGGGCTTCTTGGCTTGGGCCATTCTGGGCGGGTTATCTTCGATTGTTTTAATGCATCTTCACTATGATAAAGGCCTGCCACTGAAACCTCGCACCTTGCTTTATCCGGTTCTGGGAGACAAAGCAGTCAACGGTTGGATTGGTAACCTTGTGGATGCATGTAGCATTGTCGCGGTTGCAGCCGGCACGATTGGACCAATTGGTTTCTTAGGCTTACAAATCAGCTACGCACTTAACGAACTGTTTGGCGTAACGAATTCCTTTAATACTCAAGCCCTCATCATTGTGTTCGCGATTGCGATGTACACTCTATCGGCATTGAGCGGTGTGAATAAAGGCATCCAGATCGTAAGTCGCTACAACATCATTTTGTCGGTGGCTTTGATTGGCTACTTACTGATAGTCGGGCCAACGGGATTCATCATCGATGGTTACTTGCAAGGGCTTGGCGGCATGATCGATAACTTCGTTCCTATGGCACTTTACCGCCAAGACACCGCTTGGTTAGGTGGCTGGACGGTGTTCTTCTGGGGATGGTTCCTAGGGTATGGCCCAATGATGGCCATCTTTATCGCCCGCATCTCTCGCGGTCGAACCATTCGCCAAATGATCTTATCCATCAGCATCGCAGCTCCGCTGATCACGTGCTTTTGGTTCAGCATTGTTGGCGGTAGCGGCTTGGCATTTGAACTCGCGACTCCAGGAGTAATTTCTTCTGCATTCGAAGGTTTCAACTTACCAGCCGTACTGCTAGCGATTACTTCTGAACTGCCATATCCCGTTCTGATCTCAGTGCTATTTTTGGTTCTGACGACCACGTTTATCGTGACAACCGGCGACTCCATGACTTACACCATCAGTGTTGTTATTACTGGCTCAACCGAACCTAATGCGCTTGTGAGATCTTTTTGGGGCATCATCATGGGTATCGTCGCGATTGCACTGATTTCGATGGGCTCTGGCGGTATTTCAGCTTTACAATCTTTCATCGTTATTACTGCCGTACCAGTATCGTTTATCTTATTACCTTGCTTATGGCATGCACCTAGAATTGCTAACCATATGGCAAGGCAGCAAGGCGTAATTTAGTACAAAGCTAAGCGATAACCGCATCCGACTGGGCACCTAGATTTGATTTAGGTGCCCTATTTCTATAACGTTCTATTCCTACAACGCTCAATTTCTATAACGCTCTATAGCCGCCTCACACTCAAAAATGAGCCTGCTTGCGCTCAAATAAGTTCATTTAATTTCATTAACCTAGTTGTGTTCCATATTCACATTTAGGTCCTATATGAAAAAACTCACTTCTCGTTTCGTACTTACATTTTCACTTTCTGCACTATTAATCTCACCAAGCTTTGCTAGCAGCAGCGTCGTATCTGTTAAAGATGAAATCTATGGCATCGTGTTTTCAGACCACAATGGTGATAAAGACGCACTGAATGCTGCTATTCAAGAATGTCAGGTGCTTGCTCAAAGTGTTGCTCAACCTGTCGCTGACTCCGGAAAGCCAGTCAACGGCAGTGGTGCTCGAGGAGCCGCAAAAGGCGCGGCTGCTGGTGCTGCGGTTGGCGCAATATCCGGTAACTCGGGGAGCGACGGAGCGAAAATTGGTGCCGCTATTGGGTTAGTCGGAGGAAGGCTTGGTAAAAATGCCGAACAAAATGCGCAACAAACTCACAGTGTTCAACAGCAACAACAAGTGATGCGAAACTGCATGGTCGAGCGCAACTTCAATGCTCTAAACTAAGGGCGATATCATGGTGTTTCGAATCCTTACCATCGCGATTTTTTTATTAGCGATTTTCCCTAGCGCATTGCCTGCGGCAGAGGAAAAACCCTTTGTTTCCGCAGGTGTTGCCTTCGTTGAAGACGTTGAGCTCTATACGTTCGAGATTGGCGCAGAGGTGGCCCCAAATATAAACTGGTCTTTGGGATACAGTACCACCTTCAACAGCCCAGACTCTTCAACATTCACCAGTATTTACCCGACAACCATCGACTCATGGGGTCTACATACTGCGTTAGGGTATGAGTTTAACCTTAATGAAAACTTGGCAATTACTCCAAGAGTTGGACTGACCTATAACGCCATCACTATGCAGCAGACCGATCCAGAAACGGGTGAAGCCATCTACGAAGGAGACAGAGACGAGTTCTCACCTACGGTCGGGGTTAAAGTCGACATTGGTAGAGTGGGATTGATATCGGAATTCTATAAGGTGGACTTGGAACATCCTGAATTTTCGGATAATAATTACGAAGATACCGCTGTAAGGATCATGGCGGCTTACAACTTCTAGTCTCTTCCCTAAGGGTATTATGCGCAAAACCATCACTTGCCTCACGGCTTTATTCGCGTTCTCTCCCATTCACTCAATTCACGCGATTGAGTTTTTCGATCCCATTGATGGCGCATTGGATATGGGGGAATATCTTGCAGAGAACGCCTATGGCTTTCTCCCTGTGCCTATCGTCATTACAGAACCAGCGGTGGGTTATGGGGCCGGTTTTACTGGTGTATTTCTCCATGAATCTGACGAGCAACGAGCAAAACGAAAAAAGCTAGCATCACAATCATTAGACGGTGGTGCTCAGTTGCTGACACCCGCAATTACTGCCGCCGGTGGCTTTTTCACAGAAAACGGCACTTGGATGGGCTTCATCGGACATCGCCGAACCTGGGACAAAGACTCCGTACGTTACCTTGGTGGGCTTGGCTATGGCGATGTAAACATGACTTTTTACCCAAAAAGCACCCCGGATATTCTTGCGCCAATAACTTCAGGTAACGGAGTCGAATTTGGAATGAAAGGCGGAGGCGGCCTGCAAAAACTGCAATTTCGTTTAGACGATACCAACTTTTTCCTTGGTGCATCGCACCGTTATTACAAAATGGACTTAGAGATAAACAGCCACCCGAAAGCCGACGACATTTTGCAAAATCTAGCCAACACTTCCCCAAGCTTTTCTGGTTTTGGCATTATTGGCGAATATGATTCTCGAAACAGCTTCTTAGACCCAACTCAAGGGTATAACTACACTGCCGAATTCGTCGTATTCGATGAAAGCATCGGCAGCGACTATGACTTTTCGTCCCTCAATGTCAAAGGCATTAACTACTGGGAATTATCTGATGATTGGTCTCTTGCTTTAAAAGGGCTCTATAAATCGATGTATTCGAACGACCGGTTCTTACCACCTTCGGTATTTCCCGATATTGAACTGCGTGGCATTGCGCGTAACCGCTATCAAGGCGACGAAACCTTATCCGTCGAATCGCAAGTCACATGGCAATGGGCACCAAGGTGGTCAACGAATGTCTTTGGTGGTGTTGGCTATGCCGCTTCCGAAGAAGACAGCCTCTTTAGCCAAGATGAACGCTACTCTTACGGCTTTGGATTCCGTTATCTCATTGCTCGTCGGTATGGTTTGAAGTCCGGCATTGACTTCGCGTTTAGTGAGGAAGACAGCGCCGTATACTTCCAAGTCGGCGCCGGTATCTAGCGTCTACATACCCCAATTCGACTGTGAGCAAAAGTGAAGCCAACTCATTTTTGCTCCACTTCTCGTTAGTGCTATACATCATCGGTATCTTGTTAATACACGTTTGTCATAGCAAAATTTATCCCACCTCTAATTACAAACCTACGCAGTACTTTCTTAGTTAACCCATACAGAATCATTCTATATTTTGGAGTTTAGTCGCTCATGGTCATTGATAAACCGCTGTTTATAAATCAAAAGTCCAGTAGAATTGGGACAACTAAGAAATAGAAAGAAAAATTCTGCTTTTAAATATAGAAACTTTCTGTCTAGTAACTGTTGAACTAAGCCGCTTCGCGGAGGGCTTTCCTCTCACTTACCCGATAGACCAAACTTATGATGTATCCATAGAT
>NZ_JBHZSF010000014.1:0-123590 GCF_043642225.1 Vibrio profundi | reverse complement strand
ATTAAAGATACTGATTTCGCGAAAGAAACGACGCAAATGACTAAGTCGCAAATTCTTTCTCAAGCGTCAAGCTCAATTCTTGCGCAAGCGAAACAAGCTCCTAACTCAGCGCTAAGCTTGCTAGGTTAATTACCAAAGGTAGTGATTTAGTGAAAAGCTTGCCACAGATTTGCTCGTGGTGAGAGATGAGCAAAAAACCCAGCTTCGGCTGGGTTTTTTATTATCTGAAACAAATGGTTAGTAATGATAAACAACCAATAGCATCGTTTTTTGTGAGGAGGGTAAAGTAGATACGCTTCACATTTTTCATAACGTTGAAAATTAATACAAAAAAACTCGATTATTTACTAAAGGTTCTAGTTAGGAGGCCGTTAAAGATACTGAGAGAAATGAGATGTACCAAAGTGAGGTGAGAGTCACTGAGGTGCATATGAAATGCCTAAAGGAGATCTATTATGGCAATAAATGTAAACACGAACGTGTCTGCAATGACCGCACAGCGTTACCTAAATAACGCGAACTCTTCACAGCAAACTTCTATGGAACGTTTGTCTTCTGGCTATAAAATCAATAGCGCAAAAGACGATGCTGCAGGCCTTCAAATATCTAACCGCTTAACGTCTCAAAGCCGTGGCTTAGATATGGCTGTTAAAAATGCAAATGATGGTATCTCTATTGCTCAAACCGCTGAAGGTGCGATGAATGAGTCTACTAACATTCTGCAACGTATGCGTGACTTAGCACTTCAATCTTCTAACGGCTCGAACTCTAAATCTGAACGTGTTGCGATTCAGGAAGAAGTTTCAGCTTTGAATACCGAATTGAACCGTATTGCAGAAACCACTTCTTTTGGTGGTAACAAACTGCTAAATGGTACGTACGGTAGTCAGTCTTTCCAAATTGGTGCCTCTTCTGGTGAAGCTGTAATGCTTTCTATCGGCAACATGCGTTCTGACACTCAAGATATGGGTGGTAAGAGCTATGCTGCTGAAGAAGGTCAAGACCCTTCATGGAGAGTGGCTGCAGGCTCTGACCTGACCATGAACTACACGAATAAATTTGGTGAAGAACAAGAGATTACGATCAACGCTAAAGCTGGTAATGATCTAGAAGAACTTGCAACTTACATTAATGGTCAAAGTGAAGACGTAAAAGCTTCTGTTGGCGAAGATGGTAAATTGCAAATGTTTGCAAGCTCACAAAAAGTGAGTGGTGAAGTAGAGTTCGGCGGCAGCTTAGCTGGCGATTTAGGTATTGGTGACGCTAAAGACGTAACCGTTAATGATATTGACGTTACTTCAGTAGCTGGTTCAAACGAAGCGGTATCCATCATTGATGGCGCACTAAAATCAGTAGATAGCCAACGTGCTTCTCTGGGTGCATTCCAAAACCGTTTTGATCATGCTATCAGTAACTTAGATAACATTAATGAAAACGTTAATGCTTCTCGTAGCCGTATCAAAGATACCGACTATGCTAAAGAAACGACTGAGATGACGAAGTCACAGATCCTGCAACAAGCGAGTACTTCGATTCTTGCGCAGGCGAAACAGACGCCATCTGCAGCTCTAAGCTTATTGGGCTAAACTTAGCATAAGGTAAGTTAAGCAATAGGGAACTATTGCTAGCTCATAAGGTGGAAGGGAGATTGTTATGGAAATACCATCCTACACATCGAACATCCAGCCTTACGGCTCACCTAATGGCACTAAAATTGCTTATGAAGACGGTAGTAGCGCGCCTAGTATTTCGAAACTATGGGAAGTAGCACCAACTGAAAAAGTAGAAAAGAAACAAGAAACTTCTACTGAAACCGCAATTCAAATGGCTCAAGATAGACAAGAGCTTAATAAAGAAGAGCGGGTACGGATGGTAGAGAAAATGAATGAGTTTATTTCCTCTATTAATAAAGGTGTTGCTTTTAAGGTAGATGAAGAATCCGGAAGAGACGTGGTCACTATTTATGAGGCCACCACAGGGGATATAATCCGTCAAATTCCGGATGAAGAAATGCTAGAGATTTTGCGACGCTTAGCAGCCCATACTGCCAGTTCAGGTTTATTGGTGGAAAAGGTATAAGTCGTTTTATTGAGGTGATTGGATGAGTTTAGGCCCTTTGGGGATGTCTTCTGGCATGGATATCAATTCTATGGTCAGCAAAATTGTCGATTCGGAACGTGTGCCTAAACAGCAACGTATCGACAATGAGCGGGCTAAAATTGATTCCAGCATTAGCGCCTATGGCCGACTCAGAGAATCTCTGGATTCGATGAAAAATCTGATGGCGAACTTTCGTCAGGAGAAAGCTTTTGCGGTTCGAACTGTGGAAAGCACTGATGAAGGGGTTGTCTCAGCGACTGCAACTACTGAAGCGATAGCAGGTAAATATGCCATCGATGTGTTGCAGCTTGCTCAGAGTCATAAAGTGGCTTCTGATGTTCTATCGGAAGACATGAAGTTTGGCCCTGGTAAGCTGCAGGTTTCGCTTGGTGAAAACAGCTTTGATATACAAGTCGGTTCTAACGCTAAGTTAATCGATATTGTAAGAGGTATTAACGGCGCCGGAGAAAATCCGGGCGTACGTGCTTCCATTATTAATGACGTTGAAGGCCCGCGCCTTATCGTCGCCTCAAACTTATCTGGTAAAGATCACCAGATAAAAATTCATGTGGATGCTGACTCAGGCAACCCGTTGAAAAAACTCGAATATAAAACTCTTGAGGAACGAGTTAAGGCTTTAGAAGAAGCTAGGCTCGCGGCTCAAGAGATCCTTTCAAAAACGCCCCAAGGGCAAGCCGTTGATGCGATTAGTGATGCCTTGACGGGTGAAGAGGCCGTTGATGAGCAAGGCCAGCCTATTGATGAGCCTGAAGATGGCGGATTAGTCGAGCCTTTATTCTCGGATGACGATGATAGTTTATCGTTTGGTCAAAAAGCGGCACTTGCTGGACAAGAAGCTTTAGATGCAGCGGCAGCATCTGCATCTGCGATGCCTGAAGATAACATCGGTGGTTGGACAGAAACAGCATCAGGTACACTCTTAGACTCATACCATACTCCAGAGTTAGAGCTCGATGAAGCAGCGATAGAGAAAGCACCAGATGTACCCGGATGGTCAAACACCGCATCTGGAACTTTGACTGATTCATACGTGACTCCAAAAGAAGCTCAGCAAAAACTCGAAGCGGAACAGATAAGAATTGAAGAAAAGCTCGCGAAAGAAAGCGAAGAACTCGCCAAGAAAGTCGAGCAAGGAGAGCTTACACCGGAACAAGCAAAAGAGATAGAACGCTCGAAGTTGCCACCGGAAGAGCGAGCTCACCTAGAAGAAGTCGATAAAGTGAAAGAAGAGCTTGATAGAGCACAGCAGTCTTTTGACACTTATGATGGAATGGCAGAAGTTCAAATGGGCCAAGATTCGATGGTGGTACTGGATGGCGTTGCTCAACTTTCAAGCCATAACAATATTATTGAAGATGCCATTGAAGGTATCGATTTAACCGTAAAAGGCAAAACGCCAAAAGACAAAGCACCGGCTGAGATTGGCGTCGAGTACGATCGGCCAAGTGTACGCCAAGATATCGAATCTTTCGTTGCAGCCTATAATCAGTTTTATCAGGTCTCAAAGAGCTTAGCGAGTGTTGATCCTACGACCGGGCAGAAAGGCCCTTTGTCAGGCGATAGCACCGTCAGAAATGCAGATTCACGGTTAAAGAGTGTATTTTCAACTAATATAGAGAAAGCGCCTGAAGACTTAAAGTCACTGACAGAGTTTGGTATTACGACAACTCGTCAAGGTACGTTGGAAATCAACTACGATATGCTAGACCGACAGTTGAACAATAATTTTGACAAATTAGGCGACTTTTTTGGTGGAAACTCGGGATTTGCTAAACGAGTAGAAGATGCGATTCAAGGCATTACAGGGGTGACCGGTTCTATTCGTACTCGTGAAAAGAGCTTAACTGAACAAAATTACCGCCTTGTCGACGATCAAGCGGCACTAGATCGCCGTATGGACGGTTTAGAGAAACGTACTCATGCAAAATTTACCGCAATGCAGGACGCGACGGGTAAAATGCAAGCTCAGTTAGGAAGCATGATGAGTGCGTTAGGCTAATTTATGAAGAGTGAACTCCAAGAGCTTTGTGAACTTGATCAACAAATCTTTGCAACTTTCGAGAATAGTGAAATAAATACTGAAGAAATTCACCAACTAGTCGATAACAGGGAACAGTTATTGCAAAACATTCTTCAACGGTTAGAAGACTTCCCTGAAACAAAGCGAAGTTCTGAATGGTTTGAAGCAATTGAGCGAACCAAAAAATTAGTTGGGTTGATGCAGTCAGAAACCAGCCGTATTGGCAAAACCTTGCATAAATACAGGCATGGTAATAAATCAGTCCAACAGTATAAAAAGTTTTTATAGAAGAGGGTTACTATGCGCGGTTCTTTACAGGCATACAAAAAGGTATCAGTGGATAGTCAGCTAAGTGCTGCCTCGCCTCATAAAATAGTTCAAATGCTGATGGCTGGAGCTATTGAAAGACTTATTCAAGGTAAAGCAGCCATGCAAGCTGGCAATATTCCAGTGAAAGGCGAGCGCCTTGGTAAAGCTCTAGACATTATTATTAGCCTTCGTAGTTGTTTATCGATGGATGATGGTGGTGATATCGCAAAGAACTTAGATCAATTATATGAGTTCATGATCAAACAAATCTCATCAGCGAACCACTTGAACGACCCTCAGCCTATTGATGATGTTATCGACATTATCCGCGAAATTAAGGGTGCTTGGGATCAAATTCCGAACGAGTATCATAATTTGACGGCTTCTGAAGTGGGTATCTAACGAAATACTAAAGTTACAACCAACCTCACATCAGCTAATTGCTTGGTTGCCTTATTTTTTTATTCAAATAAAATAGAGTCATTAGATAGCCTAATGGCTTTTTTTTGTGGTTGATTTCCGAAATTTGTTTCTCGTTTGCACTAAAGTATAAATAAGTCATTTTACTTAAGACTGACGTTGTTCTGGTTTTTCCCGCATCGTACCAATAATTAAGGCAATAATTCCTACTTATGCAAGGTTTGGCAAAGCTTCTTGTAGTTGATGACGACTCTAATAATCGTCGTAACTTGAGTACAATATTAGAATTTGTTGGAGAGAGCTGTGAAGTGATCAGCTCAGAACAAGCTAGTGGGATCGATTGGTCTCATGTTTGGGCTGGATGCATTATTGGCTCTATCAAAGGAAACGGCTTTGCGTCTCTTCTAAATAACCACTTGGTTAATGCAAACCACATCCCTCTATTGATTGTCGGTAAAAATAAATACCCAGTTGATGACTTACCTAATTATGTAGGTGAGTTGGAACTGCCTCTTAACTACCCTCAACTCAGTGATGCTTTAAGGCATTGCAAAGACTTCCTTGGCCGTAAAGGCGTACAACTCGTTGCTTCGTCACGTAAGAATACGTTGTTTCGTAGCCTAGTTGGGCAAAGTATTGGTATCCAAGAAGTCCGTCATTTAATTGAGCAAGTGTCCAAGACAGAAGCCAACGTATTGATTCTTGGTGAATCAGGTACAGGTAAAGAGGTGGTTGCGCGTAATATCCATTACCATTCTAATCGTCGTACTGGCCCTTTTGTTCCTATTAACTGTGGCGCAATACCGCCAGATCTATTGGAAAGTGAGCTGTTTGGCCACGAAAAAGGGGCGTTTACTGGTGCAATTACCTCACGTAAAGGTCGTTTTGAGTTAGCCGAAGGTGGTACGTTATTCTTGGATGAAATTGGCGATATGCCAATGACCATGCAAGTGAAACTTCTTCGTGTTCTTCAAGAGCGTTGTTTTGAGCGGGTTGGTGGTAATTCAACGATTAAAGCGAATGTGCGAGTAATCGCTGCAACTCACCGCAACTTGGAAGGTATGATCGATGATGAGTCTTTTAGAGAAGATCTCTACTATCGATTAAACGTATTTCCAATTGAAATGCCAGCTCTGAAAGATCGTAAAGAAGATATTCCTTTGCTTCTTCAAGAACTTATGACGCGTATGGAAGCGGAAGGTAGCCTCCCTATCTGTTTCACTCCTCGAGCGATCAATTCGCTGATGGAGCATGACTGGCCAGGTAATGTACGTGAACTCGCGAATCTAGTGGAGCGCATGGTTATTCTGTATCCCAACAGTTTGGTCGATGTGAACCACCTCCCGACTAAATATCGTTACAGTGATATCCCTGAGTTCCAACCTGAGCACGTTTCATTCGGTTCAGTTGAAGAGCAGGAGCGCGATGCGCTTGCAGATATCTTCTCTGAAGACTTTAGCTTTGAACAGCCGGATGATTTAACAGATAATGTTAATGCGCCCCAGGAACTGCCGCCAGAAGGAGTTAACTTGAAAGAGTTGTTGGCAGATCTTGAAGTCAACATGATTAGCCAAGCGTTAGAGGCGCAAGGCGGGGTCGTGGCAAGAGCGGCGGATATGTTAGGTATGCGTAGAACGACTCTTGTCGAGAAGATGCGGAAGTACAATTTACAGCGATAGAGCAACAGAAAATGACTTGTTCAAGGGGCTGAAAATCACAGCAAACAGCGAGTCAAGTTCTTGTCGCTAACTTAAGTATTTGATAAATATACAAAATAGCCTGGCATGCCTTTTGCGTGTCAGGCTATTCTAGTATTTGAGGCAAAATTCCGACATGCAAACACCGAACGAATCAGAAAATCAATCGCACTTAGACTCTGTTGAACAGCAAGTAGAGCGCTATAAACAAGTGCTGGATGTGATGCCTGCCGGCGTTATTTTGCTCGATACTCAAGGAGAAGTTAGAGAAGCAAACCCTGAAGCTCATCGAATCCTCGGTGTGGAATTAGTGGGTGAAAAGTGGTTTTCTGTAATTCAAAGCGCTTTTGACCCGAAAGACGATGACGGCCATGAAATCTCTTTAAAAAATGGTCGAAAGGTTCGGCTTGCGATTTCTGCATCGACAACAGGGCAACTAATCCTTATTACTGATTTGACCGAAACACGGTTACTTCAGTCAAGAGTGAGTGATTTACAACGCTTGTCTTCATTAGGAAGAATGGTGGCGTCTCTTGCTCATCAGGTTAGAACGCCACTTTCTAGTGCTATGCTTTACGCTTCCAACTTAGCGGCGCCTAATTTAGCTCCTGCGACTAAAAGCCGCTTTCAGAACAAGTTGATGGATCGACTCCATGATTTGGAAAAGCAAGTGAATGATATGCTGTTGTTTGCGAAAGGTGGTGACAACAAGGTCGTGAAACCTTTCACTATTGACGAGCTGGTGGGCGAGTTTCAGCCTATGGTTGAAACGGCACTTAAAAATAATCAAATAGATTATTGCCAAGAAGTTGAAGAAGAACACACCCAAATGATGGGCAACGCGAATGCGATTGCATCAGCATTAAGTAACCTTGTATTAAACGCGATTCAAATTGCTGGCAAAGAATCACAAATTGACGTGTTTTTTAGACCAGTAAATGGTGAATTAAGGATCTCTGTGCAAGATAGTGGACCGGGTGTCCCAAAAGAATTACAAAACAAGATCATGGAACCATTTTTCACAACTCGCTCGCAAGGTACGGGGTTAGGGCTCGCCGTTGTTCAAATGGTGTGTCGTGCTCATGATGGCAGACTAGAATTATTATCAGAAGAAGGTGATGGTGCATGTTTCACCATGTGCCTACCTCTTGAAAAACAACTTTAACTGACGACTACGTCGTTATTGAATCAACACTGGAGAATCATATGGCTCAAAGCAAAGTGTTAATCGTGGAAGATGATGAAGGCCTACGCGAGGCTCTGGTCGACACGCTCGCTCTAGCTGGATATGAGTGGTTAGAAGCGGACTGCGCAGAAGATGCTCTAGTTAAATTGAAATCCAATCAAGTCGATATTGTTGTGTCTGATGTCCAAATGGCGGGCATGGGAGGCTTAGCACTACTTCGAAACATCAAACAACACTGGCCGAACTTGCCAGTGCTACTGATGACAGCTTATGCCAACATAGAAGACGCCGTAGCGGCTATGAAAGAAGGTGCTATCGACTACATGGCGAAGCCTTTCGCTCCAGAAGTACTACTGAATATGGTTAGCCGCTATGCGCCGATTAAGTCGGATGACAATGGCGATGCCGTGGTAGCGGATGAGAAAAGTTTAAAGCTTTTAGCCTTGGCGGATAAGGTCGCAAAAACGGATGCAAACGTTATGGTGCTTGGGCCAAGTGGCTCTGGTAAAGAAGTGATGTCTCGTTACATTCATAACGCTTCTAACCGCAAGGATGGGCCTTTCGTTGCGATAAACTGTGCGGCCATTCCCGACAACATGCTTGAAGCGACGCTATTCGGGTATGAGAAGGGGGCGTTCACTGGAGCAATTCAAGCTTGCCCTGGTAAATTTGAACAAGCTCAAGGTGGCACTATCTTATTGGATGAAATCAGTGAGATGGACTTAAACCTCCAGGCTAAGTTACTTCGAGTGCTTCAAGAGCGAGAAGTGGAAAGGTTGGGGAGTCGTAAAAGTATAAAGTTGGATGTGCGTGTACTCGCAACCAGTAACCGCGATCTTAAAGTTTATGTGTCGGAAGGAAACTTTCGAGAGGACTTGTATTACCGCCTAAACGTGTTCCCAATTGTATGGCCGGCATTAAGTGAGAGGCAAGGGGACATCGCACCTCTGGCTAAGCACCTAATCGAGCGCAACTGTACTAAACTTGGTATGCCAGTCCCTTCTATTTCAGATGAGGCATTAGCTAAGTTGATTAGCTACCCTTGGCCGGGGAACGTGAGGGAATTAGATAACGTTGTTCAACGAGCGCTAATTCTTAGCGAACAATCTAACATCACAGGTGATCATATATTACTTGAAGGTGTGGACTGGCAAGATGCTAGTAGCTTGCAGCATGTGGTAGAAAGCGGTGAAGTGGCCGCTCCTACGGTCAAACCTGTTGCGGAAGCCGACGCCATGCCTAAATCTATCTCTGGCAGCGAAGGTCTAGGTAATGAACTGCGTGATCAGGAGTACGCCATCATTTTAGAAACCTTGATTGCGTGTAATGGCAGAAGGAAAGAAATGGCTGAAAAACTTGGAATTAGCCCAAGAACATTACGCTATAAACTAGCGAAAATGCGCGATGCTGGAATCGATATTCCAAATTAGTTTTGAAAAGTTTCATGTATAGTGCTCAAATCTGACGTAATACGATAAAGTTGTCAGTAGTGAATGGCACGCTAATTGCTCCGTCAATAAATAAGCACAAGCAATGGTCATATTTTTGACCTTTGAGGTAGATGATGAGAATAGAAGGTTTACAGGGCGAAATGCAGGCGATGATGGTTGAAGCATCGAATTCTCGCCCTCCTGCAACAGGGCAAGCGGTCGGTGCCGACTTTGGCAATATGCTGACGAAAGCTATCAACAACGTGAACTCTTTGCAGAAAGCTTCTGGTGATCTTCAAACCCGCTTTGACCGCGGAGATGAAAACGTGTCGTTATCAGATGTAATGATTGCGCGAAATAAATCTAGTGTCGCTTTTGAGGCTACCATCCAGATTAGAAATAAATTGGTGGAATCCTACAAAGAGCTGATGAATATGCCAGTTTAAGTTGGGTAGTAATTAGTGGCTGATGATAATCAATCAACGGATTTAGCAGTAGCAGATAGCGACCATTCGATGGTGGCTACCTCTGACCTTGATTCTGAAGGTCAGAATCCGGATCTAGAAGAACGTAGTTCCTCCAAATTTGACATGGCGGTAGGAGATTTAGATCTTCTGCGCCAAGTTGTTCTTGTTCTATCCATTTCAATTTGTGTGGCGTTAATTGTGATGCTGTTTTTCTGGGTTAAAGAGCCAGAAATGCGTCCACTTGGTGCTTATGAAACAGAAGAGTTGATTCCGGTATTAGATTATCTTGACCAACAGAAGATCGAATACAAACTAGATGGTAATACGATTTCGGTACCTTCAAGTGAATATAACAACTTGAAGTTAGATATGGTTCGTGCCGGTGTCAATCAGCAGAAAAATGCTGGTGACGACATCTTAATGCAAGACATGGGTTTTGGTGTCTCGCAAAGGCTCGAGCAAGAACGTCTAAAGTTAAGCCGTGAACGACAATTAGCTAAGGCTATCGAGCAGATGAAGCAAGTGCGTAAAGCTCAGGTTTTATTAGCTTTACCTAAACGCAGTGTGTTTGTTCGACATAACCAAGAAGCATCCGCATCGGTATTCTTAACGCTAAAAACCGGCGCTAACCTCAAGCAACAAGAAATTGATTCCGTTGTTGATATGGTCGCAAGTGCTGTACCGAATATGAAAACTTCGCGAATCACTGTTACTGATCAGCATGGCCGCTTGCTAAGTTCGGGTTCACAGGACCCTATGTCTGCAGCTCGCCGTAAAGAGCACGAGCTGGAGCGCAACCAAGAACAAGCGTTACGTGAGAAAATTGACTCTGTTCTGATCCCTATTCTAGGTTTCGGTAATTATACCGCTCAAGTCGACATTCAGTTAGATTTCAGTGCAGTGGAGCAAACTCGTAAGCGTTTTGACCCAAGCACTGCGGCAACCCGCAGCGAATATACTCTGGAAGACTATAATAACGGTAATGTTGTAGCTGGTGTTCCTGGAGCCTTGAGTAATCAACCCCCAGCCGATGCTTCTATTCCTCAAGATGTGGCTCAAATGAAAGATGGCTCTGTTATGGGGCAAGGCTCCGTTCATAAAGAAGCGACACGTAACTTTGAGCTAGACACGACAATTAGCCACGAGAGAAAGCAGAGCGGTATTGTGAACCGTCAAACGGTGTCTGTTGCCATTAAAGATAGACAGGCGGTTAACCCTGATACTGGTGAAGTGACTCATACTCCATTAAGTGAAAGTGAGATCAGCGCTATCCGCCAAGTTCTGATTGGCACGATTGGTTTTAGTGAGCAGCGCGGTGATTTGCTGAATGTACTGAGTGTCCAATTTGCTCCTCAGGTGACAGACGTAGTCCCTGATGTTCCAATTTGGGAACACCCGAACTTTAACGATTGGGTTCGTTGGTTTGCAAGTGCCCTCGTTATCATTGTTGTCGTTCTTGTTCTTGTAAGACCGGCGATGAAGAAACTACTTAACCCAGCGTCTGATGAAGATGATGACCAGATGTACGGACCGGACGGCTTACCTATTGGTGCTGATGGTGAGACAAGTCTAATTGGTGGTGATATCGAAGGCGGAGAACTCTTTGAATTTGGTTCAAGCATCGATTTACCTAACCTTCATAAAGATGAAGATGTATTGAAGGCGGTGAGAGCATTGGTTGCGAATGAACCAGAGCTCGCAGCGCAAGTTGTGAAGAATTGGATGGCAGATGGCTAACGAAATAGTAGAGCAAGCCGGTGGTGGTGAAGTCGCCGAAGTAAACGATGTTGATATTTCGACGATTTCTGGTGATGAGCGAGCGGCCATTTTATTGCTGAGCTTAAATGAAGAAGACGCCGCTGGTATCATTCGTCATTTAGAGCCAAAGCAAGTTCAAAGAGTGGGTAGCGCTATGGCTCGCGCCAGTGACTTGTCCCAAGAAAAAGTTGGGGCGGTTCATCGCGCCTTTTTGGATGATATTCAAAAATACACCAACATTGGCATGGGCAGTGAAGACTTCATGCGTAATGCGCTTGTTGCCGCTTTGGGCGAAGACAAAGCCAACAATTTGGTTGATCAAATTCTACTGGGAACTGGATCGAAAGGTTTGGATTCCTTGAAGTGGATGGATCCAAGGCAAGTGGCGAGCATCATCATTAATGAGCACCCTCAGATTCAAACCATCGTACTCTCTTATTTAGAAGCGGATCAGTCTGCGGAAATCTTATCTCAATTCCCTGAACGCGTCCGTTTAGATTTGATGATGCGTATTGCTAACCTTGAAGAAGTTCAGCCATCAGCTCTTGCTGAGTTGAACGAAATCATGGAGAAACAGTTTGCGGGTCAAGCTGGTGCTCAAGCGGCGAAAATTGGTGGCCTGAAAGCTGCTGCTGAAATCATGAACTACATGGATAACAATGTTGAAGGCTTGCTAATGGATCAAATCCGCGATCAAGACGAAGACATGGCGACTCAAATCCAAGATCTTATGTTCGTGTTTGAGAACCTTATTGAAGTCGACGACCAAGGCGTTCAGAAACTTCTTCGTGATGTTCCTCAAGATGTTCTGCAGAAAGCTCTTAAAGGTGCTGACGACGGATTGCGTGAGAAGATCTTCAAGAACATGTCTAAACGTGCTGCCGATATGATGCGTGATGATATTGAGGCAATGCCACCAGTCAAGGTTTCTGACGTAGAGGCGGCTCAGAAAGAAATCTTGGGTATCGCGAGGAAAATGGCAGACAGTGGCGAAATTATGCTGTCTGGCGGTGCCGACGAATTCCTATAACTTTGAACTCGTTAAGCCCCAGAAATTGGGGCTTTTTGCATTTTAATACTCTTATTTGTTATCCACACTTTGGTAGGAATTATTATGTCCAGTGAGAGAAAACGCGGTTTCTTAAGACCCGATGAAGATCAAACCGTCGCTGAGCCTCAAAAGTGGGGGCTGCCTGATTACAGCTCGGAAGTAAACAAAAGTGCGAAAGAGACTGCTTTCAATTATGACCCAAGTTGGATGCCCACAGTCGAAGAAGCGATTGAGGACGAAGAGTTAGTTTTAACCGAAGAGCAAATTGAACAAATAAAACAAGGCGCTTACCAGGAAGGTTTACATCAAGGCCAAGAAGCCGGTTTTAAGCAGGGCTTTGAAAAAGGCAAAGAAGAAGGTTATATAGCAGGGCACGCTGAAGGGACTGAAGCCGGTAAGCTTGAAGGCGTGACAGCTGGTCAAGAGTATATCCAACAACAAGTGGCCGTTTTTATGGGTTTAGCTAATCAGTTTGCTCAACCATTAGAATTAATGAATGCTCAAGTTGAAAAGCAACTTGTTGACATGGTTTTGATGTTAGTGAAAGAAGTGGTTCACATCGAAGTGCAAACTAATCCGCAAATTATCCTAGATACCGTTAAAGAATCGGTAGAGTCTCTGCCAATCTCAGGGCATGCAATTACGCTGAAATTACACCCGGAAGATGTTGAAATTATTCGCTCTGCTTATGGTGAAAATGAACTGGACTGCCGCAATTGGACGTTGGTTTCAGAACCTGCGTTAAATCGTGGTGATGTGCAGATCGAGGCTGGTGAGTCGAGTGTAAATTATCGAATGGAAGAACGTGTACGTAGTGTTATTCAAAGCTTTTGTGGCGCAAACCGTCATCAAGGACATGAGTAATGTTAGAGCTAGCTGAACGCTTAGGACAATACAAAACTCAAGGCCTAAAGTCCCGACCAATCGCTTCTGGCCGTTTGGTAAGAGTGGTCGGATTAACACTTGAAGCGACAGGCTGTAAAGCGCCAATAGGTAGCTTATGTCTTGTTGAAACCATGTCAGGTGAAATGGAAGCGGAAGTGGTAGGTTTTTCTGGCGACAACTTGTTTTTGATGCCTAGTGAGCAAATTACCGGTATTTTGCCCGGCGCGAAAGTGACTCCCATGACTGGTGAAAGCGGTATTCCAGTTGGTATGGAACTGCTTGGCCGAGTCATTGACGGTGTAGGCAATCCCATTGATGGTTTAGGTTCATTGTACACTGAGCATCGTGCTTCTTTTAATGCTGAACCAATCAACCCTTTGGCAAGAAAGCCAATTTCTGAACCTCTAGACGTAGGACTTAAAGCGATTAATGGCTTACTTACAGTAGGCAAAGGCCAACGTATCGGGTTGTTTGCCGGTTCTGGTGTGGGTAAGTCCGTAACGCTAGGGATGATGACCCGAGGTACAACCGCGCAAGTTGTTGTTGTGGGGTTAATTGGTGAGCGTGGTCGAGAAGTTAAAGAGTTCATCGAAGAAATCCTTGGTGAAGATGGTCGTAAGCGTTCTGTTGTTGTCGCGGCACCTGCAGACGCCTCACCATTAATGAGATTGAAAGGTTGCCAAACCGCATTAACTGTCGCGGAGTACTTTCGAGATCAAGGGTTGGATGTTCTGCTGTTAATGGATTCTCTGACACGTTTTGCTCAAGCTCAACGTGAAATTGCGTTGTCTGTTGGTGAGCCGCCGGCGACTAAAGGTTATCCGCCTTCAGTGTTTGCCAAGCTTCCAGCGTTGGTTGAACGTGCGGGTAACGGTAGTGATGAGCAAGGTTCAATTACCGCTTTCTTTACCGTACTAACGGAAGGTGACGATCTACAAGACCCGATTGCAGATGCGTCACGTGCGATCCTCGATGGTCACGTGGTGTTATCACGTGAAATGGCCGATGCTGGCCATTACCCAGCCATTGATGTTGAAAAGTCTGTTAGCCGTGTGATGCCACAAATTACCACTGAAGAGCATGTGTTGATGTCGAAAGCGGTGAGACAAGTCCTGTCTATTTGCCGTAAAAACCAAGATCTTGTTTCGATTGGTGCATATAAACCGGGAACCGATCCGGCGATAGACAGTGCGTTTACACTCAAACCTAAGCTTGACGAGTATCTCCAGCAGAAAATGAAAGAGTCGGTGCCTTACGAGATGTGCGTGAATATGCTTAAACACGTACTAGGTGGGTAATTGATTCATGGATAATGCATTAGAGTTTTTGTTAGAGCAGGCAAAAGAAAAAGAAAGCCAAGCGGTATTGGCTTTGAATAAGGCGAATGCAGAACTGCAAGACTACTATCAGCAAGTGTCTCAGATTGAGCAGTATCGTTTGGATTATTGCCAACAGCTTGTTGATAGAGGGAAACAGGGGCTTACAGCCAGTCAATATGGCCATCTAAATCGATTTTTGACACAGTTAGATGAAACGTTGTCGAAACAAAGAGAAGCAGAGCAACACTTTAAAAGCCAAGTTGATAACTGCCAAGACTACTGGATGGAACTGCGTAAGCAGAGAAAATCTTATGAATGGCTTATCGAGAAAAAGCAGACTGAGCAGCAAAAGCTTCAAGACAAACGAGAGCAAAAGCAAATGGATGAGTTCTCTACGCTGCTCTATAGTCGACGACGTAACTAGCGACCTACATCGTTAGTGAGTACTTAGTTCCAATTCTCCAATCTTCGTATATGTCGCCAATCCATCTCCACTCATTGGCTCACTTCTTGCTTGTATACAATCAATAATCGCTTTTATGTCGTAATGCCAAGAAGCGATATAACCAGTTTGCTTTCTTCATGCTTATCGTAAGCAATCAATATAGAGTTCGTTGATATGAATATTAGCCTTCCAACAACATCGTCGACTTCAAAAACCGCCCTAGCATCAGAAGCCGGTGGTTCTGATTTTAAGCTAGGAGAAAGCGGGGAATCTAAAGGCTTTTTGGAAACGTTAACGGATGTGTTTTCTTCAAAGGAAGGTAATCCCGTTGAAGGAAAGGGTGAGACGGAAGTTATTAAGACAGAAAAAGCATCATCAACAGAAGGGAAGTCTTCAAAAGAGTCAACTGAGGTCGAAGAAGGGCAAGTTTCTGAAGCTAAAGCGAAAGTATCGGGTGATGATGTTGAAATTGCGACGGACGATGCGAGTACAGAAGCCGTATTGAAAGCGAAAACTGGAGCGGAGCTTGATGTAGAAAGTGGTTCTAAAACGCAGCTTGAACAAACGGAAGCTAAGAAAGATGTAGGTGCCGTATCGCAAGAACAAGTTCAATCTAATGCCAAAGTGAATTTGGACCATAGCTCTGCTACAGCTGTTGAGAGTAAAGATATTGAGTCTGCTTCTAAAGCGACGGTTGCAATGAATGAAGGAAATAAGCTTCTTGGCCAATTGGACGAAGCCAATAAAACACTGCAACCACAAAATTACAAGCAGATTGAATCAACAGACGGCAAAGCCTTGCCTCAAGCTCAACAAATAGATATGACCGAGGCTGCCACTGTCACTGCCACTGTCACTACCACTGTAACCGGTGACAATAGTGGAGAGATCACTAAGAATAATGGCCAAGCCTCGAGTCAAGTATCTGAAGATGTTCCGGAATCCTTGCAACGATTTATTGAGCCGGAACAAGGTGAGAAACAGGCGCTTGAAGGGGAAGTCGCTATAAATGCCGCAGCTGTTAGTGGAGCAACAGCACAAGCAGTCAGTACTAACCAACTGAAATCAGTAAATAGTAACGAGATTGTGAACACTAAGCTTGTTTCACCTCAAGCTGCGACAGTTGCTTCTGAAGTCAATCGGCCTATGACTGCAGAACAAATCCAACACTTAGTGGCTGAAAGCTCGACGACAGCATCTCCTGAAATAGTGACAGCAGTTGGTGTTGCGGCTGGTGTCGCGACGCAGTCGAATTCGAACGAGCCTTCCATTAGCCAAGTAAGCCCAGAGCAATTAGCAATAGCCGTTCAACAGGTGCAAGCTCAGATCGTTGAAGTAGAGCAAGTTGCCAGTGAAATTCTCATTAAAGAAGCGAGCGGCCAGCCGTTAACTCAGAAAGAGCAACAAACGTTAGCGACAGCAAATACTGAGCTGGTGAAATTGAATGACCAGTTGGAGTTTTTGGTGACGGCCCCTGAATTGAGCAATACAGAATTACCACCGGAAGCCGCAATTGCATGGGGCGCTCAGCCTGTGTCTGATGTGAAGGTGGCGGCGACAGATAACCAACTGGCGACCAAAGCAGCCCAGACTGGTGTTGCTGCTTCAGTACACCAGGTATTAAATCAGCAAGCTCAAGCTGCAACTGCTTCCGATAAAAGCGTTATGCAGAGCGCAACACAAACTTCAGCGAGCCCTTCGGCCGCTACTTTAGACCCAACTTCATTGGCAACAAATCCTTCTATTGCCCCCGTGAGTGTGGGTAAATCTGCTAGCTCTGAAGCTATGCTCAAGGCGGGTGCCGCTGGTGTAGCGGCTGCAAGTTTGTCTCGCGGTCAGTCCAAAGATGACTCAAAAGAAAGCACATTAGCCCAGCAAATATCAGCCGCGTCTGGGCAGCAAGGCGTTTCCACTAGCACACCGACTCGAGCAGAGATCCAGGCAATGCAGCAAGCGCCTTTACAGCTGACCAAAGAGCTTGCTAATGAACAAGTCGCGGAAAAAGTACAAATGATGATGTCTAAAAATTTAAAAAATTTAGACATACGTTTAGACCCGCCTGAACTTGGTCGTATGCAGATTCGCATGACGATGAATAACGATGTTGCCAATGTCCACTTTACCGTTTCTAACCCTCAAGCACGTGAAATAATTGAACAAACCATTCCCCGCTTGAGAGAGATGTTAGCGCAGCAAGGCATGCAGCTTTCAGACTCTTCTGTTCAGCAGCAAGCATCAGGTCAGCAGCGTGATGGTTACAATAGCGCCGGAAATGGTGGCCAAGAAGGAAACAACAGCACAAATGGTGTGCAAGGGGATGAAAACCTTGATTCTGACATCAATCTTGAATTGAATGTCGCATCAAAGCGTGATGGAATTAGTTATTATGCCTAGAATTAAAAGCGCGTAAGTAATTAAAACTAAAATACTTAGAGAAAGTTATGGCAGAAGAACAGCAACCCGAAGAAGCCCCAAAAGGCAAAAGTAAGTTATTGATCATTATTATCGCTGTCGTTGTGTTACTCGCGGCTGGTGGTGGAGCGGCATTTTTCCTGATGGGCTCAGATGATTCGGCGTCAGAAGAAACGGCGGCCGCTGAAGTTGAAATGGCAGTCGCGGAGCCGGTGGCTTATGTGAATATTCCTCAACCTTTCCTGTTTAATGTATCTGGCGACAGTAAAGACCGCCTAGTGCAAATCAAAGCTCAGTTAATGGTTCGTGGTACTCAAAATGAAGACTTAGCGCGATACCATTCACCTTTAGTTGAAAGTACCTTGCTGGCGACATTTGCTTCGGCAACGGTTGATCAACTTCGCTCACCAACAGGGCGAATTGAATTGCGTGAAAAAGCGACGGAAGATATTAAAGCAAGTCTGACTCAAGCGGTTGGTCAGCCTGTGATCGAAAAAGTATTGTTTACTGACTTTGTAATCCAATAGGTAACTTGTGACCGATTTATTAAGCCAAGACGAAATCGATGCGTTGCTTCATGGTGTCGACGACGTAGAAGAGGTAGATGAGGTTGTTGAAGTTGAATCCGAAAATGCGGTTAACTTTGACTTCTCTTCTCAAGACCGAATCGTTCGTGGTCGAATGCCAACGCTCGAGCTTATTAACGAACGTTTCGCGCGTCATATGCGTATCAGTTTGTTTAATATGTTGCGTAAAACAGCAGAGGTTTCGATAAACGGCGTACAAATGATGAAATTTGGTGAATACCAAAATACATTGTATGTACCTACTAGCTTGAATATGGTGCGTTTCAGACCATTAAAAGGCACAGCGTTAATCACAATGGAAGCCCGTTTAGTTTTCATTTTGGTGGAAAACTTTTTCGGCGGTGACGGCCGTTTCCACGCCAAGATCGAAGGTCGTGAATTCACACCGACAGAAAGGCGTATTATTCAGTTATTACTGAAAATCGTATTTGAAGATTACAAAGAAGCTTGGTCTCCGGTAATGGGGGTTGAGTTTGAGTATTTGGATTCAGAAGTGAACCCAAGTATGGCGAATATTGTTAGCCCGACAGAAGTGATTGTGGTGAGCTCGTTCCATATTGAAGTGGATGGTGGCGGTGGTGACTTCCACGTCGTTATGCCTTATTCCATGGTTGAGCCCATACGTGAATTGCTCGATGCTGGTGTGCAATCTGACAAAATGGAAACCGACGTACGTTGGAGCTCAGCGTTACGCGATGAAATTATGGATGTACCAGTTAACTTCCGAGTGAATCTTTTAGAGCGAGATATCTCACTAAGAGACCTAATGGAGTTACGCCCAGGTGACGTTATCCCGATCGAGATGCCGGAAAACGCGACGATGTTTGTAGAAGAACTGCCGACGTACCGCGTGAAAATGGGGCGTTCAGGTGACAAGTTAGCTGTACAAGTCTCAGAAAAAATTGAAAGACCACATGTGGTTAAAACCGATCTAGCTTTCTTAGGCAAAGACATTATGTCTGACTTAGATGGCGATGAAGACACAGAAGAATAATAGAAACAAACTATAGGATTGAGTATGGAACCGAGTGAAGACCAAAAGCTAGCTGACGAATGGGCCGCTGCACTTGGCGAAGATCCCGATGCACCAGCGGTTGATGTCGATGATGTACTTGCGGCACCACTAGATGAGTTAACCGATTCTTCAACGCCAATTTCTGAGGATGAGCGTCGTAAGCTGGATACCATTATGGATATTCCGGTCACGATTTCGATGGAAGTTGGTCGTTCTCAGATTAGCATTCGAAACTTACTTCAGTTGAACCAAGGTTCTGTTGTGGAGCTAGACCGTATCGCGGGAGAATCGCTTGATGTAATGGTTAACGGTACTCTCATCGCTCATGGTGAAGTGGTTGTAGTAAACGACAAGTTTGGTATTCGTCTCACTGATGTAATCAGCCAAACTGAACGTATCAAGAAACTTCGTTAATGAAGCTTCCTGTCATTCTAGTAGGCGTACTATTCACTACATTAGTATTGACGCCTACTGCTTTTGCAGCCGATGCTGCCACACTAGATTTAGCGACTACATTTGGGTCGCTTCTTTTGGTTATCGCTTTTATTTTATTTATAGCATGGCTGCTCAAGCGAATGCAGGTTCCATCTATGGTAAATCAGCAGGGTTTGTCTGTGGTTAGGCAAATTCCTGTCGGTACCAAAGAGCGAATTGCCATTGTTCAAGCTGGTGAAGAACAATTTCTTGTTGGGATCACGCCTCAGTCTATTCAGCTACTTTCTAAATTGGATAAACCTTTAAGCCAAGAGGCGCTTGAAAAAACGTCATTTTCATCTCAGTTAACTCAATTACTCAAAAATGATGCTAAAAAATAATCGCATATTGGTTTTACTCGCTCAAATTGCCCTCATCGCCTCGATGTTGATTTCTGGTGTTTCGTTTGCTCAAGAAGAGATTTCGACGCCTATTCCTGCAACGGCCGTAGGTGCTGAAGGCATCACAGTATCTGCGATGGAAAAAGAGCAGGGAGCGGCACAAACTGTCTCTTCGAGCAGTGTGTCTGGTGGGGGAATTCCTGCTTTCACAATGACTACCAACCCAGATGGTAGCGAAGACTACTCGATTAACCTGCAAATACTGGCTTTGATGACCATGCTAGGCTTCTTGCCTGCAATGGTTATTCTGATGACATCTTTCACCCGAATCGTTGTCGTCATGTCGATCCTGCGTCAGGCGATGGGCTTGCAACAAACACCATCTAACCAAGTCATTATTGGTATCGCGATTTTCCTCACCTTTTTTATTATGTCGCCAGTGATTAACGAGGTGAATGAACAAGCGGTTCAGCCTTATATCAATGAGCAAATTTCGGCGAGACAAGCGTTTGATGTAGCTCAGGAGCCGATACGAGCTTTCATGCTTAAACAAACACGAATTAAGGATTTAGAAACATTTGTTGAAATATCAGGTTCAAATGTGGCAAACCCTGAAGATGTTTCAATGGCGGTGCTGATTCCAGCGTTTATTACATCAGAGTTAAAAACCGCTTTCCAGATAGGTTTCATGCTCTTTTTGCCATTCCTAATCATCGACTTGGTTGTTGCATCAGTCTTGATGGCAATGGGTATGATGATGCTTTCTCCTATGATTGTATCACTGCCATTTAAATTAATGTTGTTCGTACTAGTTGACGGGTGGAACTTGATTCTCTCCACACTCGCCGGCAGTTTTGCCTTGTAGCTGGAGGAATAATGAATCCAGAGATATTCGTCGAACTGTTTAGAGATGCACTTTGGATGGTATTGATCATGGTGTGTGCCATTATCATACCAAGTTTGTTGATAGGCTTAGTGGTCGCCATTTTCCAAGCCGCCACCTCTATTAACGAACAAACGTTGAGTTTCTTACCGCGTTTAATCGTGACGCTACTGGCTTTGATGCTATTTGCTCACTGGATGACTCAAATGATGATGGAGTTTTTCTTCGACATTATTGAGCGACTCCCTCAAGTGCTGTATTAGTCCGCTATGGAGTATCCAACGACAATTGTTCTCGAGTGGTTAGCCAACTATTTTTGGCCTTACACTCGTATATCTGCAATGTTGATGGTAATGACAGTCACGGGAGCTCGATTTGTTTCTCCACGTATTCGATTGTATTTGGGGCTAGCAATTACCTTTGCTGTTATGCCCGCAATTCCAGCCGTTCCTAGCGATATCCAATTGCTGTCACCGCAAGGCTTCTTGATTCTTCTAGAGCAAATCATTATTGGTGTGGCGATGGGGTTTGTAACCCAATTGATGATCCAAACTTTTGTTATGTTGGGGCAGATCTTGGGTATGCAATCAAGTTTAGGTTTTGCGTCGATGGTCGACCCGGCGAATGGTCAAAATACGCCGGTTCTAGGTCAACTTTTTATGTTTTTGGCGACCATGTTCTTCTTGGTGACAGATGGTCATTTGAAGATGCTGCAGTTGGTCGTATTCAGCTTTAAAACTTTGCCTATTGGCAGTGGTTCATTGACGACAGTAGACTTTCGAGAAATCGCATTGTGGCTCGGCATTATGTTTAAAACGGCGTTAGCTATGTCTTTATCCGGGATCATTGCTCTACTCACGATTAACCTATCATTCGGTGTAATGACGCGTGCTGCTCCTCAGCTGAACATATTCTCGCTTGGTTTTGCTTTTGCACTGTTAGTCGGCTTACTGCTTTGTTGGTACATATTAGGCGGTTTATACAGTCACTATGAGCTATTCTGGATGCAAGGAGAGCAACAAATATGTCGCTTAATCCGACTGGATTGTTAGGAGGCTGATTTGGCAGAGTCAGACGGTCAAGAACGCACAGAAGACGCCACGCCCAGACGCTTGCAACAGGCCAAAGAAAAAGGGCAGGTTGCAAGGTCTAAAGAGCTGGCATCGGCATCGGTGCTCATCGTGGGTGCGATAGCATTGATGTGGTTTGGTGAAAGCATGTCTAAAGCCATGTTTGAAACCATGGGGCGTTTATTCTCACTAAGTCGAGAAGAAATATTTGATACCTCCAAGCTGTTTGAGATAGCGGGTGGCGCATTAGCGAATCTATTGTTTCCGCTATTCTTAATTCTACTGACTTTGTTTATTGCCGCGATGATTGGCGCTGCAGGGGTTGGTGGGATTAGTTTTTCAGCTCAAGCTGCTATGCCCAAAGCATCGAAGATGAACCCATTAAGTGGTATAAAGCGCATGTTCGGCTTACAAAGCTGGGTTGAGCTGATTAAGTCGATACTGAAAGTGGCGCTGGTTTCTGGTGTTGCCATCTATTTGATTCAAGCTTCACAAGCAGATCTGATGCAACTCAGTATGGATGTCTACCCTCAAAATATTTTTCATGCGTTAGATATACTTTTAAATTTCATTCTACTGATCAGCTGCTCATTGTTGGTCGTGGTTGCCATTGATATACCATTTCAAATTTGGCAACACGCCGACCAATTGAAGATGACCAAGCAAGAAGTCAAAGACGAATTCAAAGACACTGAAGGTAAACCGGAAGTAAAAGGTCGTATTCGTATGTTGCAACGTGAGGCAGCACAGCGTCGAATGATGGCGGATGTACCTCAAGCCGATGTGATTGTAACGAACCCGGAGCATTTTTCGGTGGCGTTACGATATAAGCAAGATACTGATAAAGCACCTGTAGTGGTGGCGAAGGGCGTTGATCACATGGCGATGAAGATCAGAGAAATCGCTAGGGAGCATGATATTTATATTGTGCCAGCGCCTCCTTTAGCTCGAGCGTTGTACCATACTGCGGAATTAGAGCAAGAAATACCCGATGGGCTATTTACCGCTGTCGCGCAAGTACTTGCGTATGTTTTCCAGTTAAAACAGTATCGAAAACGTGGTGGTCAGAGGCCTAAGCTTCAAGATGAAAACATGACGATACCACCAGAACTGCGTCACTAATAAAATTAATAAAAATCATACATTTAAAGTGACATTAAATTGACGTTAAGAATGGTATAGAGATTGCTTCAACCTCCTTCCATCGCCAAATAATATGAAGATGTAATTAGACACTATGAAATTTTCTCTCCCGTTTGCGGATAAATTACCAGCGATACCAAATAGAGCGATGCCTGCGATCGGTGCTCCTGTTATGGTTCTTTCCACATTGGCGATGGTGGTGCTACCTATTCCAGCATTTTTGTTGGATATGTTTTTTACCTTCAATATTGCTCTGGCGATGGTTGTGCTGTTGGTTACCGTCTATACACGTCGCCCACTGGATTTTGCTGCCTTTCCAACCGTACTTCTTATTGCCACGTTATTGCGTCTTGCACTAAACGTAGCCTCTACCCGTGTGGTTCTTTTGAATGGTCACGAGGGGGGCGATGCTGCTGGTAACGTAATTGAAGCCTTTGGTAATGTCGTTATTGGTGGTAACTACGCCGTTGGTCTAGTGGTGTTTTTGATCTTGATGATCATTAACTTTATGGTTGTGACAAAAGGTGCTGGCCGTATTTCGGAAGTAAGCGCTCGATTTACATTGGATGCCTTACCTGGTAAACAAATGGCGATTGATGCCGACTTAAATGCAGGCCTTATTGATCAAGACCAAGCCCGAACTCGACGTTTTGAAGTGACCAAAGAAGCGGATTTCTATGGTTCGATGGATGGTGCTTCAAAATTCGTTAAAGGTGATGCCATCGCCGGTATTTTGATTCTATTTATCAATATTATTGGTGGATTGAGTATCGGTATGGTCCAGTACGATTTGGACTTTGGGACTGCTATCGAGATCTATACGCTCCTAACGATTGGTGATGGCCTTGTTGCTCAAATCCCATCACTACTGCTATCGATAGCCGCTGCAATGATGGTAACGCGTCAAAACACAGATGAAGACATGGGGCAGCAGCTTGTCTTCCAGATGTTCGACAACCCTAAAGCCTTGATGATTACTGCCGGTATTCTTGGGGTGATGGGTATTGTGCCAGGTATGCCTCATTTCTCATTTCTTTCCCTTGCGGTTATTGCTGGAGCTGGTGCTTACTTCATTGCCAAGAAACAAAAAGAAGCCGAAAAAGAAGCCAGTGTACCCGCCACACAAGAGCAGGCCGGTGAAGCTAGTGCTCAAAAGGAACTATCTTGGGACGATGTTCAACCAGTTGACATTATTGGCTTAGAAGTGGGTTACCGCCTTATTCCCCTAGTGGACAGAGACCAAGGTGGAGAGCTACTTGAACGAGTTAAAGGTGTGCGTAAAAAGCTCTCTCAGGATTTTGGCTTTCTAATCCCAGCGGTGCATATCCGTGACAACCTAGAACTTACGCCCAATAGTTACAGAATTACCTTGATGGGTGTTGCCGTTGGTGAAGCGGAGATTCGTCCAGATCAAGAATTAGCGATTAACCCAGGCCAAGTTTACGGGATGATTGAAGGTGAACCGACAATTGATCCTGCTTTTGGATTAGAAGCGGTATGGATTAAAGAAGACCAAAGAGAGCATGCGCAAGCACTGGGCTATACTGTAGTAGATTCCTCAACGGTTTTAGCGACACATTTGAGCCAACTACTGACTAATAACGCTTCACAGTTAATTGGACATGAAGAAGTTCAAAACCTATTGGAAATGTTGAGTCGCTCAACGCCGAAATTGGTAGAAGGGTTTGTCCCTGATCAGTTGTCTTTGGGCGTTGTGGTGAAAGTTCTGCAGAACTTGTTGAATGAAGCGATACCGATTAGAGATATCCGAACAATAGTTCAAACCTTGTCAGAGTACTCAAGTAAAAGTCAAGAACCTGACATTCTTACAGCCGCGGTTCGGATTTCGTTGAAACGACTAATTGTTCAGGAAATCAATGGGATAGAGCCTGAGTTGCCAGTGATTACTTTAATTCCTGAGCTGGAACAAATCTTGCATCAAACTATGCAGGCGTCTGGTGGTGAGTCGGCAGGTATAGAGCCTGGTTTGGCAGAGCGTTTACAAACCTCGCTTAGCCAAGCAACGCAAGAGCAAGAATTGAAAGGTGAGCCGGCTGTACTGTTAACGTCTGGTGTACTTCGTTCAACATTGGCGAAGTTTGTGAAAAATACAATACCAAGTTTACGAGTGCTGTCTTACCAAGAAATACCAGACGAAAAGCAAATTCGAATAGTGCAAGCTGTTGGTAATTGATCCCCTAGAAAATACGGATTATTGAATTGAAGATTAAACGATTTTTTGCCAAAGACATGAGAACGGCGCTGCTTCAAGTGAAAGAAGAGCTTGGCTCTGAAGCTGTGATTATGTCTAACAAGAAAGTCGCTGGTGGGGTTGAAATTGTTGCAGCTATTGATGGTGAGACAGCAAATTCACCGGCTACGACTCGAGCTCCAAAGCAACAACCGGCTCCGAGCCAATATTCTCAAATGGCAGCGCCGTCAAAAAATGCTTCTCGCCGTCAGCTTGATGAAGACAGAGTGAGCTTGAAAGCGAGTTCTGAAGCCGGGCGTTCAATGACTAAGCGCTTTGCCAATATGCTTAAGCAGTATAGTGCCGGCGCTGAAAATGAATCTGATCATAAAGCTGAGAACGAAGACTCTTTGTCGGCTTTGTTGAATCGCCAAGCCAAGAGTAGTTCACGTTATAACGATGATGATAATCGTCAGTCAACACAATCGGGTTTAGCGAAACTGATCGCGGAAGACAGACGAGTGGAACGGCCTACTCCTCGCCTTGACCCAACACGTTATGATCGCGGGCGTGAAATGGCTCCACAATCAGGCTCTGATAGTGAAATGGAAACGATGCGTGAAGAGATGACGTCTATACGACGCCTTCTTGAGCATCAAGTATCTGGCCTAATGTGGCAGGAAGTTGAGCGAAGAGAACCGCTTAGAGCTATGCTGATAAAAAGGCTTGAACGTATGGGAGTATCCCAAGAGCTCGCGGATCAGATGGCTTGTTATATTCCAGAAGACACAAAGCCGGCTCGAGCTTGGAAAGCGTTACTCGCATTGGTTGCTGACCAAATTACGGTCACCAAGCAAGATATTTTAAAACGTGGTGGAATTGTTGCGTTACTCGGCCCTACGGGCGTGGGTAAAACGACAACAGTCGCGAAACTGGCCGCAAGAGCGGCAATGGAATACGGTTCTGATAATGTCGCACTGGTCACGACAGATACCTATCGTATCGGTGCGCATGAGCAACTGTCCATTTATGGAAGAATTATGGGTTGTCCTGTAAGAGTTGCTAAAGATTCCAGTGAGTTAGCCGATGTAATATATCAGCTAAGGAATCGTCGTCTAATTTTGGTTGATACTGCAGGTATGGGCCAACGCGATGTACGCCTCTCAGAACAACTTGATACGTTGATGCAGGAAAGTGGTTCGGTAATTCACAGTTACTTAGTTTTACCTGCGACGGCTCAAAGAAAAGTATTACAAGAAACGATCGAACACTTTAGACGCATCCCGCTTTCTGGATGCATCATGACTAAACTTGATGAATCGTTGAGTTTAGGTGAATTCATCAGTGTAGTAATTCAAAACGCGTTGCCAGTGGCTTACATTGCAAACGGTCAACGAGTTCCTGAAGATATTGTTATAGCGCAGCCTAAGTATATGATTGCTAAGGCTAATGAGTTGCTAGAAAAGTCGACAGAGAATGAACCTCATTACTGGAACAGTGATTCCGAAGGACTCTAGGCGGCGATAAATATGACTGAAAATATGATACAAGATCAAGCTAGCGGCCTTCGTCGCTTAACGAAGCCTTCACTGACCAAAGTTATCGCAGTAACGGGTGGTAAAGGTGGGGTTGGTAAATCAAACGTCACGCTTGGCTTAGCGATATGCATGGCACGTCAGGGCAAAAAAGTCATGGTACTTGATGCTGACTTAGGCTTAGCAAATGTCGACGTTATGCTTGGAATTCGTTCCAAACGTAACTTAGGCCATGTTCTTGCGGGTGAATGTGAATTAAAAGATGCGATAGTGGAAGGTCCACACGGCATTAAAATCATCCCTGCGACCTCGGGCACGCAAAGTATGACTGAGCTATCTCATGCTCAACATATTGGATTGATTCGAGCATTTGGTTCACTAGAAGATGAAATGGATATCTTGCTAATCGATACGGCAGCAGGTATATCTGATATGGTTGTGAGCTTTTCGCGTGCCGCACAGGATGTCGTTGTGGTGGTTTGTGATGAACCGACCTCTATCACGGATGCATATGCCTTAATCAAGTTATTGAGTAGGGAGCATCAAGTACAACGCTTTAAAGTTGTTGCAAATATGGTCAGAAGCTACCGCGAAGGCCGAGAATTATTTGCAAAGTTGACCTTGGTCACAGAGCGCTTCTTGAATGTGAGCCTTGAACTCGTAGCATGTATTCCGTTAGATGATAAAGTGCGTCAATCAGTTAAAAAGCAAAAGATTGTTGTAGATGCTTTTCCACGCTCTCCAGCAGCCCTTGCAATTAGCTCATTAGCAAATAAAGCGTTAACTTGGCCGATCCCAAAAACGCCAAGTGGACATTTAGAGTTTTTTGTTGAGAGACTTCTTAACCGAAGTGAATTCTTAGAGGAACCGTTTGGTGAATAAAGCGCTTACTTATGACCAACATGCAAATCTCAATAGCCAACAGGCGTTTTTTGAGAAGTATTCGGTGCTGGTTAAACGTATCGCTCATCACTTATTGGGGCGATTACCGCCTAATGTTTTAGTTGATGACTTGATTCAAGCCGGCATGATTGGTTTGATTGAAGCACAGCAAAATTATGATGGTTCAAAAGGCGCAAGTTTCGAAACTTACGCAGGAATTAGAATACGCGGTGCAATGCTTGATGACATTCGCCGTGGAGATTGGGTTCCGAGATCAGTACATAAAAATAATCGAGAGATTAGTAACGCGATTTCAGAACTCGAAGGTTTGTTAAACCGCGACCCGAGCGATGCAGAGGTGGCGAAACACATGGGATTATCATTAGAACAATACCATAGTGCTTTAACAGACATTAATTGCTCAAGGCTAGTCGGTATTGAAGATTTGGGCGTATCGGATGATGCGATTTCACCAAACGAAGATTCGAAAGACAACGCGCCTTTTCAAGGGGTTGCAGATGAATCTTTCCGAGAAGCATTGATCGAATCAATAAAACAGCTTCCAGAGCGTGAAGGACTAGTACTTTCGCTCTATTATGATGAAGAACTAAACTTAAAGGAAATTGGAGAAGTATTGGGTGTCAGCGAATCTCGTGTCAGCCAAATATTGAGCCAATCGATGCAGCGTTTACGCACTAAGCTTAGTGCATGGACACAGAACGACTAATAACACTGATTCTTACTCAGTGGAGGCAATTTTGAACAAAAATATGAAAATTCTCATTGTTGATGACTTCTCAACAATGCGACGTATTGTTAAGAACTTATTACGTGACTTGGGCTTCAACAACACTCAAGAAGCTGATGATGGTTTGACAGCACTACCGATGCTTAAAAAAGGTGAATTCGACTTCGTTGTAACTGACTGGAATATGCCAGGTATGCAAGGTATCGATTTGCTTAAAAACATCCGTGCTGATGCAGAACTAAAACATTTGCCAGTTCTGATGATCACAGCTGAAGCAAAGCGTGAACAGATTATTGAAGCCGCACAGGCTGGCGTAAATGGTTACATTGTTAAACCATTCACTGCCGCAACATTAAAAGAAAAACTAGACAAAATTTTTGAGCGTTTATAAGCACTAAAAACTTTGTCTTCAGGACGCTGCCCTAATTAGTGAGAACTAATGTTTTAAGTAATGGCTTTCTATTTCAGTCAGCCATTCCTTTTCTAAAGTAGCGTTGCGTATATGCGGAGAAAGGCCTAATCAGGATGATTTCATTAGAACAAGCGAAACAATTGGTCCAATTGCTTGAAGCTGAAGAACAACAAGAAGCGGATAATCTTGTACGTAGCATTTATGAGGGTGCGACTAACCCTATGCTGCAAGAGATTGGAACTCTGACACGCGACCTCCATAATTCTTTGACTCAATTCAATCTTGATGATCGTATGAGTGAAATCGCAAATGACGAAATCCCCGATGCAAGGGATCGCCTTCAATATGTCATCGATAAAACTGAGGTAGCGGCAAACAAAACGATGGACGCTGTCGATCGTTGCTTGCCAATAGCGGACAACTTACACGAATGCTTATTGCAGGTAAGGCCGCAATGGAATGAACTGATGCATGGTCGAATCGAGCTAGCTCAATTTAAAGCTCTATGTCACCGCATTGATGGGTTACTTGTCCAAGTAGAAGGGGATAGCACCGAACTACGTGGACAGTTAACAGAAATCTTAATGGCACAAGACTTCCAAGATCTTACTGGTCAGATAATCAGCAAAGTCATCACTTTAGTGAATGAAGTGGAAGGACGCTTGGTTGAAATTCTTACAGCATTTGGTGCTAGTCAGACAGAACAAACCGCCGACAAAGATAAGAAAGCATCCATCGAACCTGAAGGGCCAATCTTGAACCCTGAAGAAAGAACGGATGCAGTGGCATCTCAAGATGAAGTTGACGATTTGTTGTCGAGTCTCGGATTTTAAAGGTAACGTATGAGCTACGAATTAGATGAAGATATTCTTCAGGACTTTTTGGTTGAAGCCGGAGAAATATTAGAGCTTCTATCTGAGCAATTGGTAGAACTAGAAAATAACCCTGACGATAAAGATCTGTTAAACGCGATCTTCCGTGGGTTCCACACTGTTAAAGGTGGTGCAGGATTCTTGGCACTTACTGAGCTAGTGGATACTTGTCACGGTGCAGAAAACGTGTTTGATATTCTTAGAAATGGTCAGCGTAGCGTATCTGCGAGCTTAATGGACACGATGCTCCAAGCGTTAGATACCGTTAACCACCAATTCCAAGCTGTTCAAGATAGAGAGCCTTTAGTTCCTGCAGAGCAAGCGTTGCTTGATGAATTGCATCGCTTGTGTCGACCAGAGTCTGAAGAAGAAGCCGCTCCTGCTGCGCAAGAAGTCGCGCCAGTTATTGAAGAACCGGTTGTTGAAGCACCTGCGCCCTCACCGGAAGTAGAATCCGTAAGCGCTGCATCTGTTGATGAAATCTCGCAAGACGAATTCGAAAAGCTGTTGGATGAACTACACGGTAAAGGCTCTGCGCCATCAGCTGCTGCCGCGCCACAAGCTGCTCCCGTTGCTCCAGCCCCTGCCGCTCCTGCAAGCGGCGACATTACCGATGATGAATTTGAAAAACTACTAGATGAATTACATGGCGCTGGAAACAGCCCGACATCTGATGGTGCAGCAACTCCTCCACCTCCACCCGTTACGCCTCCTCCAACTCCAGTGTCAGCTGTTCCTGGTGGCGATGACTTGATGACGGATGAAGAATTTGAAAAGCTTTTGGATCAACTGCATGGCTCTGGAAACGGACCGTCACCAGAAGAGCTTGAAGCCGCGACTAAACCAGCAGTAGCAAACCCAGCTCCTGAGAAAGCTCCGGAACCAGCAACACCGCCACCTGCACCTAAAGCGGCTCCTGCTGCGCCTAAGGCCCAACCTGCGGCTAAAGCGCCGGCTCCCGCTAAAGCTGAAGCTAAACCACCTGCTGCGAAGAAGCAGCAAGCAGAAGCAACAGTTCGTGTTGATACTTCTACTCTTGATACCATCATGAACATGGTTGGCGAACTAGTATTGGTGCGTAACCGTTTGGTGAGCCTTGGTTTAAATAGTAACGATGAAGAAATGGCTAAGGCAGTGTCTAACTTAGATGTTGTAACTGCTGACTTGCAAGGCGCGGTAATGAAAACGCGAATGCAGCCAATTAAGAAAGTATTTGGTCGTTTCCCTCGAGTGGTACGCGACTTGGCTCGTAGCTTGAAAAAAGACATTGTTTTAGAGATGCGTGGTGAAGAAACGGATCTTGATAAAAACTTAGTTGAAGCGCTTGCCGATCCATTGATTCACTTAGTGAGAAACTCCGTTGACCATGGTATCGAGATGCCAGAAGATCGTGTTCAAGCGGGTAAATCACGTACCGGTAAAGTGATTCTATCTGCATCGCAAGAGGGTGATCATATTGAACTGGCTATCGTAGATGATGGCGGCGGTATGGACCCAGATAAACTTCGTGGTATCGCAGTGAAACGCGGGATCATGGACGAAGATGCTGCGTCACGCTTATCTGACAAAGAATGTTTCAATTTGATCTTTGCACCAGGATTCTCGAGTAAAGAACAGATTTCTGATATTTCTGGCCGTGGTGTGGGCATGGACGTGGTGAAAACCGCGATCAACACTCTAAATGGTTCAATCGATATCGACTCTGAAATGGGTAAAGGTACTAAGATCACAATCAAGGTGCCATTAACGTTAGCGATTCTACCAACATTGATGGTTGGCGTAGCTGGACACCCATTTGCACTGCCACTGGCATCTGTAAATGAGATCTTCCACTTAGATTTAAGTCGCACCAATGTCGTCGATGGACAGTTGACCATTATTGTTCGTGAAAAATCTATCCCGTTGTTCTACTTGCAGAACTGGTTAGCACCACAAGCTGGTCTGGTTGAATTACGTAAAGGCCACGGCCATGTTGTTATTGTGCAACTTGGCAGTCAGCGAGTTGGCTTTGTGGTGGACGCACTAATTGGGCAAGAAGAAGTGGTTATCAAGCCATTAGATAACTTGCTGCAAGGCACCCCTGGTATGGCTGGTGCGACGATTACGAGCGATGGTCACATTGCATTGATTCTAGATGTGCCAGATTTATTGAAGCAGTACGCAGCTGCTTCGAGAATATAATTAAGGATAGATATGGCGATTAAAGTATTAGTTGTTGATGATTCGAGTTTCTTTCGCCGCCGTGTGAGTGAAATCATCAACTCAGAAGCTCGCCTAGAGGTGATGGATGTTGCAGTCAACGGTCGAGAGGCCGTTGAAAAAGCTAAGCAACTAAAACCTGATGTAATTACTATGGACATCGAGATGCCAGTTATGGACGGTATTACCGCTGTCCGTGAAATCATGGCCGCATGTCCAACGCCAATTTTGATGTTTTCATCACTGACTCACGATGGTGCCAAAGCGACCCTTGACGCATTAGATGCAGGCGCATTGGATTTCTTACCTAAGAAATTTGAAGACATTGCACGTAACCGTGATGATGCAGTTTCTTTGCTGCAACAGCGCGTCATTCAGATTGCCTCTAAAAGAGGAATGATGAGACGTGCTCCTGTTGCTCGCCCTGCATCAAGTCCAGTTCAACCAAGAACAGCTTCACCTGCAACCCGCAGTGCGGCAACGCCAAGCGCACCTGCGGCATCAGCTCGTTTCAAAGCGACAGGTAAGAAATACCAGTTAACAGCAATTGGAACATCGACTGGTGGACCTGTTGCTCTACAGAAAATATTGACGCGTTTGCCTGCAAACTATCCTCACCCGATCGTGCTTATTCAGCATATGCCAGCAACCTTTACTGCTGCATTTGCAAGTCGCTTGAACACTTTATGTAAGATTCAAGTTAAGGAAGCGGAAGATGGTGACGTACTCAAGCCAGGAGTTGCTTACTTGGCGCCTGGTGGTAAGCAAATGATGATTGATGGTCGTCCTGGTTCTGCACGCCTACGCATTATTGATGGTGGTGAGCGCATGAACTACAAACCTTGTGTTGACGTGACTTTTGGCTCAGCGGCTAAAATTTACAACGATAAAGTCTTGTCGATGGTATTGACGGGAATGGGTGCTGACGGCCGTGAAGGTGCGCGAATGCTTAAATCTGCAGGAGCGACTATTTGGGCTCAAGATGAAGAAAGCTGCGTTGTTTACGGCATGCCACAAGCGGTCGCTAAAGCGGGGCTTTCAACAGAAGACCTACCGCTTGAGCGCATTGCCGAGCGAATGCTTGTTGAAGTTGGTCAGGCATAGGGACGACTCATGATAGTTTGGAGTGTTGCAAACCAGAAAGGTGGTGTTGGTAAAACGACTTCGACGGTGACGTTAGCTGGTTTATTGAGCCAGAAAGGACACCGCGTTTTGCTCGTAGATACTGACCCTCACGCATCACTAACTACTTATTTAGGGTTTGATTCTGACTCAGTGCAAGCGAGTTTGTTTGACTTGTTTCAACTTAAAGAATATACCCCGCAAAGTGTTAAGCCTCTGTTGTTAAAAACAGGTGTCGAAGGCATTGATATTATCCCTGCTCATATGTCTCTAGCGACATTAGACCGAGTGATGGGAAATAGAAGTGGCATGGGGCTTATTTTAAAGCGTGCTTTACAAGCGCTTAAAAATGATTATGACTACGTACTGATTGATTGCCCTCCAATTCTGGGGGTTATGATGGTCAATGCGTTAGCGGCAAGTGATCGTATATTGATCCCTGTTCAAACTGAATTCCTCGCTATGAAAGGTTTAGAGCGAATGGTGCGAACACTAACGATCATGCAGAAATCACGCAAAGACCCATTTAAAGTGACAATCGTACCGACGATGTATGACAAGCGAACCAAAGCGTCGTTACAAACTTTGACACAGTTGAAGCAAGATTATCCTGACCAAGTATGGTCATCTGCTGTTCCTATCGATACAAAATTTAGAGATGCGAGCTTGAAAAGGTTGCCAGCTTCTCACTTTGCATCTGGTAGCCGTGGTGTTTTTGCTTATAAGCAGCTGCTTATTTACCTTGAGAGGTTATCAATTGATGAGCAGCTATAACGGGCTTTCAAGCGAACAAGCATTGGATGATTACTTTACTGCGTTACTTGATGAAACAGTAGAAGTTGAAGAAGAACCGCTTGAAGATAATATCGTTGACATAAACTCTGCAGAGCCAGAGCCAGAGCCAGAGCCAGAGCCAGAGCCAGAGCCAGAGCCAGAGCCAGAGCCAGAGCCAGAGCCAGAGCCACAACCTCAGCCTCAAGGCTTCAGCACTTACGCCGACCTCAAGGCTGAAGAGTTTGAAGCTCCTAACTTAGAGGACGTTCAAAAGCTACTTAGCCAGTTGGAATCAACGAATGTAGTAGCAGAACTCAATCTAGAAGAGGTGATGGAGCAAAACACTCAGCAGATTGCGCAGGTTGCTGAAGTTGAGCCTCAAGTTACTGTTGAACAAGTTGAAGAGACAGTTCTTGAAGAAACTGAAATTCAAAGTTGGGATACTGGAGAAGTTGTAAGTGAGCCAGACACTGACGTAGCTGTAGAGGTTACTGAGGTTGAAGAGAACGAAATTGAGAATGAGCCAGCTTTACAGACAGAGTCTGGTGATGGCCAAAATATTGTATCTTGGGAAAGCACCGTTCGGGATGAAGACTTCCAAGTTTTGTACTTTGACGTGAATGGCGTAACGTTCGCTGTTCCACTGGACGAACTTGGTGGGATACATCGTCTTGTCGAGTTAAGTCACCTAATTGGGCGTCCGGGTTGGTATCTGGGTTTACAAACTAATCGAGATAACCAGCTAGATGTGGTTGATACCGCAAAATGGGTGATGCCAGAGAAGTTAATTGATGACTCTCATAAAGAGAATTATCAATATATTGTTATGCTAGGTGAAAGCCTATGGGGTTTGGCAAGTACCGAGCTAAAAGGTACAGAGCTGCTTAACACCGAAAAAGTGCGCTGGCGAGAACAAGCAGGCAAACGCCCTTGGCTAGCCGGTATGGTTAAAGAAAAAATGTGTGCTTTGATTCATGTTGAAGCGTTAATAGCTATGCTTAATGCAGGGCTAGATGTAAAAGCATTAGATTAATAAAAATGAGTCGGGAACGACATTAAGAGGATTAAATATGTCTCAAACGAACGAAGTAGAAGTAAGAAAAGATCAGGGTAATGATGAAGTACTTCAGTGGGTGACATTCCAACTAGAAGAAGAAACTTACGGCATTAACGTAATGCAGGTTCGTGAGGTTCTTCGTTACAGTGAAATCGCTCCCGTACCTGGTGCTCCTGACTACGTACTTGGTATTATCAATCTGCGTGGTAATGTAGTTACTGTTATCGATACTCGTTCACGTTTTGGCCTGATGCAAGGTGAAATTACTGATAACACGCGCATCATTGTTATTGAATCAGAGCGTCAAGTAATTGGTATTCTGGTAGATAGCGTGGCTGAAGTGGTTTACCTACGTTCTTCTGAAATCGATACTACGCCAAGCGTTGGTACTGATGAAAGCGCTAAGTTCATCCAGGGTGTAAGCAACCGTGATGGCAAGCTTCTTATCCTTGTTGATTTGAATAAGCTACTTAGCGATGAAGAATGGGATGAAATGGCTCACCTATAATGGATGAAGCGATGCTTTCCAACCCTATACTGCTATTCGGCAGTATAGGTTTTGTTGCAGTAATTTTTGTCGTCTTGCTGTTTAGAGTTAAATCGATACTTCAACAACAGCTCAAGCAGTACCGCTTACAGGTCAGAGCACTTGAAAAAGAGCTGGATAAATCGAGTAAGCAATTACTGGAAGTTCGTTCTGTTGTGGTCGGTTTAGGTCAACGAGTCACCGAGCAGCAAGATATCATTAAGCACCTGAACGAGCGAGTTGTTGAGCTTGAACATGCCGATACTGACGGCAGGCTTTATACTCGAGCAACCAAGATGGTTCAGCTTGGGGCGGGTATTAATGAGCTGATTGAGGAATGTGAACTTCCGAAAGCTGAAGCTGAGCTGATGATGTCTTTGCAGAATAAGTTAGCAGGTAAAGAAAAGATCCCATCTCTTCGTAGTAACCCTAGTGCAGACCAAGACAGACGAGCACCGTCGCAGCCAACGCGCAGGAAAAATATTCGATAGTTTTCGAATTCTTATTTTCCAAGATTATGTATATTAAACAAAGAAGCTCCGGCTTCTTTTTTTGTGCACGCTGTTATTTATCGAACGCTATATCTAAGTCCTTGTTAAAGAGGGAAAATAACTCAGGTTCGAGTAAATGTGTAAATTGTGATGACGCAGTAACAGTTTCTTACGGAGTTTGTACATTCGTAAAGCGCTAGTCCTATTTTGTCCCCTAATTGCTGTGCTACTATAGCAATCTCATTTTCATACCAATTATGCTCATGTTAGAAGTCTCAAACTTAACTGCAATTCGTGACGAAAGAGTCTTGTTCGAATCTTTATCATTCCAACTTCAGTCCGGTGATCTTGTTCAGGTAGAAGGGCGAAATGGTACAGGTAAAACGACGTTGCTAAGGATCATCGCAGGTTTGGGTGACAGAGATGAAGGTTCTATTTCTTGGAATGGCGAATCTATAGAGTCAAATCGTGATGCATACCATCAAGACCTTTTGTTCTTAGGGCATCAGACTGGCGTTAAGCGAGAGCTGAGCGCGTATGAAAATCTGCACTTCTATCAGTCAATCCATAATTCAACGACAACAAAAGAAGATATCTACTATGCCTTAACGCAGGTAGGGTTAGCCGGACGTGAAGATGTCCCTGCAGGGCAATTATCGGCAGGTCAGCACCGACGCGTCGCATTAGCGCGCTTGTGGCTAAGCAAGCAGCCGATATGGATTTTAGATGAGCCTTTGACTGCCATAGACAAGCAAGGGGTAAAAGTCCTTGAATCTTTATTTATGAAGCATGCAGAAAACGGTGGCATTGTATTGCTTACTACCCATCAAGATATGTTTGCTGACAGCCCGAAACTAAAAAAAATAAAACTGGGTCAATAACATGATTTCATCAATGACAACTATTATCCGTCGTGAGCTGTTGATCGCCTTTCGCCGCCAAGCTGATATCTTTAACCCACTTTGGTTCTTCATCATCGTCATTACCTTGTTCCCACTTAGTATTGGGCCAGAGCCGAACCTCTTAGCGCGTATTGCTGCCGGAATTGTATGGGTTGCAGCGTTGCTATCCGCTTTGTTGTCGCTAGAGCGTTTATTTCGTGATGATTTTCAGGATGGCTCACTAGAGCAAATGATGCTGATGCCCATCCCGTTGCAGTTGGTAGTATTGTCCAAGGTCATAGCGCATTGGCTATTGACTGGATTACCATTAATTTTAATTAGCCCTTTGCTAGCAGTGTTGTTGTCATTGAATTTTGATACTTGGCTGTCTGTGGTTCTCACTTTATTAGTTGGAACTCCAACATTAAGTTTTATTGGCGCGATAGGTGTTGCATTAACGGTTGGGTTACAAAAAGGAGGAGTTCTACTGAGCTTGTTGATTCTTCCTCTTTATATTCCAATCCTTATATTTGCTACCTCAGCTATCGATGCGGCGGCGTTGGGAGTTGCTTATAACGGACAACTCGCCATTTTAGGGGCGATGTTTGTCGGGGCGATGACGATGACGCCTTTTGCTATCAGCGCTGCACTACGAGTCAGTGTGAACTAATTAGAAAAATATGACTCATAGAGTCATCTCAAAAAATTATAATAATTTCAGCGATAAATTTGCTGTAAGCAATATGAAGTAAGAGTGAGAAAAAATATGTGGAAATGGCTACATCCCTACGCCAAACCAGAAACTTCCTATCAATTGGCAGGAAAGCTCCTACCTTGGTTTTCAATCCTAGCATTACTGTGCTTATCGGTAGGTACAGTATGGGGCTTAGCATTTGCGCCTTCGGATTATCAGCAAGGTGACAGCTTTAGAATTATTTACATTCATGTACCTTCAGCTATTTGGTCGATGGGTGTATACATGTCAATGGCCATTGCCGCATTCATTGGGCTAGTTTGGCAAGTTAGGTTGTCTGATATGGCTGCTTTAGCCATGGCTCCGATTGGTGCTGTTTACACGTTTATCGCTTTGCTGACTGGTGCAGTATGGGGTAAGCCGATGTGGGGTGCTTGGTGGGTATGGGACGCTCGCTTAACTTCTGAATTGATTCTTCTTTTCTTATACCTTGGCGTTATCGCGCTATACCATGCATTTGATGATCAAAAAACAGCGGCAAAAGCAGCGGGTATTTTGGCTATCGTAGGCGTGATTAACTTGCCTATTATTCACTTCTCTGTGGAATGGTGGAATACGCTACACCAAGGTGCAACGATTACTAAATTCGCTAAGCCGTCTATCTCTAGTGATATGTTATGGCCACTTCTGTTAAATATTTTTGGTTTTGCGTTCTTCTTTGGTGCGGTGACGATGGTTCGATTTAGAAATGAAATCATCAGTAAAGAAGGCCACCGCCCTTGGGTTCGTAAACTTGCAGCTGAAAAAACTCAGTGAGGTAATTAAGTATGTATTTTGAATCTCTGAGTGATTTCTTTGCTATGGGAGGCTATGCCTCTTATGTGTGGAGCGCATTTGGAATCACCTTTCTATCGATGATTATTTTACTCATCGTGAGCATTCGTCGCGGCAAAAGTTTGCTAAATGAAGTACAGGCTAAAGTCGATCGTCAAGCACGAATCGATGCAGCAAAAAATATGGAGAACACTCTATGAATCCAAGACGTAAAAAGAGGCTAGGGATAATATTAGCCATCTTTTTTGGAATTAGTGCTACGGTTGGCCTAATCGTATACGCATTGAATCAAAATATGGACTTGTTCTATACGCCGACTGAAATAGTAAATGGCAAGCCTGATGGTACTAAGCCTGAAGTTGGGCAGCGCCTTCGTATTGGTGGAATGGTAGTTGTGGGATCCGTTAAGCGTGACCAAGATTCGCTGCGTGTGAGTTTTGACCTAGCTGACGTAGGCCCTAAAGTAACAATTTATTATGACGGAATTCTTCCGGACTTGTTCCGTGAAGGCCAAGGAATTGTGGCTCAAGGTGTACTGAAAAATGCGACGACTATTGAAGCATTTGAAGTACTAGCAAAACACGATGAAGAATACATGCCTGCAGAAATAGCAGAAGCAATGAAGAAGACTCATGAACCATTGCAGTATTCAGCAGAACAAAAAGAAGGAAGTGCTAAATGATAGCTGAGATTGGCCATTTCGCCATGATCCTTTCGCTAGGCCTCGCAGTGTTGTTGAGTGTGTTACCGCTTTATGGTGCATCACGCAACAACACTATGCTAATGAACAGCGCAAGACCTTTGTCTTGGGGTATGTTCCTGTTCCTAGCCGTTTCGTTTGTTATTTTATGTTATGCATTTTATACCAATGATTTCACATTACAGTACGTAGCAAGTAACTCGAATACTCAGTTGCCGTGGTACTACCGTATTACAGCTGTTTGGGGCGCTCACGAAGGCTCGTTATTACTTTGGGTATTAATCCAAGCGGGTTGGACGGTCGCGGTCGCGACGTTTAGTCGTGGTATGCCTCAAGAGTCCGTGGCTCGAGTTCTAGCGGTGATGGGTTTAATTACAGTAGGATTCTTACTGTTTATTATCGTTACATCGAACCCGTTTATTCGTACTTTGCCATTTTTCCCTGTAGATGGACGCGATCTTAATCCATTGTTGCAAGATCCAGGTCTAATCATTCACCCACCTATGCTGTACATGGGTTATGTTGGCTTCTCGGTTGCGTTTTCGTTCGCGATTGCTTCATTGATGAGTGGTCGTCTTGATACGGCATGGGCACGTTGGTCTCGCCCTTGGACGATTGCTGCTTGGTTATTCCTGACGTTAGGTATTGCTCTAGGTTCTTGGTGGGCGTATTACGAGCTTGGATGGGGCGGCTGGTGGTTCTGGGATCCAGTAGAAAACGCATCATTCATGCCTTGGCTTGCTGGTACGGCATTAATGCACTCGTTAGCGGTAACTGAAAAACGCGGCACATTCAAAGCATGGACGGTATTACTAGCACTATCAGCTTTTTCACTAAGTCTACTTGGTACGTTCTTAGTGCGTTCAGGCATTCTTGTGTCGGTTCACGCCTTTGCCTCTGATCCAGCCCGTGGCATGTTTATCTTGGGCTTCTTAGTCTTTGTTATTGGCGGTTCATTATTATTATTTGCTGTGAAAGGCGCTGCCGTTCGCGTTCGCGGTAACTTTGATTTGGTATCGCGCGAGAATGCGCTTTTAGGTAACAACATCATACTCATTGCAGCATTAGTTGTAGTGTTAGTGGGTACATTACTACCGTTAGTACATAAGCAAATCGGTTTGGGCTCTGTGTCTATCGGTGCGCCATTCTTTGATATGTTGTTCTTCTGGTTGATGATCCCATTCTCATTCTTATTGGGTATCGGTCCTCTAATTCGTTGGAAGCGCGACAATCTATCCAAACTTGTAAAACCAATGGCGATTTCTGGCGTTATCTCTGTCGGCTTAGCTTGGTTGTTCGTGACTATTTTGGCTGAACACTTTAGCGGTACAGCTTTTGTCGGTTGGATGATGGCAATTTGGATTATTTCAATGCATGGCTTTGAGCTGTATGAGCGTGCAACGCACCGCCACAGTTTCAAAACTGGTATTACCAAGCTTCAACGTAGCCACTGGGCAATGATGTTAGGTCACATTGGCTTAGCGGTAACGGTGATTGGTATTGCAATGGTTCAAAACTACAGTATTGAAAGAGATGTACGTTTAGCTCCGGGTGAGAATTTCCAACTGAACGAGTACAACTTCTACTTCGAAGGTGTTCGCGATAAAGATGGACCAAACTATGATGGTTATATTGCTGACTTTGAAATTACAAAAGAAGGCAACTACATCAATACTCTACATGCAGAGAAGCGTTTCTACACGACAGCTAAGTCTATGATGACAGAGGCAGCGATCGATCGCGGCGTGACTCGTGATTTATATATCGCGATGGGTGAACGTTTAGATGACAACAAATCTTGGGCGGTACGTATTTACTACAAACCATTTGTTCGTTGGATCTGGGCTGGTTCTCTAATTATGTCTATCGGTGGTGCATTGGCGATTAGTGACCGTCGTTACCGTTTCCGTAAGACTGCTAAAAATGACAAAAAGCTTCAGGAGCAGGAGGCATAAATGAATAAGAAGATTTTATTTATACCACTCATTGCTTTCATGGTTTTAGCCATGGTATTTGCTACTCAGTTGGTTCGTAACCAAGGTGGCGACGATCCAACGAAGCTTGAGTCTGTTCTTATTGGTAAAACAGTACCTGAGTTCCGCTTGGAAGATTTAGCGGAACCCGGAAAATTGTATGACCAAGCGATTTTTAAAGGTGAGCCTTTACTGCTAAACGTGTGGGCAACATGGTGTCCGACTTGTTATGCGGAGCACTCGTACTTAAATAAGCTTGCAGCTGACGGCGTTAAGATCATCGGACTGAACTACAAAGATGATCGTAATAAAGCGGTTCAATGGCTAAACGAGTTAGGTAACCCTTATCTGATTAGCCTTTTAGACAGCAATGGTATGCTTGGCTTAGATTTGGGAGTTTACGGTGCGCCGGAAACTTTCCTGATTGATGCCGAAGGTATCGTTCGTTACCGTCATGTGGGTGATGTGAACGACAGAAACTGGAATGAAACGCTTAAGCCTATGTATCAAGCGTTGTTAGAGGAGGCTAAATAATGAAACGTGTACTACTTGCACTGTTTGCTACTTTAGCTTTTTCTCTTACGGCCTCTGCGACAATCGAAGTCTACGAATTTGAAACCTTAGACCAAGAGCAGCAGTTTAAAGATTTAAGCAATACGTTGCGTTGTCCTAAATGTCAAAACAACACGATTGGTGATTCGAATGCAGAGCTCGCTCAAGACCTTCGTCAGAAAGTGTATGAGATGACAAAAGAAGGGCAGTCTGAACAAGAAATCATCGATTACATGATTGCGCGTTACGGAAACTTTGTTACTTATAACCCACCATTGACGCTCGCGACGGCCATCCTATGGGTTGGCCCGTTTTCGGTCATTATTATTGGTTTTGGTTTGATTGCCTTGCGCAGTCGAAAAACCAAATCAAAGGTAGCCGAATCAAAGCCAGAGTGGGATGAAGAGAAAGAAGCTCGTCTCAAAGCATTATTAGAAGAAGATAAAGACGGAGATAAACAATAATGACGTTATTTTGGGTATCTACGGTTGTTCTTACCTTAATGAGTTGTGTTTTGGTGGCTTTACCGTTACTGAAACGCAAGGCAAATAATGATGATGCGCTTCGTGATGAATTAAACAAAGCATTCTACAAAGACCGTTTAACAGAGTTAGAAGAAGAAGCTGCAGAAGGTTTAGTTCAAGATCAGCAAGAGCTTATTGCCGACTTGAAACAGTCTTTGCTTGACGACATTCCGACTCAAGAAAAAGTCCAGCAAACTAACATGTCAGCGATGGCTGTGCTGATCCCATCAGTGATTCTAGTTGTGGTGATAAGCTACGGTATGTACTTCAAGTTCGGTGCTGCCGATAAAGTCCGGCATTGGCAAGAAGTGACCAGCAATTTACCTGAGCTGTCTAAAAAGCTAATGTCGCCGGATGGCAGCGTGTTAACGGACGATGAAATGTCGGACTTAACTCTCGCACTGCGTACTCGTTTACACTATCAGCCGAAAGACTCAACAGGTTGGTTACTGCTTGGTAGAATCGCGTTGGCAAACCGTGATGCAGAAACGGCGATCGATGCAATGAACCGAGCATATCGATTGGAACCTAAGAACGAAGACGTTCAATTAGGTTATGCTCAAGCGCTGATGCTATCTCAAGATGAAGCCGATCAAAATGAAGCTCGCCTGCTGCTTAGCCGTTTGATTCAAAACGACTATGTGGATTTACGAGTGTTTTCTTTGCTTGCTTTTGATGCCTTTGAACGCCAAGACTACCCTGGTGCGGTGAAGTACTGGAGTATCATGCAGCAGATGATTGGCCCTGAAGATAGCCGCTATGAAATGCTTTCTCGAAGCATTGAAAGTGCGACTAAGAAGATGGGTGGCAATATGTCGGCAGGTAAGAGTGTCGCAGTTACTATCGATCTAGCCGGTTCGGTAGAGGCTGATCCTAATTCAGTACTGATTGTATCGGTGCATAAAGCAGATGGCTCTCCAATGCCGGTTGCAGCAGCACGTTACCCATTGGGCTCTTTCCCTCGCACTGTGGTACTGGATGATGGAAATAGCATGATGCAAGGCAATAACTTATCAAGCTTAGAAAACTTGATGGTTCGCGCTCGTATTGATAGTGACGGTAACGTCGCCACTCGCGATGGTGATTGGTATGGTGAAAGCCAAGTGGTCAAACTTGGTGAACCAGTATCAATCAATATTGAGAAACAATACTAGTGCCATTCCGATTTTAAACAAATCGGTATAAACTTGTTACAACGATTGAGGCCAGCGATTGCTGGCCTTTCTATTTATTAATACTTCTTATGGAAGAGGTCACATGTCGACACGTGTATTTAGAACGACCTCGCTGATGTTGCTAGCAAGTTTAACCATCGGTTGTTCTAGTGTTCCTGAAAATGAATCAGAAGAATTAAACGCAAACACTTCAGATACTTACGTTGAAGAATCACACCCTAACGATCCTTTTGAAGGCTTCAACCGAGCAATGTGGGCGATTAACTACGATTACTTAGATCCATATATTGTTCGACCTGTTTCTTTGGCTTACGTTGACTATACGCCAGTTCCGATTCGTACGGGTATTTCCAACTTTTTGGCGAACTTAGATGAGCCGGCGAGCATGGTGAACAATTTACTAATGGGCAATGGTGAAAAAGCTTTAGATCATTTCAATCGATTCTGGATGAACTCTACGTTTGGTTTACTTGGTTTGATCGATATCGCAAGCGCGGCGGGCATTACCAAATATGATGATAAATCTTTTTCAGACGCGCTTGGTCATTATGGAGTCGGGAACGGCCCGTATTTCATGGTTCCAGGATATGGCCCTGTGACGACTCGTGAAGTGACGGAAACTGTTGATGGAATGTATGTCCCATTGTCCTTTCTTAATTTTTGGGCTGGTTTAGGGAAATGGGCGTTCGAAGGAATGGAGTCGCGCGCTATGTTAGCGTCGCAGGAAAGTATCTTGCATGATTCTCCAGATCCATACGCATTAACGCGTGAGGTCTATATTCAGCGTCGCGACTTTAAAGCAGAGATCAGCCAAGATGAAGTCGATGAAGAAGAAGAAGATTATTTAGATGACTATCTAGATGAAGATTTCTAATTTACGCTATCTCCCAATAAAAAAGCTTGGTCAAATGACCAAGCTTTTTTGTTTCTAGTACCGCTAACGATTTAGAAACGGTAGTTTGCTTGAACACCGATGAGCCAAATACTGCCTGTTACTTCGCCTTCAAAATCGCCACCGAAAGGTGCTGAACTAGTATCGTTTTCTAGCATTGTTGCGTCCTTAGCGATGATGTACGTAAAGCCCGCGTCGAGTGTCAGTTGCTCTGACCATTGGTAGCCAGCGCCAACACTTAACCATGTGCGGTCAGTTTCCGGAATAGTTGCTGTACGGTGCTCATCACTTACTGCTGAGGTATCGTATGCAATGCCAGAGCGTAACGCTAGCTTTGGAGTCATTTGGTAAGTTGTACCAATTGCAAAGCGGTAGTTATCTTCCCAATTTTCTTCCTTAATGTCTTGAGTTCGAGCAGAACCAAACTCAGGAATATCAGCAACTAGCTCTTTGAAGCTACTCCAATTTGTCCAGTTTACGCTGGCGTGAACTGCGACTTGATCGGTCAACTGATGAAAACTTGCTAGCTCGGCTGTAGCTGGAAGAGCCAAGTCCATAGAACCATTATATTTAGATTTAACTTGGCCTCCGATTGCATTTGCAACAGAGTCAAACGCTAAGCCTTCAGCGTGGCCTTCTAGTGTTAGATCAACTTCTGACTTATAGGTGAAGCCTAAGCGGTGATTATCATTAATTTGCCAAGCTGTGCCAACTTGCCATCCCCAGGCTGTGTCATCACCTTCCATGTATTTTAGGGTGTCACCTTTGTCGACAACTGTAGGGATCGTTCTTGCTGATACCGCTCCGAAACTTCCTTCCGCCATAACGTAGCGGATACCACCACCAACAGACACATTGTCAAGGATTTGGTAAGCCGCATTTAAATTCAACTCCATGCTGATAACACTGGCTTCGTTACCGTGGTTAGCACCACCGAAGTCAGTACCCAGATCGGTTTCCATTCCATAATTAGTACCTGCGGCAAAGCCTAACGCAAATTTGTCATTGTACTTATGTGAGATATAAAAATTTGGAATCACAGCATCGTGAGCAAAATCTTCAGATTTAGTTGCACCAGTGCCCGATGTGCCTTCAATATCAATGTTTGGGTCAACATAGATTGCACCGATAGAAACCTGAGTACCTTCTAGGTAAGTCAGCATTGCAGGGTTGCGCCATTGTGATCCAGCGTTGTCTGCCATTGCGGCTTCGCCTGCGTATGCGCGGCCAAGGCCTGTCGCTGAATACTCTGCTAGTTGGAAACCAGCAGCGTTAGCAACTGTTGAAGTCGAAAGTAAACCGAAAGCCACTGCGGCTGATATAAGAGTCTTATTTGTTTTCATTATAGTGTTCGCTGAACTATTAAAATTAAGTAGCGTGATTCTACGTTTAGAGTCTTTACTTTAAAAATGAAATTCGAATAAAACAGTGTTTTAGCAATTAAATTGTTAATTGGGATGATTTTTTGGATTAATAAACTGAATGTTTCATGCTTGTTGCAAAATTTCAGCGAACACTCGTATGCGAATAAGTGGCTTATAGGCTACATGTGTACGCTAGATAGACGTGAGATCTACGTAATTGATAGATTTTAGATAAAGAAAAGGGCCGCATAAGCGACCCTCAATTACTTAACAAATCCTAGATTAGAATCTGTGAGTGTATTGTGCACCAAACAGCATTGCTGTTGCTTTGGTTGTCGTGTTCAGTGTTAAACCACCGTTTGCAGCACCACCGTTGATTGTATCTTCAACTTTTACGTCTTCACCGACTAGGTAAGTGAAGCCAAGATCAAGAGTTTGATCTTTGTTGAAGTGGTAACTTGCACCAGCAGAGAACCATTGGCGATCTGAATCAGGAACAGAAACTGAAGTTAAAGAGTCTTGAACACCTTCATCGAACATGTAGCCGACGCGAGCTTCCCAGTTATCGTTGATGTAGTAAGTACCACCGATTGAGTAGTGGTAAGTATCTTGCCACTTGTAATCTTTGATGTTTGTGCCGTCAGTCGTTACTAGTGCATCGAAGTCGCTCCAGCTAATGTATTGGATGCTGTAGTGAACGGCAAATTTAGTATCTTCAATGCGGTGGTAACCAGAGAACTCTGCCATTGAAGGAAGAGGCATTTTCAGGTCGCCGATGTTGTCGTTACCTTGGTAAGAAACAGTACCGCTTGCTTCGATTTCTGGGCTGTAATGGTAGCTAAGGCCAAAACGGTTGTTTTCGTCTAGCTCATAAACAGCACCTAGGTTAAAACCAACGCCCCAACCCGATGCGTCTACATCCATAAGGTTTTGGGTTGATGTTTGACCTGTCGGTGTAGAAGAACCCGGAACTCCGACTTCAACGTTCATTGTTGAGTCACGTTTTAGTTCTCCTTCACCATAGATCACATCGATACCGGCACCGATGCTCCATTGCTCATTGATACGGTAAGAACCAGCAAACAGTAGATTCATTGAGCTAACGTTAGTTGTACCACCAAAGGCATCAGCACCAGGAACAACAGCAAGTGGATTACCACTACCATCAATATATAGAGTACCGCTTTCGGCACCCCAGCCATTATCAAATTCGTTTGTTGTACCGAAGTTTGAGTAAGCACCGAAACCAACAGCAAATTTTTCATTGATCGGAATAGCAAGGTATAGGTTTGGAACAACTGAGCTTGCGTCATTCTGAGTATCGTCAATAGATTGAGAACCCAAAGGGTTTGTATATGTTGTACCCTTAACATCAACTTCAGAGTTAATGACATTTACGCCAAGAGAAAGCTCTGTTTGGTCAAATAATGCAAGAGCTGCTGGGTTACGAGACATTGCAGAAGCATTGTCAGCAATTACAGCATCACCAGCGAATGCACGGCCAAGGCCTGTCGCTGATTGAGAGTTCAGTTGGAAGCCTGCTGCCAAAGCTTGTGACGAGGCCATTGTCATAGTTGTAATAGTTACTGCTAAAAGAGACTTTTTAAACAGACGCGTTTTGTTAGTCATTTATATTATTCCTTTTTATTCCGCCTCTAATAGGGCGATTTTATTTGAGCAAATACTCAATGGTGGCTGATCCTATTCGCTAGTATACGATATAGAAATCCGACCACATCCTAATTTGAGGGGAAAATTATGAAAATGACGCGTATCTGGCAGGAAAATGATAGGAAATGCTGTTTTTTAGAGTTTTAGCTCTAGCGTTATTGGTTTGGTGAATGTGAACTTTATCAATTGATAAATGTCTGAGGCTCAATAAGAATATTGAGCCTCAGTATGATTAACTGGCTGGTTTTATCATAGAACTCAGCTTTTCAGCGATTTTAGCGACATCTTCGCCATCATCGCCGACAAGAATCATGCTGCTCTCGTCAATTGGGGTGACCATCCCAGACATGCCATCCTTATCAAAGTCGATCGCTTTATCACTCGCAATGCCCGTCAGGAACAGAGTGACTTTACCTTTCTCACCTTGAAAAACCATGTGCATGGCATTGGATTTACCAAAGCCGCAGTGATTTAAGTAATAAACATGATAAGGGAACGCTTCATCGAATTGATACGCGAATGGCTGCATCTTGGTATTGATTTGCTGCGAACTGACTTGTTCGTCCAATACGCCCGCAAAAGGCTTTTCGTCAACAACATGCTTCATTGCTATATCCGCAAGGCTCGCTTGAGCTGGAGTGACTAGCACATTACCCCAATTAACTTGACCCACTAACAACCCGCACGCAAAAGCGACTGAAGCTGCCATTGCCATCGCGCGCTTAGCGAAGTTTGGACGAACCACATCGGCCTCGTGGTTAGATGTTTGGTTAAACAGAATTCTGTCAGCAAGGTCATCTGGCACGTCAACATCCATCGCGGCTTCTATTTGTTTATCCAAAGATAAAACGTCATCGAGAAACTTACTGTTGGCTTCACTTTCAGCAGCAGCCGTGACCATATCTTCACTGCGCAGCTTAGGATCCGACAAAACGCGACGACGAAATTCTAAATCATCCATCATGTTGCCCCTTTACTGTTTGTTCAGAATCCAGCATCTCTTTAAGCTGGTTCCTCGCTCGGAAAAGTCGTGTCATTACCGTGTTTTTGTTGAGATCGAGCATTTCTCCGATTTCTTCACCACTGAACCCACCAATCACTTGTAGGAACAAAGGTTCACGATATTCGACTTCTAATTTCATGATCTGTGCTTGTAACCATATTTGCTGGTGGTGCGGGTCATCAGTGACTTTCGCATCCTTCCCGTGGTCATCGATATCCACTAGATCAAACTGCTTGCGTTCGAAGCGCCTTGCGTTTTCTCGTCTCAATATTGTTATGAGCCAAGATTTTGCGGCTTTTTCATCTTGTAGGCTATCCAGTGATTTCCATGCTCGTAAGCAAGTTTCCTGCACGAGATCTTCTGCTATGGTCTTGTCTTTACATAACCAATAGGCATAACGAAATAAATCTCGATGATAGGCTCGAACAAGAGCTTCGTATTTTCTTTGTTTGTCCATATCAGAGTTGACCGGACGCTTGGCAGTTTTCTTTCCAAACATTTTTATTATCGACACATGAGCCTCCATATTGCTCTGCGGATAGTTTCTTTTTATACGTTATAACGCGCTGGAAATCGTAAAATCACATTAAAATTGATCTACTTCAAAATCTAAGACCCTGATCCAGTTATAGTACACCTTGTCGTCTAGTTAGTCATTTTTGATTAACATGTTGAGCAAGACGGCACTTCCTTTTGAAGGCTGACTTTACTTTCTCCTAATCAGGAAACTGATTATTTCAATTGGCGTTAAGTTAATTGCTTTATATACATTCCGACCACACAGTTCTGTGTGGTTTTTTTTTGCCTAAATTTCGTTAAGTATCAGTTTGTTTTAGCTGCCTTGAGTTTTTAGCTGTGTATCAGCATCACGTTTATTTAAACGCTCGTTTGATTTAATTAACAACTTCTTTACAATGCTTCAGGTCAGACCTCTTAACTTCAAGGAGAAACCATGGGCATACAGGAACTCAAAACTCGTTCTGGTGAGCGTGTTGCCGTTGTCTCAGGATTACGAACCCCATTCGCTCGTCAGAGTACTGAATTTAGCCAAGTGCCCGCGGTGGACCTAGGTAAAATGGTGGTGAGCGATATGCTTACTCGAGTTGATATCGACCCCGCTCTTATCGAACAAGTGGTTTTTGGACAGGTTGTTCAAATGCCAGAAGCACCAAACATTGCACGTGAGATCGTTCTTGGCACTGGTATGAATATTCATACCGATGCCTACAGCGTAACAAGAGCTTGTGCGACCAGTTTTCAAGCTGCTGTGAATGTAACGGAAAGCATTATGGCCGGCGCAATCGATATTGGTATTGCGGGCGGTGCGGACTCATCTTCTGTGCTTCCAATCGGCGTATCCAAAAAACTTGCTGCAAATCTATTGGCGTTAAGCAAAACTAAAACCGTTGGCCAAAAACTTAAGATCCTTAAGTCTCTTTCTTTAAAAGATTTAATGCCAGTACCGCCTGCAGTCGCTGAATATTCTACTGGGCTTTCTATGGGCCAAACGGCCGAACAGATGGCGAAGTCACACGGTATTACCCGCGAAGAGCAAGATGCTTTAGCACACCGTTCGCATACTTTGGCTTCTCAGGCTTGGAAAGACGGCAAGATTCAAGATGAGGTAATGACAGCATTCCCTCAGCCATACAAAAAGTGGATCTCACAAGATAACAATATCCGCCATGACTCGACTCTAGAAAGTTATGCGAAGCTTCGCCCGGCTTTTGACCGTCAATACGGTAGTGTCACTGCAGCAAATAGCACACCATTAACAGACGGCGGTGCAGCGGTTATGTTGATGCGTGAGGGTAGAGCAAAAGAATTAGGCTTGGATGTACTGGGTTATATCCGAGGTTATGCATTCTCGGCTATTGGCGTTGAAACCGACATGCTGATGGGCCCATCTTACGCAACGGCTAAAGTGCTTGCGAATACCGGCTTAGAGCTTTCAGACCTCGATTTAATCGATATGCATGAAGCCTTTGCAGCTCAAGCGTTATCGAACGTAAAAATGTTCGCAAGCGATAAATTTGCACAAGAGAACTTAGGTCGTGCGAAAGCGATTGGCGAAATCGATATGGATAAGTTTAACGTGCTTGGCGGCTCATTAGCTTACGGCCACCCATTTGCCGCGACAGGTGCACGTATGATGACACAGACTCTACGTGAACTTAAACGTAGAGGTGGTGGATTAGCATTGAACACGGCATGTGCGGCTGGTGGACTAGGCGCAGCAATGATTTTGGAGGCGGAATAATGTCAGTAGCAAACGAATCACCAATCGAGAAAGCATTCAGTTTAAACATCGATGATCAAAACCTAGCATGGTTAGCGATCGACGTTCCAAATGAAAAGATGAATACGCTTCAAGCCGCCTTCGCTGAAGAAATGAAAAGCATTTTTGAGCAGCTGAAAGAAAAGCAAAGCAGTATTAAAGGGTTGATTGTTCATTCCTTAAAGCCGGATAACTTTATCGCGGGTGCAGATGTCCGCATGCTAGACGCTTGTACAACAGCAGATGAAGCGGAATCTTTGGCTCGTCAAGGCCAAGAGATGTTCCAAACGTTATCGGAATTACCGTACCCAGTGGTTGCTGCTATCCATGGTCCTTGTCTAGGTGGCGGTTTAGAGCTTGCACTTGCGTGTGATTACCGTGTTTGTAGTGATGCGGACATCACGCGTCTTGGATTACCAGAAGTACAGTTAGGCTTGTTGCCTGGTTCTGGTGGTACTCAACGTCTTCCTCGTTTAATTGGCTTGCTTCCGTCATTGGATTTGATCCTAACGGGCAAGCAACTGCGTGCTAAAAAAGCGAAGAAGCTAGGCGTCGTGGATGCAAGTGTTCCAAATACAGTATTACTTGATGTGGCTAAAAGCTTTATCGAGAAGAATGCGGGTAAAAAACCGAGTAAGCGCCCTGCTGAAAAGGTGAAAACTTCGAATAAAGAGAAACTGATTTCTCGTAATAGTCTAGGCCGTAAGGTTATTTTTGAGCAGGCTGCTAAGAAGACCAACCAGAAAACTCGTGGTAATTACCCAGCTGCCGATGCCATTCTCGAAGTCATTCGTCACGGTCTCGAGAACGGATTTGAGAAAGGCTTACAGTTAGAAGCTAAGAAATTCTCTCAGCTGGTGATGACTTCAGAATCAAAAGCTTTGCGTTCGATTTTCTTCGCGACCACTGAAATGAAGAAAGAGAATGGCAGCGATGCTAAGCCTCAACCCGTTAAGCGCGTTGGCGTATTAGGCGGTGGTTTAATGGGCGCGGGCATTAGTCATGTCAGTGTCGCAAAAGCAAAAGTACCCGTTCGAATTAAAGACGTTTCTAATGACGGCGTTTTGAATGCGTTAAATTACAACTACAAGTTATTCGAAAAGCAGCGCAAACGTCGAATTATATCGAAAGCTGGGCTTCAAAGTAAAATGCTACAGCTTTCCGGTGGTGTTGATTTCACTAGCTTCAAACAAATTGATGTTGTGGTTGAAGCGGTATTTGAAGATCTAGATTTAAAACAGTCGATGGTTGCGGATATTGAGCAAAATGCGAAACCAGAAACCATTTTTGCAACGAATACCTCGTCTTTACCAATCCACAAGATTGCCGAAAAAGCGGAACGTCCAGAAAATGTTGTTGGCCTGCATTACTTCAGCCCAGTAGAAAAGATGCCACTTGTGGAGGTTATCCCACATGAAACGACATCTGACGAAACGATTTCAACGGTCGTAGCGTTAGCTAAGAAACAAGGCAAAACGCCAATCGTAGTAAAAGACTGTGCGGGCTTTTATGTGAACCGAATTTTGGCTCCATACATGAATGAATCCGCGCATTTACTTCTGGCTGGCGAACCAATTGAAAAGGTTGATAATACTTTGCTCGATTTTGGTTTCCCTGTTGGGCCGATTACCTTGTTGGATGAAGTGGGTGTCGATATTGGCGCTAAGATCATGCCAATTTTGGTTAACGAACTTGGAGAACGTTTCCACGGGCCAGATGTATTTGACGTTCTACTGAATGATGGCCGTAAAGGGCGTAAGAGTGGTAAAGGTTTCTACACTTACAAAGGTAAGAAAAAAGAAGTCGATAAGTCGGTTTATAAGTTATTAAAACTGAACCCAGAGTCAAAGCTAAGCGATAACGATATTGCGATGCGCTGTGTGCTTCCAATGCTGAATGAAGCCGTTCGTTGTTTGGATGAAGGTATTATCCGCAGCCCTCGTGATGGCGATATTGGTGCGATATTCGGTATTGGCTTCCCTCCATTTTTGGGTGGACCTTTCCGCTATATGGATCAGATCGGCGTTAAAGCGCTAGTTGAGATGATGAATGATTTTGCCAAGAAATATGGCGATCGTTTTGCTCCTTGTGATGGCCTCTTAACAAGAGCTGGCTTAGAAGAAAGCTTCTACTAATCTAGCCAGAATAATCATAGAAAAAGGCGCTACTTATTAGGTAGCGCCTTTTTATTTGTCTGAACTTGTTATTAGTCTGAACTTGGTAAAATTAACCTAATTCGGTGTCTTTAGGGCGCAGTTGGAACTCATCAATTGATCCGATTTCTACTCCAATCGACAGCGTTTCTTCTTCGTGGTGTGCATTTCCTTGGGTATGCATAATAAGTCTATTTGCAGTGCGAGGTTTTAGCTCGTTTACAACAAATCGAATCATATCGGAGCGAGATAGCGTCTTTAACTCTGCTAAAACGGTTTCTCTTTGGTTGAATTCAAGATCCTTATTTCCGATGGCTACCCACAATCGTTGCGCTCTTCCTCTTAGGGTGGTGTCTGGCGTGGATATTTGATTCCATAGCCCACGCTTACTGCTATGCCATTGGTATTCATTGAGCTCCAACAACACCATATAAAAAGCATTGAGGAACTCGTCGATTGAGCTAATGAGGTCAATCGGGGCGGCATTAGGGGATTGAACATAACACACAATACCTGGGTGTCGATTGAGCGGCATGTTGCCTGTGCCCACCATGTACCCCAGTTGTTGTTTTGTTCTGATCTCATGGAAGAAAGCAGACGACATCAAATGGTTAGCAAGGGAATACAACGCGATACTCTTAGCGGATATATCTGGGCATTGGTAATAGACGACGATGGCGGAATCTTCTTGGTTGCATTCCACTTCGCGTTGGAAACTGCCGTTTTCGCCTAACATAACCAGCGGTCTTAGTGACTCTTCGTATTCTTGTCCTTGAACTCGCAGCGCATCTTTTAAAGTGGTTGCCATGTCATGTGCGGCTTGACGTTGCCAATCTCCAAAGACGAACATCTCTACATGAAGCTCAGCCAAAATTGCTTGGACAAAGGAAGCTAACTCATCGACTTCAATGGTTTCCAACGCTTCCATCAAAACGGAATAGGGTGGATTGTTAGGTTGTAAAATCCCTGTCATAGCATTAAAAATCTGTGATATAGGGCGATCTTGCGCCGAATTGCGCCAATTTCTCAATAGTTGCTGTTTAATGGTCTCAAAGCGAACCGGGCTGAAGTCACGCGATGAAAAGCGCTTTAAGATCATTTCCAGCAATTGAGGCTGTTTTTGACTAAAGCCAGACAGCGTTAAAGTAACACCACCTTGGTGGGAGTACATGTTGTATCCCATCCCGGCAATCTCAGCTTGATAGGTCTCTTTGGCTAGAGAATCTAAGAACATTTCTACACATAAGCGTGTTTTGACGATGTTACGTGGGCTCGCGACTGAGTGCGGGCTATCTATCGCGATATACAGCACCCCTTTAGGTACTTTGAATTGGGTATCTTGTAGGTGCCATAGTTTAAAGCCATCAAGATCTTCGATGAGCTCTGGGTATTGTTTCTCTTCTTCTAAGTCTGCAGGGTCTAGCTCGTAGCAAATAAAGGGGTTTTTGTTCGGCAAAATAAACTGCCAGCTAGGATCGATTCGATAGAAGTCTTTTTTCTGTTGTTCGGAAAATGGTGAGACTGAATATGGAGTGAAATACCACTTAGCTTCTTTATCGTGTTCAAAACCATGAGCCACCAATGTTGAACGAAGATTATCGACGGTAAAGTACTGGAAAAGAGAGGTCAGCAAATCATGGTCATAGTGGGACATTTTGTAATCGCCATACACCACATCTTCTTCCGAATAATGCTGCATGTTAATCACTAAATGGCTCACAATATCGAGCGGGCGTGCCGGTTCTTGGAAGCGAAAAGCCGATTCAAGAACGGCTTGCTTTTCAAGGTAGCGCCATTCTTCCATCCCTTGCTGTTGGATAAGCTTCAAGTACTGGAAAGTGGCTTGCGTGATTTCATCAGTTTTGTTGAGCCCTTCAGGAGTCAAATTACAGCTAACAGAAAAGTCACGATAATTGCTGCCATTTGAGCCACCGCCTGCGGATAAAGAAGTGATCCACCCTTTATCTTTAAGCTGCATCATTAAACTGCCTTCACCCTCGTAACCAAGTAGGTGAGCAAAGAAAGATAAGGGCTTAGTGCCGTAATGCTCATCCATACCCGGCATCGGGAATGTAAGGATCAGTTTGCGGATTTCTTTTACCGGTTCGACAAAGACTTGAATAGAAGTACTGCTTCCTGAATTGATCGGCTCTGATATAGATTTATTAGCTAACTGATGATTTTCGATGCTAGAAAAGCGGCTCTCGACCCAACCTTGCATCTCATCAAGAGGCTGATTGCCGCTTAAAGTGAGTGTCATGAGATCGGCAGAGTATTGCTGCTGGTGGAACTCTAAGATTTCTTGGCGAATAGTCTGCCCGTTTCTATCCCCTAGTGTTTCTAAGTTACCTACTGAAAACTTGGAAAACGGGTGTTTGGGATTGACGATTTCTTTATGTACTTGATAAAGGCGACGCGAGTCATCATTCAATTTCATCTTGTATTCTGACTCAACAGCCTGTCGTTCTTTGTCTAACGCCTCTTCATTAAAAAGCGGCGCGCTAAAAAACTGACTAAAGCGGTCGAGGGAAGGTTCAAATGCGTTAGGATCAATATCAAAAAAGAAACAGGTATGCTCTGTTCCCGTCCACGCATTATTGCTTCCGCCATGCTGGCCAATATAGCTTTGAAATTCGCCAACTTTAGGGTATTTTTCTGTCCCCAAAAAGAGCATGTGCTCTAGGTAGTGAGCTAAACCTTCCCTGTCTTGTGGATCATCAAAGTGCCCCACGTTGACGGCGAGCGCTGCAGCTGCTTTTTGTGCATTTTCATCACGAATTAGCAGAACTCTCAGACCGTTGCTTAATGTTAAGTAGCGGTATTGATGTTCATCATTTGGGCTTAAATGCACAGGGCGTCTCCAGATAAGGGTATTTTAAAATTATGTACCGGATATAAATTGGTGCAAATCTTGCTCTTATATTTTGGGATATAAAATACGTTTATTACTTTTGTAAGGCAGTATTAAATCTTTTATCAGATTGTTAATAAAGTCGAACTCTTTATCAAGCTACTTGATATAATTATTTATATTGAAACAAGATTTCGCCCAAATAGAAAATAAACCCTACGACAACTTTCAAAGTATTGAATGGTGTCGTCGATAGGAATAAGTATGAAAATATTCATTATGCGTCATGGTGAAGCTGAACACTTCGCCGCATCAGATGCAGAAAGAGCGCTTACAGAACGCGGAAGAAAAGCGTCGGTAGCGGTAGCTCAATCGGCAAGTGAGCAAGGGTTTAACCAATTTGATAAAGTGTTGGTGAGCCCGTACTTAAGAGCGCAACAAACGTGGCAAGAAATTTCCTCTGTGTTTGGTGCTGACAAGGTAGAAACGTGCGACGACATTACGCCTTATGGTGAATCGGGTCAGGTATTTGATTTTACTTTGGCATTAGCTGAAGTAGAGAAGCTTGATAGCGTGCTATTTGTGTCGCACTTGCCGCTTGTTGGTTATTTAACGGCTGAATTTGTTAAAGACATGATGCCACCAATGTTTCCGACGTCTGGGTTGGTGTGTATTGAGTATGATCTCGAGCGTCAGTCTGGTGAATTACTCTGGAACATTAACGCCTAGAGATCTCACCGCTTTTGCTGTGGTTTTGATTGAAGCCTAATGATGATTGCTTTCATGACGCAAGGCGTTCAACGTATTGAACGCCTTGTTTGCATAAGACTGGGAGTAAACAGAAAAGCGCGCGATATGCGTTACTTTTCAGGAATCGATAACAATACAAGCAACGCGCCATTTCCGCCAAATTCTAATGGCGCTTGATGGAAGGCGAGAACATCTGGGTGCTGAGCTAACCACAAAGGCACTTTCTGTTTTAAAATGTGCTTACCAATACCGTGTTGAACGCATGCACATGAGACACTTTCTTTTACGCAGTGAGCGATCATTGCGCCGAGCTCACGCTTCGCTTCTTGCTGAGTCATGCCATGCATATCAAGATACACATCCGGCACATAGACTCCACGTCTTAGCCGTTTTACTTCGTATTTAGAAACATCATCACGAGCATAACGTGTCGGGCCATCTTCATTCAGGTGAGGAATGAACTCGTCAGAGAAGTAAAACTCACTATCACTGGCTTGTCGTGCAGTGCGAGTAATTTCTTTTTGTTTGGTATTTCTTTTTGGTTGCTGGATTATGGTATCCTGTTGCAACTTTTTAACGCCCTTTACTGCTTCGTTGAACAGGGCGAAATCGTCATCGAAATCGGTGTCTTTTTTGCTCATCAGTTTATGAATTCTAATTTGAAACGTAATTAGCAGTATTGTAGCGCTTTTCGGAGACAATTTTGGATAAGATTTTTGTAGAAGAAGCGGTATCAGAACTACACACGCTTCAAGATGTGATTCGTTGGACTGTTAGTCGCTTTAACGCTGCTGGCCTATTTTATGGTCACGGAACGGATAATGCGTGGGATGAGGCGGTACAACTTATTTTGCCTACTCTTTATCTACCAATTGATGTTCCTTCACACGTTTTAAATTCTCGCCTAACAAGCAGTGAGCGTCTACGTATCGTTGAGCGTGTAATTAAGCGTATCAATGAGCGCACTCCAACGGCATACCTGACAAACAAAGCTTGGTTCTGTGGACTTGAGTTCTTTGTTGATGAGCGTGTACTTGTACCTCGTTCTCCTATCGGTGAGCTAATTGAAGCTCAGTTCCAACCTTGGTTGACTGAAGAGCCGACTCGCATCATGGATCTTTGTACTGGCAGTGGTTGTATTGCTATCGCTTGTGCACACGCATTCCCTGAAGCAGAAGTTGATGCAATTGACATCTCTACCGATGCATTACAAGTAGCAGAGCAGAATGTTCAAGATCACGGTATGGAGCAACAAGTGTTCCCAATCCGTTCAGATCTTTTCCGTGATCTGCCAAAAGAGAAATACAACCTGATCGTATCTAACCCGCCATACGTGGACGAAGAAGATATGAACAGCCTGCCAGATGAGTTTACTCATGAGCCAGAACTTGGCCTAGCAGCGGGTACTGATGGCCTTAAGCTCGTACGTCGCATCCTAGCGAACGCACCAGACTACTTAACGGATGACGGTATTCTTATCTGTGAAGTGGGTAACTCTATGGTTCATATGATGGAACAATACCCAGAGCTCCCATTCACTTGGGTTGAGTTCTCTAATGGTGGACATGGTGTATTCATGATCACTCGCGAGCAAATGCTTGCTTGTGCCGAAGAGTTCTCTATCTACAAAGATTAATCATTGCTCTTACGTATCAATGAATATTAAACGTCAGCTATATGCTGGCGTTTTTTTATGCGTCAATTTTGGTGTGAGCAGCAAACCGCAAAATAGCTTCGGATTAGGGGTTTACATCAAACCGTAATAAAGACACTATGAAATAATGAAAAATTAAAGTGTAAAGCCCAATTTACAGGGCTGTAATAGGTTGAGGAAGCAATGGCAGGAAACAGTATCGGACAACACTTCCGTGTGACGACATTCGGAGAAAGTCACGGTATCGCACTAGGATGTATCGTTGACGGGTGCCCACCAGGACTAGAAATTACAGAAGCTGACTTACAGAGAGATTTGGACCGTCGCCGTCCGGGTACTTCTCGTTATACGACCGCACGTCGTGAAGCTGATGAAGTGAAGATCTTGTCTGGTGTCTTTGAAGGGCAAACGACTGGCACTTCAATTGGTCTATTAATTGAAAACACTGACCAACGCTCAAAAGATTACTCTGAGATTAAAGACAAATTCCGTCCAGGCCATGCTGATTACACTTATCACCAGAAATACGGTGTACGTGATTACCGTGGTGGTGGCCGTTCTTCAGCTCGTGAAACCGCAATGCGTGTTGCTGCGGGTGCCATTGCTAAGAAATACCTAAAGCAAGAGTTTGGTGTAGAAATCCAAGCTTACTTGTCGCAAATGGGTGATGTTTCAATAGATAAAGTGGATTGGAACGAAATAGAAAATAATGCATTTTTCTGTCCAGACGCAGACAAAGTACCTGAATTTGACCAGATGATCCGTGATCTTCTGAAAGAAGGTAACTCGATTGGCGCTAAAATTCAGGTTGTAGCAACTAAAGTTCCAGTTGGACTTGGTGAGCCAATTTTTGACCGTTTAGATGCTGACATTGCACACGCTCTGATGAGCATTAACGCGGTGAAAGGTGTTGAAATTGGTGATGGCTTTGATGTCGTGAACCAAAAAGGCAGCGAACACCGTGATCCTCTAACTCCTGAGGGTTTCACAAGTAACCACGCTGGTGGCATTCTTGGTGGTATTTCAACAGGTCAAGATATCGTAGCAAGCATTGCGCTTAAGCCAACTTCGAGTATTACTGTCCCGGGTGACACTATTACTAAAGATGGTGAACCGACTCAACTTATCACTAAAGGTCGTCACGACCCATGTGTAGGTATTCGTGCTGTGCCAATTGCTGAAGCGATGCTTGCAATTGTATTGCTTGATCACCTGCTACGTCACCGAGGCCAAAATTTTGGTGTGACGACTGAAACTCCAAAGATTTAAGTTATCTTTATATGAAAATAGCGCCTAAGTGGCGCTATTTTTTTGCATGAAATGTGGTGGAAGTAATTCTGCTAACTCCTGCCAAATGACCTTGCTAGCTTTTGTCCTAGCGCTTCTCCCTAAGCACACCAATTGGATTGGTGCAGTATCTTCAATCCGATATTCGGGAAGTACTTCGACTAATTCGCCATGCTTGATCTCTTGCTCAACAAAGTTTGGGTCAATCATAGCAATACCTAACCCATCTTTTAGCAATTCGACTAGCGCTCTTGCGTCATCGCTGGTTAACACGCCTTGAACTTGAATAGATTCAATCGTGTTGTTTTCAGATTTGAATTGCCAGCAATCATGTACATATGTTTTGTTTTTAAACACTAAACATTGATGCTGAATGAGATCAAAGGGGTGGCTTAGCGAAGAAGCTGAACGCAGATACTCAGGGCTTGCCACCAAACACCATGACTTGTAGCCGATGATTCTTGCGACCATTGGAGAATCAGGTAGATGACCAATACGAATAGCGATATCAATCTTATCATCCAGTAAGTCGACATTGTTGTCGTCAAAGCTTAAGTCCAACTGGATATCAGGGAAACGAGTGATGAGACTTTTGATGTGCGGGAGTAAATATCGCTGGCCAATAAGAGTGGAACAGCTAATCCTGACAATGCCACTTGGTTCAACCTGCTGCTGAGAGATAAATTCGTCAACGTTGCTCATTAAACTGGGTAAAGCGTCGGTGATCTTTAAAAGGCAGTTGCCGCTTTCAGTGAGTGCCAACTTACGAGTTGTCCTTTGAATCAACCTTTGACCCATGATGCTTTCTAGTTGCGCGATTTTCTTACTGACAGATGGCCGAGGTAATTGCAGTTGATTGGCAGCGGCTTGAAAACTGCCCAATTGAGCGACGAGTCGAAATACGACTAAATAGGGCAGTACTTTATGAGTATCTAAGTTATTGGTATCCATTTGGCACTAAACTGTTACCTAATTGGTGTCTTATTGAATATTTCACTTTCCATTATTCTTGTGTGAAATTCAACCAAGGAGATGGAGTTATGGGACTCAACACATATTTGATTACAGGTGGTACGGCGGGAATCGGGCTTGCAACGGCGAAGCAGCTAGTCCAACAGGGACACCACGTGGTGATTACGGGAAGGAATGCTGAGAAATTAGAAAAAGTGGCCGCGGGATTAAGTGGCGATGTCACTGCAATTTTATGCGACAGCGAAAGACATGAAGATACGCTCGCGCTAGGAAAGCGGTTACAGGAAAAAGGCATTCAACTAGATGGTGTGGTGTTGAATGCCGGTGTGTATTTTCCTAACCCGTTTGATTCAACCACGTTAGACGAGTTTGAGCATACGATGAATATTAACTTCAAAGCCCCGTTTTTCACACTGCAATCGCTGCTGCCTGTGTTAAAGCTTTCGAGTAGTGTTGTGATGGTATCTAGCCTTGTGGTTAATAAAGCGTTCGCCGACTCATCTATCTATACCGCAAGTAAAGCGGCACTCGAAGGGCTGGTGGCGACGTTGAATCTAGATTTAGCCGATAGAGGTATCCGAATAAATAGCGTGAGACCTGGGGTAACGGCAACCGAAATTCAGAAAAAGGCGGGTATGTCAGCAGAAGGCTTCGGTGAACTTCAAGAAGCGATGACTTCAACGCCACTTGGCCGGATACTAGAAGTGTCTGACATTGTCCCTTCAATAGAATTTCTTCTTTCAAAAGGGTCGCTTGGCATGCGCAATGCGGTGCTCGATATTGACGCCGGGCTAGGTTTGTAAGTGATAGAAAGTACTCAGGTGCAAGCAGTTTGCACCTGAATAGAAATGTAGCTAAGGGTTAGTGAATCGACCCCTCATTTTCCAAGTGGAACGAAGGTAAACGCCATTTAAAGCGGACAGCGGCCATTCTTAGTGTGTAGCCAACCACCAGTGTCACAATGGTGCTGGTGACGTCGTTGATGCCAAACTCTAATAATGCGAGGTATAAACCCGAAGCGATGAGTGCAATTGATGCATACAGTTCTTCGTGTAATACCAGCGGTGTTTGGCGGCAAATCAGGTCTCTTAACAGGCCGCCGAATACACCTGTGACTAACGCAGACACCATACAGATCCCCGGGTGTAGCCCCATGTTCAATGCGACTTTTGTACCTATGATGCTGAAAACGATAAGACCCAATGCATCTAAACGGATGAAAAGTCCTTTTAGCTTAATCACCCATTTTGCTAATCCGGTTGTGATAACGCCAGCTACACAAGTGATGGCAAGAAACTCGGGGTTCTCAACCCAACCAAGCGGATAGTGCCCAAGCAAAATATCTCGGACAGTGCCTCCACCAATAGCCGTTGCACTTGCAACGAGCATAACTCCAAACCAATCCATTTTTTGTTTACCAGCACTTAATGCGCCAGTCATGGCTTCAGCCGTGATGCCAATGATATACAAAACACTTAACAGCATTGCGTTATCTCGAAAGAAAGATCTATAAAACCTAAAGGTAATATTTGTAGGATATAAAAATGAAGCGAGAGTGTAGTGGGAAAACCAGTGTCTGACGAATGAAAATTAGTACAATGAAAGCAAGTTTCAGATTAGCAAAAGTAATACTTGGTCAATAAGTAGGGCTTTACCTTAAGAATAAAAAAAAGCAGAATGCCTGCGTTATCCGTCACCCTTGTTTAAGTGCTATGACTCATCAATACCAAGACATCATCAAAATCTTTAACGACACCTTTTTTGCATCATTTAATACAAAGCTGGAATTAGGTGGCGATGAACCTATTTACTTGCCTGCGGATGCAGACACTCCTCATCATCGAATCATTTTTGCTCGGGGTTTTTATGCCTCTGCACTGCATGAAATAGCCCATTGGTGTGTCGCTGGTCCGAAGCGCAGATTATTAGAAGATTTTGGCTATTGGTATGAGCCAGATGGACGCACTGAAGCCGTTCAAGCTGAGTTCGAGAAGGTAGAGATTCGCCCTCAAGCTTACGAATGGATCATAGCGAAAAGTGCAGGCTTTCCTTTTACGGTTAGCTGTGACAATCTACACGGCGATTTTGAACCCGACCGCTTAGCGTTTATGAATAAAGTACATAGTGAAGTCATGACGATTTTAGAGCAGGGGATCCCTGAGCGTGTAAAAATGCTGTCAGACGCGCTTCGTGGTTATTATCAAGTTGAGCCATTGTGTGCTAGCCAATTTATCGTGAAATAAGAGAAGAACATGATTATAGAATTCGAAGAAAAACTACTAGAACTTATCGATGCACGTATTGAAACCGCTTCTGACGATGAGTTGTTTGCTGGTGGCTATCTACGTGGACATATTTCTCTTTCCGTTGCTTCATGTGAAGAAGAAGGCATTGAAGATTTAGCTGAAGTGAAATCCCGAATTGAACAAAGTTTGGAAGAAGCTCGCTCTGAGCTGACACCTGCTGACCGCACTATCGTGAATGACTTGTGGGTTGAGCTACAAAACCTAGCTTAACGAAAAACGAAGTGCGATCGCATTCGTTCAAATTTTTTGAATAAGTTAGTAAGATTTTTCTCGTTGTTCAGAAGTGTGGCTAAGTTATTCTAAACACACTTAAAGAAAACGACGACGAGGGATACACCATGAAAGTTATCGCATTTGGAGCAAGCACAAGCTCAACATCAATCAACAAAGCACTAGCAACTTATACAGCAAACTTGATTGAAGGTGCTAACGTGAAGGTCTTAAACATTGCCGATTACAATGTGCCAATGTTTAGTGAAGATACTGAGAAAGAAATCGGCCAAGCAGAAGGTGCGCAGGCATTTTTGCGTGATTTATCTGAAGCCGATGCATTTGTTATCTCTTTTGCTGAACATAATGGTCACTACCCTGCGGCTTACAAAAATTTGTTCGATTGGGCGACCCGCATTGAGCGTTCAGTATTCGGTGAGAAGCCTGCTATTTACCTGGCCACTTCTCCGGGGCCTGGCGGCGCTCAAACGGTGCTAGGTGCGGCAGTAGGTTCTGCTCCTTACTTTGGCGGTAACGTTAAGGCTTCAGTTTCAGTCCCTAGTTTCTACGATAACTTCAGCTTTGAAACAGGCAGTATCACGAACGAAGAGATTGTTACACAGTTAAAAGAAGCGGTAGCTTCTATCTAATAGCCATCTCTAGTCCGAATGAAAAAAGCCCGAAGAGAATGTTCTCATCGGGCTTTTTGTTATTTGGAAGCTAGTCCTTTTGCGATTGTTTATCTGCTACCCAACCTGCTGTTAAGGCTTTACCTTTGCGAAGACGCCTTACCCACATTCGACTCGGGTGAAGCGCCTCTAAAACATCAGCGGGAAGCGGTAGTGGATCGCCACAGATTTGTGATGCCAGAACTTCTGCAAGTAAAGGGGCAGAACTTAGGCCACGAGAGCCAAGGCCAATAAAGCTGTATAAATTTGGGTAGCTTGAGATCGGTTTTACATCTGATTCTTTCGCATTGTGTAAATTTGAGTATTCTTCAATAATCGATTCGAAGTGACCTACGTTACCGACAAATGGAAGATGGTCACGGCTAACACTGCGAATTCCTTGTCTTGATAGATTGTCACTCGTATCGACATCATTAGCCCACGCTTGTTGAGGTAAACACGCAGCAAGCCTTTCACCATTGTGCTTTTGAACTTGAGCATCAAACTCTTGGTTTATATTGCTTTTGTCGTAGTTAGCGCCAATACAGTGGTGGCCATTGTTTGGGTTGTGAGGCGTTAAGTAACCATCAAAGCATAAAACCGTCTTAAGCTTACTAAGGTTTTCGGTGGTCGGTATGTGGCTGACTTGCCCTTTGACCGGTGTTAACGGAATACGTTTAGTCGGCTCTAATTCACTGAACTTATGGCCATTCGCAATGACAACTTGCGAGTGTGTGCGGGTTTGAATGCCTTCAGGAGTTGAGATGGATAGTTCCCAATGCTGTTTTACGTCGTTCCATTGAATGGAATCCACGTGGTGCTGATAATGAACACTAACGCTTGCCTCAGCTTCAAGTGTATCAAGTAAGCCTTGGGTCAGTTGTAGTGGGCTAACCCAACCGCCAAGTGGGAAGTGGACACTTTCCATATCGGTGTCTAACCCAACAGTCTGGTTAGTCTGTTCTTCATTTTGTCGACAAATGAGCTCTGGGTTGAAACTTCCGGATAACATCCGTTTTAGTTTTTTACGCGAGCTGTCGTTCCACATTAGGATATTGACGCCGCACCACTCATGGTCGAATGCGATTTTTTCTGCCGCCTGGTTAATGAACTGTCGTGCGAACAGTAACCCTGGGCCAAACACTCGAGACACGTTGGATGTAGCTTCGCTCAGAAGTGGGTAAATCGCACCTTGATTATTGCCCGATGCGTTACCAGCTGCTTGTTTATGTTCGCTGTATAGCGTAATTGTTTTTCCTCGGCGGCTTAGGGTTTTCGCTAGTGCAGCACTGGCAATACCACCTCCGATAATAGCGATGTCATCCGATTCGATTGGCTTAGATAGAGCATACCAAGGCTTGATATTGGTATAAGGGGCTTTATCCCCTAATCGACCCGCGATCATTTCTCGTTTCGTTCCGAAGCCTTTCACTTTTTTCATTTCAAAGCCAGCTTCGATTAACCCTCGGCGAACAAAACCAGCGGCCGTAAATGTCGCGCAGCTACAATCTTGCTTCGCGAGTTTTGCCATACCATTGAATAAATTTTGGTTCCACATCTCTGGGTTTTTGCTCGGAGCAAATCCGTCAAGAAACCAAGCATCAACCAGCCCCGTTTCTGGGGTGGGAACGTTAGGCATGCAATCTTTGATATCACCAAACCATAAATCAAGTGTGACCGCGCCATCGCCTAATACGATACGGTGACATTCAGGGAGGGCGATTGGGTAATGCTGTTGCAGTTGTTCGGCATACTGTGAAAGTTCTGGCCAAGCTTGATGCGCTTTGATTAGGTCTTCTTTGTTTAAAGGGTACTTTTCGAAACTAATGAAGTGCAGCTCTTTGACTTCAGAGTCAGGGTTTTCTTTTCTAAAAGCATCAAACCACTGCCATACCGCAAGGAAATTGAGCCCAGTGCCAAAGCCTGTTTCCGCAATAACAAAGCGTCGTTGTTCGTGATCTAACCAACGCTCCGGAAGGTGGTTTTGCTTTAAAAACACGTAGCGTGTCTCTTCCAAACCGTTCACGTTAGAGAAGTAAACGTCGTCGAATTGGTCGGAAACTGGGGTGCCAGCATCATTCCAGCCAAGCTCTGCGTTGGTAATTGAAGTCATAAAATCTATCATTTTGTGATTTGGGGCGATATGTTAGGGGGGATTGTACGAATTTCTGGGAAAGCTGACCACTTTTGTTATGCTTCTTAGTTATCATCTAGCTGAATTTTGAATTATAGGAATGTCACATGAAACGAGTCGTAATCACCGGTATGGGTATTGTTTCAAGTATCGGTAACAACGTCGAAGAAGTTTTATCGTCTTTAAAAGCAGGTAAATCAGGCATCACAGCTTCAGAGCAGTTCAAGGAAAATGGCCTTCGCTCTCAAGTTTGGGGTAACCTAAAAATGAACCCTGCTGAGCACATTGATCGCAAAAAAATGCGTTTTATGGGCGATGCGGCGGCGTTTGCTTACCTATCAATGGAACAAGCGATTGCGGACTCTGGCCTGACTGAAGAACAAGTTTCAAATGACCGTACTGGTATTGTGGCTGGTTCTGGTGGGGCATCTTCACTTAACCAAGTGAATGCGGTTGATATTCTACGTGAAAAAGGCGTTAAGCGTGTTGGTCCTTACATGGTTCCACGTACTATGGCGTCTACGGTTTCTGCTTGCTTGGCAACTCCTTTTAAAATCCGCGGCGTAAACTACTCAATGAGTTCTGCATGTGCAACTTCTGCACACTGTATTGGCCACGCGATGGAGCTTATCCAACTAGGTAAACAAGACGTTGTATTCGCTGGCGGTGGTGAAGAACTAGATTGGTCACTGACTATGATGTTCGACGCAATGGGCGCTCTATCTACTAAGTACAACGACACTCCAGATCAAGCATCTCGTACTTATGATGCTGACCGTGACGGTTTCGTAATCTCTGGAGGCGGCGGCATGCTAGTTATCGAAGAACTTGAGCACGCTAAAGCACGTGGCGCGAAAATTTACGGTGAAATCGTAGGTTACGGTGCGACTTCAGATGGTTACGACATGGTAGCTCCATCAGGTGAAGGCGCAGTTCGTTGTATGAAGATGGCGATGCAAAACGTTGAAGGCGTGGACTACGTGAACACTCACGGTACTTCTACTCCAGTAGGTGATGTAAAAGAGCTTGGCGCGATTCAAGAAGTATTCGGTGGCAACAGCCCTGCAATTTCTGCAACGAAAGCAATGACAGGTCACGCACTAGGTGCAGCTGGCGTTCATGAAGCTATTTATTCAACGCTAATGCTAGACAATGGTTTCATTGCACCAAGCATTAACGTTGCTAACCTTGACGAAGCTGCTGCTGGTCTTGATATCGTGACTGAAGCACGTGAGCAAGAGTTAACCACGGTTATGTCTAACAGCTTTGGTTTCGGTGGTACGAACGCAACTTTGGTTATCAAGAAGTACCAAGACTAAACCTCGATTTAAATTGAAGGTTTCCAGAGCTTGATCGGCGCTCGTTTTTATTAACGGCTGATCGAACAGACGCAGACTCTGTCTCCTGGAGAGCGAGACAGGATCCTTTTGTTCTGGATATTTGCCCGGTTGTGTATTCAACCGGGCATTTTTCTATCTAAAGCTTTCTAAGTGCAATGGATTAGCACTCGACACGCCTAGTCATTTTCTGCACAATCATTTCAACGCTAAAACTAGCCCCTCTATTGAAAGCATTATGAAAATTCTTATTGATGAAAACATGCCTTACGCTGAGCAATTGTTTAGCCAGTTAGGTGAAGTAGAACTGAAGTCAGGGCGCACTCTGACCGCTGATGACCTTGTTGATGTTGATGCATTGATGATTCGTTCAGTCACTAAAGTGAATGAACAGCTGATTAGTAAAGCGAATAAACTTAAGTTTGTTGGTACAGCCACAGCGGGTATTGACCATGTGGATCAGGCGCTGCTTAAAGAACGCGGGATTTTTTTTACTGCCGCTCCAGGTTGTAACAAGGTCGGCGTCGCTGAATATGCGTTCAGCGCGATGATGATTTTAGCTCAACAACACGGCTTCTCGGTATTTGATAAGACCATCGGTATTGTTGGCGCAGGCCAAGTTGGCAGCTACTTAGCGAAGTGTTTAGAAGGCATCGGCATCAAAGTATTGCTGAATGATCCATTAAAGCAAGCTGAAGGGGACACTCGCGAGTTCACCGAGTTACCGGTACTTTTGAAAGAAGCCGATATCATCACGCTTCACACCCCAATCACCAAAGATGGCGAGCACCCAACTCATCATTTGATTAATGCGGATGTTTTAGAAAGCTTACGTTCTGAGCAAATTCTGATTAACGCCGCCCGTGGACCTATCGTTGATAATGAAGCCTTGAAGCAGCGTTTATTGAAAGATGACGGTTTTATCGCTGCACTTGATGTTTTTGAATTTGAGCCAGAAGTGGATATGGAACTGCTGCCATTACTTGCCTTCGCTACACCGCACGTTGCGGGTTACGGTCTTGAAGGTAAAGCTCGTGGCACCACCATGATTTTTAACAGCTATTGTGAATTTTTAGGTGACGATAAGCGTGCGCAAGCAAGTGAATTATTGCCTATCGCGCCTGTGCCTCAAGTGAAATTAGATAGAGCTTGGGACGAAGCAACACTGCACAATTTGACTCAGTTGATCTATGATGTGCGCAAAGACGATGCGTTGTTCCGCCGTAATATCGCGACTCCGGGTTCATTTGACAAGATGCGCAAAGAATACTGGGATCGTCGTGAGTACAGCGCTATCGAGTTATCAGGCGATGAAAGCTGTAATTTAGCGCCATTAGCTAAACTCGGTTTTATGGTAAAGCCAACTTTATAAAAGAGAGAAACAATGAGCCAAGAATTTAATATTGCTATTTTGGGTGCGACTGGTGCGGTTGGTGAAACCATTATCGAAGTACTTGAAGAGCGTAAATTCCCTGTCGGTGAACTGCACTTACTAGCAAGTGAACGTAGTGAAGGTAAAACGTACCGCTTCAATGGTAAGACGGTAAAAGTGCAGAATGTTGAAGACTTCGATTGGTCTCAAGTACATATTGCTCTTTTCTCTGCTGGTGGCGACCTTTCAGAGCGTTGGGCACCAATTGCAGCTGATGAAGGTGTAGTGGTAATCGATAACACTTCTAAATTCCGCTACGAGTACGATATTCCTTTGGTCGTACCGGAAGTAAACCCAGAAGCGATTGCTGAGTTCCGTAACCGCAATATCATTGCAAACCCAAATTGCTCAACAATCCAAATGCTTGTCGCACTTAAGCCTATTCATGATGAAGTTGGCCTAGAGCGTATTAATGTATCCACTTACCAGTCTGTATCAGGTGCAGGAAAATCTGGTATTGATGAGTTAGCGGGTCAAACGGCAAAATTGCTTAATGGTACTCCAGCTGAACCATCAGCATTTTCAAAGCAAATCGCATTCAACTGTATCCCTCAAATTGATGAATTTGCAGAAAATGGCTACACGCGTGAAGAAATGAAGATGGTTTGGGAAACTCAGAAAATCTTTAATGATTCATCTATTACAGTGAACCCAACGTGTGTTCGTGTACCTGTCTTTTACGGTCATGCTGAATCATTACATGTTGAAACTCGCTCTCCAATTGGTGCAGAGCAAGTGGCTCAATTACTCGAAAATACGGATGGTATTGAAGTCTTCCACGGTCAGGATTTCCCAACGCAAGTGGGCGATGCTGGTGGAAAAGACCACGTAATGGTCGGTCGTATTCGCAACGATATTAGTCACCATAGCGGTATCAATATGTGGGTTGTCGCAGACAATGTGCGTAAAGGTGCTGCAACGAATGCGGTTCAAATTGCCGAAGTATTGATTCGCGACTACTTTTAATTCGCGAAGTTTATAAAAATAAAGCCTCACATATATGTGAGGCTTTTTTAATCATCCTTTCAAAATCACAGCGATATAAGGGCTCATTGCCTGTAATAATGGTTGCTGTGACACATTTTTTGTCTTCATTCCTATAGTTTTGCGTCATTTATCCGATATATTTAATAGATCGTCACTTTTATTCGTACCAAGCACTTAACTGAGCCTTTTATGCGTCAAATTTTCAAGCGTTTGTTAATGCCATTAGCGTTAGTAGCCGCGACTCAGATTTCCATTGTTCGTGCAGATACCATTCGCGTTGTTGGACCGAATGGTCAGATTCAGACGTCTCCTACATTTTCTGAACCTGTTCAAAGAGCACCCCAACAAGAAGTAGCCACCACCGAACCTCAAACAACGCCCCAAACGGTTGTACAGCAAACTGAGCCGTCTCGCTTTTATGGGCCAACTAGAGGTGATGAAACATTATGGTCGATTGCTACCAAGTTAAGACCGTCGAACAATGTGTCAGTTCAGCAAACCTTGTTTGCTATCTATCGTTTAAATCCTCAAGCGTTCGAAAACCAAAATATTCATAGCTTACTACCTTCAAGTAATTTGCGAGTGCCTTCATTGGCGCAGGTAAGAAGCACTTCTACTGAACAGGCAGTAGCAGTTATGAATTCTCACTTGGCTAAGCTTAATACTCCTTCTGTTACGCGTCCTTCTGCGGCTCAGCCTCAACCTGTTCAACCTAAGCCAGCAACGACCAAGCCGCCAGTGGTGTCAACGGCTGAAAGTAAAACAAGCTCTGCTGTTCAACCCACTCCTAAGCCGATGATGCCTAAGCAAGGCGAAATGAATGCGTTAGAGGCCCAATTAGAAGTTTCTGAAACAGAATTGTTAGCACTTGAAGAGAAAAACCATCAGTTACGTTTGATGCTTTCAAATGTCCAGTCAGAAGTGGACGTGCTAAAAGATGAGCTTGGTGATCAAGATAGAATTCGGATCGAGGTCGAAAAACTTCTAGCTGAAGAGCGAGAGAAAAAAGCTGAAATTCAGCGAATGGCTCCAAGCCAGATGGATAGCCTGCTCTCAAATGGGTGGGTTGTTGCTGCGTTGGCAATCATTCCAGGGCTACTAATTGGCTTGATCGTCGTACTTCTATTGGGTCGTAAGTCGAACAACGAAGACGAAGTTGAGCAAACTCAACCACAAACCAAGCCGGAAACCGCAGATGATATGCCGCCTATCACACTCGATGGTGATATGGATGGTATTGATGATGATCTATCGCTCGATGATGAGCTATTCGGCGATGATACAGACGCAGAAGCGCTGTTTAGTGATGACTCTGAAAATGCAGAAGATGATGTTTTTGCAGGGCTAGATGATGCGGATCTTGACTTCAACCTTGATGGTGATGACGGCGAAGACCCATTTGCAGGTATAGGGGACGATGGTGATCTCGATGCGGGCTTCGAAGACTTAGATAGCGCAAATGGCATTAGCGTTAACGGTGACGATAAAGCACTCGGGCTTGAGGAAATGGAGCGCGCGCTTGATGAAACTGCTGCAGATTCATCTGACTCCGGAGACGGCGACTTTGATCTATCTGATGACAGTGCGATGTCGGCTGACGATATTGAAGCTCTACTTTCCGAAGATGCGCCATCCGAAGACCTTGGTGCCGATGCATTAGACCAATCTTTCTTGGATGACTTGCTTTCTGAAGGTGATGACGATGATGATGAATTTGATATTGATTCACTGATTTCAGAGGAACAAGAGCCGAAGTCAGAAGAAGCTTCAACGGATGACATTGACGATATCTTTGCTGAAGTCGCTGAAAATTTAGTAACGGGTGCCGAAGAGGATGAGCTTGATACTGATTTTGACTTGAGTAGTGAAACCTTCGATTCAGGAATGGCGTCTGATGACGATATTGACAGCATTCTTTCTCAGTTCGATGAAGCGTCGGACGAAGAAGAGGTCGATTATGTCGATGAAGCAGAACCCCCAGTAACGCCTGAAAGTACGGACTTACTTGACGAATTGCTAGAAGATGAGTCCATTGACTTAGCCGAGTCGACGGATCTTCTGGAGGACGTGGTCGATGAAGCTTCATCAGTTTCAGAAGAGGAACATGAAGAATTCGATCCATTGGCAGAGCTAGAAGAGATAGCAGGCTTAACTTCTGAAGACGATATTGAGATTGAAGAAGACAGCACGGCAACACTTGATGAGCTACTTAATGGTGATGAAAGTGAAGACCTTACATTAGCTGAAAGCAGTACCGATCTGTTGGATGAATTGTTACTTGATGAGACTAGTGACAACGATAAGCTCGACATCTCTTTGGACAGTGATGAAACATTAGATGAACTATTGGGTGAAGAACTGTCAGGTGACACTGACGTTTCAGAAAGTTTGGACCCATTTGATGAACTCTTAACTGAAGGCATTGAAGACGTTGGTTCGTTTGATGAGCAGCTAGAGTCGGCAATTGACTCTAATGAAAGCGTAGAACCCTCACTGGCACTTGAAGAAGAGGCGATTGAAGAGCTGTTGCAAGAGAGCGAGCCTCAAGAGCAAGCCTTCGATTTAGAAAGGGATTCTCGAGATCCCGAAGATTCTGAATTAGCTGAACAGCAGCCGGTTGAAGAAGAGGTAGAGTTTAACAGCGAAGACTTTATCGATGATTTGTTTGAGGTTGCCCCTGAAACTGATGCGCTCTTAGATGACGTTCTTGGAGAACCGGAAGGCATCGATACTGCTGTTCAGGATGTTCAGGATGTTCAGGATGTTCAGGATGTTCAGGATGTTCAGGATGTTCAGGATGTTCAGGATGTTCAGGATACGAGTGACCAAAGTTCTTCAGACATTACTAATGAGGCTTCACAGCCAGAATTCGCGCCTTCTGAGGAAACCGAAGAAACGCCTGTATTCGAAGATGCACAGGTTGGTGATCTTACGGAACAAAGCGTTGAAGAGCCCGAAGATGAATCTGTGGAGGACTGGCTGTCCGAAGCAATTGATGACGTTGAATCAACTCCAGACTTCTCTGCAGATTTTGACTTCACTCCTGAAATAGAGGGCTCAGAGAATATTGAGCTTGATGAAGAAGAATTAGAGCCTGTTGTAGATGTTACAGCAGAGCCAGAAGAGGTAACTGTAGAGCAGGAAGAGGTCGAAGAAGCACAGCAGCCTGAATTACAAGAAGATAAACCTGAGCCTGTTGCCAATGAGTTTGGGGTTCCTCAAGATGATGATTGGCTGATAGATGATGAACCTTCTGCAGAGCAAGAAGTGGGTTCGGACAATATAGCGTCTGAAATTGAAGAACCTGAAGTAGCGGAAGCTGCAGTTGAAGAAGCCCCTCATACTGAAGACGACTTCGCAATTGACGATTTAGAGCTCCCAGAGTTTAACGAAGAAGACGCTTTAGCTGAGTTTGACGCTCAACCAGAAGCGGTGGAAGAGCCTCCAGTTTCACAAGAACTTGAGAGTGAAACACTAGACGCTGACGAGTTAGCACCTGAAGTTGAAGTGCCAGAGGTTGATACTCCAGAAGTAGCGGAAGCTGCAGTTGAAGAAGCCCCTCAGGCAGAAGACGACTTCGCGATTGACGATTTAGAGCTTCCTGAGTTTAACGAAGAAGACGCATTAGCTGAGTTTGACGCTCAACCTGAAGCGGTAGAAGAGCCTCCTGTTTCACAAGAACTGGAGAGCGAAACACTAGAAGCTGAAGAGTTAGCTCCTGAAGTTGAAGTTCCAGAAATTGAAGCGCCAGAAGTAGCGGAAGCATTAGTTGAAGAAGCCCCTCAGGCTGAAGACGACTTCGCGATTGACTATTTAGAACTTCCTGAATTTAACGAAGAAGACGCTTTGGCTGAGTTTGACGCTCAACCTGAAGCGGTGGAAGAGCTTCCAGTCTCACAAGAGCTTGAGAGTGAACCACTAGAAGCTGAAGATTTAGCTCCTGAAGTTGAAGAAGCCCCTCAGGCAAAAGATGACTTTGCGATTGATGATTTAGAACTTCCAGAATTCAACGAAGAAGACGCATTAGCTGAGTTTGACGCTCAACCTGAAGCGGTAGAAGAGCCTCTGGTTTCACAAGAGCTTGAGAACGAAACGCTAGAAGCTGAAGAAGCCCCTCAGGCAGAAGGTGGCTTTGCGATAGATGATTTAGAACTTCCAGAATTCAACGAAGAAGACGCATTGGCTGAGTTTGACGCTCAACCAGAAGCGATGGAAGAGCCTCCTGTTTCACAAGAACTTGATAACGAAGCACTAGACGCTGAAGAGTTAGCTCCTGAAGTTGAAGTACCAGAAATTGACGCGCCAGAAGTAGCGGAAGCAGCAGTTGAAGAAGCCCTTCAGGCTGAAGACGACTTCGCGATTGACGACTTAGAACTTCCAGAGTTCAACGAAGAAGACGCTTTGGCGGAGTTTGACGTTCAACCTGAAGCGGTGGAAGAGCCTCCAGTTTCACAACAGCTTGAGAGCGAAACAGTAGACGCTGAAGATTTAGCACCTGAAGTTGAAGTGCCTGAAGTAGCGGAAGCTGCAGTTGAAGAAGTCCCTCAGGCTGAAGACGACTTCGCGATTGATGATTTAGAGCTTCCTGAGTTTAACGAAAAAGACGCTTTGGCGGACTTTGACGTTCAACCTGAAGCGGTGGAAGAACCTCCAGTTTCACAAGAGCTTGAGAGCGAAGCACTAGACGCTGAAGAGTTAGCTCCTGACGTTGAAGTACCAGAAATTGAGGTTCCAGAAGTAGCGGAAGCGGCAGCAGAAGAAGCCCCTCAGGCAGAAGGTGGCTTTGCGATAGATGATTTAGAACTTCCAGAATTCAACGAAGAAGACGCATTGGCTGAGTTTGACGCTCAACCAGAAGCGATGGAAGAGCCTCCTGTTTCACAAGAACTTGATAACGAAGCACTAGACGCTGAAGAGTTAGCTCCTGAAGTTGAAGTACCAGAAATTGACGCGCCAGAAGTAGCGGAAGCAGCAGTTGAAGAAGCCCCTCAGGCTGAAGAAGAATTCTCGATTGATGATTTAGAACTTCCTGAATTTAACGAAGAAGACGCTTTGGCTGAGTTTGACGCTCAACCAGAAGCAGTGGAAGAGCCTCCAGTTTCACAAGAGCTTGAGAGCGAAACACTAGACGTTGAAGAGTTAGCTCCTGAAGTTGAAGTGCCAGAAATTGAGGTTCTAGAAGTAACGGAAGCTGCAGTTGAAGAAGCTCCTCAGGCAGAAGATGACTTTGCGATAGATGATTTAGAACTTCCCGAGTTCAACGAAGAAGACGCATTGGCTGAAGTAGCCGAAGATGTTGATTTAGATTCATTGGAGCAAGATTTACCTGAAGAATCAGCGTCTATAGATTTCGATGAAATTGAGTTGCCGGAGTATAGCGAGGAGGATGCGTTAGCTGACTCGTCTTCATCAGAATTTATTGGGGACTCTGAAGAGCCTATTGCAGAAGAACCTAATGTAGAACTGACAGAAGATGAGTTGCCTGAGTATGGTGAAGAAGAAGCGCTATCTGACGCGTTTTCTGAACCAGAAAGCTCTGTAGAGCAGCCTGAAACGGAACAATCCGATCAGGATGCACTACATGACTTATTCGCTAGTTCAGAAGATATACTTGATGATCCTGAATCAGAAGAGTTCGGTAACTTTGATGAAGCAGCGCTAGCGGAGCTTTTATCTGAAGATGTTCAAGAGAATATAGATTCTATGTTTGAACAGCCTCTTGATAATACTTCAATCGATAGTGCTGGGCTTGATATAGAAGCCATGCTTGAGGTGGGTGGTGAAGATTGGAATGGCTTTAGTTTATCACCTGAACAGCAGTCAAGTGTTGGTCACGATGTGCCTGCTGAAGAGCAAGAAGTCTGGGAATCAGCTAAACAACAAACCGAGCCAAAGCTCCAGGATGAAAACTGGAGTCATCAAGAAAACTTAACCGAACCAACTCCGAAAGAGAATCAATTCATGACTATTGATGAATTAATGGCTCAGGTGGAAGGAGAAGGCGAGGAATTAAATCTGGATGATGAGGCTCTGCAGCTAGATGTTGGATTAAATGAATTTCCGGATGTGATTGGCGACATTGGTGAAGTTGATGTTGATAGCAATGCAGAAGCGGCCGGAAAACTTGATTTGGCCAAGATTTACATCGAAATGAGCGATCCTAAAGGTGCGATCAAATTGCTAGAGGAAGCAATTGTTGATGGCAGTGATGAAATTAGGCGAGAAGCCAAAAACCTCATTGATACTTTGAATGGTCGATAAATATAAAAGGGTAGCATTTGCTACCCTTTATTTTTTCGGTGAGCTAGCTCAATTAAGGCGTTTAAGTATATACTTCGAGCCCCATTTTCAAAGAGAACAGAAACATGAAAATCGCTTTAGGTATTGAATACAACGGTACCCACTATTTTGGTTGGCAGCGCCAGCGAGATGTAAAAAGTGTCCAAGAAGAATTGGAAAAGGCTTTGTCAGTTGTTGCGAACCACCCTGTTGAAGTGCAGTGTGCGGGAAGAACGGATGCTGGCGTTCATGGCACAGGTCAAGTTGTTCACTTTGAAACGAATGTAACCCGAAAAATGGTCGCTTGGACGATGGGTGCGAATGCGAATATGCCAAAAGATATTGCGGTGAGATGGGCGAAAGAAGTCCCAGAAGAGTTTCATGCTCGATTCACTGCGACGGCTCGTCGTTATCGTTATGTCATTTTTAATCACGCACTTCGCCCAGGAATTCTGAATTCTGGCGTCAGTCATTACCACGGAGAGCTTGATGAGAAAAAAATGCATGAAGCTGGTCAATATCTATTAGGTGAAAAAGATTTCACCTCTTTCAGAGCGGCGCATTGCCAGTCGAGAAGCCCTTGGCGAAATATTATGCATCTAAACGTGACTCGCCATGGTCATTACATCGTGATTGATATTAAAGCCAATGCGTTTGTCCACCATATGGTTCGTAACATAACAGGGAGCCTTATCGCGGTCGGTAAGGGCGAAAAAGATCCAAGTTGGATAGAGTGGTTACTAGACGCAAAAAATCGAAAATTAGCCGGAGCAACAGCGAAAGCAGAAGGTTTGTACCTTGTAGATGTCGATTATCCCGAACATTTTGAACTGCCAAGAGAGCCAATTGGCCCACTGTTCCTACCTGATAATTTGAACTAAATGTGGGACTTAGGTTCAAAAAAAATACTAGTTAGGCAAGTAATATAGGTAAAGAAAATAGGTACAACCAGTTTTTTATCTACACTCGCTGTTTTATGTGGTTTAATCCCCACGCATAATCCCAAATTTTATCTTTCGCAATCAAGCGGAAGAGTATAGAGAAAAGGTCTTCCATGAGTTGGCTTGAAAAGATTTTAGAAAAAAGCAACATCGTAACTTCACGCAAAGCTTCTATCCCAGAAGGCGTATGGACTAAATGTACTTCATGTGAGCAAGTGCTTTACCATGCTGAACTAGAGCGTAACCTAGAAGTATGTCCGAAATGTGACCATCACATGCGTATGAAAGCGCGTCGCCGTTTGGAAACATTTTTGGATGCTGGTGAGCGTGAAGAATTAGGCTCGGATCTTGAGCCAAAAGATAAACTGAAGTTTAAAGATTCAAAGCGTTACAAAGAGCGTATTTCTGCTGCACAAAAGAACAGTGGTGAAACAGACGCATTAGTCGTAATGAAAGGTGAACTATTAGGTCTTCCTATCGTTGCATGTGCTTTTGAATTTTCATTCATGGGCGGTTCAATGGGCTCTGTTGTAGGTGCTCGTTTCGTTCGTGCTGTGGATGCAGCAATTGAGAATAACTGTGGTTTAGTTTGTTTCTCTGCAAGTGGTGGTGCACGTATGCAAGAGGCTTTGATGTCTCTAATGCAAATGGCGAAAACCAGTGCTGCACTTGAGCGTTTATCTGCAAAAGGTTTACCGTTTATTTCTGTTATGACTGACCCAACAATGGGCGGTGTTTCAGCAAGTTTAGCGATGTTAGGTGATATCAATATTGGTGAGCCAAAAGCGTTAATCGGTTTCGCAGGTCGTCGTGTAATTGAGCAAACTGTTCGCGAAGATCTACCGGAAGGCTTCCAACGTAGTGAGTTCTTACTGGACCATGGTGCGATCGATATGATTGTCGACCGTCGTGAGATGCGTCAACGTGTTGCTAGCTTAGTAGCAAAAATGACCAATCAAAAATCTCCATTAGTAGTTTCTGTGAACGATTCACCAAATGAAGCTACTTATGAAGTACCAGAAGCGTCCGAAAAAGGGTAAAGTACTTTCTAACAAACCAACTTAATTATGGTTATTAGTTAGATGAGTCAACAACCTATTCCTCAAGCCACATCGTCACTAGAGATGTGGCTTGATTATTTAACCAACATCCACACAAGCGCAATTGATCTTGGGTTAGACCGTGTTCAAGCTGTCGCAACCAAAGCAAACCTAACCAAGCCTGCCAAGCATATTATTACCGTCGCCGGAACCAACGGCAAAGGGTCAACCTGTGCTTTAATGGAAGCTATCCTTCTAGATGCTGGCTACTCTGTAGGTGTTTATAGCTCTCCTCATTTAATTCGTTATAACGAACGTGTCCGTATCAATGGACAAGATCTCCCAGATGTAAAACACACTCAAGCTTTCGACTTCATCGAAAAAGAGCGTGGCGACATTAGCCTGAGTTTCTTTGAGTATGGAACACTAGCGGCTCTGCGTTTATTCCAAACTGAACAGGTTGACGTAGTTTTGCTTGAAGTCGGGTTGGGTGGACGCTTAGACGCGACCAATATCGTTGATCATGATGTTTCGGTTATCACTAGCTTAGCGGTCGACCATGTCGATTGGTTAGGAGATGACATTAATGTCATTGGTTTTGAGAAAGCAGGTATCTACCGCAGCGGTAAGCCAGCAATTTGTGGCCAGCCTAAGCCGCCTGCAACGGTCGCGGCGCATGCAGACGATATCAAAGCGGAATTCTATCAAGTTGGTATTCAATACACCTATGAAGTGACTGGTTCGAAATGGAATTGGAACAGTGGGGCATTTCAGCTCACTGATTTACCGTTACCTAACCTACCACTGCCAAACGCAGCGACTGCTTTAATGGCACTTGGGACTTCGGAACTGGATATCAGTGATGTGAATGTGGTTAATGGGCTTAAGAATGCATTCTTACCCGGTCGTATGCAGAAAATTAGTGAACGTCCAACCATAATTCTAGATGTTGCTCATAATCCTCATTCTGCTGAATACTTTGTAGAGCAGATTTCTGAGAAGTATTCAGGAAAAAGCGTTCACATGGTAATGGCGATGCTCCACGACAAAGACATTCCTGCGACTTTAGATGTACTGTTTCCGATTGCGACTCAGTGCTACCCAGCCTCACTAAGTGGCCCTAGAGCCGCTTCTGCTGAAGAATTAGTGAAGAGTTTGCCTGCAGACACTGAAAAGTATGCTAATCCAGTAGAGGCTTTTGAAGCTGCGTTAACAAATGCAAGTGATGAAGATGTCATTCTAGTGGTTGGCTCTTTCCATACGGTAGGGGAAGTGCTTGATCACTGGGAAGAGAAAGGAAAGTAGATGGCAAGTAAATTTCAAAGTAGGTTAGTTGGTACCATTATTTTGGTGGCTGTTGGGGTTATTGTTCTTCCTGATGTGTTGGATGGTAAGAAGCTGCACTACAAAGAAGAATTTGCCAGCATTCCCATTAAGCCTGAGCTAGAGAGCGAAGTTGAAGTCTTTGAAGTGCTTGAGCCTGTCGAAGATGATATTGCTCTACCTGATGCTCCGGTAGAACAAACTATCGGTAATGATGAAATCAACACGTCGAACACGCAGTCTGACGCTGTGCAAGTAGCCGTTAAAGAAGTCGAAGAAAAAAATCAGTACCAAGATAGCGCATGGATCATTCAATTGATGGCCCTTAAAAACGCGGACAATGCGAAGAATGTGGTTAAGGATCTACAGAAACGTGGATACCAAGCACATACCAAGCAAGAAAAGTCATTTACGCGAGTCATTATTGGCCCTGATGTATCCAAATCTAAACTTGAGCGACAGATTAAGGAATTGGAAAAAATTACCGGTTCAAAAGGTCAATTGCTCAAATTTAAACCACTAAACCCATAAGAAAACGTTTGCGTCAGCATTTTTTCTGTTAAAATGCGCGCCAACTTAAGATGAAGAATTCATGAATTGGTTAGATTTTGTCATTTTAGGAGTGATCAGCTTTTCAGCTTTGATCAGTTTAGTTCGCGGTTTTGCTAAAGAAGCATTGTCGTTAGTCATTTGGTTTGGCGCATTTTTTATTGCTAGCCAGTACTACGCGAAATTAGCAGTGTACTTCACCAATATTGAAGACGACATGTTCCGAAACGGAGCCGCCATTGCAGCATTATTTGTTGCAACACTTGTTGTCGGGGCATTAGTGAATTATGTCATTGGGCAACTGGTTCAAAAAACAGGGTTATCTGGAACGGACAGAATTCTTGGAGTCGTCTTTGGCGGTTTACGTGGTGTTCTCGTGGTTTCAGCGGTACTGTTTTTTATGGATGCGTTTACTGCATTCCCAAGTTCAGAATGGTGGAAGAGCTCGCAATTGGTTCCTGAATTTAGCCGAATCATTGCGCCGTTCTTTGAGCATTTACAAGCAACATCTAGTTTCTTATCTGGCGCAATTTAGCGCCAGTTACTGTCGCAAATCGAGGATTAGGACATGTGTGGTATTGTTGGAATCGTGGGTTCAACGCCTGTAAACCAGTCTATTTATGACGCATTAACGGTATTACAGCATCGTGGCCAAGATGCCGCTGGTATTTGTACCATTGAAAGCAATCGTTTTCGTCTGCGTAAGGCGAATGGTTTAGTTAAAGATGTCTTTGAAGCAAAGCATATGCAACGCTTGCAAGGTAACGTGGGTATTGGCCATGTTCGTTACCCAACTGCAGGTAGTTCTAGCGCTTCAGAAGCACAACCTTTTTACGTGAACTCACCATTTGGTATCACACTTGCTCATAATGGTAACTTAACGAATGCAAACGAAGTTCGTGAGAAGCTATTCGAGAAAGACCGCCGTCATGTCAACACTACTTCAGATTCAGAAGTACTACTTAACGTATTGGCTCATGAGATTGATACGGTTAAAGGTAACGTAACTTCTGAAGATGTTTTCCGTGCGGTCGCAAATGTACACCGCACTATTCGTGGTGCTTACGCAGTTGTTGCGATGATCATTGGCCACGGTATGATTGCTTTTCGTGACCCACATGGTATTCGCCCACTTTGCTTAGGTAAGCGTGAAATTAATGGTCGCACTGAGTACATGGTTGCTTCTGAATCAGTTGCACTTGACGCGGTAGGCTTTGATTTTGTTCGTGATGTTGCACCAGGTGAAGCGGTTTACGCTACATTTGATGGTGAGTTATACACTAAACAGTGCGCCGATAACCCACAACTAAACCCTTGTATCTTCGAATTCGTTTACTTTGCTCGTCCTGATTCATTCATCGATAAGATTTCGGTATACAGCGCACGCGTTGAAATGGGTGAAATGCTTGGTAAACGTATTAAAGAAGAGTATGCCGATTTAGATATTGATGTGGTTATTCCAATCCCTGAAACTTCGAACGATATTGCACTTCGCATCGCACAAGCGATTGATAAGCCATACCGCCAAGGTTTCGTGAAGAACCGCTACGTTGGCCGTACGTTCATCATGCCAGGTCAACAGCAACGTAAAAAATCTGTTCGTCGTAAGCTAAATGCTATTCGCTCTGAGTTTAAAGGCAAGAACGTTCTTCTGGTTGATGACTCTATTGTTCGTGGTACTACGTCAGAACAAATCATTGAGATGGCAAGAGACTCTGGCGCGAAGAAAGTCTTCATGGTTTCAGCGGCTCCAGAAGTGCGTTTCCCGAACGTTTATGGTATCGACATGCCAAGTGCCACAGAACTGATTGCTCACGGTCGTGATAACGAAACTATCTGTAAACAGATTGGTGCTGACGCTCTTATCTTCCAGAAGTTGGATGATCTTATTAGCGCTGTTGGTTTAGGTAATCAAGATATCGCTCGCTTTGATACTTCGGTATTCAATGGCGAATACGTAACTGGCGATATCGATCAGAAGTACTTAGACTTCTTGGATGCATTGCGTAATGACGACTCAAAAACTGAACGTGAAATTGCACAAGATCTAGCAAACTTAGAGATACATAACGAAGGCGCTTAATCGCGATTTGTATAAAGTAAAAAACCAGAGCTTAGGCTCTGGTTTTTTTATATGTCGGTAATCTACTTCACATCGTGGCTTTTAATGGATGTGATAAGCAATGACGAAGTCGATGAACAAGCGAACTTTCTCAGGAAGATGATCTTTGTGGTTGTAAAGCATATAGATATCACGTGGGTTCGCGCTCCAGTCTTCTAATACCTGAACTAAGCTACCATCTTCAATGTACTCGCGGATCATGACGTCAGGCATCAAAGTAATGCCTAACCCCTCAGAGCATGCCTGACGAACTACATTCAGTGCATTAGCATTAAAGCGTCCTTTTTCAGTATTGATGACCGACTCGTCGTTAGAGTTTGTCAGCTGCCACTTGATTAACGGTGCACCTTTAAGTAGATGATGGTTGGCCAGCTCCTCAGCATGGCAAGGGGCAGGGTGCTTATCTAAATAGTTAGGACTAGCCACGAGTATATCTTTGACCGAACTGATCTTACGAGCGATTAGGCTAGAGTCTCGTTGAGGCCCTACGCGGAAAATGACGTCCCACTCGGTTGGATCAAGCTGGTCAGCTTGGTTGTTCATTGTGAGCTCGATATTGATATCGGGGTAAAGGTTCATAAACTCACTGAACATCGGCATCATCATGCGCTTGGTTAAGTTAGATGGCGCTGAAATTTTAATTTTACCTGAGGCACCTTTGCACTCATCTGTTAGTTCTTCGGCAGTTGAAGCAAGCCTTTGCAATAGAGGAGAGCATTCGTTGAAAAAACGCTCACCGGCTTCTGTCAACGAAAGTTTACGAGCATGACGATTCAATAACCTTAGGTTTAGAGAGTCCTCCAAGGCTTGTATGCGTCTGGTAATTGTTGCAACGGGGATCATCGTCTTGCGTGAAGTTGCGGTGTAGCTCCCATTTTCAACAACCAATCTAAACAGGTTTAAATCATCTAATTTCATACTTCTGGACACATTTTCTTACTAATTTGGTTAATTTATACGTAACTCTGCGATCAAAGCTTGCGTCACATCAACATGTTGCATTATTTACAGGAATCCCACATCTAGTACGCAATCCCGTTTACAAGCGGATCATTTGTATAAATAGCATTTTATTACTAAGTTTTATATTAATGTCCGTAAACTGATAATAATAATAATTCTTTTAAATGCTTTGTGAGGCGCAAGCTTATGTATAAAACTCACAGTCAGCCAGCAACTACCTCGGCGCAAGAAATGTTGGCTCAAAAGCTGATTATGCTGGTTGATGACGATCCGATATTTCGTCGTATTACTGGTGCATACCTCGATGCTCAAGGGTATGACGTTATTGAAGCCGAAAACGGTTTAGACGCGCTGCGTAAGTTACGTACCGCTGAACCTGATTTAGTCATCTGTGACCTGTCAATGCCGGTGCTTGATGGAATCGAACTTGTCGAAGAACTGAGTTTGGAATACCCATCGTTGCCCCTAATCGTTGTTTCTGCAACCGATGAAATGTCTGATGTCGCGAAAGCGCTAAGGTTTGGTATTAAAGACTTTTTACCTAAGCCGATAGAAAACCACAGCTTTTTGTCGAGTGCGATAGAAAATACCTTGAAAGACTCTTTCGATCATTTAACTGACCAACGAGACTTCTCTAGTCAATGGTTTTGTGTAGATGGAGGAGGGGATATCCCTGAAGACCAAGAGTTACATTGGCATCTTGATTACTTAGAAGACAACCCAAGTGCCGCTAAGGACTTATTGCATGCTCTGCTCCCAGACAAAGATACTTCTCAGGGGAGTTGGAAATGTTCATATCGACTTTTGCAGTCAACCGATGTGATGCCATTGGTTTTTGATTATGCTTGGTTGATGAATGGCCAATTTGCGTTCTATTTAGTGGACTCATCGTCAACCGAAGAAGGTGGTGCTGCGACGACTTTGCTAGTGAGAGCATTGTTCCATGACTATTTAAGAAACTTGAAAAACTACAGTGCAGATCTAAAAGATATGGCTGAGATTTTGGAAAAAGGCATCAATTGCTCCAAATGTGCAGCTCCCGTTAATGCCTTTTTTGGAGTGGCGGACCTATCTGAAGGGACACTGTCGATACTCCCTGCAGGGTTAGATGCTCAATGGTCTAACGGATATGTGAATAAACATGTTGCGGCCGGTGAACAGCTGGGTAATAACTGCATTAAGAATTTCATTACGCAGGATCTAGAGGTTCGATCGGGTTGCCAAGTGTCTCTAAGTCGACTTGGGGCTTCGAGTTTTAGTCTTGATATACATCAAGGTTCAAGCAATTAACCTTGTTTTTCATCGGTTTTTGTTAACCTTTCTGTCAGGTATAGTTACCGAAAAGTGGTGGCTATACCGTCAATTTCACGTTTTGTTAACGTGAGATGGCTTGGTAGCCAGCAACAAACTACCAATAATGAGAAAGAGCAAATGTCATCTAGCAAAGACTTTAAAGACCCATTTAATATTTTTTACCTTCTTGGTTTTATTGCCGTATTATTAGCAGTGCCGCTTTTACCTGCGACGCTAACGGTAATCCGTGTTTTGAACGGGTATGCCACTTTTTAGAAAATCACGGAGGCTATCATCAGTATTCGTCAACTTTCCCTGAATTTTGTTGGTGGCCTTAGTCTAATTCTTGCCTTTCTAGGTATTGTTTTACCACTTCTTCCTACAACACCGTTTTTACTCTTATCTAGTGCCTGCTTTATGCGTAGTAGCCCTCGGTTTCATCGATGGATGCACGAACATAAAACATTGGGCCCCTTGCTTACGAACTGGCATGAAAATGGTGCGGTCACAAAACAAGTAAAAAACCGTGGTTTGTTTTTTATCCTATTGAGCTTTTCCTTTTCAATTTATTTTGCTCCAGTCCTTTGGGTTAAAGGCTTTTTAATCTTGGTCTTAGTCATTTTGTTGTCATGGTTTCTACGCTTACCCACTCATGAGTTAGTTGCTGAGAGCGAAGAAAATCACTAACATTGGTAGATGTGTGCCTGCTTTTGAAGTGGGCGTTTATTTTTTCAGCATTGCAACGCTCAAGCATGTAATGCGGAAAGTCATCAGCCCCTTTCCCTACTAATAACGATAACGACATAGGGCAAGCTGCCAATTTAAGTAATAAGTATTATGACTACAGCAACTATTTCTCAGATCAAAGCAAGTATTAAAAGTATTCCAGATTACCCTAAGCCAGGTATTTTATTCCGTGATGTCACAAGTTTGATGGAAGACGCTTCGGCTTACCAAGCAACGATTCGCGTTCTGGTTGAGAAGTATAAAGAGATGGGTTTTACCAAGATTGTGGGCACTGAAGCTCGCGGTTTTCTTTTTGGCGCTCCTTTAGCACTAGAGCTAGGCGTTGGCTTTGTCCCAGTTCGTAAGCCTGGCAAACTGCCACGTAACACGATTGCTCAATCTTATGAGTTAGAGTACGGCACAGATACATTAGAGATTCACACAGACGCTATTGTTGAAGGTGACAAAGTACTGATGGTTGACGATCTTCTCGCGACAGGCGGAACGATTGAAGCAACGACTAAGCTTATTCGTCAACTTGGCGGTAATGTTGAGCACGCTGCGTTTGTGATTAACCTACCTGAAATTGGTGGTGACAAGCGTCTAGAAGGTCTAGGCCTTGAAGTATTCAGCATCTGTGAATTTGACGGTCATTAATCCTTTTCGGAATTATCCATGAGTTATCTTGCGTTAGCGCGAAAATGGCGACCAACTAAGTTTAATGAAGTAGTTGGTCAAGCCCATGTCTTAACGGCTCTCGAAAACGCCTTAAGTCAGAACCGATTGCATCATGCTTATCTCTTTAGCGGAACTCGCGGTGTTGGTAAAACAACGATTGGTCGCTTGTTTGCTAAAGGGCTGAACTGTGAAACCGGTATTACCTCTACGCCCTGTGGTGAATGTTCTACCTGTAAAGAAATTGATGAAGGTCGCTTCGTTGATCTATTAGAAATTGATGCGGCGTCACGAACCAAAGTTGAAGATACTCGTGACCTTCTTGATAACGTTCAGTATAAACCTGCTCGCGGTCGGTTTAAGGTTTATTTAATCGATGAAGTGCACATGTTGTCTAGGCACAGTTTCAATGCGTTGTTAAAAACGCTAGAGGAACCGCCTGAATACGTGAAGTTCTTGCTCGCGACAACAGATCCACAAAAATTACCAGTGACCATTTTGTCACGCTGTTTACAGTTTCATTTGAAGCCTATCAGTGTTGATAATATCCATGAGCAACTTGATACGATCTTAGCGGAAGAGCAAGTGTCTTCCGAAGCTAGAGCCTTGGGAATGATCTCTCATGCTGCAGATGGTAGTATGCGTGATGCGTTGAGTCTTACTGATCAGGCAATTGCACTAGGGAATGGCACAATTGCATCCGACATGGTTGCTCATATGCTCGGTACTTTAGATACTGATCAAGCTATCCATTTGTTAGAAGCGATTAGTCAGAAACAGCCACAGGTTGCGATGGATACGATTCAACAACTTGCGGAAAATGGCATTGAGTGGGATGGCTTATTAAACCAACTTGCTACTCAATTGCACCGTTTAGCCATGTATCAAGCGCTTCCATCTAGCTTGGATAAAGCTCAGCCGGATGCTGAAAAAATTGAGTTGTTGAGCAAAGCTTTATCACCTCAAGATGTGCAGTTGTACTATCAAATCGTACTAAAAGGTCGTGAGGATTTGCCTCTAGCTCCTGCTGCAAAAGTTGGTGTCGAAATGGTTGTGCTAAGAATGCTGGCATTTAGGCCTAGCACTCAGCCCCAACCAAGTGCAATTAGTACAGACGCGGTCGCTCAGCCTGTTGTGCAAGCTCCTAGCACTCCAGTTTCACAGCCGGCACCCCAAGCTCCGGTTGCTCAGGCTCCAAGGCAGTCAGTGGCCCCAATCAATCAGGCTCCTGTGCCGCCACAAAGTATGGCGCCACCACCTAATTATAATGAGCCGGAATATACGCCGGATCAGTATGATTCTGCTCCGATGTATGATGATCGCCCGAGCTATGCTCCACCGGCGATGAACGAGCCTCCTGCTCAGCAGCCAAGTCGTACTCAGCCAACTCCGCCTCCGGCACAGCCTAGCGCTGCAACACCGGTTAGTGGTTTACGTCATCAGCTTCGCTCTCAGCGTCGCGGTAACCAACCTACGGATAAAGGCTCAGCGCCAAAAAAGGCTAAAGCGGCACCGACAAAATCATCAGTACTTGAACGTGTTGCGCAGCAACATGGTGGGTCTGAGTGGGTGTCGCCAGCTTCTCAAACACAAGCAGATACAGCGTCGGACAACGAGCCCTATCGATGGAAGCCGTCAAAGCCTGTAGTGAAAGAGAAGACGACAGAGCTAAGCCCGACTCAGATAAAAAAAGCCCTAGAGCATATAAAAACACCTGAAATGGTCGAAAAACTGTTGAAGGAGTCGATTGCTCAAGATGATTGGTCTGCAACAATCAACAAACTTGAAACTGCGAAATTAGTGGAACAATTGGCCCTAAACTCTGTCTTTAAAAAAGATGGAGCGTCTATTTCCTTAACGCTGCGTGCAAGCCAAGCGCACTTGAATACAGATCGTGCTCAAAGTGAACTGCTGCAAGCATTAAATAATGTGCTTGGTGAAGAGTGTCATTTGAATGTGGAAATCGGCGAGGGTGGAGAAACTCCACTAGAGTTAAGGGAAAGACTGTATCAGGCTAAATTGACACAAGCTTTTTCTAGTCTAGAGAATGACGCGCATGTTCAATTTATAGAGAGGCGCTTCGCGGCGGAAATTGACCGAGATAGCGTTCGCCCAATATAACGAGATTCATCCAATAAACGATAGGATAGGGTTGAATAGTTGACTATTGACCCCATCTAAAACTAATAACCAATTAAACCAGAGAGACTAACATGTTTGGTAAAGGCGGTATGGGTAACCTAATGAAGCAAGCCCAGCAAATGCAAGATCGCATGCAAAAGCTTCAAGAAGAAATCGCAAATATGGAAATTACAGGTGAGTCTGGTGCTGGCCTTGTTAAAGTTACGATTACTGGTAGTCACAGTGTACGTCGTGTAGAAATCGATGAAAGCCTAATGGAAGACGATAAAGAGATGCTTGAAGATCTTATCGCTGCTGCTTTTAACGATGCTGCACGTCGCGTAGAAGAAACTCAAAAAGAAAAAATGGCTGGCGTAACTGGCGGTATGCAATTACCACCAGGTATGAAAATGCCATTCTAAATCGCTTGTGATTTAACAATTAGAGCGATTTATTAATGCGTACCAGTCATATGCTGGAGCATTTGATGGAGGCCTTACGTTGTCTACCTGGGGTTGGTCCCAAGTCGGCACAGCGTATGGCCTTTCATTTGTTACAGCGGGATAGAAAAGGTGGTCTGCAGTTAGCAGAAGCACTGAGTCAGGCCATGACAGAAATTGGCCATTGTAATGAGTGTCGTACTTTTACGGAAGAAGACACTTGTCATATTTGTACTAACCCGAAGAGACAAGAGAACGGTCAAATCTGTGTTGTGGAAAGCCCTGCAGATATTGCAGCGGTTGAAGCAACAGGACAATACTCTGGACGCTACTTTGTTCTAATGGGACATTTGTCACCACTGGATGGTATTGGTCCCAGTGATATTGGTTTAGATGTTTTAGACTACCGACTCCGTCGAGGTGATATTACAGAAGTCATATTGGCGACAAACCCAACGGTAGAGGGTGAAGCAACGGCGCACTACATTGCTGAGTTGTGTCATGCTCATGAAGTAAGCGCGAGTCGCATTGCTCATGGTGTCCCGGTTGGGGGAGAGTTAGAGCTTGTTGATGGTACGACTTTGTCGCATTCCTTGTTGGGACGGCAAAAGTTAGGCTAGACAAATGTTGAAAAGCGGTGCCTTTAAGGCATCGCTTTTTTATTGGCACGTTTGAATAACCAACAGCTATCGTATTATTGGAAGCGGCGGTTTGACGGCATAGCTACCAAAGTCATGTTCGTGCAGCGATAAGTATTCTGGAAGCATGCTACTCATTGTGTGCAAGTTTCCAAGTCAGTAATGATATTGATCGCTTCCTGTGAAGAACTTCCGCAAACCCAAGCAGCCGCTTTGAAATCGTGGCACACAGCCGGGCGCTCTGGTTTACCAAAAAGTTTGCAAAGGTTATCGGTGTTCAGTTGTTTGCAGCGTTCACCTGCCTGCTTTCCATTTGGGTGTAAAGGAAAACTACTACTAATGCTTGGGGCGATACAACACGCGCCACAACCTAGACGACAATCCATCAAATTGACTCATTTGTTAACAAAGGGGCGCGATAGTAGCAAATAATTGCCAACCTGACAGTAGTCACGAGCAATTTTTATCCTTGAACTTTATATGGTCTAGCGGTATAACACGCTCCCAAGAAATCGACTAAGAAGTAATCCTATGAGTGCACCATTTTGGCAATCAAAAACATTAGAGCAAATGACAGAGAGCGAGTGGGAGTCTCTTTGTGATGGCTGCGGTAAATGTTGCCTACACAAATTAATGGATGAAGATTCTGATGAGGTTTACTATACCAACGTGGCGTGCAGTTGGCTCAATAGCAAAACGTGCTCTTGCAAAGATTACCCAAACCGTTTTACTTCAGGTGAAGAGTGTTTGAAGCTAACTCGCGATAAAATTGATGAGTTTCATTGGCTTCCAGATACTTGCGCTTATCGTTTATTGTCTGAAGATAAATCGATTCCTGAGTGGCATCCTTTGGTTACAGGAAGCAAGTCAGCCATGCATGCTGCCGGTGAAAGTGTTCGCAATAAAGTTGTGTATGAAATTGATGTTGTTGACTGGGAAGACCACATCATTAATCATCCGAACCGCTAGATTCGAATGTAAAGAGGCACTCATTGAGTGCCTCTTTCATTTTAAGCCATTTTTAATCGGTCCTTCCTACTAATTTACCTGCTGTTTTAAGAATTCCCCTAGTTCTGAATGATGCATAATTTTGGAAACAGGTAAGATAGTTTCCGCTGGTCCCCAAGCGAAGATATTGACTGGCGTATGAGTATGGGTACCTGTGCCCCAAACGGTATTTTGGCCAGTCGCGTGCTCTCTGGCGAGTAAGTTACCTCTATCGTTATATGGATAGAAAGCATCAAAGTCGTTAATGGCAGGTACCTCTTTTTCATCGAGGTATTTGTGTCCTGCTAAGCGATACGGATTAGGTTTACTCGCGAGCACATTAGCCGCTTGCCCTGACGTAATTGGGAATTCGCTGTTTTTATTGACGATTTCGGCAAATTTCGCAGCGGTTTGCTGATTTTCTTCTAGTTTTTGAAATTCACTGATCATGCCGTAATAGCTTTTCTTCTGGTTGTATAAGCCATCAAGAATATCGAATTTTCCAAAATTAAAGTTTGGTGCATAGTCACGATCATTGAACGCTTCGCCCGAACGAGGTTCAGGCTTTGGTAGGCTATCTGAAGAGTAGCTAAATCCGAACGAACCCGTTTCGTGGTCTGCGGTTACAATGATCAGAGTGTCGTCACGGCCTTGTGCCCATTCATAAACAGAATTCACGGCTTCATCAAATTTGATCATTTCATGCAGCATAGTGCCTGCGTCGTTACTGTGGCCCGCCCAATCAATCTGCCCGCCTTCAACCATTAGGAAAAAGCCGTCTTTGTCTTTGGATAATACCGAGAGTGCTTTGTCGGTCATTTCTTTCAAGGTTGGCTGGGTGCGTTTAGGGTCAAGCTTGCTTTGGCTATAGGCGATGCCATCATTCATGCCTGAATAAGAAAACAGCCCAAGTATTTTGTCTGATTGAGTGTCTGTCAGAGTTGCTTTGTTGAAAGCGAGCTCATAACCCTTGTTTTGAGCTTCTTCTAACAGGTTGCGATTGTCTTTTCGTTTTGATTTCAGATACACGTCCCCCTGAGTAAGCGACTTCAGCTCTTGGTAGGCTTTACCTTTGTCATTGGTCGATTTTGGAATCCAGTGACGCAACCCTCCGGAGAGCATGACATCGACATCGTTGTTCAGCATATCTACCGCAATGTCATTTTCGAGCGAGCGATGAGGCTGATGCGCCGCAAAAGAAGCTGGGGTGGCGTGTGTCAGTCGCGTGTCAGAAACCAAGCCCGTCGCTTTACCCATACGTTTGGCTTTTTCCAGTACGGTTTCGACATGGTTACCTTGTGAGTCGACGCCGATCACTTCCGAAGCGGTATAGATACCGGTGGCAAGCATCGTTGCCGAACAGGCAGAATCCACGACAATAGCGTCTTCTGGGTGAGTTAGAGAAGAACCTATCACGCCTTGTTGAGCCAATTTATATAAAGCAGTCGGCTCACCTTTGTAAATCGAGTTGGGTGCATTGTTGGCGTAGGTCTCTAACAGTCCGACTTGTTGTGGACCCATGCCATCACCAATCATCAAAATGACGTTTTTGATTTCTGTAGATAATACGTTGAAAGAGAGCGTTGAAGTCACTACTGCGGTCGCAATAGGTTTAATTAAGTGCTTCATAGTATATTCCTTTTTTATAAAAAGCGGCGAAATTAAAACACTGACTTATGACACTTTTGTTGCTGAAATATAATCTTCATAGAAGTGTCATCAGATGGAGGGAACTAGAAATAATAAAGCCCACCGAAGTGGGCTTGGTCGTAGCTGAGATGGAGAATCTCATGAGTTTACAGGTATGGCGGTGCTTTCAATGACAGCTTGGTTAAACTCGGTTCGCGCAAGTTGAGCCGCATCAGACATCGCCAATTTGTGTTCTTTGGTTTTTTGGACGGTCTCTAATCGCTCTTTAAGTGCGTTTTGTAATTCTTCAGGTAGTTGGTGATCGTCAAACTCCCCATCGTTACTATGTTCGAGGGCAAAGGCTCTAATTTGTTTACGTATCGTCATTAAATCGGATAACGCTTCGCGCTCTTGTTCGGCGGCTTCCTGAGCGGTGTCTCGGCTGCGTTCGAATCTCGCTAACGCCATGCCTTCATTAGACCAAGGATCCATTTCAGGTAAGTCTTCAATATTAATGGTCGGTTCGACGTAGTCTTCTTGATGGCGCAAGTCTAAGCTTGTTGCTCGAACTGCCGACACCATCAACATGATCGAGATACCAAGAAGGGGTAAGCCACCAACAATCGCTGCAGTTTGCAGTGTGCTTAATCCACCTAAGAACATGAGAACTGTTGGAAGGAAAGATAGAGTGAAAGCCCAGAACATGCGATTCCAGCGCATCGGTTCTTCGGTCACATTATTTTGCACAACAGACGCCAATATGTACGAGATAGAGTCAAACGTGGTAGCGGTAAAAATGACACAAAGCAAAGTGAAGACAGCAATGACTATCGTGTTGAATGGCAACTGTTCGAGCATTGAGAAAATAGCTTTGGTGGCGCCTTCCGTGTTTAAGATCGTGACGATATCAAGTTGTCCGGACAGCTGTAGGGACAGCCCGTAGTTACCCAAAATCATGAAGAACAAAAAACAGCCTAATGAGCCAAAGAAAATAGACCCTGAGACCATTTGCTTGATGGTTCGGCCTCTCGAAATTCTAGCGACAAACAAGCCCATACTCGGTGCAAAAACAAGCCACCATGCCCAATAAAAAATCGTCCAGTCTTGTGGGAAGTGGGTGTCGTCAAACGTGCCGTAACCACCAAAAGGTTCAGCCCACGTCGCCATGACAAAGAAATTGGAGAGCATTCGGCCGATCGAGTCTAAGCCTGTCTCAAGCATGAAAATTGTCGGGCCGGCGATTAATACAAAGGCTAATAGCCCCATTGCGCCCCAGAAGTTAATGTTACTTAAAATCTTAATGCCTTTTTCTAAACCAGCGTAAGACGAATAAGCGAAAATAGCCGTGCATATCAGCAATACGCTGATTTGTGTGAAATCGTTTTTAGGCAGTCCGAATAAGTGGTTTAAGCCTTCCGTGATCAGTGGGGCAGCTAAACCTAAAGTTGTTGCTGCGCCACCCAGTAGACCAAAAATAAATAGGACATCGACAACTTTACCTAAGGTGCCTTTGCTTCGAGTCTCGCCAATCACAGGCATTAGTGCACTCGACACCTTCAATACTGGCTGTTTTCTTACATAGAAAAAGTAAGCGATTGGTAGTGCGGGAATTAGGTAGATTGACCAAGCGATTGGTCCCCAGTGAAATAGACCATAAGTGGCGGCCCAGCGTACGGCTTCTTCACTTCCTGGCTCTAGCTGAAATGGCGGAGATTGATAGTAATAGGCCCATTCAATGCAGCCCCAGTACAGTATGCTAGCGCCAATACCGCCACAGAAAAGCATTGCAGCCCATGAGGCTGTTTTAAATTCTGGCGCTTCGTCAGCGTCGCCTAACTTGATTTGCCCCATATCACTGAATATGACGTAAATCATAAATCCGAATGCGCATAGGCCGAGAGCGAGGTAAAGGAAACCGAGTTTGTCGGTCATAAATGATTTAGCAATTGCGATCCATTCTGCGCCCTGGTTTGGGAACATGATCAATGGAATAGTAATCGTGACTAGGAGTGCGAGTGCACCAAAAAAAGTGGGTTTATCGATGAGCGAAAAGGATTTTTTCACGAGCGTGCTTCCATAATAGTTGAATCACTATTATTGAATGGGCTGTGAACCTTGAACAAATAGAGTATTTTGTCTTCAAGACAAAAATTATTAGCGCAGGCTCTATTTGTCTAATGTGGATCTATTTTAAATGAGGGCGAGTAGGATACCACCAACGGTTGCCGCAGCGGATAGATATTGCCCCGCAGAATATGAACCGTCTTCTTCGTCTTTAATTTTATCTGGGTGGTCGATACCTAAAGCGCCGTGAGCAAAGGATTCTACCTTGTCGCCTACAGTGGCATTCTCCGCTGCCGCTTTTTTATTATCTTTTTCAATTTCTTGTAATGCAGCAAGCAACGCCTTGCCTTCATCCGACAACGTGACCTTGTTTTGCTCCATCTTTAAAGGTGTCGCACTTTCTGTGGTAGCTGCTGGTTTTGCTTGAGGTTTTACCTGCTGGGCAGAATAGAGCTGTGCTCCGCTCGTTCCTACTGGTGTCATATTGCTCTCCTTAACATACCCTCAACTAACAGTATCGGCAGTCATGTGAAAAACTTGTGTAAATAATCATCTCAATGTTTGATTTTTATACTAAGCAATTCCTATGCCTATGATTAAGGAGAGCAACACCTAAATGTCTATTTGCAGGTTAGGTCATTATTTCTTTTGCTTAGCGCATGATAGGCATTCATACGATTCTCTTTTTTAATGTATCGAGCTGGTGGGGCAAGTACTTTAAGTTGATAGTCTGTTGAGCTTGATGTGATTTCGTCTGTTGGAGTTACGATAACGATGTTTAGGTTTGGTGAACGGCGTAGAATCGATTGAGCGGTACCAAGTCCACCTTCGGTATGGAATTTACCGGCAACGTGAATGACTTGCGTATTAGGTTGTTGCTTTAGGTATTGAGTGATGGATTCCGCCATTGTTTCATCCCAAGTAATTTGAGCTTCAAACTGTTTTTTAGTTTGATCTGGTGAGCCATGGTGCATCGAAGCCATGAATTTTTCTTTATACGGGCTTGCGCTGGTATTAATGTCGTCTGCTAGCCACTCTCGCTCTTCTTTATTGATTCGGTCTAGATATTCGAGCCCGTTTCTTCCGATACAACGCACTAGTGGTTTCGGCGCATTACTCGCAATGATGTCTAACTGGTTGGCTTTAGCTAGCTCAACAAGAGGGCGGTAGTCACTTTCGTAGTTTGGCCATGCATCGGCTTCTTTCATCAGTGTTTGCTCGCCAATTTCATCACTTAAGTATTGATTCAGGATTGTTTGAGAGTGACGGGAAAATTGTTCCATAGATAGTGCGACAGATTGGCCGGATTGAATCGTGGCTTTTAGTAAGTCGGTTTGGAAACGGTGGATGCCGGAATGAGTGTGCCATTCGCCCACTAAAATAACGTCAGCATTTGCCAACTCAGCGGGTAGGGAATTTAGTGAAATGAAATCGCCTAAAGGGGACGCCAGCTGATAATCGTAGAAGCTAGTAACTTCGCTGTTATTAAGCTCTTTTGAGGTAGAAGAGCAACCGGAAAGGAATGCGATAAGGCTGAAAATAAAGAGTTTTTGCATGGTAATGCCTCCAAAAATGAACGCTGCATAATATAGGAGGCAAGATTAACTTTCAATGCAAATGAGAATTAATAGCAAATGGGTTGAGTTAGCTGTTTTTTCGATAAACTCTCAACATAAAATCTGCTTCACATTGGAAAAGTGGAAGAGATTGAAGCTTTTGCTTAAATTGCTCTGTTGCTTTCCAAGCAAAAGGTGTCATTTGCAATAAGTCATAGGCGTCGCCACCTGTTAAGTGCATCGTATAGTTTAGTTGCTCTTGATGCTCTAAGGTAAATCCAATGATCTCTTCCGCTGTCTCGTCATGCAGACGCACACCGTCATAGATTTCTTCTCTTAGCTGATATAAATGACGACCTGCTGGTGTCACGGTAATGATTACGCCATCGTCTTTGATTGTTCGTTGCAATTCTTCGGCTTTACAGGGCGCGTATATTCTTAATATTGCATCTAGGCTCTGTTCTGCAAAAGGTAAACGGTGACTTGACGCTACCGAGAAGTCACAATTTGGGTAGCGTTTGGCGGCGTATTTAACCGCAATTTTTGATATATCCAAACCAAATACTTGAGTGTTGCCTTTTGCTTTGAGTGCGACTTCATTGGTGTAATAGCCCTCACCACAACCGATATCGAGCAAGGTAGCGTTAGCTGCGGTTAAGTGTGAGTTGCAAAGTTGAGCTACAGCTTGGCGCATTGGCTCGTAGTGACCGTTTTCTAAAAAGCGGCGACGAGCTTGCATCATCTCTTTGTTATCACCTGGATCTTTAGAACGCTTATGATGTGCTGGCATCAAATTGACGTAGCCTTCTTTTGCTAAGTCGAATTGATGATTCTTTTCACATTTAAACGTTCGCTCAGTAAGTGATAGAGGTTGGTGACACAAAGGACATTGGTAAGACATGACGAGCTCAAGAGTGGAAATTCGAAGAGAAAAATTTTAACAGGAAGCGCCTACCCATGCTAGAGCAAAGGCACTGTGCGTAATACAGAAAAGGCCTGTAGATGACAGGCCTTTGATAGGTCGGCTTGCCTTTAGCTAAAGAAGTCGACTTGTTTTTTAAGCGATTCTGCTTGCTTTTGAAGCTCATCAGCGCTTTGCGAGGTTTGCGCGCTAGTCGCTCGACTTTGTTGATTCAAGTCGCTAATTGAGTGAGCGTTAGCCGCGATTTCCTGAGAAACTTGGGCCTGCTCTTCTGATGTGGCAGCGATGGTTTCCGCTTGTGTCGCAATCGACTGTACTTGAGCTGCAATTGCCTCTAGTGCGGTTCCGGCTTCTTGAGCTTTATCTAGCACTTGATTTGCGTTGTTTTGGCTTTGCGACATGAGCTCGACCGCATTACCGGTTGAGGACTTAAGCTTTTCAATGATATCCACTACATCCTTCACCGATGTTTGAGTTCTATGCGCTAAAGTTCGAACTTCATCGGCAACAACGGCAAACCCTCGGCCTTGCTCACCTGCACGTGCTGCTTCAATCGCAGCGTTTAACGCCAACAGGTTCGTTTGCTCAGCGATATCATCAATCATCTTGGTCACGGTTTGGATACTTTCACTGTCTACATTGACTTGCTCGATAGCCTCCGCAGATTTATCGAGCTGGTCATTCAGTTGGGCTACATCCACGCAAACATCTTCGACCACTTCTAACCCTTGTTGGCTATCATCATTTGCCAATCGAACGTTCTCAGCTATGCTGCCGACTTGCTGCGCAACTGACTCTGCCGATGTAGCCATTTCTTCTATTGCGGTAACGACTTGTTCGACTTGTTCTTGCTGGCGGTCAGATTGAACCAAGTTGTGGTTAGCATCCTGAGATACGCTGTTCGAGCGATTTTGAACTTCGTCGCTAGTGCTTCGAATTTCACCCACTAAGTTGTTGAGTTGGCACGCCATTTCTGCAACGCCTTTATTAAGGTTACTGATTTCATTTCTAGAATCAGTCGTCGAGTGTGGAATGTCCAAACTGACTTCGCCCTTCCCTAAACGCTTCATATAGTCGTTCAGAGTGGTTAATGGCTTCAAGGTGCGGTTTAAGAATACAGTCAGGATCATAACTGTAACTCCAGCAACAAGAGCTGCAATGATGGCAATGAGCTTAAGTAGCTCATCACTGCCTTTTGTGACTTCTTTGATGAAGGTGCCCCCAAGCAGTTTCCAATTCCAGCCAGGTACTTCGGTATACACCAGGTATTTTTCACCAACGGTTTGCTGGTAAGAATATGGGTAGCGTATTAAGCCAGATGCCTGTTCAAATATTTGATAGAAGGGCTTGTTTCCTTCGTAATCTTTCACATCAATGATAGAAGACTGCTTATCCGCTAGAGTAGGGTGAAGTAAGTACTGACCAAGGTTGTCTTGATCGTTATCGACTAAAATGGTGTAACCCGTATCTCCCCATGAAACTGAACGTAATGAATCAAAAAGGCTCTGAGTTGCGTCTTCGACTGGTAGTCCAATAAATGAAATACCATTTATTGAACCATCGGATCCCACTAAAGGAGCGTAATAAGTGATGTAATGTTCACCAAAAAGCTCCACTTGCGCGTAGTATGGTTGGCCTGATTTAATCTTTTGATATCCAGAGTGCGAGCTATCGAGCAGTGAACCAACCACTCGTTCACCTGCTGGGTTTGTTAGCGAGGTCGATACGCGAATAAAGTTATCGCCGTAAGGAGCAAATAGCGTTGCAACAGCACCGGTATCACGAGTAAAACTGTCTACCAACTTAGTATCATTGACTAAGCTTTCCCCGTATTGAGTCATGTTGATAACACTTTTACCATTTAGCTCGACTTCGTAGTCTTCAACATACACGCCTGCCAAGTAGCCATTTCGAAAGGTCGACTCGAGTACTTTCGCAGTATGAAGGTACGCGTCGAACTGGCCGGCAATCGTCATTGCCATCGCTTCGACCTTGGACTGGTGTTCACGGAGTGTGTTATCTAAAAGTACCTGAGAAGCGTTTCGATACACTAAAGTTCCTACAGACCCAAAAGATATGAGTAAGCAGAGCAAGATAACCAACTTGAGTTGAAAGCCTACGCTTTGATTTTTGTATTTTTCAAACATGAATAAACGATCCTGTCTTCAGAGCAAGTTACTGAATGTAATTTATAAATCTGTAATTATTGTTTTGAGTATCATACAAACTAATAAAATCACTTAAATTGATAATAATTAATAAATCCATTGATAAGCGATACGGGTTAAACAAATAGGAAAGTGGAATAGGCGGAAAAATTTCATCATGTTGGTCGTTAATGCGGGAGAAGGTGGGGAGCAGGTTAAAAACAAATAATGCAGCGGGTAGGCTGCATTATTGGCGAAGTGGTACGTTGCTTTGGAAGCTAGTTTACTGATACAACCGTTGAAAGCTGGTGGCTTTCGCCTGGCTGGAGTGTTTTACCTTCTTCGATGCTAGGAGCATGAAGGGTTGATTCTACACACAGCATGGTTAGGTAACCGTCATCTTGCATATCACCCATACTTGCCGCACCCTCAGCCCATGGATTCCAAAGTACAGCAGAATTATGGCCTTGGTTCTCTATATTCAGAGTGCGAGCGAGTTTAGAATCAGTCACAGAAATGATGGACTGTGGCTGAGTGTATACGCGGTCAATGGTATCAGTAAGAACCAACTCATCTTGGCCTTGACAAACTTCGCCATCTTTTAGACCGTCAATGTATTCTTTGCCCATACCAGTTGTCACGGTTTGAGCAATGTCACCAACGTTTAAGTATGTATGAAGCGCGCCAGAGAAAGTCCAAGGCTGTTCATCAGTGTTGGTGACATCCAGTGTTACTTTCAAAGAATCAGCGATTTCTACGTTGAGAACGGCGGTAAATTGGAAAGGCCAAATTGCCAACGTTGTTTCTGATGGTTTTAGACCTAAGCTGATGATCACACCTTGCTCATTCTCTCGGTGCTCTAAGAGTTCCCATTCGCTTGAACGAGCAAAACCGTGTGCAGGAGCGGCAATTCGGCCAAACCATGGCCAGCATACTGGAATGCCACCACGCAGTGCGGTTTTACCATCAAAGATCGCTTCTTTACTCATCCAAATGAGATCTTCTTGCCCCTTCGACTTGAAGGAAACAACGTGGCCGCCATTTAGAGCGATACCAGCAGAAGCTTTATCGTGAATCACACGAACAATCTTTGTTTCACCTTGTTGAACAATGGTGACACTGTCTGAAAGAACACTAATTGCAGGTAGGGTGGATAAATCCATTACAAGATCCTCATTAGATAAAATCACATTCGAATAGTGAATTTAAGCGGCCTATACCTGTGTAGATATAAGAAGCTATAGAGCGAATTCAGTATTCAAATGAGTTTTACGACAAATTTTAGGTACTAAAAAGGCGACTCAAGAGCCGCCTTTTTTCAGTCTTTTCTCAAAGACGATCTAGCTAAACGCTGTCTAAGTAATAATTACTTAGAGATGTGTGCGATTAGGTCTAGAACTTTGTTTGAGTAACCGATTTCGTTGTCGTACCAAGATACAACTTTAACGAATTTGTCAGTTAGAGCAACACCAGCTTTAGCATCGAATACTGAAGTTTGAACTTCACCGATGAAGTCTTGAGAAACTACTTGGTCTTCAGTGTAACCTAGAACACCTTTTAGCTCGCCTTCAGAAGCTTCTTTCATTGCAGCACAGATTGCTTCGTAAGATGCAGCTTCTTTTAGGTTAACAGTTAGGTCAACTACAGAAACGTTAGCAGTTGGTACACGGAAAGCCATACCAGTTAGAAGGCCGTTTAGTTCTGGAAGAACAACGCCTACAGCTTTAGCAGCACCAGTTGAAGATGGGATGATGTTTTGAGAAGCACCACGGCCACCGCGCCAGTCTTTAGCAGAAGGACCATCTACAGTTTTTTGAGTTGCTGTAGTCGCGTGAACTGTAGTCATAAGACCAGATTCGATACCGAACTTGTCGTTAAGAACTTTAGCAACAGGTGCTAGACAGTTAGTAGTACAAGAAGCGTTAGAAACGATGTCTTGACCAGCGTAAGTTGAATCGTTTACGCCCATAACGAACATTGGAGTTGCGTCTTTAGAAGGACCAGTAAGAACAACTTTCTTAGCACCAGCAGTGATGTGCTTACGTGCAGTCTCGTCAGTTAGGAAAAGACCAGTTGCTTCAGCTACAACGTCTACGTCGATAGCATCCCATTTTAGGTCTTCTGGGTTACGCTCAGCAGTTACACGTACAGTTTTGCCGTTAACGATTAGGTTACCGCCTTCAACTTCAACAGTACCGTTGAAACGGCCGTGAGTTGAGTCGTACTTAAGCATGTAAGCCATGTATTCAACGTCGATAAGGTCGTTGATACCAACAACTTCGATGTCATTGCGCTCTTGCGCTGCACGGAATACGAAACGGCCGATACGGCCAAAACCATTAATACCTACTTTGATAGTCATTGTAGTTGCTCCACAACTTAATTTCTGATTAAAGATAACTGGTAGTAAAATTACAGAATCCAGTAAATTTCTGCAATAGATAATCCGACTTAACTTGTTTAATGTCAAAAAAAAGCGACGCTTTTCTTAACAATTACATGTAAATGGTCGTTTTTTATACATTGCGAGTGATTCTGTTCCCTTCCAGTTGGGGTAAAATAACTCGAAATGCCAAGTTACTTATGAATGTATATGTACAACGTATCTTGGTGAGAAAGTATGTGCTACAAAAGTGTACAGATGCAAGTTTTTGTGGAAAAAAGTAAATATAATAATAGAGAATAAAGGAAAATATTAACGTGAAACCAAAGGGTGAAGTTGTGAAGAAGTCTGAAGAATACTGGCGTGAGCACCTTTCTTATGAGGAATTTAAGGTGTGCCGAGAACGTGGTACGGAAGCGCCATTTACTGGCAAGTTACTGCATAACCGAGATACAGGCATATACAGCTGTACATGTTGCCAAACACCGCTGTTTATTTCAGAGAATAAATATGATTCAGGTTGTGGCTGGCCTAGTTTTGACGCGCCTATAAATGACCAAGCGATCCGCTATATTGAAGATCTAAGTCACGGAATGAAGCGGGTAGAGATACGCTGTTCAGCGTGTGATAGCCACTTAGGTCACGTTTTTCCTGATGGTCCTAAGACCACTGGGGAAAGGTTTTGCGTAAATTCAGTGTCGTTAATTTTCAACAAAAATGAAAAAAGCGGTGACTAATTCACCGCTCTTGTTAAAACTTTTCATTTTTAGACAAAATAGCTATTTATTGTACTGTTTGGGCATCATTCCTCGTTTGTACTGGCCATCTTCAATTGCATTTTCGATTGTGCTCGCGACGCTTTCAAGCTCCTCGTATTTTTCTGCAGAAAAGCCATACATTAAGCTGAGTTCACTTTTGGAAGCGATGGGTACTTCAAATTCCTTGGCTACCATAGCCCATATGTATGCTTTCTCTAGAAATCCAAGCCTGTGATTAATACTGGCAAGTGATTTGAAAATCTCGGGATTAATATTGGTAGAGTTGGATAGCTCAAGCGCACTGTTCAGTAGCACGATTGTTTTTTCTTCATCTCGTGTGGTGTAGAAGGTAGCAAGTGCGTACTGCATCTCTGCTGTTTGTAGTGCTTTTGTCCCTTCTAGCTGTAAGAAGCTTCGTCTTGCGTCATCGCTGCCGGTTTGTGACCATAAAAAATAGAGTGTTTCTGGCTTTGTCGAGTCAGTAAGCTCTTCCACGATACGTTCTGTTTCACTAATGCTATGGACTAAAGCACTAAAACGTTTCTCTTTCAGTGCAGATTGATCTATTGGGGCAATTTGGGAAGCAAGCTCTAAACATTTACGATAGGCCGCTACAAACTCGTATTCTTTAATTTTGTTGGCATCGGTTGGCATTTTCTTTACTTCAAAGCGATGCCAAATGAGATCGGTTCTTGGAAGGCGGCACTGTCCATCATTCATGTTCAGTTCTTCACAACGTAACTCTGGGTGATCAGCGCATAGCTCATCGGTGTTTTTATTGCCTTCAAAGCAACCTGCAAGCACCAATGGTAAAGAGGCGGCTAGAAGCCATTTATTTCTTCTCATATTCCTTCACTTGTGATCGATTACACTTATTTCTTTTTGTATCCTTGACTCAAAACGTCAACGGTTTATTTTCAGTTAAAATTGTTACGAATAAGGTTCATCATGAATGCAGAACAACTCCTTAGCGCAATGACTCCAGATGTATATGAGCGTTTAAACTACGCAGTGGAAACTGGTAAATGGCCAGAAGGCACACCACTGTCAAAAGAGCAACGCGATTCATGCATGCAAGCAGTTATGCTTTATCAATCTAAGCATAATGTAGATGCGCAACATATGACAGTCGCAGCGGGCGGAGAAATCAGCTTTAAATCAAAGTCTGAGCTGAAAAAACAGTTTCAAGCTGGTCAAGAAGATATTGTTCGTGTGAATCCTAACAAGTAGTCAGTTAATGATACTTGTATGAATCGATGATTAAAAAAGGGTGACTCCATGAGTCACCCTTTTTGTTTGTAATTTCTGAAGCTTATAGGCTCATTTCGCCGCGAAGTACCTTCTGCATTTCTTGTTTTACTTCTTCGTAAGACAGGTTTTGGCTCAGTAAGTAATGAAGCTTGGCGAGTGCTGCTTCAGGTGTCATGTCAAAGCCACTTATTACGCCAGATTCCGCTAGAGCACAACCGGTAGCGTAGCCTCCCATATTCACTTTACCTGCCAAGCATTGAGTCAGGTTCACCACAATAACACCACGCTCAGACGCATCTTTCAAGTGCGCTAGAAGCTCTGGGTTTTGCGGGGCATTGCCTACTCCAAACGTGAGTAAGATCATAGCATTAACCGGTTGAAGTAACGTGTTACGAATTACTTCATGCGAAATTCCTGGGTACATGGTGATTACACCGATTGGCTGAGGTGTAATTGTGTGTACTTTGAACTCGCCTGTTGGGCGCGTATCAACCGTGACATTATCACTGACTTGAATGTTGATTCCGGCTTCAAGTAGCGGCTGCAAGTTCGGTGAGGTAAAGGCGTTAAATCCGTCAGCATGGGATTTAGTACTGCGGTTACCGCGCATCAGCTTGTTGTTGAAGAACAATGTCACTTCGTTGATTGGGTAATTAGCGGCAATATGAAGCGCATTAAGTAAGTTCGCTTGCCCGTCAGAACGGAGTTCTGCCAATGGGATCTGAGAACCTGTAACAATGACAGGCTTGCCAAGGTTTTCCAACATGAACGATAACGCAGAGGCGGTATAAGCCATAGTATCTGTGCCATGAAGAATGACGAAACCATCGTATTTGTCGTAGTTTGCACGAATATCGTTAGCGATAGTCTGCCAATCTACAGGAGTCATATCCGATGAATCCATTAATGGCGAATACTCATGAATCGTGTATTCAGGCATTTCTGGGCGATGGAATTCAGGCATGCTCGCAAGTTGCTTATCCATAAAGCCTGCGACAGGCACATAGCCATGATCATCAGACTTCTGCATACCAATCGTACCGCCGGTATAAGCGATGTAGATATGTTTTCTTGGCATAGGTTAATACTTAGTATGGTGTAGGGAACAGGTGGGCGATTATAACGAAATGTAGACTAATAAAAAGAGGTGCGACTCACCTCTTTTTATTTGTATGAATAACCAAGCAAACCCTATTGACTCAGGGCGGAATGTAAGACGTTACGATTCTAAGTTATTCTGGATAAAGCAACGGTGTTTAAGATTGGGCTGAAGTCGGAACATCAGCCTAATCTGTGGCACTTTGCGTTATTGCACTTGGCAGTTTAAGCAGAATGCGTAACGGCCTTGTGGATCGTTAAAGCTATTGAGTAACTCAACATCTTGTGCGATCTGCTTCGAGATTGGCTGCAAAGATTGAGGAACCAGTGAGTTCAAATCTAACCCAAGTGATACTTGAACTTGGTTCATAAAATCTTGAATGATTTGCTCTGTCGGAGAAAGCGGCTCTTCAACCCAATACACATTGTAGTCTTCGAGTTCAGCAAGAGAAGCGGCGATAGCGACGGCGTCATCGAAGTCACCCATCTTATCAACCAATCCATATTGCATAGCATCTTGACCAGTCCATACTCGGCCTTGCGCGACTTTATCTACTTCCGCTAATGGAATCGCACGATTATCACTGACTAACCCAATAAAACGTTGGTAGCCCTGCTCAATACCCATTTGGAAGGCATCTTTAGCGCCTTGAGAGAGGCCAGTAGTGACACCAACGCCTGAGAACGGAGAAGTCCCGATACCATCGGTATACACTCCGTATTTATTGAGGCCTTTTTCGAAAGTAGTGATCACACTGAAAATACCGATTGAGCCGGTGAGTGTGGTTGGTTGCGCGATGATTTGGTCGGCACCCATAGAAATCCAGTAACCGCCAGATGCAGCAAGGCTCGACATTGATACTACAACAGGTTTTCCTGCAGCTTTAATGGCATCAATTTCGTTTCGAATAACCTCAGAAGCGAACGCACTGCCTCCAGGGCTATCCACACGTAATACAACCGCTTTTACTTTATCGTCGTTGCGCGCTTGTCGTAGTAATGATGATGTTGTGTCGCCACCGATAGTCCCGCGAGGTTGTCGGCCGTCCATTATCGCACCGCTTGCGATGATTACTGCCACATCGCTCTCTGCTGTTTGTGCTTCAGGTCGCTTTGTAGTTTGGTACTCGTAGTAGCCCATGGCATTGTAACTATCTTCACCATCACTACCGAAGACCTCAGCAAGTTCGATACGGACTTGCTGTCTTGTGGCCAGAGTGTCTACCAATCCTAACTTTTGAGATAACTTAGCGATGTCGCCATTCACAGATTTCAACTCCGCTAAGAATGTGTCCATCTTAGGGCTAAGAACAGATGCATCTATCTGACGGTTGGTTGTAACGTCATCAGCATACGCTCCCCATAATTGACCTAACCAACGAGCAGCAGACTGCTTTGCATCTGTAGACATGTCATCTCTAATGAAAGGCTCAATAGCGGATTTGTAAGTACCCACTCTGAATACGTGAGTGTTGACGTCGAGGTTTTCTAAGAACGTTTTATAGTAAAGCGTGTACGCACTGTAACCCTTAATCATTACACCACCATCTGGTGCCATGTAGATCTTGTTGGCATAGCTTGCGAGGTAGTATTGGCTCTGATTGTAAAAATCGCCAATTGCATAAATAGGTTTACCTGACGCTTTAAATTCGTTTAGTGCTTTAGCGATATAACGCAACTTTGTTAGGTTCGTTTCAGGTAAGTCACGCAGTGCGAGTACGATACCTGAGATGTTTTCATCATCTTTGGCGTAGCGAATAGTTTCAACAATATCGAATAGGACATTTTCTTTTGGAAGATCTTTGCCAAATAGCGAACCAGTTAAAGAGTCCATTGGGTTAATGTAGCGGCTTTGCTCGACAATCGGACCAGACAAATTAAGCACAAGCGCTGATTGTTGTGGGACAGTCGGTTGCGTTGGTGTTGCGCTGGTAAAAAGAAAATAAATAACGGCAATACTGGCTAGAAAAAGTAAATTGGCGAGGGCTAAACGAACAAAAGAGATCAGTTTCCAAATCCCTTTGAAGATCATGCCAATAAATTTGAATAGTTTTTTCATTCTGTCTCCACAGCGAAATTCATGTAATAGCGAGTAACTGTTACAGAGTAATCTCAATAATATTAACTGTTTAGTATCCTACGTTAATTCCCCTTTGCAGACCACTGCCTGATTTGTTAACTGATATATATTCTCAATTACTTGCTTATAACAGTGTAGTTAGACTTCATAAAGACAGCATGAAATTTCACTCAGGTGATCGGTGTTACAGAAATGTAAACGGTTGTTTGATTTTTTGCTTTTCTAGTAATAGTGTGGTCAGACCACAAGGATAAATTAATATAAGTGATGTTAGCCATGTACCCACATTTGCTCAAACCGTTAGATCTTGGATTTACACAATTACGTAATCGCGTATTAATGGGCTCTATGCATACCGGCCTTGAAGAAAATAAAGAAGGTTTACATAAGCTTGCTGCTTTCTATGAAGAAAGGGCAAAAGGCGGTGTGGGCCTAATAGTTACTGGCGGCTTCTCTCCAAACTTACGCGGTCGCTTGCATCCTTTCAGTGCTGAATTCAGCAAAGTAAAACACGCTAAAGCGCATAAAGTTGTCACGGAAGCTGTGCATAAGCATGGCGGAAAAATAGCACTACAAATTCTTCATGCTGGTCGCTATGCAATGCATCCATTCGCACAAAGTGCTTCCGGCATTAAAGCACCAATTGCAAAATTCGCTCCTAGCGAAATGAGCCCTCGTCAGATTAAAAAAACCATTAACTCATTTGCGAACAGTGCCGAGCTCGCTCAACTGGGGGGTTATGATGGTGTAGAGATTATGGGTTCCGAGGGCTATCTCATTAACCAGTTCATTTGTAAGCGCACTAACATGCGTTATGACGAATGGGGTGGCAGCTACGAGAAAAGAATGCGTTTCCCGCTTGAAATCGTTCGTTCGATTCGCGAGTCCGTTGGGAAAGACTTCATCATCATTTTCCGTTTATCGATGCTTGATTTAGTTGAGCAAGGCAGCACATTTGAGGATGTCGTATTACTTGCGCAAAAACTGGAAGAGGCGGGTGTCACCATTATCAATACTGGCATCGGTTGGCATGAGGCAAGAGTTCCGACTATCGCTACTCAAGTACCAAGAGGCGCGTTCACTTGGGTGACTGAAAAGGTGAAACCGTACGTCAATATTCCCGTTGTTACGTGTAACCGAATTAATACGCCAGAAGAGGCAGAAAAAATATTGAGTTCAGGTCAAGCCGATATGGTTTCTATGGCTAGGCCATTCCTTGCAGATCCTGAATTTGTCATTAAAGCTGAGCAAGAACAGTCACATAATATCAATACATGTATCGGTTGTAATCAAGCCTGCCTTGATAACGTATTTAAGGGTAAGCGAGCTAGCTGTTTGGTAAACCCACGAGCTTGTCATGAAACGGAAATCGTAGTTCAGCCAGCAACTAAGAAGAAGAAAATTGCAGTCGTCGGAGCTGGGCCTGCTGGATTAGCGTGCGCCACCACTTTAGCGCAGCGTGGACATGATGTTGACCTGTTAGAGAAGAATGATCGTATCGGTGGCCAGTTTAGGCTTGCGATGCAAATTCCGGGTAAAGAAGAATTTAGAGAAACCATTCGATATTTCGCCAATCAAATTGATGAAACTGGCGTGAACTTGCGATTAGATACCGAAGCATCATTTGAAATGCTTCTCGATTACGACGAAGTTGTAATGGCGGCGGGTGTAGAGCCTAGAAAGCTAAATATCGACGGAATCGATAATGAAGAAAAAGTTGTGGATTACCAAACTCTTATCCGCGATAAAACACCGGTTGGACAGAAGATAGCGATCGTTGGTGCGGGTGGTATCGGCGTTGATGTCGCGACGATGTTGACAGAACCAGCATCTCATAGCTTGGACGACTGGCTACATGAATGGGGCATTGATAAAAATATTGAGCACCCAGGAGGTTTGTATCCTTACCCTGATTCGCTAAGTGATAAAACTGTGTGGGTAATGCAGCGCAAACAAGGCCGTGTGGGTAAAGGCCCAGGAAAGACAACCGGCTGGATTCATAAGCGCACACTAGAGAAACGAGGCGTGAATTTACTTGGTGGAGTGACTTACGACAAAATCGATGACCAAGGACTACATATTCATGTGGGTGAGAAAGAACAATTGCTAGACGCGGATAAAGTGATCATCTGTGCAGGGCAGGTTTCAGTAAGACCATTTGAAGATATGTGGCAAGAGTTTGGTGGGAAGCTTCATGTTATTGGTGGCGCTGATTATGCCGGAGAGCTTGATGCGGTCAGAGCGATTCGCCAAGGTGTGAAACTGGCGGTTAAGCTGTAATTTTGTTTTAGGTTGAGCAATTGAACAAAAGTATTTATTGCGATTTATTATCATTTGTCTTCTGTGCTAAAGTTCAGAAATACAAAGATAAAAATAAGCTGTAAAGGACTGAAAAATGGATGCATTAGATTTATTGCTCAACCGCCGTTCAATCGCAAAATTAGCTGACCCTGCACCAGAAGGCGTTGCGCTTGAAAATATTATCAAGGCAGGCCTAAGAGCCCCGGATCATGCAGCCTTAACGCCTTGGCGTTTTGTTATTGCTCAAGGTGAAGGTTTGCAAAAATTATCGGATATCTTAGTCAAGGCAGCGGTTGCGGATAACAGTGAAGATGCAGTAGTCGAAAAGGTGAAGAAAGCACCATTTCGCGCTCCAATGGTTATTACTGTGATCGCCAAAGTGACCGAACATGACAAAGTGCCGGCATTAGAACAGCACCTTTCTGCGGGCTGCGCGGTACAAGCGATGCAAATGGCCGCGGTTGCTCAAGGTTTTCAAGGCTTCTGGCGTTCAGGTAAGTGGATGTTCCACCCTGAAGTACATCAGGCATTCGGTTTAGAAGGTGAGGACGAAATCGTAGGGTTTTTATACTTGGGCACACCGGGCTGTACTCCAATGAAAGCTCCTGAACGTGAATTGTCTAAATTTGTCGAATTCCTATAATCGTTAAGACTGTTTAAATATACAGTTTTTCTTGATTTATTAGAGCCACATTAGATAATGTGGCTCTAATTTTTTGTCGTATTTGGAAAAATATGTCTCGCCTCATTATTGCTGAAAAACCAAGCCTAGGCCGTGCTATTGCAGCTGCGCTACCCAACCCACAGAAGAAAGACCAAGGGTTTATTAAGTGCGGTAATGGCGATGTAGTGACTTGGTGTATTGGACATTTATTGGAGCAGGTTGACCCCGACGCTTACGACGACCGATATAAGAAATGGAACTTAGCCGATCTACCTATCGTACCAGAGCAATGGCAATTAAGGCCGAGAAAGACTTCAAGCAAACAGCTTACGGTGATCCGAAAGCTATTAAAGGACGCCACTCAAATCGTTCACGCCGGAGACCCGGATAGAGAAGGGCAGCTACTTGTCGATGAAGTAATTGATTACTGTAAGGTTTCCAAGGTCAAGAAAGAGTCTGTGGAAAGGCTATTGATCAGTGATTTGAACTTACCCGCCGTAAAGCGCGCGCTTTCTCAAATGCGCAGCAACCGTGATTTTATTCCTCTGTCTGTTTCTGCATTGGCGCGCTCAAGAGCCGACTGGTTGTATGGTATGAATATGACTCGTGCTTATACTTTGCTTGGTCAAAAAGCTGGTTATCAAGGCGTATTATCGGTAGGGCGAGTACAAACCCCGGTACTTGGCTTAGTTGTGAGGCGTGATGAGGAGATAGAGAACTTCATTCCTAAAGATTACTTTACTTTACATGCGTTGATCCCTTACCAAAATAACGGCCAGAGCTTTGATATTCGTGCGCGCTGGAAACCAAGTGAAGCGTGCAAGCCATGGCAAGATGAGGAAGGGCGCGTGCTTAATCGAAAGCTGGTTGAGAACGTTGCGCAGCGAATTGCTAACCAGCCTGCAACGGTAACGGAATCTGAGCAGAAACAAAGTAAGCAATCAGCACCACTTCCATATTCGCTCTCATCTTTACAGATTGACGCTTCTAAGCGTTTTGGGATGAGTGCTCAGCAAGTGCTCGACACTTGTCAATCTTTGTACGAGAAGCACAAACTTATTACTTACCCTCGCTCTGACAGTCGATACTTGCCTAAAGATCATTACTCACAACGTGAGTCGGTAGTAGATGCTATCGCCAATAATGCGAAAGAGCTACAAAGTGGCGCTCATGGTGCCGACCTTTCCCTTAAATCCAAAGCATGGAACGACAGTAAAGTAGATGCTCACCATGCGATTATTCCAACCCCGAAGAAATCGTCGGTGAATGGGTTGTCTGCTAATGAGATGAAAATCTATCAGCAAATTGCACGTCAATATCTAATGCAGTTCTACCCACCTGCGGTATTTGCAGATGCTAAGTTAGTTTTTGATATCGCTGGTGGCGTGTTTATCGCGAAAGGGCGTCAGCTTATCAACCCTGGTTGGAAAGTCTTGATGGGTAAAACGGACACTGAAGAGAAAGGGGACGGTACGGATACGGTTCCACCATTAGATAAAGGGACTGTGCTGACGTGCCGCGAAGGTGTGATTGGCGATAAGAAAACCGAGCCACCAAAACACTTTACGGAAGCAACATTGCTTCAAGCGATGACCGGCATCGCCCGATTTGTTGCTAACAAGGATCTGAAAGCCATCTTGAAAGAGACAGATGGCCTAGGAACGGAGGCAACCCGTGCGGGCATTCTCGATACTTTGTTCAAAAGACAGCTCTTAACGCGTCAAGGGAAAAGTATTCATAGTAGTCCTGCAGGACGAGGCTTGATTCATGCCTTACCTGAGGATTCAACTTTCCCTGATATGACAGCACACTGGGAACACCAGTTGCAGGGGATGGCCGAGCGAAACCAAGCTTATCAACCTTTCATGCAAGCATTAGAAAGCAAGATCGATGGTTTGATGAGTAAGGTAAAAACGGGAGAAGTGCCTGAGTCACTGCGTCACCTTCCTAAAGTTGAACGACCTGCTTTTAAGCGCCGTAAAGGCGGTGGCACGAAGAAAAAAACTTATGCTAAGAAAGGTACTTACGTGAAGAAAGCGGGGAAAAGCTAGTTGCTTCGCGATTTAGGTTAACGACCAACCTTGCGGCCGCAGCGTTTAAATAGCTTTTTCCAGTAGTTAACATGTTCTCGAGTTGATTCGCGAAAGGCTTGATGCGCATCTTGGATAGGAAAGTAATAGCTGTGTAGTTCAGGTTGTGCCTCAAACAAGACGAGTTGCGGGGCGAGTTGTTGATAGTAGCCATCCAACAGCGCCATGTACGGCTGAACCTTGTCTATATATTGCTGTTCGAACACATTGTTGAGATAACGAAACTTAGTCGTGTCGCGTTGCTTGCCGCAGATGATTTTAGAATCAAAGGTGGTGAGTTGTTTGGTGATGGTATCGAGTTCAACTGAAGCGTGAGCGAGCGAGTAGTATAAATCACCAAGGGTCGAACTTTTCTCTAAGACTTCTTGAACCTCGATGGTTTTTCCCGAAACGAGCGGTGTACTTAGTGCTTGGTTGAGCTGTTCCAGAGCGTCACTGACCTTACGCACTTGTTCACCTATATCAGCAGGTAACCATTGGCTGCCGCGCATCTGTGACTGCATTGCGTCACTCGCATAGATAAGATTCCATTGGTGAAGTGGGAATTGTGAGAGCTTCTGTCGTTCGATTTCCATCAATAGTGTAATGATCTGTGGGTCTAATTCATTACTGGATAAGCAGTTACCAACGCCTTCTAGTAGAGCAACTTGATAGTCGTAATTACGAAACTCGTCTGCGACTTTTCCAAGTACGGAGTTTCTTTCAGCAATCAGGTTGAACAAGCCACACTGCCTTAACTGGTAACTGTCAATAAGCCCAATGGACAACGAGGGTACGTTGAGTAACAGTTCTCGCTTTCTTGGTAGTCCCTCAAACTCCCACTCCACTTTTATTTTGTCCGCATCTTGAACACTGACTATTTTGGCTTGATAGTCGTTAAACAAGTCCTCAGGACCTTCGTTAAAACATCCAGTGAGCATCACGGCTATACAAAGCAGTGATGAATGTTTCAGCAGGAGGTGGGGGAAGCCAACTTTCATGGGGTGCTACCAGTTAATTTCGCTACCATCATAATTAAAGAAGTGACCACTTACTTCAATATTGGAAGATTTGATAACTTTGATAAGACCAAGGGCAGAGGTGTCGGTGTCAATAAGGGCATTTGGTCCTCCCATTTCGGTTTGTACCCATCCAGGGTGCAGAGCCAGCACAGTAAACCCTTGAGATGAAAGGTCATTGCTCAAGCTTTTTACCACTGAGTTTAGGGCAGCTTTGGAAGATCGATAGATGTAGCCCCCTCCAGAAGTATTTTCAGTCATACTGCCGACTTTTGAAGATAGACAGGCAATTTTTTTGACGGGACTGGAAGCCATTAATGGGAGGATGGCTTCTACTAATTTTAATGGTGCGATTGTGTTGATCTCGAATACATTACGCCATTCCTCGACGTCAACATTACCTAAGCCATATCCTTTAGGGCCATAATAGCCAGCGTTATTAATGAGTATGTCGATGGTGCCAAGCTTGGAGACCAACGAAGAAACGGACTGGTAATCTGTTATTTCTAGCTCAAGGCATGTGAGGTTAGGGTTTGCTTGCTTAAGTGAAAGTAGTGACTGAGCATTAGCTTTATTTCGGTACGTTGCGTAAACCGTATTTCCCTCTTGTAAGTAACGTTTGACAAGGCTGAGCCCAATTCCTCGGTTGGCGCCTGTAATAAATATAGTGCTCATCGGTATCTTTCCATTAAGTTAGGTAAGAGTAGTGTGATTGCTTAAGATGAGAAAATCAATTACCCACCAACTTACGAAGGTAAGGCTCAGAAAAACAGCTAGTGCACCGATGGAACCGGCGATAACCCCGAAAAAAACGAAAATTGATTTGTTCATGGAAATAGGCCAAAAGTTAATGTAATGATAATTATTATCATTTGTTTGTTTTGTTAGCAAATTGATTTTTGGTATTATCCCTAACACGCTTCACTACCAGTTATCACTATGACCCCGCTAATCTACCACCCTGTTTATTCACAATTACCTCTACCGGAGGGGCATCGTTACCCAATCAGTAAGTATCGATTGCTGTTTGAAGCGATCAATGAGGAGTTCGTTAACGGGCAGTTATTAGAGCAGCCGTTTGAAATCGTTCAGCCTAATCCTTTGAATGTCAGTGATGTAAAGCAGGTCCATTGCCCCCATTACGTGGATGCGCTTGTAAATGGAGAGATACCTGCAGTAAAGATGAGAAGAATAGGTTTCCCTTGGAGTGCGGAATTAATAGAGAGGACACTATATTCAGCGGGAGGAACCTGTGCGACCGCTGAATTAGCGTTGGAAAGTGGGCTCGCTATTCATTTAAGTGGAGGCTACCACCACGCTCATTATGATTATGGGAGCGGTTTCTGCTTATTTAATGACTTGGTACTCGCCGCGAAGCACTCTTTGTCTTTTGAACATGTGGACAAGGTATTAATAGTTGATAGTGATGTTCATCATGGCGATGGTACGGCAACGTTATGTCAAGACGACCCCGATATTGTCACTGTGTCTTTTCATTGCGATAAAAATTTCCCCGCGCGCAAGCCATGCTCTGATTACGATATGCCTTTTTCTCGGCATACCGGTGATGATGAGTTTCTGCTTGGGTTTGAACAAGTGGTATCGATGGCGATAGCACATCATCAGCCGGATATCATTATTTATGATGCGGGTGTAGACATTCATGAAGAGGATGAATTGGGTTATTTGAACGTTACGACTTCTGGTATTTTTGAAAGGGATAAAAGAATGTTTAAGCTGGCGAAGGATAATCAAGTGCCAATTGCTTGTGTAGTCGGTGGGGGATACCGAAGTCAACACTCAGATTTAGTACCTGTTCATATGCAGCTTATAAAAGCGGCTATGCAATTTAGATAGAGGTAGGAAGGGCCGTTTACTCAGTCAGTCACGTAGTGGGTGATTACTGAGGAAATGGCGGATGAAATGTAATACCCAGAAACGACGAAGGCCTAGCATAAATGCTAGGCCTTCTAAATGTGGCGGGGCGAATGGGATGGTAATGGGAACTGGGAATTCTTAGTATTAGTCGATTGATTTATATATAAAAATTCAAATTCATGCAATCCAACTTTCTAGCCCTAACTTCATATATTTATGCTTCTAATTGGTATTACGCACTTGCGTCAAAGAAGCATAAATACACTCAAACGGATAAGAATCAGTCAATGTAGGAGTCAGAAAAAAGTGTCTCCAAACCAACTACAGTCTCTTTAGCAAAAATAGATAGGCCCTTCAGAGCCACACTTCTGGACTATAGTGTTTACTTTAATTCATCTTGGGCACAGACATGCTAGTACTGATCACACAATATATTCTGCACACGTCAAGAAATCACAACCACTAAGGGCAAGACTGGTGAGTTGAAGTGCATGTCCAAGTATGGAACATAATTGCCAGAGTCAGGAAAATACTCTATTCGCATGCCAAACGGCAGACCTGAACTTATCGCCAACATTTAAGCGCCTGCCATTTAATAAAAATGGCGCTATAACAACGTCATAAGACAGTTGTTCTGATGTGTTTAGAGAAATGAACCCTTGCTTAACGAGAGCTTGCCTAAGGTCATGGAACTGCGGAGGGTCGAATGTGTAGCAGCCTCCGTGGTAGTAAAAGCCTTGGCAGCTCACCACACCATTTTCTGAATTTGCTAACCGCAGATATCGTTGACTGATAGTGAATGAATCGGCACCCATTTGGTCTAATTGGTAATTGTAATCAGTCGATAATGGTTGGTATTCAATTTGATTTCGTCGATCTTTTATTGACTTCATCAGTTCAGCAACATTGCTATATAAGTCCGCCATGTCCAACTCTACTCAACTGTTCCCTTTACTGAGTTTAACATAAACACCGAAATTGTTCATGTTAGTGGCTCTGCTACTGGCATAGAAACATCTGGAGAGGCCTATGTTGGGATTCGTAGTTTACACAGCTAAAATCGATCTGGGGCAGTGAATAAATCTTCGTTACTTGAGTCTGTCTGTGCTGAGCTATTTCGATCGCACCGCTGGACAGAACCTTGTCAGTAGCTTTCTCAAATTGGCATATCACGGATAATTTCAGGTATTGTAAACCTCCAATCAAGTGGCCAAATTCACTCAGCTATTACAACCTTCCCACTTAAGCTTTGAAACAACTCTGACAAGAACCGCATACAACTCCACTCCTTATGTTATATAGAAAATAGCACCGACTACCCAAAGATCACAAAACCTACTCACGAGTTTTAATTGCCTCCAAAATATGCTCCTCAGCAGTCTTAGCAGCTTCACTTTGTGCTGGGATATATTGTATTTTAAGGTCACTAAATGCGGTACTAATATTTACAGCAGCTAACTTTCTAAACTTCATATTTTCAGGGCGACCTTCCCCAAGTTCGATAGTTTCGTCAAGCTCTGTCTGCAAAATTAGGTCATATCTCTTTGAATGGAACTTCACCAAAGACTCTAGATACTCTCTCTCATCCAAGGTTATCTCTCGACCTTGTATTTCAAGAGCTGCATTTAAATAACCAATCGCATCAACTACTGGCCTATCTACCAACACTAAATCTGCATTGATACCAGCTTCTATTTCTGATTTTATTACTGATGCTATAATCCACAATGTGCTTTCGAATGTATGATTCTCTAAGATAGGCAAACCAGAATTCCTGCAATCGGTCGCAAAGTCGCCTACACGAACGGCTTTAATCCCCATATCCTCAGCTCGCTTTATCAACTCATTAAAGTAGGTGGTCTTCCCCGTTGAATGAGTCCCTGCAATTCCAATATAACTCGTCATTAAAATAAATCCCCTTGTTGATCTTCTAAAAATGGGTTATCAGCACTCCCAGCTATCTGAGATAAGGTCAAAACATCCCTTTGTGTACTTTTTAATTTAGATAAAAGTATGTTGAATAACTGAGCTGTGGCTCTTGCGTCACCAGCAGCACGATGTCGTTCAGATGCAGCTATATCTAAAGCAAATTCATTAATCATCTCATCCAATGAATAACTCTGTAGGTTAGGACAGACATATTTAGCAAGTTTGATTGTATCGATTATGGCAAGTGGGCCCCACTCTCCAAACTGTTTACGTATGAGCCTAGTATCCACACTGACATTGTGACCCACAACGATTCCTTTACCCAGAGCCTTAAACACCTCACTCCTAATCTCCTCTGTAGTACTGCTAAACTCTAAATCCTCATTAGTAATTCCGTGAAATCGCATTGCTTGCTCAGTCACAGGTGCAACAGGGCGAATCAACCATGACGATATATCTAATGTGGTATTTTGATGCGATGAAACAACAGCCAATTCGATTATCTCTTGCTGCGCCTGACCATTACCCTCAACATCTACAGCAATGAAATCCAATACTTCTCCAGAATGATTACTCAAAGTATTTTCACCTCAATTAAGTTCCCCATAACTCTGGTTGGCTCAGATTCCTCTTGATCATTGGCATACTGAGACCTTTCAGCTAATCTAATCCTCTTAATAATATCGTCAGACACACTTGCTTCAACTGAAGTCAACGACTCTCTCATATCATTGCATTTCATTTCTGCCACAACTCCAGTTAAGCGCTTAACCCGATCGTCAATGGTCTCTGGAGATAACTGTTCATCCATCTCATAAGCAGGGGTCCCCTCACGTGCAGAAAAAGGAATAACCACATTAATATGAAAATTCAAGCTCCTTACAAGTGATACTGTTTCATCAAATTCCTTTTCTGACTCACTAGGGAAACCAATAAGCCAGTTTCCATACAAAACCACAGATGTAGAGCTTCGAATATGGGCTAACTGTTTATTTAAGCGGTCTAGCTTATAACCCCTCTTCATCTTCCTTAGTACATTATGAGAACCGCTCTGAACTGATAGATATAACAACCTTATCCTCCCGTCAGAACTCCAACTCATAATATTGCTGTAGTACTTTTGGAACGGCTTAGGCTCTATATATCTAATTGATAATTCAACCCTTGGACTTAAACTTAAAATGCTCTCTATTAGAATTGGAAAATCAGCGTCACCATCAGGGGATCTGTAGTTTCCAACCTCATCACCAAGTAAAACAATGTGATATTTGCCTTGCTCAACCGCTTCCCGAGCTTTAGAGAGAACCGAACTTAATGCTACAGAAGTAAACTCTCCACGCCCCTTGGGTATACTGCAAAAAGTACATTTATAAGGGCAGCTCCTAGTTACCGTAATGCGCTCAAAAGGATCCTGCTCGTTATAAAAAACAAAACCTTTTGTTGTTCTACGATATCGTTCCTCTGAAGAGGATTGATACGTCCTATCAATCTCCTGTAATGAGGCTACGATTGATGCCTTCTCTTCACCGACACGTAATCTCAAATTCTGAAGTCCAACTGGTGAGTCACTCTTAAGCTCTACGTTATAATCTTGAACGTGAGTGTTATCCACATCTGAAAACCTAAGTTCAGCCTTATCCATTAAAATCTGAGGTATTGCCTTAAAAGAAAGATTTGTTGTGGATGTACCGTTTCGCACTTTATCCATACTCGTGTTCGCTACGCATCCAGTTATGCTTATTTCAGCATTAGGTGCACGACGAGCAACTTCATTTATCTGACTAATAGCATCTTCAACCCACTTCCCCCTTACAGAACAGCCAGAATATATAACTTCATCTGCATCCTCAGGTTGTGAAACTAACTCGTATCCCTTTTGAACTAACCCAGCTTGCAGTACGTTCAAATCATATGAAGAATTTAAACACGTATTATGAGCTAAATATAATTTCTTCATCTACTGAGTAACTCCCTAATATCACAGATATATATATCAAATAATCAATTACAACCTAAGCACAGTGCGTATAAGTGCACATGAACCATCATATTTTCGATACCATAATTTATCAACAAAAGACGGAGTTTCAGAGCTGCATGTGAGAGATCAATAACTTATTCGCGCATATAGCGCACCTCAATTAAATATAAATCAATTTGTTCCCCCCAAAACCTTGAATCATAAAATCTCAATACATTTGGATGAACAGCGAAACAATACCCGAGCTTCATTTAATTTATAATAAGCGACTAGATTACGAAATAAGTCAGGTTGTGTTGGGTTAGTAAATTTGGCCACATTGTTAGATGAGGAGAAGTGAGTCAATTGATACTCTGGTTAAGTGTGTGTTGAATCAGTCGAAACAAGGAACGGTGGAACAAATCAGTTTCGAAGAATCGAACATCAGTAATACATGAGTAACTGAAAACATGGAAAGTCATATAACTTAGTGTCCAGTTTTGATTGTGGGGAACAGAGCTGTTGCTTAACTAAATACCGATGACCAACAAGGCTCCGTTAGGAGCCTTGATTATTCAAATAATACTCTAAGAAAAATCACTATATTCGTAGCCATCTGATGTTTTAGTGAAGAAAATACATTCAACACCAGCTTCTTTTAACATTGTGATTGCGAGGTTACCAATCTCATGCCAGTCAGTTGCATTCTTATCTGTTGGTGGTTCATATTCTCCTTTTTGTAGTGGCTTTTCTGCAAATACCCGTTTAATACCAGACTGAATAATAGGGCCAGCACACCTTGCACAAATAGGTTTTCCCGCAACGTAAAGGTGTCCATCAGCGGCTCGTGCACCAGCCGCGATTATTGCGTTAACTTCTGCATGCACTATGATGTTGAGCTTTTGCTTCTTTTCGTCATAACGATCGGGACAATCCTTAACTCCAAAGGGAAATCCGTTATACCCTAACGTGATATCACCACCTTTCTTAGAAACTAGAACAGCTCCTACCTTTGACTTATCGCGCGACCAAACAGAAACATGTTTCGCGAGTTCGATCATTCTATTACGCCATTTTATCTTTGATTGTATTTCTTCTTCGTAAAGCTTGAGAATAACTTCTTCGTAGTAAACATTCTCTTCTGATGTGAAGTTTGAAGCACTACCTCCTGATAAGATAAGCTCATTGATAACCCGCCTAGTTTCACTAGGCTCCAAATTTTTGGCTTTTGAGCTCTCATCGAGGATGTAGTTTTTTTCAAAGATCTCTGTAAGCACACCGATATTCATCATATGTTCCATTTTGAATTGTTCTTGATTGCTAATGACATCTTTTAATGAAGGAATAAGGAGACTAATGTCGCTTCAAATCTCGTTCAAACAATTGTTAAAAGATTTTTGCTTTCCCAAATCAACATTGTACCGCTGCATTCAGAAACGCTCGATTATCATCATACCAAATCTCAATAATATAAATAAGTTACATGTATGAATAATGAATCATTGAAGTCTAGCCGTGTTTCCATCGAACCGTTGAGGCATTATGGAATTTACCCCTTAATACACCACGGATTTCACAGCTAAGAGTTCTAGAAAATACCACGGGTAAAAATTCACCCCATGAAGGTTTTGGACAAAAGCACGTTAGAGTATGGATTCTAACGTGCCAAAATTGGATTAGAAAAAGTATCTTGAAGCCTTAAAGGCTTGTTAGGTTTATTTTCGGCCGTAGTTTATTTTTACTATGTTGTCCATTGGCACTTCAACTACCCGACTTTCAGCATCTCTTAAGATGAGTGCTTTTGAGGTGCGCATCAATAGCTCATATTCGTGTAGCTCGTCACTTGATTTCAAAGTTAGGAGCACATCGATACCACCACCATAACGTAAATCTTGCAAGATATGTGCATAATTACTTGTATTGAACAACGCATAAGGCACCGTTACCACAGTTAGCAAGGACATTGAGAGAGCAAACCAGACTAACATTCGTTTGTTCCATATTAGGACTAGCAGCAACACCCCTAGGAAAACTGATCTTAATAATCGCCAAATATCAAAAGAGAAGGAATCCCGATACAGCTCTACAATAGAAAAAGCACCCCACAAGCTGAAACCTAAACCAGTGCCAATTAGAAAGATCGCCCAAATAGGAAGCTCTCTTACTTTTGAGTGATAACTTAAAAAGCCACCCTTTACATCAGTTCCTAACTGCCGCAAGAGCACCGAAAAAATGACTGCATAGTAAGTAAAGAAAAGCCCCATTAAATAAACTAGCGCGAAGACAACTGCAAATACTATGAATAGAAAGAAACTGATCGTGGAAATCGTCATTGCGAGATATGGGATGCCCTCAGCTGGAATACGAAAACCACTTTGCCATGCAAAGTAATAGGATGCGAACTCACTAATGATTCCTACATAACCTGCGCCAAACATCGCACTTAGTACACTCAAGATGAGATAGCGAGCTACCGCATGAAGCGCTAAGAAACTTGTGACTATTTTCTTTATTACCTTAAACACTGAACGTCCTTTAAAACCTAACGCTTATTAGTCGACAAACTGTCGTCTTTTTCTTCTATATAATGCACTCTTAATCATATTGGTTCAATTAACAATCAATAAGTTAAAGTAAGACAAGGGATACTAAGCTGCAAAATATCGCCTAAAAGCGGGAACAATAACTTCTCTACTCAAGTGGATAAGTTTGAGTAGGTCAAACTCAGATTAACAAGATATGAATGAGTAAAAAAATCTAACACTAAATGGAGCAGAAATGAGTTTGGCAACCGCGCCCCTAATCGATTCCAATCAGCAAAAAAACACAACTTCCATAAGAATTACGCTTTCTTTCAGTTTACCCTCACAACCTTAGATATTAACCATTAAGAAAGGCGTTACACTTTTAGGGACTAAAAACAGACTTTATTGGAATTTACAAACTTTTGTCTTCCGACATTTGGTACTGCCGATGAACTGCTAAGTAAAAACGATGTGCTGCTACTAAAAATAGGTAAACACACTTCTAAATAATGACCCTTCCTACGAACCAATGAACCGTAATCAGTGTCAGAAGACAAAATTTTTTGATCGGCAATGTGTAATAAAACTATAATTCTCGGTTTTTACTTTCAGACTAATCTTCCTTATCTAAACATCCCACAATCGCTAGTGGCGCATAATGGTAAGTACCTTCCCCTAAATTCCTTACAATCCACTCATCAAATACTTCCCCTCTAAGTCCCAGATTTAACGAACATAGACAGGAATACAGATCATGAAAAAATTAGTACTAGCGGCGGCACTAATCGCAGCTTCATTCACAGCATCGGCGGTTGATATGACAGAGCACGATGTTAAGACCCTAAACCAAGCTCTATCACAACTATCTGGAACGATGGCCGATGAGCTAACGCGTAATGACAGTGCTGTAATGATGCTTGTTGATACGACGCTGACCACCACTTATCAGCAGACGCTGCTTGCCCCGTTTGGAGATCTAACGCCAATGAACAGTATGAATGTGATTTACGCACCGACCGCTAACCTAGTTTGTAATAACATCACGGCGCAACTGAACGCCCAGAACGTGACCAACATCGAGCACGTCACGTTGCGTTACATCCTTAGCGACTCAAATGCATTCATCCGTGAATACACTCATAGATGCGAAATGTAACAACCGATAAGAACATCATACAACTAGCACAGGACGCATCATCATAAAAAAATTAATCACACTGGCGGCACTGGTCGCCCTGTTCTCTGCAACCTAGGCATACGCAACAACCGCCTACTTGCAAGACGAGCAAAAGGGAACCACAACGAAGTTATGCATATACGAAGTTCACAACGAGACGTATACGAAAACTATCGGCGTGACTGAGTTGTGCGAATTGTAGTGAACTAGCAGATTTGACCACATAGTTAGAGTTCTCTACATAAGGAAAAGTAAGTCAAATAGCAGGGTTTGAAATCAGGTTCAATTTAACTCTGGCTTACAATAGGGCATTTTCGAGCTAAAAAATGCCACGCGTAAAAATTCAGGTTGTGATGTTTTTGGACAAAAATGAGTCAGTTACTTAGCCAAGTTACATTAGATGAGGTATTGCAAACCTTGTTGCTCTCTAAAACTAACGGTTTTCGCTTAACTAAAGGTTGATTGTTCTCAAAGCAATATTTAGGGCTCCTAATTTCCTTGAGCTGGGTTACACATGATACTCACCAATCTGCACATCTATATTTACAGTGCATTGTAAGAAAATGATACAATTCCTCATCTTACATATATTGATAGGGTGACAGAGTGCCAGAGTGGATTCTAAAGCTTGTAACAGCAGTAACTTCGGTTAAGACAGCCTTAAAGCTATTTGTGTTTGTGCTGCTTCTAGTATTCTTTTGGAGCTTCACAAGTGCTTTCATGGCTTCGAAGAGGCTACCAAGTGAATACATCCCCTACATACTTATGCTGACCGCTTACAGCCTTTCCCACTTATCCATAGAGCTTTTGTATTGGCTGAAATCTTGGAACAAGCGTAGACAAGACAAAAATGAAGAGTCACTTCAACAAAAGCAAGCACAAGAGGCTGCAAGGAAAGAGGCAAAGTCTAAGGTATCGGCATTTAGACGAGAAGTTGAATCAACGCTACCTCACCTCGATAGAACAGAGTTTTCACTATTAAAAAGAATGCTATCCGAAAGCGTATCTTTAGAGCGAAATAGAGACCCTGCTCTTCACTTTCATAACATTGGTTACATCCGAGCCATAGGCCGCAAGAGCTTCTCTGAAAACGTCTACGAGTTGCATCCAATTGTTCGAGATTGTTTAACGAACTACCTCGAAGAAGAACGTAAAAAGACCTTGATAGCCTTTTCTAACGACCTAAAAGATGAAGAAAAAGAGTTTTTGCGAATCTTCTTTGAACAGGAAATCCCTTTTGGAGTACCAGAGCAAGAAGAGAAGATGCCCTCTAACGTGTTTAACGCAAAATACAATATGGTGAGGACTGAAATTATCAACGAAGAAGGTTACTCGTTTACCTTACCCGAAGATACGAAAGAGAGACTTATCGAAGATAATCACTTTGAAGTGTGCTATCGAAACCTTGCTGAACTGGATGGGCATTACATTCTAGCAGTCCAAGTGAGAGGTTCAGGAGCTATAGGTTCAATGAGAAGGTAGAACCAATGTCAGATAACAAAAAACTATCTCAAACAAAGCTATTCAAAGCAGCAATAGGAGTACCGATTTTAGGCTCATTTGCATTGGGTTACGTGCTCCACACCTATGAAGATGTACCCAAGCTACTAGCTGACTTCTGGACGACCTTCAAAATACCTATGACTATCGCCTCTTTGAGCATTCCTTTAGTTGCTTGGGTTACTGCTAACCACCGTTCAGAGCAGACTATGAAGGGTTTAGAGCTACAAAAGGACAAGCGTCTTTATGAAATGTATTACGAGCAACAAAAGCATTTTGAAAAAGTCATGGGAAGACGGGTAAAGAATGCGAAGTTCAAGTACATAACAGAGGAAGATTTACCTGTAATTTTCTCAGAATTGTACGAGTTCAACCGCATTCAAGAAAAAGGCGAAGTCACCTTAAAGCCGACTGCTGTATCGGAAGTGAATAGGTTTGTTATTCAGACAGGTGAAATCCTTTATAGCTTTTACGAGCATTTCTCGGAGCACAAAGAAAAGAACCCCGACCAAAAACGAGCTCTAGATGGTTTCATTCACCAGTTGTATACACATCTCCAAAACAACCTGCATAAGCTTAGTGATGACATAGGGGTTAGGTTCATAGACTTGTCAGATTCTAGTGTAGAGATATTCAGCAGAGCCTATTCAGAAGTCATTCATCTAGCGTATTACATGGGTGACGACTTTAAAGAGGTATGGGATGTGTCACCAGAAGAAGATGGAAGTTCTAGAGACCAGAACATATTAAATACCTTTAGTGCTATCGAAGAGGTTATACGTGGTCATATGGGTATAGTTGGTGAGGCTAGCTTTAGCAACCTAGAACATGACGTAGCATCTAGAGAAGTCATCAAGATGGCTAATGCGTCACCTTTACAGAACCTAGTAAAAAATTCTTGTCAGAAGTTACTGGAAGACCTAACCAATCGCTTTGAATTTGACGATATAGCCGTAATTGAAGGTAAATACGAAAAATTCCAGTTCCCTACGAGGGAAGAGCTACCAACACTTGAACTATGGTTCGATGAAATCTCAGATAGTGAGGGTGATTTAGTGCTAACTACCCCAGACAGCGAGTATAGAGCTAGATTCACTATCCTAGATGAAAAGGTTGAAGTTGATGGAAAAGAACAGACTAAATACACCATTGATGACGATATGGGTGAGAAGTTCATAAATCTATCTTTACAATCTCTTAGTTCTGTTTTTTGTAGTTAGGCAGACTAACTTTGATAAAACCTACAAACTTGTAGATGTTCTAGGGTTAGAAAAAGTAAGTTATTGCACCACTTTATCTGCACTATTAATAGATTTAACTAAAACGTTTTGGGGCATTTTCGAGCTAGAAAATGCCACGCGTAAAAATTCATGTTGTGACGTTTTTGTCGGATAGGCGACACCTGTTACCAGATGCCGCCCTCCTAAGAACCGTACGTGCAACTTTCACTGCATACGGC
>NZ_JBHZSF010000013.1:0-166604 GCF_043642225.1 Vibrio profundi | reverse complement strand
ATAATCGAACGAGAAGGCACAGTGCTCTTGGGTACCTAAGCCCAATGAACTTTGAAAAGCAAAATGTCGCTTAGTTAGTGTCCAGTCTGACTGGAGCAGATCGGCAACATCTATACCATAAGTTTTGAACATACCGAATAACTTACGTGCTTCATCGGCAGGTAAACCGCTAATCCTATCAATAGCCTCAACTACTAGTAGTGAGCCTCTCGCTATATCTACATTCTTAGCTGCCTCGATAAAAGCACCTAACCCAGCATTTGCCTCCGTATTTAACCCTTTATAGGCAGAAAGTCCCCTATCGGTAATCAAATTATCTTCGACTACTTAAGTATGCCGCCCGCTACTTCGGTTACTGGCATTTTTCATTTCTACAAACTTCGTAGCAGATTCCACTTGCCTACGTAACCCATCTCCCTTCGTTTGTGTCCCTTTACTTACCCTTGAGTAAATATATGCTTTTCTTATTTCCATACTTGCTCCTGCTTATCATGCTATAAAATAGGCATTTAATATATCCAACCAACGGCATAGCACCAACCAACTCAGACGATTTTCGTGGGCGCGTTATCTTTTATAAGCAATAGTAAATATCTGTTTTTACTGATAAAAAAAGGCCAACCCTTTAAAAGGATTGGCCTTAAATCATTGAATATAAATCAATCTAGGAGTGCAACCGACTGCTTTACTATAACCAACTCTTCATTGGTTGGAATAACCATAGCGACTGCGTTCAACAACTCAGACTTAGCAATGATGCCTGAATTACCAAAGCGCGCATCTTCATTACCCTTTTCATCTTCAACGAAGCCTAAAAGTTTTAGGTTGTTTAAAATTTCACGACGAATAGGTAATGAGTTCTCACCGATACCACCTGTGAAGATAATCGCATCTAGATTGGTTAACGGGATCATGTAAGAGCCGATGTATTTCGCCACTCGGTACGTAAAGACTTCGAATGCTAGCTTCGCGCCTTCATGACCGTTTTCCATTGCTTCTAAAATGCCACGAGCATCAGACGTTAGGCCTGAAACACCTAGGAAACCTGATTTCTTGTTCAGAGTTTCAAAAACTTTCTCTTGGCTCCAGCCTTTTTTCATCAAGAACTCGATAATACCTGGGTCTAAATCACCAGAGCGAGTTCCCATCATTAGACCAGCTAGAGGCGTGAAACCCATAGAGGTATCAACTGACTGACCATTTTCGATAGCACAAACTGAAGCGCCGTTACCTAGGTGAACGGAAATGAAGTTCGCTTCTTCAACTTTCTTTTCAAGCATCTTAGCGGCTTCACGGCTTACAAAGTAGTGGCTTGTGCCATGGAAGCCGTAACGACGGATTCCGTACTCTTTGTATAACTCGTTTGAAATAGCGCCTGTAAAGGCCTTCTGAGGCATTGTTTGGTGAAATGCAGTATCGAACACCGCGAACTGTGGAAGGCTTGGGAACGCCTGCATAGCAGCTTCAATGCCTTTAGCGCCTGCTGGATTATGTAAAGGAGCAAGATCAGATAAGTTTTCAATCTCAGCCAGCACTTCGTTATCAATACGTACCGTAGAGGTGAACTTCTCACCACCATGTACGATTCGGTGGCCTACTGCCACCAGCTCATCCGTAAAGCCTAATGTATCCATTAATCTAACAATGCGGTTGATCGCATGTTGATGATGATTGTCTGGTGCATCAATGGCTTCTTCTGTTTTTTCACCGTTGTATTTCCAGCCGATAACAGCTTTAGCCATGCCAAAGCACTCACCTAAGCCGCTTACAATAGCGTCACCACTTTTAGAATCGATAACAGCGAATTTTAACGAAGAGCTACCAGAGTTGATAACCAGTACAAACGAATTAGACATTGGATAAGAGTCCTGTTTCATTACGAATTAAGAAGCGGATGCTTCATTGTTTAGTCCCCCCATTATTCAATAATTTTTTAATGTTTCAACTTTTGTTTTACCTAATTAGCAAATCTAAGCAATTTTGATTGATCTCCATCAACAATGCATTTTTTTTGAGTGTGAAATTAATCAATTACCCCTCGAATAATGTAACTACTCAGTTCATGCCTACACTTAGATAAAGATCAATAGTGATTAACGACACACTATTTGAAATTAACCATACATATACAGTACAGCAAACTATTAATATCGCACTCCCTATAGATTAAGGACTTACTGATTTTGCCTATTGTACCTTCAACGCTCGTTAGCATCGGAATCATTACACTCTGTTTGGGTCTGGTCCAAGCGCATAACATTTGTAGTCTTACGAAACATAAAGGTTGGACAATACTATCTAGCCTGATCGTAGGTTTCATTATTGGTTACGCTTACTTCTTGAGCGAATTGCTATTGATGGAGCGTTCAAACGCACTTGTGCTAGGCGTTTCTCTTATACTATTTGGAGGGAGTATCTTTGTTGTGATGGTAGTCCGCTATAGCTTAGTCTCGATATCTGATCTCAACAAACTGGCTTTAGAAGAACAATTCAATGCACTCCATGATTCACTCACCTCTCTCCCCAATAGAAAAAGTTGCAATAAAGAGATCGACAAGCGCATTCACGAAGGGCAAGGGTTTTCTGTTTTACTGTTCGACGTGATTAATTTTAAACAAGTCAACGATGCTTTGGGTCATTCTTGCGGAGATGAACTTCTCATTCAAATCGCTAAACGTGTTTCAAAAGTACTTAAATCAGATGAGATGCTTGCGCGACTAGGCGGAGACGAATTCGTCATCATCACCACTCGCCACTCCACCTTTGAAGTGACTCAATTGGTCAACTTCATTGAGCTGTCGCTAAAAGAACAGTTTTTCGTTAATAACTTTGAAGTTTCAACAGGTGTGGTATTTGGCTCGAGTCAATTTCCTGAAGATGCTATCACAACAGCAGAGCTTATCGATTATGCGGATGTCGGTATGTACCACGCCAAAAATAGTGGCCAAGTGCTCAGCCATTACCACAGTGATATGACGAAAACCGCACGTTTCAATCTATCGATCTCTGGCCGAATACCAAATGCCATCGAAAACAATGAGTTCATGCTGTATTACCAACCTATCATTTGCCCAGACAAAAATAGAGTGACTGAGTATGAAGCCCTGATTCGTTGGAAAATGGAAGACGGCAGCTACATCCCCCCAGCGAAATTTATTCCTATCGCTGAGCAGAGCAATAAAATCACAGACATTACTATCTGGGTACTGGAACAAGTTTGTCGTGATCTCTCTACCCTGACCCAAAATGATGTCTGTTATCCAATTCATATTAATCTATCGGCTAAAGACGTCATTGGAAACAAGCTATATAAAGCCCTCGCTGACATTGCAGCTTCCAACCCTACTTTTACTCAACTTATTGTGGTTGAAGTTACCGAGACAGCCACTATTACCAATATTCCTAACTGCCAAGAGCGCTTAGAACGCATTCAACGGCTAGGTTACAACATCAGCCTTGACGATTTCGGAACCGGTTATTCTTCGTTATCGCTGCTGAGGGATCTTCCTATAGACCAAATAAAAATCGATAGGAACTTCATCAATGACATTTCATTCAATACCAAGAATAAAACCATTGTTGAAACAGCAATCAGACTTGCTCATGGATTGGGCTATTCCATTGTTGCGGAAGGCGTTGAAGAAAAGGAAACATTAGACTTACTGAAAGAAATGAAGTGTGACTTTATTCAGGGTTACTATTTTTCTGAACCCTATCAACTCGAAGAGATCATTCGCTGGACTAAAGATTTCCATATGAAATCTGCCGTTTCATGAGTTTGAAAACCAAACAACAAAAAAGCCGAAGCAATATGCTTCGGCTTTTTTAGTTAACTCAGTAATCGTAATGATTAACCTTCGTTACGGTCGCTACGACGTGGGCGTCCGCCATTACCGTTACCATGGCCACGTTCGCCACGGTAGTTACCACGGTGATCGCCACCACGGTTACGGTCGAAACGACGCTCACCATCACGGCCGCCTTCACGGTTGCCATCACGGTTTCCGTCACGGTTGCCACGGTAACCACCGCGACCGCCTTCACGGTTGCCATCACGGTTTCCGCGGTAACCACCACGACCACCATCACGACCGCCACGGCCACCGTTACCACGACGTGGTTCACGGAAATCATTGAAGTCTACAACAACAGCGCCAGCTTCTTTTTGACGGATGCGTAGCTTGCTTAGTTTACCAGCAGTTTCAGAGTTCATTGCTTTTGGCAGTTGAACGTAAGTTGAACCTTGGTCAAGTTTGATAGCACCGATAGAACCTTTAGTTAGGCCAAGTTCGTTCGCTAGTGCGCCAACGATATCTTTAACCTGAACACCTTGTTCACGGCCAACTTGAAGTTGGTAAGTGTCCCAATCTTGAGTATTGAAGTCACGACCACCGTTATCACGGTTTTCACGACGCTCTTTACGACGGTTCTTATCACGCTCGATAGCTGCGATCATTGGGTCTTCGCCAATGTAGAACAATGGACGCTTACCTTGCTGACGCTTAAGAAGCATTGCAGCTAGAGTTGCAGGATCAATCTCTAGAGACTCTTGAAGTTTAGCAACAAGCTCTTCGAAGTTTTCAAGAGACTTATGCTCTTTCTCAGCTTCTAGCTCAGCGCCAAGCTTAGCTAGACGAGCTTCAGCAACTTTGTCACGTAGAGGAAGTTGGATTTCTTCCATTGATGACTTAGTTACGCGCTCGATAGTGCGAAGCATACGAATTTGGTTAGTGCGAACTAATAGGATCGCTTTACCTTTACGTCCAGCACGGCCAGTACGACCGATACGGTGGATGTAAGACTCAACATCGAATGGGATGTCGTAGTTAAATACGTGAGTGATACGTGGAACATCAAGACCACGTGCTACAACGTCAGTTGCAACTAGGATATCGATAACACCTTGTTTGATGTGATCAACAGTACGCTCACGTAGAGACTGAGGAATATCACCGTGCAGTGCAGCAGCTTTGAAGCCACGTGCAGATAGCCAATCAGCTAGACGCTCAGTGTCTTGACGAGTACGTACGAATACGATTGACGCGTCAGTTTCTTCAGTTTCTAGAAGACGAGACATTGCTTCGTCTTTTTCTACGCCTTTAACAACCCAGAAGTTCTGCGCTACTTTGTCAACTGTGTGGTTAGTACCAGCAACGTCAACTTTTGCAGGGTTACGTAGGTAACGATCAACAATAGTCTTAACCATTGGAGGCATAGTCGCAGAGAAAAGTACACGTTGTGCAGATTCTGGCGCTTGCTCTAGGATCCAAGTAACGTCATCTACGAAGCCCATTTTTAGCATTTCATCTGCTTCATCAAGAACAAATGTGTGTGCTTCATCTAGGTGTAGACGGTCACGAGTTAGTAAGTCTTTAACACGACCCGGAGTACCAACAACAATGTGAGCACCGCGGCTTAGAGCGCGCATTTGGTCAACAATTGAAGCACCACCGTAGATTTCAATAACCTTAAGGCCTTTGATATCACGACCAAGGTTTTTGATTTCCGCAGCAACTTGAATCGCTAGCTCACGAGTAGGAGCCATGATGATTGCTTGTGGTTTGTGTTGGTTTAGGTTGATTTTGTTCAGCAGAGGCAGAGAGAATGCAGCTGTTTTACCAGTACCTGTCTGTGCTTTACCTAGTGCGTCTTTACCTTCTAGAAGAAGAGGAATAGCTGCTGCTTGGATTGGTGTAGGAGAAACGAAACCCATGCTATCAAGTGCTGAAAGGATGTTTTCGTTAAGGGCTAATTCATTAAATTGAATTACAGATTCGGACATTGGGATCCCACTATCTTATAAGTAAACAAAAGGTCCCAGGTGCTCTACCAATTCCAATACTGATCCAATCAGATACTGATTCCGTTCAGTTGCGAAGCAGTAATAAAACGCATCAAGCCGTTAGGGACGTCTAAGGGAGGCGGATTATTCCCTAAATGCATAAAAAAAGCCAGAAAAAATTGAAATACATCACATATTTTTCTTAATGAACAAGAATCTGAGCATCATATCAACAATTTTTGATCATTATCCCACCACAGGTCGATTTTGCTCATTTGAAGTGCATACATTTATCTATCGTTCAGATTGCTTTAGGTAGTAATCACGCTCTGCAATGATTATAGTGTCCGCAATTGTTCTCGTAAGATAAAAGTAAGATGTTTCAAGATAACCCGTTACTCGCACAGCTAAAGCAACAAATTCAAGAAACCCTGCCTAAAAAAGAAGGCACCATCAAAGCCACCGAAAAAGGTTTTGGCTTTTTAGAAGTCGATAGTAAAACTAGCTACTTTATCCCGCCTCCTTATATGAAGAAGTGTATTCATGGCGATAAAGTAGTCGCTATTATCCGCACGGAAAAAGAAAAGGAAGTTGCTGAGCCAGAAGAACTGGTGGAACAAGGTCTTACTCGTTTCATCGCGAGAGTTAAGCTTTTCAAAGGCCGTTTGAATGTGGTTCCGGATCACCCTCAGCTCAAGAAGCTACAGCTAAAAGCGAAAGCAAAGAAAGGGCTGAATCCTGAAACACTTAAAGAAGGCGATTGGGTTGTTGCTCATATCATCCAACACCCTTTAAAAGGTGATAACGGCTTCTTGGCTCAAATTTCTGAAAAGATCACAGACGCTGACGATAAAATCGCGCCGTGGTGGGTCACTCTTGCTCAAAATGATTTACCAAATAGCGAGCCAGCAGGTATCGACAACTGGGCAATTAACGACGACGCCAATTTAGAACGTATCGACATGACTCATGTGCCTTTCGTGACTATCGATGGTGAAAGCACCAAAGACATGGACGATGCGCTATACGCGAAGAAGAAAGAGAACGGTGATTTTGAACTGACTATCGCGATTGCGGATCCGACAGCTTACATCTCTCCAGATGACGAGATGGACAAAGTTGCTCGTGAGCGTGGTTTTACTATCTACCTTCCAGGCCGTAATATTCCAATGCTTCCACGCGATCTAGCAGACAACTTATGTTCATTGATCGAAAATGAAGAACGCCCTGCCCTTTGCTGTACCGTGACGGTATCTAAAGAAGGTGTAATTGGGGATGATATTAAGTTCTTCGCCGCTAACATTAAGTCACATGCTCGCCTAGCGTATAACCACGTTTCAGACTGGCTTGAAACAAGTTCACCCGATGCGTGGCAACCATCCGACGACATTGCCTCAGTCGTTAAAGAGCTATTTGAATTCTCTCAAGCTCGCGCAGAGTGGCGTCAAAACAACGCAGTTGTCTTCCCAGACCGCCCAGATTACCGTTTTGAGCTCAGTGAAGATAATGATGTTGTAGCCATTCATGCTGATATGCGCCGTAGCGCGAACAAGCTTGTAGAAGAAGCGATGATCACTGCCAACATCTGTGCGGGTCGCGTTCTAAAATCAACGTTCAACCAAGGTGTTTTCAACTGTCACTCTGGCTTTAAGTCAGAAAAAGTGAAAGACGTGTTGGAACTAGTTAACCCAGAAAGCGAAACGGCATTTACAGAAGAACAAATCAGCTCTCTAGAAGGCTTCGCAAGCCTACGTCGTTGGTTAGGAACATTGGATACTTCTTACTACGACAATCGCATTCGTAAGTTCCAAGCCTACAGTGAGATAAGCAATGAGCCATTACCTCACTTCGCAATGGGCTTAGATATCTATGCGACATGGACTTCTCCAATTCGTAAATACGGCGACATGATTAACCACCGCATGCTTAAAGCGCATATTCTCGGTAAAGCACCTATTCAAACACCAGACGAAACCATTGGTGAAGAATTAGCGCTTCACCGTAGACATCACGGTATGGCTGAACGCAACGTGGGTGATTGGTTATATGCTCGCACTCTAGCGAATGCGCCATCAGAAGAAACTCGCTTCCAAGCCGAGATCTTTGATATCAACCGCGCAGGTATGCGTATCCGCCTTCTGGAAAATGGCGCTGCGGCATTCATCCCTGGTTCTCTCATTATTGATAATAAAGAAAGAATTGAATGTAATGGTGAAGCAGGCACTGTTTCTATCGATAAAGAAATGGTATACAGACTGGGCGACGCTTTAGAAGTAGTATTAACTGAGGTTAATCAAGAGAACCGCAACTTAGTCGCGAAGCCTACTCAGGTTTTCGCGGATATTGTCGAAACTCAAGAAGAATAGTAACTGACTTCTAACTTCTGATAAAAAGGCGCCGAGTGCGCCTTTTTTTATTGGTAACTATCCTAAAATAAACAGTCTGTCACAGCAGTAACTCACAAGAAGTAGAATAAATGCCATCAATTGAAATTACTCGCTTTTCAAATTTCATTCACAGGAAAAAGGAACGTTACCCTGCTTCTAAAAACGGGATTTTCTTCGTGTCTAAAGGAAGCCTTTCTTTTACTCAGCCAGCCGGTATCGACGGCTGCCTAAATGCTGGTGAGTTTTCTTTGTACAATTCTGGGGAAATCCAAAACGTTGAAATTGAGCTTGATGATGGCCAATTTTCAGCGCTGTCGATCGATTTTGATTTATCAATCTTTCAGGAATACCGAAATCAGTTCGACGATATTGAAATTCCAAGACCGCCGAGTCAGTACATTAAATTTGATCGAACCCATACTGACATTTGTACCCTCAAAGATTTGATCGTGACCTTAGTAGAATCTGGCTCTGAAAATAAATTTGCTTTGTCTCAGCTTGCGATGTCTTTGCTCTCACTCATTGTCGAAAAAGAACCCTCGCTTCTGGCAACCGTCGCAAAGGCTGCCCAATTAAGTGCGACCCAAAAAGTGATTTACTACATTGAAAGTAATATTGAAAATGATATTTCATTGGAATCTCTTGCCATTCACATGGGTATGTCCACCGCGACGCTGAAAAGACGCCTAGCTTCAGAAAACTTGTCCTTCTCGAGTCTTCTCAAAGTTAAGCGGATCAATCATGCGGCGACACAACTAAGAACAACCAATAAATCGATTACTCAAATTGCCTATGAATCTGGCTTTAAAAGCGCAGCACACTTTAGTACGGCATTCAAAGGGCTTCAGGGATTAACACCAAAAGAGTTTCGTAGCAGAATTGCAGAATACAGCTTTAAATGAGTAATCAGGACCAGAAATAGGACTGAGGATCTTTCTCTATCTCTCTTAAGATAGCATCGAGATCTTCAGTTCTCGGTAAGAAAGGATACGGAATCCAGTTGAAGTCATCTTGTTCACTCGACGGAATATAGACGAGCCAGCGATGGCCGTCTTCTTCGAACACCACTTTCGCCACATAGCTGACATACTCCGAATGGCTAGAATCCAGTAAGTAATGGGCTTTAGAGAACGTCACACCGTCATCACAAGATTCGCACAGCGACTTACCTAACTCTACAGGTAAGTTAGTATTTCGATTCGTGCAAAGCCGCCGAGCATTGAATACCAAGCGACTCATCTCCATTTGAATCACTGACATAGATTTCTCATTAAAGTGTTCGATATGAGTTAGCGGTTTAGAAAGTAGACGTATTCAGAATCAGCTTAGAAGTAAGTCGCAAACAAATCCAGATTAATCCGAAATTTGTCCCACTCGCTGTTCTCATTAACTCTCAACAGCTTCACAAAAGTGTCATCTACAAGTCATATCATATGCGCCAATCATAACAATCAGATGGAGTAATCTATGTTACGAGTCGCACTTGCTTCTCTCCTTTCTTTTGCTTTAACAGCGCCCGCAGCTCTCGCCCAGGAAACCAATATCTCTGGCTCTACTTCAGTTGCTCGTGTGATGGATGTACTTGCCGAGGAATACAATAAAACTCACCCAGAAAACTATGTAGCCGTTCAGGGGATTGGCTCAACTGCAGGGATTACCATGGTCAATAAAGGGGTGGCAGACATTGGTATGAGCTCTCGCTACTTAACGGAACGTGAACAAGTCGAAAACCTCAATGTTTTCCCTATCGCTTTTGACGGCCTAGCGGTAGTCGTAAACCGTTCTAATGGCGTAACTAACGTGACGCGTGAGCAGCTGTTCAATATTTACCAAGGTAAAGTAACCAACTGGAAAGAAATTGGCGGAGTCGACCAACCTATCGCAGTGGTCACACGTGAAGCTTCTTCTGGCTCTCGCTATAGTTTCGAAAGTTTACTTGGGCTAACCAAGATCATAAATGACCGTCTAGTGTCAGACATCAACCCCAATAATTTGGTCGTCAACAGCAATAGCATGGTTAAGACAATCGTAAACCATAACCCGCACGCTATTGGTTTTATCTCGGTAGGCTCTGTCGACCGTTCAATCAAAGCGGTTCAATTTGAAGGGGTTGATCCAACTTCAGACAATATTTCAAACGGAAGTTACGAGTTATCGCGCCCGTTCTTACTTCTTCACAAAAAAGATGAACTGAGTGAAGAGAGCGAAAGCTTCATTAAATTTGTGACATCTGTGAAAGGACAAGAACTCATTGATGAGTACGGATACACGAAGCTGAAAACCAAATAGTAATTTTCACAGCATAAAAAAAGAGAGCCATAAGGCTCTCTTTTTTAGATTCTTTTCTTGTTTAGAAATGAAGTTGAATGACAGAAACAACAACCGCACCTGGGCGACGAACCCCTTCGATCTCTACACGAATCTCGCGTTCAATCTCTAAACCTTTTCTAATTGGCGTGACTTTCAATAAAGTACTTTTCGCTCTGACGTTATTTCCTGATTTTACTGGATACGGAAACCGAACTTGGTTCAAGCCAATATTAACCACCATTTTTGCAGTTGGAAATTGTGAACTGTCAGGGTCTACGCTATCGGTCAGCTTAGGTAGAAGAGATAAAGTCAAAAAACCGTGCGCGATAGTCGTCTTAAACGGCGAATCTGACTCAGCCTTTTCTGGATTGGTATGAATCCATTGCATAAACTCAGAGTGATGCGAAGACAGGCTATCACCTCGGTGTTTAAATAATTCGACGACTTTCATAAGAACCTCAATGCATTAGTTTGTTTTGCCTAACTCTCTAATTTTGAAGCACTTCACAATATTCTGCAAACACTTTCGAGCATACAAGCGTTCGCCGAATCGATAAATTCAAATAAAATCATAAGGTTAATAATAAAACACTATTTTATTAGACTTATAAAAACTGAGTAATAGGTCAAGTTTTTAGAAGAATTACCAATATATGCAACCGCTTTTATTACTAAAACTCATAACAAATGCGCTACAAACAAAAAAGAGACCATGATAAGTTCATGGTCTCTTTAGGTTTTTAGCCTTTTAATGGTTACAAGTATCTAGAGCTTTAGTCATCATCCAGAGGAACAAGCTTAGTGTTTCCTCCATGTACCTTTTCTCGTTTACGTTGTACAAATGCATAGAAGCCAGGGATCAAGAATGTACCGGCGAGCAACACACACAGAAGGCCGCCAATCAGGGAAATACCCAGTGAGTTTTGGCTAACATGCCCTGCCCCTGCAGCAAAGATCAATGGGAAAATACCCAAAATAAACGACCAAGATGTCATGTTTACGGCTCGGAAACGTAGTGTACCGCCCTTAACCGCAGCCTCATCGATTGGTGCATCTTTGTCTTCACGCTCCACTTTCGCGAACTCTACAATCAAAATCGCGTTTTTCGCGGCTAGCGCTATCAAAAGTACTAAGCCAATTTGAGCGTACAAGTTAAGAGGTGTACCAGTCAGGTTGAGCGCAAGGAACGAACCTAACGTCGCTACCGGCACCACCAATATGATTGCCAATGGTATTGTCCAGCTTTCGTACTGGGCAACCATAAACAAATAAATGAAGATCAACGCGAGTGCGAATGCGAAAATCGCTTGGTTACCTGCCAACACTTCTTGGTAAGCCATACCAGTCCATTCATATTGGTAGCCTTGCGGCAGCACTTCTGCCGCTACGCGTTCCATTGCAGCAATCGCATCACCACTTGAGTACCCCGGTGCCGGTTGACCTTGAATGATGGTACTTCTGTACATGTTGTAGCGCCACGCCACATCAGGTTCAAAAATTTGCTCGTGACTTACCAACGTGCTCAATGGAATCATTTTTCCATCAGAAGAACGAACGTGGAATCGCTCTAAATCCGCAATGCTACTGCGGTGCTCACTATCAGCTTGCATGGTGACACGGTAGTTCTTACCAAACATAGTAAAATCGTTTACATATAACGAGCCCAAGTTTCCTTGTAATGTTTGGAAGATCGACGATAACGGCACGCCTAGCTGCTGCGCTTTTTCACGATCAATATCCACGTAATAATGAGGAACATTGGCGCGGAAAGTACTGAACGTATAAGCGATTTCAGGTTGTTTGTTTGCTTCCTGAATCACATCGTTCATCACCATTGCTAAATCGGTACGGCTACGGCCTAATGTGTCTTCTAGAACAAATTCAAAACCAGACGCTGCGCCCATCCCCGGAACCGCTGGTGGCCCCATTGCAAATACAATCGCTTGCGGCAGTTCAGTTGCTGCTCGGCCATTAATTCGTTGCGAGATAGCCTGCGCTGAGTGTTCACCATCCAATGCGTTACGCGTTTCCCAATCGTGTAGCTTGATGAACATCGACGCGCCATTCGAGGCCGAAGCGCCTGTCATGAATGCGTAGCCGTTTACCAGTGTCACACCATCAACGCCCGGTTCTTGCTCCACCATTTCCAATAGCTGCTCTGTCACTTCTTCGGTACGTGACAGTGAAGCCGCATCCGGAAGCTGGACGTTCACAAGCAAGATACCTTTATCTTCCTGCGGTACAAACGCGGTCGATGTGGTTTTCGCAAAGTAAGTCACTGCAGCTAACGCGACGAAGAAAAACGTGACAAGTAACACCGACTTTTTCACTAGGAATCCAGCAATCTGACCGTACTTCGACGTTACACGCTCTAGCCCACGGTTGAATGCTTGATACCAATTCGCGGTGTTGCCGCCACCTTGTTTAAGAACTAAAGAACACAAAGCTGGCGAAAGCGTTAATGCATTGATAGAAGAAATCACAACCGCAATACAAATCGTCAATGCAAACTGTCTATACATGATTCCGGTTATACCAGGAAGCATTGCTACCGGGATAAATACAGCCAGAAGTACTAACGTTGATGTGACAATTGGGCCCGTCACCTCTTTCATTGCAATTAATGTCGCCTTGCGAGGTGAGATTGTTGGATCTTTGGCCATCGTCGTATCGACGTTTTCTATCACGAGGATGGCATCATCCACCACGATACCAATCGCCAAAATCAAACCAAACAGGGTTACCGTATTAATCGTAAAACCTGTCGTTTGCATAATCGCAAATGTACCGATAAGCGAAACCGGTATCGCGACAACTGGAATCAACGTCGCTCTTGCACTACCCAAGAATAAATACGTCACCGCGATCACTAACAGAATCGCTTCGATCAGAGTCTTTACTACCCCCTTAATCGATTCTGCAACGAACAAGGTCGTGTCGTAACTGGTTTCATAGGCAAAACCTTCAGGGAAGTTCGCGCTCATTCTATCAAGTAGCGCCATTACCGCTTTGCCACTTTCTAGCGCATTCGCATCCGACTGAAGTGACAATGTCACGATTGAAGCATCTTGACCACGGTACTTGCCGTTTCCGTCGTAAAACTTCTTACCGAGTTCTACACGCGCCACATCTTTAAGGTAGACAGTAGAACCATCACTATTCGCTTTTAAAACGACATTCTCAAACTCTTCTGCCGTTTCCAAACGACCTTTAGTGACTAAATTAAACTGCACCTCTTGAGGGTTGTGATAAGGCGCAGCACCAACTCGACCAGCCGCGACTTGTACGTTTTGCTCGGCGAGTGCCCCATACACATCTGACGTAGTCAGGTTAAGGTTCGCCATTTTTTCAGGATCAAGCCAAACACGCATAGCGTATTCGCCGCCACCTAATACATTCACTTCACTGATGCCGGAGACACGGGCAAGCTGATCTTTAATGTTTAGGTTTACGTAGTTGATCAGGAACTGGTCATCGTATTTTCCGTTCGGAGAATAGAAGTTCAATACCATAAGCAAGTCAGGTGAACGCTTCTTCACCGTAACCCCAACCATTCTTACTTCCTGTGGAAGCTTCGATTCGATTTGGGAGACTCGGTTTTGTACATTAACCTGCGCCATATCAGGGTCGGTACCCACATCAAACGTTACGTTGAGGTTATACGAACCATCATTGGCACTCTTAGACGACATATACAGCATGTCTTCAACGCCATTGACCGAGGTTTCTATCGGATCGGCGATGGCCTGTTCTACTACCTCAGCACTGGCACCCGTGTAGTAAGCAGTGACGCTCACGGAAGGAGGGCTAATTTTGGGATACTCAGCTACAGGCAATATCGCTAACGAAATAGCGCCCGCAAGCGTTAATATAATAGAGATAACCAGCGCGAACTTTGGCCGCTGGATAAAGAAACGACTTAACATAATTACGCTCCTTACTCAGCAGAAGTGCTAGCAGAATCTTGCAAGCGTACAGGCATACCATTGCGAATACGCTGTAGACCTTGAGTGATGACCGTATCGTTTGAATCAAGCCCTGACTTGATGATGATGCCGCCTTCAACTTGAGCGCCCATATCAACATTTCGACGCTCGGCTACATTACCTTCTGCCATCACCATGACGTAATCCCCTTCTAAGTCGGTTTGTACCGCTCGACGAGGAATGCTCATCACTTCAATCGGTGTTTTTTCGCGTAGATTCACGCGTACGTGCTGCCCTGGTAGTAATTGCTGATGAGGGTTGCTCACGACCGCGCGCATCGCGAGTGTTCCGGTATTAAGATCAATACGATTGCCTAAAAAGTCCAGCTCGCCCAAATGTTCAAACGCACTACCATTTTCAAGTATGATCTGAACCTCTACGTTACTTGATTCACTTGAACCATTGCCTTCGATTTTGTCCATACCAAGCTCTAAACGTTCGCGTTCACTGATGCTAAACGATGTATGAATAGGATCTAGGCTAACTATGGTCGTTAGCACACCTGAAGACGGAGAGACTAAATCGCCTTGGCTCACTTTAGTGTCACTGATTCGCCCAGAAAAAGGCGCCAATATTTTAGTGTGCGATAGGTTAACTTCTGCAGAAATGAGCTGCGCTTTAGCGGCCTCTAACTGCGCTTCACCGCCTAATAAGGTTGCGGTTAAAGCATCAAATTCCGATTGAGAAATGCTGCCCTGAGGGAGCAAGCGTTCCCCACGCTTAAAGTCTAGCTCTGCTTTTTTGAGAGCAGCATTCGCTTGCGCCACTGCCGCTTTTGCGCTTGCAACTTGTGCTTCAAATGATGAAGGCTCTATTGTGTAAAGAAGCTGCCCTTCTTCAACCATTTGACCTTCTTCAAAGTGGCGGCCTTGTAAATAGCCAGACACTTGAGCCGTAATCGCAGTATCTTCTACCGCTTCAATGCGACCAATGTACGACTTACTTTGTTGATGGGAAATGACATTAACATCCTGTACTGCCACAAGTGGTAAAGGCGCTTGCTGGGATTGAGAGGCGTCCTCGCCACAACCCACAAGGATAATCGAGCTTGCAATTGCTGTCAGGATAAGCTTTTTACGCATGAATATACCGTCGCTTTTTAATATTAGAACAGCATAAAAGCTACGTAACATAAACCCTCTAAATGTCCGAGGAATATCAATTATTACACTAGGAATTGTTTCAAGCTGTAACATGAAACTTGGTGTTTATAAACTTCTTACAACCGACTAACAAATATCATGCAAAATAACGGTTTGGGGTTTTAGTCACGCTTGATATCGCCTACCATTGGGTAAGTTCACGCTACATCACTCAATCTATATTTAAGGTTACAAGCATGATTTCAAAATGGGCTAAACGTTTCTATCAGATGGCAGAACTGGTCGGCTCTTGGAGTAAAGACCCTTCAACTCAAGTTGGTGCCGTCATTACCAAACACAATCGTATTGTTTCAGTAGGGTTTAATGGCTACCCTCACGGTGTCTCTGACAGCGCCGATACAGATGATCGTGAAATGAAATACCTAAAAACACTGCATGCTGAAGAGAACGCAATCTTATTCGCGAAGCGAGATTTAGACGGCTGTGAGATTTGGGTGACTCACTTCCCATGTCCAAACTGCGCAGCAAAAATTATTCAAACCGGAATTTCATCAGTACATTGTCCAGAGCAAAGCGAAGATTTCCTGTCTCGTTGGGGCGACAAAATCAAAGTTAGCCAAAGTATGTTCGAGCAAGCTGGTGTAGCGGTTGATTGGTTACCCGTCTCCGAGTTGGATTAAACAAAAAAGCCGAGAGTTACTCCTCTCGGCTTTTTAATAAATGGATACTTTTGACTTATGCGTCTTCGCTTGGGGGGAATGCCAAAGCATAGGCTTCCATAAAGTCTTTTCTTATTTCTTGCTCTAAGTGTGACGCTTGCTCCGTTGGGCAAAAGATCATGTAATGAACAATCTGTTCACCCGTCGCGCCACTATTAATATGAATATGCGGCTCTGAGCCCGGTAAATCGACACCGGCATGTTTTTCTATTACGCTATTATAACGTCGAGCAACTTCAATAAAGTCTTCACAATGATGTTCAATTTTGGTCACAAGCTCAGGAAGTAGCGGATACAAATTGACGAAGTCTTTTACCGTAATCGAGAAGTTATGATAGACATAGCGCTTCATGAAGTTAAGGTTTTTCACTGGGTAAGTAAAAAACATGCTATTTGGCAATGTCGCGGTTTTTCCCGTGTAGTGATATTGCCCATGGTGAAGGTCAATTTCTTGAATCACCGTAGCCATCATATTGTGCTCGATCACTTCACCACATAACTTACCAACTTCAATCCAATCTCCAATCCGGAATGATCGTGAACTGGCACGCTGAATTGAGCCAGTAAAACACAAAATTATCTCTTTTGAAGCGACAACAATTGCGACTGCGATAGCGGTTACGGACAAGGCAAATTCACTGATTTCTGATTGCCACAACATAAATAATGTCAGGACAATAAGAGTGAAAGTGCCATTCTTTGTGCGCGACATCCACTTACGTTGATCTTCAGTTAGAAAAGCAACATCACCTCTGATACTTGAAATTGTAAGGCGTCGAATGACCAAAATGACGGTTACAATCAGCGCGCTAAAAAGAAATTTATGCGCGAATAAAAAATCTATTACAAGCCACAGCTTTTCCATTTCTACTCCAACGTATCGGGACTGCTAATTTGCGTTAGGGTATCACTGAATCTTGGCAGAAGTAATAAACTGACCAAAAGTTTCACACCAAATTACAACGGTATTGTACTGATTTAAATCGACATCCTGTGACAATGGCACATTGAATCGATCAAACGTTTTTACATCACCAACTTTTAGCATACTGGATTTATATTCGTTAAACGCGTCTTCCGTTTCGATGTATTGAGGCGACAAATATATTTTGTAATCTGGTCCAGGTGCGAGTTCACCTTCAAAGACAATGGCGCTTTCGCTCACTGAAACTGTACCCTCTCCCCAATGAAGAAAGTCGCTGTCTTTCCTGTCCTTAGTAAAAGTACCGGTGTATACGGCGTTCTTCATTTCAGTTTGTACAGATTGCAGTGATGGTGAATCAGGTTCAATAAGGATAGGTAGCGCGTAGACCCCTAACCCAAAACCAACGGCACCCACGCTAATGTGGGTGCAAAGTAATACGAATTTATTCATTGTTTACTCCCTTAATCGTTCTGGAAGTATTAATGAATACTTTCAGAATTACAAAGGGATAGTTAACAACTTGTTAGCTTCGGTATTGTTCGGCGGTTTTCTGAGCTAAAGTAACGATGACTTTTACCGACTGTTCCATTCCCTGCACGGTGATAAACTCGTGAATGCCATGGAAGTTATACCCGCCTGTAAACAAGTTAGGGCAAGGTAATCCCATAAAGGATAACCTCGCGCCATCGGTGCCGCCTCGAATAGGTTTTATCATTGGTTCAACATCGCACTCCACCATCGAGTTTTTTGCCAGTTCGATAATGTGCTGATGCGGTTCGACCATTTCTTTCATGTTGAAGTAACTGTCTGTCAGTACAAGTTCTACACTGCCTTTGTCTAACTTTGTATTGAGCTCATCGACTTTGGCTTTCATGTAGGCTTTTCTTGCTTCTACACCTTCTCGGTCAAAGTCACGAATGATATAACCAAGCTCAGTTCGAGCAACACCCATCTCTGCCGATTTTAAGTGATAAAACCCTTCGTAACCTTCGGTGCATTCTGGCGTTTCTTGTGCCGGCATCATCAATTGAAACTGGGCTGCAATGTTCATCGCATTGACCATTTTTCCTTTTGCCGTTCCAGGATGAACATTCACACCATGACAAATAACGTCCGCGCTCGTAGCATTAAAGTTCTCATATTCTAGCTCGCCTATTGGCCCACCATCTATTGTATACGCCCACTCTGCGCCAAACTTTTCAACGTCAAATAAGTCTGCACCTCGCCCAATTTCTTCATCGGGCGTAAAGCCAATACAAATTTCACCATGCTTAAGTTCCGGGTGCGCTTTTAAGTAGGCAATTGCAGAGACAATTTCAGCAATACCAGCTTTATTATCTGCCCCTAACAGGGTTGTGCCATCAGTTGTAATAACGTCATGTCCATGAAGCGAAGCTAGATCTTTGTATTGCTCTGGACATAACTTTTCGCCACTATCACCAAGCTGAATTACTCCGCCTTGGTAGTCGCTAATGATCTGCGGGCGGACATTTTTTCCAGATGCATCCGGTGCCGTATCCATGTGCGCAATAAAGCCAATAGGTGGCACTGGGTGATCCACATTAGATGGTAGTTTAGCCATCAAGTAGCCATTGCTGTCTAAACTCACATCCGTTAATCCTAACGCGCTAAGTTCTGATTTGAGGCTATCGGCAAACGTTAGCTGCCCCGATGAACTAGGGCATTGCTGATTACTAGGGTCTGATTGAGTATCAAAAGTGACATAACGAAGAAAACGTTCAACAAGCTTATCCATGATTCATCTCGCTTAAATAGGTGCATACGCCGGTCTACTTCTATGAACAATCGTTGTATGAGTAGTGCGGCCAGAGCGAATCATCTTACGCCGCTCATTTTCTACGTAATTGCTCTAAATCATTTTTATGCAACTTGGTAACTTTATCTATACTCGTAATCAAAGGGAGTAACGTCAGTATAATTAACACCGTGCGGATGACTGCTCATAACTTTGTCCAATTTCTACGCCCTATTTTCTCCACCTTATAAAGTGACAAAGTGGATGATGAATACACGTCAGTGTTCGAGCATGATGCATCCAAATTCACGTAAGGGTTCGTTATGACTATCAATAAATACTTCGTATTGGTTCCAAAAGATTGTGACAAACTGGAACAAAAAACAGATCACTCGCTGTCAGACAAAGAAACGCAAAGACAGCAAGCTGTCCAACAAGCTCAAAACAATGGCGGACTAACCGAGTAGCCACTGTTGATTCGGTAAGCCCGCTAGGTTCGGGCTTTTGCCTTTCTAAGATGTTCCCCACATTACCCTTCCCACTAACGCTGCTTTTGTGTTAATACTTTCTATTCATCAATCAAGCGAGTCGCCACTTTGTCCTCACTTTTCTGTATTGGCGATCTAATCTCATAGGGATCTTTTGAATGGAATTTTCTACATTAGGAAGCAGTGACGTTTCCGTTTCTCGTATCTGTCTAGGTAGCATGACTTGGGGTTTGCAAAACACACAGCAGCAAGCAGACGAACAAATTGAGTATGCATTGAGCCAAGGCATCAACTTTATTGATACCGCAGAAATGTATGCAGTTCCCCCCTCTCCTCAAACTTATGGTAAGACCGAAACGATCATCGGTGATTGGCTTTCAAGAAACCAAAACCGAAGACAAGAGATTGTTATCGCAACGAAAATTGCGGGCGCAGGACTGCCGTGGGTGCGTAATGGTGGGCCCATTACCGGAGAAGCCGTTATCGCCGCCGTAGACGCGTCTTTAAAGCGATTACAAACCGATTACATCGATTTATATCAATTGCATTGGCCTAACAGAACATCTCCGCATTTTAGTAAGCACTTCCCAAACCAATTCAAGTTTTCTGACATCAATGCTCAAGAACATGAAATGCAAATGCTGGATATTCTTCAAGGGCTTGCAGAGTGTGTAAAAACCGGAAAAATTCGCCACTGCGGCTTGTCTGACGATACCACTTGGGGGATCAACACCTACTTAAAGCTAAGCCAGAAACATGACCTACCAAGAATGGTGTCGATTCAAAATGAGTTCAGCCTACTCCACACCAAAGATTGGCCGTACTTAATTGAAAACTGCGTTCATGAAGATATTGCCTATTTGCCTTGGTCTCCTTTAGCGGCAGGAATGTTAAGCGGAAAATACATCGATGGAGCAAGGCCAGAAGGTTCGCGCTGGACATACATGCAACGAAATGGCATTTTCCGCGATACACCAACAGCGAACTCAGCAGTAAAAGAGTACGTGGACGTCGCAAAAGCACACGGATTTACCCCAAGCCAACTTGCTTTAGCATGGTGTAACCAAGTGGACGGCGTTACCTCTACGATTATTGGCGCAACGAGTATGGATCAATTGCGTGAAAACATTGCGGCGTTTTCAATGCCGCTATCTGAGCAAGCATTATCCGACACCATGCAGGTGTTTAAGCGCTATCCTGTTCCATATTAATCTCGTTCAGGCCCATTCAGTTTAAGTCATTCAGTAAAGGCGCACTATTTAGTGCGCTTTTGTTTCTTTGGTAGGTCGCTTTTGCTTTTTATATGGAGCGCATTGAGTTATCACGCTTTTGGTTATCTAACCTTTGCTCTATAATGCGCGGGCTTATATCTAGGATAAAAACATGATTTCAAAAAACCAATTAAAACTCCTTCGTGCTTTGGGCCAAAAGAAACAGCGTAAAGCCCACAGCCTGTTTCTAGTTCAAGGCGAAAAGAACGTTCTTGAGCTGTTCAATAGTGACTTAGTCGTGAAGAACGTCTTTGCTACTGCTGATTTCCTATCTGAAAATCACGCATCACTGATTGAGTTTGATTGTGTTGAAGCCTCGCTAGACGATCTGACCAAAGCGAGCACTTTGGTAAGCAACAATGCCGCAATTGCCGTGGTTGAGATCCCAAAGGTTGAATTACCAGAAGCGACAGGCTTGATGATTGCGCTGGATGGCGTTTCTGACCCGGGCAACCTAGGTACGATTATTCGCGTGGCAGACTGGTATGGCATCAAGCACATCGTTGCGAGCAGCGATTGCGCAGACCCATACAACCCTAAAACAATCAGTGCGACGATGGGTAGCTTTAGCCGAGTACACGTAAGCCAAACGGACTTACCAGCTTACCTAGAGCAAGCAAACCTGCCCGTTTACGGCGCGTTTTTAGAAGGCGAAAGCGTTCATAAGACTGACTTTACTGCGAACGGTATTTTGCTGATGGGTAGCGAGTCTCACGGTATTCGTGAACACGCAGCTAAGTTCGTGACAGACAAAATTACGATTCCAGCGTTCGGCGGTGCTGAATCTCTGAACGTCGCGATGGCGACAGGTATCATTCTTGACAACATGCGTCGTCAACATAGTTAGAGCTCATCCACTCACTGACTAACAGACAGTGTGCAGATATTAAAAAAGGCGTATTGATTAATTCAGTACGCCTTTTTATTTGAGTTCTTTTCACAATTACTTTTCTAGCATTGCCAGCTTATCAGGCACACCATTCCACTTTTCCGCATCATCCATCGCTGGTTTTACTTCTGTTTGCACAGGCCAAATCTCAGCAAGTTCTGCGTTCACTTCAATGAAGATCTTTTGATCTTCAGGTAGTTCGTCTTCTTGGAAGATCGCTTGAGCATCACATTCAGGTACACATAAACCACAATCGATACATTCGATTGGGTTAATTACCATGAAGTTTGGGCCTTCATGGAACGCATCTGCGGGACACACTGCCACACAGTCTGTGTATTTACATTGAATACAATTATCGCCTACGACAAATGCCATGATGCTCTGCTCTATAAGTTAGTCAAAATTGAAGAATGGGGATAATACTCATCCCAAAGCAAAATTCAACATCATACGACTCTAATATCGTGTCTAATTGCCGCATGCTTCCAAATTAGTATGACAGATAAATCAATTTCTCGTAAAATGCGCGCCATTGTGAGCTTATCGCTTCTCTCCAACATCAGCGTTTTCATCAAACTCTGCATCGACTAGAAGCGGTCTAGCTAAGACACCTATAAAAACGAGACATCTAAATGATACGTTTAACCGAAATTAAACTTCCACTGGACCACGAAGAGTCTGCCATTCAAGAAGCGATTGAAGCGAAGCTTGGCATCAACTCAGATCAGGTTATCTCTTTTAATATCTTTAAACGTGGCTACGATGCTCGTAAGAAATCGAAGATCCTCCTTATCTACACGCTGGACGTTCTCGTTGAAAACGAAGCTGAACTATTAGAAGCCTTCATTAGCGACCCACACGTAAAAGTGACTCCTGACATGGAGTACAAATTCGTAGCTAAAGCAGTTGAAAATCAAACTGAACGCCCTGTTGTTATCGGCTTTGGGCCTTGTGGTCTATTCGCTGGTCTAGTGCTGGCGCAAATGGGTTTCAACCCAATCATCGTTGAGCGCGGTAAAGAAGTACGTGAACGTACTAAAGATACCTTTGGTTTCTGGCGTAAGCGTACATTGAACACAGAATCAAACGTACAGTTTGGTGAAGGCGGTGCAGGTACATTCTCTGACGGTAAGCTATACAGCCAAGTTAAAGATCCAAAACACTACGGCCGTAAAGTAATCGAAGAGTTCGTTGCAGCTGGCGCACCAGAAGAAATCCTATACGTAAGTAAGCCGCACATCGGTACCTTCAAACTGGTTACCATGATCGAGAAAATGCGTGCATCTATCATTGAGCTAGGTGGCGAAATCCGCTTCAGCACTCGCGTAGATGACCTTCACATGGAAGATGGACAAATCACTGGTCTTACACTTTCTAACGGTGAAGAGATCAAGTCTCGCCACGTTGTACTGGCTGTTGGTCACAGTGCTCGTGACACATTTGAAATGCTGCATGACCGTGGCGTTTACATGGAAGCGAAACCCTTCTCTGTTGGTTTCCGTATCGAACACAAACAGTCAATGATTGATGAAGCTCGTTTTGGTAAGAACGCAGGCAACCCAATCCTAGGTGCCGCAGACTACAAACTGGTTCACCACTGTAAGAATGGCCGCACTGTATACAGCTTCTGTATGTGCCCAGGTGGCACTGTGGTTGCTGCAACCTCTGAAGAAGGCCGCGTTGTGACTAACGGTATGAGCCAATACTCACGTGCAGAACGTAACGCAAACAGTGCAATCGTTGTTGGTATCGACCCAGAACGCGATTACCCAGGTGACGCTCTTGCGGGCATCCGTTTACAACGTGAACTAGAAAGTGGCGCGTTTGTACTTGGTGGAGAGAACTACGACGCTCCAGCACAAAAAATCGGTGACTTCCTGAAAGGCCGCGACCCAAGTGCATTGGGCGATGTACAACCATCATTCACACCGGGTATCCACCTAACCGATATTTCAAAAGCGCTGCCTGAGTTTGCAATCGAAGCGATTCGTGAAGCTATTCCAGCATTCGAGAAGAAGATCAAAGGTTTCTCTACCCCAGATGGCCTACTAACAGGTGTTGAGACTCGTACCTCTTCTCCTGTATGTATCAAGCGTGGTAAAGACTTCCAAAGCATCAACCTGAAGGGCTTCTTCCCTGCAGGTGAAGGTGCGGGTTATGCAGGTGGTATCCTGTCTGCTGGTATCGACGGTATTAAAGTTGCGGAAGCACTTGCACTGTCTATGGCAGATCAGAACCAAGCAGAGAAGATTGAGATCGCTTAAGAGCTCGGTTAACGAACCAAAGCAAATATCAAAAAGGGCTCAATGAGCCCTTTTTTTAAATCTTAATATCAGTCTTTCTAGCGTAGCCGTTACTTTTCATCAGCCTCTAACTGCTTAGGGTTCCACTTCCCTTCATGAATCGCTGAATTGACGTCTCTTCTTGGTAGCCAACCCATGGTTTCAAGTTCTGGTTTATCTTTGAAGTGATCAACGTAGCCGATACACAGGTACGCCACAATATCGATGTTTTCTGGGATATCGAGGGCGTCTCGCAGTGTTGAGTCGTGGAGAATGCTCACCCAACCTAACCCAAGGTTTTCAGCTCTTGCTGCGAGCCACAAGTTTTGCACCGCACACACGGTGCTGTACAGATCCATCTCTTGTTTGATGGTTCTGCCTAAAACTACTTTTCCGGTTCGATTGCGATCGCAAGTCACGCAGATACCGATAGGTGATTCAACAATACCTTCCAACTTTAAGCGTTTATACATCGCCTGCTTTTCATCGGTAAACATTTCCGCTGATTCTGCATGGGCTTGATTGAAGCCAGCTTTAATCTTTTGCTTGGTTTCAATATCACGCACCACAATAAAGTCCCAAGGCTGCATAAAGCCGACACTCGGGGCATGATGTGCGGCCGTTAAAACACGCATCAATACATCTTCTGGGATCTCATCAGGAAGAAACTGACCACGCACATCTCGGCGAGAAAAGATCGTTTTATATACTGCGTCGCGTTCGTTTGGCGTAATTTCCATAGCTCCCTGTCTTATCGTCATCTTATTGAGGCGGTATTATCCAACTAAAGTGTGGATGTTACTAGCGGTACACAAGCAACATGGTAGAATGCCGCCATTAATCTTATCCTTGTATAAGATTGTTGAACCTTTCCATTGCTATTTAGCCAAATCATACCGAGAAACTTATGCCATTTTCCAAGCTTGGATTAAGCTCACCTATTGTTAAAGCCGTTGCAAAACAAGGCTACGAGAAGCCAACCTCTATTCAAGAAAAAGCAATTCCGATTGTGCTTTCTGGTAAGAACCTTATTGCGGCAGCACAAACAGGTACAGGTAAAACTGCGAGCTTTGTTCTCCCTATCTTAGAGATGCTAAGTAAAGGTGAAACTCAACGTAAGAAACGCATCCGTGCTGTGATCCTTACACCAACGCGTGAGTTGGCGGTACAGGTTGAACAAAACATCAAGAAGTACGCGAAGTTTTTAAACCTAACGTCTTTAGCAATGTACGGTGGTGTCTCTTACCAACATCAAAAAGACCGCCTGATTGAAGGCGTTGATATCCTAGTGGCGACACCAGGGCGATTGATCGACATGTACGGACAGCGCGCGGTTCACTTTGATGAAGTTGAAGTGTTAGTACTGGATGAAGCAGACCGTATGCTAGACATGGGCTTCATCGAAGACATCAACAAGATCATCGCTCGCTTACCGCAAGATGTGCAAAACCTGCTGTTCTCAGCAACCCTTTCGACACCAGTACGTGCACTAGCGAAAAGTGCAATCAGTGACGCTGAAGAGATTTCAATTGCCAAGACAGACGCTTCGAAAGCGAACATTGAGCAATGGCTAGTAACAGTAGATAAAGACCGTAAATCGGCACTACTGAGCCACATGATTACTGAAGGTAACTGGGATCAAGCGCTTATCTTCATCGAAACCAAGCATGGTGCAGCAAAATTGGTTGCTCAACTTGAGAAACGTGGCATTCAAGCTGAAGCGTTCCACAGTGGACGTAGCCAAGCGATTCGTGAAAAGATCTTAGCGGACTTTAAGAAAGGTCACCTTAAGTTCCTAGTGGCAACGGGCGTTGCTGCACGTGGTATTGATATCGATAACCTACCACGCGTTGTTAACTACGATATGCCTTTCCCAGCAGACGACTACGTTCACCGTATTGGTCGTACAGGCCGTGCTGATGCAACAGGTGAAGCGATCTCTTTCTTATCAAAAGACAACTTCAAGAACCTATGCATTATTGAGAAGCGCCTTGGTCACTTGATTGAACGCCGCGTGGTTGAAGGTTTTGAACCACGCAAAGAAGTCCCGATTTCGGTGCTGAACTTTGTTCCTAAGAAGAAAAGAGAACAGCAAGAAAAAGAAGGCAAGTAATTAGCCGAGCTTGAATTCAAGCCAAAACGTATTGCCAAATTATGACAAAACGAAGCCAACTAAGGCTTCGTTTTGTTCTTTACACCAGTGAGAGTTCGAGGGAAGCCAATGATCACCCCAATTGCAACACGATTAACCCGTGGCCAAGACTTAAAGCTTGAGCTACAAAAGTTAGTGACTAAACATAACGTCGCTGCGGGCTCTATTGCATCTTGTGTGGGCTGCGTTTCCCAACTCAATATTCGCTTGGCAAACGCAAACCACACAAAGTTAATTCAAGCGCCGTTCGAAATCGTGTCTGTCATGGCAACGCTAACGCCCAACCACCAGCACGTTCATATATCCGTTGCTGATGAGAATGGCGATTTGATTGGTGGTCATTTACTTGAAGGAACCATCATCGCTACCACCGCAGAATTGATTGTTCATCGCTACGATACCTTGACCTTCAGCAGAGAGCATGACGATTCGACAGGTTACACTGAGCTCACTATCAGTGATAACCCACAATAAGCTAGCCACACCGGCGGCAATACCAACGCTTATATAAAGCGATACAGATAAACAGTTATTAGGAAACACCATGGCTCCACACTCCGCAGACTCAGTTATCGTTCTCGATTTCGAAACCACTGGCTTGTCCCCGAATATGGGCGATCGAGCAATAGAAATTGGTGCCGTGAAACTCGTTAACGGCGAAGTGGTCGACACCTTTCAACAGCTCATGAACCCTGGATTTCGCGTGAGTGGGTTCATTGAGGGTTATACCGGAATCACGAATCGTATGTTAAGCACTGCTGCTAGCTGTGGAGAAGTGATGGGTGAATTTGCAAACTTCATTCAAGACAGCCAATTAGTCGCTCACAATGCTTCATTTGATAAGCGCTTTCTTGATGCAGAGTTAGATAATATTGGTCGTGATTACAATGGACAATTTGCATGCTCAATGCTGATCGCTCGCCGCCTTATCCAAGACGCACCCACTCATAAGTTAGGGGACTTGGTCCGTTACAAAAATATTGATAATGACGGCACTTTTCACCGTGCATTAGCCGATTCAGAAATGACAGCAAACCTGTGGTTGCTGATGCTTGAAGAGCTCAATACAAAGCATGGAATACAGCAACCAAGCTTTGCTCTCATGCAGAAGATAGCTAAAACCAGCAAAAGTGCTGTTTCAGCGTTACTCTCAAAACAACGCTAATCTTTCCCTCTCATAGGGGCATTAGGCATTTTGAAAGTCAAATTAGAAAATGCCCCTAATCACATGTAACAACTACAGTTTAATTAATAATTTTCAACAACTTAGAAAGTTACGAGCTATGGTCTAAGTTTTGCTTACCCTATATAACCGATAACAGTTATGGGGTGCAAACATGCAAAATTTCGTAAAACCCGCTTTCAAGTCCGCGATATTCACCCCCATTTTTCTTTGGCTCATAAGTTGTGGAGGAGAAGATTCTGGGTCCAGTAGCTCTGCGAGCCCCCCTGCAAGTACGCCAGAACCTACACAAGAAGCAATAGAACAGCTTGCGACGGAATCCATTGAGCAACTATCAGTATCTGAGTCGTTTACTTTCGAAACAACTCGTTCGGTAAAACTAAGTCTTTCATTCCCAGAGATTCAGCACTCCATTCCTATATCCGTTTATTTAGAGAAGCCTATCAATGCAGCATCAAACTCTCAGCTGATTGAAACTGGTGAAATAATCAAAGGAAATCAATTTCGGACTCGGGTCGTCATCCCTACTTCCATAGAATCCCTTTGGGTCACCGTTAACGAAAACTATAACGAGACTGTGGAACTCGAACTCAATGAATCAAATAGAGTCACCTACGCATTTTAATGTTCTAACTGTTCGCTAGGAGTACGTATGCATTTATTTCGACTGATATTTACTATAGCCATTGTCGCTTTATTTAGCCGTTTCGTTATCGCTAGTCCAACATTGGTTTCAACCCTTTCTGATACGGGTTCAAATGACTTCTCTGACTTTGGGAATAGTGTGGCGATTTACCAAGACTCGATACTAATTGGCGCACCCGGCAACTCCAGTGATACTAGCGAAGCTTGTATTTTCGCCTATTCCAACTAGCAATGGACCATAAGCACCTGTCTAGATTTCAGTTCAAACGAAAGTGCAACCATTAAACAATTTGGTTACTCCATCGCTCTATCCGATTCCATTGCACTTCCCTAACTTTAAGCCCACCAAAAAGGCATCACGTCGGCAGTTCGGTTCAATTGATGAAGATAGCGAATCCACAAATGATCGTTATTATCAATCCAAAGACAATTTACCGTGGGCAATGAAAATGCCATCGAAATGGCACCACCCTAAAGAGAGAGTCGACCTTTCCAACAGCTACCCTGATATTTTGAACTGGGCATCAAGAAAAGGTAAATCCAATAAGAACTGGTACAAAAGTAAAAGAAAATCTCAGTTTGTATTTGATGATGTTAGTGATTTGTAGGTGATGAATAGACGCTAGAACCAGTCAAATTGAAGATAGTGGACTTGGCGGCTTTCATAGTGATTATCAAATTAGGAATAGAATCACAGGGGTCGTCATTTCATCGATAATTCAATGATTTAGAAAACAAGAAAAGTGGCACAGCTTATGCTCCTTTAACTATAAGTTTCAATGTATAACTTCTGAATTTTAGAAGTACCCGAGTTAACAAGGAGCACGTTATGATTTTAGCGAGCAACCACACCATAGAACAAATTACCTATATCAATTTAGATACAGATCTAGACACTGTTGAATGTGAGCAACAAGAGACGGAACACCGCACTTCAAACGAACACGACTATGACGGGTGTGAATATTTAGGTATTGGCGAGTTCTAATCAGTGAGCACGCAGAACAGAGCCTAACGGACGATTCCGGGTACGTTCGAATCCAAAGAGTGCCACGGTCACATAAGATCTCGAGCTAAAGTCTCGAGATCTTTCAATTCACCCTGATAGTGTGCCCATTGCTTATCCGTGGCGACGTCCAATAACAAGACGATTTTTTCACTAGAAATAAGCATATTTTTTTCAATCTGCTGGCTAAGTTTCTCTGAATAAAAACTTTCCGGTTCGAGCAACAGTGCCATTAGCGTTTTTTGAAAATACCCGGTGTCTGATTTTTTCTCGAAAAGGCGTTCTAAAGTCTGCAAAATTCGCGTTTGGTAACTACGCCATTCAGGGGTCGTAATTTCCATTTCATTTGCCCAGTTGTTCACTATCTTTTGCTGCTTTGGAGTAATCGAACCAAACCATTTATCAAGGCCCACCCCTATTTTTTCTGCATACAATTCTCTTGTTTCCTGGTCGTTCAAACCAAGATACTTATCCAAATATTTGCTTTGTTCTTCATTAAAGTTTTCAAGAAACTCTTGCTCTTGTTCAGACGTGGCTTGTATCGCCAACGAATACACATCTGGTGCGGCTTGAGCAATAATCGCTTTGATTTGTTGTTTAATACTCTTTCGTTGCGCAAGAATGAAGTCGGCGGTGAGATCCGATTTAGGCATATTGCGCAGGGTTTCTATTTGCTCAACATAACTAGGGAGCTCTGTTTGGCGATGCCATTTTGCTAAAGCCTGAAGGCGATATTCTAGAATAGACTCTTGATCATTCGTTAAAGTAACGTAATCGTCCACGTACTCCAAAACCAGCCAATCGAGGTTGTTGTAAACGAATTTCGCCCCACATCCCGACAAACTTAGCAATAGAATAACAACAGAAAATGGCTTCCAACCTAGCATGAACACCTCCATGTAAACTCTATTAATAGTATAGGGCTGACTTCGCTAACCGGTTTAGTGATTCAGTGACAATTGACCGAAAAATCAGTTTTGGTTCAAGTTTTATCCATGTCACTCTTCTCGTACCCGTAATATCCGATATCTTGTGCTTCACTTTCATCAAATACGCATTGAGACCATGAATATCAGTCCAGAGAGCCTACTCGCTGCAATTAGGGAACGTATTAAACAAAAAGGAATATGCTATTCAGCACTTTCAGAGAAGTCTGGTATTCCTTTGTCTTCGATAAAAAGGCATTTGCGAAACCCTAGTTTAGGGTTAGACAAGATCATGCTCTATTCTTCATGTATCGATACGGCTTTGCCTGAATTAATTGCACTGGCAGAAAAACTCGAGCAACAAAATTGGAAGCCAATTCGCGACGACTACAGCGACGTATTTTACGAACACCCCTACTTGCTTGATTTCCTCTATATGATCACTTCACTCGCGATGGACATTGAAGAAATTCGTGAGCTACACAACCTTACCGATAAAAGTATCAATTTCTACATCTATACTTTAGAGCAGATGGGCTATATTGAAGTTATAAGCGGTACCGATATTAAATTTCAGCAAGGGCGCCGCTTTGTGATGGAAGAAGGTACTAAGCTCGATTCGATGTACAAAACTAAGTTTAAAGCCATCACAGTCGATTCTGAAGAATTGCCTAACGTGTGCATGGCTCGGATCCCTTTAACACAAGAGCAAGTGTCTAGCTTAGAGGAAGAACTGTATCAAAGGGCGATTGAATTCAGCGCGATGAACCAACACCCAAAACAAGTCGCTGAATTAAAAAATATCATGTTGAGTGTCACCCAAGGTCGACACATTCGACTTTCAGAAACCTTACCCAATATCGACGGAAGTGTTTTAAAGAAAGTATCGAGTTTAAAAGAAAAACAATAAACCTGTTCGAATTATTATTTAATTACATGCGCAAACTCTGGGGAGACTATATGGCTGCACTATCTCCGTTAGATGAAAATAGAGAATTTGAATGCTGTTACTTTGAAGATAACGAATTGAAGGTTGTCTCGGTTGTTGCAGCGACTAAGCGACAAGCTTTAGAAATGTATGTTGAGCAAGGAAAACGGCTCAATGATTTATATTCAATCAGACCTGATTATTGACAAATAGCAGTACAGCTTTCGTGCTGTACTGCTTAATCTTAGCGGCTTACTTCAGGATACGAGCACGGAATTGACGACCTTTCATTTTCCCTGCTTCTATCTTTTTAAGTGCTTTCTTTGCTACTGATTTTTCTACAGCAACATAAGCGCGCATAGCGAATAAGTTAATCTTACCCACTGACTTGCCATCAATACCGCCTTGACCAGTTAACGCACCCAAAATATCACCAGCACGTACTTTTGCTTTCTTACCACCATCAATTTGAATCGTCGCCATACGCGATTGGTAAGGTTGAGCCGTTGGTTTGCTCGGCAAATCAGATGGCTCAATTGGCATATCCATGTATTCGTCAATTTGTGCAACACGGTACATTTCTTTTTCACTAAAGAAACTACATGCCACACCTTTGCTGCCCGCTCGACCAGTACGGCCGATACGGTGAACATGCACTTCAGGATCGCGTGACAACTCAAAGTTGAACACGGCGTCTAGGTTATCAACGTCAAGGCCACGAGCAGCAACATCCGTCGCCACTAAAATCGAAACACTCTTATTCGAGAATTGAACTAAGGCCTGATCACGTTCTCTTTGTTCCATATCACCGTGTAATTCGATGACGCTAAAGCCACGGTGATGAAGTTCATCCGTTACGTTTTGAACTTCTTTCTTCGTGTTACAGAATACAACGGCAGATTCAGGTTGGTGATGAAGAAGCAGTAATTCTAACGCATCATCACGCGCTTCGGTGCCTTCTAACTTATAGAAGTGCTGCTGAATGCTAGAGTGATCATGAGTCGATTCTACTTTTACCATTTCTGGCTGCTTCATAATGCGGTCGGCAATCGATTTAATGCTCTTCGGGAATGTCGCACTAAACAATAGAGTTTGACGATCTTTTGGTGCTTCGTTAATTACCGCATCTAACGCATCTTGGAAGCCCATATCTAGCATTCGATCTGCTTCATCCAGTACTAATGTGTTCAGCTCAGATAAATCAATACGGCCTTTTTCTAAGTGATCCAAAATGCGACCAGGCGTACCCACTAGAATATGAGCGCCGTGCTCTAAAGAACCAATCTGTGGCCCCATTGGCATACCACCACATAACGTAAGTACTTTGATGTTATGGATACCACGACCAAGCGTTCGAATCTCTTTCGCCACTTGATCGGCTAGTTCACGAGTTGGACACAATACTAACGATTGCACTCTAAAACGTTTCACTCGAAGATTCTGCAAAACCCCTAAGCCAAACGCCGCAGTTTTACCAGAACCTGTTTTACCCTGACCGATCACATCCTTACCTTCAAGAATGGTAGGAAGACTCAACGCTTGGATTGGAGTCATTTGGGTATAACCTAAAGTATCCAGATTCGATAGAAGTTCTGGTTTTAGGTTAATCGAAGAAAATTTAGTAGTGCTCACAGGAAATTCCCGAAAAGTAAAAGACAGAGCGCATTATGGTTGTTTTAAAAAAAATTACCACTTCAATCTCGAACTAACCGAACTTGTATTTCTCCACCGTTACTTTCGAGATGGACAACAGGAAATCGTTGCCCATTTACTTTCCAGCGACTCTTCACATAAGTCCAGTTTGGGTAGCGATTTATAAAAGTCACCAATTCCTTATCTACCTCTACCCGCTCTTCGTTTGTAGCGTTCATTAAACGTTTTTCGACATTAAATTCATTACCATCAATGTCGAATGACGCGAGCTGAAAGCCATCTTTACGTAAATTGAGCTGAAGTTCGGAGTATACGTGATTTGAAAAGTCCGCGTTCATCACTACACGGCTAACGTCACTACCTTCTACCAAGACTTCCAAAAATACACGAGTTCGATAATAAGAAATCTCATCACTACACAAGGTATACGTTTCAACTCCACATTCGAACAGATCGGCATCATTAACGTATTGCGTTGCACTAGGCTTTTGAGGAGAAGTATTAAACAGTTCCCGTAAGAACCACGGTTCTTTGGCCGTCACAGAGGCAGAGTGAACAAAACAAAGCAGTGACGTGATTAGGCGAATAACTAAAGACATGAAAAACGCATAGGAAAGTGGGTATGGTTCATTGTAACGCTTGAACGATGATTTCTATAGAAGCGAATTTACAAAAAAAAACGGGCATACATGCCCGCTAGAAATCTAAAGCCTGAATAACATAATCCGTTACGTTAAGAACCATTACGTGGCGTACTTTAACATCATGTCACCCACCAATCAATACGTCGTACCATTTATATCCACCTTCTATAATTGGTTCGGCTAAGGAAAGTCTGACTTTATTTCTATGAATGGCTTCTTCAGGCAAGCTAATGAATCCAAATTGGTTGAATACGTCTTGGTGTACCGCCAAAATAACACCATTGTAATCACACGGTAAATATTCGTTTACATATTGAACGTCGCCTTGTTGGAGCGTAGTGATTCTTATTACTGTGATGTGTGAGATACTCTCTTTGTTATCGGTAACCATTTAAAAGGAACAAGATGTCTGCTACCGCTTTTCTCAATGAATTAAATCAACGCTACCTTTCTATCCACCGCAACAAAGAAGACTTCTTCTGGGAAACGTACATGGGTATCAGCGATGACCACGCAGGTTCTACTGAAGCACAAACAAAATGGAACGATTTTCTAAGTGCATCCTCTCAAATCACTGACATCAGACAGCAGCTAGAGGCGGCTGAGTTGATCTCAGACCCTCAAGAAAAGTCTAAAACCATTACCGGGCTAGAAGGTTGGTTGGCGACGTTTCAAGCTCATGCGATTGAATCAGAGGAATCTCAGCTTCTAAAAACAGAACTCATTAAGTTCGAAGCAGAGCTATTCGAAAAGAAACAAAATCACATCATGACTTACTCCAATGAGGAAGGTCAGCAAGTCGAAGGTTCATTGCCTGTATTAGCTGCAGCAGTGCGCACAAATGAAAGTGAAGAAGTGCGTCAGTCTGCACACCAAGCTTTCTTAGACTTAGAACAATGGCTGCTACAAAACGGTTTCTTAGAGCTAGTCAAGCGTCGTAACGAGTTTGCAAGGTCTCTAGGCTTTAATACTTTCTTTGACTATTCGATTGTTAAGACTGAACAAATGACAACAGAGCAGCTGTTTTCTATTCTTGACGACTTCGAAGCTCAGACCAAAAACAGCCATCAAAAGAGTTTAGATCAGTTAGCGAAGCAAAAAGGGGCTAACGCATTATCCGCGCACAACTTTATCTTCTCGTTTTCTGGTGATGTCATGCGAGATTTAGATGCGTATGTACCTTTTTCTAAATCTCTGCGTCGCTGGGTTGAGTCTTTCGGACGTCTAAACATTGAATATTCAGGCGCAGAACTCACGCTGGATCTGTTGGACCGAAAAGGCAAATACCCGAACGGTTTTTGTCATGGCCCTATTCCATCTTTTTACGATCAAGATAAATGGATTCCGGCTAAAGTAAACTTCACCAGCAACGCCAAACCAGACCAAGTCGGTAGTGGGTATTCCGGTATCAATACCTTGTTCCATGAAGGTGGTCATGCCGCTCATTTTGCCAACGTTAAAATGAACGCGCCTTGCTTCTCTCAGGAATTCGCACCGACCTCAATGGCTTATGCAGAGACTCAATCAATGTTCTGTGACAGCCTACTCACCGATGCTGATTGGCTAAAGCAATATGCATTGAATGCTGAAGGACAACCTGTTCCTGATGAAATCATCAAAGCGATGATTGAAAGCAAACAACCATTCAAAGCTTACGGTGAGCGTAGCATCCTTGTGGTTCCTTATTTCGAACGTGCACTTTACGCGTTGAGTGATGACGAGCTAACACCAGAGCGCGTTACAAAACTCGCCCGTGACACAGAAAAACAAATTCTGGGACTAGAATGTAGCCCGCGTCCACTGATGGCGATTCCACACTTACTGTCAGATGAAGCTGCATGCGCTTACCAAGGCTACTTACTGGCTCATATGGCGGTTTATCAAACACGTGCTTATTTCACAGAGAAGTTTGGCTACCTAACAGACAACCCGGAGATTGGCCCTTTACTTGCTGAGCATTACTGGAACAAAGGTAATAGTGTTAACCATAACGGTACTATTGAAGCATTAACTGGCGAAGGCTTTAACGCTAAATACCTTGCTGATTCATGTAACTTATCTGTTGAAGAAGCATGGGCTGGTGAGCAAAAGAAAATTGAAGGCTTAAAGACCCGAACACAAGCTAAAGTTTCATCGCTCAATGCCACAATTGTGGTTGTCGACGGCAGTAATGAATTAGCGTCGAACAAAGAGTCTAATGAAGTAATGTGCGATCAATTCGAACAGTACATCGAGAAAACTTACGGTCGTTAATTCTATCGACACACGGTTTAACTCATATTCAGTTAACTTGCGTTAGTTGAGTACTTAATAAAGCCCGCGAAATGCGGGCTTTAATTCTCTATATCTTCATATCTCTCTAGTTTTTTGCACAAGCAGCCTACTCAAGCGGAATCATTTGAATGAGAAAGTGAGGCCGTTAAATTATAAGTCAGGGCCGGGTTGATCAACTTTGGATTCGCCAGTTGTTCGTCGCGTTCTTCACGATGCTTAACGAACTCTTTTTCAGAAGTCCCTTCTCTGATGAAGTCATTTTCATGCTTTTCCTCACCAATCGTTGTCATATGAATCAATTCGTCCGCAGTTTTAGGATAGTTATGACAAAGGTAAACTTTGGTATCGTCGTCCATATCATAGAGCTTAGAGAGCGAATGAAACATCTGTTTTGCGCTCCCTCCGGGGAAGTCCGCTCTACCAGTTCCATGGTGAAACAATGAATCACCAACAAATATCGCATCACCGACTTTATAAGTTAAATCAGCGGGTGTATGGCCCGGAGTATTAATTACTTCCAAATCTGATTCCCCAAAGCCTAAATGTTCGTGTTCCAACAGATAGTTTTCAAACTCGAACATCTCCTTTAACGCTAAGTCGTCTTTCCAAGTTGAGTACACATCTTTCACTGCGTCCGACACATGGATGGGAGCCCCGAGCTTTTCACTTAGAAAAAAAGCGCCAGTTAAATGATCGGCATGAATATGCGTTTCTAAAATTGCGGTAACTGAAAACTCATTTTTCTCTACATAGTCGAGGATCATTTGGGATGATTGAAACGTCACCTCTCCCGTTACTTCATTGTAATCGGCTACTGGGTCAATGATGATCGTTTCCTTAGACGCAATGTCTGAAACAACATAGCTGATCGTTCCAGACACCGGATGGTAGAAATGCTGTACTTTTTGTTTTGCCATAGCTCCCCCTTTCACGAATAGGCTTAACCGCCCTTCGATCATTTGCTATCAATACAACTATAAGTAGTTTAGTTGCCATCACCACCCCCGCAAATCTGAACGCTAAAATAAGTGAAATCTTTTTAAGAACCAGAGTTCACGAAAAGCTATATCCGTTGATTGAAGAAAGCCTTCAAACATAAAGAGCCAATCACACTAGATGGCGATCCTATTTCGTGACTAATCACGAGAATAACTAACTAGTATCATTATGTTATTGATAGTGAGGAAATAAATTCATACGATAATAAATAAGAACTCAAGGATGAGAGCTGGTTAAACATGTCTAAAAATAAATGGATTTCCCTAGCAATAATTCCAATCTCATCAGGTGCTATTGCCGGTACATGGGAAGTAGAAGTCGGTGCGTTCTTTTCAAAGACAGACACCAAAATTAACGCTCAAGACCCATATTTAAATACCAAACGTACGATCGACTTTGAATCAGACTTGGAATTGAAAGATAACGCTCTACTCCCATATTTGGAAATAGAGTATTACTTTAACAAGAAACATAATGTGTTCTTCGATTGGCGTAGCTTACATCGCGAAGCCACGCGTTCACGTGTTACTAAGCCCTTCGAGGTTGACCTCGACGGTGAAACATACGTTATCCAAGCTGGTGCTCAACTTACGACTAAACTCAATGTGGACATTGCACGTGTTGGCTATGGCTATCAGTTTTATAAAAACGATGACTTATCGGTGGATGCCTTGGCGGGATTCCACATCATGTGGTTAACATTAGGTTTTGCTGGCGATATTGGAATTAGAATTAACGATAACCAACTTCCAGCCGCTTCTGCAGAAGACAGTGTCGTTAGTGATGTTACTGCCCCGCTTCCCGATTTTGGACTTCGAGCAGAATACAAGCTCAACGATGATTGGATGCTAAAAGCACACACTCAAGCTTTCTACTTAGGGATGGATGATTTTGAGGGCTGGCTGTATGAGATTGATTTTGGCGCTAAATATAAAATCACTGAAAACTTGATGATTGCTGGCTCATTTAATTACTATGAGCTAGGAGTGGATTATGATGACGGCCGAACGGACGTTGATGTGACCTACAAATTCTATGGCCCGATGGTGACCCTTGGCTATCAGTTTTAGCCTGACCGATAGCCTGCAACAAATGAGTAATAGAGAGTTAGCCTAAACTGTCGCAAGAAACCCAGTATCTTGCGATTGGCCCTTGGAATACTTTCCCCTCAATTACTTTTTCTAGGACTCCACCATTAGCTTCAATCACTTTTCTTGACGCAATATTATCTTCGTCAGCCGTGATCAGCACTTTATCTAAACCAAGTTTCTTAGCTTCGTTAAGGGCAAGCCGGAGCATTAATGTCCCATATCCATTCCCTCGATAAGCAGGAGCAATGTCATACCCAATATGGCCCGCTTCCAATGATAAAAATTCGTTATCAATTCGGTGTCGAATACGAATGATCCCTGCAACTTCCGCTTGTTCTGTGATCAACCAAAAGTGGTGACAAGGCACGTAAAATTTGGGCAGATTAATTCCTTTTGACTGGTCATTCAGTGTGGATACGTAGTGGCTAAAGCACACCCCAGCTTCCGAATAAAACTCGGCATTTTCTGGATCATTTTTTTGAAAATCATCCAGTAGTGTCATAAACGATTGTTTAAATTGTTCTGTAGGAGAAGCTAAATACATATGACGACGTCCGATTAAGTGCTTAGTCATACCATAACATCAGTTCAGGCGTCCGTTATCCTAATTTATTAACTCAACGCCAAAATATTGATTTAAAACCAAAATTCCCTCAAGAGTTCTTGAGGGACTTTAAAGTACTATTCAACTCAGAGCGCAATCAATCATTAAAACTTACGAGTTCATTTCCACCCTGCTCATTATTACTGAAGGCCTCGATATTATTTAACGTTGTCGATGCGATGTTATTTAACGCGTCTTTGGTCAAAAAAGCTTGGTGACCAGTAAATAGCACATTGTGACACGCAGAGAGTCGTCGGAAGACATCATCCACAATCACATCGTTTGATTTGTCTTGAAAGAAGAGTTCTTTTTCATTGTCATATACATCGAGCCCTAGCGCTCCAATTTTCCCTTTCTTCAAAAACTCGATGGCCGCTGTCGAATCCAATAACTCTCCACGGCTCGTATTCACAATCATCACACCATCTTTCATTTTGTTAAAAGCGGTTTCATCAAGTAAGTGATGGTTCTCTTTGCTCATTGGGCAGTGTAATGAGATGACGTCAGAACGGCGGTACAATTCATCTAAATCGCAATATTCTGCACCCAACTCGATAGCAAGTGGGTTTGGGTAAGGGTCATAACACAAAATGTGCATACCGAGACCTTTTAGGATGCGCATCGTAGCAATACCGATTTTTCCAGATCCAATCACACCGACGGTTTTGCCATGGAAGTTGAACCCAACTAACCCTTCTAATGAAAAGTTGGCATCTCGTGTTCGTTGATAAGCTTTATGAAGTTTACGGTTTAGGCACATCATCATACCGACCGTATGTTCAGCCACAGATTCAGGTGAATAAGCAGGAACACGAACCACTTGAATACCTAGCTGTTTAGCCGCTTCAAGGTCGACCTTATCGAAACCTGCACATCGCATCGCGATAAGACGAGTTCCACCACGAGCCAGTTTTTCCAGTACAGGTTGTGATAGGTCATCATTCACAAACGCGCAGACAACTTCACATTGATAAGCCATTTTGGCCGTTTTTCGAGTCAATCTAAAATCGTGAAAATGGAACTCTGCCTTTAGGTTTCCTTTGGCATTCGTGAACGACTTTTCGTCGTAAGATTTTGAGCTAAAAAAAGCAATATTGAGCATAATGTCCTCTCTTTATATGGAGGTTTAATACGGATAAAAGCTATCCATTTCTTTAAGTTTCAGTGTGCAAGAGTCCCTAAATAAAGTCCATTTGATTAGACGTCGAATTGGTTAACAAACATACACTCAGTCCATTATTTTCCATGATATGAGTGAATGCCCTTATTAGCTTAACGGGCATTAAACATTTTCTTTGATTGTGTATCTTTGTGTGACCAAAAATTGATATTGAACTGAGCATCTTCACTAAGTTCTACACGGTGCCAATATTGAGGAGGGCTCGTCGCAAACTCCCCAGCATTAATGACAAGGACCGACTCAGGCTCTGTTGCATCTGCATTTGTAAAGCCGTAGAAAGTGACTTGCCCCTCCATCACACATATTTGTCCAAATACTCCCTCTGCGGTGTTGTGATGATTTAGTAACGCAGCAGGAATATTATCTTTGGTAAAAAATGGCGTAGATCGCTGAATTCTCCAATCCGCAGGTATTCTTAAATGATTCATATTTCCCTCTCTTAATTTTAAAAATGTCTTTAAAACATGTCGTTAAATTTACCAGTAGTTCTCACTACTAAATTGACCAGGCTTTTTTCTTAAGTGTTTACTGAGCCCAAGCGCTTTAAGTGATTCGCTTGTGTCACGCACCATTCCCGGATTTCCGCACAAGAACACGAAAGAGCGCTCTTGATTGAAATCGAGTTTCGCTGCTCGTTGTAATTCACCGTTGAGTAGCAAGTCCGGGATTCTTCCACGTACAGTTCCGGCGACAAGTTCTCTAGAAACAATTGGCACATACTTGAGCTTCCCTTTGAAGTGATTAATCTGCTGTTGAATGCGTTCAGCGTAAGTCAGGTCTTTTTCCTGTCTGACTGCATGAACGAGCACAAGGTTATTGAAGCGCTGACTGCAAGTGAGTTCCTCTAATATTGCTAAGAATGGCCCAACCGCAGTCCCCGTAGAGAGCATCCATAAGTCATCGACATGATCGGGTACCTCGAGCAATGTCATGTAACCACTCGGCGTGTTTCCTACATAGATGTCATCACCAATGTTCAGCGCATGAAGCTTCGGCGATAACAGCCCTTGCTCGTCTTTAATCACAAGAAACTCAAGATCAGCCTCCGCACCATTGTTCTGAGGCGCATTTACCATTGAATATGCACGTCGAACGAATTCCTCACCGTCAAACAATGCTAGCTTGGTAAACTGACCGGCGACATATGGCGGAACTGACGCCCGAACATATAAAGTAAAAAGCTGTTCATTCCACTCCACTCTGTCAATGACCTTGCCCAAAGCCAAACCATGGGGGATATCTTTCATGTCGTTACCCTCTAATGATTACTGAATCATATCTTAATCTTAGCACTTACCATGCCAGTAATGGGAATCATTATCAAATAAGAGTTAACATCAAATTTCACAATCAGATATGTCAAATAGACTACCAACAATTCATGTCCATTTAACTCTATAGTGATATTTCAACTGTTTTCTCTGTATGGGAAGGGGAGCTGAGGTTTATTAAGAAAGGAAACAAAAACGGCTCGCATATGCGAGCCGAAAATAACAAACTATCGAGGAGTTATAGTTTATCGACGGTAGCGTAAACAGCAGCTAATGTATCGTGTCCGAAGTTAACACTTCTTTCCGGAGACCAACCGTAACGCTCATCTGCGCACGAAATATGATCTTTGAAAGGCATTTCAACCGTATAAGATAGGCATTTGAACTGCTCGCCGACCCAGTTCGAACCAACCGTTAAGTTTGCTTTACCCGGTTCGTCTTTGTCATAACCCACTTCATCTTGGAATTCTGGGGTGATCGTTAATAAAGCTTGTTTAAAGGTATTCTCGAGATCAGCTAAACGCTCATCATAAGATGGGATTCCCTCACTTCCTGCTACAAAGTTATATGGAATAGCTTCATCGCCATGGATGTCCAAGAACATGTCGACACCTGTCTCAAACATTTTTTCGCGAACGAGGAATACCTCGGGGCTTCGATCCATAGAAGGTGATTGCCATTCGCGGTTTAAGTTCGCACCAATCGCGTTATGTCGTAAATGGCCACGTATGCTGCCATCTGGGTTCATGTTTGGCACAACGTAAAAGGTCGCCTTATCTAGAATAGAACGACCAACCGTGTCTGTATCATCTAAAAGCCTTTGTAAAAAGCCTTCGATAAACCATTCAGCCATTGTTTCACCTGGGTGTTGACGGCCGATTACCCATATTTTCTTTTTAGTCGCGCACTGTTCTCCAATGGTCAATAAACTCATGTCATTGCCATCAAGGGTGACCCCTAGCGTATCAAGCCGACACTGACTATGGGTTTGTGCGGTATGCAATAAATCTTGGTGACGGTCATATGAGTAGGGTGCGAAGTAGGCAAAGTACATCGAGCGATATTCTGGTTCAGCGGTAAAAGTCAGGTTATCGCCGTCGAAGTTAGCCGGAATACGGAACCACTCTTCACGATCGTAAGAGGCCACAACATCATAATCAGTCCAGCCCTCTGGATACGCTGAATTTGCTAAACCTGATATCGTAAATTCATGTTGGAGAGAAGGTTCTGATTCCAAACGAAAATGGAACCATTGAGCAGTTTCAGTTTGATTATCTGCTGGGATTGTTAGTTGGATGTTCTTAGGGTCATCTGCTGAGACTACGTGAATGCTAGCGCTTTCAAAGTTACTGAAAATTTTCATTGTTATTTTTGCTTTGTTTACTGTAAACCCAAAGACTAGCATGTCCTAAGACAAATCCTACCCTCCAACTTTCAATATTATGTTAATTATTATGTTCTTCGAATAACACCAACACCGCCTAGATAAATCGAAGCGGTTTCATTTAGCAAAGTTATTAATATTATCGTCAATCGTCGATGGTTTATACGGCAGTTATCAAGTAGTATGCCTCGACTTTCCACACTGTAGATTCCTATGACCATCAATATCGTCAACCTCCCAGCCAAACCCGAAATCACATGCTCGAACTGCCAAGCATGTTGCTGCCGTCTTGAGGTGATGCTAATTACCGATACAGGTGTTCCTGAAAAGTTCATACTACGCGACCACGACGGTGGCGAAGTAATGAATCGATTGGATGATGGTTGGTGCGCCGCTCTCGACAGAGACACTCTCATGTGTTCGATCTATGAAAATAGACCTTGGATATGCCGTGAGTTTGAAATGGGTTCATATTCCTGCGAAGAAGAGCGCATAGAAAACGGCCTAGATCGACCAGCCTAGTTAAAGCTCTTATCTAAACCGGAATTTGCTGTTCCCAGCTCATTCAACAAGTGGGACTCTACCTGGTAAAGTCCCCATGACTATTCACCTTCAATTTCACTCATTGCGAACTTCACTTCCTCAGATGAGAATCCCTTTCGAGTGAGCATTGCGTAAGCTTTGTTTCTCTCTTTATAGTCAGAAAGATCATAGGATTTCTTTTTCAGCTGCTCCAAACAACTTGAATAAAAGTCTAACGTTCCCTCTCGTGATAATCGCTCGACTAAATGCTCCAGTTCACTGCAATCAATCTTTCGCTGTCTAAGCTCTTGTCGAATCATGGTAAGTCCCTTGCCTTTTCGAGCGTATTTAAGCAGCTCTTTCTCGATGTCGGCTTTTTCAGCTTTGATTTCTAGATTTGATTTCAATTCATGGACTTTTGGGTGCTGAGCAATTGCCTCTTTTACTTGTTGGTAGGTAAAGCCTCTCTTCTGCAAGGCTGCGACAAGTTTCTCTTTGCTGATTGAGAAAGAGGGATAATAGTGATTAATCCGGTCAATCACGATCATCTGCTCATCGATTCTTTTTTTTTGTTTTACCTGAGAGATCGCATCATAAATCGTCGATTCGGAAATGCCTTTTTTCTTGAGCTTATCCAAAATATACGCCGAGCCAAATTCCCCGAAAAAAGCACGCTCCACGAAATGAATAGCAAAGTCTTTATCTGACTTAAGATATCCATAGCTACGCAGGTTCGCGAGAGTTTCCGAAATCCAGTCTTGATTGTCCGTTTTCACTTTCAGTTTTGCGATTAACTCACTTTCCGTCATGTCTCGCTGACTTAAGTGCCACATCGCTGAGTTCATCACGCTTTCGATTCGTGTCGCTTTTCTAATCTTTCTTTGTTCTTGTTCCATCGGTTACTCAGCCTGTCTTTCGAGGTACCTGTATTTTATCCCAACCAGCATAAAATCACTCACTATTTGCAGTATTCGCTTTTGACTCAGTTCCTCAAAGCAAACTAACAACTTCAGTTACGCTACTGACTAAAAATTGTCAGGCGATTGAAACTCGGCACTTATTGAACCAAGTGCACATAAATCAACATTACATATTATTTCGCCGTTCACTTTTCTCTAGTGTTACTAGACTAATAGTGGGTATCAACATCTAACACATTAAAATTCCAAGCGTTTCTTTCTGTTGCTATCTCTCTATTAATCAAAGCCCTATGTCTATTAGTTGTTTATGGAGAAACAATGAAGAAGTCATTCAGCCAGTTCCAATATTTTCCAATTATTGCTCTCGCCATTTCTATGGTAGTTGGTGGCTATTTTTATAACCGCACGCTCGATGACTGGCTGACTAAAATTGTGAGTAGCTATATGTATGGTCTCATTGATGATGTGTCCTATCAGATGCAAGTACTCCAGCTCGACCTATACGACATGGAAATCGAAGAGATCGACAACTTTCTAAGCCACATGCCTCAAGCCAATTTTGGACGCCGTTTCACAATCATCCACAGTTCCGGGAAAGTACTTGGAGATTCGCAACTGACAGAAAGAGAAATATCAGCGTTAGACGATCACAGTGCGCGACCAGAGATCATTGCTGCCCTTGCTGATAACGACGGTATTTCCAAACGTCATAGCCCAACACTCAACCAGGACTTACTTTACGTCGCCAAGAAATTGGAACTCCACGAAGATGGCCACGGACACGATTCCACATACGTACTCCGCCTTGCAATGCCGATGACAACCCTTTATGCAATGGCTCGAGATTTACAAATCATCGTCGTTGCATTGATGGGCTGCTCCTTGATTGTGCTTGTATTCTCGTCTTGGTACAGCAATAGAAAAATCTTTCACGTCGTCAACCAAGAAAGAGATAAGCAAGAAGAAAGAATTCGTAAAAGTACTCAAGAGATTGAATTACTCCATAGACTGGCCAATATGCTTGCAGCCTGTAACAGCATCAACGAAGCACAAAAGGTGGTCGCTGATATCGTTCCGAGAGTGTTGGGTGACATTAATGGGTGCGTCTCCATTATGCGAGAATCGCGAAACCAGCTTGAAGTAAAACTCGATTGGGGCGGAAACTGGCCTGCTAACCGAATGTATGCACCTCATGACTGTTGGGCATTACGTAAAGGTAAACACCACCTATCAAGAGACGAACACCACAATTTGCCATGTAGCCACATGAGTCAATGTGAAGAACATGGCCTAACCTTGTGTGTGCCGTTAACCGCACACGGAAATACCGTCGGAATGTTCCATTTATATTTTGGGGAGCAGGCGGTGAGTGTCGACGAAGAGACAAAACAACTGGCGTTTACTATAGCCGAGCACCTTGGTTTGGCTCTAGCCAACTTAAGCTTGCAAGAAAAACTTCGTTCTCAAGCCTTGAGCGACCCACTAACAGGGCTGTATAACCGTCGCTTCTTTGAGGAAGCGATTGAAAATGAATGGTCTAAATCAGGCCAGACTCAAGAACCTTTGTCGCTGCTCATGCTCGATTTGGATCACTTCAAGCGATTCAATGATAACTTCGGCCATGACGCGGGTGACTATGTTTTAAAAGAAGTGTCTAACCTAATCAAGCGCGTGATCGATGAAGATCATGTCGCGTGTCGGTTAGGTGGTGAAGAGCTGGCTGTATTGAGCCCAAATTGTAATGCTAAAGACGCTTTAGAATTAGCGAACGTCATTGTACAAGCAGTACGAGAGCTCCACTTAGATATGAAAGGCTTATCGCTAGGGCAACTCGGCGTTTCAATCGGCGTAACGACCTACCCAGAACTCAATGCATCCACGCAAGAAATGGTCAAAGCCGCAGACACTGCCCTATACCAAGCGAAAGACAATGGTCGAAGTCAGGCTATTCATACCAATATTTCACTGGATTCAGAAAAGGATCAGGACTCAAAAGACACTTCGGATATTTTCAAAGCGAAGAACGTCAAACCCATCAACGTTGGCAAACAATAACAACGTCAGTCAAAGGCAGGCTTATTAAGAATAAATGGCTACGAAATCGTAGCCATTTCTTTATTCAGCAAAAACTATAAGTGGTTCACCGAATCATTATTACCCTGAATATAGCTACCCAAGTGTGTTGCGAATTTGCCTTGCTCAACAAGCTCGATCACCGAACTTAAATCTGCAGGATAGGTACGTAAATCAGGTAACGCTTCTAAGCTGACCCACTCTACTGACTGAATCAATTCTTCGTCGTTCAGCCCTTGTAAGTTGTCGATGTGCGGCGTTCCCGAGAAAGAAGTAATATGATAAAAGAATTCAGCGTTGTAACGCCCAGCCGTTGTCTCCAAAAACTCGCGAACACATATCAGCTCACCGACTTCTACCTCTAGCCCTGCTTCTTCCACAAATTCGCGACGTAAACAGCCTTTGGTGCTGACATCTTCAATTTCAAATCCACCACCCGGTGGGATCCAATACTCACCACTAAAGTCTCTGACTTTAACTAATAATATCGATTGATCTTGAATCAAAATGCCTGCAGATCTAATTCGGTGTTCCACTGCCTTCATCCTTTTTGGTTGTAACCCGACAAAACTTCGAACTAAGAATCACATAAATCACTATAAGATCATAGAGTAAAGCTAAGCCCTATTGTATTCAGCGAGACAGCTGATTAAATAAAGCAGGTTTTCAATTCGTTAAAGTATTCGTATGAACTTAAGACAGCTTGAAATTTTCTACGCCATCATAAAGGCTGGCACCATATCGGGCGCAGCCAAAAACTTACATGTCTCGCAGCCCAATGTCACTCGTGTACTGTCACACACTGAACAGCAACTTGGCTTTCAATTATTTGAGCGTGTAAAAGGCAAACTGATCCCAACTCAAGAAGCGAAAGAAATGCTACCTGAAGTAGAGGGAATTTATCAGCAGCTGGGGCAATTTCGTTCACTCACAAACAAACTTAAAAAAGGCAGTTTGCACTTAAGGCTAGGTGCGCCGCCGATCCTCGCAAGTAGTTTACTGACGCCCATCATTGCGGAATTATGTGAAGATAAAAATCTGTCTATTGAAATTTCTACCGCGAACCGAAATGAACTATGCGATGCCCTCATGCGGAACGAACTCGATGTCGCGGTGTGCTTTGGAGACGACGCCCCTTCTGCTATAACCCAAGAAACGTTGATGACCGAACGCCTTTTGGTACTCGCACCTAGCAATACAATTACGCTAAACCAAGCCAATAGCGTTTCCCTGCAAGAGCTAATCGCCCATCCACTGCCAATCATAGGCTTAGATCAAAGAGACCCATTAGGCACGCTCCATCAACAAGCGATTCAACTTTTGTCACCCGATTACCACCATCAAATTACGGTACGTAGCTCAACGACTGCAGCAGAGCTCGTTAGCTATAACGCAGGGATTGCCATTGTTGAACCTTGGACAGCACGCCAATACAAACATAATCAACAAATTGACCAAATTCCGCTCACACAACCAATAGAATTCAAAGTCTCCATCCTACACGCAGAGCACCACCCTCTATCGGTTACGTCGCATCAGTTTATTGAACATTTAAAAAAGGCTATTTAACTCGTTACCCACCGCCTATAACATCATGTTATAGGCGCAAAACGAATAGGTATTCGGCTTCCCCTCCCCGTTTTTTTAAAGTGGTTCTCACACAATGAACATATCAAAGGGACCATATGTCTATTTCTCAGCCTTATTTACTTTTTCTCGGCGACGTTACCGATCCTCTGTCAGCAAAAACAGCGAGAGGAATTCTTAAATGGCGCCCCAATGCTTGTGTCGGCCAACTTCGATTGACTAATGAGACCGTCTCACTAGGAGTCCATGATTTAACGCTAACTGAAGCGTTCCACAATGGCGCTAAAACTCTGGTAATCGGAACGGCGAATGCAGGAGGAGTCATTCCCGACTCATGGAAAGACACGATCATTAAGGCGGCTGAAATGGGATTCGCGATAGCGTCGGGAATGCACCAACGACTTACCGATATTCCGCAACTCAAAGCGCTGCAGTTAGCCGGAACAACAAAACTGCACGATGTACGAAATTACGATGAGTCATTACAAGTCGGCACCGGAGTTAAAAGAACCGGAAAAAGACTGCTCACTGTCGGTACCGACTGCTCAGTAGGCAAAATGTTTGCAGCACTTGCCATCGAAAAAGCAATGCAGAACAAAGGCATCGACGCACAGTTCAAAGCAACAGGCCAAACAGGCATACTCATTGAAGGTACAGGGATTTCTGTCGACGCCGTGGTGTCCGATTTTATTTCTGGGGCTGTTGAAGCCATAAGCCCTGATTTTTCTGACCACGAATGGGACATCATAGAAGGCCAAGGATCACTCTTTAACCCTTCGTTTGCAGGCGTCAGCTTAGGGTTACTTCACGGCGCGCAACCTGATGCGTTAGTGCTATGCCATGAGATTGGCCGCCAGCACGTGCGCCACCTTCCTCATGCATCTTTGCCAAGTATTGAAGAGACACTCTCTGCCAATTTATCAGCAGCCAAGCTGACCAATCCAAATGCCACTTTTGTTGGCATATGTCTCAACACATCGTGCTTAGATGAAGAACAAGCTCGTCAGTTATGCGCCGATTGGACAGAGCAATATGGCTTACCTGTGACGGATCCAGTTAGGTTCAGCGTTGATGCCATTGTCGAATGTTTAGGTTAGGAGTCAAAAATGGATATTGAGGCTAAACATCATTCAATCAAACTCGCCGTGCCATTTAGCATATCGAGAGGCACACGAACGCATGTCGATGTCGTTCACGTGAGCGTCTCTCATCAAGGACATATAGGCAAAGGAGAATGTACACCTTATCCAAGGTATGGGGAGTCGGTGGATTCGGTGTTGAGCCAAATAGAAACCTTTCGCCATTTGATCTACGGCTCAACCGAAAGCTCACGTTTACGATTGTTAGATCAAATGCCTGCCGGGGCAGCGCGCAATGCGCTCGACTGTGCACTTTGGCAGCTAGAAGCAATACAAAACAATAGTGACTTTCCTAGCCCCCAATTCACCGTTGCACCTTCAATAGAAACCGCCATGACCGTTTCTATTGCGTCTCCTAACCAAATGGCAGCGCAAGCAAAAGGCTATATCGATAACGGAGCTACGCTTCTAAAAATAAAACTCGACGATCAGTTAATTGTTGAACGTATTAGATCGATTAGAGCCGTGGCCCCTGAAGCAAAATTGATTCTTGACGCCAATGAAGCGTGGAGCCAGTTGAACCTAGAAGCACTCTTTGCCCGACTTTTGCCATTCAATATCGCGATGATTGAACAGCCCCTTCCTAAAGGGCAAGATCAAGTGCTTAAAGATGTCAGCCGTCCAATACCGGTGTGTGCCGATGAAAGCTGCCATACAACCCAAGATTTGGAAAAGCTGCTCGGCTATTACGACATGGTGAACATCAAGTTGGATAAGTCTGGCGGGTTAACAGAAGCACTTCGACTTGAACAAGAAGCTCGGTCGCACGGATTGAAAATCATGGTCGGGTGTATGCTGGGAACGTCGTTGGCGATGAAAGCTGCACTGCCAATAGCTAACCAAGCTGAAATCGTCGATTTAGATGGCCCAGTTCTGCTTGGAATCGAAGAGATTGATGGTATCAGCTACGCCAATGGCCGTATGACTCTATAAGTATTCTTCGCCCTAAAAACAAAAAAGGCTAGCACTTGGCTAGCCTTTTTCTAACGAAAATTAGAGAGTGAATTGTCCAACTTGTTGACTCAAATCATTCGCTTTCACTTTCAACTCTTTCGCATTAGCCAAACCTTGTTCAGCCGCACATGTTATCTCGTCAGAAACACTCTTAATCTCATTAGTATTCTTCGTAATTTCATCTGTCACGTGCGCTTGCTCTTCAGCTGCCGTCGCAATTTGGCTTGCCATATCAGAGATCATCGTCACTGCAGAGGTTATTTCTTCAATGGAAAGCACTGCAGAATCTGCATCAACCACACTGTTTTTTGCTAACTGTTGGCTACTTTCCATCAACTTCACCGCACCAACGGTGGTTTGCTGCAGCGTTTCAATCGTCGACTGAATCTCTAATGTAGACTGTTGGGTACGCTGTGAAAGTACACGCACTTCATCGGCTACCACCGCGAAACCGCGGCCTTGTGCTCCAGCTCTCGCCGCCTCAATCGCCGCATTTAACGCAAGTAAGTTAGTTTGCTCCGCGATCCCTTGAATAGCTGTCAGTATTCCAGAGATTTCCTGAACATGCTGGCTAAGGTCTTCAATCACATTGGTTGCTTGACCAACTTCATCTGCGAGCTCATTAATGGAATCACGAGTCTTGCCCACCATCGCTTTGCCTTCGATGCTACTTTGCGCTGACTGCTGAGCAGCCGTTGCCGTGCTTTCTGCATTATTCGCTATTTCTTGAGTCGCACACGCCATCTCCGTCACCGCGGTCGCAACCATGGTCACTTCTTGTTGCTGATTTTGTAACTCACTTGCAGCATGTTCGTTAATCGCTAAGCTTTTCTCTGCATCCGAGTCCAGTTCAATAGATAAAGTTTTGATATGAGAAATGAGCTGATGTTGGCTATCGACAAAATTATTAAAGTTACCCGCTAACGCACCCACTTCATCATGATGTTCAACCTTGATACGTTGCGTTAGGTCACCGTTACCAGTCGCGATCTGGGCAAGCGCATCTGATACTTTACGTAATGGCGCAAGCATCACACCAATCAGCCAAGACAGTAGACTCAAACTGACAACCAGAACCACACCAGCAATCAATAATTGGCTTTGCAGCAGCTCCGTCACTTCTGCTTCCAACGTTGACTTATCAATCAACAATGTCAAATACCAGTTAGAGTTAGGAACAGGACGAGACCATGCATACTTTTCATTATTTTCTGACTCGAATTCAAACGCCTGAAGTGTCTGCATACGTTCAATCGAAGCCAAATAAGAAGGTGTCAAATCGTTATCAATCAAGGTAGAAGATTTGGTCAGTACATATTCGTCTTTATACGCGATAACCGTGCCGTCTTGGCTAGTCAAAATAGCGTAACCATTCGCCGGGAGTGACATAGCAGAAACTTTATCGACAATCGCGTTGATCGATAGATCGCCACCTACTACACCATTTTTTGCAGGAGCAGCCACGGTGACCGACATCTTGCCTGAAGCGACATCAAGGTAAGGTTCCGTTTTGATCACACCATTGTTTTGCGCCAAGCTGTACCAAGGGCGTGAGCGTGGGTCGTAAGCAGACAAGTCAATATCTGGATTGGAGCTGATCGTTGTGCCTGTATTTTTTCCATAATAGGTTAAATCAAAGCCACCAGACGTTTGCGCTTGCTTCAATGTTTCTAGAGGAGCAACTTCAACACTTTGTGCAACAGCGGTAATCGCATCTTGCTTAGTTAGAAGCCAATTACTGATCACTTCCGTTTGTAATTTCCCTACTCGGTGAACTTGGTTAGTGGTCTCCGCCAATAACATTTGTTTTTGTTCTGAATAGTTGCGCCACGTTAACAAGGTAATCACGGCGACGAGCGCTGCAGATATAGTAATCAGCGCTTTTGATTTTAACGACAAGTGTTTCATTGCAAATTTCTCTACTAGGAACAGGGCTTACTTTCGCCACGCTACGAAGCAAAAAGTCGAGCAATCCTATAGAAATATATTTAATATGCAACATACCATGCGGATATGAAGTGATAAATAAATCTAAAAAATACAAATAACAATATTAAATCCTTTATCTACAATCACTTAAGTGAAAATAACACTAAAGTGGTAATTTCAATCATTCCAATAAACTCTCCATTTAAGAGCGGAATCAAACGGGTAAAAGCCAAATTTTCGAGTTAACCTTAATCAATAAGAACAAAAAAGCACCGATAAATTCGGTGCTTCTTAGAGGGCCAAAAGGGTTTGATTACGCTTTTTCTAAAACCGACTTTTCTACTGATTTTTCTAGCAGTGCTTCTACTATTTCTTGAGAACGTACAGCAAGAATCGACAATAATGTATCGCTTAGGCCGTGGCTTGACTCACAGCATCCTTGTAAAAATATCTTAACATCGCAGTCTGATTTCATCTGAAGTTGGTATGAGCGCTCTACCGACTTGCTTTCAATCAACGGCTCAATAGAACTCAACATTTGATTGAACTCGTCATAACGGTATCCCGTAGCAAGAATAATGGCATCATATTCGTTCCACGATTGGACGTTGTTAATCGTGTCGTTTAATCGCAACGCAACTTTGTCATCTTTCAAGGCCACTTCTTGGATGTCGTGACAGCGTAGATGCTGATGGCTTCCCTCACCGGTCACTTTCTGTAAATACAGCAGTTCGTATATAGCATTCAGCTCTTCAGTATCGACAACCGAATAGTTAGTGCCACTAAATCGCGACAAAATTTGGTCACGCTGCGCTTGCGTACTTTTGTACATGTGATCAGTAAATTCAGGATCAAAGACTTCGTTTACAAACGGGCTGTCATCCGCTGGATGCATCGCAAAGCGTCTGTTCACCATATGGATCTCGCCGTCCGCGTAGCGGTTCGTTAAATCAACAAAGATTTCAGCGGCACTTTGACCAGCACCGACAATCGCGATTTTTGGTGGTTGGCTTGCATTGAACGTTTCACGCCACACTTTATATTTAGATGAGTGAATAACTTTTTTATCATCATGGCCTTCAAACTGTTTTGGCAATTTAGGTGTTCCACCCATTCCAACAATTAGGTTTTTTGCAATACGGACCGTTTTATTACCTTCAATATCTGTTGAGGTAACTTTAACTTTTGAAGTATGACCTTCTTCTTCAATCGCTTCGATATCTATAACGCGTTGTCCATAATGAACATGTGACGCAAACTGACCTGCAACCCAAGTAAGGTAGTCGTTAAACTCGACACGCGATGGATTCATACTGCCTAAGTTAATAAATGCACTTAATCTGTCTTTTTTATGCAGGTAGTTAACAAATGAGTAAGGACTTGTTGGGTTTCTAAGTGTAACTAGATCTTTTAAGCACGATATCTGCATTCTTGTTCCATCAAGCAGCATTCCACCATGCCATTCAAAATGAGATTTTTGCTCTAAAAAGCAATAAGTTAGCCCTTTATCTTTCGCTTGTTCTTCTAGCGAAATCGCAATTGATAAGTTTGCAGGGCCAAATCCTACACCGAGAACATCATATTCCTTAATTTGTTTCGTCATTTTTAACCTCATTATTATTCTTTGAGTGCAAGGCACCCTATTCCGACTGACTTTCTCAGAATGCGTTACTGAAAAAGCTATCCTTCAACTGACACATGAGCGCCGCACGTTTATGTGGAAACTCAAATTCTTTAATTTTGGCAAAGCCATATTTTTGTAAATATCCAATCATCTTGTCGTTGTCTGCTCTAGGTTCACTGACAATCTTCTCTGTTCTTGGATCTGATAAATAAATGAAATGACACACTGAAGGCAACCAAGCGTCGACCTTATGAGCTCCACGGTGAGACTCTTCGCCAACCAACATATGAATGCCTCGATCGTAGTCACCGGCCGCATAGTATGGTGCGATTCGATCTTCCTTCGTCCAGTACACTTCAATATAGGCAAAAGGCTGGTTATCTAAACAAACGATCAGCAATTGGTTTTTGTTATTTCGAACCGACTCTTCTAAGTAACAGCGATGCTCATCTAACGTGCCAGTCTGTTCCCAAAAAGCAGCCACTCTTGGGTTGTTCTGCCATTTATGAAAGTGCTTCAAATGCTTGTCGACATCCAACCCTTCAAGAGATAAAACTGCGTTGAGTTCTGGGATATAACGTTGGTAGAGCTCACCAGTAATTGGGACAGGCCTAGCCGGGTGATATCCTGAATCATCTAGAATCTGTTTATGAGGGAATAATCGATTTGGTACATTCTTCAGCCATAATTCAGCAACTTGCATCACCGACTCTCTCCATAGCACGCTCAAACCTTCTTTGGTCTGATAGCCCAATGAAGTAAGTGCTGCGCAGTTCACCTCCCCCAGTTCGATTGTTCTTACCGACCGATTAGCGGAAAACAGTAACGCAAACGCGGACAGCACTTCATGGTTTGCTACCGTCATCGCAGTGAGACGCCAATATTGTTCAGTTTCTCGAACAATCTCTACCATGCCCGAACTGACTTCTACACAGTAACGGTCTGTATTCGCTATTGAAGAAACACTCTGCCCCTCAGGCAGAGTGTTAGATGGCTGGTGATTACCAGTCATAAGTTACGCTCGCAATGACATTACGGCGGTCACCGTAGAAACAGTAGTAATCACAAGTTGCGATGTACTCTTTATCAGCAAGGTTTTTAGCGGCAACTTGGAATTTGTAGTCAGAGATGCGGTAGCTAACGGTTGCATCAAACAAAGTGTAAGAAGGCACCTTGTAAGTTTCTTCGTTGTCTCCGTAAGAATCACCGACATAACGTGCGCCAGCACCAATTGTCAGCCCATCTAAAGCTCCATCGAAGAATCGGTAGTTTGCCCACGCTGAAGCTAACTGATCAGCAATCTGTGATGGTGTATTACCTACATAATCACTGTTTGCATCAGACTTAATTTCAGAATCGATGAACGAGACGTTACCAATTAGCGTCAACGCTTCCGTAACGTTTGCAACGGCTTCAAGCTCAACACCACGGTTACGAACTTCACCGATTTGAGTCAACTGACCGGCAACTTGGCGTGCAAGGTTTTCTTTCGATACTTCAAACGCAGCAACATTAAAGTAGCCATCAAAACCGCGCGGTTGGTATTTCAGGCCTAGCTCAAATTGCTCACCACGTTCTGGCTTCGCTGGATCACCATTTTGATCAAGCTGAATAATTGGATTGAAAGACTGAGCATAGCTTGCATATGGAGTGAAACCACTGTCCATCAGGTAAGCAACACCTAAGTTCGTTGTCCACTCTTCATTATCAACCTTGGTTTTTGCACCAGTAGAAGTGTTATGCGTTTCATTACGTGAGTCATCGTACCGAACACCAACCTGCACAGCCCATGAGTTTGCAATCATCATTTGATCTTGCAGATATAGGCCAAGTTGGTTGTTATCTGTTTTCGTCGTTTGACGTTCAGACTCATCCATCGCTGCGAAGGTTGCAGGGTTTAACAGTGCGACGTTTGAACTGTATGACGGATCAAAAATATTGAATATCGGGTTAGGTATATTGCCTACACCCGGAACAGGAAGCAGACTGTTTGCATCACCAATAATTGGATCTGCAGCATAATCTTTACTGTCAATATCAATGCTTTGGTAATCTAGACCAGCGAGAAGCGTATGTTCTACAACACCTGTATTGAAGTTATGTACAACGCGGTTATCAATATTAAATGCGTTGGATGTCCCTTCTTCTGTCGAGGCTTGTCGAATGATGGAAGTACGATTTGGGTCATACGGAGCTAACGCTGTGTCGCCAACATACTGTGAGTAATACATCTGACGCAAGTTGATGTCCATTTGGCTGTAACGCGCATTTTGCATGAAGTAAGTGCGGTCATTGAAATGGTGTTCAAACTCGTAGCCTAAAGAAAGCTGTTCACGTTCAAATGTTTCCCAGTCAGGGTTGCCAACAGCAGTGCTATCACTGATTTTTCCATTAGGGTTTGATGTTAATGTTCCTTCCATTGGCAAAAATTGAAGGTACGGATCAGAATCGTCTTTTTGGTAACTGGTTAACAGAGTGATTTTCGTATCTTCTGTGAACTTATACGCCAATGATGGTGCAAGGAAAATGCGTTCTGCTTCCACGCCATCGACACGGCTGCCATTCTTACGAGCTAACGCTTGCATTCTAAATGCTAGTTGGTCGTTTACTTCTGAATTTACATCTAAGCTAAATTGCTTACGATCATCTGTGCCGAACTCTGCAGAAAATTGGCCTGAACCACCATCAAATTGTGGACGTTTGCTCACCACATTGATAACGCCGCCAGGAGGAGTTTGACCGTATAATGCTGAGCCCGGGCCACGAAGAATTTCTACACGTTCTAGGCCAAATGGGTCTATCTGCCAACTGTAGAAACCTGACGAATAAAGTCTTGTACCATCTTGATATAAACCGCTGTTTGCTTGCTTAAAGCCACGAATAACAAACCAATCTTGCTTGTTATCTTCACCAAAGTAGTTTGCTTGAATACTTGGTGTATATTGCAGTGCATCTGAAATACTAATTGAAGCGCGATCGTCCATTTGTTCACGAGTAACAATTGATACCGCTCGTGGTGTTTCACCTATCGCAACATCCGTTTTTGTTGCTGTGCGGCTACTTACACCGACATAGCTAAAGTCTGGACCGACTGAACTTTCCTCTAATTGCTGCCCTACAACAACAACCGTTTCTTCTTCATTTGCTTGAGCAATTCCTGACGCTAGAACTAAAGCGACCGCCAACGCTGTTGGGGTACGCATAAAGTGCCGATTCATATCAATCTCCTTCGTACGGCTATGAACCATTCCTAATAACAATGATAATTGTAATGATAACAATTATCATTGGTGTTTATAATTTAACGGAGTGTACCAATCTTATTTCAAAATTGAAACATTTCATTAATGATGTTTATAAATTATTGATTAACTAAATATTTAACTAAGTCTTGGATGACTAAATCGCTCTGAACAATGCCCAAGTGATCGGTATCAATGATGGTCGAAGCCTTCATGGAATTGAGTTTTGATAGCTCACCAGACAACCTTTCATGGCGTTTGATCGGTTGCCCGGCCCACCAGCAATGTAGAGATGTATTAACTTTGGGCAGCTCATATCCAGTACATAACGCACGCATATGTTGTTCGACAGACCAGCTAAATAGCATTTGCTGAGCATTGCTTGCCATATACTGATCAAACTGATTTTCAGACAGCCACGTTTCAAACGCTTCAGGCCACATTGGCGGTCTAACTGCATTCAGCAGCTGTAAGCATCGTTGCCCTTGTGACTCAGAAAGTTCGCCAAGTAGCATTGCGAGATGCTCTAGCAATTTTGCCTTAGAGGCAGGTGATTCCCATTGATCTTCTGCTATTTCAGTGCCTGGAACGTAGCAATCCAGCAAACCGCCAAACGCAATGTCATCACCGTTGTTCTCAAAACGTTTGATAAGTTCTTGGACCAAGGCGCCACCCAAAGACCAGCCGACAAGTCGGTATGGTCCGTTAGGTTGAAGTCGCTTGATCGTTTGATAGTAAACATCAGCCATATCAGAGAAAGAAGAATCAAATACATTGTGATACGCAAAGCTCTTAGACTTGATACCAAATACTGCCTTTTTACCCTCTAATGCTTGAGCAAGCTTTTGATAACCAGTCACACGCCCCGTCACAGGGTGGATACAAAACACAGGTTCTCGTTCGTCTGTCGTATCATTGAGTTTCTCGACAAGCTGCTCATCCGCTACTGCTGCCGTAGGCTGCGGGCTCGTGTTAATCAATTGAATGAGACAGGCTGTGTATTTTTCTGCTAGGTTTTGAATCGAATCAGAGGAGTAATGAGTCGTAGAAAATTCCCAAGCGAGCGTTAGCTTTCCAGATACAACCTGCGCATTTATGACTAACGGAGTCAGCATTTTGTTCAAACCAGATTGAGGGAGTCCCCCTTTCTCAATCGGCGTGCACCAATGAGCAAAACTGTTGCTCGAATACTGGCCTAAATAGTTGAATGTTGCTTGAGCCTGACAATCAGTTATCACGCCCTCATCAAGATACCGCGCCCCATAACCAATTCCTCCGTCACGTTTCACCATGCCTAGGTAATTTGCAGTACTGTCCAATACCGCCAACTGATCATCTTGGTATTGTCCAACCATCGGATAAAGACTCGTCGTCCAACCGACTAACCTTGATAGGTCTACGTCTCCAAACACAGACGCTTCTCGCCCGTGCCCTTCAAGGTAAACTGGAACTTCTTGCTGGTTTGAGCTGCCTAATGCCGATACCAGAGCACTGATAAGAATCGCTTGAACGTCGACGCCTAAATTGACGGTAGCTTCACGGAGTAAATATTGGGTATGTTCATTCGACAGTTCACTCTCAAAGACTTGGATATCTCGATAACGTGCTGGCTCGATTTGGGTACTAGAAACGCCTTCATAATGCCAAGTGTCTTGCATCAACTTCCCTTGATGGCTTTCACTCCACATTTCTAATGCATTCACCGCTTCATCAAGCGATGCTGATATTGGCATCAGATTTATAGGCTGACCAGATGCAACCTGCTGATACGCTTTCCATAAATCATCCAGCAGAATTCGCCATGACACCCCATCCACTGCCAAGTGATGAATCGCGATCAGCAATCGCTTCTCACCTGACGCCATTTGAGCATAGCCAGCTTGAATTAAGCGCCCAGCTCTAATGTCCATGCTTTGATGGATCTCTTGGGCAAAAGCCGAGAATTCGTCTTCAGTCAACGTCTCAGTTGTCCAAAGATACGTACGTGCTTCAAATGATTTAAAACGTTGCGTCCATTTCCCGTTATTAAAATCAAACGCTAGCCTCAAGCTAGGGTGAAGTTTAACCAGAGCCTGTAGCGCCAATTCCAAGTATTCAACATTCATCGTCTGCTTTAGTTCGACACAGACATGTTGATTCCAGTGATCCGGCTCAGGAAATTCCTGAGCAAAGAAGTGCGCCTGAATCGGCATTAAACCAAAGGACTGAACGGTTTCAACTCGCTCTTTCGTTGCTTTATGAACATCTAATGCGACGGCAAGATCAGATAAGGTTTTCGAAGAGAAAACTTGCTGAGGCGTAATGTTATAACCCGCAACCCGAACTTTGCTGACCATCTGCAAACATAGAATTGAATCACCACCTAGCGTGAAAAAGTTATCTGAACGACCGACGATAGGGATTCCTAGTAGATCCTGCCAAATTGAAGCGAGCAGAATTTCTTGTTCCGTTTCAGGTGCATCAGTCGCCGACTGCTCTATTAACACATTTGATATAGTAGGCAATGCATTACGATCTATTTTTCCAGCGGGTGTCAGAGGTAGCTTCTCCATCACCATTAGCTGACTTGGGACCATGTAATCAGGCAAGGTTTGCGAGAGTGCCGCGAGTATTAATTCAAAATCAAACACTTGCTTGTTAGGTGATTGCAGATAACCAAATAATTGTTTCTGGTTCCCCAGTTCTTTCGCTGCAACGACACAATGTTCAACTTGAGTAACCGCCTGAAGCTGGCTCTCGATTTCTCCTAGCTCAACCCTAAAACCACGTATTTTGACTTGTTGATCCGCACGGCCCATGTACTCCATGACATGATTGTCGTTCCATCGAACTAAATCGCCAGTGCGATACATACGTTCGCCATTTTGAGTAAACGGATCAGGTATGAACCTTTCAGAGGTTAAATGAGGCTGACCAAGGTACCCTCGCGCTAACCCTACTTCCCCTCCGATATAGAGTTCACCCACTTCTCCAAACGCAACTTTATTCAATTGTGAGTTCAAGATATAAAGTCGGCGTTCACCAACAGGGTTACCAATTGGCGCATAGGCGCTCTCTAATTTGTCTTCTGGGTAGGCACGCCAAATCATAGGGGTAACCACCGTTTCAGTCGGCCCATACCCATTAATGACTCTAGGAGGATTCACGACATTTTGCAGACGTTGATAAGTTTCAGCGGTAAAGGCTTCTCCCCCTAGCGTCCATGACCTAACATTGAGAGCAATGCCGGTATGCTCTATCCAATCGAGCAACGGACCCACATAGCTAGGAGGGAAACACGCAATCGTGACACTTTCTTGCTGAAGCACTTCGCAAGTTTGCTCTGCGCTCCATAGGCCTTGATCTCGAATCACAAGCTTACTACCAAAAGCCAACGGTACCGTCCAGCGCTCTACTGCTCCATCGAAACTGATTGAAGCAAAATGAAGCTCAACATCATTCGGTGTCATACCATACTGGTGACCAATAGTTTGAATATGCATAGACAAACCGATGTGGTTTACCGCGACACCTTTAGGTTTACCTGTCGACCCTGAAGTGTAAATGATGTAAGCCAATTGCTCGGGTAGCACCATAGTATCCAGTGTCGCTAGCGTGTTGTCCTTCATCAGGTCCGGCTCTAGTACAAGAGGCTTGGGTTGATTAAGAGATAAATCGAACTCCGAATGAATTTCGTTCCAACGCTGGGTTAACCCTTCTTGAGTGATCACCAAATCTGCACCAGAATCTTGAATCATGTAAGCCAAGCGTTCTGTTGGGTAATCAGGGTCGAGAGGTAAGAACGCGCCACCAGCTTTCATCACCGCTATCATTGCGATGAACATTTCAGGAGAGCGTTCAAATAACACCCCTGTCGCTTTATCCCTTGCAGCCCCTAATTCAACGAGTTGTTGAGCAAGGTTTGTTGATTCAGTTTCAACCTCTAAATAGGTGTACTCTTTATCATGATGTTTCAGCGCAATGGCATCCGGTTGTTCAGCCGCTTGATGTGAAATTAGCTCCATCACACTCTTAAATGTCCACGAGCCTTCGGGCTGACACAAAGTATTAAGCAGTGTAGAGTCTTGTTTTGAAAGTGTGTCAATTTGAACCATTGGCTGCTGAAGATAGGATTCGACTCCATCAATCATGCATTCCAACGTCGCATTCAGCTCTATCATTGACGCTTCACTGATACGATCAGCCGCGTAAGTCAGAACCACATTCGTCTTGTTTTCACTTTCACGAACATCCAAAGCGACGTCAAACAACGCAAATTGACCGCTTTGCGCTTGAGGGGACAGAGTTAGCTCTCCACCTAATTCAACGTTATCTGCTAGCTCGTTTTGATGGTTAAACAACACCTGAAACAGAGGCGTTTCGCCCGCTTTTCTCTCGGTAACTAATGCACTCACCAATTGGTCGAACGGCAAGAGTTGATGTTCTTGCGCACTCATGACTTTATGGTGTGCACTTTCTATTACCGTTGAAAGCGTCGTTTCTGGTTGAACAAACTGTTTGATGACCATGGTGTTCACAAAAAAGCCAATTAAACTCGCCACTTCATGACGCGTCCTATTGGCCATTGGCACCCCTACCGCAATATCGGCTCGTCCAGTTGTTTTTGCTAATGCGGCTTGCCAGAGTCCCAACCACAAGCTTGAAGTAGTGATAGAGTGCTGGCGTGCAATCTGCTTCAACTTCTCTGTTACAACACTATTTAGCGAATAACTAATCGCTTCAGCTACCCGTCTTTGATTAGGTTCGACGTTAGAGCTCCAAGGGTATAGCGCTTCTGAGTGCTCAGCCCCGAGTTCTTTCTGCCAAAATTCAATATGCTGCTGACCTTTTCCCGCATCCAAAAGGGCTTTTTGCCAATTAGAATAGTCACCGTATTGAATCGGTAGTTCAGATAACTCTAAGCCTTGATACAGAGAAATAAGTTCATTAAGAAAAACACCAATTGACCAACCATCTGAAACGATGTGGTGCATGACTATTTGCAGTGTCCAAGATGACTCTTCAACCTGTAGGCATTGCATGCGTATCGGTAAATCAAACTCCAAGTCAAATGCGTCTAAAACAAATTGATTTTGGAGCTCAGACTGTTGTTCTTCCGTCCATGTTCTCGCATCCACTACAGCAGGTGAAAGAGTCATCGCACTATCAACAAACTGGACAACATCATCTTGTTCTGTCGTCACAAACCTTGTTCTCAAGACTTGGTGGCGCTGCAAGACTTGATTGACGTAGCCCGTTAGCTTTGCGACATCGAGTTGGCCGGACACATTGAACGCCCCGGACATATGATAAGCGCTATTGCCTTTATCTAAACAATAGATATCCCAAAGGCGCTTTTGTGCAGGGGACAAACTTGCCGCTGTCGAAGTGTCACTTCCAACAATTGGGAGCTTCTCAAAATCTAACCCTTTCGCACTCAATAGTTCGATAAACTTGATTTGTTCTGGCTTTCCAAGCTGTAGAAAGCGTTTTGCTAATGCATGTTTGTCTATTTTTGCCGTACTCATAGCAGCTCCAATTCATCCATCAATGCTGCCATGGCATCGAATTCATCTTGTTCTTGTTCATTTTGTGTTTGAAATTTCGATTGCAAGCTGTCGGTTAAAGCCTGCAACGTTTTCGCTTCAAAAAAGTCTTTGAGTGCTATTTCAAGCCCCAATTCTTGTTGTGCTCTTGCCACCACCCGAGTAGCCAATAACGAGTGTCCGCCTAGCGCAAAGAAGTTGTCATCCAAACCAACTTGCTTGACTTCTAATACCTCCGCCCAGTTTTGTGTGAACCAAACTTCTAGCTCAGTTTCCGGAGCGCGGTATTCAATTGACTGCCACTCAGGCGCTGGGAGTGCTTTTCGGTCACGCTTTCCATTTGGCGACAACGGCATTTCCGATAACCCAATCACTATGGTTGGCACCATGTAATCCGGAAGGTGTTCAGACAAATGAGTTTTAATCAGCATTTCTTTGTTTGATTGCCATTCAGGGTCGACGATGTAACTCACCAACTGTTCACCTGTTTGATGCTTAAAAGCGATCACTGCCGACTCAACCACCCAATCTAGTTGGTTAATGACATTTTCAATTTCTTCAAGCTCAATTCGTAGCCCTCGAATTTTCACTTGATTATCCAAACGACCTAAATATTCATAGCGGCCATCTTCCATTTGAACGACTTGGTCACCCGTTCGATACAAACGGCTTCCCTCTTGCCCCCAAGGGTTAGGAATAAAACGATCAGCGGTTAGATCAGGTCTACCTAGATACTCGCGAGCCAAGCCAATGCCTGCTAAGTAAAGCTCTCCAGGTACACCATTTGGAACTGGGTTCCAGTTGTCATCCAAGACATAAAGCTGAGTATTGGAAATGGCATAACCGATAGGAATACGTTTAGAAACAGGTAATTCACATGGCCAGTAAGTCACATCAATCGCAGCTTCAGTTGGTCCGTAAAGGTTGTGCAATTCAACAGAAGACTGGGTCAGCACTTGCTCTGCAAGGTCAGCAGGTAGAGCTTCACCACTACAAACAATACGCTTGAGGCTAGTACATTCGGACATTTTCGTTTCAACCGAAAAGGCATTCAGCATCGATGGTACAAAGTGAATGGTTGTCACTTTTTCCTTTTGAATCACTTCAGATAAAGCAGTCGGCTGTCGATGAGAATCCGGTGGCGCGACGGCTAACCTTGCACCTGTCATCAGTGGCCAGAAGAACTCCCATACTGAAACATCAAAACTAAATGGTGTCTTTTGCAGCACACAATCAGACGGACTCAAGTTGTACTCTTCTTGCATCCAATTGAGGCGGTTTTGCAATGCGGCTTGGGTATTCACGACCCCTTTTGGCAAACCAGTCGAACCGGAAGTAAAAATGACATATAGCGCTTGGTCTGGATGCCAAGCCACTCTTGGTGATGTTATCTCCTGCTCCGCTAAATCCAAGGCGCTAATATCAATGTACTGACAAGCGTCGCTCTTCGGCCATAGGTGCATTGAGTTCGAATCGGTTAATAACAAATCGATATTCGCCGACTCTAAAATGTAATTAAGCCTTTCTTCAGGATAGCCAGGGTCAAGAGGCACATACGCACCGCCCGCTCTCGTGATCGCATGAAGCCCTATCACCAAATCAAATGAACGCTCTAACCCAAGACCAACACGAGTCTCAGCATTGACACCTTTATCCCTTAGCCAATTCGCCAGTTGATTAACGCGTTGGTTAAACTCTCTGTAAGTAAGAGACTGATCTTCCATAGAAAGCGCAATGGTGTCCGGCGTTTGTTCCGCTTGCTGCTCGATAGCTTGAGGCGGCGCTACAAATTGCCCCCAGTCGAGTTCAGTAGCATTAAACGCTTCTACTTGTTTCATGCTTCGCTCGTCAGACAGATGAACTTGCCCGACAAGTACATTTTGATTTTCTGAAACTTGAGTAAGTAGAAGTAGCCAGTGACTCAACATGGATTGCATCGTGCTCTCTGAGAACACAGGGGATACATAACTAATGAATCCACACCACTTATCTCTAGAAAGTTGCTGGATATCCATTGAGATTTCTAGCTGAGCATTCACCACGCCTGGGTCAAACGGTTCTACGTCCGCGCCATGCCAATCAAGAAGCTTTTCTGCATCAAAACTTTGGAAGTTAAAGCTCGTTTGGAATACTGGGTGATACTGTAAATTTCCGGTAATGCCTAGCGATTCCACTAACATTTCGAACGGGAAGTCTTGCCTTTCCAATGCCTGTTCGCTAAAGCGTTTAACTTGATTGAGTAACGAAGAGAACGAATCCTGAGAGTTGAAGTTGGCAGGGATCACCACGCTATTAATGAAACAGCCTTGCATTGACTGAGTTTCAGATTGAGTACGTCCTGCAACTGGCACTCCCACTCTCACTTGCTCGTGGCCTGAGTACTTGTGCATCAATAAATGCCACAGAGTCAGCATCACATTAAACGGTGTGGTGTGGTGAGAGCTAGAAAGTTGCTTCACAGCCTGAATTTGCTCTGTCGTTAGCTCAAAGTGCAGTCGATTGCCTTGGGTTTCTAGTTGCTCGCGTGGAACATCGCTATGCAGTACAAGAGGTTCAATATCGTGTTTTAACGCATTGAGCCACCACGATTTCTGCTGATTGGATTCCGGTGAATCTAGCCACTGTTGCTGCCATGCGACGTAATCGGCGTACTGAAGTCGGGTAGTGTCCACTGTCGCGGCGATATCTCCATTAACTGCTAACGCATAATGGTTAGAGAGCTCGCTAAGTAGGTGCTGCATTGATACACCATCAGCAATGATGTGGTGTACCACGATTAATAGTTCCGCTTGATGCTCGCTACACTGTACCCAATCGAAGCGAATCAGCGCCCCGTTTTCAAAGTCAAAAGGCTGTGCAATTAAGGATTCATAATAGCTTTCACGCTCACCTTGTATTGGTGAATGACATGCTATTTTTACTTCTCGCTTATCACAGATCGACTGCATTAACTCTCCATCAACTTGCGCAAAGTTTGTACGAAGAATTTCATGGCGTGCTACGAGCTGATTCACAGCAACTTGCAGCGCATCAACATCCACTTTGCCAGTAAAGCTAAGCCCTAAAGGCATATGGTAAGCAGCGCTGTTCGGCAACAGCTGTTGGACAAACCATAAACGTTTTTGTACCGCTGACGCAGGCATCAATGGCAAGCGCGCAGCCGCAACCATAGGCAGAACGTCAATCTCTTCTTTCACACATTGAGCCGCCAATTGCGCAAGCTCTGGAGTGTCGAATACGGCTTGGAGTGACAAACGAATACCGTCTTGTTGCTTGAGTCGACCCACTAGTTGTGTCGCGAGCAATGACTGCCCACCCAAAGCAAAGAAATCGTCATGACGCCCAATTTCCGTTTTGTTAAATAGAGATTGCCACTGCTTCGCTAATGCGATTTCTATCTCACCAATTGGAGAAACATATTCAACCGTAGACTCTGCTGACCATTTAGGTTCAGGTAAGCGCTTTTTATCCACTTTACTCGCTGGAGTCAGTGGAATTTTATCAAGCACCAATAACTGGCTTGGCACCATGTAGTCAGGTAGATCCGAAGCGAGTTCAGAGAGCACGGAATCTACAGAAATAGATTGTTCACTTTGGACGTAAGCCACTAACTGCTTTCCAGACGGGCTTTCACATGCGACCACCGCACATTGCTCAGATTGAGTAATGGTCTGTAAACGGGATTCAATCTCCCCTAATTCGACTCTAAAACCACGGATTTTGACTTGCTCATCGCTTCGCCCTAGGTATTCCATCACTCCATCGGCACGCCATTTTACCAAGTCGCCAGTTCGGTACATTCTTTCACCGTTACTCGCAAATGGATCTGGCAAGAAGCGCTCTGAAGTCATGTCTGGCCTTTCAAAGTAGCCACGAGCAAGCCCAACTTCTTCACCAATATACAGCTCTCCCGCCACTCCTAAAGGCACGCGATTTAAGGCACCATCAAGAACATACAAGGTTCGTGCGCCAACCGATGTACCAATTGGCGCATACGCGCTGTCCAAAGCGGTTTCAGGGTATGCTTCCCATATCATCGGTGTTACTACCGTCTCGGTCGGGCCGTAACCATTGATGATTCGCTTAGGCTTCAATACCGATTGCAGTTTGAAATAGGTATCTCTGGTAAATGCCTCACCACCTAAGGTCCAAGAGCGAACCTGTAGGTTTGGCTTCGCTCCTTCTATCCATTCTAATAACGGAAGGACATAACTTGGTGGGAAGCAGGCAATAGTGACTTGCTCTCTTTCAAGCACTTCACACGTTTGTTGGGCGCTCCAAAGCTGTTGATCGCGTATGACTAAACGGGAACCAAACGCCAACGGCACAGTCCAACGTTCGATCGCACCATCAAAGCTAATTGAAGCGAAGTGCAGTTCCACATCGTCTTTCGTCATACCGTAACGTTGACCGATGGTTTGAATGTGCATACTCAGGCCAGCTTGAGAGACACAAACCCCTTTCGGTTTACCCGTCGAGCCCGACGTATAAATCATATACGCCAGTTGATCCGGTAGTATCAAGGGTAAAGTTGATAACGTGGCAGACAGATCGAGCGAGCTGTAGCTTACTGTCGTCGCTTGATTAGCAATTTCGCTGGCGAGAAGCTCACTGGTTTCGTCGTGTATGAGCACTCGGGCACCGCTATCTTCCACCATGTAGTTCAAACGTTCTGTCGGATAAGATGGATCTAGTGGCAAGAATGCTGCCCCAGCTTTCATTACACCCATCATGGCGACAAGCATGTTGCAATCGCGCTCAAATATCACGCCAACAATGTCTTCACGTCGAATACCTAACTGAATCAGTTCAGCAGCGACGCCGTCACTTTGCGTATTAAGCTGCTCATAGCTTAACGAAACTCGTTGAGTGCCATTGGCTTGCTCAAGGTTTGAGGCTAGTGCTTCCGCAAGCGGTTGAACTTTCGCTTGCTCCGAAACCAAGCTTGTAAAAGGTGTAAATGACCAGCTTTCTGCTTCTTTTTGAAAGCTCTCTAGCGTTGCAAGTTGGGTAGTTTCTAAATCTGGAATTTGGCCAAGATGACTATCGACTAGTTCGACCAACTGCTCCAAATAATGTCGATTGGTCGCTGAAAGCGCTTCAATCTGTTGAGCTGAAAATTTACTTTCATCGAAAGCAAATACAATGCGTAACGAATCACTTGGCAAAATAGCCAATGTGAGTGGGTAATGCGTGAATTCGTAACTTTCAGGTTCTCCAACCAAAAGTTCCCCTTCCCCATTCAATAACGTTTCGTCTAAAGGATAATTCTCAAATACCACCAAGGTATCGAACAAGTTTTCCCCTGACCATCCAGTCTGTTTTTGAATATCAGACAGCGAAGAAAAGCTGAACTCGCGCTGCTCACTCGAAGCTCGCTGTATCCCTTGCAGCCAGCTAGACACTGACTTCGTGAGATCAACGCTATGAGTGATAGGCAATGTATTAATAAACAAGCCAACCATCGAATCACTGTGTGCAAGATCCGTTGGACGACCTGCTACGGTATTGCCAAATATCGGTGAAGTTTGTCCGGTAAATCTGTGTAGAGTAAGCAACCACGCAGCTTGCGTGAGGGTGTTAAGTGTTACTCCCGCTTGATTCAGTTTTGGAAGCCAAGAACCAATCACCTCTTTCGAGAAGTCATCGTTATGGCGCACAAATTTAGGCTCTACAACAGCGCTCTTTCCATAGGACTCCGCCAATCGAGTTGGAGATTCGATTCCTTGTAGGTATCGTTGCCAATATTCGTTCGATAACTCAGTGTCTTGCTTTTCCACCCACGCTAAATAGTCTGAGAACTCCGCTTTCACCGCGGTAAGTGTACGACCGTGGTACTGAGCAAATAAGTCGCTCAGCAACACGCCAGTACTCCAGCCGTCCATTAATATGTGGTGGATGGTAAACACACATTGAACATGCTCATCACTGGTTTGAACAAAATCGACGCGCCAAAGCGGTTTAACCGACTCCTTATCAAGGCCCTGTTCCAATAAGAAACCCTGATTCACTAATTCCTCTTTAAAGCCCTCCACATCAAAATGTTTACGTTGGCGAACATCGTGTAGATAAGATTCTAATTTCAGTTCTGACCACTCTGCCATGTAGGCATTGCCATCAAATGAGAACAAAGTAGAACGCAGCATCTGATGTCGATCCATCACACTTTGCCACGCGACCATCATCTTAGACACGTTCACATTGGTAAGCGGCAAAGTAATTTGGTTAACGTAGGTACTATCGCTATCGGAAAGTTTTGCGTGAAAATAAAGCCCTTGCTGCAACGTCGATAGAGGCAACAAAGTGTTCGGAAGCGAAGATTGGCCTTTTGCTTGAACGCACAAATCATCCAACTGCGGCTGCGAAAAATCGACAAGTGGCGTGTCGGCTTTGGTCAGCGCGGGTGAGGCACTTTTGAACAGCTTAGACAGTAGTTCAACACTGCCCTTTAGTGCCAAGCGTAATGATTCTATATCTAACTTAGGTGCGCACGCCTCATCCAGCTCGATTGCAAATTTAAGCTGTTGGGCTTCTGCAGAAACATTGAACACAATCGCCGCGTCAGCTTTGCTTTCATCGTCTCTCCATAAACCGGCATTATTTACCTTAACCGAATCACTAAACTGCTGACTTGAATTCCCCAGGTAATTAAACAATACATCTAGCGAAGAGGCATGAGGCCACAGGCCCTGTGCCACACCAGCATGATAAGTCGTCCCTCCTACACCATCTGTATCAAAGTTATCCTTGATAGCTTTAACCCAACTTGCTAACTCTGTCTGTTCAGGAATGAATTGAGGGTATAAAGAGGTATACCAGCCAACGGTACGGCTGAGATCAAGCCCTGACGACTCGGTAAATCGGCCATGGGATTCTCGGTGGATCGTAAACGGCCCTTGAGTATTTAACGTACTGAGGGACAGAGCTGAAGCAAGGAAAACCACTTGCTCTTGTGTCAATCGCGCAAACTCGAAACCCGCTTTCACTAACTGGCTTAACTCGGCATTCTCCATTGTCCATTCGCTAACTCGCGGTGTACCGCGTTTGTTTGGATACAAAGGAGAACTAATTTGCTTCTGCCAATAAGACTGTTGCTCTTGAGTGATTTCCAATGACTTAAGCGTATCTAACCAATTACCTTGATGATGGGTTTTGGGTGCTAGCGTAATCTGCGTTCCTTTTAGCTCCGCGTCATACAGTTTTGCTAAGTCTTCAATAAGTACAGGCCAAGACAAGGCATCCACCACTAAGTGGTGGATGGACATCAGCACTTCGCTTGAACCAGTCTGTTCCAAGGGTTTGGCCCCAACAGAAAGGCTGATGCCTTTGGCCAAGTTAATTTCCTTTTGGACATGCTCAACATCAATTTGTCGATCAAACTCGGTCAGCACAAAACATGGTGCATCGCTGTAGGTAGCGTGGTCTTGCAAAGAAAACTGCAATCTCAGAGCATCATGATGTAACGATAACTTGCGCAGCGCGGCAGTCATACACTCTGTGTCGACAGGAAACGCCCACTCGAATTGAATATATTGATTACAAAGACTTAACTGGTAATGCTCAATAAATCGCGACTGGATTGGAAGTAACTTAGTTTCTCCTTCCAATATCGCTTGTTCAGCGGTAACAAAGTGCGCTTCTTCTAGCTGTTCAGCCATCTGTTCAAGCTTCGGGTAATCAAACACCTGTTTTGGCGTGAGTCTATATCCGATTTGACGTAACTTACCTACCAGTTGCAGCGCCATGATTGAATCGCCACCAAGGGCAAAAAAGTGATTGTTCGATCCAACTTGGTTTACTTTAAGTAACTCACACCATAACCCGGCCAGTGCCCTTTGCTTTTCGGTTTTCAACTCACCGTCAGCTTCTGAAACGTCACTCCAATCAGGGGCTGATAGCTGCTTGCGGTCTACTTTTCCAGCCGGTGTTATCGGAAGCTTTTCTTGAATTAGGATCCGCGAAGGCACCATATAATCTGGAAGCGTTTGGCTTAGCTCAGAGATCCAACGTGACTCAACCTCGTCACTCGCGGTTGGTAACTGCACGTAACCAACCAGTTTTTTTCCTGTCGGAGAATCATGATCGACTACGGCACACAGCTCAGCATCAGACAAAGATTGCAGCTGAGACTCTATTTCCCCTAACTCGACTCGGAATCCACGAATTTTAACTTGATGATCGACTCGTCCTAAGTACTCCATCACGCCATCTTCGCGCCATTTCACCAAGTCTCCTGTGCGGTACATTCGTTCGCCATCGTTTGAAAAAGGATCTGGCAAGAAGCGTTCTGAAGTCAGGTCCGGTCGTTTTAGGTAACCTTCAGCCAAACTGACTTCCGAACCAATATACAATTCCCCAGCGCAACTTAATGGGACTCGATTAAGTTCGGCGTCAAGGATGTATAACTTACGATCGCCTACGGCATGTCCAATAGGAGCGTAAGCGCTAGTCATTGAATCCTCTGGGTACGCGGCCCAAATCATCGGTGTGATAACGGTTTCCGTTGGCCCATAGCCATTGATAATTCTTGGAGGCGCGATAACCGATTGAATACGTTCAAAAGTGTCTCGAGTAAACGCTTCGCCACCCAGTGTAATTGAGCGTAGAGCCAAATTAGGATTTTCAGTTTCTACCCAATCAAGCAATGGACCCACATAACTTGGCGGGAAACACGCGATCGTCACCTTTTCACTTTCTAACACATCACACGTTTGTTCTGCCGTCCAAAGTTCTTGGTCACGAATCACCAACTTAGCGCCAAATGCCAGCGGTACCGTCCAACGCTCTACCGCACCATCGAAGCTGATCGAAGCAAAATGCAATTCTACGTCGCTTGGCGTCATACCATAACGCTGTCCTATCGTTTGGACATGCATGCTCAAACCTTCGTGAGAGATAGTCACGCCTTTTGGCTTACCCGTCGAACCAGAGGTATAGATGATGTAAGCCAGCTCTTCAGCTAATGGCTGGCGAAACCGATGACCAACGGGAAGTTCCGAAAAACGAATGTCGTCTAAACACAATGGAGAAACTAGCGTATTCCCTTCCACCACATCGCTGCATCTATCATTGGATTTTTTATGGGTTAGTACTAACTCTGCACCGCTGTCTTCTAACATGTAGCTCAAGCGCTCAGTCGGGTAATCAGGGTCAAGCGGTAAGAAAGGCGCGCCTGCTTTTAGCACAGCGATCATAGAGACAATCATATCGACACCACGCTCCATCATCACCCCGACAGGCGCTGTGAGCGACGCCCCTTTTGATAAAATGGCATGAGCTAACTGATTGGAACGAGTTTCTAGCTCTAAATAACTGAGCTGTTCATTCTGGTGCTTCAGTGCAATGCTGTCTGGCGAGTGAGAAGCCTGTTGAGAAACCAACTCAGTGAATGATCGATAGCTCCAAGAATGATCGCTCTGCCCGAACTGATCAATCAAGCGCATGTCTGTGTTGGATATTGCATTGAGTGAAGCAACAGCTGAACTTGGCGCTCCAACAATAGCAGTTAGATTGGATTGAAAGCTTTCGATGAATTTACTAATGAATGGGCGCGTAAACTTTTCTTTTGCATACACAAAGCGAAGCGGCGAATTACCCTTGTTTACAACATCTAAAACAATCTCGAAAGGCGTTTCCAGAACAGGAAATTCTTCAAATTCACTTTTCACATGACCCGCTTGAATTGCGAGCTTATCGCCATGATTTCTAAAGTTGATTGCTGTGGTAGGAAAAGTTTGATCGCCAACGAGCAGCTCTAACGGTGTCGCTTCAAACCCTAAAGAAGATTTCATTGAAGCTTTAGTATTGGCGACAAGGCTTGAAAGAGTATCTTCCGCTTCAATTTGATAACCCATTACCGCGCTATTTACATAAAACCCGACAGTGCGACGGTTTTTCGAATTCCTATTCAGAGCGGGTACACAAATCGATGGGTGAATATTGGATGAATACTGGCGAAGCGTTAACATCATTGCGGACGCCAATACTTCAAACTTCGTCGCGCCTAATACACGACCAGTCTCTTTGACTAATTCGTTCAGTTCATCGGAGACAGTAAACAGCTCATGCCTCGCTGTGTAAGCATCTTGAGATAAATCGTTCAAACTTGGTAAAACAACCGAATCTTCACCGATGAAACGGTGATTTACCCAATCGGTTCTTTGTTGCGCGACGTGCTCCGATTTTTCAGCACTCACCTGCTCAGACGCATATTCTAGATAAGTTTGCGCCACTCTTGAGCGATAAGACTTACCCGCAACAAAATCCACCAGCGTTTTGATAATGATCTGTAACGACCACGCATCCGTCACAATGTGATGAGTCGCCAAAAGCACAGCAAATTTCTGATCTGTAAACTGATAAATGCAACTTCGAGCCAGTTTGCCTTCCGTTAGGTCAAACGGCTGTTGCCAACGCTCACGCGCGTTGCTTTGAATATATTCGACAGGATTTGCTTCTTCTCTTACATCTAACAAATCATAGTTAACCGCTGTATGCGGCAACACGCGTTGGGCTGCTTTTCCGTCAATTTCAGCGAATTGTGTGCGCAGAGAAGGAAACGCATCCACTGTATTATTGAGCGCTTGCTGCAGAGTATTAAGGGTGATGCCCTCCCCTTCAAACCATAATACCCCACCAACGTTATACGCTAAGCTAGAAGGCTGTAATTGCTGGAATAACCAAAGACGCTGCTGAGAGAAAGAAAGCGGATTCCAAGCGGTAACGGAATCCAAAGATTGATGCTCATCCACTGACATTTTATTACCTGAAGACAAAATTTGGTTGTAGCAAACCGCTATTTACGCTTCGAGCGCAAATAGTCGGTCGGTTTACTAAGAATTAGAGTCGGTTTAGCTTTCGAGCGCTTCTATTGCGTCGCGTAAGCTCTTAGGACGCATATCGGTCCAAACTTCGCTGATATGTTTAAGGCAAAGCTCCTTGTTGCCTTTGACACCAACTTCCGTCCACCCATTAGGGACAGGATGATAAGTTGGCCAAATGCTGTATTGCTCTTGGGCATTTAATACCACGGTGAATTCTGTATTTGGGCTATCAATACTCATTTTTTCCTCAACTAACTTTCTATTTTTATTGTGTTTTTATAACTGCTTAAGCCACTACACTTTCTAGTGCTTGGTGTGCTTGAGCTAAATTCCCTTTGCTTAATTCGACAAGGTGCCCCGTATCCATTTTGAATATTCGGTCGGCAGCATCGAAATAAGCGTCATCATGAGTAATCGCAATCACTGTCACGCCCCGTTCTTTGAGCAATGGCAATAACTGACGATAAAACAGTTTTCTAAACCTTGGATCTTGGTCGGCGGCCCATTCATCAAGAAGAATGCAGCCACGTTTTTCAAGTACCGCCATCATCAGAGCCAAGCGCTTTCTTTGCCCTTGCGAATAACGAACGTCACTCAGTTTTCCATTTTTGTGGTTAACTTTATGGGCCATCTCTAGACGAATCATCCATTCATCAATCTCAGTTTCAGAGATGTCGAGTCCTTCACCATCGACAATTTTGTGGAAAAGGTGAAAGTCACTGAATACCGAAGAAAATTGATAACGATAGTCCTGCCAATCTTTCTGGGTAATTTCAGAGCCATCGACAAAGACTCGTCCAGAGTGCGGGCGATATAAACCAGTAAGGAGCCTAGCAAACGTCGACTTTCCACTACCATTACCGCCAATAATAAAAATGTGTTCACCGCGCTCAATTTTGAAGTTGATTGGTCCAACACCAAATGCGTCATCATCACCGTCAGATTGATACTGATAACGAACACTCGATAGCTCAAGGGACTGAAAAACTTTAGTTCTTGCGGTTTTAGGATTCAGCTCGCGCTGCTCATCCAACTGTAATGAAGCTAATTTCTTCATGGAAATATTGGCGGTTACTAGGGTCGGCAATGATCCAACCGCTGACATCAATGGCGTTCTCATAAACAGCACGATCAAAGCGAACGTTGATGCCACTTCCAAGGTTGCCCAGCCTAGACCTGTCGCCAAGTAAAAATTCAACCCGATGAGCGCCAACACCACAGTATTAGCCATGTTGGCTGCAAAGCCATTCAATATATCCGCTTGCGTCACTTCATTGCGGTACCCTTCCGCATTGGCAGAAAACTCTTCATCAAAATAGCGTTTAGCACGAAAAGGGTTGAGCGACAGCTCTTTTCGGCCATCAATGAGGGATTGGTAATCGTGATACAGTTTGTCGTCATATTCACGGACTTGCCTTACGTGTTTGGTAATCTTGGTCACTAAAACGTAGCCAATCACACCCGTTAGGGAAAGCAAGAGCACGCTCACACCAAACAGTGGTGCAGACAGAAATGCTAAGTATGCTAGCGCGACTAGCGTCAGCACTAACCCGTAAACTAACTCGGGTAAATGAACAAAAGCGATGGTGATGTTGCGAATGTCAGTGTTCAACGACGCCAGCACCCCTGCGCTACCCACTTTTTCGACTTGCTCAATGTCTGTGTTGAGTAGTTGAGAGACTAACTCGCAACGCTTGTTGTAAACGAATTTATGCCCAAGCTTATGCAATGAGACTTGAGCGATTGTTGCTGTTACTAATAACAAAACAAGTAAAACAGAAAACTGAATTAGCGTTCCAGAAAGAGAATCACTGACGCCTAACAACTTATGTTGAATGAAAGCAATCACCCCAACACTTAGAAATGCACTCACTACGCTCAGTAAAATGACAAACGAAAGTGCTTTTTTTTGTTTTTCCGCCAGTAATAGGATCAAACCCATCGTTTAAATACCACTTAATTAATTACTATTGTGATTATCATTATCATTAAAGACTTATGTAATCCCTTACTATCGACCTGCAAAAACCAACGCTAGCGTGGTAGCAAGCTCATTGCTGTCGAGCAAACTTACCTAACTTCCTAGGTATCAAAGCTTTCTTAGTCCCCACATTAAGTACATACCGCCAATGATGGACGCAACCAACCCAGCAGGTATTTCTTGTGGGTATAGCCATTGTCTACCTAGCCAGTCCGAAAACAGCATTAGAGCCATCCCTATCAGTGAAGCACAAATAAGATGTTCTTTAGCACGGCTATAACCAAATAACCTCGCCATATGAGGAGCCATTAACCCAACAAAACTTAGCGGCCCGACTACCAAAGTGGCACTCACGGTTAGGCTCGCAACCAGAATCAGTAACAGGACGCGAGATCTAGGCACATTAAGCCCTAAAGACTGTGCGCTCGACTGCCCGAGCGGTAACACATCTAACCATCGCGCACAGATAAAGCCTAACGAAATAAATACAGCTGACGAAATAAAGAGTGGCAGTAAGGTCTCTTCCGTGACGTAATACGTAGAACCCGATAACCATGCCAGCACTTGATAACTTCTAGGGTCGCCACCCGCTAACACAAAACTTTGTACCGCGTTCATAAGCGCAGTGATTGCAACACCCGTCAATAGAACTCGTTCAGGTTGGAAGCCAGATTTCTGATTGAGAAGCACTATGATGCCTAATGTACAGATCGCCCCGACGAAGCCGCCAACATAAAGTCCAATAACACTCGTTCCTAATCCTGTAAAAATCGCGATGATCAGACCCAAAGCCGTACCAGAACTGATGCCGATTACCTCTGGGCTCGCCATTGGGTTACCACTTAAACGCTGAACAATGGTGCCCGCTACCGCTAGCATCCCACCAGCTAATGCTGCTGCAATTAACCTGGGTAAACGCCACTCAAGCAATACCCACTCTTTGGAAACCAATAACCAGCTCCAGCCCTCTGTTTGTAAAGAGAACAGACTAAACAACACAAGCGCAGAAAAAATGAGTAGAGTCGCTAAAACAACCGAGTTTTTATTGAGTTTAGAAGCCACTTCAGACTGGCGAGTTAATACTGTTTGAGTTTGCGCCTGACTTTTCATCGATAACTTAGGCAGCAACCACAATAGTAACGGAGCACCCAAAGCCGCTGTCGCCGCACCTGTTGGAATGATCATCGACATTAAACCTGGAAGTTGCTGAATCACTAAATCCGTTAAGCTCAATAGCAAGCCGCCAAGCAACATAGAGACTAGTAACTTAGGTACCAAACGGTGCACGCCCATTAGACGCGCTAGTGCGGGTGCGGCTAGACCTACAAAGCCAATCACACCTACGGCACTGACGACCCAAGCGGTAAGCATTACTGCCAAGCCAAGACATACAATTCTCAATTTTGGCAGTGATACCCCTAGGCTCTTTGCCCCTTGTTCGGAAAGCTGTAGCAAACTCAGTGGTTTCACAAATAAAAAGGCAACAACGATAGCGATAGCAAGTCGAGGGGCGATATATTGAACATCTTCCCAGCCAGTTTGAACCAAAGAGCCAGCTCCCCAGATCATTAATCCGCTTAACTTGTCTTGATTCATCATCAATAAAACCGTGCTGACAGCACCGCAGTAAAGGTTTACAACCAAACCCGACACAATCACCACCGTTGGTGACAGTGCTCTTCGCCAAGACAGCGCGAACACAAGCCCGATTGTCGCGATGCCACCAATCAGAGCGACGAGTGAATATGAAAACTCAAGTAACCAAGGGGCGTATAACGTCGCTAACATCAAAGCAAAACTGGAACCACTCGCCACACCTAGCGTGGAAGGCGATGCCAATGGGTTTCTTAACACCTGCTGCATTAGCACACCCGCTACCGCCAAAGCGGCGCCAGACAACAGCGTTGTGAACAACCTAGGCCACCAAGCCAAATGCTGTTTAACCGACTCAGCAGATGAAAAATCAGGATTCCATAAGCTGTTTAAACCATTCAAGCCCGTTTGAGAGAGGGAAAGTTGTTGACCGACTAAGATTAAAGTAGAGGCAATGAGCAGGCCAAAAACGCCAAGGGTTAGTGTTCTCATCGCGCCTCTCCTTTGTTCAGAGCAATTGAAACAAAACCAGCAAACCTTGTTGCCGATGGAATCGCGCCAAAACTCCAAACTGGAGGAATTTGCAATGCAGGGTAGCCCGATTCTTTAACAATATATTGCCAAAATTGATTCTCTTTTAGATGTTGCTCTGTGCCTGCAGGGAGTGGCTCAACGATCACAATCTGCCCTTTCACCCCAATTAATTTATCTACACCAACGAGGCCAAATCCCCATGAATTGGTTTTACCTTTCCAAGCCGATTCTAGACCTATTTGATTTATTGAAGTTTTGTAGAGGCTGTTCTCACCGAAGACCCTAACATGATTTGTGTCCATGAACTGAACCATAAGTAACGGTGGGGTTTGCTCTGGTAGGGTTTTCTTTAGACGAGAAAACTCATCTTGAGCGGCGACAATTAACGCTTCAGCCTCTCGTTGCTTGTCTGCAACCTTTGCCAACTTTCGAGTGACATTTTCAAAAGCCGACCAATCAATATTGCCCTCACGATAAAGGCCAATATTAGTCACGGGAGCAATCTTATTAAGCTGCGTTTCTAATGAAGAAAACATTGGAGAAATTAGTATATGGTCTGGCTGCAATTCGTAGATGCGCTCTAAGTTCGGCTGTGTACGCAAGCCTACGTCGGGCACTGCAGAAGGAATGACCGGAGATTTGACCCAAGAGTTATAGTCCGCCTTTTGTGCGACCGCGACAGGCGTCACGCCAAGCGCTAATAAAGTCTCGGTTTGAGTCCAATCTATCGACATCACACGCGGGCCTGCATCACTACCCTGCGTGTTCGCAGTCGCGGCACTGCTCAAGCATAATAAAGTGCAAAATAGCAGATTGTTCAATCGCGTTTTTTTTAACAGTTTAACCATTATGCCGGCTCCAGATCGCCAGGCATTGCAACTGGGTACCCTGCTGCATGTTCAGTGATGCACATGGGAACGCCATAAATATCTTTTAATGTCGACTCTTGGAATACTTGTTCTACCGTCCCTTCAATCATGAGCTCGCCACTATGAAGCGCGATAATATGATCGCAAAATCGAGCGGCCATATTAATATCGTGAATCACAATGATCACAGTGAGCTCTAACGTACGACTTAACGTTCGAATTAGGGACAGCATTTCAATCTGATGGCTGATATCAAGAGCGGCCAGAGGCTCATCTAGCAATAGGTATTTCGTTCTTTGCGCTAAAAGCATCGCTAACCATACACGCTGCCTTTCACCACCAGACAGGGTGTCGACTAATCTATCGGCATACTTTTTTGTATCAGTCAGCTCCATGGCTTCGGTGACGTACTGCTTATCTTGTTTTGACAGTCGCCCCAATAGACCATGCCAAGGGTATCGTCCAAAGCTGACAAGATCATGCCCTGATAAACTGTCTGTTGAAGGGAGATGTTGTGGTAAATACGCAACTTGCTGAGCGAATTCTTTATCGGACCATTTTGAAACAACCGTTCCGTTAAGCAAAATGTTGCCTGAAGTCGCATCCTGTTGCTTTGCTAACAGCTTAAGTAAGGTAGATTTTCCTGAACCGTTGTGTCCGACCAAAGCATAGATTTTGCCCTGTTCGAAAGACGTATTGAATTTCTTCAGCAGTTCCTTGTTCCCTACACTAAAACCGAGTTCCTTTGCTTCAAGCATACCTTCAACCTTACAAACACAACATTCACCTAGCTTTAAAGAGCCAGAAACATATTCATACAATCATTAACAGAAACGCTTTTATACACTTGAGAAAATTCAAATGCAAACAATTTTCATTTAGATTATCATGTATATCATTCTGGTTTTTCCATAGTATTTATAGGGTTAGGGTTTGATTAGCTTCCAAAACCACCAAAAGTCACAATTTATAATTGTAACAACTCCGTTAACATAACGTATGACACAGCCTTTCATCCCTCTTTCAGAGCCGAGTCGATTCTTCACTTCTACCAAACAAGTGAAGCTTCTCAATGACTCCTGTCCTTTAGAAATTGAAGTCGCGCAATTTTCCTTGCCCAACTTCTCCCCCCAATTGTTTACGTCAACAAATTTGCATTTTCCGCAAGCGATCCGAAATTCGGTTATAAGCAGGCAAGCGGAGTACTTCGCCACCCGATATATGGTCGCAACTGGCATGCATTCTTTGGATGCGAATAACTTTCAGCTTATGAATGATCAAAGACGTGCGCCTATATGGCCTGCTGAACTCATGGGCTCCATCTCCCATTCTGAGAACCTAGCGGCTACCGTGATCGGTAAGAAGAATCGTAAACGTACAGAAAATGTCGGCGTGGACATACAAAAAATGATTTCGCCTGAAATAGCGGAAGAAGTGGCCCCTCTCGTGATCACACAAGAAGAGCTCAAAGTAACGGGAGAATTAGGGCTAACAAAAGATGAAGCGGTTTCTTTGGTTTTTTCGGCAAAGGAATCCATATACAAGGCGCTAAATCAGTATTCATCTACCGAGTTGGATTTTCAGTCTGTCTCGTTAGTCCAAATAGATAACGAACTGATGATTTTTAAACCCAACCTTAACCTCGGCAGACAGTTGGCAGCCATGCAATCACTTCATTGCAGTTACCAGTACCTAGAGGAGTACCATGCTTACGTTACCGCTTGTTACGCTGCTTGGTAACACCTTGAAAAGCATGGAACCACAGCTTGAGCCACGCTACTTTATTTATCGCTGCTGGCTCTGAATCCGCCATGTAGCGCGCTGTCACCAATGAATCCGAGCCTGTCGACGAAAAGGTTGTTTTGGGCATGCGGTAGCATCGGTACTTCTCTAGTAATTCTTTATAGATTAGCGTTTCACAAGCTGAGATATTTTCGTTTCGCGCATGTATTAGATACAGAAGTGAATTTGGCAACGCTTGGTTAAGAAACCGCTTCTTTATTCGTTTTGCTAGGTAGACACAAAACGCCAATAAGCTCAGTCCAATCGCTAAATAAACGCGATAGAATGATATCAGGGAACTAAAGGTATGCCCGACTTTCCAGGTACGCCCCTGAATAAAACGCTCATTAGTTTGCTTCGATTTATTATCCCATTGATGTAACGTGATCGTAGGTATGGCTAATTGGCCCGGGCGATTAGCCACATACGTCACCGTTTCTACTTTGATTGCGACATACTCGCCTCGATTCTGACTATCCATTCTTTTTGGTTCAAGAGCGTACCTCGACGCCATATGCAGAGGGACTCTGCTCTTCTCCAGTAAATCAGGAAGCAACATCACGCTGGTATTCTTCGCTGTGGTGGTCAACGTTCGAGTGATCGCATCGCCAACCTGAATGTCCGCAGATTGCTCAACTGCTTCGCCACCCGCTCTCACCACATGCCACTCTTGTTTAATGTTGACGTCTGGTGAAACTAACCAAAGGTAATCATCGGTCATTTCCGCTGCTGGTTTGTGCGCATGAAAAGATAAAGACTCACTGGTTAAATAGCCCGATACTTTTTGATGTCCATCTTTCACTTCAATTTCAGCGGTAATTCTTGGTATTAGGTACTCGCCGCTTTTTAACGGGTAGAGCACCACCTCCCATTGCTGCTTAGAGAAGGTCTTGCCTTTAACACGTTCCGTAGAATTGATGGCGAATCGACTCGACGACAAGACCAATGCATTCTCTACATCAAAACGATGCACCTTGGTCCCTTTAGTAAACCAAGTATCTGTCATGATCTCGATATTAACGGTCACTTGCTGATGAACCGCGACCGAGTCGGACACGCTCAACGAAGCCGTTAGGCTTACTCGGCCGTCACGCTGTAATTCACTTAGCTCTGTCGCTAACGTTAGGGTGGAAAACGTTATAATGAGCGTGGTTAATAGTAACCGCACCACTGAACCAGCAACCTTAAATCCAATAAATCGTTTCAAGCTACTCATCTATTCGCCACTCCGCGCTTGTCCCATCTCCTTTCTGAAGTTGCGCTGAAAACTTTACTGCCAGAAAGTCAGCTAAATCACTTTGAACTCGTTTCATCCATTTTTCGTTCATTGCTGCATCATTAAGAATTTGGTCAGCGGTAAGATGCTCTTTTATCACGAGCTCTTTTGCTACTTTTTGAGTCACACCGTCTGTGGTTTGGGGTCTGTCTCCTAACTCTCGGCTGCTCGGCTGCTCATTACTTTTCCCCTGGCCTTCAGTAAATTGATTGATGTGTTTAATGATCCCTTCGACCAAAGCCAAATTATGCGTGGCGGTTTCATTCCCCGGTGTATCGAGCAAAATCTGCTGATAAAGATTTCTGGCTGCCACGTATTCTTTTTGGCGAGCTAAAGAAGCCGCTAACCCCAACCTAAATGTGACATTGTCACCTATCATGAAATACATTTGTGCTTTACTGAATTCACCCGCCATATAAAACGACACGGCTTTCCAATGGTTATCTTCAAACGTTTCAGCCGCGAGCAAGAACGCTTCCTGTTCAAAAAGTCGCTCCCCTTGCTGATCTTTGGTCAACCAAAGATCCATAAATTGAGAGTCGTTTGCAAAAGCGCTTGGCGTATAAAGTAAGCTTTGTCCAACCAATACAATGACGCACCACTGAACTAACCAACCTTTTCTAAACCAGATTAAATAAGGCACTAAAATCAGCCAAACTAAGGCATAACCAGAATCAAACCAAGGCTGAGATTGCTCTGCACTCATTTGGGAGTGGGACTCTATCAGCTCGCTTAGAGCCTCTAAATCTTGTGTATCATGGGTTAGTTCCACAAAGTCTACATTCACATCACTTGAAAAATTGCTCAACTTTCTGCGTTCAAATGGTATGTCCGATTTCACGCTCGTACTGCCAATTCCATAAACAATAAGCTGATGAGGATTCGCTTCGAAATAGGCTTGATAGGATTTAGCCGCCATCTCACTGACACCATCAGTAACAAGCACGACGCTTGCACCTAGTGCTTCGTCCGCAAGCAAGCGGTGTACGGAAGGCAACGCGTATTCGGAAAACTTTCCTTCTCTTGGCATAACCTCTGTCGAAATTGACTCCAAAAGAGGCTTGAATACTTGTATATCTTGAGTGAGTGGCATTGCGGTATGGGCGCTTCCACTGTATACCACCAGCGCCGTTCGCCCAGAATCCCGCATCGTTATTAGCTGATTCACTTTCTGTTTCGCTCGAAACAGCCGACTCGGAGGAACATCCGATTGCAGCATTGATTCAGATACGTCCAAAACGATCACAAGAGGCGCAAGATCTTCTCCAAAAGGAGAAGCCTGGCGATGCCACGTCGGTCCTGCACATAGCACGATGGCGATAACGCTTAGCCCACTCAGAATTTTCAGCGGCAGATGCTGGGTACGGTGCTGCTCTCCCACCAATAACGCGTTAGTTAGGTGATCGGGCAATGACTGTATCCAAGCTGCCTTAGCTGATTGTTGTTTAAGTCGAGACCAAATGATCACGCCAAATGGTAACAACAGCAGCAACCATTCTGGTCTCATGAAATGAAAGTGTTCAATCATATTCATCAAAACACTCTCCGTTTACACTCTGTGCCTCGCGTTTTTTTCGCTTCCAAATCGAAAAGCTCATAAACAAAAAATGGTTAATGAGTAAGACAAGAATGGGTATGTAGTGGAGGCTAACTTTAGGTTGAAAGCGAAAACTCTCAAATACCTGAGGCTCTAGCTCATTAATTGTCGAATAAATTTCATCTAACTCGGCTGGGGATTGGGCTAGAAACGCTCGACCACCCGTTGTATCGGCAATGTCATTGATAGCCGTTAAGTCGAGAGCTTGCTCCCCTTGAGTATTTGGGCTGCCCATCGCGACCATATGAATACGCACATCACGCTGCGCCGCAATCTTGGCTGCATCCAAAGGCGCCACCATGCTATCGGTATCGTTGCCATCGGTAAGCACGATCACCAATTGCTGCTTAGTCTTTTGATTCAGGAGGGACGCGTGTGCACTCGTACCAAACGTTTTTAACGCCAGCCCAATTGCATCCCCCAAGTGAGTGCTTTGCCCAGCCATCGCCACTTCAGTCTCGTTCAACAAGTTAAGCCACACTGAGTGATCGGCGGTAAAAGGAGATTGCAAATACGCCTTGTCACCAAACACGATAAGCCCTAGTCTATCGCCCTCACGCATTGTACTGAATTCAGCTAACACCGATTTTGCCGCACTTAGGCGACTGACTTCGATGCCATCATTTCCAGAGAAGTCGGTCGTCGACATCGAACCGGATAAATCGACGACAATCATCAAGTCACGACCGGACAATTCACGGGTTTGTTCTTCACCGAGCCACATTGGTTTCGCCGCCGACACCACAATCAGCACCCAGCCTAGAATGAGAGAAAACCGTTGCCAACGAGATGGTTTAAGCTCAATCGCTCCTTTATCCGCTTTCAGGGGTAAGTGGTCGAGTAGCCGTGTGAAAAAAGGCACTTTGATTGCCTGCTGTTTCGTTTGGTAGCTAGGAACAAAATGGTAAACAAAGAGTGGCACCGGCAGTAGAACAAACGCCCATAGGTATTCAAATTCAATCATGTCAGCCCCGCTTATGAGCGCGTAACCAATTACGGCAATAGAGGTAAAGCGTATCGGCTTCGTGCTTATCCCACTTGCTACTATTGTCTGGGAGATACAAACCTCGTTGCCAACGACGCAATAAGTCCCTATCACCATCCACGGTGTCGGCAGATTCATTCAAGAATGCTAACCAAGCTTCTCCGGTCAACCCTGCGATATTGTGCTTAGGGTAAGCATGACAAGCGGCGTGTTTTAATACGCGATTCCATTGCCTTGTTGCTATCACCGCATCGCGACTCGAAAAACTTTCACCAACGGCCAACTTATTTAAAGATCGAATCGCATATTGACGATACTTTTCTTCTCGATAACGAACCAAACACTTAACCAGCGCATAAAAAGCGGCGATCACAAGCAAACCAATAAGGACTTTCCAACCCACCATCATTGGCTGATTGGCGATAACTGGAGGCAACTCAGGATCAATAAGATCAGCAAGTAAGATGTTATTTTTAGACAAAGTGACCACCAGAAATTTGCTTCACAAAATCAGCGATGTGCTCACCTTTGGTGTCGAGCTCAATAACCGGTACGCCACCATTTTGAATCAAGCGATTGACTCGCCTTTTCTCTTCATTCAATTGTGCGTTATAACCGCTAAGTAAACGGTTCACATCAGAATCTACGGTCGCTTGTACCTCACCATCACTTAGGCAAAGCGTTTGAGGGATATGCAGCTCACTTTCCATCGGGTCTTGAATCGAAACTCCGAGCACGTCGTTGTGCTGTTTGAGCCAGCGTAGTTTCGCCGCGTCGTCTTCGGTCAGTTCTGTAAAATCACTCACGAAAACTAACAAGCTTCCTTTAAGCTTTAATCGTACTAACTTCGCAAGTGCTCGGCTTATTCCCCCACTCTCGCGGCTGTTTGTCCCGTCAAAATGAGTTAACGACTGATTCAACGTCGATAAACTGCGTAGAATACGCGAAACATGAGAAGGGTTACGCTGCGGCTTATACCAATGCAGATCGCGGTCACCAAAGAGTAAAGCACCAACTCTGTCGCTATCTTTGATAACTTTCCATGCGCAGCAGGCACTCACCTGAGCTGCTACCACGGATTTCATGGTATCGACGGATGAAAAAAACATGCTGCTTCTTTGATCCACACACAAAATTACAGGTTGTTCTCGCTCTTCCGTATACACCCTCACATGCGGCTCACCGGTTCTCAACGTAACCTGCCAATCTAATGTTCGGATATCGTCGCCTAATTGATAATGACGAAACTCTTCAAAGTTCATGCCTCTACCACGGAACTTAGATCCATGTCGTCCCGACAACAATCGAGAAATTTTACCTTTAGGAGGTAAATGAAAGTGACGAGCATGTGATTTCATTGCCATTAGCGCAGTAAATTCTACAGCGACTCTTGGATCTGCATGATTCATGATTTTGCCCTCTACGTTAAAGGCACATGGAGCAAAAGTTCATCCACGACTTGCGCCGGAGATATCGATTCAGAAATAGCATCAAAGCTCAGTGTAATTCGATGGCTCAGCACTGCTATGGCAACGCTTCTCACGTCATCTGGCGTGACGTAATCCCGCCCTTCAATCCAAGCATGTGCGCGACTACATTTGTCTAATGCAATAGAGGCTCTTGGGCTAACGCCAACATCAATCCAGGAGTTTAGATTGGAGTGTGGGTATAGGTGCGGGAAGCGAGTAGCCATCACTAAATCAACGATATAGCGTTTTATAGGGTCTGACGTATAAACGTGCTTAACCTCTTCTCTACCCAAAGTAATGCTGTCTAACGCACCATCAAATGCCAAGGGTGTTGATTGGAATTCATTTCCATGTAATTTGTCTGATTGTGAGCTATCTGTCTGCACTAACTCTTCGTTTCTCACCAGTTCGATTATTTCTAGCTCAGCATTGGCATCGGGGTAGCCCACGTCAATTTTCATGATAAAGCGATCCATTTGCGCTTCAGGCAATGGGTAAGTGCCCTCTTGCTCTATCGGGTTTTGTGTCGCTAGCACCATAAACAATTCAGGAAGAACTCGTGATTCTCCGCCAACGGTCACAGTACCTTCCGCCATGGCTTCCAACAATGCAGCCTGTACCTTCGCTGGAGCACGGTTGATCTCATCCGCTAGCACAATAGGGTTAAAAATTGGACCTGGTTGGAAGGTTAGCTTGCTTTCTTCTTGATGATACATCTGGGTACCCGTGACATCAGAGGGGAGCAAGTCCGGCGTAAACTGTACGCGCCCAAACCCCAGTTGAAGTAGCTCAGCTAAGGTTTTAACTGCTCGGGTTTTCGCTGTGCCCGGCAAACCTTCAAGTAAGATATGTCCACCTGTCAGCAATGCGATGACCATAGCTTTAGTAACGTGTTCCTGCCCAACGATTCGCTCGTTAATTTGGGAAAACAAGTGAGAAATGGATGTATTGATTTGCTGGGACATAATCTACCTTCGTGTAGCCATGGCTACAAAATTGACGTCAATTCAATGTGTGTAGAACACGCTGACTATTAAACGGAAAGCTAAAATTGGTGATCTAGAACTCATAACGACTCAAGCTTTAATACGCTTTGCGTAGCTCGTCCACGACCTTTTCTGGGGCTACTTTCGTCAGTTCATCTAAACACTGATCGGCACTTTGCTTGCTCGCGAGTAATGCATCGCACATGGCGTATAAGTAAGCTGGCTCTGGCTTAAGTTGGTAAGCCTTTTCAAACAACGGGGCAGCTTTCAAGGCACTCCACTCACGCAAGGTGGTGGCGTAAACATAGGTGTATTTAGCGTTACTCGGCTCAAGCTCCACAGCCTTTGCTAACGCTTGTTTCGACTTATTTAACTCACCTAATCGATGGTAGCTCAAGCCTAAGCTATAGCGGATGGTGGCATTATTCGAAAACTCTATTGACGCACTTTCTAGCACCGACAAAGATTGCTCTTCTTTTCCTTTGTCTCTTAAATAGCCAGCATAGATAATAGAAATTTGCGGATTCTTATGCTGAGCAGACATCTGTTCGTACTGCCGCTCAACCAAATCGTGTTTTTTCTGAATTCGATAGAACCACGCTTTTTTGATGTCTCCTTCAACGGTATTCGGCAGGCGTCCAAGGTATTCAGCCACAAATGGATCGAGATGCGCTTGATGAGATTCAGAAAGAATTGGCCATACAATTACTAGTGCTTGCACTGCTTGGTCTTTGACGCGAGTATCAGAGTCACTTAACAATGGTTCAATGACATCCCACTTGGCTCGCCCTTCCCATTGTTCTGCCGCTCGTATTGAAGCTAATCGCATCTCCACATGGCGAGATCGTGATGCTCGCGCAACCGCTATGATCGCATTTGCACCGTAATACATACCTAAATTACTGGTTGCTGCCACCCTTTGATCTAAGTCGAGAGATTCATTTTGAGAGTATTCCGCTAATAAACTTTCCTGTTGTTCCACAACGGAAAGCTCGGTGCTGCTTGGCTGCGGAGACGTCGCATTCACAAGTAGTGAAGTGGCAGCGAGCAATGCACCAAGGCAGCACTGTCGAACCCGTTGACTAAGGCGTAGGTTTCTCATGAATCGCTAACCTTTTCGTCTCTCAATAGTTGAGAAAGCTCTTCAGTACGCACTAATAGCGCATGTAAGAAATAAATATCGTCCGTTTTTGGCATGTTGTGGCTCATTAGCCATTCATTAAGTGCAGCTAAGGTATCGCTGTAATTCACGTCTCGCTTAATGCCATTGCCGAGGTACCCCAGATTTCTTAATGCCTCCACCAATTCTGGGTAGTTCACTTCCGGCATTAGTAGGTATTTAAACTCTTGGCCATACACCATAGTTAATACCGCATGATTCGCGTTTGCGGTTTCGTAATGGCTTTTTTTCTGTGTGTACTCTTCTCCACAACGAGCATCTTCTGGTTGTTTTTGGCAAAGGTTAAATAACCTCGCAAAGTTGGCGTACCTCGTACTTTTCGTCTGATACGCTACCGAGATCATCGTTTGAATTTCTTCTTCAACAAACAGATGCTCAACGCTCTGTTTTGACATCGATTTCTCTTGTTCCGCAGTTTGTGATTCTGTAGGCGACGCAAATGAGCCACTAGAAACCAAAAGAGTCGTGGCCATCGCCACGGATACAATACCTTTCATCGCATTAACCTCTATTTGAATTTAATTTTCATTGCGTCGGCATTAATGCCTTTATTTACGGGGTAGCCCATTGTCGCCACAACCATAGAAATATATGGGTCAATGTGACTAAAGAACTGCTTCCAGCCCGCACACAAATAGTTCAAACCAGCCTCGCCATCTAAGGTTTTAAGAAAGCGATTCTTCGGACATTCGCCATAGCAGGCAAACTGATAAGAACATTCACGGCATTGCTTTGGTAGGCTTGACTCTTTCGCACGACCAAACGCTTCCTGACCTTGCGAAAACTGCATGTCCTCGAGTTCACTGTCGGTAATATTGCCTAGCTTATATTCTGGATATACATAGTGGTCACACGCAAAAACGTCGCCATCATGCTCAATCGCTAAACCTTTTCCGCACATAGGCGCTAGGGTGCAAAGCGGGTTTACTCGTCCCATCCACGTTTCTACACACGCTTCGAAATACGGAACATTCACTTGGCCAATATCGTTTTCTAACCATTCGTCAAAAATGGTGCAGAGAAATGTCCCCCACTGAGAGGGAGAAACACACCAAGACTCCACGATCGAATTAGGGTGATTAGGTTCTGTTTCTGGCATTCCTTGAAACAAGATTTCTTCCTCTGGCCACTTTTGAGGAGCGGTATCGCGGAAGGACTTAGGTTCAACAATCGGAATGAACTGCATCTGTGGCGAACGAATCTCGTCTCTTAAGAATCGGTAGACTTCTAAAGGGTTAGCCCCTGTCAAATTGTTCACACACGTTAATGTGGCAAATCTAATGTTGTATTTATGAAGGATATCGACACCCTTCATGGTCTGTTTAAACGTACCGCGGCCAGAACGATTAGTTCGATAAGCGTTATGGATCATCTCTGGTCCATCGATGCTCAGCCCTACTAAGAAGTTGTTCTTACTTAGGAACTTGCCCCATTCGTCATTCAACAATGTGCCATTGGTCTGCAGATTGTTTTCAATGGTCACACCTTTCGGGCAATACTTTTTTTGCAAGCGCACCACATCACGAAAGAAGTTCACCCCAAGTAACGTAGGCTCACCACCTTGCCAGTGAAACACGATCTCCGGGAAATTCTGTTGCTCGATATAGCTTCTGATATAGGTATCGAGCATTTCTTCGCTCATGCGAGTGGCGCACCCACGCTCATGGCCTAATAACTCTTCTTTGCTTAAGTAATAACAGTAAGTACAATCAATATTACAAGACGCGCCGATCGGCTTGGTCATAATATTCATGCGCTGTGCTGGAGCATTCTTCGGTAACATTTCAATGTTGCGCTGAGCTGGCTGGTTCATAATCTCGACTCTCTAGTTGCTCACTTTCACTGTGCTTACTGCTTTCCCTAAATATCGGTAACACAAAGATATTCTTCGCTTTGCATACATTATTGTTTAAGCCCCTAAATAATGAATCAGTAGTATTACTGCAAAGTGGGTTCTATAGCGCAAACCTTGGGTTTTATGGCGTAAACCCTAGGTTTTGAATTGGGCACAAAAAAAGCGGACATAATGTCCGCTTTGAGTTACTTCTTCCCAATAAGTAGAGTGCTTTTTAGCTGTACGCCTTACTGGTATTGAGCGCGTTCCCAGATACTCATTTTTTCAACGATTTGATCGATTGAGAAAGAACCGGGTACTTGGCGTGGTGGGAACTCTTGGAACGTTTGTAGGAACTGGAACGTTTGAGCCGCACCTAAGTACATGTATGGTAAGTGCTCTACACGCCAGTTTTGGTAACCAGTACTTTCATGCAGCGCCGACTCATACGGGTCTTGGCGTAGGTTGAAGATGTATGGGAAACGTAGTTCTTCGAACGCACATGTCCAAGTTTCAATACCGTGACAGTTGTTCACAGAGAACATGATTTTCCAATCACCGAAGCGAATCGCTGAAATATCACCGTTATCTGTTGCGTAAATAAAGTTCTTTCGTGGCCAGTTCGGGTTGTTATCCGCAGTGGTATTCTTGCCTTCTTTAAGCGCTGGCATTAGGTTGTAACCGTCTAGGTGAACCTTATATTCTTTGCCGTTTAGCTTAGTGCCGTTCTTCAGCTTCTCAGACAGCTTAGGTTCGCCCGCTGCCGCAACAAATGTTGGAGCCCAATCTAGGTGAGAGGCGATTTCGTTTGCAACGCTTCCCGCAGGGATTTTATCAGGCCAACGCATCATAGCAGGAACACGGAAACCGCCTTCCCATGTTGAGTTTTTCTCTCCGTAGTAACGTGATGTACCGCCATCAGGCCAACCCCATTTCTCTACACCGTTATCCGTTGTATAAGAAACAATCGTGTTGTCAGCGATTTTTAGTTCATCCAACTTATCAAGCAGTTGGCCAACCATGTTGTCGTGCTCAACCATACCATCGCCGTATAGGCCACCACGTTTAGAGATGCCTTTAGACTCTTCTTTCAGGTGAGTCCATACATGCATACGCGTTGAGTTGTACCACAAGAAGAATGGCTTTTTCTCTTTATGCGCACGATCGATGAAGTCTAGTGCTGCTTCTAGTGTTTCTTCATCCACAGTTTCCATACGCTTGATAGTCAGCGCACCAGTATCTTCAACGCGGCCATCAGCGTACGAATGAATTACGCCACGCGGGCCAAATTTTTTCTTAAATCCAGGCGCTTTCGGGTAATCCGGATGCTCAGGCTCTTCCTCTGCATTCAAGTGATATAGGTTACCAAAGAATTCATCGAAGCCATGTTCAGTAGGAAGTTGCGAATCAAGGTCGCCAAGGTGGTTCTTACCGAATTGACCAGTCGTGTACCCTTTATCTTTTAACATCGTCGCGATAGATGGGTCTTCCGGCTTCATACCTTGCTTAGCGCCCGGCATGCCTACCTTTGTCAAACCCGTACGGATCGGGTGTTGACCCGTAACGAATGAAGAACGGCCAGCAGTACAAGATTGATCACCGTAAAAATCGGTAAACAGAACACCCTCGTTAGCAATTCGGTCGATATTTGGAGTCCAGTGACCAGCTTGGCCACGCGTGTAAGCACTGATGTTATCAATACCAATATCATCACCCCAAATCGCTAAAATGTTAGGGCGGCTTGTATCAGTCGTAGCATAACTTGCCATTGCTGTAGACGCTAACGCAGCACCAACAGCAAGTTGAAGAAAGGTTTTCTTTTTGAACATAGCTCAAGACCTTTATTGGATTAAAAGAAATATTTAGAATTCACGAGCTATTATTTCGAAATAAAAAACAGGGGTAAGCAGTAGTATTACTGCTTAATTACCACAACCGGGCTATGGAATATTATTTTTGTCGTTCCCATCGAGTTTGAATTATTTATGTTGTATTGACTTTGTTCCTATTAAAGCGCTAGTTTATTAATAAAGATATAAATGTGAGGCTTGTTATCTGTGATGGAAAAATCATCCAAAATTTCATTTGAAGAGTTAGTGATTGAGCAATCAACAACATTAATCAGCTGCCAACCGAAACACTTTGACGAGACTTTCCGAGACGTTGCAAGATCCGCACTAGAGTGGTTTGAAATCGATCGCCTCACACTCTTTCCAAACTCTATGATTCTTCTCAATGATGGTAAAACGGTTTCAGTATCCCGCGATGGTGTTCCAGAGCTGAACAAAGAAATGTTCTTACCCGGTAACTACACCGAATATTTGAAACTACTGCGCTCTAAGGCTCGCTGGCATAGCTTTACCGCTGATGAAATGGTCGGTCATAGAATTGATACACTAAAAATATTACATTCTGAAGGTGGACGCTGGCACGGTATCATCCGTTTAGAGTTATTCGGTCAAAACTGGGGAGCCCTGTCTTTCTCTAAGTTTAATAGTGATGCATCACCTCTGTCAGACACTCAAATGACCCGACTCAAGCTACTTTGTGACATATGGCTATGTTACTGGCAGCACTCAACTGTGACTCGTAACCTCAAACAAGATCACACAGAAAACGCCAACGAGGGTGAGAAGCTATTGCTCTTATCCAAAAAGCAATGTTCCGTGCTAACTTTGCTCGCTCAGGGCTATACAGCTAAGCAATGTGCTGAAAAGTTATTCCTAAGCCCGAGAACCATTGAATCTCATAAATACCGTATGCTTGATCTTCTTGATCTTGAAAACCACACTGAGCTTGTTCAATTTGCTTTAAGAAATGGTCTTGGAATAGAAAGTGAACAATCCTAAAAAGCTTCACTTCACTACTGCAATTTGTATTAATTGCAGTAGTTTTACTGCTTACATTCTTTTCCTTATCCCGTATTTTTAGTATTCACTTAATTATATTTTCTTTTTATTTAATTAGGTCCAGCATTTCACGTTCTACCATTACTTCTATTTTATTTTCGACACAGTAATTCGGTAGTAAATTCTAAAATATATTGGAGCGATCGTATGTCGCATAAAAATGTACTTGTTATTGGTGCCTCATCTGGCATCGGTAAAGATTTAGTGATCAAATTATTGGAAGGTAATCATAACGTCTACTGCGCGGCAAGACGCAAAGACAATATGAAAGATTTAGAAACCTTAGGTGCGAAGACATTCAGTGCCGATGTCAGAGATGAAAATGGCATCAATGCACTGGTTGATACAATGGTTGAAGAACTCGGTCACATCGATATTGTGTATGCGAATGCAGGTTATGCAATTGCAGGGCCAGTAGAAGAAACCACCATTGATAAAGTCCATGCCCAGTTCGACACTAACGTTTATGGTGCTGCTAGAGTAGCGAGAGCCGTTCTTCCTCATATGCGTGCCCAAGGCTATGGTAGGATTATTTTTACCACCTCTATCGCTGCTCGAGCTTCAAGTAGCATGAACTCTTGGTATTCGGCATCCAAACACGCACTAAACGGAATGGTAAAAGGGTTAGCGCAAGAAGTGAAAGGCTTCGGTATCCAAGTGGCGACGATTGAGCCGGGGTGTGTTCAAACGGAATTTGACGCGATTCAGCTATCAGACATGAAAGAAACCTCTAAATTAGAGGCATACAATACCATTGTGTCCAAATCTCATAACTTTCTACAAAACGCCTACAACTCTGGTTCAACACCTAAATCAACGGTCAACAACATGATCAAAGCAGGCTTTGACGATAAACCAAAACTAAGTTATCAAACAACCCTAGACTCAAAGCTAATGACTTGGGCCCAGCGTATCTTTGGTGAAAGGTTCTTTGGAAACTTAGTCCTTAAAATCATTAATCGTACTCCAGCGTAATACATAGCAAATGCTGTAGCCTACTTCAGGTTGCAGCTTATTCCCACTCTTTAGCAAGAACCGCCCTTAAAGACTCACCTGGCATCGGCTTGTAATTCAAATAGCTTGCATTAAGTCCCCTCTGATTCTCACTACTCGCTTCCCTATTTCTCATTTGGCTATTATTTTCCAGATAAAGCCCATCACTTATGTCATCCGCACCTCAATTAACCCTTCCTAGATCATGGTTTTGCCATTCAAAAAACTTCGAGCAGTATTTTTACTGATTCACTCCACTGACTAGCTCCGTAACATTTCGATACACGTTCACTATTGGTGAACTCACTCTAGCTTAATTTTTTCATTACCCCTTTTAGGAAGCTTTATGAGTTTAATTAGCATGCCTTTTGTTGAAACTGGATTCGACACTGGATTACACGTTGTTGCAGGGATCGTACTCGTTGGCACTGTTTTAGGTGCTTTGTATGCCTTTTGGAAATTCCACGAATTACCGATTCATCACGCCGACAAGAAAAAGCACGGCCAAATGGGCCTGGTCACCATATTGACCTGGATAGGCTTTATCTGGCACTGGGTTTGGGTCGTGGCTGTGATCATCGCCTTTGTCGATGCCGAACAAAGTATTCGTCGTGTACGCCATATTTGGCACGACACTTCGCCGAACCAATCTGAAACAGCAGGAGAATAATCATGTTAGAAGGTTTAGCTGTTTGGGCACTGTTTATTTATCTTCTTCGCCTTGTTGGCGTTCCTTGGGGAACCCCTTTTAAAACATTCGCTTACGGTGGTGGTACGGCTTGGCTCATGTTTGTCTGGGTCGGTTTAATCACTTGGGCACCAATGGATCTCTCTGGCGGCTCAGTGGTGCAGTCTCCGCATATCCAATTACGCCCGGGCTCGACCCGCGTCACCGGTAACATCGAACGCCTATACATTGAGCCAAACCAGGCCATTCAAAGTGGCGAGTTGGTGTATGAAATCGAAGATGATTCGTATGTTATTGCGGTAGAAAAAGCCGCTTCGCAAGTTTCGATTGCTGAAACCGCTTATAAGCTGGCAATGCAAGACATCAATATTGCCAATACCAACTATCAATCTTCTCTCGAAGATATCGAGATCATCAAAAATCAAATTCATGCTGCAAGCAAGGATCTGACTCTAAAAGAAAGAACCTTAAAGCGTTATGTTGATCAAAACTCGAAAGTCAAAAATACCGTTACCGAGAGCAATCTAGACCAGCAGCGCACCGTCGTAGAAGTGGCTCAAAGCCAAGTTTCTATCTTAGAGTCTCAGTACGATAAAGCACTGATCACAGCAGACAAAAACAGAAACTTGATGGAAAAGTCTCAGCTTACCGTGATAAGCAAACAAGCTGACTACAAGAACAAGCAAGCTTCTTTAGCACAAGCAGAATGGGACCTTTCACAAACTAAAGTGTACGCCCCAACAGATGGTTACGTGACAAACTTCATGGCACGTGAAGGCCAGTTTGTTGGCGCAATGCCCCGTTTGAAAATGTACAGCGATGAAAAATTCGTTCTCATGCGAATTAACCATCAAGCCTTTAGAAACATCAAAGTAGGCCAAGAAGCCGAGTTCTCTACCGCTATCTACCCTGGCAAAGTATTCAAAGCTCAAGTTGAAGGCATTGTTGAAGCTACGGGCGAATCGCAAGGCTCATTGCTGGCAAGAGAAACCAATGTTCGCGCTACCACTGGAAAAAACGTAATGAACAAACACCACTTTGTTCGCCTACGTATTAGCGAACCTGACGGCTATGACATCCCTGTAGGTGCGGTTGGTTTGGCTTGGGTCAACGCTGAAAAGCCGATTCCGTTCCTTAACTTCCTGAACGTTATTCGCGGCATCATCATCCGTATGAAAGCGCAAATCTACTTCTTATATAGCATGTAGGTGCCTATGAATATCTTTCATAAAATCTGTGAGTTCATCGATGTCACTCACCGAAGAAAAAGTCAGTTTCTACTGCTCACGGCCCTCATTTATTTGATCAGCCGAAGCGTATAAACGAAGTAAAAATGCAGGAAACCGTGTGCTTCAAGGATCGATAACGGCCACTTAGCTGGCTTACTCGGTTTCCTCTTCCACTTTCCAATTAAAGAACACTCCAAAAGTCAGTGTTCTCATTCACGATATATCTAAGTGAACATTATGAAAAAATCGATTCTATCCCTGCTTATCTGCTCATCTTTTGCGGATGCGAGCGGCTTATTATTACAAGAAGCTGTAACGGCGAATGCTGGTACTGGAGGTGCAGGTGACGGCGTTTATACTGAAACCGCCACAGCCAGTTGGACTAACCCTGCCACTATGAGTCACATGGGTGAACAAAAGACCACGATCAATACTATGGCGCTGTATCTTCAAATGGACTACAACGACATCGATTATCAAAACCGAGTCGACCCAACAACCGGCGATGCTAGCGCGAACACGTTAATGCCTTCTATTGGCGTATTCCATGTTCGCCAAATGAATGAGAAAACTCACGTTGGTATCAACTTTGGAGCAGTGGGCGGTTCTTCTGTCGAGTATGGCGACGACTGGGATGGTTCTAACCACCTCGACAAAGCGTTTTTGTCGGCTTTGCAATTAAACCCAAACATCAGCTACACGCTTGATGAAAACTGGTCTATCGCTGCGGGTGTTCAAATCAACTATGGCATGATTGAAGTATCCACATCAGGCTTCCAATCAGACATGGGCACAGATTGGGCATTCGGCTATAACGTCGGCACCCTATACCAAGCAGAAGAATGGTCATTGGGGTTAAGTTACCGCTCTAAGCTCGTGCATGATTTTGACGATATTGCAGCGCAACTTTTCATCGGGGCTGAGGACAGCGCCGTTGTCGGTACTGAACTTGTTGTACCTGCCATCGTCGATTTGAGTGCAAGTTACAACCTAAACCACGAACTAACGCTGCTCTCTTCCATTCAATTCCATCAATGGAGTGAGTTTTCAGAAACCCCTATCTATAACGACACTCTGAATGCAAACCCAAACATGCCTCAAGCCATCGACCGAGATTGGGATGACGTTTGGAAATTTGCAGTCGGTGCAGACTATCAATTGAACGCTGATTGGGCACTAAAAGCCGGCTTCTCTTATGAGACTTCGCCTCAAGACGATCCAACTAAGCAATGGGTAGATTTACCGACCGGTGAACAATACCGATATTCTTTAGGGGCAAGTACGTATTGGGGCGACACTCGTGTTGATATCTTCTACGAATACGCTGACCTAGGTACGGTAGAAATCGACCGCAGAGAGCCTGCTTTATCTGAAATCTATGGTGAGTTTGACGGGAGCATCCACTTCATCGGCGCAAACTTCACGTTCTAAGCACTGGCTCTGAGAAGTCTTAAAGAGGGGCACCAACCGCCCCTCTCTAACTCGTCAAAAGCGGTAGCTAACAAAGTTAATAGTGATAGCCAACAAAGCTAAAAGCGATAGTCGATGCCTACTGACGCCGTCACTTCTTCTGAGCTGATATCGCCAGCGGCAGTATTGCGGAGTTCAATAACGTCGTATTTAAACTCAAACATAATATTGATGTCTTTGGCGGCCACTTTGGTCTTTATGCCTTGAAGCCACATCAGGTTTGCAACATTCATATCGACGCCACCATAAGAGGAACCAAGGTTGACGTTAAAAACCGAGAAATGTGTATCGTTCCAAGGGTGAAGAGCATAAAGGTTTACCGAGCCTAATTGCGCTTCTTCGCCCCCTAGGGCCTGAGATACTTGCTGAGAAGTGATGGCCGGTACAGGTGACCCTGCCATTCCGTTCGCTAAGTCTGCAATATCGTTTGTTTTGAAATCGACATAGGTATAGTTCAATGAAGGGAAAAACAAAGTTCCATCATTGTTGGATAACGGCAGCATATAACCCGTTGTATACATTCCAGCGGCTTCATCTAAATGATAGACATCCAAATAGACACCTCCGAAACGGTCGAAATGCGCCGCTCGTAATCGCGCATTATGAGACTGGCTATAGTACTCAGCAAACCCGACCGTTTGCGATATGTCACTGGTTAACCCACCAGCACCACCACCAGCCAACAGTTTTAGCTCACCTTGATCGTCGGAAAATACCGCAGCTCTCATCGAACTGTTTCTTGGATCGGCATCATGATATTCCTGATCAGGGTAATTATCCGCTGAAAAAGACGGCGCTGAGATTACAGCAGATAACATCAATAGAGAGGGAATAAATGTCTTTGAACTATTCATTGCTAAACCTTTAATTACTTATTCGTAAGTCATGGCAAGCACTCTAAATATTAGACGTTTCATACTCTACTTATTCGAAATATTAGCAGTTCTTATTCAGCAAGAAGTGAAACATCAGTGCCACTAATTTAATATTCTACGGAGCCAATATGTACCGCAAATACAGCAATCAGTTAAACCTTAATTATCTACGAATATTTAATGCGGTTTATATCCACCGTAGTACGAAGAAAGCCGCTAACACACTCGGTATCACGCAATCAGCAGTAAGCCAAACATTAGCGAAGCTTCGTGAATTTACCAACGACAAACTGTTCTACGTTTCAGGAAACGAGCTACACGCAACCCATAGAGCGGATGAAATTGGCAATGGGCTAAACGAGCATATTGAATTATTGGACAATCGATTATCGTCCCACCTATTCTCGGACCCGCACCAGTTTGATGGCGAGCTCACTATTGCAGTATCGAGCGTATTTTTAGAAGCGATTGCCACAGAGTTAACCAGCTCCGTTGTCTTTGAAATGTTTCCGAATGCGAAACTCAACATTACGACTTGGAATGATAAAACCCTTGAATCCATCCAGAATGGTGAAGTCCACATTGGTTTAAACTTCTACCCGATAGAAACGCCAAAATCGATACGCTCTGTCGCGCTGACTACAAGTGAACCAGTGATCATCGCTCGTAAAAGTCATCCGTGGGAACAAGCAGACTTCAGACAAGAGCAATTTTTTTCGTTTCCGACGGGCGGCATTTTAGTCCCAGGCTTAACGGACTTTAACGCAATACTTGAGAAGCACTACCCTGGTAAGTTCGACTTCAAATATCGCTCAGCAAGCATGTCGGTATTAAGCTGCCTCGCAGAACACTCCGATATTTTAGCCATAACAGAAACGTTAGCCGCATCAATGTGCCCTAGCTCTATTCAATGCTTACAACCTCGCTGGCTTACTCAATTGCTACCCGAAAAGATCAGCCACGCCATGTATTACTTAGAACGTAATCACAGCCACCCTTTATATCAGTACAGCAGCGAACTCGTGAAGAAATCACTGCAACACAAGTTAGATGAGCTTTCACCTAAGATCATCCGCTATTAATCCCCTCCACCGCCAATGCCGTAGTTTTACGCTATTAGCCAATGATTATTTAGTGATAATCAGGTTGTGATGAATTGATAATACATGTAGGTGAGAGTCATGCGAAAACTTGTAATAATGGCGTCTGTTTTTATAAGTCTTAATACAGAAGCCAATCAACCTCTCTATTCCTTTTCAGAGTCGCCAATTCACTCCAATGTGCTGTCGTTACAGCTAAGAGAAGCCTATCCAAACCAAGTGGGATCTTTAGAAGTCAAATCAAACTATACTCAAGCCAGTGTTTGGGCGCAGACAAGCGACTACTTTTTAGACTATTACCAAAATCACGTAGATCTTGCTTTCTCTTATCAGGTTAACTCGATATGGAAATCAGAAGTGTCCTTGAGAAAAGTCACAGCGAAAGACAACGGACTCGACGAGCTCACGATGAACTTTCATGACCTGTTTGGAATCGGTCAGAATGGGCGTGATCAAGTACCCACCGATCAATTTTACATCTCTGTACCCGAACTAGGCATTGAAATTACCGACTTCGAAGGGGATACCTTAACCAGAGCAATATTGTCATACAACGAAGCATCAATATTACAAAGCGGGCCTTTGTTCATCTCGGCGGGCGTGACCCTGTATTACAATAATGTCAGCGATGGTGCCTTTGCACGTTCTAGCTTCGAGCAAGGACTCCAAGTGAATACCACTTACCTTGCCAACGCCCATACTATGCACGCATCTACAGGATTAGTTCATCGCAATAGTGACAGCTCGACTTTTGCTTTACATGACACCACCAGCTTTGCCTCTTTCGGTTACGCGTATCAAATCTATGCTCGGCATAGTGTGCTCGTAGAATCGCACAACTTCGCTGGATGGGGCGAAGAAAATGTCGACTTCTCTCAATCATCAAACGAACTTCTCTTAGGGTATCGCTACGCATTTATGCGTTCGATCCTAGAAGTTTACCTAACCGAAAACATTCGCAATATGGACAACAGCACAGACATTGCTTTATCTCTTTCCTTTCGTTCACTCTTTTAACCAATCGCCTTCTAATCCCCTGAAATACAGTAATTTTACTGATGTATATTGCAGGTAAAGCTCTTAGTCTATCCCATGACATCCTTTACTGACTTTGCTCACACCGAACCTATTGCGAGCAAGAACTTCGACATAATCGAGACGAAATCACGATGAAAAAAGCAATATTAGCGCTTTCTTTAGTTAGCTTAATGAGCGGTTGCCAAGCAACGCAAAGACACAACGCAACAACAGGTGAAATGGAAACCAACGCGACCTCTAAAGGTGCATTAATCGGTGCGTTAGCAGGGGCAGCAATTGGAGCCGCGACAGGGGATAGTTCCGATGCATGGAAAGGCGCGGCAATAGGCGGACTTGCAGGAGCTGGGGCTGGTCGCTACATGGATAAACAAGAGGCGGCGTTAAGAGCTCAGCTTCAAGGATCCGGCGTGCAAGTAAAACGAGTGGGAGAAAATGAACTGCAACTCATTATGGAAAATGGTATCGGGTTTGAATCAGGATCTTATTACCTTTCTTCCGACATATACCCAACACTAAATAGCGTTGCACTCATTCTAGGCGAATACCCTGATACCCGCCTACAAGTTTTAGGGCATACCGATAGCTCAGGTAGCGATGCCAATAACCAGAAATTATCAGAACAGCGAGCACAATCTGTTGGGGATTATTTGATCAACCAAAAAGTCGCGTCTGGTCGAGTGACCACACAAGGAATGGGCGAACGTTATCCAGTTTGTGATAACTCAACCAAGCAAGGAAGAGCATGTAATCGACGCGTCGAAATTAACATTTTGGCGATGAACTAATCTTCTATTGAACCAGAGGACACTGATATGTTTTTTAACCGTTTCCTAAAGCCGTTCCTTGTGATTGGCGGCCTCATCACCATGTATGCCGGGATTTACGCCATTAATCCTGAATCTGCACTGCGTGACATGAACAACCTACCCTACGATTCTAACTATGTGTTCCTATTCAGACATTGGGGCATCATGGTTGGGTTAATGGGGTTCTTCATCGCGGCTTCCGCTTACGTCCCACGTTGGAGACAGCCTGTTATCCTATATTCGTTTTTAGAGAAGTTATTTATGGTGTATCTGTTCACCTCCAACTTCTTTAATCCGGAGACGGCGCACCTAAACGCGAGCTTCATACCGTTCGCAATCACAGACATCACCATCGTCACTTACACTCTAGGTTACTGGTATGAAAACTACCGAATCAGACAAACCGTGACAGGTTAGAGCTGATACCCATAAAGCTGATATCCATAAAAGAAAAGCGCTGCCTAAGTAGCGCTTTTTTCTTTAGCAGTTTTACCATTTACTCGGAAGCTAGTGAGTGGCATCTCTCCTATTAAATCACTCACATTCCTAATACAGCCAAAACAGAAAACACTTGTTTTATAGACTAAATTAGGTAATTTCCGTATCAGAAGATTCATTCCACTTATCAATGGATACTGATTTAATGGCTGGAATTCCACTCGTAATAAAAGAGCTCAAGCATCAATTAAAGCTTCACGACATCCAATATCAAGACATCGCAACAGAGCTTGATTTGAGTGAAGGTTCTGTCAAACGACTGCTCGCAGATGGCGAGAATATAAGCCTCCAACGGTTAGGTAAGATTTGTGATTTAATGAGACTCGATCTTACCGAGTTGTTTAAACTCGCCTCTCATTCTAATACCGATCTTCAACAACTAACCTACGAACAAGAACTGCAAATTGTCTCGGATAAAGCGCTGCTAATGGTTGCAGTGTGCGTACTTAATGGCTTCAAATTCCACGAAATAATCGAGCGTTATAACCTAGACAAAAATATCCTGATTCAAAAACTCGCCGATTTAGATCGTCTTAATATCATTGAACTTCTGCCAAATAACCGCATACGTTTGTTGCTCTCTCCAAAGTTTGACTGGATCTCGGGAGGTCCGATCCAATCCTTTTTCTTAAAAGAAGTGCTACCGGAGTTTTTTGGAAGTTACTTTAACCGACAAGATGAAAAGCTCGTAATGGCCAGTGGATTGATGTCTCCGCATACCAACCAAAAGTTTCAAGAAAAAGTGCAAAAACTCACAGACGAGTTTTACGAATCGTGCCGAAACGATTCTGATTTGGATATTGATGACCGCAATGGCACCTCTTTAGTCGTCGCGCTTCGTCGGTGGCACTTTGATATGTTCGACGATATTAATTCTATCAATACCAAGTAACGATATACGTAACTCGCGGTGACAACATTCAAAACTTGAATTGTTAGGCTTTATAAATTCAGGTGAGGAATGCATTTTATAGTTCTGGTAAGAGGAGTTAGACACAATACAACGCCTCTCTAACTGACTCATTTTTGAAAGTTACAAGGATCGAACTATGAATATCATTAAGCACATTTCTATTGCCATTGTCGCAATTACATCGGTAACTGGCTGTACTAGCACTCAATATTCATCGCGTTTTGTCTCTTTACCACAAGTTAAAAATATCAACGTTGCTCCCACTATAAGAACCTTGAGCAACGTGACTAGAGCCCTTACCCCACTTGTTCTTACGTTGGCTCAACCGGTTGTCATCTCTCCCCGCATTGTGATTTCCAACTAGCTTCATTTAGTCATCAATATCATTAGGCCGCTAACCTCTCAAGCCAATGACCGCCGGCTCTCCGATTGGAAGCAAATAAAAAGGAGCTGACTCGCAGCTCCCTTTAATCAGGCCTACAGCAATGCCGGAATACCCGGTAGCTGCCCTACGACTGCTAATGCGCCAATACAGACGATCGCCGTTGTTAGTGGAATCGTCACTTTATCGACTTTAGCCAGTGAGTCCGCTCTCTCTTTATTACCGATCAAACCCATATTATCTAGCAGCATGGTGATCGCCCAACCAAATACAGGGTTAACCAAAGCACATGCGAACATACAAATGCCAGCACTTTGTGAATTGCGAGCGTTTTTCACCATCTGCATTCCTGCCTCAAGAAGCGGTAAGAAAACACCAACTAACAGGGCAACGCGTAATACCGGTTCCCACATGGCTAGATCCATTGGGTAACCAAGCACAGCAGCGAACACACACAGTAAACCCGTTAACAATGCACCGCCAGGAATTGGGCGTTTAGCGATAGCCGCAGGGATCATATAGGTACCCCATGAAGATGCTAGATTGCCCCCACCTAATCCGGCACCGACCATTTGGCGAATAGAGCACACTGTCATCGTGTCATCCACATCCATTAACGCGCCTTTGGCTTTCTTAGGGTAATTCAATTCTTGGAACACTCGATGCCCGAGGAAATCTGGAGACCACATCGCGACCGCCAAAATAGCAAATGGAATGACCGCAATGTAGTGCTCTAATTTGGGCCAACCTAATTGCCAACCGGTATTTTCACCCCACCAATAAAACGGGCTCATATTAGGTAAGCCAGGCTCCGTGGTGAATTCAAATGGCACGCCCATAATGAAGGCGACGACACCCGCAATAAAGGAACAAAGTGGGATCGCCAACCAACGCTTTTCAATTTTGGCTAAATAGGCATAAATCACAATGGTGGCAGAAATAACTACAAACGAAACCGCATCAAGGCCTGAAGTCACTGACCACGCTTCAAACTTATTAAGCTGGCCGATTAACCCAACCGCACCTAAATAAATGAGCAAGCCACCTCTCACCCCTTCGCCTGTTAATTTCACTAATTTTGAGCCACCTTTAGTCGCACTCAAAATTAATCCAAACACACCAACCATAATACCGAGTGCTAAAGGGTGACCTCCGGCTGCGGCGATTAATGGGATCAGTGGGATCATTGGCCCATGCGTGCCAGCAAGGTTACTTAGCGGGTTTAATATGGCTGAAAAGAATACAACAAAAATGAGCCCAGCAATCAATAATTCAAAGCGTACGTTCTCTGCGACAAACTCAGGTGAAAGCCCAAACTGAGCCGCAAAAGCTGCGACCATAGCCGTCACCATCACGACTTTGCCTATCGTTGCGGCAATTGCTGGTACCCAATCTTCAATTTCTACACCAAAATCTCTAAATGGTAAGTGGACTCGCCACCGCTTTAGATCGAGGATGGATAACTCATGTTCTAGATATTCATCACGGGATTCAAATTCTTTGGCTTTTCGCCTACGCGATTGGTAGGCACTTTGTTCCATGTTACTCATTTCCACTCCATATAATCATTTCCGCTACTCATATAATTATTAATAGTTATGAGATTTGAAAATTGATATATGTCAGTGTTAACCCGTTACCGCACATGGAGTTATGATAAAGGCGGTACAACGCACATTTAAACGATTAGTTGGGACATCAATCACATTAAGTAGATAATCCCATAAATAACTAAATTGCTTATTAAATGAATGAGTATTTTGCTCTTCTATTTAATATTAAATATGGGTAATACGATATTTTCAGAATAACTGACAATAAATAACAACCAATTGCATAAATACCAATTTGATATTATTACAAGACTTCATACTGCCGAATATTGCCAAATAATCTGCTTGTCTAGCATCAAAGTGACGCACAATAGTCGTCAGGTTTAATATTTGAGACAAGAACAGACTAAATTGAAATAGGATTGTCGCGTCAGATGAGAGTGAATAGCTTTCGAGTTTGATAGTAAATTTTCAACGATGTATGCGTTCAAAGCAGGTGAATAGGTAAATTATTTTTGAGTGATATAGCAGTGACTACGCTGACTTGACAGGGTATCTAATAAGGGGATAAATGTTGGAAAAACTCTTTGGGTGAGAGCTTGGAGCGTGCAGCGGGAATCGAACCCGCATCATCAGCTTGGAAGGCTGAGGTAATAGCCATTATACGATGCACGCATTGTGTCTTGTGGTAAAGACTGATGCGGTAAGACTTGGAGCGTGCAGCGGGAATCGAACCCGCATCATCAGCTTGGAAGGCTGAGGTAATAGCCATTATACGATGCACGCACATCGTCTCGACGAGATTGATAATGCCACATCTAACTGAAAACGAAACCTTTTTCTTTGAATATTTGTCTAAGTGGTTGCATAACAGGCATTGCGCGAGTTTTTTGTACAAACATTAAACACTAGTAGCGTTGAAGTGTGATCTGGTTCTTACCCGACTTTTTCGATTCGTACATCAAATGGTCTGCATCATTCAGTAAAACGACCTCCGGTTGCATTTCGTAATACGCACACCCTAGGCTAACGCTTGTCTGTATGTAACGATTTCGGCACTTTACTGGTCGCTCACTGATAGCATCGCAAATGCCTTGAGCACGAAGCTGTGCCTGTTCGCAGGATAATCCAAATGAAACAACCGCAAACTCCTCTCCCCCTATTCGAGCAAATAGATGCTTATAGTCCAGTGAATTTGCCGCTCGGCTCGCGACCGCTTGAATCACGATGTCCCCAACGTTGTGCCCAAAATTGTCATTGATTTGCTTAAAGTCATCGATATCAAAAACCATCACAGTTACCGAGGCAACACCAATATCAAGGTTGGTGATTTGTTTGAAGAAATGACGTCGATTACTGACCCCGGTTAGCTCATCGGTATTAACCACCCGAACCAATTCTCGGTTGGCTTTTTCTAATTCGAGCGTTCTCTCTTTTACTGTCCGTTTCAACTGTATTGCGTAAATAAAAATAATGCCGAAGACCACCAATATAAGACTTGGCACAAAATACGGAGGGTAAACAGTTTTAATGTGCATCCATTTACTTAAAATCTGTTCGCGATCTTTACGAGATAAACTCGAGAAACCGGTATCTATGCTTTCTAGTAATGCTTGGTTCCCTTCAGCCACCGCGACTTTTAAATCTCCGGAATACAAAAACATGACAGGTGCTATCTGCACTTCAGCTTTAGAAGTATAAAGATAAAAATTCGCCACTTGGGTGTCAGCAATAAAGGCCGTCAATTTGCCTTTCAGCGCTGCGTTGAACATTTGCTCATTGTTAACAAACATGTCTAACTGCAAATTAGGGAAATTCTGTTCAGCAAAATACTGCTCGTAACCGCCTTCCACTACACCAATTGATTTGCCTTCATCACCAGCCAAGAAATAATTCAAATCGGTTCCGATGTAATCTTGCACCATAAATAGGTGCGTATCTATGGTAAGCAGGGTATCGCTATAGTCGAGGAATTCATCTCTAGGCGCAGACCATAACAGCCCCGCATGAGCGTCCGCTTGACCATTTTTCACTAACATTAAAGATTCATTCCAATCTGTCAGTTTAAACTCAACGTCTACACCGGTTCTCCGTGAATATTCTTTCCATAGATCAATCAAAATTCCGTTTGGCTCACCTTTTTCGTCAATGTAAGAAAATGGTTTCCAAGCTTTTGAATTGGCAATAATCAATGTCTTCGAATCTTCAGATTTAGCGTGCGCTACCGATGAGGCCAGCATCGCAAGTAAACTGATTATCGAAAATACAATTAGGCGTTTATTCACTGGAAACGGCTCCCACTATTACTCCTTCATCAGCCAGAGCCAAGTAGTCGGCTAGATCTGATATTCTCATCGGTTTTCCAAAGGCCCAGCCTTGTCCATATTCAATCCCCATTTTCTTCAAGGCCTGATGCTGAACGGTTGTTTCGATTCCTTCAGCGACCAATTTCATGTTCTCTCCGCGAGCGATGTCCACAATATGTTGAATGAGGGAAGAGCGAATCGCGCCATCTTCAACATCTATGACAAAGCTTCTATCAATTTTTAAGACTTGGCTGTTGATCTTTCTAAGCTGATTCAAATTGGAATACCCAGTCCCAAAATCGTCTATCGCAATATCAATCCCTTCTGTCTGCAAATGCGCGATCGTGACCGGACTTCCTTCTTCTTCTAGGTACTCACTTTCCGTTACTTCCAAGATCACACGGCCTTTAAAGTGCTTAAATTCGCCAAAACTGCTGATATGGGCGACTGCTCCACTCGCTATGTCCTTAGGAAATACATTAATGCTTAACCTAAAGTTATCCGTTACCACTGGGTTTAACTCGGTCAATGCAATCTTCATTAAACGAGCAGAGAACTCCCATGTTTTTTCTTGCTGACTGATCACCGGAATAAACTCATCAGGTGTCATGCATCCATATTCATCTTCGACTCTAGCTAGCATTTCTACACCAACCACTTCCCCTGTGTGTAAATCAACTATTGGCTGATAAACGCAGTAAAAGTCACCGTTAATCAATGCCTGTTTCACTCGGTTTGCCGTTGTTCGCTTTCTAAGGTAGTACTTACGAACCCATAGATAACCAAACCCACCTAATGAGATAGAAAACAAAAATGTGAGTTCTACAAGTAAAGGCGGAAACTCGGTTTCGCGAATTTTGTTTGGCTCCACTGCAGCACACAAGCGCCCTGATGCATCACACTTCACGACGGTCGATGAACGCCCTCCCCAAAAATGATAAGGTTCATCCCTACTAGCGTGGTTAGAAACTCCTGCCTCGCCCGCCCATGAATACTCATTACCTTCGTAACTAAAGAACATCTCCCAGCGATATTCTTGACCAAGGAGATCCGTCATGAACTCTGGGTCAATCACAACGTTATAATTGCCAAGTCGCGCGATCAGCCCCGAATGCTCTTGATTAAAGAAAAGTAGCTTCTCAAAATGCCAATACTCTACGCCAATAGGTGACACGACATCTGGTTCAGATGGGTCGGTAAAGGGAGTTTCTAATAAACCAAGTCCAGTGGTACAAATCAGGTCCTTTCCATCAAAAAAGCCAATATCTTTTATGAAATGAGAGCGGAACAGAACCTTGCGCATTTCTAGAAGGTTTTGCTCATTGCACTCATTGAAACGTAAATCATTAAGATTATTTAGACTGCTATGAATTTCCTGCCGAGATTTGATCGCATAACTCAATATATAGTTAGCTTCGACATTGGTGCGTTGCCAGATCTGATAGGCAAATATTCGTGAAATCGCCGCCGACGAAACAACAAAAATCAACAGCGGGATCACCATCGAAATAGTGAGTTCTCGGACATTGGTCTTAGCTTTCAAATTCACTCCATATTCGTCTTTCATTCATAAAATTTTTTATAAACTATGGACTTATTTATTCCATTAACAATAAGCGTAGTACAAATTGCCTTGTTATTGAGTGAACAAACAAATTCCTACGTTGATTGGCAAAAAAGTATGGATTTTGAGACGCAAATAACTCGTCAATTGAGGTGAGCTCTGATACATTTGCCGCACAATTTTCGTCCCCAATACGCCCATGCCTTCGCAGTTTAGAATTAACAAAATCGTTGAGATTGGTGACACCCTTCACCGAAGTGGTTGTGCACCTTATAAGCTAGAAAAATACACTCAACATTATGCTCGTAAGCATGGTGTGGATGTCATGATTCAAGCGACCCCTACGGCGATAAACTACCAGTTCCCAGATGACAATAACGCCGTTGTATTAAAACGCCTCAAACCTGCGTCTATTAACCTAAGTTTGCTCGCAAATACTATTATTCGAATCAATCAGCCAAGCAGTGAGCCCGTCCCTGAACCGACTGGCTACCCTAAGTTTGTTATTGCATTGGCAAATATGGGGATTCCACCTGCGTACCTTATGCTAGTGGGTAGCACATTAGAGGCTGTTGGGTTTTCGGTGATTCTTGGGTTTATGGTTTGGTTGTGTCAGCAGCTATGTCATTCAAGACGAGCCATTGCTGCAGAATTCATATCCGCGCTAGTAACCGGCATTTTTGTCGCCTTCCTTGCCAGCACTGGGTTGCCGATTCCAATTTGGGCGCTGTGTATTGCAGCTATCGTCCTCTTTGTCCCCGGACTTTCGATTGCAAATGCGCTAGAGTGTTTGGCGTTTAACGACTTAGTTTCAGGAACCAGCTTACTAGGTCAAAGTGCCCTCACCTTGATCAAACTGTTCGTGGGAATTGTAATGGGATTAAACATTGGTGAAGCCATATGGGGACAAGCGGAATCAATTTCTTATACCAATGAAGTGCCAATGTGGATGCACGTATTTGGATTGGTACTGATCTCTGTTTCTATCGGAGTGATATTTAATGCTCGACCTAAGGACATCTTGCTTGGGTTGCCGGTTGCAGTTTTGGGTATGTGGGGACCTTTCTACCTAGGCTTTGATAGTGGCTGGGTAGTCGGCACGTGGATTACAACGGTGTTAATCACGCTCTACGGAACTTGGATCGCGAAACGCATGGATTTGACAGGATCAATATACATTGTTCAGGGCATCATTATTCTTGTACCTGGTAGCCGAGTGTTGGTGAGCGCAAGCCAATCCGTGTTTGAACAATCAATCCTCCCGATCCCAAGTATTGGATTGTCGGCACTCTTTATGTTCTCTGCGATTGTTGCAGGGCAAATTACGGCCTACTCCATTTACTCACCTAAAGTTGAAAGGTAGCACCGACAAACCAAACAAACTGAGTTGATATAAAAAGAGCCCTATTCAAACAACGCTATCAAGCGGCCTTTGAATAGGGCTCTTTGCCTCTATGTTTTGCTTTTCTATTAAAGCTTCCTTTTCCTTTTTTCGCCTTTACTGTTCGAGTTCTAAATAGTTGACTGGTGACAACCGCCTTTAATGCATTGTCTTTGATTTCCCCTCTACCCATTTCGTGATCAACCTTTGGCGGATTGACTATTTCATGAGTAGATAAGTGCAAGCTTTTATGCTTCTTCTTACTCATCTTTATTCCTACTTTTTGTTAATGATTTAGTCAGTAACTGACTTGTCGAAATAAATAATAAACGATTTTGTTCAATAGTTTTAATTTAATTCATTAGAAAACGTCATACGATTGTAACCTTATGATATTTAAGGGGACGAAAATTTGATGGCCTCCAAAGTTATCCGAATTTTCTCTCGAGTATTCGTTGACTATCAAGGGATTTGATTTAGACTCATTGGCGGCTAGAAAGAAAGTTCTTTGTATGTAAACATTTCGTTGGATTACTTGTAACCCCGTTGTGTTGTAAACAATAGCAATCAACTTTTCCACGCTATCAGTGCCATATTGGCGCAATACAACTTATATTATTAGGATATTGATTATGTCTAACACAGTTACTGGTACAGTAAAATGGTTCAACGAAACTAAAGGCTTCGGTTTCATTCAACAAGAAAACGGTCCAGACGTATTTGCACACTTCTCTGCAATCACTGGCGAAGGTTTCAAAACTCTTGCTGAAGGCCAAAAAGTTGAGTTCGTAGTATCTCAAGGTCAAAAAGGCCCACAAGCTGATAGCATCAAAGTACTTTAATTCAGTACCTAAAGCTTTTTAAAAATAGCCAGCATCTGCTGGCTATTTTTTTGCCCGTCGTTCCACTAATTAAGGTAGTATCTGTCTACTCTATTTTTCAAAGACATACCCATGGCTCTTAAACCTACCATTTACAAGTTTCGTATCTCGCTAACGGATATGAACCGTGATTACTACGACTCTTTTAACCTCACTATCGCGCAACACCCGTCAGAAAACGATCAACGTATGATGGCGCGTGTAATGGCTTTCTGCCTTAATGCCTCTCAAGAGTTACAATTTACAAAAGGGCTATCTTCAGTCGAAGAGCCAGACCTGTGGTTAAAAAGCCTAGACGACCAAATTGAGCAATGGATTGATGTCGGTGAGCCTGACCCTGAACGCGTTAAGAAAGCGACTCGTTTATCCAAATCAGTGAAGGTGTACTCATTCAACACCAAATCCAATGTGTGGTGGGAACAAAACAAAGGTAAGTTTGGCTACCTTAATGCTCAAATCACCCGCTTGAATAACGAAGGTATCGAGCAAATGGCTGGCATGATCGAGCGTACAATGGATTTATCCGTTATGCTCACTGGCAACTCAGCGTTTGTGAACAGTGATACTCAGTCGTGTGAGATAACTTGGGAAGAGTTACAAGAAAATGACTAGCCTGGAGCAAAGTTTAGAATCTGCTGGTATTGGTAAAAACGAGCCGTTTAACAAACGCTTTCAAAGTGATTTCGACACCTTTATTAAAAACAACCACGAATTTTACCAACGCGCATGTGAAAACAAGCCAGAGCATTCTGAATTACAAATTCTTCTTGGATTGTTGACCAAACTTCATATCGAAGCGACAAGCGGTTTCGAGTCGGGGCTCGCTTCAAGCCAAGCCATGAAAGATCTTATCGAAGATTCGGTCGGCACAGAACACTCTAAGAAGTTCAAACACAATCAAACTGAAGTTCTCCTGTTTGCCACTCATCTATGGTTAACAGTGCAAGGACGTTTAGGCATGGATTTTAGCCTAGCGAATGATCATGCCGTGATTACCTCCGAGCTTATCGCAAAAGCAGTAGTGACCGATGTGGATGAGCAACGCACGCAGTTTTTAGAAGGGTATTACCAAGGCTTATCTATTTACAAAGCGCAGCAAACGCCAGTAGGTTTGTTTGCGAAAATCAAGAAGCTATTCAACTTCTTCTGATGCACAAGATTTGATGGTGTTACACATTGTGGTCGGAGCCGTGATAACTTGGTTTCGGCCATTATCTTTCGCCTGATACAAGGCAAAATCGGCTTTCTTAAACAACGCTTTCAAACTGGTTTCCTTGTCTGTCGACTCAATCATTGAAACCCCAACAGAACACGTCACATAGCCCAAATCTTTGTTACTTGGATGCGGCAACTTCCTTAACCAAACGTTCTTACGCAATAGTTCAGCCAACATGGTGATCGATGTTGCTGAAGACTTTTCACAGACCACCACAAACTCTTCACCACCATATCGGTATACTTTGTCCGAATGTGGATTGATGCTAGCACGTAAGGCTTTGGCTACAGCTTGCAATGCCTCATCACCGACTGAATGGCCGAAATGATCGTTGTAAGCCTTAAAGTTATCAATATCTATCACGATCACGCCAAACCAACGCTTATTGTTTCTCGCGTTTTCTAATGCCAATATTGCTTGTGTCTCATAGGCAAAGCGTGAATAAACCCCAGTAAGCACGTCAAACAAAGATTGGCGCCTTAATCCCAACATTTGGTTTTGGATTCGCTTAATGAGGGAAGCATACCTTTGAGCAAGTTGCCCCAGCTCATCGGAACGATCTCGCTCTGGAATGCTGTTAACATCAATTGAGTCGATGTCCCCTTCCATACTTTGAGCTAAGCGATGAATCGGTTGGATAATACGTCTCGAAGCCCAAAATATCAGCGCTAATGAGAACAGAATTGCAACCAGAGCTTCCCTCGCAACCAACTTTAAGGTGTCGATTTTAAACTCTGTCAGGTTTGATGCATCAAACACCGCCCAAACATAGCCTTCGGTTGCTCCGCTTAGAGGCATTTTGATGTAAAGAAGACAAGAATCTGAATTGAGGACATAATCGCCACCACCAAATTCAGGCTTGTAATAGATATTGCCGAACAAGTTTTCAAGACGCACATGATTGATCAACTGCTCTTGCTTATCGATCAAGCGTTCAAGCGCATAATTGATTTTGAATCGTTCTGACTCTGGTGAAGTGTCTAACTTAGATTTCAGTGTTTTGATTTGGCTTTCTAACACTTCACTGCTTTTAAGTGATGCATCGATGTTCCAGATATCATTGACATCCTTTATCCATGCAATCCTGTAACTATTGTTATTTTGAGAGAGTGCATCGACTTCAAAATAGAATAGGTTCTGCAGCTCTTTATAGGTATTGAGTGCTTCGGAAGTCGCCACATGATTATAGTTACGACCACCAGCAGCGAAAGAAAGCTCTTTGACGATAGAGTGCATCGATGCATTCGCCAATCGTACTTCAGCCTCAACTTCACTACTCCACTCACTCATATAGCGGGTATAGCTGAAAGAGCCGACTAACCACAGCACTAGCACGGCGTGGGTAATAAAAAGGAGTTGAGAAAGGCTAAAACGACGACGCATATTATCTAAAGGCAGCGTTCACGCGATCACCACAGGTTCCGTTTACACAGATGTCTTGAAACTGCTCATGGCAAGCCGTACATGCTTGGACTTCAAACGACGGATGCTGCTTCGAAATATCCGTGCCTTGCAAATCGTACGTTCCGTACAAAGGTATACCTGCATAGTGTTCCGTTACAAACATAATCCCTGGTTCTTGAAAAATCGCAATAGCGGTAGGTCCATCGGTATAAGGGCCGTGAGTCTTATATTGTTCAAGCTTGTCTGGATGAACATACACATGAACAGCCGTCCCTCTACCCTCATTTATCCAATTGTATTGAGCAACCGTTCGCTGAACAAACAACGAAGCACTTTCAGGAAGCTTGACATCTCGTCCTACGTTGACGGTTTCATTCACCATTGGCCAACGTTTCCAATCAGAAGGATAACTGGCCAAAGAACTCGCGAAAGATCCCGTAACTGGTGCTAAAACACCAAAAACAAGAACAAAAATAGGTCGTTCCATGAAGTTTATTGCTTAACAAAAAGTGGAAAGAAGATAACATTTATAAATAGAATTCACTAATTATATTTTCCTCAGTTATCAGTAATTCATTTTGCCACTGGTTAAATCGATAAAATATTATGTTGTCATAAAGAAAAAGCCCCAATGACAATCATTGGGGCTTTTAAAATCTGCTATTGGCTTATCGTAAGCCGTGTAAAAACTCATGCCTTGTGGCTGGCTTGCTTTTGAATATCCCACCTAACGCAGTCGTGGTCGTTTCACTAGTCGCATCCATCACACCACGAGACTTAACGCAGTAGTGGACTGCATCCATCGTTACGGCAACATCTTCTGTTTCCAATAAAGTTTGGAGTGCGACAAGAATTTGCTGAGTCATGCGCTCTTGCACTTGCGGGCGCTGTGCAAAGAATCGAACAATGCGATTAATCTTAGAAAGGCCGATGATTTTTCCGCGAGGGATATAAGCGACTGCGGCTTTACCATCAATGGTCACTAGGTGGTGCTCACAAGTACTAGTCAGAGTGATGTTTTTCACTCGAACCATCTCGCTCACGTCCATCTTATTTTCGATTACCGTAATTTTCGGGAAGTTCTTGTAGTCCAAACCAGAGAACACTTCATCAACGTACATTTTTGCAATACGGCTCGGTGTTTCTTCTAAGCTGTCATCAGAAAGGTCAAGCTCAAGTAAAGAGAGAATTTCGCGCATGTGAAACTCAATTCTTTCTTTCTTTTCTTCTCGGCTTACATCGTTCGGGCTCATTGGTGTTTCTAACCCGCGACTTGCTAGCGCATCTTTAACCAACTTCGCTGATTCGCTAAGACCTGACATTCCTATTCCTCTTTACTTTACCCCTTACGGATGGCTGACAAGGATACGCGTAATTTTGAATAAATACACCCATATTTTAAGGGAGGTCATTATTTAGGGGATTCAAATTATGCTAAAGTACTTCGCCTAAACTAGATGATAAAAATTAAAACGATAAAGGAATTTCAATTATGGGTTGTTGTGACGCTCCTGGCTTGATGCCAATTGAAGAAGCATTAGACAAAATGCTTACCCCGATTAAACCAATCCAATCGACTTTTTCTCTGCCTCTTGCCGATGCTTTGGGTTTTGTACTTGCTGAAGATGTCCTATCTCCTATTTTTGTGCCTCCTTTTGATAATTCAGCAATGGATGGTTATGCCCTACGCTTGGCTGACCTAGAACAGACAAAAACACTTCCTTTAGCAGGTAAATCATTTGCTGGTCAGCCGTTTGAAGGCGAATGGCCTGCTCAAACTTGTATTCGTATTATGACGGGTGCAAAGGTGCCTGCAGGTTGTGATGCGGTAGTGATGCAAGAAAATACTGCTGTCACTGACGCGGGAATTGAAATAAAACAAGACACCATTTCTCTGAACAACAATATTCGTCCTACTGGTGACGACATCAAACAAGGTGACATTGTTCTTCAAAAAGGCGCTCGTCTTACTCCACGTGACATCCCAATGATCGCTTCACTAGGTATCAGTCATGTGACGGTTGTCCGTAAACCTAAAGTCGCGTTCTTTTCCACTGGCGACGAACTGAAGAAATTAGGCGAACCATTGGAAGATGGCCAGATCTACGACAGTAACCGTTACGGTATCAAGCCACTGATCGAAGCATTCGGCTGTGAAGCCATTGACCTAGGTATCATCCCTGATTGCCCTGCGACATTGAAAGAAACGTTTGATAAAGCGCAGCAAGTGGCTGATGTGGTTGTGACTTCCGGTGGCGTGAGCGTTGGTGAAGCTGACTACACTAAAGATATTCTCGAAGAGCTTGGACAAATCGGCTTTTGGAAGCTGGCAATCAAACCAGGTAAACCTTTTGCTTTCGGTGAACTTGATAACGCATGGTTCTGCGGATTACCAGGGAACCCAGTGTCAGCCATTCTTACTATGTATGTTTTGGTTCAGCCTATGCTTGCGAAATTGGCAGGACACAGCGAGTGGACAGCGCCAGAGTCTATCCCTGCTATTACTCAATCTGCATTTAAAAAAGGCCCAGGACGTACGGATTACCAACGCGGTATTTATCGCATTGAAAATGGTCAATTCGTTGTGGAAACCACAGGCAACCAAAGTTCAGGCGCGTTCCGTTCAATGAGCCTAGCGAACTGTTTTGTTGTGATTGAAAAAGACCGTGGAAACGTGGCCGTTGGTGAGACGGTTCAAATCCAACTGTTCAATTCTACTCTGTACTAGGCAATTTAATGGAAATTTTATCTGATGCAGAGATGCTTCGTTACAATCGTCAAATTATTCTGAAACAGTTTGATTTTGACGGTCAAGAAGCCTTAAAACAAAGTTCCATACTTGTTCTTGGAGCCGGTGGTTTAGGGTGTGCTTCTGCTCAATATTTGGCAACGGCTGGTGTTGGAAAGCTCACCTTAATCGATGATGATGTCGTCGAACTGTCAAATCTGCAACGCCAAGTGCTGCACACAGACGGCGATATCGGTAGACCAAAAGTCGAGTCAGCGGCCGAAGCGTTACAATCACTCAACCCACACCTAGTGGTAGACACTGTAGCTAAGCGACTCAATGACGAAGAGTTGGGCGCATTGGTGAAATCCCACTCTTTAGTGCTGGATGCGAGTGATAATGTAGATACTCGTAATCAGCTCAATCGCCTTTGTTTTGCATCTAAAACACCTTTGGTTTCTGGCGCAGCTATCCGAATGGAAGGTCAAGTGAGCGTCTTTACTTACCAAGACGAAAATGCTCCTTGTTACCAATGCTTAAGCGCACTATTTGGAAACGCGGCTTTAAGCTGTGTCGAAGCTGGTGTCATGGCTCCTGTGGTCGGTATTATTGGTGCAACACAAGCATTAGAGGCCATTAAGGTCATAGCAAACTTCGGTGCTCCTAAATCAGGTAAGCTACTCATTCTCGATGCGATGTCTTTGAGCTGGCGAGAAATGAATCTTATGAAAATGCCAACCTGTAGTGTGTGCCAGGGGTAAGGTTTAACCTGCCTCGCTAAATAAAAACCAGCCTTTCGGCTGGTTTTTTTGTTATGTACACGATGAACTCATCAGTCTCGTGTTTTCTCAAACACAGCAACCGACCAAGCAGGTACAGACAGTTTGTTATTGCTTACGCTTGCCACATCAACTCCGTTGCGGGCAATCGAAGCCTCTGCTGCGGCTGTTTGAATGTTATGAAGCGCATACCCCGTTGCATCGAATTGACTAAACTCTTCTAAGTTTGTCGGCGACGCATTCACTACAACCACTAAACCATCACGTTCTCCGTCAATAGTTGCATCAAAGTTCGCACCACTGTTGTCAATGCTCATCACGATCAAACCTAACGTTTGCTCAGAACCTGTATTGTGGAATTGCACTCTCTTTTCAATTTCAGTGCCCTTATCTAAAGTCATCAAGCCTGAAGACGCGCGCAATGCTGTCAGCTCTTTAAAGAATTGATCCATCGTTTCAATATCGCTCGCCGTAGGGTTCGCCTCTTGAGCAGATTGAACAATCACATTCTCGATGATGTCCCAGTTAGAGCCGTCTTTATCTTCGCGAGGTAACCCTACGTCCCAGTTGTTATCGGCTTTGGTAAAGTCGACTAGGTTGTACCAATCACCAGAATCGTACGAATCTCGCTGCATCGACTTAGAACGTAAGAACTCACTGCCCATATGGATGAACGGAACACCTTGCCCAAGTAGCGCGGTAGACAATGATACCGCCTGCATTCTTACGCGAGTTTCTACCGGTACATCATAAGCAATCTTGTATTGATTATTATCCCACAGTGTTTGGTTATCGTGCTTAGACACATAGTTTTGGATTTCGCTGGCGTTAACGGCATACCCCGCTGCTTGTCCATTATAATCAAGCTCTGAGCCTTTGATGACGGTGTCATTACTGTCAGTGAACTCATAATCTTTCAGGTTACCAGCCATACCAAGTCGGACAATGTCTGCTAAGTGCATCACGGCTTGCGTGTCAGCTTCAGACGGCGTACCAGCTAGATCGTTTGGTAGAACCGCCGCTCCATTACCAAAACCTTGATTTGAACGAAGAGAATCCTCACTGTCGAATGGGCTTCCGCCTCGTACCGCATCTCGCAGCCGGTCAGAGAAAGAACCGATGCCTGTGCCACCTAAGTTTGGCTGAGTCGCTTGAACGAACATACGATCATTCGCAACTTCACCAAAGTTCCAGCCTTCGCCATAGAAGTAGACATTTGAATCAACCGCTTTAGCAGCCGCTAGCGTTTGTTCTATTTGCGCTAACGGATGGTGCCCCATCAAATCCCAACGGAACGCATCAATTTTGTATTCTTTAACCCAAGTTGTAATCGAATCATCAATCAACTTACCAAACATTGTATTTTCTGGCGCTGTATTTGAACAACACGTCGATTGCTCCACTGAACCAGAGAATTCATTTAAACGTTGGTAGTACCAAGGCACAATACGATCCAATACCGACTTACTTGAAACACCAGATTCATTGGTATGGTTGTAAACCACATCCATCACCACATTCATTCCGATATCATTTTTAACCGCCATCACCATTTCACGGAATTCTTTGATACGCGTCAGCCCTTCGGCGTCTGTCGAGTACGAACCTTCTGGGACTGTGTAATGGAACGGATCATAACCCCAGTTGAACGAGTCTACATTTCTGACATGTCCATTTAGACGTTGAACAACGGCGTTCTCTTTACTGTCTTGTGCCGACAAAGCCGTAAACACTTCAGCGATCGTTTCATCTCCAGAGCAGTAATTTCCAAAATCACTATCGCTACTCACCGTTGAATCCAGCGAACATAACTTGCTAAAGGGTTCATTGATGTTCGCGACTTGGTCAGGATCTTCATTGATGGTCGCAATATCAAATACTGGCAATAAGTGAAGATGCGTAACGCCAGACTGTTGCAAAGCTTTCAAATGCTGAACGGGGACCGAGTCAGACTCTGTAAATGCGCCAAACTTACCGCGCTGCGCATCAGACGTTGAACTGTCAAATGCCGAGAAATCACGCACGTGCGCTTCATACAGTACAAACTCGGCAGGGTTGTCTTGTGACTGAGGTGCTTCAAGCGCACTCCAACCTTGTGGAGTGACATCGGCGCTAGTTAGATCAACAACCTGAGTGAACTGTGAATTCATTGCCAAGCTCAGCGAGTACGGATCCGTCACTTCATACGTTTCGACTTTGTCTGTCGCTGGATGGAAAACCGTGACTTCGTATCGGTAGTAATCACCATGAGCCAGTGAGGTATCTTCTGCTTCCCAGCTACCCGTCGTATCATCAAAAGTCATATCGACGGCAGTTTGCGCCACTTTGTCAGAAGAATACGGAACAAGTTTTACTGACTGCGCAGTTGGCGCCCATAATCTAAAACTTGTTGTTCCATCATCATTAAGAATCGCACCAAACTCTAAATTTTTGGCTTGCTCTGCGTAAAGAGCATCGAGCGCGCTAGCTGGCTGAACTTCTGTTGCTTGAATCACTCCCGTAGAATCCGATGCCACTAAAATAAGCTGACCTTTGAGCAAATCTTTTAGAGCATGACCTTCTGATGAGAAATCAAACGTAAAGCCCGTAAAGTCATTCGCTAGATGAGGCTTCGCCGCCTGCCAGTCTGTGCCACTTTTGGTGGTCGAGCTCAGTTGCTTAGTCGCATTTTTCACTTCTTTTGTTGAAGTATCAAATTCTAGTTCGGCCGTCTCTGAAAAATACAGAGTCAGTTCTGTCGCGTCTGCATTGTTGATAAGTACCGTTGTATCATCAGCGAAAATCGCGCTTGCACCCGATAGTTCGACAGCTGTTGCTGGCTTATTCGCTAACGCATCGTAATAAACTTTATCCGTCCCTTTAAAAACGAAAGCCACGTTACCTATTGCGGTTGTTTTATCGAATTCAAACTTTAGATTCGCAGTTTGGTAGTCGCCGTTATTGGGAATAATATTGATACACCCTTGCGCTTGATTGAACGGTACATCCCAATAAGGTCCGTATGTATCACTAACACCGCTTGTATCCATTCCAGGCCAATTCGTGTTATTGCCGTCTAAGCTTGTACACTCGCCTTCATTCCATGTATGAAGGGTAAAGTCACTTTGGTCACCATCAGGCGTATTCATATAAATACGCACATGGGAATCCGGCACATCTTCCGAGGTAATTAACTCTGGGTATACAGCAGCCACCGCTTCTTGGGTAAAGACTTCGCCCTGTTCATTAGTTTGATTTAAATCGGCTTTTGCATTGTACTCCCCTAACGGTTTTTCACCGTTCACTCTAGGGATAAAGTTGACACACTCGGTACCTTCCGCTTCATCGACCTCTAACTCCCAATAAGCACCGAATTGATCATCAACACCATCCGGAGATAGCCCTTTACTCCAGTCACTCGCGTCCGGATTCCCACCCGAATATGCGGCGCACGATTCGTCGTTCCACACGTATAAGCTTGCGCCAGAATAGTCATCACTTTGTGCAGATTGTGCTTGAGCAGATGTTGAAGCCTTGTAATAGACTCTCACGCTAGAGCTGGCTTCTGCCTCTTCACTGTCACTTGAAGAAGAGTTGCAACCAATAAGAAGGGAGCCAGCCATCAAAGGTAAAATGGCTTTACTCAGTGTCGATAATTTAAAATGCTTATGGTTCACGTTATATATCCATATGTTTGTTATTAGATCAGACGATATGCTACGGCTAACGATCCGCAGCAAAATGTGCTCAAAATCATCAAAGATTTTTCGTCACAATTAATAAGCAAACATGCGTATAGTAATCACGATTAGTAGGATGAATTAGGCAAATCAAGAGGAGGATACACAGTGATATGCTGCGCAATTAAGGGCGTAGAGGGCGGGCGTATTTCGCTCATTTTGACGCTTTTAAGGAGGAGTGCAAAACGCATGAACACAACGCCTCGTTTTCGAGAGTGCACCTAATGCACGCTAGCTCACATTAATAACTCAACTTATTTTTTCGTTGAAAAGAAGGAGAGTGAAAATCTCTTACAGTCCCACTATCACTCGTTCTCTTTTTGACTTTCATTTTAGAAAGCCAGACATAAACAAATCATATAATCAAATAAAAACAACAAGTTAAACTTTGGCACAACTTTTGATTGAGCAGATATAGGCTTAAACAAAAAAAGGATGTGGGCATGCGGATTTTAACTTTAATATTACTTCTCACCTTTACCGGTTCGGTCTATTCAGCGCCATTTGATACCTGCCCGAGTAAAGCCTACTTATTTCAGTCGACCCCCGTTCAAGTCTGGGGTGTAAACCTAGTCACCGGTTCGACATCACTGCTTGAAGACGACACAGGGCTAAATGCCAATATTAACGGTGTCGGGTTCGACTTCGATGATAGATACATTTACGGTTACGACACCACAAATAAACGCCTGGTCCGCCTTGGACAAGACTTCCAAGCTGAAATCCTAAATACATCAGGTCTACCCACCGATCACACCTTTTTCGTTGGTGATGTTTACAACCACGTTTACTACCTATATCGCAAAGGTAAAGGCCTATTTACGGTTGATCTATCGCCATTAGACTCCGATCCAACCGCCACAGTTACCGTCACCAAAGTGGTAGGCAGCCCAGCAACGGTCAACCTAACAGATTTTGCGTTCCATCCTAGTGACGGTTCACTCTATGGTATCGACAACAACTCTGGTGCTTTGTATCGATTTAATCCGACTACTGGTGCTGAAACCTATATTGGTGATACTGGCGAAACGGGTACGTTTGGTGCGGGTTATTTTGATGTAAATGGCTATTACTATGTCTCTCGAAACCAAGATGGGAAGATTTATCGAGTTGACTTATCTCCGGGCAATGCCGTCAACATTGCCGCAGGTTTCGTTCCAGCTATTGAATTTGTATCTAACGGCCCTGCCTCCAATCAAAATGATGGCGCTCGTTGTGCTAACGCTCCCGTCGTAGACGAAGATTCCAACATTGATTTTGGTGACGCTCCAGACTCGTATAAAACAACGCTTGCCAATAACGGTCCTAGACACGAACTTGATGGCATCACTTGGTTAGGCACAGAAGCTCCAGATTCCGAACAAGATGGATTTGTGAGCCCTCTTTCTGACGATAATTCAGGTTCAGATGATGAATGGACAAATGGTGGTATTGGTTTCGTTACCGCTGTCGAGTCAGGGTTAGATTCTCGTGTTGTTGTGGAGGCATCAACAAGTGGTTATTTATCTGCGTGGATAGACTGGGATCAAGATGGCACTTTTGATGGTGCTACAGAACAAGTGTTTACCGACCAACTACTATCCGCTGGTGAAAATACTTTGTTCCTCAATGTCGATATCAATGCATTAGCCGGCACTACATGGGCACGTTTCAGATTCAGTCAGCAAACAGGACTTAACTATTACGGAGGCTCAACTTCAGGTGAAGTCGTCGACTTCCAGATCGATGTCCTTAACAACGGAGCGTCAGCTCGCTACTTTCCAAGTGCTTCCGGTTACGCGACATTAGCCTATGAAGACAACTGGCCTTATAAAGCAGACTACGACATGAACGATGCCGTGTTTATGTACCGTATTACCGAGATTCTCAAAGAAGGTAAAGTGGTAAAAACCACCATTGACGGAAGATTAGTTGCCATAGGCGCAGATTACAAAAATGGTTTCGCTATCCGACTAGAGGACCTAGCACCGAATATGGTTGATTCTGGCCAATCTTATATGAAACAGAATGGATCTTTCACCTCATCTGGTATGGAAGAAGAAAGAACCGAAGCCATATTTGTTGTAAGCAACGATTTAAGTAGCGAGGTCGCAAGCAGCTGTAACTTCTATCGCACGCTATCAAATTGCAAAGAAGACGAACAATTTACCTTCCAACTCGGTATCACTCTAACTGGTGATGGCGTGGAAGATGCCAATTGGACTGATATGCCGTACGACCCATTCATCTTCGCGACTCCAGGATATTACCATGGTGATAACCTTCCGCTTCACCCAGGACGAAGTTGGGAAGTCCACCTAGCTGACAAGGCACCAACTGAAGCGTTTGATACTGTCAATCTATTTAACACAGGGCTAGGTGTCGATGACAGTGACCCAGCCACAGGTAAATACTTTAAAACGGCTTTAAACCATCCGTGGGCATTACTTATCACAGCCGATAGTGAGTGGGAATGGCCTTTAGAAAATGTCGATTTGGTCACCGCTTACCCTGATTTTGCTGACTATGCACAATCTGGGGGGACTCGGTCCACTACTTGGTTCAATTCGCCTTCTAATAACCAATGCTACGAGCCTTAAGGAGATACATTATGAATATGCACAATACTCTAACAATAGGTTCAATCGTACTGCTGTTAACGGCGTGTGGTGGAGGCGATGGTGGGGGCGGTGGCTCAACATCTACACCACCTCCTGCGACGCCAGCAGCTCCGACAACAATGGAAGATCTAGTCGTTCCAGATGGTTTTGATTACAACCCGGTTGGTAGCTACAAAATGTCGATAGATATTAGTAACACGACAACGGAAAGAGCGTTTGTCTCAGTATACAGTCGCTACAACACTCGAAGTGATAATACTCTAAAACCCGATTATTCGAGTAAAGTCGTTGCGAGTTCTTTAGCAAACGGAAAACTTGATCTCAACTTTTCGGCGCCAAACGTTAATGAAAACTTATTGATTGAGATATGGTTCTATAACGGTCAAGACCCTTTACAGCGAACGTTTAGCACTTCGCAATCTCAAATTACATGGTAAATACAAGCTGAATTCGACTGAAATCATTATTAAGCGAGCTCTATGTGAGCTCGCTTCATTTCTTTCACTTGTCTAATATTCCTTTTGTTTAACAAATCATTTATCTTTTAATAAACAATCACAAAAACTGCCATGGAATGAAGCAACTAAAGTTAGGAGTGTTACTGCTATTCGTAGGAGCCAGCATTTTATGGCTTCTTGATCGCTTCCCTTTGACATCGTCAACGGGAAATCAGGTGTCCGCGACCGTTATCAGCAATACGTTAACCCAATCCCTTGATGGTCACCGCCGCTATCTGACTTTGGAATCTGACTTAAAAGCTTCATTTCGTTTAGGTATCGACCCTAAAATTGATTGCCCTGTCGGCTCGATTGTCTACCTTGAAACAATAGACTCAATCCTCTCTTCACAAACTAGTTTTCGATTTATTCGCTGCGTAACTAAGTAAACTAAAGGACTGCTGCTCATGACGTCACCACTCATCTCCTCAACACAACTCAAAGACCTTATCGGTCAACCTAACACCGTATTGTTAGACGCTAGTATTAATTTTAAAATCCCTAATGAGCAGCCTAAAGTGCACGGGGTTTATATACCTACCGCAATCAAGTTTGATTATGACAAAGAGTTTTGCGACGCCGACTCCCCTCTGCCTCATATGATGCCGAGCGAAAATGAATTCAATCAGAAAGCCCAAGCGCTCGGGTTAAATAATGAAAGCGTCATTGTGGTGTATGACAACGCTGGAACCTTCGCTTCTCCCAGAGCTTGGTGGATGCTTAAAGCAATGGGGCACCAACAGGTATACATTCTTGATGGTGGGCTACCAGCTTGGATTGAACAAGGTTTCGAAACCAGCAAGTTGTACCGCAAGGATATTCAACAAGGTAACTTCAATGGTCACTTGAACCCAGATTACTTTGTTGATGCGGGTTACGTTAAGCAAAGCTCTAACCAAGCCTCTGCGCATATACTGGATGCTCGTTCACAGCAACGCTTTGACTCTCTCGTTCCAGAGCCACGTGAAGGTCTTCGTAGTGGGCATATTCCTAATTCCACATGCCTACCTTTTTCTTTGGTGATGGCTGAAGGTCGCTTAAAACCGGTCGAAGACTTGAAGATAATCTTTAGTCAACTAGAGTTAACAGGTACTAAGCCTTTGATTTTTAGCTGTGGTTCAGGGGTGACAGCGTGTATTATCTTGCTGGCAGCTACACTTGCCGGACGTTCAAATACCATGAGTGTTTACGATGGTTCTTGGACTGAGTGGGGTGCAGACGAAAGCCTACCTATTTCCGTGACTCAGTAACTTTTTCAGTATCGATTGCAGCGCCGAACTCGGGCTGCAAGATAATTTAGGCGCTTTATGGCTGTATTTAAGAAAAATATCTGGATGCTCTACTTAGTGATTTTTCCAATCACATTAGTGCTGTTTTCTCTATATGGTTATTTGAAATGGGAATCAAATCGAAAAGATTTCGCATTCCAACAAAAGCTCCAAGTGGAGCTATTTTTCACGTCAGTCAACTCTCTTTTCACAAGCCAAGAAGCATTGTTGGAAGTGGTTGGGCATCAGTTAGTAAAACAAGCCGATTTCACACGTACCGCATCAATTCAAATCCGCCCAATTTTGGACAAATTACTAGACGTACATCCCGCTATCGCCGCATTCGGGCTTACCAATGCGCAAGGCGAATACATTTCCGTCACATCAAACATTAACCTTACCGACACTCAGAACCTGATGAGTTTGGAACACACTCGCTCATCGTTCAAAGAAACTTTAAAAAGTAAGCGTATGATCATCGGAAGAACATACTTCCAGCCTTCGCTTGCCAGTTACGTTATTCCAATCAGAAAAGCCATTCGAATGCCAGGCGAAGGCGTCAAAGCGGTAATGACAGCTGGGCTTAAAATCGACGACATCATCGCCTTTCAACAAGATGTTCATGCTGGCGCTTACAATGATTTATCATTAGTTCGAACTGACCACTATCGTCAATTCTTATCCAGCGATCGTAAATCTCACCTTCCGTATGAAAAGCCGATTGATGCCAACCTTTATCGCTCGGTTCTAGGCAGTATTACACTACAACACCAAATTACGATAGAGGAAGCTAAGCTCAGTAATCAAAGTTATACCGTTAAAGTACGAGAACAAGGGCAAGACTCATTAATCACGGTTAAGTATTTGAGAAACTACAACTTGTGGGTAGCGGGCAGAACCAATCTTACTTACGTAGACGGCTTATTCTATGACGAGTTCAAACTGTACATTTTCGTGTTCCTACTGCTTCATGTTGGCTTTTTCGTCCTAGTTAGGTCGATCGCGAAAAATGATGAGAAAACGCGTAATCAGCTGATCTATCAGGCAAGCCATGATTCGTTAACTTCGTTGCCTAATCGTCATTATATGAGAATGAACATTCACGCTTGGATAGAAAATAAAACCAAGCCGTTTTCCCTTCTGTTTATCGACATAGACAGCTTTAAAAGCGTTAACGATACTCATGGGCACGACTTTGGCGACAAGATATTAAAACAAGTGGCGCAGCGCCTTTCTGAATTCAAAGGAAATACAGGTCTTGTTGTCCGAGAGGCGAGTGATGAGTTTATTTTCCTAACGAGAACAAAAGACGATGACAAACTAAAAGCACTCGCTCAACACGTCATCAATGCACTTGCTGAACCTTATGACATCAATGGCTCCCAGTTTTTGCTCAGTAGTAGTATTGGCATTTCCAAATTCCCTAAGCACGGTAGTGATTTAGATGGCTTACTACGAGCCGCTGATATCGCTATGTATCGAGCGAAACAAGAACAAAACTCGTACAGCTTGTTCACCACTCAGATGCAAGAGTCTCACCTATACAAAATGAAGGTTGAGCAACGATTACGTATCGCAATCGAAAACAAAACTTTGTTCATGGTGTTTCAACCTCAAGTAAAGGCTGATGGTTCCATTCATGGTGTTGAAGCGCTTGTCCGTTGGGTCGACGAAGAATTGGGCTTTATACCGCCGGATGTATTCATTCCTATAGCTGAAAACACGGGCTTAATGGCTAAGTTAGGCATATTCATCATTGAATCCAGTATCATGCAGATGGCTCGTCTACAACAATCAGACAAGGTCAGTTTTGGATTGTCTATCAATATTTCAGTCAGACAATTCATGCAAAAAGAGTTTGCTTTGCACTTGCTTGATACGATTGAGAAATACAACTTTGATAAAAGCCTCCTGACCTTAGAGATCACCGAGAACCTATTTATTGAAGATCTGGGGCATGTAAAACCGATTTGCGAAGCGCTGCATGATGAGCAGATTAAAATCTCTCTTGATGATTTTGGTACGGGGTATTCGTCTCTCAGTATGCTTAAAGCGTTACCCATCGACGAACTCAAAATTGATAAAAGCTTTATCGATACCATTCACTATGATAATCAATCACTAACCATGGTTCAGAACATCATTGCGATAGGTAAGAACTTTGGAATGGTCGTGTTGGCGGAAGGGGTCGAGTCTAACGAACACTTTTCTATTCTTAAGGAGTGCCAGTGTGATTTGATGCAGGGTTATTACTTTTCTAAGCCTATCTCTTCTGAAGAGCTGAGTGCATACCTTGTGAATAACTAGTTCAAGCTTAAAAATAGGGAAACGCTGTCAGTTTCCCCTAAGTAAAAGCCCCAGAGTCTTACCCTAATACTCTGGGGCTAATTCGTTTTATTTATTCATCTCTTGGTACATCACATCCACGAGCTCTCCTGTTGGGTCTCCAGATAATTCCCAAGTGAAAATGCCACCTAGATTGGCACCTTTCGCCCAATTTGCTTTTGCTTTAATCGAACGTTCATCTTCAAATGAAATGAAAACTCTCTTTTCTGGATTCCATAAGTAAGGTGCTTGCGCTTGTTCATCATACTTATATTCATAGCCCTGTTTACTGCTGTAGTTATTCATCAGATCCCAAAACATGAAATAGCCATTTTCTCCAGTGCCAAATTGTGCCCCAGTTTCTGAAACTAGATCACCGGCAGGAAGCTCACCCGCGAAATCTTTTGTTCCTTGCCAACCTCGCCCGTAAAAAGCAGCCCCAATTACCAGTTTTTCACTAGGAATGCCGTGCTCGATCATCTGATTAATAAATACGTCAGCGCCCATTCCCCACCAGCTTCGCTCAGTGGCATGCAAGTTGGTAGTGTGCCCTGTTTGTTGCCCCCACCCACCAAGGAAGTCATAAGTCATCGCAAACATATTGGTAAGATAAGGGCTCGCAGCTTTCCAGTCTATTTGCGCCGCTTTCGGGCCAACGCCAACAGCAGTGGAAAGTTCGTACTCCCTTTTCGTCGCTTTACTTAATGTATCCAGATCCTTTCTCAGTGTTTTGACAAGTAAAGTGAACGCTTCGCGCTCCGAAGCTTTTTGTTCGTCAGTAAGTTTGGTTGCAGGGTTCCAAGGTGAAGTCGTTAAACCGCCTCCTCCCGGGTATTCCCAGTCAAGATCAATGCCGTCGAAGAAGTCATACTGCTCGATAAGCTCTACGGCTGTTTTAGAAAAGTGAGCGATCGCTTTTGGATCTTTAGCCATGGCATGAAACGGTTCAGACATCGTCCAGCCGCCAAAAGAAGGCAAAATCTTTATATTTGAGTGTTCGCTTTTAAGTTGAGCCAACTGAGCGAAGTGCCCCTGATAGTCAACATCGACGCTCACTTTGCCAAAATCGACTTCTAGCGCTGCTTCTGTATCAACGACGATCGCAGTATAAGGCGCCTTCCCTTCACATTGCTTTGCAATTAGCTTTTGAACTGGCTCCCCGGCCCCTTTATGTGGCCCACACATACTTAGGAAAGCGTAAATAATATGAGTGAGCTTTTCTGCAGGAATATCTTCGACCTTATAAGGATTTTCCTTGTTGTTATACTGCCAATCCGCGAAGTAGCCCGCAACGATATTGCTGTCAGCATGCGCAGATGACGCGAACAACAGTGAGGTAGACAAAATACTAGAGAGGAACGTAAGTTTGGATGGGTGTCGACTTTGTGTAATTGATTGCATGGTTATCTCCTTTAACTTCCTACAAAGTTAAATAGAGATTTTTCTTTCTGCCGACGAATAAAATCAGTTCTCGACCCATATCTGATTGTTTTTCAATCGTTACATTGGTTGCATATTTATAAATTTCAATTCGCAAGTAATGACTTAGATATTAGGCCCAAAGCTCTTTCAATCGCTCTCAAATTTATGTGCAAATTGTCACACTACAAGTAAAAACACCATACTGTAATAAAAATCTCTCTCGAAAATTACAATGTCTGGCATTTTTACCAAGTGATACTTGTCATTAGTATCGCGCTAATGGCCTATGTGTCTTATGACTTATGGCACAACAAGCTTGAACGCATTCATCGAGCACAAGAAAACCAGATCTACTCATTTTCCAACTCTGTTAACTCTCTTTTAAAAACGCAAGAATCGTTTTTGGAGGTGTTGGAACAACAGATCCATAGTCAGCTAGTCAATGGCGAAAAGAACGACGCGATACAATTGCTTGATAAGGTCATTGCCAACCAAAACGAAATTAAAGGGATCAAGGTACTAACCCCTGATGGTAATATGTTGTTCACAAGCTCCAACCTATCAGCAGATACCAACGCCAACTACCTCGAACGCCCTGAAACACGTGACTCTTTTCTTTATGCACTGCGTTCACCCAATATCATATTAGGTAGAACCATTTATGGAAGCAGCTTGCAATCAAACCTTATTCCAACAAGGTTCGAGATTCCAATTCCAACCCTTTAGTTGTCATGGCCACAACGCTTAGCCTTGACCAATCTAAGATTTTTAACTCCTTCCCGCATCTTGGGCCTCACAATGAAATTGGGATCACACGAAACGATGGTTACATTCAATTTTACTCTAGCGAAAACGTAAGGAAGCGGGACTACTACCAAGCAATCAGCAAAGAACGCATTCAGGGAATGGCAACCCAGTTTTTCGCTAAGTTTAATATCACGATGAACGCCGCACGCGAAAGTGGGCAGATATTTACTCTGTTTATAAACCATAAAGATCAACCTGCTCAAGTCTCCCTCACTTACGATCAAGACTTCCATATGTGGGTCGTGTCAAAGGTAGAATCAAAATACTTCCTAAAGGAATTTCTCCCTTCATTTGCACTAGCATTATGTATATTCATTACCGTTCACTCCGTGTTATTCGTGCTCCTAAAAAAGATTACAACTAGCGAGCAAGAGAAGGAGAAGGAGGAACAATTAATATACCGAGCTAACCACAATTTACTGACTGAACTGCCCAATCGGATTTATTTTCAATCTAAAGCACGGGAATGGACGAGTAACGCCAACCGTCCATTTAGCCTCATATACATTGATTTAGATAGCTTCAAAGGTGTTAATGATGCTTATGGGCACAAAACTGGCGACAATATTCTTCGGTATGTCGCTGAGCGAATCAAAAAACAATTCCCAGACAAAGGGTTACTCATACATGAGTCGGGAGACGAATTTCTGTTACTCACGCATATCGTCGAAAGACACCAAGTAAAAAGGTTAATAGACAAATTACTACAGCGAGTCCATGAGCCTTTTGAGGTAGACGATCACCGATTGACTATCAGTGCTAGTGTCGGAGTTGCTCAATTTCCGTCGGATGGTAAATCTGTAGAAACATTACGTTGTAATGCTGATTTTGCGATATTCAAAAGCAAAAAAACCAACAACACCGTCACTTTCTTCACTCGTGACCTACAAGAGACACACTTACAGAAGCTAAAGGTCGAACATAAGCTAAGGGACGCGATCAATACCGATAACATATATATGTGGTATCAACCTCAGTTAAATAAAGATGGCTCGCTGCACGGAGTCGAAGCCTTAGTGCGTTGGTATGACAAAGAACTTGGACAAGTGTCTCCACAAGAGTTCATCAGTGTCGCAGAGTCTACCGGCCAAATGCCAAGGCTGGGGCAAAGGATCATTCAAAAGTCACTTACTGACATTATCCAAATTCAAAATCAAACTGGGCGTGCGTTTGAGTTGTCGATCAACATATCGGTTCAGCAATTGACGATGGAAAGCTTCATCCCAGACTTAATCGAACAAATAGAGCAATCAGAATTCCCAAGACATAGACTGACACTTGAGCTAACTGAAAGCATGATGATAAAGGATACTCACTTGATCAAAGCCAAGTTAACTCAATTACGCTCATTGGGAATTAAAACATCATTAGACGATTTTGGTACCGGATATTCATCGCTCAACATACTCAAAGAGCTGCCGCTCAACGAACTCAAAGTCGATCAAAGCTTCGTCTTTAATATCAATTCTGATCCCACACTCCTAGAGATGGTTAAGCACATCATTGAGATTGGAAAAATGTTAAACATGCAGGTGGCGGCGGAAGGAGTTGAATCTGAACGGCACGCTTCGCTTCTAAAGGAAATGAACTGTGACGTCCTACAAGGATACCTCTATTCAAAGACCCTAAGCCCAAAACAACTTACTCAATATGTCAGCCAAGAGCACATGAGCAGAATTGCGTAACCTCCACGAAACCATACAAACCTGAGCTTAACTGGCTAAGGTTTGTATGGTTTGCCCAAAATTATTTATCCAATTCACTCATTTTCATTTGTTCATCTAAGTTCAAAACGGTTAATGCGTTACTTACACTTGTCGCAATCACATCCACCACTCCAGTTCTTAACGCGCCTAATAATGCTAATGGTTTACTATTTTCTGCGGCAATCGCGATAACGTCAGAAATAGAACGAAATTCTTCTAAGCCTAACCCGATAACTCGGTCGCTCATCACTGTATTTGCGGCTTGCCCGTAAACATCAAAAAAGTCATAACCAGCAAAATCTCCAACGACGCCTTGATGCAAGCGAGACTGAACCACCTCTTCAGCGGTAAACCAACCTAAGTCAACCATATAGCTGTTTTCGCTCATGTCACCAATCCCCACTAATGCCACGTCTGCTTTACGCGCCAAATCGAGAGTTTGCTTTACCGTCGCATTCTGCATGAACGCCATCTTTTGGTCTTTATTTTCCGCATATGCTGGGGCATAGAGAGTTTCCGAGCTACCGCCGTACTTTTTAGCTAACTGACGACAAATATGATCGGCATTGAACATACCGCCTCTTGGGTGAATACCGCCGATCCCACAAACAAACTTACAGTCACGTGGGGTAATCACCCCGATATGGTGCGCGACCGCAGAAACATTTCGTCCTTGGCCAACCGTCACAACCATTCCGTTTTTTAATGAACTCGTAAGGTATTTTGAAACTAACCCTGCCACTTGTAAGCGTTGTTGCTCTTCTCTTGGCTGGTCAAGTGCCACGAGCGCACGCTTAACACCAAAACGTTCAATCAATCGTTGTTCTATCTTGGCACTAAAAACGGGGTGGTATTTTACCGTAATATCAACAATCCCCTCATCACGAGCTTGCTTGAGCATTCGCCCTACCTTTGCACGTGAGATTGAGAACTTTTTGGAGATTTCTTCTTGAGTCGCGCCATCTTGATAATAAGCAACCGCGATCTCTGTTAGTACATCAGTATTTTCTTCGGAAACATCTGGAATATTACTAGCCATATCCTGCACAACCCATCATTAACAAATATTTTACCTAAACCAACAAGTTCGACACATGCCAATTTACTCATGGAATCCATTATACAATCCGAACATGCGCTCACTCAAGTTACATTTGCTCAGCCCAATTACCACATATTTTATAGGAGTGAAATTGTGGCAAATTGACCGTTAAACGTTTGCTTGAAAGCCTTACCCAGATTGAAGCGAAATATATTTGATTAAAGTCACCGAATCGCGTTAATACCAATTGACATTGTGGGTAGATCAGATAAATATGACCACATCATTTACTCATCGAGCGAACATATGTTCGATACAAATGTTCGCTTGATTGAAAATTTAAACTGATGAGCAAATGTATGCCGCCAATTGCGCGACATTACTCATTAGTTAGCTTGCAAATGCCCACACTTCACGACCGATGAAGTGTTGCCCAAGACATAGGATGATCAAAATGAGCAACAAATTAGAGCAACTTCGTAAATTGACAACTGTTGTAGCTGACACTGGCGACATTGAAGCTATCGCAAAATACACTCCAGAAGACGCAACAACTAACCCTTCTCTAATTCTAAAGGCTGCTCAAATCGCTGAGTACGCACCTCTGATTGACGCTTCTATCGAATACGCTAAAGCGCAAAGCGATGACAAAGCACAACAAGTTCAAGACACTTGTGACATGCTTAACGTGAACATCGGTAAAGAAATCTTGAAAGTTGTTCCTGGCCGTATCTCTACTGAAGTTGATGCTCGTCTTTCTTACGACATGGAAGGCAGTGTTGCTAAAGCTCGTCAACTTATCAAAATGTACAACGACGCTGGCATCACTAACGATCGCATCCTTATCAAACTGGCTTCTACTTGGGAAGGTATCCGCGCTGCTGAAATCCTAGAGAAAGAAGGCATCAACTGTAACCTAACGCTTCTATTCTCTTTCGCTCAAGCTCGTGCTTGTGCTGAAGCTGGCGTATTCCTAATCTCTCCTTTCGTAGGTCGCATCATGGACTGGTACAAAGCGAAAGAAGGTCGTGATTTCGAAGCTTCAGAAGATCCAGGTGTGGTTTCTGTATCTAGCATCTACAACTACTACAAAGAGCACGGTTACAAGACTGTTGTTATGGGCGCAAGCTTCCGTAACATCGGCGAGATCCTTGAACTTGCTGGTTGTGACCGTCTAACTATCGCGCCTCAACTTCTCGCTGAACTTGAAGCAGCTGAAGGTGACGTTGTAGAGAAACTAGTAGACACAAACGGCTCTAAAGAGCGTCCTGCTGCAATGACTCACGCTGAATTCTTATGGGATCACAACCAAGACGCAATGGCAGTAGAGAAACTAGCTGAAGGTATCCGCAACTTCGCAGTTGACCAAGGTAAGCTAGAAGACATGATCGCAGCTAAGCTGTAATCACTACCAAATAATACAGAGGAACGAATTTCGTTCCTCTCTTATATCTAATTCAATATTTCTGTTTTGACTCTATTTTGGAAGCAATTATGAATCGCAAACATTTAGCTAACGCTATCCGTGCTCTAAGCATGGACGGTGTACAACAAGCAAACTCTGGTCACCCAGGCGCACCTATGGGTATGGCAGACATCGCTGAGGTTCTTTGGCGTTCTCACCTAAACCATAACCCATCAAACCCAGAGTGGGCTGACCGCGACCGTTTCGTACTGTCTAACGGCCACGGCTCTATGCTGATTTACTCTCTGCTTCACCTAGCAGGTTACGAGCTTTCAATTGAAGATCTTAAGAACTTCCGTCAACTGCACTCTAAGACTCCAGGTCACCCAGAGTACGGTTACGCACCAGGTATCGAAACAACGACTGGTCCACTAGGCCAAGGCATCACTAACGCTGTTGGTATGGCGATGGCAGAGAAAACTCTAGCTGCGCAATTCAACAAAGAAGGCCACGACATCGTAGACCACTTCACTTATGCATTCATGGGTGATGGCTGTCTGATGGAAGGTATTTCTCACGAAGCATGTTCTCTAGCAGGTACACTTGGTCTTGGTAAGCTGGTTGCTTTCTGGGATGACAACGGTATCTCTATCGATGGCGAAGTTGAAGGTTGGTTCTCTGACGACACACCTAAGCGTTTTGAAGCGTACGGCTGGCACGTAATCCCTGCAGTTGACGGTCACGATCCAGAAGCAATCAACGCAGCTATCGCAGCGGCTAAAGCTGAAACTGGTCGCCCGACTCTAATCTGTACTAAGACTATCATTGGTTTCGGTTCTCCAAACAAATCAGGTTCGCACGACTGTCACGGTGCACCACTAGGCGCTGAAGAAATTGCAGCTACACGTAAAGAATTAGGTTGGGAGCACGGTCCTTTTGAAATTCCGTCGGAAGTTTACTCAGAGTGGGATGCGAAAGAAGCAGGCGCAGCTAAGGAAGCAGCGTGGAACGAGAAACTTGCAGCTTATGAAGCAGCATACCCAGAACTTGCATCTGAATTCAAACGCCGCGTAAGTGGTGGTCTACCAGCTGAGTGGGAAGAGAAAGCAAACGCAATCATTGCTGACCTTCAAGCTAACCCAGCGAACATCGCTTCACGTAAAGCGTCTCAAAACGCTCTAGAAGCATTCGGCGCTATGCTACCTGAATTCCTAGGCGGCTCTGCTGACCTTGCACCTTCTAACCTGACTATGTGGTCTGGTTCTAAGTCTGTTTCAGCTGAAGACCCATCTGGTAACTACATCCACTACGGTGTACGTGAATTCGGTATGACAGCAATCATGAACGGTATCGCTCTGCACGGTGGTTTCGTACCATACGGCGCAACTTTCCTAATGTTCATGGAATACGCACGTAACGCAATGCGTATGGCTGCTCTGATGAAAGTTCAGAACATCCAAGTGTACACGCACGACTCTATCGGTCTTGGCGAAGATGGCCCAACTCACCAACCAGTTGAGCAAATCGCTTCTCTACGTCTGACTCCAAACATGAGCACATGGCGTCCATGTGACCAAGTTGAGTCTGCAGTGGCTTGGAAACTGGCAATCGAGCGTAGAGACGGCCCAACGTCTCTAATCTTCTCTCGTCAAAACCTTGCACAGCAAGATCGTGACGCAGAGCAAGTAGCTAACATCGCTAAGGGTGGTTACATCCTGAAAGATTGTGAAGGCAAACCTGAGCTAATCCTTATTGCAACGGGTTCTGAAGTTGAGCTAGCGGTTAACGCTGCGGCTGAACTGACAGCTGAAGGTAAGAAGGTACGTGTAGTATCTATGCCTGCAACTGACGCATTCGATAAGCAAGACGCTGAATACCGTGAGTCTGTACTGCCATCTGACGTAACGGCGCGTATCGCAGTTGAAGCTGGCATTGCTGACTTCTGGTACAAGTACGTTGGCTTCGGTGGCAAGATCATCGGTATGACAACATTCGGTGAATCTGCACCAGCAGGTGAGCTATTCAAGATGTTTGGTTTCACTACTGAAAACGTAGTAAACACAGCAAAAGAGCTACTAGCTTAATCATTTAAGCAATAGTAACGCTAGAAAATACCAAAAGCCCCTGCATGCCTGATGCAGGGCTTTTTTATTTAGGGCTATTCCTCAATAAGCTCAATCTCAGTACTAAATTTTACGGTTCTCAGTGATACCGAAGTGTGGAACTTTCTAATATTCAAATCAGTATGCAGAACACGCTCGACAAAGTGTTCGTACGCTTGAATGTCTTTTACTGTGACCACCAGCATAAAGTCATAACTACCAGATATTTGATAGCACTGGGTCACTTCAGGTGCTTTTAGAATCGACTTACGGAAGACTTGGTAGATGTCCGCTCGATCGCGTTCCATTTCCACCGACACAATCAAAGTCATGGTGTTGCCCGCTAGTTCAGGGTTGATAATGGATACATCGCCAATAATGACTTTGTCTTCTCGTAACCGTTTCACTCGTTTAAGACAAGCAGGAGGCGACAATCCCACAAGTTCAGCCAGTTCTAGGTTAGAGAGCCGGTTATTTCTTTGCAAAGCCACCAAAATTTTTCTGTCTATCCTATCAATCTGCATAATTTCCCTTATCACCAATAAATCCAACAAAAATTTCTCACATACACATAATTAACAAATTTTTGAAATCAAAACCACATAACTAAGAAATCACACTTCATTAACAAAGGTTAGAATCTCTCCATTAGTTAGCAAAATGGATTTAAGACAATGCAGGCAATCCAACATTTCTTTAAGGAACTCATTCGCGACATCTTTGATGTCACTTTCACGCTATTCAAGATAATGATTCCTATCATTATCGTGATCAAAGCAGTGGAAGACTTAGGAGGCGTCGTGTTGCTCAGCGAATGGCTTAGCCCAATCATGGAGTTCGTTGGCCTTCCCAAAGAGCTAGGACTTGTGTGGGCAACGACAATCCTAACCAATATTTACGCAGGCTTAATCGTTTTCATCAATCTAGATATGCCTTTAACGGTTGCTCAAGTCTCTATTCTTGGCAGCATGATGCTACTCGCGCACTCCCTGCCTATAGAAGCCGCCATTGCGAAAAAAGCTGGCGTTAACCTTGTAGCGACTCTCGTGATCCGTATCGGTGGAAGCTTACTTCTCGCTTGGCTACTGCACATTAGCTACCAGTTTGGCGACGTGCTCAATCAACCTGCGGTCGTGTTATGGCAACCTGAAACGTCAGCTGACACCAGTTACTTAGGTTGGGCAATGGATCAAATCAAGAACTTTGGTGTGATCTTTGTGGTGATATCCGCACTGCTTTTCTTACTTAAAGTTCTCAAATTGTTAGGTATAGAAAAGTTGATGGCGGTAATGCTAAGGCCTTTTCTACGCGTTCTCGGAATCAGTAAAGAAGCCACTAACCTGACTATCATTGGAATCACACTTGGGTTGTCTTTCGGAGGCGGGCTATTAATCAGTGAAGCAAAACGTGGACATATCGCGGCAAGAGACGTGTTTACCGCAATCATGCTTCTGAATTTATTACATAGCTTAATTGAAGATACATTGCTTATCTTGCTCATTGGTGCGGACTTCTACACCATTTTCTGGGGGCGCTTGGTGTTTTCTGTATTGATTGTCGCCATCATCGCACAAGCAATAAAACGGATCGATGATCGCACTTGCGAACGCTATTTTTTCCGAAGTGTGGTTCAATAACTCCCCCCACTAACAGAGGAGCCTTATTTGGCTCCTTTTTCTATTCAACTTTATCTTTACCTAAAATAGTTCTACCTAATGTACCACTATTGAAAGTTACTATTAAAATCACTCACTAGAACTTTATATCGATGAATTTTTAATCATTAACATACTTTCTAATAAACTATTCATTGATACTCTTATATTTTATTTATAGGATTTGAGGTGAAGATCTAATTATAGTAATACATCAATTTTCAAGCTTCCTCCCATTTATATTCATAATCATAATCCCGCCCATAATTTTCCATACAATGAAATTTATCACGCTCTCTTATTTTTAAAGGGCATGAGTTTCACTAGACAATTTTACATGGCTATAATCATTGTTAGATTAGTTAATAATTTATGCAACAAACCCCATTAAATAACTCATAAATCCCTCACTAACGCCCTTATTTTATAGTTACATATTATGTTGAAACCCGAACAAATAGTGACTTACAAAAATTATGTATTTGATTGGTTAATTTTATAAATATATTTTGTTACATAATCTTTAAGCATGTATCGAAACATTATGTTCATTAAAAGTTTGACTGCCATAGCAATACTCATTTCAGCACCGTCACAGGCTTCTACATCTTTAGAAAATGATGAGGCGTTGCTCAAATCTTTAATCCAACGTGGTGTTATTTGTTCAAGGTTAACTCATAAGGAGAATCAAGAATCTTTGCGAATATATTTAAGTAGGAAAAGTAAAACTAGTTTTAAAAATAAAACCACTAAAGAAGAAAAACAAAAAAAACCACCGATAGAGTGTATACAACCAAAATAAAAATCATCACTTCAAATTCACCGACAATGGCTTAAAGGAATTTGATGTAAACATGGAAATATAATTAAGGATATACAATGATTAACATGAGAAAAACCTTGCTGGCCTCAGCAATGTTAACTCTATTCAGCGTCAACAGTTATGCCAAAACTCCCATTGATTTAGGGGTGGTCAATGAAGACAAACTGATTGAAATGCTAGTGAGGCAAGGCTTAGTCGAACAAGACGCATCAGATGCCGCTAAACACGACGCACTCGATCGTTATTTAGCAAATAAAGTGAATTCAGGATTTAAAGGCGATGCGCAGTTTGGTAAGAAAGCGCTTGAGCAACGCGCTAAAATACTGAAGTCGATCGAGAAAGAGTCAGGTCTTAAAAAGGCGAGTGTTTTCGCTCTCGATCTTAGCCAAAAAAAAACAGATAAAGTACTCGCCCTGCTGGTTGATTTCCCAGATTTAAATTGGGACGACAATAAGTTGACCGAAGAGCACACTCAAATGCTGTATGAAAGCTATAAGCCTCAGCATTACCAAGAGTTACTCTTTTCCGATTCAGGCTACACAGGGCCTAACGGTGAAAACCTTATCTCTATGCGTCAATATTATGAGAGTGAATCCGGAGATAGTTACAGCGTAGCAGGACAAGCCGCTGGTTGGTACCGTGCTGCTAAACCAGCTTCATTTTACGGAGGAAACTCCCCTACTACAGATAACGATCTTAACGCGCAAGAGTTAGTTCGAGAGGCACTAAACCAGCTCGCACAAGACCCAAATATCAACCTTGCCGATTACGATATTGAAGATCGATACGACTATGATGGCGACGGCAACTTCCGTGAACCTGATGGCGTTATTGACCACCTTATGGTTTTCCATGCTTCTGTTGGTGAAGAAGCCGGTGGTGGTGTACTTGGTGCCGACGCAATCTGGTCACACCGGTTCAATTTAGGCCAAGCCCACGTATTAGAAGGAACATCCAGCTCCTTACCTGATCGCTTTGGTGGTCAATACGCCGCATTTGATTACACAATCCAACCTATCGATGCCGCGGCTGGTGTTTGTGCCCACGAATACGGCCACGATTTAGGGCTACCAGACGAATACGATACCCAATACACAGGTAAGGGCGAGCCAGTATCCTATTGGTCCATCATGTCTTCAGGCAGTTGGGCGGGGCAAATTGGTGGCACTCAGCCTACCGCTTTCAGTTCGTGGGCAAAGCACTTCTTACAAAAATCGATTGGCGGTCGTTGGATTAATGATGATCAAATAGCCATTGATGACTTAGAAGACAACCCGCAAGTCTATACGCTGTTCCAAACCACGGATAACAGCCGACCGAACATGATCAAAGTCGACCTTCCGGAAAAACAAATCGAAGGGTTGAAACCTTTTTCTGGTGAGTATTCTTTCCATTCAGCGAAAGGCGATGATCTAAAAAATAGCATGTCACGCACGTTGACCGTTCCGGCAGGCGACACAGCGGTACTGACTTTCAAAACCTGGTATGAAATCGAAAAAGATTACGACTTCGCGAGAGTTGTCGTAAACGGTAAAGCGGTCGCCGGTAATATCACAACAATGGACGACCCATACAATACAGGGCTCGTTCCAGCGATTGGTGGCGAATCTAATGGTTGGATTGACGCCGAGTTCGACCTATCAGAATGGACAGGGCAAGATATCGAACTCGCATTCGAATACATCACCGATGGTGGCTTGGCCATGGACGGTATGTATCTCGACAACCTGAACTTAATCGTTGATGGCGCCGTTACTCCAATTGATGATGGTGAGTCAAAGTCGAGTTTTACGCTGAATGGCTACCAATTAAGCAATGGTTTCTACCAAGCGCAGCATTATTACTTATTGCAATGGCGCAGTCATACAGACGTAGATGAAGGCTTAGCTAACATCAAACGTATGGGACAAGTGATTTCATTCGAACCAGGCTTGATCGTTTGGTATGTCGATGAATCCCTGACTGACAACTGGGTAGGTAAACACCCTGGAGAGGGCTGGCTAGGTGTGGTCGATGCAGACCAAAATGCGATGGTTTGGGTAAATTCTGGTGAAGTCGCGCAAACCCGTTACCAAGTTCGCGATGCTACATTTTCTCTTCAAGATCAAGCACCGATGCGTTTAGTTAATGGTGACAATGATCTGTTGGAAGACACAAGTTTGATCGGCAATGCTAGCTTCTCTGATAACCAAGACTATACATCTCCACAAGCTCCTGACTCAGGTCGTAAACTGACCGAATTTGGTCTTGCCATTGATATTTTAAATCAGGGTGAAAGCAATGAATACGGTGTCGTCCGCTTGTCAAAAGTAAGCGAAAAGAATATCGCACCAACAGCAAACTTTGAGTTGAAAATTGATGGCTTGAGTGTCGTTGCTAGTAACTACAGCCTTGATGAAGACGGTGAAATCGTTAGCTACCTATGGGATTTCGGTAACGACATCACCAGTAACGAGGTTGCACCTACTTGGTCTTACTCGCAAGCAGGAGATTATAAAGTAAGCCTAACCGTTATCGACAACAAAGGCGAAACAGGGTCATTTATGTCTGTCGCAACCGTTGAACAAGCGAATGTTCTTCCTGAAGCTAGCGCCCGCTATATCCATTTAGGACGCTGGGTCACTATGTGGTCAACGAGCACAGACAGCGATGGCCGTATCGTTGACACAGAATGGACTCTACCAAATGGGAAAGTAAAAAGAGGTCGCATATTTACTTCTCTATTTCCGAAGTACGGAAAGCAAGAAGTCAGCCTTAAAGTGATGGATGACTCGGGTGCAACGGTAACAAAAACCATCGTTGTTGACCTGTAATATTAGGATTAAGTCTATCTGTTACGCTTTAAGATTCCCCAGCGAAAGTTCTGTTTTCAAAGGGGAAGTTACACACGTTTTGTTATTTAAGCACTAATATAAAGCCCCGCTTTCTCGCGGGGCTTTTCATTTTTTCTATCTTCTTGTGTAGAGTCGATCGTACCTTGTCATATCTAACTAAGTTGTCGCAACTAACCGGCTCGTCGTTCTAGAGCGCGAGATTTCTTCGCTCCAAATGCAAACAGAACAATAACTGCGACGACAAACGGTAGCACGTAAATATTCAAATTTTTCCAGCCAGCGGTGGACTCTAGCCAACCGGACAACAAAGCGGTGATCGTAACGCAACCAAACACCACAAACTCGTTGAATGCCTGTGCTTTGGCCTTGTTCTTTGCCGCATAAGACTGACTAAACAAACTCGTCGCCGCAATAAACATAAAGTTCCAACCAACGCCAAGTAACACCAACGCCAATCTAAAGTGCCAAATCGACTGCCCATGAATATTCACAGCTATACATGCGACAAACAATAGCCCACCCATTAGGATCATCATTCGAGCACCGAACTTTTCAATTAAATTTCCGGTAAAAAACGCAGGCACAAACATACCTAAAACGTGCCATTCGATCACACCAGCTGCTTTGGTAAAGTCAAAACCACACCCGATCATTGCCAGAGGCGTCGCCGTCATTAAGATATTCATCACCGCATATGAGACCATCGCCGCGAACACGGCCATCGCAAAATTGGGTTGAGTAATGATTTGACGTAATGGCTCGGCTTTTTCGCTCACCTGCGCCAAGCTTACCTTTGGAAATTGGATAGTCTGTAGCAACAATAGCGCAGTGACATTCAATCCAATCAAAGCTGCAAACGCGCCGATATACAGCCCGTCAGCAGACCATTCTTGGGACATAATCGCCAAGTTCGGTCCTAATACTGCAGCAAGCACTCCACCCGCCATCGAGATAGAGATTGCTCGATGACGTGCGTTTTCGTCACACACTTCGATGGCAGCAAATCGATAAAGCGTACCAAAACCGATACCTATCCCTAATAAGAAGGTCGCCAAACAGAACAAATAGAATTGTTGATGAAAAAGAGCAAACGTTGCTAATGAAGCACCGGTAATACCAATCATATTACCAATACTAAATCCTCGTTTTCGTCCGAGCTTTCCCGAAATCAAAGACGCAGGAATCGTCGCCGACATCAAGCCTAAAAACTGCAATGCTACAGGCAAGGTTATCATGCTTGGCGCTGGCGCTATATGTTTTCCAATTAGTCCAATAACAGAAATCAGTAAAATATTGCCTGTCATCAACAAAGCCTGGCATAGCGACAATAGCCATACATTCTTGTTCATTTTATTCCTTATAATTCAATCGACATTTTGAAGTAGGCTTCTTCCGACTTGTAAAACCGTTCACCTGTTTTCGTCATGCCTAAACGCTGGTAGAAAGCCAGCGCAGATTCCCTTGCATCACACCAAAAATAGCGATATTGGTGCGCTTTAAGTTCAGCAAAGACCCTATCAATGACTTTGCTTCCGATGCCTTTGCCTTGAAAAGAAGCGAGTGTGGCGAATTTCCTCAAACGAGCTTCATGCCCAGAAACAAACACCGATGCGCAACATACTAACTGCCCGTCAACGAGCGCGCCAAAGTGCCAAGCTGTCTCATCACCATCAATACGACAAAAAGATTCGGGCTTTGAGGGCCAAAGAACTTGGTGTCGTATAGGAAGCGCTTCTTTCGATGAAATACGAATCACCTCTACGTTCATTAATCTAACGCCGTATCCACCGCGGCACGAGCATGGATCTCAGTGGTGTCATAAAGGGGAACTCGGGTATCTTCAGCTTGCACAAGCATTGCGATTTCAGTACAGCCCAAAATAATGGCTTGCGCGCCTAACTCATACAAATCACTGATCACAACTAAAAAGTCATTCTTTGAGCGACGGTTAACCTTCCCATGTACCAGTTCTTGATAAATCACATCGTGCACTAACTTTCTTTGCACCCCATTAGGCACAACTACCTTTATTCCATGTTTTTCTTGTAAACGACCTTTATAGAAATCTTGCTCCATAGTAAAAGCGGTCCCTAACAAGCCCACTTTGGTAATACCGTCTTTTTTCAACTGTTCTGCGGTCGCATCAGCAATATGCAATAAGGGAAGTTCGGTGCACTCTTCAACATGACCGGCCACTTTGTGCATGGTATTTGTACAAATCATCACAAAGTCAGCGCCAGCTTTTTCCAAAGATTTAGCAGAATTAGAGAGAATTTCTGCAGTCTTCAGCCATTCTCCATCTCTTTGCATTTGTTCGATTTCTGCAAAATCAACACTCACCATAGCTATCTTCGCTGAGTGATAGCCTCCTAGGCGTAAACCAACTTGTTGATTAATCTCTCGGTAGTAATTAACTGTTGATTCCCAGCTCATTCCGCCGATTAAACCGATCGTCTTCATAGCCCTTCCCTTGATAGTAATGTGATCTCATTTCACTACACCAGAAAACTGGTTGCCATTCAAACGAATTGTTAATGACACGTATGCTCACCTTTAGCTATCTGATTCTTCGGTATTAATTGATTAACATTAAGCGGCTAACTACGTTTAAAAGGTGATGAGTCAGCCGAGAAAGGAGAGTGAATGCATCGAACATTAAGCGTAATCCTACGTAAATGCATCACCCCCTTATTTTTCACGCTGGTTCTATTGGCCAACATTCAATGGTTTCGCCACGCATCAAATATCCCACTCTTTGAATCGGCGATAATGCTCAGTTTGTGCTGTATGTGGGCCGCTGTTTATTGGCAAGCTCAAAAGCTGCGATCGAGAGTATTCGTCACCATAAACCTATTAATGCTGGCGGTTTGCGTCTACACGTACAGTAAGTTTTTCGTCTCCGGCTTGGAGGCTTATACATCGATCACGCTGGCCGGAGTATGGTTACTCGCAGTTTGGCTTCTCTCATATGCATCATATAAACAGATTTCAAGTATTGTGCTGTTGCTTAAACTAGGAGGCCTATTGATATGGCTGACCACCTTCGTGATGCTGATTGGCTACAAATATTACGGAGCCATAAACCAAGAGTTTGTGTTCGCTATCATGCAAACCAATGTCAATGAAGTGGCTGAATATTTAGGCCAAGTCGTAATAAACGGTACTTTTTACGGATATCTTTTTCTGTTCTGTATTGTCGGTTTCTCGTTCCACTGTTTTAGCCTTAGCTATAGCGTTCACCTGACGAATACTCCTTCATTCTACATACTTAACTGTGTATTCATCATTTATGCCGTGACATCCCCTCAAGTCTTCAATGGACTGAAAGTCGCTAATCAATACGCCGAAACCTATCGCCAAGAATTAAACCTGCTTCAAGCGATAATCGAAAAGCGCCGAACTCACGAGCCCGAGAATACAGCTATCGCATCGACAGATGGGAAGATGCATATATTAGTGATCGGCGAGTCGCTCTCTAAAAGGCATTTATCAAGTTATGGATACCAAAGAGATACAACCCCTTTTATTAGTACCAGCGGCCCCATCCAATTTGAAAACGCCTATTCAAGCCATACCCACACAATGGAAACACTGTCGTTGGCATTGACACAAAGTAATCAATACAACAAGTTAGATTACTTCCAAAGCGCTTCACTCATATCCTTGTTCAATCAAGCTGGATTTCAAACCGCATGGATAAGTAACCAAATATCTGCGGGTGTGTGGGATAATTTGGTTTCCGCCTTAGCACAAGAAAGTGAGTATGCTCGCTTCATAAACTCTAACGTTGGCAAATCAGATCACACTCGAAAACTCGACGATGCATTGGTCCATGAACTTGCTGAATACCTTCAGCAAGCAGATTTATCGCGAAACCAATTTATCGTGCTGCACATGATGGGAAGCCATATTCGATATTGTGACCGAACAAAAGGCAAAGCGATTCCACTGGAACACTTGCCATTTTATGTTTACCTAGACAAACAGGACGATTGTTACGACCAAAGCGTTAAATTTACCGATCGTATCCTAAAAGACATACATACCTTGGCATCAAGCTATGAAGCATTTACCTCACTCACCTACCTTTCAGACCACGGCGAAGATGTCTTTTCTCATTTAGGTCACGATGCGAACAAATTCAATGAATACATGGCAGAAATCCCGTTTGTTATATGGCCAAGCGACAAGTTTGATCCCGACCGATTAGCTAACCTAAAGTCACATCAAAGCGCACTTTTCACCAATGATCTTTTATTCGACACCATGCTCGGGATTACGGGAATCACATCAGATGCGCAAAATACTCGCTATGATATCAGCGATCATCGCTACGACTTACCCAGTAATGTTGCCTCCACCATGCATGGACGAATACCGATTCACTCACTCGCTTTTCAAAAGACGCAATCTAACTTAGGAAAGCTTCCCAAACTCATGGCTCACAGAGTAAACACAGTAGGAGCACTTGAGGACGCCATTCGACAAGGTTTTTCGAGAATTGAATTCGATGTATGGTTCGATGATAAAAGTAACCGGATAGTGATGGGGCACGATGAACATACACTGACAGGTCAGTCACTAGAACAATTTTTAGAGCTTGAGTCAGGACGATTTGAGCAAGTCTGGATAGACTTCAAAAACCTCGCAGTAGAAAACCAACCAACAGTCCAGCGTGAGTTAGAAATGCTCGACGCACGCTTCAATCTCAAATCACGAACACTACTTGAAACATCATCGCGAAGCCCTTCTGTTGCCGCCCTTTCCAATTCAGGTTGGAGAACCAGTTACTATTTGCCAACCAAAGCATTAACAGCCTTGTCAAAAATAGAAAATGAACAGGCGATAAACCAACTTATCGGCGAACTGCAGCAGCAACTCATCGCACAGAAAATGCGGTCTATAAGTTTCGATGCTTCATTAATGCCGTTTGTTACCAAGCTCTTTACCCAGACGATTCTTACCCCCTTAAAAATGGAAATGAATGTTTGGACCGACTTACGAGCAGACAGCCCAACACTTGAACAAGATCTATCGCTGAGAAAGCTTCATCATTCCGCACTCGATAACGTTATTGTCATTCATCAATCGCGGTTTAAGTACTAATTGTTTAAATATAAAACGCTTACGTGAGTTCCTAGATTAATACTGCAAAATCTATCAATTGAGCATTGACCTTCCCCCAGGGGTAAGCTTTAATCTATAAGCAGTTTTATTATTAGTGGGCTCACGATGCGTTTATCTTCACTTCGCATAATTTGGATTACATGTTTCAGTATGTTCGCCATGCTGTCTTCAAACATTGCATCCAGTGAACCACTAATGATGATCAAGATGATGTCAGATAATCACTCCATGATGTCATCCATGAGTTGTATGAGCACTGTTTCGAGCTCTCGCGAACACGCACATAGCGATGATTTTTCGCATGATGACATGCTCCAATGTCAATCTGAAAAACAGCACAACTGTTGTGCTTCTTTGTGCCTAAGCCCCTTGGCTTTTTTGCCAATCGTGAACCAACCAGCTCCAATAAAAGTACAACTCGCTTTGATCACTTTTGAGAAAGGCATTCCTGCCGTAGAACGCCCCCAGTCCCTGTACCGCCCCCCAATAGCATAGATCCATCTTAATTTTCTCACTTCACCGCCTATAACGCGTGTGAAAGGTTTTTCTGTGCCCTTTCGGCACAATAAGATTGGATTTTATTGTGAAGTTTATCCCAACAGCATTAGCACTCGCTGTAAGTGCTTCTGTATTGGTCGTGCTTCCTAGTTTCGCTGAGCCTAACTCAACGCAACAAATCACGAGCATAACCAATACCAACGAATTATCGACACTGATCGAATACGCATTGATTAATGATGCCAGCCGCGAGCAGTTTTCCGCTCAATCACAGGCAATACGCGCTACAGGTGTCGCAAGCTCTACCTTAATGGACCCAAAGATCAAACTCGGCTTTGGGGGCTTACCTGTCGACAGCTTTGAATTTGATGTCGAACCCATGACCTCAGTTTCTGTCGGGTTGATGCAGCAGTTCGAGCGAGGTTCTACTTTGGAGCTTCAGAAAAAGAAAGCGAACCAACAAGCTGACGGTGTCGACCTACAAGTCAATGTTCGCGAGAGAGAAGTGGCCAATGCGCTCACCAAATTGTGGCTAGAGCTCGGATATCAGCAGCAAGCAGAGCTAATACTGATTGAAAATCAACGCCTGATGGACGAATTAACCAGCTTTATTCAAACCAATTACTCCATTGGTAAAAATGAAGCGCAAGATTTGTTAAATGCACAGCTTCAAGTCAGTAAGTTGGAAGAAAAGTCCCTAGCAAATCAACAGGTTCAGCGCCGATTAATTTCTCAGCTTTCCGAATGGCTAGGCTCGGATTGGTTAGCTAGTACCACCAATTTGACGGCGAGTAACCAGCTTGACTGGCGCTTGCTCAATACAAAGCTCTCAGAGCAATCCAGTCCAACACAACATTATGCACTACTCAATCAGCACCCAATGGTGAAGATGGCAGATGTCGCGATTGCTTCCAGCGAAACACAAGTAAATATCGCCGAACAAGCCTACAAACCTCAGTTTGGGGTAGAGGTCATGTACGCCAACAGACAAGCCAACAACATGATGGGCGAACCTGCTTCTGATCTTGTCAGCGCTTACGTCACCATGGATATCCCGCTGTTTACCGGTAATAGACAAGATAAAAACCACGAGGCTGCTCAATACCAAGTAGGTGCAGCAAAATCTCAAAAGGACCTGTTGCTTTCGCAAATGAATGCCAAGGTTAACGCCTTGCTTGTCGACAGAAGTAACTTAGAACAACGCCTTGAACGCTACAACACAACCTTACTGCAGCAAGCTGACGCTCGTATTAAGGCGGTTGAGCGCGGTTATCAAAACAACACTTCTCAATTTAACGATGTCATCGCGGCCACAAATGATCAGCTCGCGCTCAAATTGGAAAGAGAAAGACTTATCACCGACCTAAACATAGTGAACAGCGAATTGGCATCACTACTTGGTGGCTTCGATTACCAAGCTAAGAACACCGACCAACCAACGAATACAAACAGCAAGGCAGGAAAATAAAATGAAAACAATGCAAGTTGCAACAATCGCTTTGTTGGTAGGCAGTGCTATTGGTTTTAGCGCTAATCACTTCCTTATTTCCAACGGTTCGATGTCTCACGACACCATGTCTACAGATTCGAGCATGGTATCTGACTCAAACGAGCCACTGTATTGGGTTGCACCAATGGACCCGAACTACCAGCGAGACAAGCCAGGACAATCACCAATGGGCATGGATTTGATTCCTGTGTACGCCGATGATTTGGCCGGTGGCGATGACAAACCAGGGACCATAAGAATAGACGCTTCCGTCGAAAATAACCTTGGTGTCAAAACAGCACAAGTATCTTTAGAGAAGCTGTCGCCGCGAATCGAAACGGTTGGTTATATCGCTTTTGATGAAAGTCGCTTATGGCAAACCAATGTCCGCGTCGCGGGATGGGTAGAAAAGCTATACATCAATGCTGTTGGAGAAAAAGTGAAGAAAGGCGAAGTGCTTTTCACTCTGTATTCTCCGGAACTCGTCAAAGCCCAAGAAGAACTCCTTAATGCCTATCGAACACAACGCAAAGGGCTGATTAACGGAGCAACGGAGCGCTTGGTGACTTTGGGTGTAGATCGTGCCCAGATTAAGCAAATCGTTAAACGAGGAAAGGCATCTCAAACCATTGATATCAAGGCAATTGATAATGGTGTGATTGCTAGTCTTAATATCCGAGAAGGTGGATATCTGTCCCCGTCTCAAGCGGTTATTAGTGCAGGACCACTTAATGAAGTGTGGGTGGATGCTGAAGTCTTTGAACGACAAGCCCATTGGATCGAGTCAGGAAGCAGTGCCGCTATGACATTAGACGCCGTTCCCGGCCAAACTTGGCAGGGAGAAGTGGACTATGTCTACCCTATCCTAGATCCCAAAACTCGTACGATTCGAATGAGATTGAAGTTTGACAACTCGAATGGTGCGCTAAAGCCTAACATGTTCGCCAATATTGCTTTGCAACCTGTTACCGACGAATTCGCGTTAACCATTCCTAAGTCCTCGGTCATCCGTTCAGGAGGAATGAGCCGAGTAGTACTTTCAGAAGGCGATGGAAAATATCGCTCAGCACGTATCGAAGTTGGCCGTGAAGCGGGAAGCCAAGTCGAGGTTCTACAAGGGTTAACAGAGCAAGATACCGTCGTAACATCGGCACACTTTATGCTGGATTCGGAATCCAGCCAGTCAGCAGACTTATCGCGTATCAATGGTGTTGAACCTGAAGCTGAGACAGTTTGGGCTCAAGGTCAGATCACTGATTTAATGAAAGATCATCGCATGGCAACCATCAATCATAAGCCGGTTCCAGAGTGGGATTGGCCGGGCATGGTGATGAATTTCAACTTTTCAGAAGATGTAGACTTAGCGGAACTAGAAAACGGCCAAGTTATTGATTTTGAAATGGAACAAAAGGAATCTGGCCAATATGAGATCGTTGATTTCAAAATCGACACAGCCAAAGCCTTAAGTGAAGTGTGGGTTACCGGTGAAGTGAGTATGGTCATGCCCGATTTCGGCATGATCACACTACAACACTCCCCTGTTACTGAATGGGATTGGCAAGCCGGAGAAATTAACTTTTCAGTCAGTGAAGAATTGGATCTTAGCCAATTCGTTGAAGGCCAAAAGGTACGATTTCTAGTCGCTAAAGAAGGAAGTGACTTCGCGCTTCGTGAACTGCAAGTGGAAGGAGCTGAGCAATGATTGGAGCGATTATCCGATGGTCGATCAACAACCGATTTTTGGTGCTGATTGCCTCTATCTTTTTGACCTTAGGCGGCCTTTACAGTGTTAAGAACACGCCTGTCGATGCCATTCCTGATTTATCAGACGTACAAGTCATCATAAAGACCAGCTATCCGGGGCAGGCACCTCAGGTAGTCGAAGATCAAGTTACCTACCCACTTACCACGGCAATGTTAGCGGTACCGGGAGCAGAAACGGTGCGAGGTTATTCCTTCTTCGGTGACTCCTACGTGTACATCATTTTCGATGACAATACCGATATGTATTGGGCTCGTTCACGTGTGCTTGAATATCTAAGCCAAGTCGCCCCGAACTTGCCAGACAGCGCAAAGCCAACACTTGGCCCAGATGCTACCGGTGTGGGTTGGGTTTACAGCTACGTTTTGCAAGACAAAACGGGTAATCACGATCTCGCTGAGCTAAGAAGCCTTCAAGACTGGTTTTTAAAGTACGAGCTTCAGACCGTTAACGGCGTATCGGAAGTCGCGACGGTTGGTGGCATGGTCAAGCAATATCAAGTGCAAATCGACCCCGCAAAACTGCGTGCTTATGACCTGACCTTGCAGCAAGTCAATATGGCTATCCAGAATGGCAACCAAGAAACTGGAGCTTCTGTAATCGAGGTGGCCGAAGCTGAACATATGGTTCGCACAACGGGGTACCTATCCAACATTGAAGATATTCAATCATTGCCGTTAAAAGTCACAGACAAAGGCACACCGCTTCTGCTTGGTGACATTGCAGACATTAACCTAGGGCCACAAATGCGTCGTGGCATTTCTGAGTTCAATGGGGAAGGAGAAGCCGTTGGCGGTGTCATCGTTATGCGATTTGGTGAGAACGCCAGTGAAGTGATTGCAAATGTAAAAACTAAACTCGCAGAGCTACAACGTGGTTTGCCAGAAGGCGTGGAAATTGTCGCCACTTACGACCGCTCGACCTTGATCGACTCAGCCGTTGAAAACTTATGGAAAAAGTTAGCGGAAGAGTTCTTCGTTGTGGCGATCGTATGTGCACTGTTCTTGTTCCACATTCGTTCTTCACTCGTCATCGCGTTGAGTTTGCCTGTAGGAATATTGTCGGCATTTATCGTCATGCACTGGCAAGGTATCAACGCAAACATCATGTCTCTCGGCGGCATTGCGATTGCGATTGGCGCTATGGTTGATGGTGCTATCGTCATGATAGAGAACGTTCACAAGCATATCGAGCGAACACCACTGACCGACAAAAACCGTTGGCAAGTGATCACCAAAGCGGCTGAAGAAGTGGGCGCACCACTATTCTTCTCTCTGCTCATCATCACCCTGAGCTTTGTTCCCGTATTCGCACTTGAAGGGCAAGAAGGCAAAATGTTCTCGCCGCTAGCCTTTACCAAAACCTATGCTATGGCCGCTTCTGCAGGCCTAGCCATTACTTTGGTTCCTGTGCTGATGGGCTATTTTATTCGAGGGAAAGTATTACCCGAGCATAAAAACCCAGTGAACCGCGGTTTGGTTGCCCTTTATCGCCCGTTGCTCACATTGAGCTTAAATTACCCGAAGACCATGATTGTATTGGCGATCGGTTTAATGGCTTCGGCTTACTATCCGACGAGCAAATTAGGTAGTGAATTCATCCCGCCCTTAGATGAAGGCGATCTAATGTACATGCCGACGACCTACCCTGGTATTTCGATTGGTAAAGCCCGTGAGGTGCTGCAACAAACCAATAAACTCATTAAAACTGTTCCAGAAGTCGAAACGGTATGGGGAAAAATCGGCCGAGCAGAAACCGCTACCGACCCTGCACCTCTCACAATGATCGAGAGTGTGATTCAGTTGAAGCCTCGCGACCAATGGCGCGAAGGTGTCACTTCCGAATCGCTGCGTAAAGAGTTCGATGAACTGGTGCAATTCCCAGGCTTAACCAACGCGTGGGTTATGCCAATCAAAACGCGTATCGATATGCTCGCAACCGGTATTAAGACACCGATCGGCATCAAAATCGCCGGTCCAGACTTGAAGGTCATTGAAAGTATTGGCGCAGACCTAGAACCAATATTGAATGGCATTTCAGGTACAGCCTCTGTGTATGCCGAACGTGTAGCCGGTGGACGTTATGTCACCATCGACATTAAGCGCCGCGCTGCTGCCCGTTATGGGTTAAGTATCAAAGATGTTCAGTTAGTGATTTCCACTGCTGTTGGTGGCATGAATGTCGGTGAAACCGTCGAAGGATTAGAACGTTACCCAATTAACGTTCGATACCCGCAAGACTACCGCGATTCTGTCGTCAAACTGCAAAACCTGCCTCTAGTGACGCAAAACGGTGCGCGTATCGCCTTAGCTGATGTCGCAGACATTCGTTACGAAGACGGCCCTCCGATGATTAAAACCGAAAACGCACGCCCGAACGGCTGGGTATTCGTCGACATCGAAGACCGTGACTTAGGCTCGTATGTTCAAGAAGCGCAGCAAGTCGTCGCGGAAAACTTAGTGCTTCCAGCTGGTTACTCTATCGCGTGGTCTGGGCAATACGAATACATGGAACGAGCTAAAGAACGATTAAGCATGGTGGTTCCGATCACTCTGGCGATCATTATGCTCTTACTTTACTTCAGCTTTAGGCGTGTCGGTGAAGTGCTCATCATCATGTCGACTCTGCCACTGGCGATGGTGGGCGGGTTATGGCTTATGCATGTGCTCGGTTTCAACTTCTCTATCGCGGTTGGCGTCGGCTTTATCGCTCTAGCAGGCGTCGCTGTCGAGATCGGCGTGATCATGTTGGTCTACCTCAATCAGGCTTGGCATTACAAAAAGCTTGATGCTCAGGAAAACAAACAGCCACTTAGCTTAGAAGACTTAACCAACGCGATTCGCGAAGGTGCCGGATTACGCGTTCGCCCAGTAATGATGACGGTTCTTACAGTCATCATCGGACTCATTCCAATCATGTATGGCGATGGGACAGGTTCAGAAGTCATGCAGCGAATCGCCGCTCCGATGATCGGTGGTATGGCTTCAGCGCTACTCCTTACCCTTCTTGTGATTCCAGCCGTCTTTAAGCTATGGAAGTCTCAAGAAATAACCAAAAACAACAGCTAGCGATGCTCTCCTAGCACTCAATCAAAAAGTATTGGCTCGTTCGACGTATGTGCTCAAAAGGCATTCGACGAGCCCACAAAAACAAAGGAATCTATGATGAAAAAATCACTACTCGCATTAACACTGACTCTGACTTCTTCTTTTGCTATCGCTGATGAAATGGACCATTCCAAAATGGACCATGGTTCGATGAAAATGGATCACTCTCAAATGGATCATGGCTCAATGAAAATGGACCATTCATCAATGATGAATATGGAAGGTATGTCGGAAGTAGGTATGCCAGCGAAGGGCGCGAAACCTGACAAAGTTGTTCATGTAATATTAGCTGATGACATGAGCATCACTTTCAAAAAAGAAGTCAAAATTGAGCCTAACGATGTTGTGCAATTTGTTGTCATGAATACTGGTAAGATCGACCATGAGTTTTCCATTGGCTCAATGTCAGAGCAAATAAAGCATCGAGAAATGATGAAAGCCATGACTTCGGGTCACGCACACGATAGCGGCAGCACAGTAACAGTTAAACCTGGAAAGGCGAAGCAACTACTTTGGCATTTCCACGGTGATAACAACATCGAGTTTGCATGCAATATCCCGGGGCACGCTGAAGCTGGAATGGTGAAGTCAATAAAGCTCTAATCTCCCCCCCTGTAATGCAGATGGTAATAGCGGTGATTGCACAGCTATTACCATTCATGCTTTTCCCCGATTAAAAGCGCACCAATCGTTAAATCACGCCCTGGCGCCTAAACAATAGTGACGCGCTGCCTAAAATTAGCCACCACAGGATTGAAGAAAGAAATATCAAGTTCAACGCTCCTATCCCCATCAGCCAAACTGAAAACAACTTGTCATTAACCGATTGCCACCCCATCCAATGGCAGATAGTCAAAAAAGCGGCAAGCATAACAAAAACAATCAACGAACCTTTAAGTGCATTATTGAAATCGCTTCGACTTGGAATGCAGTGAAAACAAATGATTGATCCCAATACAATCCACCCTATGTCTTGCCGATATACCATCATCTTCTCTACAAAGTGAGCCATATTTCGATAAAACACGCTTGGCCAATTCGCCACATTATTTTGATACGGGTATGTATAGGTCGAAATATCGAGAAAACTACTTCCCATATTGAGAATGATGATGGCAGACAACAAAGGAGCCATTGCAATAAAGAACAAGCCCATATTTTGATACAACGAACCTTTATTCCAGCGGTGTATTACATAGCCTAGCCGACCATCGTGGCTGAAGTTAATCAGGCTGATTTTTTCAATTTTATGGCCAAACATTACCGCGACGATAGCATGCGACAATTCATGAATAGGAGTGCCGACTAATGCTGAGCCATAATACAAAGATCTACTGACAGGAGAGCGAGAAACAGAAGGCATAACAAAGCGAGCGATGAGATTGTGAACGCCAATAAGGACCGCGAAAGGAATGACGAGGCATAAAAAGGTAATGAACAAAGACATAAGAATTTCAATTGGAGAAATTAATCAAGAACAGAGTGCGACAACTACCCTGCCCCCATTAACCGCTACTGGTCTATCCGTTGCTACAGAGTGACTTTAATATCAGGGCGAATGAAAGTCGGAACATCTAAAATGCTTTCATTCTCAGATAAAGTGACAGCCATTATCGCATTCGCCTCTGCACTATCCACGACCGATTGTAGTTCATCGAAGCTAACACCAAAGATCTTAGCACTAGTCATGAGGCCATTCAGAAAAGCCTTTTTCTCCCTTAACCGCTCACATTCGTGACTTGGGATTTGTCGGTACTATTCAAACTCTTTCCGTAAATAATCGAGAAATTCCGTTGAATCCATGTTGAATTCCATTGTTGAGGGGCTGAACATCATAATAACCAATAGCAGCCACAATGTAATTATCGTGTGCCCAAACACTTACGTGTAAAATCACATCATGGGCTATTTGAGGTTATTCAATATTCAATTGCGGGTAGGCATTACCTTGTTTTTGGTCTCCCGACGCTATCGATGCATGCCTATGTAGCCACACCCAGCGATCAAGCTTTTTTAGGACCAAACTTTAGTTAGATGGATATCTTCGAAAATTGTCATCTGATAAGTTTTCAGCAAACCCCATTTCTCCAATGATATATAGCGCACTTCCAACGGCATCGAGCGTTTCATTGCTCTTGTTCACTGGCGCGGGCGTGATGTTCAGCGTCGGCACCGAAGTCACCTCTGTTCGATTGACACACACTACGCTTTGACAATTCATTTCAGGGCCTGGAGCTTCGATGTTGCTTTGCCCAAAAGACGAATCAAAAGCGATAACCACCTCTTCAGCCGAAACCAAATGGGGGAACAAAAACAATCCAGCGAACCAATATCTCATCTAACCACTCTATAAAATAAGAAAAGATTTATAGATACTATCGAAAGAATAACTTAATGAACAGTGTTTTATTGGCTAATTTGAAGTTGAAAAGCCCAAGCAACGCTCGCGCCCAACAACTTAGTTGAAATGAAAACGACATAAAAAATCCGTTGCGCAATAAAAACTGGATAAAAGCTCAATTTATACGAGTTAAATACCTAAACTAGCCGGATTTTGAGAACCTACTGTTAATCGTGAGAGAAAAAATTCCGCTTGTCTTTTTATCTTAACGAAAAAACAATGGCGCCCATCTGGCGCCATTGTCAATAAAACAGGAAAAGGGAAATCATCCCATACGGCTGAGCGCACCAAGCACTAAGGATCTAAATTTTGGTAAGCTTGGGTACACGTCTAAGCGAGTACCATTAGGCACAGAATAACTAAATGATACCGAATCTTCCAACTGCTTAAACTCGATTCCTTTCTTAGAAACAAAACGACGTTTATCTTCAAGATCTAGATTTTCCAAGCTCCGAAGATCGTCTCGGCTAAGCACAAGATCATAATTTTTAAAATCAAAATCTAAGTGAAATAGCGCGTTCTGATTATCAATCAATTCGTATTTTGAGCAATCGTAATTCATAAGTACCTCTCCAATTTACCGCTGCGTGAGATCTTCACTTATCTCAAACCTTTCAATCAACGCTGATAACCATTTATATTTTTATTATATTAATCAGACATTAACATCACAAAACCCACCGAAGCTGTCACCATCTAATATACAAAGTGACAATAATTTTCCACAAGAGCAGTGGTGCCAACTTAAGCGACCAAAGTTCTCCATAGCATTCGACGATTTTTAACCAACCCAACTAGGGCTCCGACAATATACTGTACATCCATACAGATCGCTATCGAATTTTTGGGTTATTTTCTTTGAGGAGATCTCTATAGAATATTAAGAATAGTCATCTCTGAAGAATAGTCACTTCCCCAAACGATGTAATTTGTTTACACAGCAACGTACTGACGCAATCAAAAGAAGCTGAAAAGGAATGCAAAAAAATCACGCCATGTAACCCATGAATTTTCAAAGAAAAGCAAATTTAGAGCGTGTGAGTGAGTACTAGCATCCCATTAGAAAATAATTTTCTAAATAATGTGAGCGTGTGTTTAGTTCACGTTTCGAAACAGGATGGTGCTTCGTTATGGCATTTTCATTCATTCGAAAACATTAGAAATAATTGTTACTCTTAAAATTAGCGCTATACGTTTATTTTTATTGGTTTAACGGATGGTTTTGAGCGAAATATGAAAAGAAAATAGATTGTAATTGCCGAACGTAGAGCATACTTGAACTAAACGCTCGGTGACAGTAGGACAACTCACAGATCATGACTGACCATTCTTGCGGTTGTCCAAGGAGCTAGGTTATGGGGGAAATTCAGATGAAAGGGTTTGCTAAGTAAACCAACCTAAAGATTTATTTCACTCAGCTTATCTTCAATCGGTTGCGACACAGCCATAGTAGGATTGGAGTTTGGGAATCCCATCGCATTTTCTTTTTCCGTGATTTCTTTCTTCGCGGCTTCAAATGCTTTTATCAAAGACAGAGTTTTAGGAAGCTGGCTAACAAAATATGCCTCTCCAAAATACGTGTATTCATCAGCGGAACTACATCCAAAAGATGGATTATGTGGATCACTTGCTGTAATAACGAGTGTATGTGAGTCTGCGATCTCATCGGCAAAGTGACCAGAGAAACAAGCCGACACGATTAACACTTTCCATTTCACATCTGTTTCACTAAGCGATTTTTTCAGAGCTTGAGGGGTGATCATCCCTTTATGATTGGGCCCGTAGTTGATATACAAACCGTATTCATCACCATGAAACGTTCCGTGTCCACTTAAGAACACAAATAGCATATCGTCTTCTTTATCCATAACATCCGATACATTTCGCAGTGTCTCGTCGAGGTTATGCTGTGTCGCCATTGGGATCTCAAAGGCCGTTTTACTGTTATTAAGAAGTACTACGGAACGCCCCTTTGTCCCAAACTGATCATCTAGTAATTTCTTCGCATAGTTCACTTCGTTGCTGAACACTTTAAGAGTCGAGTCCGCTGCAAAACCGACATAATACACATCTGTAGTATCTGGCCTCTCAGACAGCAATTCTGCTGTATTTTGTTCGACAAGCGCCAGTTGAGCGTTCAACATTTCTTGGTTCGCACAACCAGATATCAAACCCAGAGATAATCCAATGAGCATAATTTTAACAAAGTAGAAATTTAGAATAGGAGATTGAAGCTTAGAATCATTCACGAGTCATCGTCCCTAATTGAGGTAATCGCGCAGAAATGCATAATCAAATATATGCAATGAGTTTTAACAAGCTGAAGAATATTCGATGATAATTTGCCATTACAAGACAAGTATGCCACTCACCAAACATTTAACCGCGTTATGCGACTGACCCGACTTCTTGTTCCTCACAGTAAGCCAAACGCTAGTAACAACTTTACCTTCAGTTACCTTTATCTTTAACTACCTAAGGTTTAGTTTCCTTATGGCAGACGCTCAAAAATTTCAGGCAAAAAAAGAGCTTCTAGTTAGTGGCTCTTTCTCTAAATTTCAAACTGTCGTTTTAAGCGATAAGCTTACTTCTCTTTACCGAAAACGTTGTTCTCTTGCTCTTGTACACGGATGAAAGTAGTACGCTTGGTTAGCTCTTTAAGCTTTGCTGCGCCTACGTATGTACAAGTTGAACGTACACCGCTAAGGATGTCTGAGATAGTGTCATTTACGTCGCCACGGAATGGAAGTAAAACAGTTTTACCTTCAGCCGCACCACTAGAGTGCTTAGCCATTGCCGACTCTGAAGACATTCCATATAACTTTACAGAAAAAATTAAAATCCATTTAAAACAATAATATAAAACCTAAAATCTGTATATAACCCCAGCATTTATTGGAAATTTTTTCGGTAAATAACGCTGTTTTTCAACGAGTGTCGCCATTTTTGTCGCCACTTTTTAGCCGATTATCTGATAACGCTAATCTAATTATTTCTAGAAACATTACTAGCCAGACTAATATCTAAGGGAGATTCCCAGTAGAACATCCAAGTCTAACGGGCTCCCTGTCAACCATTTCGCCACGTCAGCTCTTTCGATAAGCAACGGAATTATGTGATGATATTCACCACACTGTTCATTTGGTCTTGTGGTCAGAGAGACTACTTTCTCATTATGCTCAAGTGCAATAGCCGCTATATAGATTGGCAAATCATCAGGATGCTTGAATAGGTACTTTTGCTTTTTTCATTGATATTCGTCCACTCATACCAAACTGAGCATGGAACGATAACTCGATTATTTGAGAAAGATTGTTTGAATGTAGGCTTTATCGAGACAGTCTCCGCTTGAGCATTAATTAGCATTCTCTTAGCCCAGTTTGGTTTAATACCCCAAGATAAATCTAGTTGATGCATAGCGCTAATCGGCTGCCTACTTACGGTTCCTTTGATCACGTATGCTACGCCCCCTATTGATTACTACTCTGAGGCTAGAGGTAAGTCCGGTAATGACAATTGGCAAGATGGACAAAACATCGATGTGTGGGAAGTGCTTACCTATACCGACGCTGCGTGTGAGCACGATAGATTTGATTGCGACGAAGTCGTTCTGCTGTACACCGGGAACATCGTGTGAGTAGATGCTGCTAATAGAGGCTCCGGAGGTCATGATACATGGGAAAGAGAGCACGTCTGGCCCAAGTCACGAAGCTTCAAGAAGCCCTCCCAAGATGGCTATACAGACCTACACCATAAGACCCGCAGATAGGAATGCCAACAATGCTCACTCTAATCTAGGGTATAACGTCGGTGGGGAAAGTCTGTTTGATAAGAAATCAGATGGTACAAAGGTAAAGACCGAAGCGGAAAAGGACAAAGCACAATCGTCATTCGAGCCGCCTAGTCGAGCTAAAGGACAAGTCGCGAGAATGATGTTCTATATGGCGGTGAGATACGAAGAAACAGACAATACGCCAGATGAACAAATGGGAGACTTACAACTTATCCATGGAAACCAGATCACCAAAGAAGGAAAGATTGGCGATCTCTGTGCATTGCTGGAATGGCACCACACATTGGGTCCGACAGACTTTGAACGCAGACGAAACGATCGCGTAGACATCATTCAAGGGAATCGAAATCCTTTTATCGATGAACCTGGCTAGGCGCAACTGATATGGGGACATCAATGCTAGCCGCTAGTTTCGCGAATTGACCTTTGCCCTTTTGAGAGTTACCGATGAAATGTTCAATCACCAACCTATCTAAGGTTGCCATTTCAGCGGTTTTATTGTGTCATTCAAAGAAACATCCTTTTAAGAAAGGGACCGCCTTTCTGGGAACATGGTCATCCCCCGAAACCTCTCGGGGTAACCAGAAACTCTCTGGCTCAACGAGGAGTGGAAACTGCGTTATGGTTATTCCAAACGTTGCCTCTCAGAAATGTTGAAGATGCGAAATTCTTACGTCAGCAGACCGACCAACCGATCAAATGGGCGCTTCCGGGGGTCTATGACGATGATAGATACGCTTTACGATGCGCAATACCAAAGCCGTGAGAAACTGGTGTGGGAATTTGCAAAGATCCTCAACGAAGAAGCCAAAGAACTTGAAGCTGCAGGCGTTGATATTATTCAGTTCGATGAACCTGCATTTAACGTGTTCTTTGATGAAGTGAATGATTGGGGAATAGCCTGCTTAGAAAGAGCCATTGAAGGGCTTAAATGCGAAACCGCAGTACATATTTGCTATGGCTACGGCATCAAAGCAAACACAGATTGGAAAAAGACACTGGGCACTGAGTGGCGCCAGTATGAAGAAGTATTTCCTAAGCTGCAGCAATCGAATATCGATATTATCTCTTTAGAGTGTCACAACTCTCATGTGCCACTTGAACTACTTGAACTTGTTCGAGGAAAGAAAGTGATGGTTGGTGCGATTGATGTAGCGACCGATTGCATTGAAACACCAGAAGAAGTGGCCAACACTCTGAGAGAAACACTTAAGTTTGTAGATGCAGACAAGCTCTACCCTTGTACTAACTGTGGCATGGCACCCCTACCTCGCGAAATTGCCTCAACTAAGTTAAATGCACTAAGTGCAGGTGCAGAGATTGTTCGTAAAGAGCTTTCAGAGAATTATTAAAAATCAGCGTATTCTCTTTTTAACTAAATAGTACGTGGTATCAAGTAGGTTTTCTGTTGATATCACGTACTTTTCAGCACCACAAAAAAATCATCTATGTATTTAGCATTGTTCGGATGGAGCGACGCAACCACTGAATCGAGGGCCAAATTGCCGATACGCCAGACACGACGGCAAAAACAGCCATCGCGACCAATACGATCCATGGCTCCCTGATCTCCAATGAGAATTGCCGATTTATCGACTCGTAGAGAGCATAGCAAACGCTCACTCCACCCACGACGGAGACCAGAAAAATGGTCGCTGCCCGTTTGACTATGTGGAGCAAAATTCTTCGCTTTGTCCACCCCAGCGCCATTTGTATGCCGAAACGAAGCTCAAATAAGGTGAAGTAGGTAACGGACATATTGAATAAGTTAATCAGTACCGTAACCAACACGATTAACGCTAAATAAAACCCAGATCGAACTAAGAGAAGACCTTCAGCGTTTGCTTCAACCTGTTGCGAAGAAAGTGTACCCCTGTCTTGTAATGTCGCCAATACCGAGGCGTTCTGAATCGCAGTCAATTGAACGCTGAGATCAGCGGAATGTTTTGCCACGATATACACAGGACCTGCCGTCTGCCTGAAATCAGATACAATCGGTAGATAAATAGCCGGTGAAGTCTGCCACAATGGTCCTATCGGGCTAATATCTTCAATCACCCCGACGATGCGTATCGGTTGATTCTCCTTTAAGCCAAATGCAGTTTGACTACTGTAGATCCGATGCCCTAATAACTGACTTGCGGATACATCAAAGACATTCAGAAATGTTCGATTAACAATAACACCGGATTTTAAGTCAGGAGCCCCCGCGATCCAAACCGCCCCCAACACATCCAGATACCCATCAGAAACATTGATGACGTTGATGGGGATGTGTCTAGATTCTTTGGCCGCTTCCAGCCTGATCGGAGTACTGTAACTGTGATTCAGTACGAAGGGAGACAGGGCAACCCCCACCGGTTCACCTTCGACAGCCGACAGTACATTTTCGACATTGATCTCACCTTGGTGCTTGGCGAGGGTGAGTGCCCACTCCGAGTTCCCCTCCTCAAAGGTATGCTGATTATAGATAGCATATTGACTATACAACAGTGCTATCGACAGTAAACAAGCGGCAAACCCAACCGTCGATTGCACACTGGTTGTGATCCACCATACCGCCACCTGCAACCGGCTTTGACTTCCAATTTGATCTCTTAAGAATAAACGAGTATCCAGCAACAAAAGCGAAGGGACTAACGTACAAATAAACACCAACAACACCATGAACACGGTGGCGCGAGACCACGCCCAACCAAGTGCGGCTTGGGTGACTTCAATAATGGCATTTGGCTGATTAACGTTCAAATAATCGATGACCAATAGGTATAAGATCGCAGAGACGATCGTCACAACTACGCACAAAGGAATGTTGGTTAGCTGCACGAGGTAAAGCAATCTGTAATTGTTGGCGCCTACCGCTCGTCTTAATGTCAGTTCATGCTCACGACGAAAATAGATATTGATGGCGTGGGTGACCAGTGAGACAAAAGAAACCACCGCAAATACGCCAGAAACCCAAAGCATCAAGGTCCACTGATTGATAATACGGATCCTTTTGGCCGGTGCGAAATTGATCCCATCATACCCCTTAAGCTGGAGTGACTGCGCGGTACTGAGTGTCGTCACATTGCTTTGTGTTCCCACATCGCGCCCTTGCCCTTCGAGAGCCAGATCATCCGATTCATAGCCCTCAGCAAGCACAGCAATACCTGCAAACATAGGTGAATTATCCGCAAGACTCGCAAATACCTTATCCAGAAATTGTGCAGGGGGCGGCTGGTCGCCAAAGTCCACCGTCATGCTCGACAAGTAGTGCTCCGTTGAAAGCAACACATCCACAGGTCCCAGATCTGGTATCTGAAATGACTCAGGTAGATAGCCCATTACGGGAAAATGTCGCTTACTCCCCGTCATCACAAAGCTGGTCGACGAACGTTCGGCGCCTTCCGACGGATGATAACGCGCAGATGACAGCCAAACCCCTTGATTGAATGCCTCAGGTGTGGAGGGTAAAGACGGAATGTTGAGAAGCGGCAAAAGTTTGGGATCAATGAACACTGCTCTAAGCTGGGTATTGTTACCATTGAGGTCAACATCAATATCCTCAAAACCAATTCGATAGAGTGCCGTTATACCATTGCTGCCCTCTATCTCTCTAAGCTGCTTGGTGCTAGCTAGCGCCGTCGTGCTGTCCAGTTTTTCCAGCAAAATGGTGGCATAGGCATGCTTCTTCGACAGCCAAGACGGGCTAGTATCATCTAACCAGGGTTGGATAGTAGCTGTCGCAGCAAATAAAGCCACCATAATAGAAAGGCACAAGATCAAAGTGATGAACTCTAGCTTTTTCGCTTTCCACTGACGTATTGCGTACGTTATTTCCATCATTCGCTTGTGTCCAATAAGACCCCGTCCACCATCAGGTAACGTTTTCGGCATTGCTCGGCCAACGACTTGGAGTGAGTGACTAATAGCACTGTCCGCCCTTGGCTGTTCAGAGTCTGAAGCAGTTCAAAAATCTTTTGTGAGTTGACTGAATCAAGATTACCGGTGGGCTCATCAGCCAAAATTAACTCAGGCTCTGCGACCAACGCCCGAGCAATAGCCACCCTTTGCTGCTGCCCTCCTGAAAGTTGGCTGGGGTAAAGTCTCACCTTGTCATGCATTCCAACCAGCGTAAGTTTTTCCTGCGCTTTTTCGATCCTCTGCCTGCGAGTCATGCCTTTATGGTTCGTCAAAGGCATCATGACATTTTCCAACACCGTCATGTCAGACAATAAAAGAAACTGTTGAAAAACCCATCCGATGTGTTGCGCTCTTAATGTAGCCATCTGCTCATCAGATAACGTATAGACGGGCTCTCCACATAGCTCATAGTGGCCAATGTGAAAGGTTTCTAATAACCCCAAAATAGACAGCAAGGTCGATTTTCCTGAACCTGAAGCGCCCACGATCGCTACCATATCGCCTTCATAGACTTCCATCGATATGTCATGCAAAACCTGCGTTTCCAGACGGTGGTCGTAAAATAATTTGCTAAGCTTCTCTACCTTAATTAAACGTTGTCTCACGACGATACCTCCAATTGTATCTGTTCAGAAAAATTGTAATCGGCGGGATCCACTAACAAAATGGTATCGCCAGCACTTACCCCCAGTCCAAGCGCGAGCTGTTTACCATTGGATTGTATGACTTGTACATTTCTCAATTGATAACCATGGGTCGACTTGACATATAGCTGCACCTCCGACGAGTTGTGGTAATGTGGAGGCATAGCAATGGTCAATGCATTGTCGACCGAAAATAGGACGACTTCACCAGTCACTTCAATGTCCGGTCGAGCCAGCATCGCTTGCTTGGATAAATTCCCAACTCGGAAAGTGATCTGACTGTCTTTCACGTTTGGTGACACCCCCACTACTTCCCCAAAAACAGCCTCGCGTCCGATTTGAAGTTCGACTTTCATTCCCATCACTAGGGCATCGGCGAGGCGCGCGTTGATCCTCATTTCTGCAAGCATATCTTCTTTGCTGGTCACCACACCGACCACTGTACCTTGTGGCAACCACTGCCCTAGGTCGATAGAACGTTCAGGATCTTGCAGCACACCGTCCAGACCAGCATTCACTTGGAGAGCGCTTAACGCTTTTTTTTTCATGGCGGTTAGGCCTTTAACTTTATCCAATCTCAGTTCACTGGCTTGCCGTTTTATCGCCCGTGTATTATTGAAGCTGGCCAATTTCCTTTTTGCGACTCGGCTTTTAATGGTCGCCTGTTCAAAATGCATCTCGGCTTTTTGTATTTCGAGTTGAGAGATGACTTGTTGCCCTTCTAACGCCTGTTTGGCTTTGAGTTCCGCTTGTTGAGTTCTCAGTTCTGCATCCAATAATTCGACTTCACTGGCGAGATTGAGGGCCTGTTCTTCTAACTGGTATATTAAGGTATTGTGATCTGCCCTTACCGCTTTCAGTTCTAATTCAGCCAATTGATATTCTCGATTCAGTGCTTGGTTAGACAAGGTGATCACCGTGGTTTCAGCACTCACCAAGTCGCCCCCCTGTTTTGACTTATCGATGACAATTCCCGGGGATTCCACCACTAAAACTCGATACTTCAAAGGCCTCATTTTCCCATAAACAATGGCCTTTTTTTTGAAAGAGCTGACGATCACCGTAGTCCTCAGTGGAAGGGGATCTCCCGAGGCATCCCCCAAAGACCGCAAATACAGCGCACCGACCGCCCAGAGGGCAAGCGCGGCCAATCCGCTCCATTGCACCGTTCGCCAAAGGCGCTGACTCGCTTTTTTCCTCTCAGGAACCTTCATGCCACCCTCAAGGTCTGACTGATCAGCTCAAACAACTGGTCCGTACCACAACATTGATTTTGATAAGAACCGTCGTGTCGCCGGTTGATGATCCTGTCGTGAGGACACCCACCATGACAGAGAGAGAACCATTCACAGTCCTGCATAGATTTATACGCATCGCGCTCCTCCTGACGCAATCGTTGGTTGTACTCAGAGTGACTGAGCAACGCATCGATATTTTGTTCCAACAACGAACCGTACTGGCTGCCCTCGTCAGCGATGAACTTGTCACATGGCGTTATTTCACCATTGGGCTCTACGGTCACCACTTCCTGCGAGCAGTTTCCCGACCAGTAACAGGACGACAGTATCGCGTCCTCATGAGCCATTTTGTCCATGATTTCATTGAACAGATTGACCCTAATACTGTCTTTATAGCCGGAATACCAAAGACTAAACGCCTCACACAAAAACTGAATGTACTCGCGATAATTGATATAAGAGGGATCATTGAGCGCGCCCGAAGCAACACGATTGTCAGGCACAATGTTCAAGAATTCGATCGCATTGATACGTGTCCGCTTAAAATAATCAAACAGTTGGTTTAAATCGCTTTGGCTGACGGCTCTATCCACGACCACCAAAGCTCCATAGGGAATACTATAATCACGTAATTGTTGGATGCCTTTTTCAACCCTTTTTGACGTTCCCCGCCCCAACAAGTCAATTCGTCTTGAGTCATTGATGGCCGGATAGCCATCAATGCTGATCCCCACGGGCACCCCGGCGCCGTTTAAAAATATCAACCACTCATCGCTAAGGTCGATCGCGTTGGTTTGCAGAGCGTTGGTGATTTCTTGCCCCGGTTGCCTAAATTGTTGCTGGAGCCAAATGAGTGTTTTAAAAAAATGTGGGTTGAGCAAAGTGACTTCACCGCCATGCCAAACAAATTCAAAACGCGTGACATTGACCACAGATAAGATGCGGGCGATAACGGTGATGAGTGTACGCATTGACATGATATTCCTGGGGTTGTCAGACCACGAATTACAATACGTACAGCGTAAATTGCAGCGCCGCGTTGCTTTTAGCACCACCACTACTTTTCTGGCATTCAGGGTGATACCTAAATCGACTTCCCGGCCCCGGCGCTTTTTCTGTGACACAAAGGCTGCTAAGTCGTCCGCTTCTAACAGTGATTCCGCGGGGATCGAACCAACCACTTGTGCTGCAAAACGCGCATAGGTCGACAGGTGCTCACTCCCACCAATACCAGTTGTTGAGTTTCCCATATTGGGTGCTCCAATTTTTTTGATTTTGATTCACTAAAAACGGTAGACCCAGTTCCATGTCGGAGAGTTGACTTGAGATGATGTAAGTGACCAATCAAATGAACGTAATTCATTTGGGTCCACAGTAAGCCCTATATCGCTGAACGATACCTCTAATGCTGCAACCCGTTGTTCTACACTTCCACTTAGACTTAGACGCTCTGACTCTAGATAACTCATACCCATAATATGGCTTCCTGATCATTGTTGAATGTTTCAAAAGGAAAGTTACCTCTAAAAAAAACAAAGCGTACTAATTAATCATTATTTAGTTATTTCAATACCGCGCATAGTGGCTGAGCGCGAACCGAACATAGGCCCTTGCATAAGCCACAACGCCATGTGTAAGTTACGTCAGGCTAGATGTTGATTCACATGAGAAAATTGACCATCAATCTTTCCATCACTAGCTTTTATTTCGCGGCCATATCGGTAGTAGTAACAATCTAGATATCAGGAGGCGCTCATAAAAAACCACTCAATCAAATCGGCGTAATAGGTGCCCAATGATCTGCACCATTACCACTGTTCCAAAAACGAAGAATATCAACCCGCATAAAACATACATCAACAACCGTTTGCAAAGTACGTAGTGAGATGAATAACAGGATAAATCCTACACGTTGAAAACCTATTGCTCACACTGGCTTTTAAAGTCGATAAGTTGATTAGAACTTCGTGTTCGACTTCCTCATCTTGGCCAAAGCAATAGCCGTTAAACAGGCCGTATATATGGAAGCTAACCTGCGCTTTTAATCATACTGCTGGCTTGCAAAACTGGGGGAGACCATATAGGTGAGCAACGCGATACCGATACTTCTGCATACCACCTTAAACACTAAATTCAAAGCAAACCGAAAATGCCGAGCGTTGGGATGATCGACCTAGCCGCATTGTTATCGAAGCAACAGGGCGGCTTGAAATGCCCTTCATATTTGCCTGTGATAAAGCAAAGTTACCCTATGTTATTGCGAACCCACTGCACGTTAAAAGATTCGCAGGAGCCATTGGACGAAGAGCTAAGAATGACCGTCTAGATGCCGCCCTTATTACCCACTTTGGTCAAGCTATCTAACCTAAACTGGCACAACTAAAAAGCGAAAACATACGGTTAATGAGTGACTTAGTTACAAGGCGTAATCAGCTGCTTTCTATGCAGACGATGGAGAAAAACCGACTACAGATTTTGCCTCAGAGCCTCGCTTCTTCAATCAAGCCAATTTTAACCGCCCTTAAAAATCAAATCGTTAAAGTAGAAGAAAAGATATCAAAACTTATCGATACCTGCCCTGAGTACCAAGCAAAAAATGAGATACTACAAAGCATACCGGGAATAGGAAAAATAGCATCCGCGTCTATCATCAGTAATGTTCCAGAGCTCGGTTTTATCACCAATAAGCAAGCTTCCTCACTTATCGGGGTTGCTCCATTAACGAGAGAAAGTGGACGACTCAAAGGTAAGCGGATGATCCAGGGTGGGCGTGCTCAAGTTCGCACCGTTTTATACATGGCAATGATGTCGGCCATACAGTGTAACCCGGTTTTTAAGGCGACCTATAAACGATTATTTTCGGCGGGAAAACCCAAAAAAGTAGCAATCGTTGCCTGCATGAGAAAGATAGGGGGGTACTGAATTCGATGCTAAGGGACGGTGTTATGTGGGATAAGAATAGCGCCAAAAATTAACTATTGACGCCATAGTCTCTTGTTATGTGCGTTGCTAAAGTAACACTATAGCTTACCATATTTTTTACAGTTCGTTTGAAACCATTTAGTTAATCTTATGTTTCATATTTAACAGATGTGTAACCTTAGTTAACCACCTAATGTTATTAGTACTCAACAACAAGCAGAGTAAAATGATGAAAGTTCTAATACAATACACTCAAACTGGCAAATATAGAGATCAAGTGTGGGAATCAATGACCATGAAAGCTAAAGGTGATATACAAGCAGTCACGCCATCTTGTGCCGCACAATTAATAAAGCACAATAAGGCGAAACTGGTCACATCCGGCGATCAAATTATTATCCACCCTTAATCAAACATGAGCTCAGAACTTTGAGCTCACATATTTCTTCCAAGCACATAACGAATGATATGGACTCCCTCTACCTGACACTCTGCGTGCCATACTGACTTAGTACACGCTGAAGAACTGGAGGT
>NZ_JBHZSF010000012.1:0-179096 GCF_043642225.1 Vibrio profundi | reverse complement strand
TTTGTTTGGCGACTAAACCATATCACTTACTACCGTTTTTGTTTTAAGTTCCCGCTAATCCGCGATGAACCAAAAAAAAGCCCAAACCAAGTCGGTTTGGGCGGATACAAACATAGGAGTTAATTAGAAAAAGCAGCGTTGGAGAGACAGATAGAAACAAGTTTGACGGCCTGTTAAACCTCTAAAAGCTCTGCTCTCTACACTTAGTGAGACTGGCCTTTGTCCAATCAGTTCCATAAAAAATAAACTTTTTTCGTATTAATTTTGAAATGCCTACAATTCAGGCGCTTACAGCGTACAACTGTTAACTGGTACGACCAATATGCAAAAGTGTGATGTTAATTGCTTGTTAATTAAATGTTCTATGCGTATATTTCAAACAGTTGTTTAATACGAGTGATTGAAATGGCACCACGTAGTAGTACAAAAGAAAAAATCCTAGACGTAGCAGAAGGTTTGTTTGCGGAACATGGGTTTAACGACACCTCATTAAGAACCATCACGAGCAAGGCAAACGTGAACCTAGCTTCTGTGAACTATCACTTTGGGGATAAGAAAACGTTAGTAAGGGCGGTGTTAGATCGTTACTTAGAAGCGTTCATGCCAGCTCTACAAGATGCCTTATTAACGCTGAACTTAAACGAAGATTACAAAATGGAAGACGTATTCGAATCGTTACGTGCTCCATTACGATCGCTAAATGAAGTAAGACCGAACGGAACAAGCCGATTCATGTTGTTAATCGGGCGTGGTTACACGGATGTTCAGGGTCACCTACGCTGGTTCATTACAACTCGTTATAGCGATGTACTAAAACTGTTTACTGATTCTGTTTTGAAAGCTAACCCTAAGTTAACGCCGGAGCTTTTGTTCTGGAGGTTACATTTCACATTAGGTACTTGCGTTTTCACTATGGCATCAAGCCAAGCTTTAGCAGAAATTGCAGAAAATGATTATGGGAAAAAGGTTGATGCCAAAGCTGTCGTCGATTTACTCATCCCTTATTTATCAGCCGGTGTTTCAGCTGGCGACTAAAATTAATATATCTATAAAAATACAAACTTGTCACAACCAATAGTGAACAAAAGGATCTGAACTATGAGCTCTCTAAGACAAAAATGGGTAAGTGACCCGGCTTTTAAATTCTTCAAGAAAGTACTACCACCGCTATCTAGCACTGAGAAAGAAGCGATGGAAGCGGGGAGCGTTTGGTGGGATGGAGAGCTGTTCTCTGGTAAACCAGATTTCACTAAATTGCATCAATACCCTAAGCCGGAACTCTCTGTTGAAGAGCAATCATTTATTGATAACGAACTAGAAACGCTACTGGCGATGCTAGACGACCATAAAATCGTTAAAGAAGATCGCGATCTTCCGCCTGAGGTTTGGGAGTTTTTGCGTAAAGAACGTTTCTTCTCTTTGATTATCTCTAAAGAATACGGTGGTCGTAACTTCTCGTCGCTGGCGAACTCTACAATCGTGACCAAGATTGCGACGCGCAGTATCAGTACTGCAGTTTCGGTTATGGTTCCTAACTCTTTAGGCCCAGGTGAGCTTCTTTCTCACTACGGTACTCAAGAACAAAAAGATTACTGGCTACCGCGCTTAGCTGACGGTACAGACATTCCATGTTTCGCGCTAACTGGCCCTGAAGCGGGTTCGGACGCGGGCGGCATTCCAGATATCGGTACTGTATGTTATGGCATGCACGAAGGTGAAGAAGTTCTAGGGATCAAAGTTAGCTGGAATAAGCGTTACATCACGTTGGCACCAGTAGCAACTGTTCTTGGCTTAGCATTCAAACTGCAAGATCCTGATAAGTTACTTGGTGGTAAAGAAGACATCGGCATTACCTGTGCGTTAATCCCAGCGGATCATGAAGGTGTGGTGATCGGTGAGCGTCATGATCCACTTGGCCTTGCGTTCATGAATGGTCCGACTCGCGGTAACGACGTATTTATCCCAATGGATTGGCTGATCGGCGGACAAGATTACGCAGGCAAAGGTTGGCGTATGTTGGTTGAGTGTTTATCTGCCGGCCGCGGTATTTCACTACCAGCACTTGGTACGGCAATGGGCCACCTGACTGCACGTACAACTGGCGCGTATGCTTATGTGCGTAAACAATTCGGGATGTCGATTGGTAAGTTTGAAGGTGTAGCTGAAAGCCTAGGTCGTATTGGTGGCTTAACTTACCTGCTTGAAGCGACTCGTACATTGACGACTACATCTCTAGATATGAAAGAAAAACCTGGCATCGTTACAGCTATCGCTAAGTACCATATGACTGAAATGGCGCGTACGATTCTTAACGATTCAATGGACATTCACTCAGGACGAGCGATTCAAGATGGTCCTATGAACTACCTTGTAGCGCCTTACCTAGGTATTCCAGTTGCTATCACTGTAGAAGGTGCGAACATTCTAACGCGTAACCTAATGATCTTTGGTCAAGGTGCCACTCGTTGTCACCCATACGTACTAAAAGAAATGGAAGCAGCAGCGAACCCTGATGAGAAAGAAGGTGCAAAAGAGTTTGATAAACTTTTGTTCAAGCACATTTCACATGCGACTAAAAATACGTTTGGCGCATTTGGCGCAGCGTTAACAGGTTCACGTTTTATCAAAGCTGATATGAGTGGTCCAACGAAACACTACTACCAAGATCTAACACGATTAAGCCGTGCCTTAGCCGTAAGTGCAGACTTCGCGATGTTAACACTTGGTGGTGAGTTGAAACGTAAAGAGCTTATCTCAGCGCGTTTAGGTGATGGCTTGAGCTACCTATACATGGCGTCTGCAGCACTGAAGAAATATGAAGATGAAGGTCGTCAGCAGGCGGATCTAGATTATGTTCATCACGCAGTTCAACACTGTTTGCATCACGGTGCGAAATCGCTTCAAGAAGCGTACAGAAACTTCCCAAGCAAAGCGGTTGGCGGTTTATTGAAAGGCCTAATCTTCCCTGTAGGTAACCACTTTGAAAAACCAAGTGATAACCTAACGATGAAGATTGCTGAAAGCATCATGACTCCAGGTGTTCATCGTGAACGTTTAACTCACCTTTGTTACGTAGGCAAGGATGAGGATGACAGCGTAGGTATCATGGAAAAAGCTTTTGTCGCTATGTACGATATTAAAGGCTTAGAGCGCAAACTGATGCGTGCGGCGAAAGAGGGTAAAGTGGCAAGAAAAGGTTTGCTACAAGACAAACTTGCACAGGCTCTTGAAGCGGACGTGTTAACGCAACAGGAAGTGGACCAAATTATTGAAGCCGATAAACTTCGTTACACGGCAATTCAAGTTGACCACTTTAGCCATGACTTCAGTGAAACTTTAACTCGCAAAGAATTAAAGCCAAAGCTAGATAGCGTCGCTTAGACAGTAGAGCTAACGTCATTGCTCAGATAGTGAAATAATAAAGGCACCGAATATCGGTGCTTTTTTTATTAATAGAGTTATTAAATAAAGCGTAACCGATCATAAAAGCACAAATAATGAAACTAAAATGGGTAATAGTGCTCCAACCACTTGCAAAATCGTCACTATTTTGAAGAAATTAGATGCCATTTGTAGATGAAACTTTTATCCTACGAGTGATTTTTTAAGGAAGTTGAATATGATCATCAAACCTCGAATTCGCGGATTCATCTGTACTACAACACACCCTGTTGGTTGTGAAGCGAACGTAAAAGAACAAATTGCTTACACCAAAGCTCAAGGCCCTATCGCTAATGCACCTAAACGCGTGCTAGTTGTTGGCTCTTCAAGTGGCTATGGTTTGTCTTCTCGTATCGCGGCTGCATTTGGTGGCGGCGCTTCGACAATCGGTGTTTTCTTCGAGAAAGCGGGTACTGAGAAAAAGCCTGGCACAGCGGGTTACTACAACTCAGCGGCTTTCGATAAGCTAGCAAAAGAAGAAGGCCTATATTCAAAGAGCTTGAATGGCGACGCTTTCTCTAACGAAGCTAAGCAAAAAACGATTGACCTTATCAAAGAAGACTTAGGTCAAATCGATATGGTGGTTTACTCACTGGCGTCTCCAGTTCGTAAAATGCCAGAGACAGGCGAAGTAATTCGCTCTTCTCTTAAGCCAATCGGCGAAACTTACACATCTACAGCTGTAGACACAAACAAAGATGCGATCATCGAAGCAAGCGTAGAGCCTGCGACAGAAGAAGAAATCAAAGACACCGTTACAGTAATGGGCGGTGAAGATTGGGAACTTTGGATCAACGCACTTTCTGAAGCTGGTGTACTTGCTGAAGGCTGTAAAACAGTTGCATACAGCTACATCGGTACTGAGCTAACGTGGCCTATCTACTGGGATGGTGCGCTAGGTAAAGCTAAGATGGACTTAGACCGTGCAGCAGCAGCGCTAAACGAGAAGCTAGGCCAAACTGGCGGTACAGCAAATGTTGCTGTTCTTAAGTCTGTTGTTACTCAAGCGAGTTCTGCTATTCCTGTTATGCCTCTTTATATCGCAATGGTGTTCAAGAAAATGCGTGAAGAAGGCATCCACGAAGGTTGTATGGAACAAATCTACCGCATGTTCAGCCAACGTCTATACAAAGAAGACGGCAGTGCAGCAGAAGTCGATGATGTTAACCGCCTACGTCTTGATGATTTAGAGCTACGCGACGACATTCAAGAGCATTGTCGTAACCTATGGCCTCAAATTACAACTGAAAACCTGAAAGAACTGACTGACTACGTAGAGTACAAAGAAGAGTTCTTGAAGCTATTTGGTTTCGGTGTTGAAGGTGTGGATTACGAAGCAGACGTAAACCCAGCTATTGAGTTTGATGTAGCAGACATCTAATTCGATTTAAGATAACCGACATATAAAATAGGCGCTCAATGAGCGCCTATTTTTTTGTCTGAACTTCGTAAGCCCTAATTCAAAATAATGATGAAGGTTCCGGCTAACGTCATCAGTATATTGGCTATCGCATAGGTACCGGCATAGCCTAATGCTGGGATTGTTGATTTCGCGTAGTCGTTCACGATGTCCATGGCTGGGGCGCATGTTCTTGCGCCAATAATGGCTCCGAATAACAGCGCTCGGTTCATCTTAAGAATATAAGCACCAACCAAGTAGGCGAACATTACGGGAAGGACACTGACGACGAGGGCGATCCCTAGAACCTGTGGACCAACTTGCGTTAAGTGTTCAAACATCTTCCCACCGGCACTCAGTCCGATGCCAACCATAAAGAACATTAAGCCTAAATCTTTCACCATGTTTAGTGCGCCTTGAGGGACATAACCAAACGTTGGGTGATTGGCCCTTAAGAAGCCCAGCGTAATGCCGGAAAGTAGCAAGCCTACCGCATTACCCAAGCCAAATGACACTTGGCCGAATGTCATGGTAATCAGACCAAATAAAATGCCCAATATAAAGAAGCTACAGAACGCCATTAAGTCGGCCATTTGACTGTGAATCGAAATGAAACCGATTTTTTCAGCAAGGCCGTGTACGCGACTTTTCTCACCACTAACCTGAAGGACATCACCTTTGGCGAGCACGATGTTTAGGTCCATTGGCATTTCGATCTGCGCTCGTACAACACGGTTTAAGAAACATCCATATTCAGATAAGTTGAGATCGGAAAGTCGCTTACCTGCGATGCTGTCACTTTTTACAACGATTTCTTCTTCAACGATTCTTAGATCGAGCAGGTTACGGTCGAAAACTTCTTTACCGTTTCGGAAGCTTGGATCGAGTCGAGCGTGGCTATCTGGAAAGCCAACTAATGCAATCTCATCGCCTTCTTGTAGGATTGCATCACCATCAGGGTGTGCCAGAATGCCATTTCGACGGATCCGCTCTATATAACAACCCGTTTGGCGATAGATACCCAATTCACGCAGGTTTTTACCGTCAGTCCAATCAATGAGTTCTTGTCCTACGCGGTACGCACGGATGATAGGCAAATAGACTTTACGTTGCCCTGATGTGCCTAAGCCTCGCTCTTGGGCAATTTGTTCGGCTGAATCATGAAGATTGACCTTTTGAAGTTTAGGAAGTAGACGGGCAAACATAATCATACTGATCAAGCCGACTAAATAGGCCATCGCATAACCAACAGATAGGTTCTCTATCACTAGGCCGATATCGACATTTCTTGGCACGTTAGCTAGGCCTGAGTTTAGAGCGTCTTGCGCACCTACTAAGATTGGCGTTGCAGTAAGCGCTCCAGCCATCATTCCAGCAGAAAGACCAAAATCCAAACCTAGGTAATGACTACTGAAATAGGTGAGTGCCATTGCACTGGTGAGGACAACTAAACTGAGTATTAGGTAGTGTTTTCCGTCTCGAAAGAAAATGCCGAAAAAGTTAGGACCAGCTTCAATGCCAACGCAATAGATAAACAACATGAAACCAATGGTTAGCGCATCTGCGTTAAAAGAGAAACCTAAGTGCCCCATAATCAGTGAGGTGATTAAAACGCCAATGGAGTTTCCGAGTTGTAGACTGCCGAATCGGATTTTTCCGATTGCGAGACCAATCGCGAGGACTACGAAAATAAGAAGAATAGGGTTTTGCTCTAGCAAAAAAACAACGTCGATGTTCACAACTGGGGCTCAATATATTGTGCGAAGGACTGAAAGGATAAGTGCTGAATTGTATCCGAATCTTACAAAAATATAAGTGTTATTTTGGCATTTTACTAGGAATTGACTTTATATTTTTACGCGGCTGAAACAAAACAGCCCGCATAGATATGCGGGCTGTGAAAAATACGTTTTTGCGATGATTAATCGAATAAACCTAGGTTTTCTTTTGCGTAAGCTTCAAAGTCATCACAGCCACCGATGTGGTCTTGATCTACGAAGATTTGAGGTACAGTTTCTACAGGCTTACCTACAGTTTTTTCTAGATCAGCTTTACTGATACCTTCTGCGTGAATGTCTACGTAACGGTAGTTGAAATCATCGCGCTTAGCTTTAAGAGTTTCAGCGTGCTCTTTTGCACGAACACAGAATGGGCAAGCAGGACGACCAAAGATAACTACAAACATTTTATTTCTCCAAAATACATGATGAGGGAACTCGATGTGGTTTCACTTAATCAGCCCCAAACTTTCTTGAAACCAACTATGCCTCAATGACATTAGGAAATAAAGAAGGATTTACCTCTTAATACTATAGGTAAAACCTATCAGTCGAAATATTAATCATCTTTATAATCGATGGGAAAAGTTTGCTTTGGTTGCTGAAGTTGTGACTTGGTGTTCGATAAAATTGTGAGTTCAATCGTACTATTAAATAAGCACTGAAAGAGAGTGTAATAAGTTGTCGCCTGTCTAAAAAATAAAGCTTTCAATAAGGCATGCTGTAACTCGTTACACGAGAATAGTGTTGAGTCTGACGTATCGTTTGATGCCACGTGGCAAAGGGAGGGACTCCAATGTTTCAATTTATGACGTCTACCAGGATAATTTTTGGCGAAGGTTCGCTAAGTGCTTCATTAACGCTACTTAACCAATTTGGCTATAGCGTATTACTAGTGACAGGACAAAACCTTGAAAGGGCTTCTCCACTTGTGGACTATTTAGAGAGCCAATCAATGCGCTATCAGCACCTTGTTATTCATGGTGAGCCGAACATTAAAATGGTTGAAGAGGCTGCATTGTCAGCGCGTCGTTTTAAGCCTGATATGGTCGTGGCATTTGGCGGTGGAAGTGCGATTGATTTGGGTAAAGCTCTCGCTGCGATTATTCCAAACCAAGGTGACTTATATGATTATGTAGAAGTCGTTGGACGAAATGTTCCTCTTAAAGCGAAGCCGATCCCTTTTATTGCTATTCCTACCACTGCCAGTACAGGGGCTGAAGTTACTAAGAATGCGGTCCTGAAGTCTGGGCAAGACCAAGTTAAAGTGAGCTTACGAAGCCCAGATATGCTTGCTGACTTAGCCATTGTCGACCCTTCTTTGACTTATGGCACTGATGTGCTTACTTCAGGTAGAGGGGCGATGGATGCGTTTACTCACTTAATGGAAGCCTACGTGTGCGGCGATCCTAACCCGTTAACCGATATGATTTGTGAAGAGGGCCTAAGGCGACTAGCTCGTTCTGTTGAGTCGGCTTGTGTCAAAGACTCTCATCAAGCAAGAGAAGATTTATCGTTTGCAGCGATGCTTGGTGGAATGGCGATCACGAATGCGAAATTAGGGGCAGCCCATGGTCTGGCGTCTGCTTTGGGTGGGAAGCTAAGCGCACCTCATAGCGTGATTACAGGCCGGCTAGCTCCTTATGTGATGGAAGAGAATATCTCGGTTGCAGAAGAGCAGCAGGCTGAGGATATTTTGAATCGTTATTTGAAAGTTGCTCAATTGCTTCTGAACAATGAAGAGGCAAAAATTTACGATTCAGTCATTTGGCTGAAGCGAATGCTCAATGTGTTAATGATTCCAAACTTAAGTGCTTATGGGTTGAGTAACTTTGATTTACATGAAGTGTGTAATGATGCTTTAAAATCTGTAGCTATTAAAGGGAACCCTTTGCCACTTAATTATGAGCGATTGATGCACATATTAACCCAGGTGTCGAAAAGTGATGATAAAGGAAGCGCGTTACTTTCGAGCAAGGAACCTAAGGTCTCCCTTATCAATTCTTATGCTGCAGAAAATAGTATTACTGAAAAGGGGAGCAGTTGGACAATCTAACCTAGCGATCCAACTTATGTTTAACTTTATAGAGTGTAAAAAACGGAGCTTTAAGCTCCGTTTTTATTAGAATTGTGAGTACTTTTCGTAGCGAGAATCTTTTAAAGACTCTTTCACTCGTTTTAAGTTTTCTCTAAAACCTGAGCCTCGGCGTAAAGTAAAGCCCGTTGCCAGAACATCGATTACCGTCATTTGAACAACGCGGCTCGCCATTGGCATATAAACGTCAGTATCTTCAGGCACATCTAGTGAAATAGATAGCGAACTTGCTTTATCAAGCGGAGAATCTTTAGCCGTGATCGCAATAACCGTTGCACCATTCTCACGGGCAAGGTTGGCAATTTCAACTTGGCTTTTCGTTCGACCCGTATGAGAAATCAGAACAATCACATCATTGTCGCTACAGTTAATACAGCTCATACGCTGCATCACGATATCTTCGAAACATGTGATAGGGATATTGAATCGAATAAACTTATTCTGAGCATCTTTAGCTACTGCTGAAGATGCGCCTAAACCAAAAAACGAAATACGTTTAGCTTGGGTCAGCAAGTCTACAGCACGGTTGATTTGCATTGCATCTAAGCTGTTTTTAGCGACATCTAGACACGCCATTGTTGATTCAAAAATCTTATGCGTGTAGGCATCTGGGCCGTCATCTTCCTCTACGTTACGGTTAACGTAAGGAGTACCGTTGGCTAAACTTTGGGCTAAGTGTAATTTGAAGTCAGGAAAACCTTTGGTATCCAAACGACGGCAAAAGCGGTTAACAGTTGGCTCACTCACATCAGCCATCTTTGCTAGTGTAGCAATGCTAGAATGAATGGCAGTCTGAGGAGAAGCCATAATGACTTCTGCAACTTTACGCTCAGACTTACTAAAGTTTTCTAGATTTTTTTGTATTTTTTCTAATGTATTCATAGTGTTCACGAGGGTATAGAGAACAACTTGCTGACTAATATCAATCCAACCGGGGGAGGAGGAATAAAAATTGCGTTTTAAACAATCATTCCCAAAAGATATAAGCTAATCAGCACCATAAGGTTAGTATAAACCTAACTAAAGGTTTGCTAATACTAAAAGGCGAGAAGAATGCTTGAGAATATGACAAGCCTCAACAAAATTTTAGAAAACTACAGAATTGAAGGTTAAAGTTTCGCCTGATGGGCAAATCTAGTGCAGGAATGATGTGTTAGTTACACCAAAACGAAATAAATTTTCATTTTGATGCAACTTAATTTGAGTAATTAGTCTGTAATGCTGGTTGCTATCTTGTGAATACGTTTCATTAAATTTGGTGCTAATTGAGCAATTTCACGTTGTTCGTCTAGTACTGAATTCAAGATATCATTTCCGGTCAATGGATTGGCTAAGACGACTCGGAAGACAATAATATTTTGGCGATTCCACTTATCTGGGTTCAAGCGAGTTCGGGAAACAAATGATTTACCTGTTTCTCTTTGTTTCTTTTGGATGAATTTTGTTAATTCATTAAGTTGTTCGTTTAACACTTCTTTTTGCTGTCTATTCGCTTGGCTCAATGCGACCTGAACCGACTCCGGGATGTAGCGATAGGTTAGTAGACACAACTCTGGTTCGCTGACCAATTCGAAATCTGATTGCTGTGCGATCAAATCTGCGAAGTAACGAGCTTTATTAATGCTCTGGTCAATCAAAAGTTCATATCCAGGGCGGCTGATAATATGCATACTTGCATACACAAGCATAGCCATTCCCGAACGTGAGCCTTCAAGTGTATGGCTACCAAGATCTTTAGAGCCTTTACGCAGAATGTATTGAGCATGGTGCTCAATAGCGGTCATGGCATCAGGCTTCTTGAATAAGACCATGCCCGCGCCCATAGGGATGTAAAGCTGCTTATGGGCATCAATTGTCACCGAGTCAGCTAATTCGATCCCCGCCAGCAAATGACGATGATTATTGGACATGAGCGTAGCACCACCCCAAGCTGCATCGACATGGAAGTGACAGTCAAACTCTTGGCAAATTTTCGCCATTTCAGCCAGTGGATCAATGTTACCCGTTTCTGTGGTACCGGCTACACCGATCACGGCGAAAGGCTTGATTCGGTTTGCGTTTAGCTCTTGGATTTTTGATTTGAGATCGTCTGGGCATATACGATTATTACTGTCAGTTTTGACTGAAACTAATCCTTCTTGGCCGATGCCTAACACATCTGCTGCCTTCTTTAAGGAATAGTGCCCACGTTCTGAAACTAATATCGCAAGACCTTCATAGCCATAATGCTTCATGGCTTTGAATAAGCCTTCTTTCTCCACGCCCTTAAAATCACCTTGGGCTTTCAATGCATTATTTCGAGCGACCCAAAGTGCAGTAATGTTGGCAATTGTGCCTCCCGAGCAAAAAGCCCCAAGAGAGTGATTCGCACTGTGCATCCACTTAGAGTAGAACTGGTCTTCTTGCTGGTATATCAGGCGGTGAAGCATCCCTAGCACTTGACGTTCCAGTGGAGTAAAAGCTTTGGAAGTCTCGATCTTTACCAAATTTTGATTGAGGGCAATCATGATTTTAGAAAGAGGCATTAGGAAATAAGGCAATGCCGAAGTCATATGCCCAATAAAGCTAGGAGCAGACGTATGAACGGAATGAGAAACTAAAGAATCGAGTAGGTGCTCTGTATGCTCCGAAACAAACTCTGGTTGTTCTGGAATATGCGCATTAGAGAAGTCTTTTTCGATTTCTTTGAGGGGTTTTTCTTCAGCAACAATATGCTCTCGCAAGAATTGATTCAGGTTTTGCGAAAGTTTGTCTTCTATTTGAGTCAGTGTTGAGTCTGGGCCTTCTGGGACCGTAAAGATCTTAAGAAGACTTTCGAAGTTGACATCAGCTGTTTTTTGTTCCGTTACCATACAAGCGAATTATTTTTTTAATATTGACGCGAGCGGGACAATCTAAACGAAAACGGGCACAAAGTCCCGTCTTAATTATGAAATCCAAGTTCTCGATACGAATCTGATAGAGTATTTATTTACACTGAGTCGCTTCGATGCCTTTAATTGCTTTGTTGTAGCGTTGCAAAGCAGTGTCGATTTGTTTCGGGTGACTTAGTAGTTCTGCGAATGCCGAGCGAAGCTCGTAGTTCTTTCCATGAGGTGTAGATTGACGGTCGTCGAATGTAGTTTTAGCGATTTTGCCGAGCTCATCATCACGAGTCGCCAATTGTTTGATGTCGTGCTGCTCAAGTTGCAACCACGCTTCAATAGGCTGTTCAGTCGCTACCTTGCTTGAATCTTTATCTAGGTAATAGCGAACTGCAGCTCTGTTAAGTTCAAAGTGATGCTTACGACCTTCTAAGAACCAGTTACTTACTTCAGTTAACTCTGGGTATTGGTTTGAGGTAAGTTGAACGAGGTCTGAATACCAATTCAGTGAGGCATCAATATATGCGTCATATTTGCCTGATAGGCACTGATTGTCAGCAGCTAGAGAAAATGTTGATGTTGAGGCTAGCAGTAAAGCGACACAAAGGCGTTTCATAACGGTTCCTTTTAAGGTTTATTCTTGTTAGATCAGTTATCTAATAATAATTATCGCGACTTTTGTTCGTTGAGCAATGACAGTTAGTCGATTTTAAATGCGGTAATTGTACTGAGTCAGGCATTCTAATCGAAGTTTGCTCTTTTTCCTGCGATCTAGTTAGCAAGAGATACAAAGAAAAGCATCAAAATGGGTACCAGTAAGCTCAAGATGAACCCGCTGACGATAGCGATAGGAACACACCTAACACCACCTGTTGTTTGAATGACGGGTAAGGTGAAATCCATTGCCGTCGCGCCGGCATATCCGATAGATGTGCAAGGTTTAGTGCGAATAAGGAGAGGGATCACTACAAGTGCTACAAGCTCTCGAAGCAGTTCAAGCATAAATGATGCGCCACCATAAATAGGTCCGAAAGCATCGCCCATTAATATTCCAGCAAGAGAGTACCAACCAAACCCAGAGGCCATTGCTAGACCACGGTAAATGGATATATCCAAAAGCAGGGCAGCAAGAATGCCTCCTAGTAATGAAGTAACCACTATTGTGGCGGCGATTATCATGCCGTGTTTATTGAGTAAAATTTGTCTTAGAGTCAAACCACTGTTGCGAAGCTGAATTCCAATAAAAAACAGCAGCAGAAATAGAATCCATTCACTTGCAGTATCTACCCAACTTAAATCAACGGGTAGCAACAATCCCACAACTAGGCCAGATCCCACAACGATGATGAGCTTTGCTGATTCAAGCGCCATCGATGATAGAGGTAACTTTTTGTGGCTACCTTCTGTTTCAAGCGGTAATACTTTATCAATAATCGGGAGAGCGAGCAGGTTACATACGCTGAGACAAACGAAAAATGTCGCGGTATACAATAAAATCGTTTGAAGGTTACTGCCCAAGTTATCGAGAGCAGCGAGGCTCAATCCCATTAATGCCAAAATAATGTAGATAAGATGAGAAGTGGCTTTATTGATTTTCTCAAGTAACTCTGGGCGTGAAATTGAAAACAGATATCCCACGATAAGAGGGGAGAATATAAAAATCATTCCAGTAAACATGACAGTTCCCTTCAGTCCTTGAAAGTTTGGCGTACGAGCGAATATGAGTTTGGATTATCTGCGAAGGTCAAAAGAGGTGACTTACCAATATGATATCAGGTCAAAAGCAGATTCAAGATAGGATATAGAAAACAGAATGATAGAGCTAGAGTTGTGATGCGGTTCTGAAAAAACTTTTTAATAGAATTAGTAATTTACAGCGGAAGCATTGCTGACTTCCGCTGTTTTAATGGCTTATAAGCCGCTGGCATTGATTACTTCATTAATCCGATCGCTGAACTCGTGCTCACTTAAGTTACTTAACTTATAAAGCACCTCTGCTCCGGTCGCATCAAACTCGACTTCGTGATCGTCAATTCTTTCATCTTGATTGCGGAACATTAGAAGATGGTTAGCAATTCTAGCGATATCTAGGTACGTCACTTCATTTTCTGTTGTTTTACTGCGAACGTTGGAACACACATCGATGAAATCCGCGTCGAAACCCCAATGGCTAAGAACTAATTTGCTGGTCGCAGAACATTGAGATTGGAAGATTTGAAGCGCGATATCATGATCTAGGTAATTCCCTTGATCAAGATAGAGGTGATATTCATTTACTAAACAGAATAAGCCAATGTCAGCTAATAAACCGACGAGTAAAGATTTTTCATGTTCTAGGTACTTGTACTCCGATGGTTTCAGAGCTTTAAATTCGTTTGTCACGAGTACCATCGTTGCCCCTAACTCTCGAGAGATAGATGCACTTCGGACCAACAAGCTATTACATTCTTTATTAAGGTTTACAGAATGCTTTAATTGTTCAATGGCTTGGGCCGTGACGATATCTCTTACTCTCAAGATACCTAAGCGAGACACTGCTGTTGTGAGGTCAGTACAAGTGATATTTCGTCGGTTAAATACAACTGAGTTAGCAACTCGAATGACGATAGCTGTTAGGCTTGGGTCTTGAAGAAGGCAATCAGCGACATCTGGAATTCCAGTGGAGTCTAATGTACAAAGTCGCTGAATTTTTAGAACGACATCAGGAATAGGGGGAAGAGAAATCTTGCCTGTAGAAATTGAATGCTCGACTAATTGTGAAAACTCAGTTTCTAACCCCTTGACTAAAAGTTCTTTGTTATGTGGAAGCCAGAAAAAAGATAAATGATTCATATGTATACTGAGTGGTCTGAGTAGGTTATTAGTTTACAATTAGGTCAATAGGCTGGCAATACACTGTAGTGAAAAACATGAAACAAGAAGTTCTAAAGTGCCAAAAATGTGTACTTAGAGTTTTTTACCGTCAAAAAAACAGCACGGTAAATTATCTTCTGTGATGTCGCTCATATAAAAAATTGATATTCAGTTAATCGATGTGACTTACATCCAGACTTAATTTTCTGAGTAAAGTATGATTATTCAAAAGGTCGACGAATAAAAAATAATATTTACGGTCGATATTGAGTTTTACAATTTTTCGCATAAAAAGCTGCTATCTGGTGATCAAACTAATCGGGGTTATAAGATTAAGGATCAATGGATATGATTGAGCAAGCATTTTACACGTACGTAACTAAATTTGGTGAGTATCAGAAACGTTCAATGTTCGGTGGGATTGGACTGTTTCAGAACGATGCCATGTTCGCCTTAGTAAGTGAGGAGCACTTATTTATTCGTGGTGGTAATACACTAGACAAAAAACTGACGGGTCTTGATTGCGAAAAATATCGCCATGTTAAGAAGCAAACGACCGCGACGGTAAACTACTACGATATAACTCAACTTTTTAAAGATGAAAGCCCTGAATTAGACGCTATCATTCGCGCTTCTATTGATAATTCGATCCAACAGCGGAGCTTTCAAAAATCATCGGCAAGTCGTCGTTTAAGAGATTTGCCAAACATGCAGTTGACCTTAGAGCGCATGGTGAAAAAGGCGGGTGTAGAAGATGTTGCAACATTCATGCAACTGGGCGCGCCAGAAGTATTTAGTAAAGTAAGAGCCGCTTACGGCAATGATGTCGATGTTAAGCTTCTTTGGAAATTTGCAGGTGCAATCGATGGTATTCACTGGAAGCTTCTTCAAGAACCGCGAAAACAGCAATTGTTAGAAAGCTGCCAATAAGATAATCATAAAAAACCGAGGATAATCCCTCGGTTTTTTTATATATGAGTCTCGCTTAATCTTAGAACTTAAAGCGAGTAGTGAACATTACTTGATCACCGTAAGTATCGTTGATACGAGCTTCCGCACCCAAGGAGAATAGCTCTGTAGAGTGGAAGCGTGCGTAAACTGAACCTGTCCAATCGTCGTTATCGTCGATAGATACATAAGCCCCTTTACCGCCGACTTCTAATTGAGGACCTAACCATTGGCGTACACCTAAGTTTAGCTCCATACCTACGTCTGTGGAGCTGCTGCTAGAGCCTTGTGAATCAACAATGCGCATTAGCATTTCACCAGTAAGGTCAGCCCAGTTGTTAATTGGAGAGTGAAAGCCTAGACCAACAGCAGAATCGAAGTCGCCTTCAAATTCAGAATCGATACGAGCAACAGCATGAGCGTTAGGGTGAATAGATTTACTCATTGCCGCACCGAATGTTACTGGGCTAGCACCAATTCTCGCTTCTAAGTAATCGTAGCTGAAGTTGCTCATTACTTGAGGCTCATTTGGGTCACTAAGTGCCAATGCCTGATTAGATGCAAGTAACATTGCTGTGGTTAGTAGTATTTTACGCATAATTACAGTAAACCTTAATTTATGTTAATCCCTTTGGTTTTAGCTCGTTAGCACAACCATTAACTTGAAAGACAGTTTAATGTATCTACAGAAAAAGTAATCAATTAAAATGTCATTCCTTTGTCGTTTAGCTAAAAAATAAGCAAATTAAGTGCCATTGTCTGATAAAAGCGACATGTTAATAGCGCGATTATTCACCAAAGTTATTTCTTTTGGCCGCCATCGCATTAAATATTTTTTCAGTATCTAGCACTGAAGACCAACTCAATAGTTGGTCGTCATTATTAATCATGTATTCGGTTAGCTGAGTTCGCAGAGTTTTTCGAAGTTGCTCGCCATACCAAGGCTTCGCTATGTAAAAATCTAAGGCGGCATGGTTAACGGCGCTGATAGTATCTTCTAAGCCTGCTTGGCCAGTAAGGAGAACTTTTCGAGCGGAGGCGGTAGACTTCATTTGATTCAATTCAATGAGAAAATCGATTCCGGTTTGCTTGGGCATGATATGGTCGCATAGGATTAATGCGAGTGGGATCTTATCATTGGCCATCTCAGCAATCACTTGCTTTGCTTCTTTCACCGACTCTGCACCTTCAACGATAAAATGCTCTTCAAATGGTGCCAAATCTTGAAGAACACTTTCTAGTATTTCAATTTCATCGTCGACACACAAAATTAGGTATTTATTCATTTGAATTTCCTTTTAAGGTGAGCGGAAGCCACACTTTCATTTTGGTAAATTGGTCTACTTCGGATTCAACGGTAATCCGCCCTTGATGGGACGCAATAATTTGTTGGCAAATAGACAACCCAATCCCAAGACCAAAGTTGCCTTCTTTTTTCGTTGTGTAGTTGGGAGTAAATATTGTCGATATTTTGTCAGGAGCGATCCCGTGGCCATTATCGTAAAGCTCGACTACTAAATATGAATTGTTATTGTCCGAAGCTGGATAGGTTGAAATCGCCAATTTTCCATGGCTGGAAATCGCATCTAACGCATTGGAAAGTAAGTTTGTCCATACTTGTTGTAAAGCCAGCGGTTGGCAGAATATAGGTGGGAGTTCTAGGTCATAATGTTTTTCTACCTGATGAAACTTTAGGCGGTTTTCGAAAATTACTAAGGTATCTTCGATGCCTTCATGTATGTCCACGACATGGACTTTTTCATCATCTTCACGGGAGTAGCCTTTTAAGCTCTTGACCATATCTGCAATACGTTCGGCGCATACCTTTATCGAGCGAATCGCATTACCTGTTAGATGAAATTGCTCCAGGTATTCTAGCTCCTCAAGGGGATGGTTAGATTGCTTAATGGAATGAACGTAGCTGGCATTTTCATGTAGGTTAAGCTTGACCAACTTTTTCGCAATTTGGCGATCTCCGACCTCGTTAATCGTTGCTTTAACACGCTCTCGCTCTACTGATGTTGGAATGGGACTAGAGCCTCGAGCGTTTTCCATTACGCTAAACCCAAGATGATCGTTAGATTGCTCGGTAGTAGAGAGCAGTTTGTCTAAGTTGGTCGATAAGGTTTCAGTACTTCTTAAAATGGCAGCAATAGGGTTATTTAGCTCGTGTGCGACTCCGGCTACGAGTTGGCCAAGCATAGCCATCTTTTCTTTTTCTATGAGCTGCTTATGGGCGGACTCTAATGATTCAAGTGTTTTCTGGAGTTGAAGCTTAGTCGTAATGCTACGTTGTAGTCTTCGGTTGAAATGCCTCAATAGCAAATTTGTAAACAAAGGGAGCAGGCGACTATTTGAATGCATAACCTGAGTAAATACATCACGATCCAGTTTAATGACATGCGTATCCGTCAGGGTAATGGCGGTAGAAAATGAATCTTCGCCAGTCACAAACGACATCCCTCCAACCAGATTACCTTTTGAGTGACGGACAACTTCTCTTTGTTGCCCTAATTCATCCTTTTTATAAAGCGCTACTTCCCCTTCAGTAATTAGCCATAGAAAGCGATTGGCTTGCCCTTCTTTCGTCAGTAAGTGTTCTGGTGAATAGGCTCGTATCGCGCGAGATTCATCGGCATTTGAAAAGAATTCTAACAGTGCACTTATCACGCTTTCCGCAAGCTCACCGTCTGACATTTCGTGAAAATCGTGAATGAACCCGGACTGGAAGGAGCGCATTTGATACTCAATATGAGCTCTAAGTACACGCTGTTGATCGAGAACCTGGCTATATTTCAATAGTTCAGCTTTCTCATGTTGAATGATAAATGTTGTGAGTTCTTTCACCGCCGCTTTGTATAGCACCTTGTTTTGTAGAGGTTTAGTTAGGCATTGGTCGAGTCGGCCATCATTCACTGCGGTTAGGATAGCTTCAATATCTGAAGAGTGGCTGACCAGTATGGTTCTGGCTTGCTTGGTGTGTGGGAGTTGTTCGAGGTCGACTAAAAATTGCACGCCATTAAAATGAGAGTGGTGATGGGTAATCACAAGGGCTACGGTTTGATTTTGCTTGTTTGAAAAATCGATGGCTTGGTGTGCTCCTTCGATATCCTCCACGGTGTAGATATCAAAAAGAGCGCTAAACGAGCTAAGTTCACCGCGAATCTGTTCAACACTGATTGGGTTATTGTCTAAACAAACGACAGCGTATCGATTCACCTTATTCACTCTCCCATAGTCATATTGCCTTTAAACTTATCAAGAATTTCAAAATCGAGGTGAGAGCTAGGTACAAAAACAAAGAGGGCATCGATATAACAAGCAATAGCCTGATTTATCTCAATGTTTCCTGAACCGACGGGATACGTTAGACTGTGCCTAAGATCATTTATTGCTAGAAGAGTATTCATGGAACAACTTAAGAAAATCGGTGCAATTGGCGGGGCGATCTCATTAGCTTTATGCTGGCCACTCGCCGTTGGACAAATCGGACAAAACGTTGTGACAGACGGCGTTGCGAGTATTGATAGTTCAAGCGTGAAAGCTGAGTTGGTTGAATTCGACCGTGGGTATTTGTCTTCTGACGTTAAAACACGTTTCACAGTTACTGACGTGACTTTAAAAGAGCAGCTGGAAATAGACGGTTTACCGACAGAGTTCATCGTGAATAGTCAGATCAGCCATGGGCTGATTAGCTTAAGTGCTATTTCGACACTAGAAGGTTTTGACGCTCTACCTTTAACGCTGGCGACAAAGACGCAACTGAACGGCAATAGCGACTTCAACTTTGAGTTGAGTCAGCTTAATCATCAGAGCCTAAATGAAGAAGGCGTGTCGATCTCGGTAACTAAGTCATACCTTAAAGGTCATGCGACAGTGCTAGGGCAAATTGACTACGAACTTTCAATACCATCGATCCAAGTTGATTTCGATTCAGGTGAAGAAGTGGTCTTCTCCAGTCTGAAGGGAACTGGTGAAGGTAAACAAGCGAATGGCTACTGGTTAGGCAATCAACAATTCGCTATGGATTCATTTTTAGTAACCGACGCCATGAGTGAACCATACCTTTCGGTAGAAAACTCCACATATAAATTCGATTCTGACTTGGATGAAGTGACGAAACGCCTTCGCAGTAACATGATGCTAGATATCGCTTCAATGAAATCGATGGATGGTGAAGTTAATAATCTGAATGTGGATTTTGAGTTATCTAATCTGGATAGCGACTCTTTTGAAAAAGTGTTTGCTATTTACCAAGATGCACCGGTAATGACGGAACAAGATGTAGAAAGCATCATCCCTTACATCGACATTCTTTTCGCAAAAGGCTTTGATTTATCGATGAAGAACATGTCATTGAATCTTGGAGCAGGCGAGTTTGAATCAAAATGGCTAGTGAGCGTGCCTGAAGGTACAGATAATGTTAGCCAAGATCCGTCTACGCTGATCCCTGCACTGACGGGTAATCTCGATACCTACTTTTCTGATGAGCTAGTGGAAGAGTATCCTTTTATTAAAGAAGGTATCGATGAGCTGATCGTTATGGAAATGATCAATAAAACAGCTAAGGGTTATGAAATCAAAGCGCAGCTAGAAAAAGGAAACTTGGTGTTTGAAAATGGCCAACAAGTACCTTTACTTGCACTTATGATGCCGATGTTACTGCAGTAAACTAATCTACAGAGCTGATAATTTACAGTTAATCGCTCGATGTTATTGATAATTTCACCCGTTACACAACAAAAGAGGTCTTAAGACCTCTTTTGTTGCTTTTTATGTGACCCAAAACATGGTATTACTTGCTTAGTTACTATTAAGCAGGAGCAAAACCTACCATGGAATCTAATGTAGACAATGTCTTTAATTTCAGTGCTGGCCCCGCGGGATTACCTAAACCAGTAATGAAGCAAGCTCAAGCCGATCTTATCGACTGGAATGGGCTTGGCACTTCCGTAATGGAAATCAGTCACCGTAGCAAAGAGTTTCTTAAAGTTGCGGCTGAAGCAGAACAAGACTTACGTGACCTTCTAAGTATTCCTGACAATTACAAAGTTCTATTTTGCCAAGGCGGAGCACGTGCTCAATTTGCTGCTGTTCCTTTGAATTTGCTTGGTGATGCTAAAAAAGCGACTTACATTGATGCTGGTTACTGGGCAGAAAGTGCTATTGCTGAAGCAAAAAAATATTGCGAGATCGATGCTTTTAATGCCAAGACAAACATTGACGGCAAGCACGCAATATTACCGGCTTCAGAATGGAAGATTGATGCTGAGTCTGCGTATGTTCACTTTTGTCCAAATGAAACTATTGACGGTGTAGAACTGAGTGACTTACCAGAAACTGACAAGCCAATCGTCGCTGATATGTCGTCAAATATTCTGTCTCGAAAGATTGATGTTTCGAAGTACGGTGTGATTTACGCTGGTGCTCAGAAAAACATTGGTCCAGCTGGTCTGTGTATCGCGATTGTTCGTGATGACCTGCTAGAGCTTGCTAATCACGTATTACCTAGTGTATTGAACTACAAAGTATTGGCTGAAAAAGAGTCGATGTTTAATACGCCTCCAACTTTTGCATGGTACCTATCTGGGCTAGTGTTCAAGTGGTTGAAAGAGGAAGGTGGTGTAGAAGCGATGGAACGCATCAATGTAGAGAAAGCACAGCTACTTTATAACTACATCGACCAGTCTAGCTTTTACAAGAATGATGTACACCCAGCAAACCGCTCACGTATGAACGTTCCTTTCCAACTGGCTAAGCCAGATCTGGATGCAAAGTTTTTGGAGTTGGCAGACAAAGCGGGCTTAAAATCGCTTAAAGGTCATAGAGCGGTAGGTGGAATGCGTGCATCCATATACAATTCTCTGCCTTTGGAAGGCGTTCAAGCTCTAGTCGATTTTATGAAGTCATTTGAAGCTGAGAATGCATAATTCATATTGAAAATTGAAAAGAAAAACGCCGCTATAGTTAGCGGCGTTTTTGTTTATAGAGATTGGTTCAATTGATAGTAACGGCCTTGTTGCTCAAGCAATTGCTGATGACTGCCATATTCTACAATGTCACCTTGTTCAATCAGACAAATAGCGTCCATAGTTTCAAGCTCTACTAAACGGTGGGTAATAAAGATGACCGTTTTATTAGTAAAGTGCTCTTTGAAGAGGGCCATGATTTTCTTCTCTGTTTGCTTATCTAAACCTTCGGTCGGCTCATCAAGCAGTAGGATAGGGGCATCATGGAGTAATGCTCGAGCGATGCCGATTCGGCGTTTCTCGCCTCCTGACAGGTGTCTGCCGCCATCTCCCAGCCAGGTATCGAACCCAGTACCTTCTAGTAACTTCTCAAGGCCTACTTTCCTTAGGATGCCTTCAAGCGTTACATCCTCAGCTTCAGGTGAAGCGATCAATAAGTTATCTCTTAATGAGCCGTTTAATATATCAACCCGCTGACTTACAACACTTATCGAATTTCTTAGCTGACTTTCACTCCAAGCTTTTAGATTATGTCCACCAATAGAAATAGCACCTTGGTTTACATCCCAATATCGGCAAAGAAGTTGAATCAGTGTAGATTTACCAGAACCTGTCTGTCCGACAATTGCGACTTTAGTGTTCGTCGGAATCGTTAAGTTAATCGTATTAAGAACATCGCGTTCACTATCTGGGTAACGGAAAGTGACATTTTCAAATTGAATCGTCTGACCATCCGAAAGTTCTGCGTGTTGTTCGTTGAACACGACATCAGGCTTGGCGAGGGTGATGTCGTTAAGCCTACGAGCAGAGGAAAGTGTTTGTCCCAAATATTGGAAGGCGCCTGCGATTGGCATGAGTAGCTCAAAACTTGCCATTGTCGCGAATGCCATTAGGGCCACTAGTGGATCGGGAGCGTTGCCACCAACACCATCTGCACTAAGCCAAAGAATAAGAACGAGCGTCCAGCCATTAAGCAGCATGAGTAAAGCCGAAGCCATGCCTGTCAGGTTCGCATTGACGAACTGGTTCGTCATCAACTTTTTCTGTGATTCAAAAATGGCATCGCGGTAGCGTTCTTCCGCACCAAATAGAGTCAGCTCGCTATAACCTTCTAACCAGTCTAGTGTTGTCACGCGCAAATCGGCTTTGTTTTGCGTAAGCTCTGAACCATTCCTTTTGCCCAATTTGTAGAACAGAACCGGCCATAAAATGAGTAGCATTACAAGAATGCCACCTAGCAGTATGCCTAGAGAGCTATCGAACCACATTAAGAAAGCGGTAAGGCATAGAATACCGAGAACACCAACGGTTACTGGGCTAATAAGTCGTAAGTAAACGTGGTCCATTGCATCTACGTCAGCCACTAATCGATTCAGCAAATCAGCATCACGTAAATTCGAGACTCTGCCAGGAATGAGCGGTGCTAATTTCTTGAAGAAGAAAATACGTAAGTCTGTGAGAAGCTTAAAAGTCGCATTATGGCTGACGACGCGTTCACCCCAGCGTCCTGCGGTTCGAGCCATCGCGAGTCCACGAACACCACCACCAGGTAACATGTAGTTGAACGTTTCACGGGCAATCGTTAGTCCGGCCACTGCAGATGCAGAAATAAACCAACCGGATAAAGTAAGAAGCCCAATTGAGGCCGCTAATGTAGCGAATGCGAGAAGCATGCCTAGAGACAAACCAAACCAATGCTTCTTATACAGTTTTAGGTAAGGGAGTAAATCACGCATCTAGGTTCCCCTTGTCTTGTGTTTGTTGAGCAAGGTTAGCATTGAGCATTTCTTCGAATAGTCCGCCGGCATTAGCTAAGTCTTGATAGGAGCCTTGTTCTTCGATGAGCCCTGATTGCATCACGATGATGGTATCCACCGATTGTAAAGGGGCGAGCTGATGGGTTACCAATAACGCTGTGTTGTCGGCAATATTGCTATGAATGCCTTTCATCACTAGCTTCTCGCTTCGAGCATCTAAACTCGCTGTTGGTTCATCGAGTAGCCAGAAATTACCATTTTGTATCATCGCTCTTGCTAACGCTAAACGTTGAGATTGACCCACGGACAAGCCGCCTGAACGATCGGAAATCATGTACTCTAAACCATGTTCACTAACGAACTCGTCCGCGTATGATTCCGCCAACGCTTGGTTGATCGTTTCATCCGAGATATTCGCCTTTCCAAGGGTGACGTTGTCACGAATACTTCCATGTAACAGAAGTGGGTTTTGACCGACCCAGCTTATCTGCTTTCTCCATGAGCTAAGCTCAACATCTCTTAATTCAATACCATTAATTTTTAGACTGCCTTCATAAGGCATGAAACCTAAAATGGCGTTGATCAAACTCGTTTTGCCTGCACCACTTGGGCCTACAAGGGCTGCTGATTGGTTTGACTTAATCGAGAAAGTAATAGGGCCAAGTAGCTGAACGCCTTCAGGGCTGAAGACTTTTAATTCATTCGCTTCAATTGAAACACTGTCTGTCGATTGGATATCGATAGAGCCAGACTGCACTTTTGTGATGTCCGTATCAAGGAATTCAACGATGCTCTCGGCAGCCCCAACCGCTTGCTGTTTAGCGTGGTAGAAGGTCCCTAAATCTCTTAGGGGCTGATAAAACTCTGGTGCCAAAATCAGAATGAACAAGCCAGCAAACAAGGTAACTCCGACGCCGTAATGTCCGAAGTTGAGCTCACCGATATAGCTGAAACCGAAGTAAACAGCAGTGATCGCGATTGAGATTGAAGTGAAGAACTCCAATACGGCAGATGAAAGGAAAGCAATTTTCAATACATCCATTGTTCGGGTTCTGAAAACCTCAGAAGCACCGCGTAGAACTTCAGTTTCAGCGTCAGTGCGATTGAATAAACGAATCGTAGTCATCGATTGTAATCGGTCGTAAAAGTGACCCGACAAACGTTGAAGTGCTTTAAAGTTCTTGCGGTTGGCATCGGCAGCCTTCATGCCTACGAGTGCCATAAACATCGGCACTAAAGGAGCCGTTAGCAAGAAGATTAAGCCTGCCGCCCAGTTAATAGGGAATACGACGATAAGAATAATGAATGGAATTAGAACGGATAGGGACATTTGAGGCAAGTAGCGCGAGAAGAAATCTTGCATATCTTCTACTTGCTCTAACAGTAATGTTGCCCAGCTTCCTGCTGGTTTACCTTTGATATAAGCAGGGCCGAGTTCACGAAGCTTGTCGAGAATCAATTGTCGAATATAGACCCGAATTTGTTCACCGCAACGATAACCTGCGATCTCACGTCCCCACGTACAGCCGGCACGGCCAATCACGGAAACGGCTAACCCAGCAAACTGCAAGACAAGTTCAGATTTGTCTACGTTTTCGATTATTAACTGGTGAAGGATAGAGGCGAGAAGAGCGGCTTGAGCCAGCAAAAACACACTTGAAAGTACGCCTAGGCCAATCGCAATCATGAGCCAGCGTTTTGCTAGGCTACTCTGTTGCTTAAGCCACTTATTCAAGCTGCGTTGTTTTTTCTTATCCATTATGAAGGCTTAATGAGAATTATTTTTGATTTGAAGGCGGGTAGTATACAAAAGAAAGCCCGGTGGATATACCACCGGGCTTTAGGGATTTGAAACAAAAGTGAAAAATCACATTTTATTTATCATTTAAACTGTCAAGAAAACGTTCCGCATCCAATGCTGCCATACATCCAGTACCCGCTGAAGTAATAGCTTGGCGGTAGTTGTGATCCATTACATCACCGGCTGCAAATACGCCTTCGATACTTGTTTGAGTGGCGTTGCCTTCAAGACCAGACTTAACAATGATGTAGTCATCTTTCATGTCCAATTGGCCTTTGAATATCGCAGTATTTGGCTGGTGGCCAATTGCGATGAATGCGCCCATGACATCGATGTCTTCGGTTTTGTCCGACTGTATGTCTTTAATACGAATACCGGTCACGCCCATATCGTCTCCCAGAACTTCGTCTAGCGTACGATCGGTATGAAGGACAATATTGCCGTTTTCTACCTTATCCATCAGGCGTTTGACTAAGATTTTTTCAGCACGGAATGTATCGCGGCGGTGAACCAAGTGAACTTCAGAAGCAATGTTAGAAAGATATAACGCTTCTTCTACGGCAGTATTGCCTCCGCCCACAACCGCCACTTTTTGGTTGCGGTAGAAGAAACCGTCACATGTGGCACATGCTGACACACCGCGGCCTTTGAACGCTTCTTCTGAATCAAGCCCTAGGTATTTAGCCGATGCCCCGGTAGAAATGATCAAGGAGTCACAAGTGTACTCACCTGAATCGCCTTTAAGTCGGAAAGGGCGGTTTGAAAAATCGACTTCATTAATATGGTCAAACACGATTTCGGTTTCAAATCGCTCTGCGTGTTCTTTCATGCGTTCCATTAGAGCCGGGCCAGTTAAGCCTTCAGCGTCGCCTGGCCAGTTTTCAACTTCAGTTGTCGTCGTTAATTGGCCACCTTGCTGCATACCGGTGATCATCACTGGGTTAAGGTTTGCTCGAGCTGCATACACTGCCGCGGTATAACCGGCAGGACCAGAACCAAGAATTAATAAATTACAATGCTTTACGTCGCTCATTCAGACTCCGAAATCGAAATACTTCGTATATTAGTTGCTTACGATTGTATGGAAAATATGGCGCCAATTAAAGATTTAACAAGCGGCGAATTGTAATTAATGGTTATAGGTTAGAAGGAAAATCGTTTCCTCATCCCAGTTGTGGATCAGTCGGATAGAAGATTATGTGCTAAGTATTTGTTTTTATTTGATATAAGTGCTTGGTCTAGTTAAGTGTTCTAGTTTTGAACGTTATCAACTTTCAAAACTGGTGGCTATAACTGGTTTTTGCTCTAGCGGTGGCTTTTTGTTCCAAATATTAAGATTTACTGGAGTTATTTGCTATTTAAAGTTGATGTTACGATATTAGTGCGTATCCTTGGTTGTGAAATAAATGTTAAATATTTACAGGTATTGCACATTCATTAAGGAGTCGATGTTGTTACATTCACAAGGAAACACCCTACAATTAACTAGCTTGAGTAGCGATGCTATTTCTCAGCTTTCTCCATCTTTTTCTAACTTACCAAGCACAGAGCACGCGGATGGAAAATTCCGTTTACGCCGATACTCAGTGGTAAAAGTTGTTAACGGAAAATTGGTTGAGCAAGCCAAGCATGAGTTTATGCAGTCAGATGATATTAATCACTTTCAAGGCAATGTAGTCCGTCAGTTTGAACCTATTGACTCCGAAATGCTGCAGAGTGATGGGATGCTAGAAATGTGCGGTATGTTTACCGCAAGCAACCATCTTCCGAATGGGCAAGAAATTGAAATCCATCAGATTCGTATCACGGCTATCTACGATGAAACTCAAGTAGCGCCAGAAGGTGTGCACCAAGACGGGTTTGATCATATCGCTATTGTCGGTGTTGGGCGTCACAACATTACCGGTGGTGACATCATGCTTTACAGCACGAATACGGAAGAACCGTTCTTCTCGAAGGTATTGCAAAACGGAGAAGTTGCAATGCTAGCGGATAGCAAACTATGGCATAACGCTCAGCCAATCCGAAGCTTACAAGAAAATCAGGAAGGCTATATGGATGTGTTTGTACTAACGGCAAAGGTAGGGGCGAATGGCTTTCATTCTTAATCAGATTAGAGATCAATTTTCGGCATTGGGCCAGTACCATAATGATAAGCCTGTGACGTTTTTTGATGGGCCAGGTGGTTCTCAAGTACCTGTCTCGGTCTTGTCTTCAATGCAAGAATATTTAGGCCATTTTAACTCGAATCTGGGTGGGCACTATTTCTCTAGCCAAAAAACCACGAGCCTTATGCAAACCGCTCGTGAATCCGCTCAGGCCCTACTTAATGCTGAATCGTCAGGTAACATAGTGTTTGGGGCGAATATGACGTCTCTGACTTTTCAGTTGAGCCGTGCCATTAGTCGTGACTGGAAAGAAGGCGACGAAATCATTGTTACAGCCTTAGATCATTACTCTAACGTATCGAGCTGGCAGCAAGCTGCTGAAGATAAAGGGGTGGTGGTGCACCAAGTGCGAGTGGATGAGTCGGATTGCAGCTTAGATATGGCTCATTATTCCTCTTTGCTTAATGAGAAGACCAAGCTAGTGGCAGTCACTAATGCTTCTAATACGACAGGCAGCATCGTCGATATGGAGAAAGTGATTGAGCAAGCTCATCACGTTGGTGCTCAAGTTTATGTGGATGCCGTCCATTATGCGCCTCATCATTTGATTGATGTACAAGCTTTAAAATGTGATTTTCTAGCATGTTCAGCGTATAAATTTTTTGGGCCTCATGTCGGTGTGGCCTACATTGCACCGCAATGGCTGCATTCGCTAAAACCCTACAAAGTTGAGCCGGCTACCAATATTGGCCCCGGGCGCTTTGAAACAGGGACGCAAAGTTTTGAAGGATTAGCTGGCCTAATCGCTGCGGTAGAGTACTTAGCACAGTGTGGTGCGCCAGAAGCGCCTTTAAGAGAGCGTTTGAAGCAAAGCTATCAACTGTACAATCAGCATGAAGAAAAGCTAAGTCGCTATTTTTTACAACGGTTGTCAGACCTTGATGGTGTTCATCTATATGGTAAGACGTCTCCAGAGTACAGTGAACGCACCCCTACGTTTGCGCTAACCTTTGATGACTTTGAACCTGAATTCATCGCTAGAAAGCTTGGTGAGCATAATATTTGTGTTTGGAATGGCCATTTCTATGCCCTTGGTTTGGTAAAACAATTAGGGATTGAAGAAAAAGGCGTCGTTCGAATTGGGTGTATGCACTACAACTCAATTGATGAAATTGATCTACTTTTCAATATTCTTGAAAGCATTGTTAAAGTCGATGAATAGAGAAATCTTCCTCTGTTGATATAAAAAGGCTCTTCATATTGAAGAGCCTTTTTTGTTTTGAACTTTAAATAACTATGCTGAAACTTCGACTTCGTAAGAAGAGAATTTACGAATGTTAATCACACCAGTATCAAAAATAAGGTATTGGCCTTTAATGCCTTTCAAAATACCTGTCACCTCTGGGTTCTTATCGAAGTTGTGGGAAGTGATTTTAGTCGGGTGTTCTTCTACTGGGTAGCTCAGTGGAGTAATAGACTCTTGAAGTACTTCAATCGCATCTTCACCGTATTGCTCTTTGAGCTTTGCAATAGTTGGTTCTACAAGCGGTAGCAATTCTGCAGCCCGCTGTACGAGATCCATATCAGCCCCGTCTTCTTTAAGCAGTGTACGCCAGTTGGTTTTATCTGAAATATGCTTTGCCAACTCTACCTCGATAAGCCCGGAGATTTGTCGAGTCTTTACTTTTAAGATTGGTAAACCTTGGGTTGCGCCTTGATCAATCCAACGAGTTGGGATCTGAGTGTGGCGCGTAATACCGACTTTCAAACTAGAAGTGTTTGATAGGTACACAAAATGGTCAACCATACAATTGTCTTCACCCCATTGAGGTTCACGACAAGTTCCTTCGTCATAGTGACAAGTTTCAGGCTTCATAATGCACATGTCACAGCTTGCAAGCTTTTTCATACACACGAAGCAATGGCCTTGAGAATAGCTTTTCTTCGTTTTCTTTCCACATGAGCTGCAGAAGATATTACCCGTATGGGTCAAAGTTAACGTTTTACCAATAAAAGGCGTGAGCTCAACGAGTTCATCCCCAACCGGTAATCGATAGGTGACATTTCCATCTAGAGAAGCACTCATTTTTTTTAGTGTTCCCTTTGCTAATAAAGACATGACATTACTCTTATAATTTTTTGTATATAGTGATTGTGCTTCTTATGCGAAACCAGTCCTATACTTTTGTGGTGTTATGATAACAAAAACTGAGCCTCGTTTAAGGTCGGAATCGTACGTATCCCGAACAAACGATGTTAAAAAATGAGTGAAAAGTGAGGCGCGTAGCTTAAGTATTTACTAAATTAGCTGATGACAATGCTTAAGTCGGTGGTTTAAAATTGTAATACGATTGAGACAATTGGAATAAAGCTACAACTTTGATTGATCGGCTGTTGACGTTTTATTAATAGTGTGAATCTAACCTGTTTATTCAGGCAGAATTAGGAATAAGAGTTGAAGTGGATACATAAAGCCATTTTTGGGCTGATATTGCTGACAATTTTGGTTGTTCAGGGTTATCGAGTGAAAGGTGATCACCGTATAGCGACGATATCACCAGAAAAGTACAGTTTTTTCGCAACCAATGATCAAGCAAGTGGTGGGCTTAGCACATCATCCCTAGATCTCAAGGATGGGGAGTACGTCTTAGATTGTGAGCTGATTAAGTCAGACTATCCTTGGCCTTATTGTGGTTTATCGATTCATATCAATGAAGATCCTGCAAAAGGCATCGACCTTTCTCAATTTCATACCCTTAGAGTTAACATCGACTACAAGCAGGATGAGCGCACTGACTTGCGCTTAAGAACGTATTTAAGAAACTTCAACCCTGAGTATTCGGTAGTTGATGATGAATATACTCATAAGTACAACGGGATGGAGTTTGCGCCGGGGGTTGGTAATGGTGTCCTGGAGATCCCGATTGGGAATTTGCAGGTGATGACTTGGTGGTTGGCCGATAATAAAATTTCTATCGAACATTCTGCCCCTGAATACTCGAACGTCAATAAAATAGAGTTCGCGACCGGGTCTTCTTCGACCCTTGGTAATCATCATATTGTTATTAAGAGCATTGAGTTTGAAGGCTCTTACATCAAAGGCGAAAACCTCTTCCTTTTACTACTTGCACTTTGGCTGTTTATTGCCGCGTTATTTGTTGTTTCTGAACTGCATAAATCTCGCCGTCAAGTTGCACTATCAGATAAACGCCATGCGCACTTAAAGCAGGTAAACCAAACATTACGAGCGAAAAATTTTGAGTTTGCAGAATTGGCACATCGTGATGCGTTGACTGGTGCTCAAAACCGTCATGCTATTCGTGACTGGCTTAAAGTCCAATCTAAGCATGTAAAGCAGGGGAAAGACACACTTTCAATGTTGTATCTGGATATCGACTTCTTTAAAAAGGTCAATGATACATACGGACATAAAGTGGGTGACGATATTCTCCGAGAGTTCTGCATGGTGGTTTCCAGTGTGCTGAGTGGCAAAGATCGTTTGGTTCGGTGGGGCGGTGAAGAATTTATAGTGTTCTGCCCAGGTGAAAATTTAGAAAAAGCCACTGAAATTGCAGAACGTATACGCAGCCAAGTTGCTCAGCATTTTTGGGTTCATGGAGATGCGATGACATGCAGTGTTGGTGTCGCTGAAGTTGGGAAGGAGCGGGTGACAGAAGCGATTGCGCGTGCTGATGAAGCGCTATATCAAGCCAAGCACCTTGGAAGAAACCGGGTTGAGGTTAGTGTAGGGTTTGAGTGAACACGATAAAAAAATGGTGGCCACACAGCCACCAAAAGGGAAAAGGATAACAAAGGATTCGGTTTAAATCGGGGGATAACCAAAACCCTTTCGTTAACCTAGTAGTGCTCTTTAGTTTTTAGCGCCACTCTCATGAGTGGCGCTGCTATTTGAAGGGAAACTAGCTATGCTAGTAGGCTATTACCAGAACAACCAAGCGAATAAAGTCAGTATTGAAATACACACGATGTTCAGCACCATACCGATACGCATCATTTCCTGCTGCTTGATATGACCAGAGGCGAACACGATAGCATTCGGTGGTGTAGCGACTGGCAGCATAAAGGCACAAGAAGCAGCTACAGCGATTAGAGCCGAAAGAATGACAGGGGACATGCCTAGCGCTTCCGCGATAGTTGCAAATACTGGTACCAATAGCGCAGCACTGGCTGTATTACTTGCGAATTCAGTCAGGAATACGACGAAAGCGACCACAGCAAGGATTGTAAGCAGAACTCCCGCTTGCTCAAGGAAGCTACTTAAAGAATGTGCTAGAAATACACTGGTTCCCGTTGCTTTGAGTACGTTACTTAAGCAGATACCGCCACCGAATAGGATAAGAACGCCCCAGTCGGTTGTTTTTTCAATATCTTTCCACTGAACAGCACGTGATGCACCGAGTAATACGATAGCGCCGACCGCGACTAAGCTATCGAATTTCGAAAACCCGCCCAGCATTGCGTTAATTGGTTTACCAAAAATCCACAAAGTCACAGTAAGCAAGAAAATACCCAGAGTGATCTTCTTTCCGTTTGTCCATTCAACTGGCTGGTGGTCTAACTCAAAGGTGTGATTTAAATTTGGTTTGGTCATTACATAAAGAATGAACATCGCAATAGGCATCAGAATTAATGAGATAGGTAAGCCTAACGCCATCCATTCCGTGAAACTCAGCCCAACTTCAGCAGCAGCGATCGCATTTGGTGGGCTACCGACCAATGTTGCGATACCACCAATAGAGGCACAGTAAGCGATACCTAATAAGACAAATACATAAGTATTGCGATTTTCTCGTTGATCGACTTTATTCATGACACCCAAAACTAATGGCAACATCATTGCGGTTGTTGCTGTGTTGGATATCCACATCGAAAGCCCAGCACTGACACCAAACAGCATGAAGATCGCTACTGACATTCTGCCTTTTGCGAGTAGTAGAACTTTATCTGCGATGGCTTTATCAAGTTCTTGCTTATTAAGCGCAGCGGCTAAGGCAAATCCGCCTAGAAACAAGAAAATGATTGGGTTAGAGAAGTTACCCAGTGCAGTTTGAGTGTTGAAAACCCCAAGCAATACGGCAAGTAATGGAACTAACAACGCTGTCACGCTGACGTGAACGGCTTCAGTAAGCCATAAAATGGCGATGAAGGTTAACAAGCTTAGGCCTGTATTGACGTTCTCTTCGAACGGTAGTGTATTGAGTAAAGTGGCAAAGAGAATAGCATTACCGATTAAGATCATGCTGTTTTTGGTGAATAACCAGTTTTTCATAGTTACTGCTAGTGCAGTCATAAGATGCTCCTTTTGCATTGCCTCTTGGGTGTCTTGTGAGACCTATAGTTATATGAGGCTTGATTGACTTAATGTCAGACTTAGACTTTTGTTGAGGAGATGTTACTAAGGTTAATGACTGCGCGTTGGTGTGATTTAATAGTGTTCGAGGAAAATGTGAGGGAACAAATTCAAAACGTGTAGAAATCTACACATTTAATTCTGGCTGAGTGGTTTCGGTATCATTAATCGTGCTAATTGGTTCTTTGGGACCCAAAAACTTGGGCATGGTCCCGATGATGTAGAGATCCAGAAATGCTTTGCTGCGCGCAAATACTTCGCGTAAACGTATTGTGATACCGGAGTGGCGTGTTGGACCAGATACCGCGAAACACTGGGCTTGAATATTGAAAGAACGAGCGATGAAGAGTGCTCTTTCGCAGTGGAATTTTTGCGTGATGATTAGGAAGTTATCCGTATCGAAAATTTCCTTGGCACGAACAATGGAATCTAGGGTTCTGAACCCTGCGTAATCTAAGTTGATTGCCTCTTCAGGTACACCGGATTTCAAAAGGTCACGTTTCATTGTCCATGGTTCGTTATAAGAACGATGGGCGTTATCGCCGCTGAGTAGGAATTGTTGGACGCGATCTAATTGATAAAGCTCTATCGCCGCATCGATGCGATGAGTGTAATACTCATTTAAGGTTCTTCCTAAATACTTACTTGTACCTAGTACGACAGCGACATCCCGTTCGGGAACGTCATCTATGGAAAACACAATTCGTCCTTCTGCTTGCCACGATACCCATCTATCAATCGCTATTACTGTTAAGACCGTCGCTAACAGTAGAATACCCATAGCAGAGACTAATGGACGGATGGATGACCGAATTTTAGTTAAGGTGATATCGGAAAGTAGCTTGTGGATTCTCACGTTTTAAACAGATCTCGATACAGAAGCGGAAAGAGTGATAATAGCAAAATGATTTATCAAATAGCATCCATAGAATAAAACTTGTGAAGTGATTAGCGTGAGTTTTTAGGGTGTGAGAGCGATGTGTTTGCCTATGAAATAAAAAGGCCCCTGTAGATACAGAGGCCAATATTATTGATTTACCTTAGAAGGCAGTACGCTTGTAGCGGCGGTAAACGGGCTGCCAGAAATGTTGGTCAATAGCTTGTTGAAGTGCTTCGTCAGTAATCTCCAACGCTACACCTTGCTCAATCGCTTTTTTACCCACAGCGTAAGCAATTTTTTTAGATACTGAGTGGATTTCTTCAAGTGGCGGTAATAGCGCGCCTGTACCATTGATTGCTAGTGGAGAACAGGTCGCAAGCGCACGACTTGATTCCATTAGCATTTCATCTGTAACGCGAGAGGCGTTCGCGGCAAGTACACCTAAGCCTATACCAGGGAAGATGTAGCTGTTGTTACATTGAGCAATTGGGTACGTCTTACCTTCAACTACAACAGGCTCAAATGGGCTACCTGTCGCTACGAGAGCTTGGCCATGTGTCCAACGTAGAATATCGTTAGGCGTTGCTTCAACACGGCTTGTTGGGTTCGATAGTGGGAATACAATCGGGCGTTCACAGTGCTTATGCATCTCTTGGATGACTTCTTTGCTAAATAGGCCCGGTGCACCTGATACACCAATTAGAACGGTTGGCTTCGCGTTACGAATAACATCGTAAAGCGAATAGCCTGTACCTTCGCTCTCCCAATCTTGAGTGTTTTTGTTCTTTTGAACAAGACGTTGTTGGAAGTCGAGTAGGTTTTGCATGCCTTCTTGTAGTAAGCCCCAACGGTCTACCATGTAAACTTGAGAACGCGCTTGCTCATCACTGATCCCTTCGGACACCATTTGTGCAATGATCGCTTCTGCAATACCACAACCAGCAGAGCCCGCACCAAGGAAAGTCACGCGCTGTTCAGAAAGTTGGCTACCCGCCGCCTTACACGCGGCAATTAATGAACCTACTGTTACTGCAGCAGTACCTTGGATGTCATCATTGAAACAACAAATGCGGTTTTTGTATCTTTCAAGAAGAGGCATTGCATTCTTTTGCGCGAAGTCTTCGAATTGAACAAGCGCATCAGGCCAACGGCGTTGAACTGCTTGAATGAACTCTTCAACAAAAGCGTCGTATTCTGCACCCGTGATACGAGGATGACGCCAGCCCATGTACATAGGGTCTGCTAAACGTTGTGGGTTGTTTGTACCTACATCAAGAACGATAGGAAGCATGTAAGCAGGGCTGATACCACCACAAGCGGTGTACAGAGAAAGCTTACCAATTGGAATACCCATGCCACCGATACCTTGGTCACCAAGGCCTAGGATACGCTCGCCATCCGTTACTACGATAACTTTAACATTGTGGTTAGTTGCGTTGTTCAGGAGATCATCAATACGGTCACGGTTCGGGTATGAAATAAATAATCCACGGCCACGGCGGTAAATATTCGAGAAGTTTTCACATGCAGCCCCAACCGTAGGGGTATAAATGATAGGCATCATTTCAGAAATGTGGTTTTGTACTAAACGATAGAAAAGCGTTTCATTAGTATCCTGGATGTTTCGAAGGTAGATATGTTTATCCATATCGTTATCGAAATTGCAGTACTGCTTGTACGCACGTCCAACTTGCTCTTGAATAGTTTCGGTAGTTTCTGGCAATAAGCCTTCTAGGTTGAAAGAGCTGCGTTCTTCTGCTGAGAAAGCGCTACCTTTATTTAGAAGAGGAGTGGCAAGGAGGGCTGGGCCCGCATACGGGATATAAAGAGGGCGTTTATCGTTGTTCATTGGTTGCCTATGTAGGGGTGAAAGAATACGAGAAAAATGATAACGGTTTAGTTATTCAATTGTAAACAATTTCTCCCTTTATATGATGCAATTAAGTATTAAACTTTCGTTAAGTTGAACGTGGACGCAAATTAGTAGCAATTTTGGTTATAATCACGTATCTCAAATCGCTCTATTTTATAAGTTACCTTTCTATTATATGCACACGCTTCCCATTGATTCTTTAAAGTCTGAATTCTCGCAGGCTATGCAACATCATCACTTAATCGTTGAAGCTGAAACAGGGTCAGGTAAGTCGACACGTCTACCCATTTGGGCGGCCGAGCAAGGTCGAGTATTGGTGGTTGAACCAAGAAGAATTGCGTGTACTTCTTTAGCTCAATTCTTAGCTGAACAATCTGGCGAACCATTAGGGAAAAAAATTGGTTACGCAATTAAGTTAGAAGCGACATTTACAGCTGAGACAGAAGTTGTGTTTGTAACTCCGGGTGTCGCTTTAAGGTGGCTTTCGGAAAGTGGGCTCAGTGAATTCGATACCATCGTCGTCGATGAATTTCACGAACGTCGTTGGGACATCGATTTATTCGTTGCGTTGTTAAAGCAAAAACAGAGTCACCGATTAATTATCACATCGGCGACTATTGAAGGCGAAAAGCTAGCGACTTACTTGTCTGCGAAACGGTTGAAGAGCGAAGGCCGAATTTACAAGGTCGCAGTACAATATCGTTCTCGTGACTCCAGAGATTTACCAGATATTAGAAACCTCGAACAGAAAGTGAAAGCGGAAGTTGAATATCAACTGGAGCACTCTTCGAACGATATTTTGGTTTTTCTCCCAGGCCGTAAAGAAATCACTCAGTGCGCTCAAATGTTAAGTGGTCTTGATGGTGTCAAGATCGTCAAGCTGCACGCTTCTGTTAGTGATGAAGAACGCAATCTCGCACTTACCATACAAAACCAAAGGAAAGTTGTGCTCGCGACCAATGTGGCTGAAACATCGTTAACGATCCCAAATATCGAGGTTGTTATCGATTCCGGATTAGAGCGAAGAACGGTTCAACGAAATGGGCGAACGACGCTTTCACTAAAAAATATTTCTCAAGCTAGCGCCAAGCAAAGGGCTGGCCGCGCTGGTCGTGTGATGGAAGGGGTATGTGTGCACTTATATGGGCAGCACGCGGCATTGGAACTTGTGACTCCACCAGAGCTTCAGCGTGAAGAATTGATCGAACCATTGCTCGCCAGCGCTAGCTGTGGGTACAACATGGAATCCCTGTCATTTATCGATGAGTTGCCTAGTAAATCGCTAGATTCGGCGAGACAAAAGCTGCTTATGATGTCAGCGATTGATGAGAAAGGTGCGATTACTGAGCATGGAAAAGCGTTATACCCGCTACCAATTGATGCAATTTATGCAGACTTGGTTACTAGGATCAGTCATAAGGCGTTAAAAGAAGTCATGATTGATTTAACCGCAGCGCTGTCGGTTCCCGCCAAGTTATACCAACTTCCTAAAAGTGAAGAACAATTCGAAGAATTAATTGAGACTATTCCTGAACAATGCGATGCGACATTACTAGTGAAATTGGTTAGAGGGCATCCACTCCCTAATTTGATAACTGAACCTGACGCTGTCAAAGAAGCAAGGGGACTTTCGAATCAAATGAGAGAAGTGTTCGAATTGCCTGAGCTTGAAGTCGCATCTCGTTATGACCGCAATGACCTAATTAAAGCCATTGTTGCACTACATCCAGAGTTATTGTTCGTGCGTAGGGCTAAACGTAGAGACGCATTTTCAAATGGCCACCTTGAAGTAATGTTAGGGAAGCAAAGCCTATTAAGCGATAAAACTGAAGCGAGTATTGTATTAGATACGCATAGCTTACCCGGAAGAGGGGTAAAACAAACGTTAACACTCGCGACTGTGACTATGCCTGTACCACTATCATTGCTCGTAGATAACGAAGTCGGAGAATGGCAGCAAGGAGAGACTATTACCGATGGTGAGCAAGTGTTCACCGAGCTTCAATTAATGTATGCAGGTAGGGTTATCGCGACCAAACATGCCGAACCTGAAGGGAAACTGGCTCTAAAACCAATCGTAGATATGGTCATTGCTGAACAGGTATTGGAGGGGCTAGCGATTCAGCGCTCTCAAGAAATAGCAATGTGGCAGTTGTATGTTCAACTAGGGCTTTCGGAAGCGAGTACAATGACTGACGAGCTCTCCGTATTGACATTTGAATCGTGGTTTGTGAATCAATTGGAGTCGTTAGGGGTCGAAAACTTAGATGATTTAAGCCTATTTTCGAATGAGGATTTCCCTTTCGATGGTATACCTTATTGGGAATATAATGACTTTGCAGCCAAGCACCCTCTATCGCTTTGTTTAGGCGATCTGCAACTCACGGTAGAATATTTTCCGAGCAGAAAGTTGGTGTATGTGGTGCATAAGAGCGGGCTAAGAAAAACGGTACCAAAACGCTGGGAACTTCCAACGTGGCAAGGGTGGAGAGTTCAGTATAAGAAAGCGAGTCGAATTGTAGATATAAAGTAGTTTTTATTCATCCACTAAAATATTAATCAATTAAGCACATATATGTAATTTTGCGTTCATGGATTGTTACGACTTTGAATTTGATATTTCTTTTTGTGTACTAAAGAGGGTATAAAAGACCGATCTCTTATATCCTATTGCTATAACCAGCCACTTGTTGGATATTTAGAACATTGTGTTGCTAGTGTGTCGGGGGACATTATGGATAAGCAAAAGAAAACGAGTGTGGAATTTGATTACACAACGTTTCTTGGGGCCTCATGCAGTAAAAAATGGACATTTTTAGAAGCACTCACAACTTTTGCGCCTGTATTTGGGACAGTGTGGCGAGATAGCCTCAAAGAGCTCGCAACACCGGAAGACAGACTATGGGAAATGGCATTGAAATCAATGTCTTCTCGCAAGAGTGATGAGTCGAATATCGTAACGTTACTAAAGCTCGCGAAATTAGAAGGAATTAATGAACTTAAAGTGGTCATGCCGTACTCATTAGAAGATGAACAAATCGAATATATCGAGTCGCGAAGTCACTTGGTTATCACTGGTAAATCTCAGGAAGAGTTTACAATTCGCTTATAACAATGACTATGAACGCTCAAAATGAAAGCGGCCTCAATTGAGGCCGCTTTTCTATGTGAGGTTTTTGATTAATCAATCAAGTCGTATTCAGAGCGGAGAATATCAACAATTTCTTGCTTTGGATTCTCACTTAGAACGATTCTCTTACCTGTGATTTTTTCAGCAATATCTGTATAAGTGTGTGAAACGGACATAAGCGCATCTAATGGAAGCTCGTTATCTTGTGCAAGCGCTTCTCTTTCCGGCATACGTTCTTTGTTCAAAAGAATGTCTGGATCAGGGAAGTGATTGAGTAAGAACTGACGGAAACCTTCTTTAGAGTTTTCGACAATTTTACCGGCTTTATATTCCTGCGTATCCCAGATTCTAGATGAGTCTGGTGTGCCGACTTCGTCCATATAGATAAGCTTCTCATTGCCTTTTGCATCATGCACGTAGCCAAATTCGAATTTAGTATCAACAAATGTTTGACCGACTTCATTAAGCGCTTGGCTGATCACGTTGAAGCCTTCTTTTAGCAGCTTTTCGTAATGCGCGATATCTGAAGAATGGGAGAAGTTGAATGAAGCAAAATTGTCTTCAATATTTTGACGAGTGATATTCACGTCGTCGGCTTCAGGGACTCCCGGAATACCTTTTAAAATACCTTTTGTTGAAGGAGTAATCAGTAGCTCTGGCAGCTTCTTATCTTTCTCTAATCCTTCAGGCATTTCAATACCACAAAACTCGCGCTCGCCATTGTCGTACGCACGCCACATCGACCCAGTTATGTATTGACGGCAGATAGCTTCGATCATTACTGGCTTAGCCTTTTGCACGATCCATACGAATGGGTGAGGGATATCTAAGATATGGCTGTCTGCTAAGCCGTTTTCTTTGAATAACTTAAACCAGTGATTGGAAATTGCATTTAATGCAGCACCTTTACCAGGAACGCCTTTTAGACCACCTTCGCCACGCCAGATACAATCAAACGCTGAAATACGGTCGCTGATCACCATTATTGCGAGTGGCGCATCTGGTGCGACATCGTAACCCTTATCTTTGATCAGGCGTTGACTGTCTTCTTCGGTTAACCAATATACAGAGCGGACTTTTCCACTGTGAACAGGCTTATTGGTGCGGATTGGTAGATCATCATTTACTGCAAGAACTTGATCAGCGAGGCTCATTTAGACATTCCTATCTTTTATCAAACGTCAGACGAGAGTGCGAAGGTGCACTGTGTTTAGACGGCATCATACCAGAACTATTTTTTGTCGCCACAGAAAAAGCAAACGTTTGCTATGTTTTTGGGTACATAAAAAAGCCTCCTAATAGAGTTGGTTACTAGGAGGCAAAAAGACAGGTTTTTTAATCAGCGAGTCGCGAATTAGTGTACAGATGATGAAGATGGGATGAAGAACACTTCACAGTGATATTGTCTTGCAAGGCTCTTTAACTGCGCTTGATTAAATGGAGCGATAGCGTCACTAGCAACGACGGCACTCGCGTTTCCTGACTGAATGGCTTTCATTACAATGATTTCTTCTGTTTGGCTACTAGAGGCTTTCATATGAATGACGCGATTACAGCAGACGGCATGTGCTTCCAATTGTTTTGCGGAAGGTCGTGGGGTCTCTGAAGTGAAGAGTACCCATTGATTCTGGTTAGACAACTCAGACAAACGCTCAAATACAGATGAAGACGGATTAAACGAACTTACACGGCGTGAGTTAATAGCGCCATGGAACTGAGTATGTGAAGTTTGAGCCTGTGCTTGAATCATTTTGCTGTCCTTATATACATGCTGTATGTCTATACAGTAGTTATTGTTCGCTCATAATTCAAGACTTTTTTGATGCTTTTTCGAACGCATTTTGGTGTATATAGGTGATGACTTTAATAAGTTATTGTTTTTATGAAGGTTTTGTTTTAGCTGGTTTTTGTGAAAATCTGAGGTTCAGAAAGAACTTAATGTGTTTATACAGGTGTTTGTTTGAAAACACTGTATAAATGGAATGAGGTTCGAGGTGCTAGGGGAGACAAATACAAAAAAAGCGCCTAGGGCGCTTCTTATGTTTCTTCATTTTAATCGACGAGTAATACTGATTTAGCGTAGGGTGGCTTGAGATAGTTTCGCTCTCATTTCCATTTCGCCAATGTTGAATTGACGTACGTCTAATACTGCTAAATCATTGCACTCTTTACATGCATGATGAAATTTACCGTCGATATAATCGTGCTTAGTTACTAAATTTGGCTGCTTACACCAATCACATGTGCCTTCAATTGTGAACATTCTATTCTCCCCACCTGTTTGAATCAGGTGTTATTGTCGAGATAGATTATGACATATTTGACCGGGTGAAGTTAACTATTTGTTACGTGGTTTTGAGAGCGATATCGATTGCGAGGGTAATAAATTCAGACCTAAGCGAAAGTAATAGACATAACTTATTACGTTTGGTTACTTTTGTGTAACATTTTGTAGTATCGTTTTCAGCGCTGCATTCAAGCGTTTCATTTCTTCATCGCTACCATGCAAATCAGGGTGATAAACCTTGGATAGCTGCTTATACCTAACTTTAATTTTTTTAGCATCAGGTATGGCTGTCGGAGTGTAGCCAAATAACGCACAGGCTACTTTGAGCTTCTGAGTTTTATTGTTTGCTTGATACTTTTTGACCTCACGGAACATGGCTTCTAACTGTCTTTTTTGCTGTTTGATCGTGAACTGCTGACTCTTCAGTTGATCATCCAAACTTTTTTGTTGCTGTTGTTGATTATTTGTTCGTTTGGCTTTGATTTTTTTAGCCATGAGAAAAAGCGCGACAGTGAGGAGGACTAAAAGCACAGCCAACACATATTCTTGAGTGGTTAAGCCGCCAGTAGTTGCTTTAGATTCTTGTAATTGTGGCTCTTCTGAAACTTCGGGTTCAGTAAACTCGATGTCTAATTGTTCGAAAGATGAAAGCTGATTAGCTTTGCGAGCATTAAATTGTGCTTCTAAAACGCGGTTGTAACCTTCTTCCGCCTGTTCATCAAATTTCAGAGCGACCTGATACCAAGCTTCTGCAAGATCTAAAGGCTTAAATTCATTAGGGAAAGCTTCATAAAGTTTTGCTAGTTGCAACGGGGCTTGAGTGTCTCCGTTTAACGCCAGTTGTGTATACCAACGAGCAGCTTCGCTTATATCCCGCTTGGTACCAATCCCTTTTACTAAAAAGTAGGCCACTTTTTTTTGTGCATTGCTTTGGCCGTTTTGTGCTGCCTGTGAATACCAATAAAACGCGTGGTCATCGTTTTTCTTTACATCGACTCCAAGCTCATACGATTGAGCCAGCAGGTACTGAGATTTTGGATCTTGCTGGTTAGCCTTTTCTGTCAGGCTCGCAATAGAGTCAGCGTGAACCCCAGTTGCTGATAAGGAGAGAACAAGTGAGATGAAAAATTTTTTAAACAATTATGGGTACTCAATAAAAAAGCTCGGTCTTTTAGGAGACCGAGCCTTATCGTGGATTATTTCAGAGGTAATATCTGAATTTCGACACGGCGGTTACATGCTCGTCCTTCTGACGTTTTGTTATCGCAGATAGGGTAACGTTCACCATTACCACGAGCAATGGCACGGCCAGCTGCAACGTCTTGAGAGATTAGGAATGAACGTACTGATTCTGCACGGCGCTCTGACAATACTTGGTTGCCAGATTCACTGCCTGTACTGTCAGTGTGTCCATCGATAACCAAACTTGTATCTGGGTATTCAACTAAGATACGAGCGACGCCGCGAAGCGTATTATGAATACTCGATTCTAATGCGTATGAACCTGAGGCAAAGCCGATACCGTTTTCTAATCGCAGTAATAGCTGGTTCTCACCTACACGTTCGACTTGAACACCTGAGTTAAGAAGTTCTTCGCGTAACGCTTTTTCTTGTTGATCGAAGTAGTAGCCAATACCGCCACCGACAGCCGCACCACCAGCTGCGCCAATAAGGGCACGCTTACGACGGTCTTTTGAATCATCGCCAGTTGCTGCTCCTGCTACTGCACCCGCGATCGCGCCAAGAAGTGCGCCTTGAGTCGCTGAATTTGTTTCTGATTCACCGGTTGTCGCATTTTGGCGTTGAGTAGCCTGACAGCCAGTTAAAGCGATAGTCAGAGCCAAAGCGATCGTCATTTTTTTCAATTTGAAATCTCCATATATAACGGTACTACTGTTATCAAGTAGAGTTGCGTATAAAAAATAATGTTCTGTATATCAAACCCTTCAAAGGGTTGTAAAGAATAGAGTTTAGGCTTTTTGAATACGTTTCGCGGCTTGAGCGCCAGCAACAGGGCGGTTAACTGAAAGCTTACGCCCTTTTTTTAAGCCGACTTCGTAATCGGCGGTTAAGTTTTTCATCGCTTCTTTCAATTGCTGTTTAAAGGTTTCACGATCGATGTTTTTGAACTCTTTATCAATATAGTTGTTGATCTTGTTGTTTGATTCATCATCTGGCGTGATCACCGGAAGTTTTTCCAGTGCACCTTCAACCCAACCTGAAACAAATGAGTTCACGCGACGAGTGACTTCAAGTGAGCTCGTTCCTGAGCCCGCAAAACTATTTCTGAATTGACCTGTGTGCTCGTTCATTTCGCGGTAAATAATGTCGAAAGCAAAAGCGGCGAATATCGCTCGATCGGCTTCACCGATAAATTCGGCACGCTTTAAACCTTTGTGGTTAAGCAAAACTGCTTCAACACCAAACTTGGTATTAATGCCACGAATCACTCGAAGTAGAGTGGAACTGATATTCGCAGGAAGTAAGTGAGTAGATTGAGTTTTCCCCATCTTGATGAATTCAATATCGTCTTTTTCAAGACCATATTTGATCATCAAATTATGAGCCATTTTAATCGCGTTAGCGGCTTCATTTACGTTTGCTGAATTGCCAAGTTCTAAACACTTCGCAATTTTTTTAAGGGCTTTTTTCTTATCCATCGACTAACTAGATATCTTCCGCAAATTTAGAAAAGTCCGCCATTTTACCTGTTTTCGCCTTGAACAGAAAGAGGCAAGTAATCAGGCGAATTGAGATAGTGACTTGTAATTACTATATAATACTATGTTCTGTATAATGAAGTGTGAAGGTTAGAGATGCATGCGATTCGCAACGGATCAGTGTTGTTTAAAAATGATATCAAGGGTTTACATGGACAGAACCGCTAACGCGGTGGTTGAGCTAAAAACCAGAATACAGCTGATTTATTCAAATGCCGCGCTGGAGCCTAACCTTCATTATCTATCGTTTTTGGATACCTATCAGAAGTATCGTAGTCATCAATTTGAGCAAGCGGCGGTAGAGTTTCTGGATCTACTTGGTGCGTGTGAACGAGATCGTGAATTCGTACTCGCACAATATTTGCGAGTGCATTTAGGCACTTTATGTTCTCTTGTAGGGGATTATCAGCAAGCATTAACGTATTTACTGGAAGCACAGTCTAAACAGGAATTCGAAGACGCATATTTCGAGTCATTACTTAATACTAACTTGGCGGCTATTTACAGTCAGTTAGGGGATTATGAAATGTGCGCAGATATTGCTAAGTCGGCCATTACCAATCTGCATCAGATAAGTGACCCATCTTCTCTGAGTCTTTGTTACCTCAACTATGGGCGTTCGAAAAGAGAGTTAGGTGAGCTAGGAGAAGCAGAGGTTTGGTTAAAAGAGAGCATAGCCCTTAGCCAAGCCCATTCATTTACCCGCAATCTTGGTTTTGCAAACCTATATTTAGCCTTGGTTGAAAAAGATCGTGATGCTCACCATCAAGCGAATCAGCTTTTCGAAGCGTCTTATGACACCTTTGTTCAACAGAATGACGGCTATGGGGTTGCTGAGTCCGCTTACCTATACGCGCAGTTTCTTTTCGACAGCCATCGTTACCATCAGGCGATCGAATTGTGCGACAAAGTTATCGCAGGAAAGCAGATAAAAGACCACGCAAAACTACTGTTTGGACTGTACTCGATCTTAAAATCTTGTCATCAACGTCTCAATGAACGTGATGATATTGATAGAGTTTACGAAGAACAAATTGGTTATGCAGAAAGTGAACTCGAGCGATTTAAAAGTCAAGAAAGCCAATATTTTCAGGCAAATATTAAGCGGGTTCGAGAATACCGCGAAAAAATAAATCAGGAAGAGCTTCTGAATCAACTCAGTTCGATTACTTTGCTTGGTCAAAAAATAGCGACGTCGACGAACTTAGTGGACGACATCGTCGACGTGTTTTATGACATTCAAACTCTGTTCCCGGCGACGTTTTTTAGTATTGGTTTATATGACGCCCTCAATAACGAACTGAATTATTGTTTTACCGTTGATGGAGGGTGTCGAGTCGAGCCCAAAGTTGTCAAATGTGAAAGCAACCACGGGATCGGGGCGTATTGTTGCCGAACAAGAAAGACGGTGTTGATTAACACTGGAACCGATGAAGAAGTGGCTTCTGCGCTCGGCAGTAACCTCAGACGCAACTTTACTTATAAAACCGGTTCAGACCACAATACTAATTCTGTTCTGTTTACTCCAATATTATTGAGGGATGAGTTACTTGGGATTGTGACAGTCCAGCATCATGAAGCGTACAAGTACAAAACCTATCATCGTCAGTTACTTGAGCAGTTTGCGCAATATATAGCGATCGCTCTGCAGAATTTGCACCAACAGCAAACTCTGATAGAGCAACAAAAGCAATTGCAGCAAAGTAACGTTCAATTGAATCATCTTGCGATGACTGATCCGTTGACCGGTTTGCTCAATCGCCTTCAGCTAGAGAGCTCAATAACTAAGCTTTGTATTGAGCAAGCCACGGTTGGTTTGATAATGATAGATGTTGATTTCTACAAAGAATACAACGATAGCTATGGACATGATGCTGGTGATTCTGTTTTAAAAAATATCGCTCAAGTCTTAACGGATGCGTGCAAGCATACTCAAGCTAGTATCTTCCGTTACGGCGGGGACGAGTTTTTTATTCTGATAGAGAGTATAGAAGCAGCACCGCTTAAACAAATCGCACAAGCGATTCAGCGATCAATGAAGAGCCAGAGGACTCCCCATCAGCATTCCGGTGTGTCTGATTCAGTGACATTAACACTAGGCTTAAGCTTAGTTAAGCTGAGCCCTAAGGATGATTTATCTAGCGTAATTTCATTGGTAGATGGAAATCTCTACTTAGCAAAACGCCACCGAAGAAGTTCGGTGGCGTTCAATGGTGTCGTCATCGGCGAACGACAGGGTGACTTGGTAAGAGGGTAATATGGAATTAGATACCTAGTTCATCCAACAAGTCAGTGGCCGCATCAGAACCTTTTGATTCTGGTGTTTCCTTCGGCGTATTCATTTTTTGTTGAGTCGCTTCTAAGATTGAATCCGGGCACTCATCTTCAGACACTTCGAATTCTTCTAGCTGAATAAATTCAGTCTTGTCCATTGCTAGCTCAAGGTAAAAGATGTTGTTTGCTTCAGTAGAGAACGTCACTCGACGTGCCTGAGGGCGATCCAAGTTGGTGTCGACAGACAGGTTCACTTGCTTGTTCAATGCCAGCATTTTCGGTTGGTTTTGCGTGATATTTGTTTGTAGCTCTTTGCGAATTTTATTAGTGAAATCACCAACCAATTGGTTCATTAACTCGCCCAGTACATCACCTACCTCATCAGAAGTGTGTAGCACAGCAAGCTCTTCTTCAGGCATGCCCATATTGCGCATGTAGTTTGTATAAAGCTCCAAAGCGGCTTTGGAAGTAAAGTTAATGACGACGAGGCCAGAGAAACCACCATCAAATAGAACAAAACAGCCAAAGTCTGGTTTCAGACTGGTCTTGTTGATTTTCTGCACCATCGCAGAGTAAGAAACTTGAGATGCTGTTGCTGATGTTAAGACACCAGATACCGATTGGCACAGCTTCAATAAAATATCTTCTGTTGTTACTGTTTTATTTTTTTTCATTGCCATGTGCTCTTGATGTATCCATTAAACGAATGTTGTTCAATATATATTGAATAGATTTGAGGAAAAAGAAAGCGTTAGATTCATTTTCGCACTGAGATTCTTATTTGATCACCTTTTTATATGAAGTTATTAGTAGTAAAGTGACTCAACTCAAAAATATAATCAAAATCACTATCAACCCATTGCTGATTGGATCAGCGAAGTAGGGGCAGGAAGCAAATGTTACCAAGACTTCAACTCAATGCGGATGTCGATCCGGTGGTTGTAAGCTTTTTAAATGAACTAAAAGCTGCAGGTTTCACTGGCGATATCGAATCTCAATATTCTAGCCGTCTAGCTGTTGCAACCGACAACAGTGTTTACCAACAATTACCTCAAGCTGTGGTTCACCCTCGAACAACAAAAGATGTGACCCTTATAGGAAAGATTAGCTCAAAATCCGATTTTGAGAGAATTACCTTTTCTCCAAGAGGGGGCGGCACTGGGACTAATGGTCAATCTTTAACGAAGGGGGTCGTTGTCGACCTATCCCGTCATATGAACCAGGTCCTTGAAATTAATGAAAAAGAGGGTTGGGTTAGAGTTCAGTCAGGTATCGTTAAAGATCAACTTAATGATGCTGTACGTCCATTTGGGTATTTCTTCTCTCCAGATCTTTCAACGAGTAATCGAGCCACATTGGGCGGTATGATCAATACCGATGCATCAGGGCAAGGCTCGTTAAAGTATGGCAAAACGTCTGACCATGTTCTGTCGCTGCAAGCGGTGTTTGCGGATGGTTCGTGCTTAGAATCTGATTTGTCTCATGGCTTACCTCAAGAAGGGGAATACGCGTCTGAGGCATTGAAAGTTACAGAGTTGGTTTGTCGTGAAAAGCGTGCGCAGATAGTGGATAAATTCCCTCCTCTTAATCGTTTCTTAACCGGTTACGATCTTAAGAATGCGATTAGTGAACAAGATGATTCTTTTGATTTAACCCGTGTTCTATGTGGTGCTGAAGGCTCTCTAGCGTTCATTACTGAAGCTAAGCTGAACTTAACTCCGATCCCTAAAGCGCGCACTTTGGTGAACGTGAAGTACAACACCTTCGATTCAGCACTACGCAACGCTCCTTTTATGGTGGAAGCAAGTGCGCTGTCTGTTGAAACCATTGATTCCCGCGTTCTCAACTTAGCGAAGCAAGACATTGTTTGGCATACCGTGAGTGACTTACTCGCTGATGTTCCAAATAAAGAAATGCTCGGCATTAATATGGTCGAGTTTGCTGGGCAAAATGAGCAAGAAGTAGCACTGCAGGTGCAGGCGCTGACAGATAAGCTCGCCACTATGGTTGAAACAGAAGAAGCCGGCGTTATCGGTTTTCAGGTTTGTAGCGATCTCGCAAGCATTGGCCGAATCTACAACATGCGTAAAAAGGCTGTAGGTTTATTAGGCGCAGCGAAAGGCCGTGCGAAGCCAGTTGCGTTTGCAGAAGATACTTGTGTACCGCCAGAGAATCTCGCCGACTTCATTGCCGAGTTTCGTGAACTTCTTGATTCAAAAGAGCTCAACTACGGCATGTTTGGCCACGTGGATGCAGGAGTACTCCATGTTCGTCCGGCGTTAGATCTGTGCGATCCGCAGCAAGAAGCTTTAATGCATCAAGTATCCGACGAAGTGGTCAAGCTGGTGGCTAAATACGGCGGTTTAATGTGGGGCGAGCACGGTAAAGGCTTCCGTTCTGAATATGGTCCAGATTTCTTCGGTGAAGAGCTATTCACCGAATTACGCAGAATTAAATCGGCGTTCGATCCGCATAACAAAATGAACCCTGGCAAGATCTGTACGCCTTTAGAGAGTGACGCTGAACTGGTTAAAGTGAGTGACACTAAGCGCGGTTACTATGATCGCCAGATTGATGTTCAAGTGCGTGACAGCTTCAAACAAGCGATGGAATGTAACGGTAACGGCTTGTGTTTCAACTACGACACGAGCTCACCGATGTGTCCATCGATGAAAGTGACGGCCGACCGCCGTCATTCACCGAAAGGGCGTGCAGGGCTAGTTCGTGAGTGGTTACGTCAGCTCACAGAACAAGGTGTAGATATTCTCGATTTAGAGCAACAAGCGCTAAAAGACACGACACCTATCAAAACGATGATTGAACGAGTGAGGAACTCGTTAAATAAACGTCATGAGTACGACTTTTCTCATGAAGTCTACGACGCAATGAACGGTTGTTTGGCGTGTAAAGCGTGTGCAAGCCAATGTCCGATCAAGGTTGATGTCCCAAGTTTCCGTTCGCGATTCCTCAACATTTACTATGATCGTTATCAGCGCCCTGCAAAAGATTATCTCGTCGCTAATATCGAAACGGTATTGCCGCTGATGGCAAAAGCGCCAAAAGTCGTGAATGCTGCGTTATCACAAAAATGGGCACAAAACTTAACAGCTTCAACGATCGGTTATGTCGATGCACCTTTGATGTCTGTCCCGACATTACAAAAGCGACTTAAAGACAATTCAGTGAAAGAATTTGATCTACAAGCGTTAGCGGGCCTTTCTCTAGAAGACAGAAAACAACACGTCATCATAGTTCAAGATCCGTTTACTAGCTTCTATGATGCAGATGTAGTGGAAGACTTTGCAACACTGGCCGCTAAACTTGGCAAAACTCCTGTAATTCTTCCGTTTAAACCAAACGGTAAAGCCCAACATGTTAAGGGGTTCTTAAGTCGATTTGCTAAGAACGCCAAATCGACGGCTGACTTTTTGTCTATGGTTGCTGAGCTTGAAATACCATTGGTGGGCGTAGACCCAGCTCTAGTGCTTTGTTATCGCGATGAATACGCTGAAGTGTTAGGGGACAAGCGTGGCGAGTTTGATGTACTTACTGTTCATGAATGGATGAGCCCATTACTTGCTGAATTCGAGCCGAAGAAAAGTGACTCGGAAGAGGCGTGGTATTTATTTGCTCACTGTACAGAAAAAACCAAAATGCCGAACGCCGAGAAAGAGTGGGGCGCTATCTTCACTCACTTCGGTGCTAAGTTGAATACAGTTCCAGTAGGCTGCTGTGGTATGGCCGGTACATATGGTCATGAGGTCGATAAGCTTCAAACGTCGAAAGATATCTACGGTTTGAGCTGGAAGCCACAAATGGAATCCTTGCCGAAAGATAGATGTTTGGCTACGGGGTATTCCTGTCGCAGCCAAGTGAAGCGATTTGAGGGGGAGAAACTCGCTCACCCATTACAAGCGTTAGTCAATATAGTGTAACTCACGAAGCCCAGTATTTTTACTGGGCTTTTTGTCATTAGTGTTAGAGCTAGGATGAATTTAGTTTATGAAGTTTCTGGAATTGAAAATACCGCCGGTGGCCCTTTTTATTGTGATGCTTGGGCTGTCGTACTATGTCAGTACAGTATTTGTGAACGTGCTAGTAGAGTTTCCTTTTCGCTTTTATGTGTTTGGAGGTTTAGTACTAATCAGTACGTATATCGGTCTTGCGGGCGTCTATGAATTCAGAAAAAGGAAGACCACGGTTAATCCAATAAAACCTGAGCAAGCATCGCTAGTCGTCGATTCCGGAATCTTCGCGTATACCCGTAATCCAATGTATTTAGGGTTGTTTTTAGTGTTATTTGGTTTTGGTTATTACTTACAGAATTTTTTCAGTATCAGCTTAAGTTGTTTGTTCGTCATCTATATGAACCAGTTTCAAATAAAACCAGAAGAACAGGCACTTGAAGCCTTGTTCGGGGCTAGTTATGTGGATTATAAGCAACGAGTGCGCAGATGGGTTTAGCACCCCCTAAATCAGTTAATGCTAATAAGTTTCATTCGTCACAAAAAACAATTGAATAGTGTTGTATTCCTTTAACCAAAGTTATTTATAAATTATCGTTCTGGTGAATGTATAGATATAAGTTGGTATAGGAAAACGAATGAAAAATTTTAAGACGACGCTGTTAGCTCTAAGCGTCTGTTCGCTAGGGCTATCGTCGGCTCATGCTACGACAGATGCTTCTTCGCGCATCATAAATGGCTCGCAATCAGGGAGTGATAGTTGGCCTTTCATGACAGCTTTAGTGTTCAAAAACGTAAATGCTTATGATGGGCAGTTTTGTGGAGCGAGTTACATCGGTGGGAAATACGTTCTTACCGCTGCTCACTGTGTCGAAGAGTTTGAATCACTAGACTTTGATGTTGTCGTAGGTACTTCGAATTTATCGGCTTCTGATGCAGAGAGTAGCCGCTACTCTGTCGAACAAGTTTATATTCACTCTTCCTATGAATCATCTCCAAATATCAAAAATGATCTAGCAATTCTTGAGTTGTCGAATGTTCCTGATGCTAGGTCCATAACTACAGCCGATCGATATTTACGAAATAATTTGGAGTCTGGTGAAGTTTTAACTGTTATGGGATGGGGTGATCAAAATGCTGACCCAGACGTTTATTCTTCGTCTAATCATTTATTTGAAGTCGATGTCCCTTTAGTTGAGCAGTCTACTTGTACAGGCCTTGGTGGAGACTATGCGAGTATTGGCGAGGATGCCTTTTGTGCAGGTTACCCTGAGGGTGGGAAAGATTCCTGTCAGGGGGATAGCGGTGGTCCTATCGTCGTGAAAAATGGCGATGAATATGAACAACTAGGTGTCGTTAGCTGGGGTATTGGTTGCGCTCAAGAAGGTGCTTATGGCGTGTACGCTAACGTGAGCTATTTTTCCGATTGGATTTCTTCGATGACGGAAGGGTTTAGCTTCCAACAAAACGAACGTGTAGGCGCGAAGTTAGCCGGACAGCACACTCATGCCTTTAGCGTGACCAACAATACTCAACAGCCAGTATCAGTTACTCAAATTACTGCCGTTACAACAGATACCTCAATTCAAAGTAATACATGTTCGACACCACTAAGTGTTGGAGCATCATGCGAGATCAACATTTCTTATATGGTTGATGAGTTAGATTTTGGTGAGGCAAAAATATCTGTTTTGACCGATCATGGCAATTTATCAGATATAGAGATGAAAGTGACGTATGTTGGTGTGAAAGCGGCGTCCAGTAACGTAGCTGATCAAGTATCGATCCAACATGACGATGTATATACAACACAACATGAGTGGCAGGAAGATAACGGTGATTTAGTTTCGTCGAACAAATGGGATAATACTGAGAGTAAACTGGTTGTTACGGGTATTCCAACGGGCACATTAACCCTCAATTTGGATGTCAGCTCTGAAGAAAGCTTCGATGTTCTTAACATTTATAGTAACGCTTGGTTAGTAGATAGCGTCAGTGGTGAGTTTACTGGCACCATAAGGGTCCCATTACTCCGAGATAACGACAATTCCCTTCTACTTGAGTACAAGAAAGACGGATTGTTTTCTGCTGGTGACGATAGAGCATTAGTGAGTGGCTTTAGCCATTCAGATGCGGTAAGTATCTCAAAATCAAATGGTTCTAATGTTGCGAAAAGTGGTTCAAGTGGTGGTGGTTTAGGATGGTTTGTACCTGTGGTTCTGCTATTTTTAGCCAATCGAAGACGTAAATAGCGATTCGCCTCCCTGATGAAAAAGCCCCGATAACTTTTGTTGTCGGGGCTTTTTTGATTTTTTGAATGGCACAAGAACGCAGGTGGATTTAGAACAAGCTAAATCAGTGAGTGCTAATAAGTTTTATTCGTCACAAAAATAAATTGAATAGTGTTTTATTTCTTCAGATTCGATTTTTTATAAATTATTGTTCTGGTGAATATATAGGTGCAATTTGGAGTAAGGAAACCAATGAAAAACTTAAAGGCGATGCTGCTAACTCTGAGTATTAGTTCTCTAGGGTTATCGTCGGCTATGGCTGCGACTGAAGCCTCTTCGCGGATCATCAATGGTACGCAATCAGATAGTAGCAGTTGGCCATTCATGACGGCGCTATCTTTCAATAATCCAGACGCATACTTGGGGCAGTTTTGTGGTGGTAGCTTTGTTGGCACAAAATACATTTTAACGGCTGCCCATTGTGTAGATACACTTGAACCCGAAGATTTTTATGTTGTGATTGGACAAAGTGATCTACAAGCGCAAACGGTCAATGAACACAGTTATAAAGTACAGGCTGTTTATGTGCACGCTGATTACGCTCAGACGAATTCTAATGATAATGATATAGCGATTATCGAACTAGCGGAAAGTGTTAACGAAAAAGCCATTAGCACCGCCGATAAATATCTTCGTTCGAATATTCAAACTGGAGAGTTGCTAACCGTGATGGGTTGGGGGGATCAAGATGCTGGCGCCGGTACCTCTTTTTCAAACCACTTGTATCAAGTGGATGTTCCATTGGTCGACCAAAACGTTTGTACTTCTCTAGGTGGAGATTATGAGGATATCGGTGATGATGCATTTTGTGCGGGGTATTCTCAAGGCGGTAGGGATTCCTGCCAAGGCGACAGTGGCGGTCCTATTGTGGTTCAAAGTGGTGAAAATTTCGAGCAGTTAGGTGTGGTTAGTTGGGGAATCGGATGTGCTCAACAAAATGCTTATGGAGTTTATGCGAACGTTAGTCATTTTGCTGACTGGATCGAAATGCAGACGGCTGGTTTAAGTTATCGCCAGAATGAACGTGTTGGGCCTAAGTTAGTCGGTCAACATCACCACAGCTTCGACTTAACCAATCATTCGGATCAGATTGTCAAGGTAACAGCTCTCCAAGCTATTACCGCAGATACCAATATTGTTTCTGAGAATTGCTCTGTTAATGGGATTGAGGCTGGTGGTACATGCCAAGTTCAAATCGCCTATACAGTAAATGATCTAACCTCAGGTAAAGCGACGATATCACTTTCTACCGACGGTAATACGTTCCCTAGCGATATCCAAATGAGCGCTTCATACGAAGGGGTGATTTTAGCACGAGATAGTGTAACGAATCTTATTACTGCTCCTAACAATGGTGTTTACAGCATTAATGGTACTTGGGATAGCGAGAGTGGGAGTATCGTTTCCCCAACAATTTCCCATAACGAAAGCACTAAACTGATGATCACCGGTATACCTAAAGGAACGGTAACTGTGTCACTAAATGTATCTTCGGAGGCTGATTTCGATGAAGTGTCTATCTTTAGTAACAGCAAGAGTGTCATGCGACTAAGTGGAGAAGTAACTCGAGACATTGATGTTCCCCTATATAGAGATTCTGACAATGTGCTCACCCTTTTATATTCTAAAGATGAGATTGTGACTAGTGGGTTAGATAGAGTGAAAGTGTTTGAGATTACTTATTCAGAAGACCTGGGTAGCCTCCCTTACGAAAATAAAGACACTTCAAGTTCAGAAGACTCGGATAATTCGGATTCAGGCGGCACGGATACTTCAGGTTCGGAAAACACGGATGGTTCGTCTTCTGAAGATACTGATATTTCGGGTTCGGAAGGCTCAGACACTTCAGGCTCACAAGACTCGGATAGCTCGGATTCAGGAGATACGGATACTTCGGGTTCAGAGGGCACAGATATTTCAGGCTCGGAAGAATCAGATACATCAGATACATCAGATACAGAAGAGACAGATAGCACTACGTCAACGACGCGATCAAATGCCACATCGAGTTCTAGTGGTGGTGGAGTAGCTTGGTTTTTAGTACCGGTATTAATGCTTGTCGCATACAGAAGAAAAGTTTATCACCAATGATTGTTTACAATGACATGAAATAAACAAAAAGCCCTGATAAGTTAGCTTATCAGGGCTTTTTAATATGGGTGATTAGCTATGACTACGCCGCTGCTGCAAATTGAGCGAGAAACATATCTTTACGTTCATTAAAGCGGTTTACTAGGTCATCAACTGCTTCTTGGCTGAATGGCTTCAGGCTACTTGCGACCATACGCTTAATGCCTTTACCGACGACTTCGCCATCTTCTTTGAAATCGAAGTTTAGCGTCACAACACCACGTTTACCTTCAACATCAAAAGTTGCACCCGAGAATACAACCTCAGGGTGAGATAGGTCTAGGTGAGTGAATTCAACTTCCATGCTTTCATAAATAACTAATGGACGTTGGCAGTTGATCATCATTTGCTGCTCTTCCATAAGAGGAACCATGATGTGAGGAAAGTTCATACCAGAGAATTGAACGTAGTTTGTTACTACATGTTCAATGAATGCTTGGTTGTGGCTGCGTTCACCTTCACATGTCATGTGTAGGTATTCTTTGCCATTTGCGTCTACAAGTGCGCTTTCTTTATCGCATTTATTTTCGACATTAAGAGCAATACCATCACTAACCATACCAGAAAAATCAAAACGCATTGTTTGGCTAATGCCTTCTTTTTGCAGAAGAACAGCGAACAATAAGTCGCCTGGCACACAGAAGCGTTTGTTGTCTTCATCGTGAATTGGGTTGAAGTCACCTGCAACTTTTTTTGCGAAGTGGCTTGCTTGCTCACGAGTGAATTGAAATTGGTTTTGGTCAGTTGAAAAATACGGTGTCAGAAACATAATACGCTTTTAGTAGTCAAATCTGGTCGCGATTATATCCAACTATGATGAAACTAATGGTCTATCCAGTTAGAACATGTATTCATATGATTCTTTTTTCATCTTGTCAGTTATTCAATAGACGCTTTTACCATGCTGTGGTTATGAGCAAAGGAGAGGAGTGTGAAGTGGATAGTGGTTCATTACAAAAGGGTTTACCGAAGTAAACCCTTTCGAATAGTTGATATTAGAAGCTTGCTAGTAAGCCTTCTGGCATTAAGTGGTTATGTACAGAAAGCTTGAGCAATAAGTTAGCTTGTTCGATATCCGGTGCGAAGTAGCGGTCTTTATCATAAAAAGAGACTTTTTCACGCAAGATTTGCTTAGCTTCTTCAACACGTACAGAAGACTTATTTGGCGCCCTGAAATCGATGCCTTGAGCGGCAGAAAGATATTCGACTGCCAAGATACCACGGGTATTTTCTCCCATTTCACGTAAGCGTCGGCCTGCAAACGTTGCCATTGAAACGTGATCCTCTTGGTTCGCTGAAGTTGGCAAGCTGTCGACCGATGCTGGGTGCGCTAGCGTCTTATTTTCACTCGCGAGTGCCGCGGACGTCACTTGAGCGATCATAAATCCAGAGTTAACGCCGCCGTTATCAACGAGGAACGGAGGAAGCTTACTCAATGCACTGTCGATCAGTAGAGCCATACGTCTCTCCGAAAGGCTACCAATCTCGGCAATGGCTAACGCTAAATTATCCGCTGCCATCGCTACTGGTTCAGCGTGGAAGTTACCGCCTGAAATGATGTCGCCGTCGTCAGCAAATACCAATGGGTTATCCGATACTGAATTCGCTTCTACTTTTAGGATCTCTGCAGAGTTGCGGATCTGTTGTAAACATGCACCCATGACTTGAGGTTGACAACGAAGTGAATAAGGATCTTGTACCTTTTCACAACCGGTATGAGAATCACCAATCTCACTACTTTGATCTAGCATATGGCGGTATGCCATTGCTGCGTCCATTTGTGCTCTGTGGCCGCGTACGCGGTGGATTCGTGGATCAAATGGACGACGGCTGCCTAAAGCGGCCTCTACTGACATAGCACCACATACGGTAGCGGATGCAAACAAATCTTCAGCGACAAACAAGCCTTCAAGAGCGAACGCCGTAGATGCTTGAGTACCGTTTAACAGCGCTAAGCCTTCTTTCGGTGCAAGTGTGATAGGCTCTAAGCCTGCGATTTGCATGGCTTCTAGGCCAGTAATGATTTTGCCGTTATGTCTTGCTTGGCCTTCTCCAAGTAGGACAGTACTCATGTGAGCTAATGGGGCTAAATCACCAGAAGCGCCGACCGAGCCTTTTTGTGGCACACATGGGTATACCTGAGCGTTGACTAGATCGATTAACGCGTTGATTACTTTCAGGCGAATACCTGAATAACCACGTGCTAAGCTGTTGATTTTAAGTACCATCATTAAGCGAACGGTTTCGTCCGACATGAACTCGCCAATACCTGCCGCGTGCGAGAGCACAATACTCTTCTGTAGAACTTCTAAATCTTCCGGGGCGATCTTGGTGTTGGCTAGCAAGCCAAAACCCGTATTGATGCCGTAGACTGTGCGATCTTCTGCGATCACTTGTTCTACAACTTGCATGCTCGCTTCGATGTCTGGAATGGCTTCTGGATCTAGCGATAGATTGACAGGGCTGCGGCTGATCTTACGCAGTTCCGATAGGCCTAGCTGTCCAGGTTTTAGTAATAAATTCAGCATGTTTTCTCCAGACATTAAAGGTTTTTCAGTTCTTCATTAAGCATAGGTAGGTCGAGCTCCTGCTCTTTCGCGCATTGTTTTGCAATGTCGTAACCTGCGTCGGCATGGCGCATAACACCAGTCGCAGGGTCATTATGAAGTACGCGAGCGATACGTTGTGACGCATCTTCGCTACCATCACAACAGATGACCATGCCAGAGTGTTGTGAGAAGCCCATTCCAACACCGCCGCCGTGGTGAAGAGAAACCCACGTTGCACCACCTGCAGTATTTAGTAGGGCATTGAGTAGCGGCCAATCTGAAACGGCATCTGACCCATCCATCATGCCTTCAGTTTCACGGTTAGGGCTGGCTACAGAACCTGAATCTAGATGATCACGGCCGATAACCACCGGTGCTTTTAGCTCGCCGTTTTTGACCATTTCATTGAAAGCTTGGCCTAGACGTTCGCGGTCTTTCAATCCAACCCAACAGATACGAGCAGGTAAACCTTGGAACTGAATACGCTCACGAGCCATGTCTAGCCAGTTGTGTAGGTGTGGGTTATCAGGGATAAGCTCTTTTACTTTTTGGTCTGTTTTATAGATATCTTCTGGATCGCCAGATAACGCTGCCCAACGGAATGGGCCGATACCTTCACAGAATAATGGACGGATATATGCAGGAACGAACCCCGGGAAATCGAATGCGTTTTCTACGCCTTCCTCAAGTGCCATTTGGCGAATGTTATTTCCGTAATCCACCGTCGCCGCGCCACGGTATTGAAGGTCAAGCATTGCTTGTACTTGGATCGCCATCGATTGTTTTGCCGCTTTCACAACTTTAGCTTCATCAACTAGTCGTTCTTGTGCAGCCTTTTCCATGCTCCAACCTTGTGGCAAGTAGCCATTCAGTGGATCGTGCGCTGAAGTTTGGTCTGTTACCACGTCAGGAGTGATATTGCGTTCCACAAGCTCAGGGAATACGTCAGCCGCGTTGCCTAGAAGACCAACAGAAATAGGCGTGTCAGATTCTTTGATGATCGCCATCGCTTCATCTAAGCTGGTGGCTTTCTTATCTACGTAACCTGTGCGTAAACGGTAGTCGATACGCGACTCATCACACTCAACGGCAATCATAGAGAAACCAGCCATGGTTGCTGCTAGTGGTTGCGCGCCACCCATACCGCCAAGACCGCCAGTTAGAACCCATTTTCCTTTCGCTTCGCCTTGGAAATGCTTCTTCGCGATAGCAACGAAGGTTTCATAGGTACCTTGCACAATGCCTTGCGAGCCAATGTAAATCCAGCTGCCCGCTGTCATTTGGCCGTACATCATTAAACCTTCTTTATCGAGCTCGTTGAAGTGCTCCCAGTTTGCCCAGTGTGGCACTAGGTTAGAGTTAGCAATCAGAACGCGAGGCGCATTTTTATGAGTAGGGAATACACCCACAGGCTTTCCTGATTGAACAAGTAACGTTTGGTCATCCTCTAGACGTTCAAGCACTTCAACGATCTTGTCGTAGCATTTCCAATCACGAGCCGCGCGACCAATACCGCCATAAACCACTAGTGAATGCGGGTGTTCTGCTACATCTGGGTCTAAGTTGTTCATTAACATACGAAGCGGTGCTTCTGTTAACCACGACTTAGCACGTAGTGTAGTACCGTGTGGTGCACGAATTTCACGAGTGGTATCGAGACGAGGGTCATTTGAGTGATGATCCGTCATTTGAGACTCCTTTAGTTTCACGTAGGGTTATTTTTATCGTTAGGCTCTGTGAGCTAACTTATTTGTGTTGTTTCTTGACCATTGCATTCGCGATGTCCCAGCTTAGCCTTGCCGCTAGTCGAGCGGTTTGGCTGTCTACGTCGTAGGTGGGGTTATATTCGGCGATATCTGCAATGAGTAGTTTGCTGTTGTAATGCAAAATTCTTTCTAGGAATAAGGCAAGTGAATCGTAGCTGACACCACGAGCGGCAGGAGCGCTGACTCCTGGAGCGGTGGCTGCTGAGAATACATCAAGATCGATCGTCAGGTAGATGTAGTCGCAGTTGTCGATAAAATGCTGTAATTGAGTCAGATGGTAGATGTGATTGATATGAGATAACTCATGATCTTCTACGTACCAAACGCCGAGCTCGTCAGCTCTTTTAAAGAGTGCAGCGGTGTTACTTGCACGGCTGACGCCAAGGCATGCGTAGTGAAATAGCCAATCGTTTTCAGCGCAATATTGCTGAATTTGATTGAAAGGGGTGCCCGAGCTTGGTTTCACATCCGCTAGGTGGCTTTCAAATGCGCGTAAATCGAAATGGGCGTCGAAATTGATGATGCCAATCTTCGGCTTGCTGTCTGGTTGCGTTGCTTTGAAGTGCTTAGCTAGCCCTTGAAATGATGCCCATGCAACTTCGTGACCGCCTCCGAGAGTGATCACCTTGGTTGAAGACAGGGCTTGAGCAATAACATCTGAGCACTGAGCTTGGCTCAGCTCCAATTGGTCGTCTTCGCAAGTGACATTTCCAAGATCGTAGATGGGAGCATCTTGGTGCCAAGCCATATTAGCTAATGCGCGACGGATTAAATCAGGAGCACGTTTAGCTCCAATTCGGCCTTTGTTTCTTGCAACACCGGCATCAGAAGCGTAACCCAATATCGCCACACTTTGCTCAGCAGCGTTTAAGTCGAACACTTGTTTTGAACGAATAGCGTGATGTACACGTTGACCTAGGTCACCGTCTTCAGCGTCATGTCGTCCTTGCCAGTGAAATTCGTGGGTAGTTTCAGGTTGCACAGAATTAGTCATGACAGATTACTCCATTAACAATACGTTGCGATAAGCGTGGGACACCTACTTGATAGCTTAGGTCAGCTGGATGTTGAATGTTCCAAATTGCAAAGTCTGCTTCCATCCCTACTGCTATTTGTCCTCGTTTACCTTTTTGTCCTATTGCTTGAGCGGCATTGACAGTAACTGCACGCAGAGCTTCTTCTGGTGTGAGTCTAAATAATGTACAGGCCATATTCATCATCAAGGTTAGGTCTGCAAAAGGGGATGTTCCTGGGTTTAAGTCAGTCGCTATACCCATCGGAATGTTACTGTCGCGTAATAATTGAATCGGTGGTTCTTGCGTTTCTTTTAGGAAGTAGAATGCACCAGGGAGTAGTGTAGCGATGGTGTTGGACTGAGCGAGCTGTGTTACACCTGCTTGATCCAGATACTCGATATGATCAACAGAAAGTGCACCATATTTTGCAGCTAAAGCGCTGCCACCCATATTGGAAAGTTGCTCTGTATGCCCCTTAATTGCGAGTCCATGCTGCTTTGCTGCTTCAAACACTTTGGCGGTTTGATCTAGGTTGAACCCTATGGACTCACAGAACACATCAACGGCATCGGCCAAGTTTTCTTCGGCAACTGCAGGGATTATTTCTTGGCAGACCAAATCAATATACTGGTCTGCCTTGCCCGCAAACTCTGGTGGAAGAGCATGAGCAGCTAGCAAAGTGGTAGACACTTTAATGTGACGATGACTTTCGAGCGCCTTTGCAGCTCTGAGCATCTTTAATTCATCGTTCAAGGTCAATCCGTAGCCAGATTTTACTTCGACACTCGTTACACCTGATTTCATCAAACCTTCTAAGCGAGGAAGTGCAAGATCCACTAACTCTTCTTCCGAAGCGTTTCGAGTTGAATGTACCGTTGAAAGGATGCCTCCCCCTTGTTTAGCGATCTCTTGATAAGGCACACCTTGCAAACGCATTTCAAATTCGTTGGCGCGGTTTCCGGCATATACAAGGTGAGTATGGCTGTCGATAAGGCCAGGAGTAACGATGTTTTCGGAGCAGTCGATAATAGGGAGTTGAGAATCAACATCGCTGAGTGTATTAAAGATTGAAACGATTTTTCCTGCTTTTACGACGACGTGTTTAGGCTCGGTCGGTTGGTAACCAGATTCTGAAGAAGCCATCGTAACTAAACGCGCATTACTAAGTATTAAATCCATTCCAATCTCGTCTTATTCGATAATTACATTTAAATGTATATACAAATAAATAGAGCATTAAATGATACTTAGCAAGTTGATGTTGCGAAAATGTGATCAGTAAATAGGATGAAACCCTATATTAGAGCAAAACCTTGGAGCTTAATTTGTATTTAGATCCTGGATGGTAAAGCAGGGCAAAGCTCACAAGCTTGTCTCCACTCCAAGTACGGCGATTAAGCAGCAAGCAGGGCTCAGAGCCTGACAATTCAAGAATCTGTTTGGTAGCAGCATCAGGGACTATTGCTTCTACCGTGTGCTCAATAGCACTAAGTGGGCAGTTTTCGGAAAGGTATTGGTTTGGGGTGGTGCGAGTATAGTTTTGATCTAGATATTGTGGGGCGTAAAGTGGATTAACCCATCTGACTTCTCGCTGAATGGCCTTTTGATCTGCAAAGTGAATGATTTCACTGTAGAACACGGTAGCGCCAAGCATGATACCTAAACGTGTGGCGACACTTTCATCAGCAATGATCTCGCATTGTTTCAGTACTTCACTGCTGTAATCCTGGCCTCTATTTTTGACTTCCTGCGCGATATTTCGAATATCTAGCAGGGGAGATTCAGCCTTATCTTTACTCTTGCAGACGAAAGTACCCAGCCTTGGCTTTCTTACAAGTTTCCCTTCAGATACAAGATCGCGAATTGCTTTATTGACAGTCATTCTGCTGACATTAAATTGCTCTGTAAGCTCAAGTTCTGTAGTGATTTGGTGTCCAACCGGCCACTGACCACTCACGATTTTTTCGTCAATGTACTGTTTGATCTGAAGGTAAAGCGGAGAGCTAGGCATAATTGACCCTTAAATTGACTATACAAATAGCTTAACGTATTCAGATTTATTTTCAATTGGTACGCAGACGAATGGTGTGTCACTCGAATTCTTTATGGTTGAAGGCTTGAATCCGGTGAGTAAACAAGGTTCACTAGCCTAACTCTAATGAATAATAACTATCAGTGATGATTGGGAAATAAGTATGTTTAAGAAATTAAAATCGTCTTTAGGTATTGGTGCCGCGAAAGTAGATACGATTTTAGACAGTATTGATGTCGTTCAGGGCGGAGAACTGACAGGCCAAGTTCATATTATGGGTGGAGACGTTGAGCAGCAAATAGATGCAATTAATTTGGTTCTTAATACTGAAGTCAAAGTCGAAACAGAAGATAGCACGAGCTATGAGACGTTCTCTTTAGGGCGAATTCAGGCTGTTGAATCGTTTGTGGTTCAACCTGGAGAAGTCAAACAAGTTCCCTTCAGATTACAGTTGAATCCTGAAACACCGATTACTGAACTTAATGTGCTAAAAAATCAAACTCATGTGTGGGTAGAAACGACGCTTGATATTGATTTTGCAATTGACCCTAAAGACCGTGATTTTGTGCAAGTTAAGCCGTTGCCTGTCGTAAGCAAAGTAATTTCAGCCCTTGAAGCGGCAGGAATGACGATGGTTAAAGCGGATGTTGAAAAAGGGTATTTGAAGAGCAATAACTTTTCTTCTCGCTCGGGGTGCTACCAAGAACTGGAATTTAGGTCTGGTGGTTTTGTAAATAATAAAGAAGTTGAGCTTTCATTTGTATTGGAAGGTCAGATGGTACATTGCTTGGCAGAAGTTGACCGCTCATTGAGCTTTAGAGGGGATCAATATACTTCTTTTAGCTTGTCAATGAATGCAAGTGACTCAGAAGTATCGAATGCGGTTAGGCATGTTTTAAGCATTTAGTTATCCAGTTAACAAGGAGAGGGTAGATGGGCATTTCCATCTACCCTTTTTATGACTAGCGTATATAGCCGATTGAAAAAGCGATATCGGTACTGTTGTCCATGTAAAAAACGTTTTCGACGAGTGATAGCTCAATCGCCGAGTTTTCCATCAAGTAACGGTAGCCGAGCAAGAACTCATTAGCGGAATGAGCAAAGTCAGATGAGCCACTTTCAGCCCCTTGATACCATCGATACTCTAAATGTATTTGATGGTTCTTACGCCATTGGTATTGGTAACCACCGATCAAAGATAATGTCATTTTCTTCATTGGAAAGTCGCCAATCATGTTTTGGCTATGCCGGTAATTGGTACCAACCGTACCGAAAAGTGTATGCTCGTCTTTAGTGTGTGTGTAATTGGCTTGGAGGCTTTGCTCGACACTGTCGCCTTCAAATGTCCCGTTATTGACTCGATTGACATAAATTGCGCCACCAATAGATAAACCGTAATTTTCTTGGGTCAATACTTGGTATTGTCCGTATAAAGTCAATGCATTAACTATCGTCGTTCGCTGGAAGCCTTGTGCATCAATGCCGTATTTAGGAATTTGAATATTGAATTGATGGTTATCGACTTGATCTCTACCATTTTGAGAAATTCCAAATAGGCTGTGGAAATCTCTTACGAGCCCGTCTAAGTAGTTGTTCGCAGCATAGTTCCAGCGGTAGTTAAGGTCGAACTGCCAGTTCTTTGATGCTTGCCATTTCCCTCCTAATATCAGTTGGTTCTGATAATAATCAGCATGATAGTCGCCGGATTCAATCCAAATGCTGGCGGCGGTCAAGCTCGAATAAAACTGAAACTCATTTTCAGGTAAAGAAAACCCCGATTTTAAACGTGGGGTTAGGCTTATGGTTTGAAGCGGTGCTTGAGCGTAGCTAGTGATTGGACCGTATTGGTTTGGCTGTTCATTCGACTGAGCTGAGGCGAAGTAGAGTAGGCTAATGAAAACCCAATATCTGTTCATATCTTCTCCTTGAATGCAGCCTGTCTGACTATAAGTTTAGTGCGAAATCTTTAACGTAAGAGAAAACCCCAACAAAACGGGTGATAAGGAGGCTAAACAATCTTTATCGCTTTGATTGTTATTTTTGATAGGTCGGTTAGAATGGTCGGCTTAGTAAAGGTTTGAGCATCAGTATTGCACGACTTTACTTAGTGATTTTTATCTATTTATTGAATTCCTTCAGTGTTTTGAAGGAAATACACTTAGCATGTGTTGCTTGGTATGCAACACCACTGTAAAGGACAAATAATGCCTATTATTACTCTTCCTGACGGCAGTCAGCGTCAATTCGACAACCCAGTTTCTACTTTAGATGTTGCACTATCAATCGGTCCAGGTCTTGCGAAAGCAACCATCGCTGGCCGTGTAGATGGCAAGCGTGTTGATGCTTGTGATCTAATTGAAGCAGATGCGAGCCTTGAAATCATCACCGCGAAAGACGAAGTCGATGGTTTAGAGATCGTTCGCCACTCTTGTGCTCACTTACTTGGCCACGCGATTAAACAGCTTTACCCAGAAGTTAAAATGGCAATTGGTCCAACTATCGATAATGGTTTTTACTACGATATCGATCTGGAACACTCTTTAACGCAAGAAGATATCGAAAAAATCGAAAAGCGTATGAAAGAGCTTGCTAAGACCAAGTATCAAGTAGTTAAGAAAACGGTTAGCTGGCAGGAAGCGCGCGATGCATTTGAAGCTCGCGGCGAAACTTACAAGATGGAAATCTTGGATGAAAACGTTTCTAAAGACGATCGTCCGGGCCTATACCATCATGAAGAATACATCGACATGTGTCGTGGGCCACACGTACCGCACATGGGGTTCTGCCAACACTTTACTCTTCTAAGTGTTGCGGGCGCATATTGGCGCGGTAACAGTGACAACAAGATGCTACAACGTATCTACGGCACTGCATTCCACGACAAAAAAGCATTAAAAGCTCATCTAACTCGTTTAGAAGAAGCGGCGAAGCGTGACCACCGTAAGATTGGTAAGCACCTAGATCTATTCCACATGCAGCAAGAAGCTCCTGGAATGGTTTTCTGGCACCACAATGGTTGGACAATCTTCCGTGAACTAGAAATGTTCGTACGCGAAAAGCTAACTCAATACGATTACCAAGAAGTGAAAGGTCCATTAATCATGGATCGCGTTCTTTGGGAACGTTCAGGCCACTGGGACAAATACTCAGAAGCAATGTTTACGACTTCTTCAGAAAACCGTGAATACGCTCTTAAGCCAATGAACTGCCCAGGTCACGTTCAAATCTTCAACCAAGGTCTTAAATCGTACCGTGATCTACCATTACGTATGGCTGAATTTGGTTCATGTCACCGTAATGAGCCGTCAGGTGCACTACACGGCATCATGCGTGTTCGTGGCTTTACTCAAGATGATGCTCACGTATTCTGTACTGAAGAACAAGTACAGCAAGAAGTGAAAGCGTGTATCGAGATGGTGTATGACACTTACACGACTTTCGGTTTCGAAAACATCGTAGTTAAGCTGTCAACTCGTCCTGAGCAACGTGTAGGTTCTGATGAAATGTGGGACCGTGCGGAAGCTGACCTTAAGCTAGCGCTTGAATCAATGGAAATTCCATATGAAATTCAAGACGGCGAGGGTGCATTCTACGGACCGAAAATTGAATTCACGCTACATGATTGTCTAGATCGTGCGTGGCAATGTGGTACAGTGCAGCTTGATTTTGCATTACCAGAGCGTTTAGGTGCAACTTACGTTGGAGAAAATAACGAGCGTCACACGCCAGTTATGATTCACCGTGCTATCCTTGGTTCACTAGAGCGTTTCATTGGTATCTTAATTGAAGAATACGCAGGCTTCTTCCCAACTTGGTTGGCGCCGGAGCAAGCAGTTGTAATGGGCATTACCGACAAACAGTCTGAATATGTGCAAGAAATTACAAAAAAACTGCAAAAAAGTGGATTTAGAGTCAAAGCGGACTTGAGAAATGAGAAGATAGGCTTTAAAATCCGCGAACATACTTTGAAACGTGTACCGTTCATGCTTGTGTGTGGTGACCAAGAAATGGAAGCCGGCGAAATTGCAGTACGTACGCGTAAAGGTAAAGACCTTGGCAAGTTTAAAGTGGATGACTTTATTTCTTACATCCAAGCTGAGGTTTCAAGCCGTAAGCTCAATCTGGAGGAATAGCTATTAAAGGCGGAAGACGTGGCCAACAACCGGCCAAACAAAACCAGCACCGTTTAAACGGTGATATTCGTGGCGTACGTGAAGTTCGTCTAACTGGCGCTGATGGTGAAGCTGTTGGTGTTGTTTCAATCAATGAAGCACTTGAAGCAGCTAATGAAGCTGGTATGGATCTTGTAGAGATCAGCCCTAACGCCGAGCCGCCAGTTTGTCGTGTGATGGACTACGGTAAGTTCCTCTTCGAGAAGAGCAAAGCTGCGAAAGAGCAGAAGAAGAAGCAAAAACAGGTTCAGATTAAGGAAATTAAATTCCGTCCTGGAACTGATATTGGTGACTATCAGGTAAAACTACGCAACCTGACTGGTTTCCTAGAAGACGGCAACAAAGTGAAGGTAACAATTCGCTTCCGTGGCCGCGAAATGGCCCACCAGAACATCGGTGTTGACGTTCTAAATCGTTTGAAAGCGGATACTGAAGAATTTGCAGTAGTCGAATCTTTCCCAACGAGAATTGAAGGTCGCCAGATGATCATGGTATTGGCGCCGAAGAAGAAGTAATTAAAGGCTTTACAAGTAATAATAGCGCCTCTGCTGTTTTACAGCAGAGGCGTTTTATTCGCCCTAATTACTATGTTTATTAACAACTCAACAATGCGGAGTTATTCATCATGCCTAAGATGAAAACCAACAAAGGTGCTGCTAAGCGTTTCAAGAAAACTGCTGGTGGTATTAAGTTTAAGCACGCTGGTAAACGTCACATCCTGACTAAGCGTACTACTAAGAACAAGCGTCAGCTACGTCCGAATGCGATCCTTCCTAAATGTGAAGTGGCTCAAGTTCTACGTATGATGCCATACGCTTAATTCTTTTTAGTTTAATAATCGTTTAGTTTAGGAGAAGCATAATGCCTCGCGTAAAACGTGGTGTACAAGCTCGTGCACGTCATAAGAAAGTTCTAAAACAAGCTAAAGGTTACTACGGAGCACGTTCACGTGTTTACCGCGTAGCTTTCCAAGCAGTTACCAAAGCTGGTCAATACGCTTACCGTGACCGTCGCAACAAGAAACGTCAATTCCGTCAACTATGGATTGCACGTATCAACGCGGCATCTCGTCAAAATGGTCTATCTTACAGCCGTTTCATCAACGGTCTTAAGAAAGCATCTATCGAGATCGATCGTAAGATTCTTGCTGACATCGCAGTATTCGACAAGGCTGCATTCGCAGTTCTAGTTGAAAAAGCGAAAGCGTCTCTATAATTTAGAGTTTGCTTAAAGGTTTAAGAAAAGGAGAGCTTCGGCTCTCCTTTTTTATTACCTGAAATTTGTCCTTCCTTTAACGCTTGTCTGAGTTTCTCTTATCTACTAATAAGTTAGTCTTAACCTAACGTATGGTGAGTTTGTTCTCATCAACACTGTGGCGGTCCTCTTTACACTGAATATTGATACCTCTGAGGCTTAGTTAGTGCAATAGGGGTATCAGTGCAATCTTATAAAAAGGTTGCACGGCAATGTTGGGTAAGGTTATGTTATTTCAACACATTGTTTGGATTTCCATTCAGGGAAGAAAATGAAAAAAGATAAAGTAGCTTTGGTAACAGGTGGTGGAAGAGGTATCGGCGCTGCGGCAGTTAAATTGCTCGCCAAAGAAGGTTATTCCGTATGTATCAACTATGTGTCTGACTTCAATGCGGCCTCAGCACTGCAGAAAGATATTGAGAAGTTAGGGGCGAAATGCATAGTTGTTCAAGCCGATGTTTCAATTGAAAAAGATGTGGAGCGCTTATTTAATACGGTGGACAATGAGCTAGGAACTCTTGATGTACTGGTTAACAATGCTGGAATATTAAAGCAGCAATCGCGTATGGAAGATATCTCCGCTGAACGGTTTTCTGAGATTCTACAAACTAATGTCATGAGTTGCTTTTTGTGTAGTAAAGCTGCAGTCAAAAGGATGTCCACAAGACATGGTGGGACAGGTGGAAGTATCGTGAATGTGTCGTCAGGAGCAGCCAAGAGTGGTTCTCCCAATGAATATGTAGACTACGCAGCTTCTAAAGGGGCAATGGATACAATGACCCGCGGCTTAGCAATGGAAGTTGCGGAAGAGGGGATTCGAGTAAATGGTGTTCGACCGGCATTAATTTATACTGAAATGCACGCATCAGGCGGTGAGGCTTGTCGTGTTGATAGACTTCGTGAAAATATACCTTTGAAAAGAGGTGGGGAGCCACGCGAAGTAGCAGAAGCGATCGTCTGGCTCGCGTCTGATAAATCTTCCTTTGTCACTGGCAGTTTTGTGGATACAACTGGCGGCCTTTAACGCTGTAAGTATTAGGCAAACTTGATGGAAACCTCTAGTATTTGAGTAGAGGTATCTTAAATGGTTGTAAGTCGTTCTAACTCTCAGTGTGGAAAGCATTCGATTCCTAACCCTTGCGTTAGGAATTGCTGTTTAGATAATAACGATGTTTGCTTAGGTTGTTATCGAACTTATCTAGAAATCATTAATTGGAATGCTTCTTCAGAAGAAGATAAACAACTAATTCTTACGTTGTGTGAACAGCGGCGGGCTAAACGTACTTTGTAAACTGCAGTGATTCCCCTTATTTTGCAGTAAATTCAGCCTGTCGTCTTCGCTAATATTCCCATTACGACTTAATGTTATAGCTCTTAATTCCTAATCGAATTCAGAGTAAATAAGTTGCTAGAAGTCCCTCTTCTTACCTGTCACTAATTGGGGTAAATTATCGGGACAAAATCTATCTAGGAATGAGAAATGAAAGCCCTAACGACGATGACATTCTTCGAACGTTTTGAAGCAGATATCCTTTCAGGCAAGAAAACTATCACGATTCGCGATGAATCGGAAAAATACTATCAGTCCGGCACTGTTGTCAAAGTCTCAACTCTTGAAAGCGGTCGAAAGTTTTGTTCGTTAAAAATACTGTCTGTTACTCCGGTTCTATTTGCGGACTTGGACGACTTTCATGCTCAACAAGAAAACATGACGCTCTTTGAATTAAAACGCGTGATACAAGATATATATCCAGGTATTGATCAGCTCTATGTCGTTCAATATCAACTAGCACCTTAATTCGGAAATCTTGTTTATGTCTAAAGAGATAATGTTTCAGCTATTTCAGCGTGAATATAATCATCAACTTTTAGAGCGACATGAGTCTCTCATAAGTGATGAACAGGCAGAGGCTTTCTCTCAATGGTGTTCAACTAGAAGATCCCTCGAGCGTGCAGACGTTGCTGATACCACTTGGATTAAGACCTGTACCGGAGGGTATATAACGGAAGTGATTTTTCGCCATGATGGAACCCTTAATGAATACCGGCTCTTTGATCGTTTTGCGACGTCGGGGTGTTGGAGCATTAAAGATGGATGTTTAGACGTAGAAATCGCTAAAGGTGAAAATAAATATCAACTTATTGTGGTTGGCAATAGGGAAGTGAATATACATTCGGCCATAGAGTACAAGAATGGAGAGCTCCACTCCTACTTAAAGCTTGCCCAAGTTAAGCCTTAAAAAATGCCTAGTTTAATAACTAGGCTTTTTTTAGTTTAGGCGACGAAGTTTTCTAATTTCTTAAAGGTTGTACTGAACTTGTCTTCAGGAGCGCAAACGGATAAAAGATCTTCAATGAAATATTTTAGAGCTCTAGATTCAATCGCTTTAACTTTTTGTTGCTGGTCTTGGCTTAAGTAGCCATAGATTGAAGCTGCTCCGAAATCACCAAATATCATCTCACTTTGGCTATTGATCAGTACGTTGTGAGCATATAGGTCACCATGACAAACTTTGTTAGCATGAAGATGCTCAAATACACCGATCATTTGCGTGACAATTTTATCGATATTCTCAATTGATAAAGAAAAGCCGTCATTGAACCTATCTCTAGTACAGCTCTCTAGGCAAGGCGGTAATCCCAAGTTGAAATAGTCAGAAGGGATGAGCTCCATCACTAGTGAAAGGTAATTTGGTTCATCGACTTGAGCGATTGATTTAACAAGGTTTTGATGAAAACCAGTTTGTAGACAAGCTTCAAGTTCGTCGTGCGGATAGCCGTCACTTGTCACTTCTCCTTTAAACACCTTTACGGCAACTTCTTTTGGAAAATCAAACTCTGGATTGTGCCAGTTAGCGTGTGAAATGACGCCAGAAGCACCCTGACCTAAAACTTGATTTAAGCTGTAGCTCGTAGAAGGAACTTTTGGTACGCCTTCTGAACTGACGGCATGCTTGCAAAATGGGTTTCCAGCAAATGCGATCCACGCCAATTTTGGTAGCTCCAGTAGCGATTTAGGAAACTCTTGAAGCTGGTTTGCTGATAGTCGGATTAACTCTAAGTTTACTAACTTAGACATAGTTTTCGGCAGTTGACGTATTTGATTACCGGCTAACGCGAGCTTCTGGAGGCGAGGGCGTTCGCCTAAAGAGTTAGGTAAAGCTTCTATTTGGTTATCAGTTAAAATTAACCAACGTAATTGTTGTGGTAGTGATGTTTCTGGAACGTTTTTAATCTGATTCGTTTTGAAACCGACCATTTCTAACTGTCCACACGCGCCTAGTGAAGCCGGTAGTTCGGTAAATAAGTTATTGGAGGCGAATAGGATTTTTAGTTTGCGTAACTCAGCAATTTGCTCGGGAATATCAGAAAGGCGATTATTCGACAGATCTAAGATTTCTAATGAATCCGCTAACTCAAGAATTTCCATTGGAAATGATGTAAGTTGTTCCGAGATCTGAACGCGCTTTACGCCTTTTAGCTGACCTGTTCGTAACTGCTCGAGAGTATGCAAAGTTTTTCCCTATTATTGTTTTTTGGTTAAAGGCGGCATTCTACTGATAGTGAATCAGAATGGCGAGCCTCTAATCTCAATTCGTCGACTAGATATACGACTCAATTAGGCTATAGGTTTTCCCTATTGAATAAAAAGCCACAACCAATTTTATTCAATAAGCGTAACGATTTATCCTCAGCCGCAATTGGGGGATAAGAATATGAATGAAAAAAAAGCAATAGTAGTAGAAGGTGGGGCAATGCGTGGGGTCTTTGCCAGTGGGGTACTAGACGCTTTCATGGAAAAAAATCATAGCCCGTATGAGGCTGCTTTTGGTGTTTCGGCTGGGGCGAGTAATCTTGTAGGTTTCTTGTCTCAACAGCCAAAGCGCAGCATTGAAGTCATCACTAAAATGGCGACGACGAAAGATTTTTTTAATATTAGGCGTGCTATTTCTGGTGGAAGTTTAGCGGATGTGAAATGGCTATGGGAACAATCAAAACTGGCATTCCCTATTGATAATCAAACGTTATTTTCCGCTATTCCATTGTACGTTGCGGTGACCAACATTAAGAATGGTCAAGCGGAATATCACAAAGTCACGCCAGACAATATAGATAAGGTCATGGAAGCAACCGCAGCTTTGCCAATGATCTATAAAGATACGCCGTGTTTTGATAATCAGTGTTACACCGATGGCGGCGTTGCAGATTCTATTCCAGTGATGGAAGCTTACCGCAATGGGTTCAAAGATATTACTGTCGTTCTCTCTCGCCCGCTTACTTTTCAGATGAAGCCTTTGAAGTACCCAAGGTTAGTCAATGCATTGTTTTCTGATAATCCTAGGTTAGTACAGGCAATGTTGTTAAGGGAAGAACGGTATAACGCATCCATTGAGTTCATTCGTAACCCGCCAAGCGATGCTACGGTTCGAGTAATTGCTCCCTCTCCTGATTACCATGTGAAGAGATTGACAATGGATAAAAGAAAGCTGATGGCTGGATACAATATGGGGAAAGAAGAAGGGTTCAAACATATGATTGCGTTGCAAAACCTAGCGGGCCTGAATGAAGAAAATTGTCACTTCTGCTTTTAATCGGGTACTTAATCTGATTGTGGTGATTTTTATCCATAATGATTGGCGATTTTTAGTCTGTTTCTAATTGGTAGTAATCTCTAAGATGCCTCCATTGCTTTCGCTCTACGAGGAAATTCGAAATGGCACATCAAATTATTACAGACTTAAATAACCGCTATACAGCTAAAAAGTATGACGCAGAGAAACGTATTACCTCTGAAGATATGGAAGTTATCAAGGAATCGATTCGCTTGTCGGCTTCATCCATTAACTCTCAGCCTTGGAAATTTATTGTTATCGAGAGTGATGAAGCAAAGCAGCGTTTCCACGATACGTTTGAAAATATGCACCAATTCAATCAGCCACATGCTAAGTCGGCATCACATACGATTTTGCTAGCGCATGATCCGAAGTTCACTAAAGAAAAATTTGCTAAACGTGTGGATGCGGAAGTGACTTCAGGACATTTACCTGCTGATATGTACGATACCTTTATGGGCGCATACGCGTTCGCTGAGATGAATACTGACGAGTCTGGTTACAATGGTACGTGGACGAAAGCGCAGCTTTATATTGCCTTGGGGAACCTTTTGCATACACTTGCTCGCTTAGGTATCGACTCTACGCCGATGGAAGGTATTGACTCAGCTCTTGTTGGTGAAGCATTTAAAGACCATCTAGATGGGCATGTTTGTGAAGTCGCATTAGCGATTGGCTACCATCAAGATGGCGAAGACTATAATCACGGACTTCCAAAAGCACGTCTTGCATTAGACGATGTGATCTCAGTGTTATAATTCTTAAAAAGCCCCGCTGAATTTGCGGGGCTTTTTTCTTCGAGTTGTTTACTTCAAATATATTTCCCACCTTGGTGGTGTCCCAATGTATTTTTGCACTTCTTCAACAAACATCTTTGCAATCTTCGTATGCTTTCTGTGCGGATAGATAGCATAAATTGCGGTATCTTTGGTTGATATATCGTAGTCGGGTAGGAGTAACGAAAGGTTTAATTCTTCTAGTGAGCTATGTAAATTAGCAAGCTCAATCATCGCATAGCCGAGTCCATCTCTCACTGCGTCAATGGTGGTTCTTACGTCGCTGACCTTATAGCTCCCTTTCATTTTGTGGGTACTATAAGATGCACTTCCTACTTCATCGTTTATGACTAACTGATCGACCGTCATATCCCCATTGGTGTACAGAACCGATGGCAGTTGTATTAGCTCTTGAGGTGTAGCTGGGTTGCCATGTTCTTTGATGAAGTCGTTTGACGCGATCAATATAAAGTTAGTTTCAGCAATTTTTTTTGCAATGAGGTTTGAATCTTGTAGCTTGCCCAAGCGGAATGCGAGATCAATATTCTCAGAAATGATGTCATTCTTTTTATCGGATAAGACATGAACAATCTGGATATCTGGATAGGTTTTCATGAATTGCGAAATCACAGGTTGCAAATACCCATGTCCGAAGAAAATAGGGGAGGTGATCCTTAGAATCCCTTTCGGCTTAGATTGATAAGAGTCGGCGATAAGCTGAACCTGATCAAGTGAGTCTTTCAGAACATGGGCTTGATCCAAAATCTCTTCACCAGCAGAAGTTAGAGAAAAAGAACGTGTAGACCTATTGAGCAACTGAACACCAAGGTCGGCTTCTAGTTTCTTTATTTGTTTGGAGAGCGCGGAATTATCCATGTCGTGTAAGGTGGCTGCTTTGGTGAATGAACCTTGTTGAACAACGTCTAAAAACAGCAATAATCGGTTAGTCGTAGACATCGTAATTCCTACATTTTATGATCTGACTTGCATGCTACCATGCTTCAAAACGTCTTTGCATTTTACGCATAAGAATACCTGGAACAGATGAGCTAGGGAGGGGAAATCGAAAAGCGCCTCAGAATCGAAGCGCTTGGAAGTGAGAAGAATTAGAATGGGAACAAGGTACTGGTTTCAGAATCTAAGAGCTCTTTTAAGATGTTCAACCCTTCTTCAAGCCGGGCTTCCGTGCTGACAGACATCAGAGATAGTCGAACATGTTCGGATTCACTACCGTTAACATCAAAGTACCCGCCACTGCTTACAATGACACCTCGATTTTTGGCTTCCATCATTAAACGATCGGCTTTCCAGTTTACTGGCAAGGGCAACCAGATGTGGTATCCGGTTGCTCGACACCAAATCGATGGCAACACACTCCGAGCGATTGTTTGTCTTTCTGCTGCTGTTTTCCTTTGGTTCTCAGCTATTTCAAATGCTTCCCCTGATTCAATCAAGTGAGTCGCAGCAATGTAATTGATTGGAGACGATAACCAAATGTTGGCACGGATATGAGCATTCAATAATGCCATTTGGCTAAGTGGTGCTTTGATATAACCGCATCGCATGGCTGGGCTAAGCGCTTTGGACAGTGATGATACATGGAATGCTTTTTCAGGAACAAAGTTGCTGATCGCAGGAATGGGATTTTCATCTAAGAAGCAATAAATATCATCTTCAACCAGCCAAATGTTATGTTTTTCAATGACATTGGCGACTTCTCTTCGACGAGGCTCTGGCATAGTAATGCCTGTCGGGTTTTGATGAGATGGGACAACGACAACCAACTTCGGCTTGTGTTCAGTTATAACGTTCTCTAAAGAGGCTGGGCAAATACCTTGTTCATCCATCGAAACGCCAACGACTTTTCGACCTGCCAAACTCGCAATAGCTAGGATACCCGGGTAGGTCAGAGATTCAACCGCAATGGTGTCTCCAGGTTTGGTCAATAGATTAATAAGCAAAGAGAGTGCATGCTGAGCACCATCAGTTAACACTGTGTTGTTTGTATCGCCACCCTCTAAACCGAAGTGCTTTGCCCATTTTACGCCAGCTAATCGGTGAGCTTCGTGACCAGAAAATTCAGTATAACCAATCAGTTCAGAAGTCAGCTGTTCGCCAGCTACTTGATACGCTTTTTTTAAAGGTGCGACGTTCTTATACAAGCAAGGTTGTAAGATCGAGAAGTTAAAGTTGTCTTCTTCTTCAGGCGCTTTAATTGCAACATTTAAGTCAGACTGGGCGCAAACAAATGTCCCGCGGCCAACAAAGGATTCAAGTTGACCTTCTTGTGCCAATAGCTTGTATGCTTTTGCGACCGTTGCAGGGGTGGTGTCTAACTCGTTAGCTAAAACACGATGAGTTGGTAATTTGCAACCAGGTGAATATTCACCTAACTCAATTCTTTCCCTAATAACCTGCGCTATCTTGCTGAATTTTACGTCACTCACAGCCTTCCTCCTGACTCAATATGACGAAGAGTATAGTCCATTACTTAGTTTAATATAAATAAAAATATGTAAATTATGTTAATTTTTGTTATTGACATATGTCATTAGGTTGAATTAAATTAACTCAAAACAAAATAACAACGTCAAATTAGGGATAGGGAAATGTTAAACACTCATGTTGAGTCACTTCAGTTTGAAAGTGTGCAGGAGCTGCATATTTCATATGAAGCTTCGAGAAAACTAAAAAGTACTTTTACAAACCTAAGGTTAGGGGATGACAGTTCTTGGCTAGAAACTCGAGAGTGGCTTGGAAATACTGTGAAACATAGCTTGCCGGTAAACATTGTAGAAGCGATTCAGCGATTCAAAACCTCTGATGAACAATGTGCACTGATTGTTCGCGGCTTACCGATCGACAACGATTTGTGTGCGACACCTTATAAAGGCTATTTAGCACCCTCAAAAACACCATTGGCTAGCGCGTGTCACATTGGCATATATCAATTGGCTGGAATTGAACCAATTGCGTATAAAACAGAGAATGATGGCTTGCTTTTTCGCCATGTTGTACCGGCAATTAAAGGGCGCAACGAGAAGTCTTCACACGGCTCTACACATACATTCGGACATCACGTAGATAACCCTGATTTACCTCTTTCTTGTGAACCTTTGAATGGAAAGAGCGGATGTCCGGAGTTCCTTTCTTTAATGGCACTTCGCTCTGACTTGAGCGTTAGCTCAAATTTTATCTTGATTGATTCACTGATGGCGAAGCTCAGCCGCGGAGTACTAGAAGAGTTAGCAAAACCACAATTTAGTATTAGACGACCAGATTCATTTGGGCAATCAAGTTCGACGATTTTGCCGTTGGTGGTATTTGATGACAATGGCGTAATTCATTGCCGTTATGACAAAGAAAACACTACTCCAATGACAGAGAAAGCTGCCGCGGCACTAGTGATGTTGGAGGCTCAATTGAAAGATGCTTCATTGAAGCAACACATCGTATATCAACCAGGCGATTTGGTGATTATCAAGAATCAAAGAGTATTGCATAGCCGCGAGGGGTTCTCTCCGAGAGACGACGGAGCAGATCGTTGGCTGATGCGTTTATTTGGAATGAACTCTTTAGATCGAATCGTACAAGCATACCCAAAAACAGAACATATTGGACAAGATTAGGAGCAAGGCAATGGAAGTTAAAAACGTAGCATTTATCGGATTAGGCGTAATGGGTTTTCCAATGGCGGGGCACTTGTCTAACGCTGGCTTTAATACCAAAGTATACAACCGTACAGAGAGTAAAGCGCAAGATTGGGCTAAGCAATACAAAGGTGACTATGCCGTCACACCAAAAGAAACAGCACTGCACGCCGATGTAGTTGCAATTTGTGTAGGTAATGATGACGACGTAAGAAGCGTCGTGTATGGCGATAACGGCGTTTTAATGGGCATGAAGTCGGGTTCGGTATTAGTTGACCACACAACTACATCAGCAGAACTCGCCGAGGAATTGGCAGCAGCGTGTAAAAAGCAAGGCATTTACTTTGTTGATGCTCCAGTATCAGGTGGTCAAGCCGGTGCTGAAAACGGTGCACTGACTATCATGTGTGGCGGTGAAGAAACGGTATTCGCGTCGATTTCTGAACTTCTGAACAGTTACGCTAAACAGGCAACGCTTCTAGGCGGCCACGGGCAAGGACAGCGTTGCAAAATGGTCAATCAGATTTGTATTTCTGGTGTGCTTAAAGGGTTAAGCGAAGCGCTACTATTGGCTCAAAAATCGAATTTGAATATTGAGCAAGTCGTTAACGTATTAAAGCACGGCGCGGCGGGCTCATGGCAGATGGAAAATCGTGCTGTCACGATGGCGGAAGACAAGTTTGACTTCGGATTCGCGATTGATTGGATGCGAAAGGATTTAGGCATTTGTCTCAATGAAGCACAAAAACATGATTTGGAATTACCGCTAACACAAGAAGTGGATGCTCAATATGCAGATCTTCAAGCCAAAGGGCTTGGCAGAATGGATACGTCGGTACTCATTAAAGCTTACGAATAATAAATATATAAAGGATTAGATTATGGAATGGTTAGGGAGCGACATTACATTTTGGGTACTAGTTGCCTTAATGGTATCGGCATTTGCAGCAGGCTTTATTGATAGTGTCGCTGGGGGCGGCGGTTTGATTCTTGTTCCGTCGTTTATACTAGCGGGGTTGCCACCACAAGTAGCGCTAGGGCAAGAGAAAATCGTCAGTACTTTAGGCACGATTGCCGCAATTCGAAATTTCGTGAAGAATAAACGAGTGGTATGGACCGCCGCTGCAACAGGTATCCCTGCTGGTTTAATAGGGGCTTATGCTGGTGCTGAAGCAATACTGTATTTTGATCCTGATACAATCGGAAAGATTATACTTGGCATGTTGCCAATTGGTATTGTTCTCTCTTTCATTCCTAAGAAGCAAAACAAAGAGGAATCGGATCAAGAAATTAAGAAAGGCGTAATCCTGTTTGGTGTTCCGGCAGCAGTATTCGTGATTGGATTTTACGACGGATTTTTTGGCCCAGGAACTGGTAGCTTTCTGATTCTTGCTCTTCATTACTTGCTTAAATTTGATTTGGTTGCCGCATCAGCGACGTCTAAGTTATTTAATTTTGCATCAAACATTGGTGCTTTAATTGCCTTCGTTATTGCAGGGCATGTTTTGTACGCACTAGCGCTGCCACTTGTTGTGATGAACTTACTTGGTAACCATATGGGTAGTGCTTCAGCGATGAAATATGGACCTAAGCTAATCCAGAGAACGATTTCACTGTCGTTAAGCTTGTTAATGTTTTCTCTTGGCTATAAATTCTTCTTAGCTTAAACAGTAGATAGATCTAAATAAAAGCGACTAGGGGGAGGGCTACCTTTAGTCGCTTTTTTAATATGAGGTTATGTAGGCATTGTATTTGGAGCAGTGGAGGTTAACTGATTACGATAGTCTCGGTATTGTCGTAATGCGTGAAAAATATTGTTGGCAATGCATAACCAATTTGCCGTAAAAGCGATGGCAATAAGTACGGTGAGGTGAGGGGCAAAAAAGCAGATCACAATACTGATGAACAACGCGAGGTAAAGGTTGAATTGATATTTCATTCGCTTTCGGCTGATCAGTTGATAATGGTCGGGGAGCGGTATCATTGACATAGGATTTTTCATCATGATTCGCTGAAGGTGTAAGGTGATCAAGAAAGGAACGATCTTTAATAGCATTCCTTGAATAATCGCAAGAACAAAGCCCAGACTAAAAACAAAGCCAATTAATACTTCTAGTTTGCTATGCCACTGAATTGCCCAAATTGGGTGAGTAAATGGCACTACTAGCCAGAGTAACAATACACAGGATAGCATTAAATTGATTAGCCCAAACCGCCAGTAAGTCACGACGATATCGGGCAACTTTCGTTTCCGTTTACCTAATTTCTCAAGGGTTATGCCACAGTAAAATAATGCAGAAGTGATACAAATAACCCATCCCCAATGGGTACTGACTTCTTGGATACTTAATGCGGAGATGACTAGTCCCAGTGCAGAAGAGAGCACTAACCCATTACGCCATCGAGCCGAAAAACTGGGTGTGACATGAAACATTGGGATGACTTGAAAACTGACCGCCATAATCAGCAGCATGACCCAGCCAAAAGCGCCAACTCCTGCGTGCAAGTTTGTTAAAGACTTTCCTAAGGCGGGCAATTGAGTCCATAAATAGCCGCTAAGTAAAAAGAGGCCAAGAATCATTAGAGCTGAAAGCGCAATGATTGAAAGTAGTATTGGAAAACGTGTTTGTTCCCCTTTTGCATTGAACAGCAGTGCTTGCCCAAGCTTGAATATGAAATAGCTTAAGCTCGCGCTAAGAAGAATGTAAGCAATGCCAAAATTAGCCCACCCAAGAAATCCTGCACTAAGGGCCACAATGCCGATTGAATATATGGAGTGGAACAGCGTGAGCCGCCATCCGTTAATCGGAATAGGCGCGCCACACAAAACGGGCATCACTTGAAAGAGTGAACCAATCATGATCATCGCCATTGTGCCTAGCGCGACCAAGTGGGTGACGGCAAGAGTAACTGGCATCCAGCGGCTCAGCCAAATGGAGTCACCGTGAAATGCCAGTAGTAGAGAAGCAAATATAACAAATATCGGTGCGGTTAGATAAAACCGGAAGGGAGTCGATATATCTGGAATGGCATCAAAGTTAAGCCCCGCCATTCTCATCGCAGTTCACACTCTTTAATTAACTTAGAGGCCAAACTGCAGGCACATTCATCATCTTGTCGCCAAAAATAAATTTGAACGTGCTCTGTGCTAATTTGGACGTGATCGTGTTGATACTGACCTTCAATCATATCGAATAGCGGAATAGGAAGCCTTCTATGTTTAACTGAGAGTACTTCTCCAGCTGACAATAGCTTCAATGAAGAAGTAATTTGATGCATTGGGTGCGGAGGTTCTAACTCACTCACATCAAGAGTCTGCACATTTTCTAACAGCATACCGTTATTCCTTATGTTCAAAGAGCACGCTGTTACTAATGCGTTTTCATTTTTTCAACAACGGCTTCTCCATTGTTGAGGTGGTTATCTGTCATTGGATAAAGGATTTGTTCTTCTTTCATATTATGTTGCTGAATAAAAATCATAATACTTTCAGAACTCCCCATTGCACGTTCAATATCTTGCTGATCGATGGCTGAATTCATTTGATCGAACATTGATTTGATTTGTTCGTGCTCGTGACGCATCACCATGGTTGGCCCTGAGGTCATACCGGTTTGAGATTCGAATTCAGGGAACAGAATTTGCTCTTCTAACTCAAAATGGTGCAATGTTTCTTTTTCAAACTGAGCCCAACGTGCAGAAAATGCGGCCCAATCTTGCTTAGCGAGCATACCTTCTGCTTCTACTAACAAATCGTCACACTCTTTGTGATGTTGTGTCATAAATTGCTGAATTGAACCCATGATTCTTTCTCACTTTTTTATTATTGATTAACCACCTTGATGTTATAGAGCACTGATATTGAAAGCTATGATAAGGAAGGGGTAATCAAACCTTGTCTTGATTTAGGTCATTTTTGGCAAAGGGGATTGGCACCTACTTAGTTGAAGTGGCTAAATCACAATCTGAAAGTCGCCTCAAATTGTGCACTTGTTAGAGAAATATTGGTGCAAAAAAATCCGAAGAAACGCATGGCTTAACTTTAAAGCAAAGGCGCATGACAACGAAGAAAGCGATTGGATATGGAAGAGCGCTAACACTAATCTTAACGCCAATTTTAATCGCGAATGTGATTGACAAGTCACACCATGTATATGAGAGTGGTTGTATGAAAAAGAAACAAAATCGACTTAACCAACGAATTATCATCATTCCATAGGAATGGTGGTTTTTTGATGCGTTGTTGTTTGTCAAACCCACCAGTAAAGGTGGGTTTTCTGTATCTGCCTTTATAGAATTTATTTTATTAGAGGTGACTCCATGAAGAAAGTAGCCGTTTTTGGTAAACCAGGTAGCGGAAAGTCGACGTTAAGCAAGGCATTATCTTCCAACCTTAATCTTCCACTTCATCAATTGGATTCGATTGCCTATGAACCAAGTGGTGAACTGGTTTCTAGAGAAGTATTTGATAAGGCTCACAGCACAATATTGGAATCCGAGCACTGGGTTATCGATGGTTTGGGGCCAATAGGGGCATTTCATAATCGTTTACAACAGGCGGATACATTGATCTATATAGACCTTCCGTACGTGTTGAGCTATTGGTTTGTCACAAAACGTTTTTTGAAAGGCTTTTTCGTAACACCAGAAGGTTGGCCTGAAGGGTGCTCTGTACTTAAAGGCACGTTAGCCAGTTACAAAACCCTTAAAATGTGCCCGAGATTTTGGAACAACGAGTTTATGGAGTCGATACAGGCTCATGCCAAGGAAAAAGATGTGTATGTTATTCGAACGCTTTCAGAATTGAATGATTTTGTCATGAAACTAGAGAAGTGAAGGTCTAAACAAATTCAGGAGTGCGTTGATTGATAAAGATTTGTTGGTGTCACGCTCATTAATCATAAAGAGAAGGGTTAAATGGAAGAGTTAACTGGTGGAAGAAAAAGCGCAATTTATCGCGATGGTGAAGCTGTCTATCGGCCATTACAACCATGGAGCAGTTCGGTTCATTTATTGTTGAATCATTTGAACGATAACAATGTGAGTGAAGCGCCTAAATTACTAGCGGTTATCGGTAAGCAAGAAGTACTAAGTTACGTTGTCGGTGACACATATAATTACCCGTTGTCAGGGCCGATTGCCACTATGGAGGCGTTAGACTCTGCTGCACAATTACTACGAAAAATTCATGACGCTACGATGTCGTTTTTGACTCAGAAAAACGTGACGGAGTTACCTTGGATGTTAAAGCCGCGAGAGCCGTTTGAAGTAATATGTCATGGAGACTTTACTCCTTATAATGTCGCGCTAACTCGCAATACTGTATCGGGCGTTTTTGATTTTGATGCCGCTCATCCAGCCCCTAGGATTTGGGACCTAGCTTATTCTATTTATTGTTGGGCGCCTTTTAAAACTGACCCAGCGGATAGGCTAGGATCGGTTGACGAACAGATATTAAGGGCAAAGAGGTTCTGTGACAGTTATGGAGTAACGATGACTGACAAGGAGAACTTGGTAGATGCGATGGTCAAGCGACTAGAGGCATTAGTGGATTTTATGCGTGCTGAAGCCGCCAAGGGTCATGAACAGTTTACCAATGATATAGAGCAAGGGCATCTAAACGCTTACCTCAGAGACATTGAATACTTAACAGTTAATAAGTTTAAGATTCAAGAAACACTGTGCAGTTAGAAGGTCATCCTATTAAAGCCCCAAAACGTATTTAGAGTCTTGATTGCTTTAGAGCGTCGACATGCGTACTTGAACTAAATGTCTATAGAGTTCGTATAACGCCCTACGTTTGTGGGTAAAATTAGGAGTGGATATGAATCTCATTAATCCTGCTAAATTGTTGAACAGCAAGTGGACTTCCGTGAAGCCGAAAAACAGAGAAAAGCATTTTTTGGTGTCTGATGTTGAGTTTGAAGAAAGTGGTGCGGTGGCTTCTTGCACTTTGGAAGCGATACTTTCAAAAAAAGAATACCTCATTGACTGGAAAGAACTGAAACAGAAAGAAAACTGGCTTCAGGGTTGGAAATAACCTGACCTCGTCGTCGATTTAGATTTGGAGGATTTGGCACGGTTATCCTCTTCACTTTATTGAGTAAGAAGAGAGCGCAGTGGTTTAGGGTTTATTTACAAGGAGAGGTAATGATAGAAAGAAAGCCGGTATTTATAACGGGCGTAACAAATCTTCCGCTTATAAAGATCTTGTTTGGACGGTCGCGACGTCATCTGATACGGATCAAGGTATCAGAGGTCAGACACGACTAACACTGCAAACTATCGCTCAAAACTTGGAAGAATTGGGATCAGACAAAACACGCATTGTCAGCGCTCAGGTATTTATTGCGAATATGGAAGACAAACAAACAATGGATGAAGTGTGGTGTGAATGGTTAGGTGACAACCCGCAACACTGGCCACAACGAGCTTGCTTAGGTGTCGCACTTGAAGGGAAAGTTTTAATAGAAGTGACAGTCACTGCGGTCAGGGGATAACAGTGCCTCCTGGTAAGAGGCACTGGCTTTTCACTACAAGTAACGTTCAATAAGGTGCTTTTTGAAATGCTCTGGGTTTAAGGTTTCACCAGTCGCTTGAGTCACTAAGTCATTCGTTGTTAGTAAACTGCCCTTACTCCAGATATTAGCTTCTAGCCAATTGAAGATTGGCGATAGATCGCCGCTTTCAATCACAGAGTTCACATCAAGTGTCTTCTTCATTGAAGCTATGAACTGAGCTGCGTACATCGCACCTAGTGTGTAGCTCGGGAAGTATCCAAAAGCGCCATCCGTCCAGTGGATATCTTGCATGCAACCATTCTTATAGTTGTCTTTAGTAGACAGCCCCAAATAGGACTGCATTTTCTGATTCCATAGTTCAGGTACGTCGGTATGCTTGATCTTACCGTTGATAAGATCGCGCTCAATTTCATAACGTAAAATGACATGAGCAGGGTAAGTAAGCTCGTCTGCATCGACGCGAATGAACCCTTTCTCAACACGAGTATAGATTTTTTGGAAGTTTTCTTTTTCAAATTCAGCACCGCTGAATTGGTTACTCGCAAGACGTGCTAAGTGTCCGATGAATGGCTCGCTACGGCCAACCTGCATTTCGAAGAACAGAGATTGGGACTCGTGTATGCCCATCGAGCGAGCTTCACCAGCCGGTAAGCCAGCTAATGATTTAGGCAAACCTTGTTCATAACGAGCATGACCAGTTTCATGAACGATGCCCATCAAAGATTGGACGAATTCGTTTTCATCGTAGCGCGTAGTGATGCGGACATCAGAAGGCACTCCTCCACAAAACGGGTGGACACTTTCATCTAAACGGCCGTGGTTGAAGTCGAATTTAAGTAACTTCATGACCTCTAAGCCAAGTGCTTTTTGTTTTTCGGTTGAGTAGGTTGCAGAAGGTGCGACAAACTTTTCAGTAGACTGCTTGTCAATGACTTGATCGATTAAGTCGGGTAACCATGTTTTTACATCTGCGAATAAGGTGTCGAGAGACGCAGAGCTTGTTCCTGGTTCATAGATATCAAGCATTGCATCATAAGGGGACAAATTAGCGTGGTCAGCTCTGATCTGTGCTTCTTCTTTAGACAGCTCGACCACTTCACGCCAGTTTCTTTCAAATCCATTCCAGTCGTTTTCCCCACGTTGGCTACGCCATGCATGTTCACACTTTGAACCTGCTAGAGATTTCGCTTGTACAAGCTTTTCTGGAAGAATGTTAGCCTGCTGCCACTGACGTTTAAGCTCACGAAGGCTGGCTTGGTCGTCTGAGTTCAGAGTCTCGGTTTCCGCTTCATTGAACCAGTCGGCCAGTTGGGGTTGAGTCATTAAGCCATGAATATGAACAGATAACTCAGCCATAGCTTCACTACGGGCTTGGTTGCCTCCTGCGGGCATCATAGACGCTTGATCCCATCCGCAGATAGAACCTAAATGTTTGAAGTGAGAACATTTTTTAGAATGTTCAACCAGTTTTTTGAATGCGCTCATGCAACTTCCCTGATCATAAAAACTTGATTCTAACAACCTGATTACAAATCGCCAAATAGGTGATAGCAATGAATAGGTAATATATCTAACTATTTTATATATTTTGGAGAATAAGTCTCATTCTGGTTGGTGCTCTATGGATTTAATTTTGTGAGCCGTTGAATCAGCCATATTTGCTTGGTCAGCAGGAGGTGATCCCATCGTTCTTGCAAATAGATAAGTGTTGATTGTTCGCTAATCTTTTTCGTTTATGAGAAAGTAAGAACTATGCAGTAACTCGCAATTTCTAGAATGTATGAGGCTCAGCTTTCAATTGCGAGCCTCAGAATGGAGCCAACAGTAAATGGATATTCTTAACTTTGAAGCGTTTTTAGTCGCAATTGTTATTCTTACACTAACCCCTGGGCTAGATACAGCCTTGGTTATTCGAAATACTACTCGCTCTGGTGCGAAAGATGGTTATATCACTAGCTTGGGTATTTGCTTAGGCTTATTTGTTCATGCGACATTCTCTGCAATAGGTATTTCTGCCATTTTACTGCAATCAGCAGAACTCTTTCAGTTTGTGAAGATGATTGGTGCAGCGTATTTAATATGGTTAGGAGCGTCTAGCCTTTATGGAATGCTAAAAGGTCAGCAAGCACTAAGTGTGACTGATAGCAGTCATTCTCAGTTTGATGTTAGGCGGTCGCTTCGAGAAGGATTTTTGTCTAACGTACTAAATCCTAAGACAGCCGTCTTTTACCTCGCGTTTTTACCTCAGTTTATCGACCCCAATGGCTCGCCGTTCGCGCACTCTATGTTGATGGCAGGTATCCATTTTTGTATCGCTATGGTTTGGCAATGCAGTATTGCGGGTGCAATTAATTCAGCGAAACAGGCGTTAAAGAACTCTTCCTTTATGAAATGGATGGAAGGCGTTACGGGTGTGGTTCTGATTTCTTTGGGCATTAAGCTTTTAGTAGAAGATGCGCCAAGCGCGTAACGTTATGAACACTTTAGGGAGTGAGTTAGCTAGCTGTAGCCACTTGCTTTTGATGTAGTCAAGAACTCCTGATAACAGTTACGGAATACAAAAAGCCCTTAGATTAGTCTAAGGGCTTTTTACTGGCTTTCAGCCGAAGTGCCATTCACGCAAAAGTATCACTGAGGTGAAGATTCAGAAGTCTTTCCTACACCGCGACTGATTGGTGTTTATCTTGAGAGGCGCTGTTATTAAAAAATAGTTTTGTTTCTTCAATTACAACGTGCCTAAGTGCTATCAAGCCAATAAGGTTAGGTACAGCCATCAATCCATTCACAATATCGGCAATTAACCAGATCATGTCTAACTGCAAGAATGCGCCTGACGCTACTAATCCTAAGAATACTACTTTGTAAGGCAATACAGCCTTAGTGCCAAACAAGAACACGACACAGCGCTCACCATAATAGTTCCAACCAAGGATTGTAGTGAAAGCGAAGAAAATAAGGCCGACCGAAACAAGCATTGGCCCTAATGTGTCAGCATTTAAACCAACCGCAAAAGCGTGAGTAGTCATCGCCGCGCCCGCTAAGTCTGTTTGCCAAGCGCCAGTAAGAATTAGAGCAAGACCCGTCATAGTACAAATGATGATGGTATCGAAGAATGTCCCTGTCATAGAGATCAGGCCTTGCTTCACACAAGAATCGGTTTTAGCTGCCGCTGCTGCCATTGGTGCGCTACCTAAGCCTGATTCATTGGAGAACACGCCGCGCGCGATTCCTGATTGAATAGCAAGCATAATGCTAGCACCTAAGAACCCACCGGTTGCTGCCGTATTCGTAAAGGCCGAGCTAATCACAAGTTGAATAGCATTCAGAAGTTGGTCAGCATTAGAAATAAGTACGCTCAAACAAGCGACGATATAAAATAATGCCATTGTTGGTACGACTTTGCCCGCAACCTTAGCTATCGACTGAATACCGCCAAGCGTTACAAAGGCAACTAACGCAGTCAGTACAACAGCAGAAATTTCGCGTGACACACCAAATGAAATTTCGCTCGCATCAAGGATCGCATTCACTTGCGGGAAAGTACCGATACCGAAGCAAGCGACACCTAACGCGAACACTGCAAACAGTACCGCAAGAATGCGTGACCCTACGCCATATTGTAGATAGTACATTGGTCCGCCAACCATTTGGCCTTTGCTATCAACTTTACGGTATTTCACTGCAAGCAAACATTCAGCGTATTTCGTCGCCATTCCAAATACTGCTGCTAGCCACATCCAAAATAGAGCACCAGGGCCGCCAAGTTTGATGGCAGTAGCCACACCTACAATATTACCGGTACCAATCGTCGCTGAAAGAGCGGTACATAAAGCGGCAAAACTAGAAACATCGCCAGAGCCAGTTCTGTCCTTGCTAAAGACCATTTTTAAAGCAGTTGGTAGGTATCGAAATTGGAGTAAGCCTAAGCGAAAAGTGAAATAGATACCGGTACCAACAAGTAATATAAGTAGCGGTGGCCCCCAAACTAGGCTGTCGATGGTTTGTAAAGTGTCGTATAGGCGGTTCATTGATTTCCCCTTAATAAATTAAAAAATTTAAGGAGAAGAGGGAAAGGGCAGTGCTGATCAATAATGATCGAAAACACCACTTAATACATACGGATTTCTAGACAGAATTCTTGTGTTAATTAAGGTTGTAGCTCTCCACTCCTCTGTCCTTTTGCCTGAGAGTTTCACTTAACGACAGCTACTAAATTGAGCTAGGATCACTAAGCTTGCTCCTTCGGCGACCGATTTAACGGTTCTCTCCAGAGGTTCCTCCAACAACAGTCCTCGCTTTTCTGATTTTCATCAGCATAAAGCACCTGAAAGATTTACTTCTTCGGCGGGTCAATCTAACCAAATGTTAAGTTTTGGTTAAAAACCACTCTCCTGCAGTCTTCATCGGAACAATTATCTAATTCATAGATAATCTGTATGGGCATCCTAACCAAAGATAAATGTGATGTCAGCCCCAAAAAATCTGTTTGCACAAATGTTAGACAAGTAAACGATTAAACAACCAAACTCTGACGTAAATTACCGATTTAAATGGTATAAAATAAAGGGAACAAGGAGGATGTATGACTCGATTGATAGCAATTGCGTTTTTGATCGCACTGGCTTTTTTTCTTTTTCGCTATAGGACAAATGAAAAAGTGCAAAAAGGGGTGATTTTTGCTGTGGTAGGCAGTTTTCTTATATATACCGCAACATTAATGATCTCGGAACTGACTCGTTAACGCCGAGCCAACACAAACAATGCTTATGGGAGTGACTTTCTGTGAATCAGAACACTGAACAAAATGAACAAGAAGAAGTCGTCGTCATTGAGGAGCGTGATAAGCGCAGTCACCTTTATATTGGTCTCGCGGCGGTCATCGGCTTGGCATTAGGCGGTTTAGTGGGTTCTTCTGTCACCGCGACGAAATGGGAAAATACTTATAGCGTCTTAGAACAAAGGTATGAAGAACTTCTTGATAGCAAAAAACAGTTAGTGACTCGTGTAGAAGAGAAAGTCGCTAAAGTTGATACAGAAATTGATTCTAAGATTGAAGAAGCGTTAGCGAAACAAGCTAAAGTTCACTTGGAAGAACTCGAAGCCTTGCAGGACGCCTCGATTGAGTTAGAAAAAGCGAACCTTTCTTTGGAAATGCAGCTAAGTGAACAAAAACAAGTTCTTACTGAATCTCAGAAAGAAAATACTAAGCTGAATCGTCAAGCAGACATGCAGTCCACAATGTTTGAACGCTCACGAGAGCTATTTAGGAAAGAACTTCAAATTTCTCAAGAGCTCGAAAAACTAGAAAAAGAGCGAGATTCAATTTTGCCTAACATAGAGCCCCTTAAGAAAGAGTGCGACGTGTTCTTAGAGGGAGCGTCATGGGACGCAAAATCTGATGCTTGTGATAAACACGATGCCGCTAATTCTAGGTTGAGTGATATCCGACAAATGATCGCGGTTCATCAAATGGACTTAAAACAGATCAAGTCACTAATTGAAGATATGGGTTTATAACTCATTTGAAAGAAAATAAGGTTTAAAGAGAAAGGCTCCGATTGCGGAGCCTTTTTTATTGCTGTAAGCATTTGATATTTTGATCAAATAGCGGCTGAAGCTAAAAGCTAACTAATAGGGGAGGTTGCGCGCTGTTTAGAACAAGCCCACCAACATAGTGCACCCCAGCCAAGAACTTGTAACCACATTGTTCCCCATAAACCAATTACATCAGACCACGCAGCCCCCATTTGATTGGTAGATAGAAAGGCTTGGATAGCCGGTGTGCTCGGGAAAAATGAGGATAGGGTAACCAAAGGTGCTGGAATCATCTCAACAGGCCAAATGAAGCCGGCTAGGAAAATCAATGGCATTGAGCTAACTAGAACAACCACAGTAACCAGTTCACGTCTTGGCAGTAATTCCCCAAGAATAATTCCTATCAAACAACTCGCGACCAAAAATGGAAGAAGGAGCGTAAGTAACGTATCAATACTTGCAAGCTTATTAATACCATGCATTTCAAAACTTGCGCCGAAGTAATACATGGCAAGCAGGTAATACAGCGCGGTTAACACCAAAATACGAATGGCGAGTAAGGTAAATTTTGGTGTATTAACCCAGTAACCTTGTGTCGATTTTTGCGTGCCTCCGATCAACCCAGCTGCCATGATTAATGTTTGTTGAAGGATCAATACAAATACAGCTGGTACGACATAATCAACGTAGCCCATTCGACTATTAAACGTAGGCTTCATGTTTGCAGAAAACGAGTTGTATTGGTTCTGTGCAAATGCAAGTGGGCTACCTTCGGCCAGTATATGGCTGACTTTCACTTGAGCGGCTAATGTACCTCCGGCTTTCGCTAGCCCTTCTACAACCGTGCCGTAGACAAGAAAATATGACGCATCCCCGGCATAAGAAAGGGTTGGACTTTTTCCAAGGAGCAGATCTTTATAGAAATGCTCAGGGATCACTAAAAAGCCTCCGATATCTTGGGCAAGCAGTTGGTCTTTTGCGTCCGCGATACTATGCAATCGGTTAGTAACCGTAATTTGCGGAGTTGCATCTACCATACGTTCAAGCTGATAGCTCGTTTGGCTGTTATCAAGGTTAACGATAGCAATCGGCAGCTCTTGCGAAACTTGGTTCGCGTACGGAAGAGGGTACAAGAATGAGTAGAATATAACGCCGCCAAAAACGGTCAGGCTAACGACGGGATTGGTTAGAATAGCGAGCAATTCATTTTTGATCAGTCTTAACAACGAATAACGCTTCATGCTTCTACTCCTTATGCTGATCGCAAGTGTTTTTTGATAAGTAATACGACAAGTAGACACGGAATGAGGTAGCCGACCATAGGTATCAATGGAGAAAATGCTGAAAATTTAGTTACACCGTAACTTGATTGTTGTACTTGCACTTCAATGTAATGGCTGATCGGAAGCAGACTACGCCAAGTTTGAGCCAACTCATTCATTTGGCTTACGGGAAAAGTAATCCCCATAAATGCAAAGCTTGGTGCAGTGAAGGCTCCTGCAAAACTCATTGCTCGCGCTGGGTCGAGGGTTAAGAAGAAAAACAGACACCCCATCACGATACAAGCCCATGCGGTAGCGACTTGGGCGATGAAAAGGGTGAAATAACTCCCATTCATCGGCCATTGCAGGACGATGTAAAACCAAAATGTAAACGCTAACCCTAATCCACTGAAAATGAAGACGTAAGGAATAAGAGTTCTCACTAGCGAAATCGCTGAGCGGGTCGATAGCCAGGCATTAAGCCCCAGTTTTTGATGGTTTGCGCTCAGTGCGAGAATCGTTCCTACTACAATAGTTATCTGCCATAAAGCCGGCACAACTGCAGAGATAAGAAACTGAGCGTAACTGGTGTTTTTATTGAAGAGGGGAGTAATTTGCGTTTTTACCGATACTGCTCGACCAAGCGCAGACTGGGTGTTGGTATTCCCTTGACTTAACCCCTTCATCACTTCAAGTTCAGCACCAAAAGTGCCCTGAACCTGCAAAACTGCTGTGTGGAATAGCTTACCGATTAGGATAAATTGGCTATTGTAAAAAGCAGCAATCTGCGGGTTAGACTGTGAATAGATAGCCTTGTCGAAACCCTTGGGAATAATCACATAGCCATAGATGTCGCGAGTGACCAGCGCTTGCTTTGCTTCACTAGGGCTAGAGTATTGCCCTGTAATTTTAAGAGTCGGAGATGCATCGAACTTCTGCGCTAGAGTACGTGACAATTGACTGTGCTCAAGGTCTACGATCCCAATCGGAAGGTCGCGAGCAATACCTTGAGAGAATATCCACCAGACACTTAGCGCAAGCAAAATCGGTAGCCAAGTTAAGCAAGATAATAGCCATTTATCTTGCTTAATGATGCGCCATTGTGTGCGAAACATTGAAACCATGACGATCCCTATAGCTCAACCACTAAACTCATGCCCATGCGGAGCTTATCTTTTGCGTGAACAGGGCGCGCTTCAACTTCGAACGTGCGTAAATCAAACCCTTGTGCAGCGTCGGTTGACCGCCAAGTAGCAAACTCGCCCATTACAGCAATATGAGAAACTTTAAACTCAATGGATTTATTAAGAGCAGGCAAATAAGCCATGAAGGTTGTGCCTTTCTCAAAATGGCTAAGCAGATCCTCACGAACATTGAGTACCGCCCATGTGTCGTTTGTATCAATCACAGTCACGACAGGGAATCCTTGTGGAGCAAGTTCACCGCTGTTGAGTAAGACTTGTGAAACTTCACCATTAAACCAACTCTCGATTTGGGTATCCGCAGCGTATGCTTCGACTTCGGCAACGGCACCAGCAGCCATGCGCGCCTTTTGTGCAGCGGCCAGTTTAGTTTCATCACGTACGCCTTCTTTAGCCATTTGGTACATCTGAAAAGCGGCGCTCTCGGTGTATTTTGCGGCTTGCCATTGAGTCTTAGCTTCATCTCTTTTTTGCTCAGCGACCACACCATCTTCGTATAAGTTATTGACACGTTTATACGTTTTTTCCATGAGGTCTGCTGCTGATTTGGCTTTTTGCCACTGGTCTTTTGATGCTTGGATCTGCTGAGTTCGTGCGCCTTTTTCCGCTTCTTGTGCTAACGCACCAGCTGCCACTTCGCCCGCCAAAGCTTGCTCAAGTTTTGCGTCGATTTCAGGGCTGTGCAAAGTAAAAACTAACTCACCTTTTTCGATTTGATCGCCTTTACGAACTAGAACCTGATCAATACGGCCTGGTACTTTAGAAGAAATGCTGTATTGCTGAGCCTCAATCTGGCCTTGAAGTTTTATCGGCTGCGGTTGATAAGCTTGATAGAAGCTGTAACCCACCCAACCAATCACGCCTAATGTGAGTGCAGAAGTTAAAATTGGTTTAATGGACTTCATGATGGATCCTTTTGCTGGTCTGGTGAAGGTAGAGCTGTAATAGAGTTGTTCGTATAGCTTGAGAAAGTGTCCATCTCACTGCTTAAAGCAAGAAGCTTATTGAGTGAAATTAGATACTGAAATCGAGCAACGGATTGCTGTGTCTTGATGCTTGCGAGATAAAGTTCAGCGTCAACGACTTCTAATGAATTGGATAGCCCTTGATTAAATGCTTTTTTACGTAGAGACAAGTTTTCTTGGGCAAGGGAAATGCTAGAGTCTAGCCCCATAACTTCTTCCACTGCTTGTTGAGCTTCTAGGTAAGTTTTTTGAACCAATACGGTCAGGTCTTGTTTCGCTTGGGCTTTAAGGTATTTGACTTGGGTGACAGCACTGTGCGCCGCAGATACTTTCTCGGAACGACCTGATGTATCGACTAAAGGAATGTTTACGCCAATTCCGACTAACCAATCTGGTTTCATTTGGCTCGCTAAAGAGTCATCTTCATGCAAGCTGTAATCCCCATAAAGGTAAACCTCAGGGTAGTATTTCCCTTTTTCAGCTTTAATTAGGCTGCTAGCTTGCTTTTCTTTTGCGTCTAACAAGTCTAGTCCAGGGTAAGTTGATAACGTCTGATTGATAAATACATCCATCATCGGAAGGTTATTGTTTATAAACAATGAATCAGAAGGCTCTACAGTGGAGGACTGGCCCAAGATTTGGCTTAAGGCGAGCTGAGCGATATTGAGATCTTTTCGCGCTTTATTGGTTTCTACTTTCGCTTTATCCAGTGAAGCTTCCGCTTGAAGCCTTTCTACTTTGGCGATTTGACCTTGCTGCTCTAATTTCAGTGAAAAATCACGATGCTGGACTAAGCCTGCTTCTACCGCTTGTCGCGTCGCGAGTACATCCTTCGCTAACAGCACAGAAAAATAGTACTTGCTGAGATCTTCATAGCGCGCCTGACGCTCCATCGCATATTGGCTTTTCGCTTCTTCCGTTTTGCCTTCAGCAGCTGTTTGAGCAGCGGAGATGCGTCCGCCAGTAAAAATTGGCCAAATCGCACGTATTGAAGATGAAAAAATGTCGCGTTCAGTGATGGTTGAAGTGGTCGATAGTAACCCATCAACAATACCAGCAAAGGCTGGAGGAACATTGATGGACGAGCCAGTACTTTCTACTAATTGCTCTCCACTGACCGTCACGTCTGTATCTAGGCGAGTGTAATTCGCTCCTAGGCTGACAGAAGGAAGGTTTAAACTATTTGAGGCACTTTGTAAGTGTTGGTAACGCTCAAGGTTGGCTTGTTGAGCAGCCAAAGAGTTGTTGTTCTCTTGCAGCAGTTCCCAAGCTTCATCAAATGAAATAGGGGCGGAGAGAACTGAGAAGGTGCTTGAGCTAGCAATGAAAAGAACGGCAATACGTTTTGCAATATTTGAACGAATGGTTTTCATGAGCAATCAGTTAACATTAGAGTATTAACTCTAATGTTAACTGATTGCGTTGGCGTTGTCTTTATGAGATTAACATTTGAACAAATCAAATTTTGCTGTGGTTCGAGAATTTGCTTTGGACAGATAAAAGAAAAGAGCGCTAATGCGCTCTTTTTGGCTTTGTTTACTTTTACTTGAAGTTAGGGCAGTGATGGTCTGCTCGCCATACTAGCTGTCGAGAGCCTTGCATGGTTTGGAGCAAATCTCTTCCCGACATTTGAGGGAATGCGAGAAGCACTTTCAAATCTGGGGTCGTGTTATCACTTTTTTCATAGGCCCTTACATGGGTAAAAGTGGATTGTAGGTTGTCAAACAGCATGGCCTTAGAAAGGCAAATTCCGAATGAATCGCGTTCCATTGTCGTTTTCCTTATTAACAATGTTGATACGTTATACTTATAAAAAGTGGTACGGAAACTTAGCTATGTATCATCACATTCTTGTAATGGTTATGTGGCTTTTTGGAGTTATGGAGTCCAAGTGAAAACTTGTCCTGATTTGTAAGCCTATTTTTGCCTGACGTTGTTAGATAGCATGTTTAAGTTTTCAATTTTGCCTTCTGTGTTTCAAATTTAAAACAGCCCACCACGGAAACACTAAATTTTAAGGCTGAATTTAGTATAAGTTGAATTTCAAGAATTGTTCTAAATTTAACCTAAAATCGGAGTGATCTAGGTCAATAAATGGTCAAAATATTATGACTCAAGGCTCATAACTTCTAAAAGGGTACTTGCCTGTGCCTAGCGTTCTCTGCTACCAGATTGAACACTTGTTACACTATTTATATTTTGGTCAGTTATATTTCAATGTAAGGTTCACAAATATCTCATCCCTTTAAGGTGCGCCTGTTAAGTAAGTGTTAATTTAAACGCGTTGAAAATAAGGAATATTTTTATGCGATGGCGCAATATCAGTTTTCGTAAAAGATTACTGATCATCATGACAGTAACAGGGTTGATCGAGTTGTTAATACTCTCGGCTGCTGGCTTCGCATATATCAAAGATTCTCAAGAAAAAGAAATGGGCCTTAAAGCCTTAGGTGTCGCTGAATTTTTAGCGACGAGCCCGACGGTTATCGAGATCATTGAAGGCAATGATACTGATAACATTCAACAACGTTTTCGTAATTTGACTGAATTAATTGGTGCCGCATTCATAGTGATTGGTGATGACCAAGGTATCCGCTTGGTTCACCCAATTGACGCTCGTGTGGGAAAACCAATGCGAGGCGGGGATAACCAAAAAGCCCTTGTTTATGGACAATCGTATGTCTCGGTTGCTCAAGGTTCACTAGGTGTGTCGGTACGTGGTAAAGCCGCGGTCAAAAATATCAATGGTGAGATCATTGGTGTGGTGTCAGTTGGTTATTTACTCGAGCGGTTACAAGACCGAATAGAGCCTTATCTCGCCTTTTTAATCTTGATGGCATTGCTGGTGGTTGCGGTCAATGCGGTCATTTCTAACTATGCCTCTCGTCGTTTCCAAAAAGCCATATTAGGATTTGAACCTGAAGAGATTGGGCGTTTGTATGTCGAACTTGATGTCACGATGAGTACCATCAAAGAAGGTATCCTAAGTATCGATTCAAATGGGCACCTTCGTTCGATTAACAAAAGTGCTTGTCAGATTCTATCGATAGAACGAGATACCGCGCTTAATAAACGATTTTCAGATGTCTTACCGGGTAGTGACTTAGAAGACTTATTGGTGACGGGTGAGTCAGACCATGATATCGAGCTGTTCTTAAATAAAAAGCGTCTTATCGCTAACCGTAGCCCGATTATTGTTAATGGTGAAGTGGTAGGGGCGGTATCAAGTTTCCGTTTGCGTGATGAAATTAATGAACTAACAGAGCAACTTTCTCAAACTCGTGAATATGCGGATTTGCTTCGCTCACAAACTCACGAGCATCGGAATAAACTCAATACGATCAGTGGTTTGGTACAGATGGGTGAATTGGAGTCTGTTCAGCATCTCATTGGGCAGGAAACGGCACACTATCAAGTATTAATTGAGTTCCTGCGTGAAACGGTAAAAGACCCTCTTATCGCAGGTATGTTACTGGGCAAAACTGAGCGAGCTCGTGAATTAGGCCTGGAGCTTGCAGTTGAAGAGGGCTTAAGGTTAGAGCCATTGCCTGAATGGCTTAACTCCGATGATGTGGTGACCATTTTAGGTAACCTTATCGACAATGCATTTGATGCGACGATGACGTCGATAAAAGAAGAAGGGCATATTGCGCAATCCAGACGAATCATTGACGTGTCGGTCAGCGATTATGGTAATGAAATTATTCTGGAAGTGGATGACAAAGGATGCGGGTTGCCAGTAGAACTCTCGATTGATTCCCTTACTGAAAAGGGAGTGTCAAGCAAAGCAGCAACGAATCGAGGAGTTGGCCTTTACCTCATTAAGCAATTGGCTGATAGATACCATGGTCAGTTGGAAATGGTCAGCAATAAGCAATATGGAACAAGAATGACGGTGTATTTACCGAAGGAAGAACTTGTGTTTGAAGGAACAAAAAAATGAGTGCGTTGACGCGAGTGATGATCATTGAAGATGATATCGCGATTGCAGAGCTTCATAATCGTTACTTAACTCAGATGGGTGGTTTCGAAGTGATTGGAATTGCAACCACTCAAGCAGAAGCGGAAATGCAGTTAGATGTGTTGAAGCCAGAACTGGTGTTATTGGATGTGTATTTGCCCGATGGATCAGGGCTAGATATTTTGACGAAAGTCCGAGGCAGCAACCAAGGGTGTGATGTGATTCTTATCACTGCAGCACGAGACGTGGACACATTACAGCAAGCCATGCGTGGTGGTGTGGTTGATTATCTTTTAAAGCCAGTGATGTTTCCTCGCTTAGAGGCCGCTTTGAAAAAGTATCAATCACAGCGCGAAGAGATCGACAGTGTGTCTGATTTAGACCAAGGCTTAGTCGATAAAATGCTGCAAGCGTCAAATAGCGCAGATTCAGCAGCGTCAAATCGCCTTCCCAAAGGGATCGATGGCGTAACCTTAGATAAAATACGAGCGCTATTTCACGGAGACGTAAAAATTACAGCAGATGAAGCTGGTGACAAGATAGGGGCGAGCCGAACGACAGCGAGGCGCTACCTAGAATACTTGATTACTGCCGGTGAACTTGAAGCGGATTTGAATTACGGAACCGTTGGTCGACCAGAACGTTGTTACACAAAACTCGTGCGCTAGAACTTTCCACATCTTAATCATTAAGCTGGTCAGAAATCTGACCAGATATCATACTTTTCGAAGAGCGGTGAAAACTGCTCATCTCCTTTCATAATCTTTACTAATTTTCTGCCACTTTCTCAGTAAATCTACCTCAAATTAGTCAATATTTAATCGATTGCCTTCACAGTGGTTGATGTATATCAAATAGTCGTAGACAATACGCACCCGTATCGAAAGTGATATTGATCACTTTCATTTACCAAACACATTTCTAGAGTTATAGGCGCTAACTATTAGTGTAATAGTTAAGACCTATTATCTATTTTTGTATCTCGCTGCTACCGTTGGCGAATACTAAATACCTTGTTTTTATAGGAAAGATGATGGTAATACCTGAAAACAGCAGCATCGTAATCTTCGGTGCATCGGGAGACTTAACCTACCGTAAGCTGATCCCTGCTTTATATCACCTATACGCGAACAATCAGATGCCAAAATCCTTCGCGATTTTGGGTGTGAGTCGCACTGATTACAGTGACGAATCTTATCGCGAAAAATTAAAGCAATCCCTTCAGGATATGGAAAAAACTGAGCCTGAGATTCTGAATGCTTTTATTGACCACCTGCATTACCAGGCAATCAATACTTCTGATGTGGATGACTACGCACGTTTAGCAATGCGTTTGGATAAAATTGAGAAAGAATATCAATTTGAAAACCACAACACGTTATTCTATCTAGCAACGCCGCCGAGCCTATATGGCGTTATCCCGGCAAACCTGGCTGCGCATGGATTGAATGACGAATCAAACGGTTGGCGCCGTCTAATTATCGAAAAGCCATTCGGCTACGATTTAGCATCGGCTCAGAGTTTAGATGAAGAAATCCATCATCACTTCCAAGAACACCAAATCTACCGTATCGACCATTACTTAGGTAAAGAAACGGTACAAAACCTACTTGTACTTCGTTTCTCTAATGCCATGTTTGAACCACTGTGGAACCGTAACTTTATTGATTACGTTGAAATCACAGGTGCAGAGTTCCTAGGTGTTGAAGAGCGCGGTGGGTACTACGATGGTTCTGGTGCGGTACGTGATATGTTCCAAAACCACTTGCTACAAGTGTTAGCGATGGTTGGTATGGAGCCGCCAGCACAAATCAATGCGGATTCAATCCGTGATGAAGTTGTGAAAGTGCTGCAATGCTTGAAGCCGCTTGAAGAAGATGACCTACGTAATGACCTAGTCTTAGGCCAATACACGGCTTCAGACGTTCGTGGTCAACACTTGTTGGGTTACCGTGAAGAAAACGGTGTAGCAGACGATTCGCGTACTGAAACCTATATCGGCCTAAAAGCACACATCAACAACTGGCGTTGGAATGGTGTACCATTCTACGTACGTACTGGTAAGCGTTTGCCGACTCGCGTAACAGAAATCGTGATTCACTTTAAGAACACGCCTCATCCTGTTTTCGGCCAAGACGCGCCAGAAAATAAACTGATCATCCGTATTCAACCGGATGAAGGTATTCAGATGAGTTTTGGCCTTAAAGAGCCAGGCGCTGGCTTCAAAGCAAAAGAAGTGAAAATGAACTTCTCTTACTCTGACTTACCAGAAACTCAAATGCTAACGGCTTATGAGCGTCTTCTTCTTGATGCGCTAAACGGTGACGCAACACTATTTGCACGTACCGATGCAGTAGAAGCATGTTGGAAGTACGTTCAACCAATTTTAGATTTCAAACAAGATCCTCAAGCGCTGTTTGGTTATGCTTGTGGTACTTGGGGCCCACAAGAGGCAGATGAACTGCTTCAACGTGATGGTCGCGCATGGCGTTTCCCATGCAAAAACTTAACAGACACGGATTACTGCGAATTATGATCAACCACAAGATCTTTGAAACGCCAGAGCTAGTTGTTGAAAACCTAGCAAACGAAATGAAAGCGTACAGCGAACAGGGCAAACCTGTTCACATTTCACTATCTGGCGGTAGTACACCTAAAATGCTTTTCAAGCTATTGGCACAAGCGCCATATGCTGAAGGCATTCAATGGAACAACCTTCACTTCTGGTGGGGTGATGAGCGTTGCGTGGCACCTGATGATGCAGAAAGTAACTATGGTGAAGCGAACGCACTTCTTTTCAGCCAAGTAAACTTACCAGCAGAAAACATACATCGTATTCGTGGTGAAGATGAGCCGAAAGCAGAAGTGGAGCGTTTCGCTAAAGAGATGGCTGATGTAATCCCATCTGAAAATGGTACGCCTGTTTTCGATTGGATTCTGCTAGGTGTTGGCGCTGATGGCCACACGGCTTCTCTATTCCCAGGTGCGACGAACTACCAAGATGAGAACCTATCAGTAATGGCTTCTCACCCAGAGTCAGGTCAAATCCGCGTTTCTAAAACAGCAAAAGTTTTAGAGGCAGCAAAACGAATCAGCTACCTAGTGCTAGGCGCGGGTAAAGTTGAAATCGTTAAAGAAATTCATACTACTCCTGCTTCAGAGTTGCCTTACCCGGCAGCGAAGATCCAGTCTAAAACTGGTGAAACAGAGTGGTTCCTAGATTCAAATGCAGCAAGTGCTATCGCATAAGTGCGAATAGCCGCAAGGAGATATAAATAATGAAAGGTGATATCGGTGTAATTGGCCTAGCAGTAATGGGTCAAAACCTTATCCTAAACATGAACGACAACGGCTTCAAAGTTGTTGCTCACAACCGTACTGCTGCAAAAGTAGACGAGTTCCTAGAAGGTCCAGCTAAAGGTACTAACATTGTTGGTGCTTACTCTCTAGAAGAGCTAGTTGAGAAGCTAGAAGCGCCACGTAAAGTGATGCTTATGGTTCGTGCTGGTGACGTTGTAGATACGTTCATCGAAAACCTAATCCCACTTCTAGACGAAGGCGACATCATCATTGATGGTGGTAACACTAACTACCCAGATACTAACCGTCGTGTAGCGCATTGTCGTGAGAAAGGCATCCACTTCATCGGTACTGGTGTATCTGGTGGTGAAGAAGGTGCTCGTTTCGGTCCTTCAATCATGCCAGGTGGCGCACCAGAAGCTTGGGAAGCGGTTAAGCCAATCTTCCAAGGTATCTCTGCAAAAACTGACGCTGGTGAGCCTTGTTGTGACTGGGTTGGTAACGACGGTGCTGGTCACTTCGTTAAGATGGTACACAACGGCATCGAATACGGTGACATGCAGCTTATCACTGAAGCATACCAGTTCATGAAAGATGGCCTAGGTATGTCTGCTGACGAGATGCAAGCGGTATTCGCTGACTGGAACAAGACTGAGCTAGACAGCTACCTAGTTGAAATCACTGCTGACATCCTTGGTTACAAAGATGAAGACGGTGAAGCGTTAGTTGAGAAGATTCTAGACACTGCAGGCCAAAAAGGTACGGGTAAATGGACGGGTATCAACGCACTAGACCTAGGTATTCCTCTAACGCTTATCTCTGAGTCTGTATTCTCTCGTTGCCTGTCTGCACTGAAAGACCAACGTGTTGAAGCGGAAGCTTTGTTTGAGAAATCAATCACGCCAGTTGAAGGTGACAAGCAAGAGTGGGTTGATGCACTACGTCAAGCTCTACTAGCTTCTAAGATCATCTCTTACGCTCAAGGTTTCATGCTAATGCGTGAAGCGTCGAACGAAAACGGCTGGGACCTTAACTACGGTAACGTAGCGCTAATGTGGCGTGGCGGTTGTATTATCCGTTCTGCTTTCCTAGGCAACATCCGTGATGCGTACGAAGCGAACCCTGACATCGCATTCTTAGGTTCTGATGATTACTTCAAAAACATCCTACAAAGCAGCCTAGTAGCATGGCGCAAAGTAGCAGCGAAATCTCTAGAGTCTGGTATCCCAATGCCGTGTACGATTTCTGCGCTATCTTTCCTAGACGGTTACACAACTGCTCGTCTGCCAGCTAACTTGCTTCAAGCTCAGCGTGACTACTTCGGTGCTCACACTTATGAGCGTACTGACCGTCCACGTGGTGAATTCTTCCACACAAACTGGACTGGTACAGGCGGCGACACTGCTTCTACAACTTACGACGTTTAATCGTTCGTTAGATTCAGTATTGAATATTAAAAAAGGATGCCAATTGGCATCCTTTTTTTGTTTTCAACGATAGTCAATGTATCGAAAGAGGGCGGATTAGGCGTCTTTTTCTTTTGCGTTATTTTTCATTATATCCATCACGTAAACGACAGCGCTTACGATAAGAAACAATACCGATACAGAAAATAGTGCAGGCATACTGAGTACCCACGCAAAAGTTGCAGCAAGAAAAGCGACAAAGCAGATAAGTCTACTTGATGACATAACATGACCTAGTTTGGTATTCATATTGCCCCCTAAACAGTGTTTTCCTTTAACAGAGTTAGTATCTCACCTCTGGTTGAAAATTAACCTAAATTGATATCAAAAAAACTGATTCGGTGATCTTGATTACTCTTCTTTCGAGGTTTAACGATAGTTCTAAAATTTAAGGTTTAAGCCACGTCTGGGGTGGGATTAGTTTCGTCTATTTAAAGGGTTCGAGGTTCTAGCGACCCTGCTGACTAAACAGAGCCGCTAGAAAGGGGAAGTGATGATGTCTCTTACTTTTTGATATCAGAGCTGGGCAAGTGTAATAGGCTAGCTTGATAATCAGACTTAAACTCTTGTGGGCATTGATAGCCGAGCGTTTTCCATAGCCCGGGGTAGTTAACTCCGTACCCTTGGGCGATTAGAGCGACCCAGTCGAAACGGTTTCGGATGACGAGTTGTTTAATTTGTTTTGTTAGCGTTTTCATGACAGAACCCTCTTTAGCAATAAAGCTAGGTTAAGGCTCTTGTTCTTCGTTTTTAGTAGTGGTTTGTCAAATAGTGGTACTTTCTTGCCATTTTGCAGTGTTCAAGAGTGCCTAAAGTACTATTTTGTCAAAAACCAGTACCATTCTCACTTGAGTAGGAGGAGAGGGGATTTGTCATCGCAATAGAAAATACACCTAATGGTATTGAAATCGTCAATACCAATTGGTGTATTAGAGTTGGACTTTATTGTTAGCAGTAGGTTCTACTTACAATAGGATTTATTTGTTCACAACATAGTTGAGAAGCTCTACCACATGCTGTGGAGACTCTGCCCACGCCATTGCTGCCGCATCCACCTCTTTAAGGGGGTGGATAAGCGTGTCATCATGAAGTGTGATGAAAGGCTTATCCATTGCCGCTAGCAAACCAGCATCGAACGCTGCGTTCCACTGACGGTACTTATCTCCGAAGCGAACAATACCAATATCACACTGTTTTATCAGGGTTTTAGTTTTAATCGCATTGACCTTTGATGATTGATGGTCCCGCCAAAAGTTAGAACTGTTCTCTCTTAAAATATCACCAGCCGCGTCACTCGACTCGTGGTCTGTATTTGCGGAATAGAACTCCACATTCAGCCCGAGTCGCTTAGAACCTTGGATAATTTGTTCACGCCAATCTGTGTGGATCTCACCGCTTAAATAGACTTTCCAGATCATGTTGCTTCCTTATTTATGATTGTTTTATATATTGTATACAATTTAGGGGGTAAAAGTCACCATAAGCTTGGTTGTGCCTTAATGAACCCAGCTACACTAATCCATTCACGCTCACCTAGTGGCTATGAAGCTATCGCATTTTGAGATGATTCTTGATCACCGTATTTGTTGCGGATTGCTAGAAATAAATCAATATGGCTGATTAACGTCTGAACGCAGTCTGGGTCAAAAAGCCCACCACTATGCTGTTCTATGTAGGACACTACATTTGAAAGGGGCCATGCTCGTTTGTAAGCTCTTTTACTCAGTAAGGCATCAAATACGTCTGCTAAGGTCACAATACGAGCCTCTAAAGGGATACGAGAGAACCCTAAAGAATCAGGTAAACCTTCGCCGTCAAAACGTTCATGGTGGTGACGAACGATATTTTTAATGAACTGGATTTCTTCCTGAGAAATCGCATGGTTTTTAGAAATATTGACGACATCGTTAATGATTTCTTCGCCATAGATGGTGTGGTTATTCATGACCTTACGATCTTCGTCAGAGAATTTTTCAGTACTAAATAAAACTCTGTCTGGGATTCTATATTTGCCAATATCGTGGAAAGGGGCGTATATCCGAATGCGGTGAATAAACTGATGAGTGATCGCAGATTTTCTTTTTGAAAGCAGGCGAGCCAGGAGTTCACTGTATTTGCCCATACGCGTTAGGTGCTCTTTAGTCTCAGGATCGCGCGCATGCCCCATGTTTAAGGCAATGGATAACGAGCTTTGAAAATGACGCTGATTCTCAAACTGCTGAACAAACAGGTTGGTGACAACCTGCGTTAGGAAGGCGATATCGCATTCTACATTTTGTTCACTGAAAAAACCTATTTGCTCTGCATTGATGAAGATAAAGCCTAGGTTTTGGCCGCGATGTGGAATAGGCGAGGTATAGCTACTTCTGTGCCCACTTTGAACTAGCTTTTTGATTCTTTCCGTCGCATCCATCGCGGTAAGATCGTTAATGATTCTAACTTCAGGGTTAATAGACATTCTTGCAAGTGCAGACTGCGCTTGTAGTTCATGCTCGGAACAGTCTTTGTTAGAAGCATGATGAAGAAAATCTGAGATGTAATAGTTAGACGCTTTGTTCTCACCAAGTAATGCGACCGAAAACCGAGATAGAGAAGGGTAATAGGTACGTGCGAACTGGAATACGTCATCCAAAATTTCAGTGATATTTTTGTCTTGCGCAGCTAACTGGCTTAGCTTGGGGTAGTCAAACATTGTGTAAACCAACCTTAACTTCCGTTGTGTAATTGTTTTAATTGTTATGAAAATATCTCAAAAGTAAGAATTGTTACCATACCAATCAAGTGGTGATAAAGTAACCGAGCGATCTGGCAAATTTTAATCTCATCACTAAAATTGTGTTTATTCTGAAACAAATGTTCACTAAAACGATGATTTGTCGATGTTTATGGCGGAATTTTTAAGGAATACAGTTCGATTCCAATCGAACATGTAAAGTTAGATCCAATGACCAGACAAATTACAGCATCCGCCCATCACTTCTCCATGAGATGGAAGCTCTTTGACACTGAAAGGGTTTGGAAGGTTGACGAGATCGCACATTTTGTCGATATCTAGTAAAACGACGACTCCTCCTTTACCACTAATGACCTCTTCTTGGCGCAATTTCTTGAATAACCGAGATAAGGTTTCAGGCGCGATGTTTAATTGTCCAGCAAGAACATTGTGTGCGACAGGTAGTTTTAGCCAGTCTGCGCCTTGTTTTTTATAAAGCTCTAGCAAGTAAGAAACTAGCCTTTGGTTTGCTCCTTTTAGCGTGAGTTGATCCACTCGGTTGACAGCTTGGTTCAGTTTACTCGCCATTGCCCCGAGTAATTGGAAAGCGAAATTGGAATTTGCACTACAAAACTGAAGTAGAGTTTCGCGAGAAAAAGACAACACAACACTGTCGGTTTTTGCCTTAGCACTAAGTGGGTAAACACTTGGGTTCATGAACATCACGGCTTCAGCGATGCTGTCACCTCCCTCTAGCTGTTGAAAGATTTTCTCTTCGCCTTCAGGTGAAAAACGGTAAAGCGCAATCTCACCAGATTTAATTAGATAAAAGCGTTTGGCGTTATCCCCAGCTTCGAATAAGTGCTTCCCCTGTGAAATTTTTACTATTTGCATGCCTTTGCAAAGGGAGACCTTTGCACTGATATCGATGTTCGAGAAAATGAAAGAGTTATGGATTAATTGGTCCGTAATTGTGTCCATTAGGTCCGTGCCGTTGACAAATGTCATTTGAGATTTCTATTGAAATGTTAATCTTATTGATAACTATTATCATACACATCAATAACTAAGATAAACAACCAATAGGGCAATAAATTATGCATTATGGCGTATTAGTGGGTTTACACCTTTTATGTGCTGCAATCTTCATCGGTATAGTGGCATTTGAAGTACTAATTTTAGAAGGAATTAGGCCGCATCTTCCCGCCAAAACTATGTCATTGGTCGAGCAAGGTATTCACCTCAGAGGGCGAAAAATCATGCCTTTTGTTGTTGTGACGTTGTTTGTGACTGGTGCTTTAATGGGGTATCAGCATTTAAGTCCGTTACCCTCTGTGTTTTCCACTTCATTCTCAACGCTATTAACAGTAAAGATATTATTAGCGCTAAGCGTCTTGATTCATTTCTTAGTGGCAATGAAGTATTCAATCTGCGGCAACATGACTTCAAAACGGTTTAAGTACACCCACTTAAGTGTTTTCTTTCACATGCTTGCCATTATTTTCCTAGCAAAAGGTATGTATTACATCCAGTGGTAGTGAATTGACATTTGTCATTTGCGGATAAGAACAATTCGCTCAATATACAAATGAAAACAATAATCATTACCAAATAAAGGAAGGTATCATGCTTAAATTAGCGACTTTATCACTAACTCTTCTTGCTTCAGGAGCATTTGCGGCAGGAACTGCCAATATCCAAGGTAGCTATAGCGGTGATTACAACTTGGAAGTTCGAACTACGGCTAACAAGTTGATGGCAAAAAGCAGTCAACGCTATAACTGGAAATGGGACTTTGACAATAAAACCGTAAAGATTAACTCCGGCTTTATTAAAAGTTCATTCTCCATATTCCCTGTAGGTTACAGCGCTCATGATCCTATCTCATTCACAGATAATGGCGATGGCACATACACACTTGATTATGTATTTCAGGCTTATAACCCTCTATATGGTTTTCCAAAAGCACGAACGACGTCGAAATTTGAAATCACAGATACGGGCTTTGGACTTGAGTTCAAGACGTTAGATTCAGATGGTGATGGTGTGATTGGTGAAGCAATTTACGGACTTTTCCCTTGGGATATTGAGTTGAACTGGACGGGTTCTGCTCAATAACTTCACTTCAATATTAGGTAAGAAAAGTGGCCATCGGGTCACTTTATTCAAAAGGAATTATCATGACATTAATTAGACTGTCGCGTGTGAGCGCGATAGCGGCTGCGTTCGCTTTCTCGAATGCTACTTATGCTTCGCCAATCGACGGTAACTACGTCGGAAACTATTCACTCAATATGAATACTCATAAAGATCAGGGTTTGATGGGAATGCCCTGGCCAGAGTTTGCTCTGAATGGTGAACATAATGGTGAAAAATACAAAGTACTAGGCAATACAGAACCAGACGGAGTTTGGCGATGGGATTTTGATAATGAAGTAGTGACGATTCGCGGTAGTATGCTGCAAGCCTTTGTCATGATGGTTCCGTTTCAAGCGTTCAATCAAGATGAAATAGAAAACGTGAGAAATGATGAAGATATCACTTTAACAAGTATGGATCAGTTGGCGATTCCATTAAGTTACGATGAAGCATCAGGTTTGTACCATCTGACTTATGCTCATAAAAAATATTTCGATCCATCAATGATGGTACCAATGGCGACACCATTTCCTGTTGCAGTAACCACCACCCATTTTCACGTAGAGAAGAACGATGACGGTACATTGTCTATTACCACCGCAGATGTAGAAGACGGAATCGGCAGTGACAATGTTCCGGGAACACGAATCGAAAATGTGTTTCCAGCTGTCGTTCAGACTGAATATAGTTCGTCAAATATGGTTTTGGATACGCTAGTGGATACCAATCAAAATGGTATTACTGATGCTATGTCAGCTCTGCTGTATTTAGACCCGGCCGTCACTGATACTGATGGCGACAATATTGACGATATAGTCGAAACCCCTGTCTATTTACGTGGGATAGATAGCGACCAAGACGGCTTATCTGACGCTCATGAAGCTGGAGACTTAGCGAATAACGCAGCTATTGTGTCTGGCATTTCGTTGCAAGGTAAAGCGAAGTTTACTTTGTCGAGTGTTGGTGGAGAGTCTTTCAAACATACGCGCTCCTATCCACTCGACCTATCTGTAGCATTAGACCACACATTAGTTAGCCTTTTACCGCCGGAGTTTAATGAACAAGAAAAGGTGCTCGACTATGAATACGGTAATGTCGCGTTTGCTATCGACAACCCTGAAATGAAAAGCAGCGTCGATTTACTTCTCGCATTCGATGAAATCCCTGAAGGGCTCGAAATTTACCATGTCGCCAAAGAGCTAGATATGGAGCTAGGTAAGTTTGTTCAAAAGTTTAACAAGCTTGAGTGGGCGGTGTCAGACGATGGCAACGTTTCGCTAGAACTAAGTAACCCTGATAGTGCCCCTACGATTCTAACTGAACTTCTATTCGCGGCCCCGGAAAAGAAAACAACGGTAACGGACAACGCTGCCGATGCAGATTCATCTAGCGGTGGTAGCCTCGGTTGGCTTAGCTTTGCAATGCTAACGGCGTTTTCTCTGTTCAGACGACGGGAGAAGCGATGAACCTTGTAGTAAAGGTGATGGGTTTAGGGCTTATTTCGATAAGCCCTTATCTAATTGCGCAAACGGAAACCATCGTCATTGAAGGTAAGAGGCAGGCTGAAGCTGAGCTACTGATAGTAGAGGAAGAGCTTGCAGCAGTGCCCGGCGGAACCAATTTAATCGATACTTCAGAATTAGCTGGAAGCCAATCTTCTTTGGCGAAGGTGCTAAGTCAGCAGTCGGGTATTGTCGTTCAGGAGTTTTTTGGTGGGAATGACCAACCGAGGATAAACATAAGGGGCTCCGGTATTCAGGACAACCCTGTTAACCGAGGGATTCAGTTACTTTTTGATGGGTTATCACTCAATCAGGCGGACGGCTCCTTTGTTATAGGGTTGGTTGACCCTGAACAGGCGAGGCTCCTGTCGGTATACCGTGGTGCCAATGCGATGCGTTATGGCTCGACGACTTTAGGGGGCGCGATCAACTTCCACAGCAAAAATGGGTTGAACTCTGAAAATGAAATACAAGGAGAAGTCGGGTCATATGGCCTAATTAAAGGCGGGTTTGCCCTAGCCAATAGCAATAAAAACTGGGATTACTATTTATCGGGAAGCTCAAGTCAGCGAGATGGCTACCGCAATCACAGTAAAGCACGTCGAGACAGCCTTGCAATGAATGTGGGTTATGCGTCCTCAAGTTGGGAGAATCGTACTTATATTAATTTGGCTGACAATGACTTCGAAATCCCATTTTTGCTGACTAAGCAAAGAGCTATTGATACACCGGGACAGGTTATGGGTGAAGGAGACGAACCTATGGATACTCTACTTAATATCCCCGTACGTAAACCTTTTCGTCATACTACTCAACTTCGTTTAGCGAACCGTAGCCTATGGCACGATGATGACTCTGAATATCAATTGGGAGTGTATTTTGAACGCCTAACGGATGAGTTTAGAAATCCGCTGACTCAGGCTGATACGCAACATAAAAATGTTGGTATGGATGCGAGTTCTACTTTCAACTTTTATTCAGATGACTATCTGAATCGGCAGGTTCTTGTCTTTCTCCAAGGAAATTCGGGAGAGATGCCTCGTGAAATAGCCTCAGTCCATCCCGCGACAGGGGAGTTAATGAAGCCCATAGCAAGGATGGATCTCACGGCAAACAACGTGACATTAGGGGCCCAGGGGACGTATGAATGGATTGATGGTTTGTCTTCTATCCTAGCGTTGCAGTGGGTATATAACTCCCGAGAAATCACGGATGAACTGACAGAAAGTTTATTAGACAGTTCTTTTGAATATCAGATAGTGAATCCTAAGCTTGGGCTTGTTTATCAGCTGAATGAAGACAACCGACTCTACGCCAATATCAGTGGCAGCTCAGAGGCGCCGAACTTCTGGCAGCTTGCGACCGTATCTGCTAATCCAACGGATCCACTAAATAATCATGTGTTCATCAACGAGCTCAACGCTCAGACAGCGACAACTTCCGAGGTGGGTGGACAATTTCATTTTGAAAATTTTGCCGTGAATGCGTCGTGGTATTACTCATGGGTTGAAGATGAGCTAATTTCTGTTGTTGGCGATTTTGCTGTTAATGGACAAACCATAAACTATGGTGGAGAAACGATTCATCATGGTGTGGAACTGAGCCTTAGTCATGACCACCAAGAGTTGTGGTTAATTGGAGATAATGTGACCAGTACATTGATCTACAATTGGAGTGACTTCTATTTCAAAGATGGGCTTTACCAAGGTAATAATATCGCTGGTGTGCCAGTTCACTTGATTCAAGGTAGTGTCGATTATTCGTTTTTGGAATCGTGGCGAGTCAGTCCTAATTTCACTTGGCAGCCGCTAGAAACTTTTACTGATCATATGAATACGAGCGAGAACTCTCAAGACCCATACTTCTTATTGGGTCTGAAGCTGGGCTATCAGCCCAATCATCAATTCCAAATATTTGCAGAGATTAACAACCTCACTAATACGACCTATCAAACTGCATACGCGATTAGAGGGCAGGGGGCACCAGATTTACCCACCTTTATTCCTGGCCCGGGAATTAATGGAATCATAGGAGCTAGGTACTCATGGTAAGTCGTTTGCTTTTAGTCTTTGCTCTTTATTGGAGTTTGCAAAGCTTTGCCTTTGCTTCAATTCCAACAAGCGGCCAGTACACTGGCGATTATAAACTGACGTTGCGAGCCGCGCCGTTAGGAAATGTAATGGGTTATGGAGTAACCAATCCCGAATGGATATGGGATTTCGAAACAGACACGGTCACCATATCCGGTACGACGCTTACCGTGGGCTTTAATTACGCCTTACATGATTTGAATGACATCGACCCTGCAAGTGACACACTTCATTTCGAGCGAAATAATGATGGCACTTTAACGGTTTATTATGCGTTTCAGATCTACCACCCTGGTTTAGGTAACCCAATGGCAAACACGTCCACTACATTTGAAGTCGTGACTAATGGTGCTCGTTTAGAAATCAACGCTTTAGATCGGGAGCCTGATGGTCAGGACGGCATTGCTGGAACGAAAATCTATAATGTATTTCCTCTTACGATAGAGCCTGATTTAGTAGGTACCGCGGTTCAGGTTGGTGCAGACACCAACCTTGACGGAATCAGTGATGAGCTCGCTATCTCACTCGGGCTTAACCCAAATTCATTCGACACAGATGGCGATGGTGTGACAGACAGAGATGAAATTGGCAGTGACTTAACGTCGCCACTGGATTCGGACTCTGATTCAATTATTGATGCTCTAGAGGCCGGCGATAAGGCTTATGACGCGAGTCATGTTGATGGTCTCGTGACAGAAAACCTGCAAGGGATGTCTGTTGCATTAGAAGATGGAAATACGTTTGTTCGTGTGGTGACGGGCTCTATGAAAAGGCAAGTGAGTTCACCTGATAGCAGCGATGATTTCGCGCAACTAGATTCAACTTTTGGTCAACCCGGTCTGGAATACCCTTGGGGGAACCTTTCGCTTACTTGGAATACGCTGACCCCGAGCTCCGGTAGGCATGTGTTAATTCTCCATTTCACTGAGCCATTACCTAACAAAGTATTGCTATATGGGCTAACCGATACGGGTTCAAATGAATATCAGATAGTGTCTTCTTCCCAAGTGGAACGAATTAATAGCCACACACTGAAAGTTACGCTCTCGCATGATGATGCTTGGCTGTCTGGTGATGGGGCTGCGGTTCCATACTCAGTCACATTGGCAGCGGCGGAGAATACCTTAGGTGGAAAAAGTTTGAAGCAAGAAGATGTATCGGCTGGTGGGTTGGGAGTTGTTGCGATATGGTTCTTGGGGCTAGCTTTTTGGCGCCGCTATTTTTAACGAGCTATATGGTTATTAAACGTAAAACGCCGCTTCTTAGGAAGCGGCGTTTTACGTGTAGACCGTACTTAACTCTGGTGAATTATTGAACTTTAAATCGGCTTACCACATCGGAAAGGTTACTTGATGTTGCTCTTAGTTCATCACTTACCGAAGTCGTTTCAGAAGCGTTGATATTCAGTTGCTGAATCATCTCTTGGATGGCAGACATGTTACGGCTTACTTCGCCAGTGACTTGGCTTTGCTGCTCAGCAGCGGTTGCCATCAAGGTATTCAGATCGTTGATTTCAACAACAGAATCGGTCACCACGTTTAGAGAGGTCATTACTTCATTGGTTTTATCTGCCGTTTGCTCACAGCTTGAATGAGTGGTTGCCATCTCTTTCACAACGTTATCCGTTGTCCCGTGAAGCTTAGAAAGCATCTCGTTAATTTGAGATGTACTTTGTTGGGTTCTCGCTGCTAAGGCTCTTACTTCGTCAGCGACCACGGCAAACCCCCGGCCTTGTTCTCCTGCACGAGCAGCTTCAATGGCTGCATTTAGGGCAAGTAGGTTGGTTTGTTCGGCGATGTCACCAATGACCTGAAGTACAGAGCTGATTTGCTTGGTATCTTCATTCATCGTGCTGATAGTGTCAGACATTGAGGCTACTTGGCTCATCAAGTCTGATACGCTTGAAACCGCACCAGTCACCGTTTCTTTTGACTCTCCAGCATTAGAGTTGGTTAATTCAGTCAACTTCGCCGCATCATTAGAACTTTGCGCAATCGAGCTAGCCGTTGCGCTTAGCTCTTCGATAGCCGCAATGGCTTGTTCAGTTTCTACAGTGTGGCTATTCAAAGTCGAAGCGTTTGACTTTGATTGCTGAGACAATTGGCCAATCGCTGCATCTATCTGGGCTGCTGAATCAAGCACTTCCACAAACATTGACTGGAGCTTTTCGATGAAAAGGTTAATCGATGTGGAAATCTCGCCGATTTCATCTTTTGAAGAAACTTCTAGGCGTTGAGTTAAATCGCCATTGCCTTGAGATAAGTCAGCCACGACGGCTTTCAAATTTTGAAGAGGCTTGAAGGCAATGTTAAGTAGAAACACACTCAAGAGAATGAAGATCAAGCCACTCACTAATAAAGCTAAGGTGATCATGTTATTAAGAGACGCGGTGTTACTTTCAATCAGTGTTGTATCGATATAGCCGTTCAGTTGCCAAGTTTGGCCTGAAAACTCGATAGCGTGATAGACAGGAATAACGTTATCGCTCGCTTTATTTGAATAGATCGTGATGTTGTTGTCTGAGATGAGTTCCGCGTAACTGCCTTCTATCGAGTATTGGCGAATAACGTCGCCAAACTCTTGAAGGTCTAAGACAAAGAAATCAACAGAGTCGTCAATTCGCTTAATGGATATAGTAATAACAGGCTTTTGGTTAGCCAAAGTTACCGGGCTAACAATGGTGCCCTCTGGGTGGTTTTCTGCGCGGTCAATAAAAGTCTGAGCAGCGTCTTCTTCCATGTTGCCTGAATCGTCGAAAGCATAGCCATTAACGATCTTAACGACTTGGTGAAAACCGGAACGTTCTTTGGTTTCAGTGATATCCATCATGCTGAAATTTAGGCTTTCCGCTAAAGAGACTTTGTTTTGAAGTTCGCCAGAAAGCTTTTGCTGCATCAAGTCGATATTGTGTGAAATATTTTTAGTATCAGATTGGTAGATATAACCACTGATAAAGTGGTTCACACTAAAGTAGGAGACCAGAATGGTAATAGAAATGATTGATACGATTAACGCAACGATCTTATTTTTGAAAGAAAGGTTTTTCATGACACTTTACATCCTTAAAAGTGAACAAAATCAAAATAACCCTATTTGGATTGATTATGTAACCTGACTACGTGTTCTTTAGTCGGCTTACAATTACGAGCGTAATAGTATGTCAGTGTTATTGAATTGATAAGGGAAATATAAATTATTGATAAAAATAAAGTGTTTTGTTTGATGTGTGTGCAAACTTCACTTGGATGTTAAGTGCAACAAGTAGAGAGCTTTTAGGGCTACTTCTTGTACCCTTCTTTCACTGAGTCTTCACGGTATTTATCAATTCGCCCATCATTTTGTAGCTTTTTCAGGCCACGATTGAAGGCACTGATGAGCTCTTCCGAGCGTTCTGACTTACGTGAAATCATTAATGAATAGTGGCGCTGGTTAAGTGTTCTCGGGTCGGCTTTAATCTCGTGTGAAAGGTTAAGGCGGCGCAGTATGTTTAAGCCCACATCGGTATCTTCTAAGACAATGTCGAGTCGGCCAGCTGTTAGCTTGTAGTAGTTGCCGGTATCGTTCGGGATTCGGTCGATGTTAAGGATACCAAGCTCTTCAAGTTCCTCTAATCCATATACATATCCAATCACACCGCCAATGGTGTATTTTCTTAGGTCTTCTGGTTGCTTCCAGATTAGCTGCTCGTCAACACGGTGGAATAATGATGTGGTTAGGGTAAGGACTGGGTTTGAAAAGTGAAAATATTTTTCCCTCACATCGCTGTGAGCCCAAATGAATGTGCCATCAATTTCTCCGAGTTTGGCTTTCTCTACGCCTCTCATCCATGGCAGAAATTCAAATTCGACGTCGTAACCTTCTTCTTCAAAGGCTTCTTTGACGATCCTTGAGACAAATCCAGAATGCTGAAGATATTGGGATTGGTAGGGCGCCCATTCTCCGTTAGCCAAAACCACCGTTTTTGAGAATGCAGTGCTAGTTGATGTAAATAATGCAATTGTAATAAGTATTTGAAGGAATGTTTTAGTCATGAGTATGCGCACTAATCATGGGTTCTAAGATTAGGATAGCTCACTGCGAGTAATTGTTCTCGTTACGAGTAAGTAGAATAGAAGAAGTAGCCAGTGATCATAACGCTTGCGAATAACACGGTGGTTCTGATGGTTTGCTGTGAAATGCCCCGGGATACTTTTGCGGAATGATAGCCACCGAGAAGTGTGCCTAGCAACGTCGCAAAGCCGAGTGACCAGTCTATCGAGTCACTGACGATAAAAAAGACAATTGCAGCAAAGGATGCACAAGCTGACACAAGTAGCTTGATGCCATTCATCACTGTTATGTTGGTGTATCCGGCCAACGCCAGGTAACTCAACGTAACAATTCCTAAACCCGCGTTGAAATAGCCGCCATATAAACATACAACCAGCAACAATAACCCAGTTGAAAGCGTTCCAGCCTTAGCAGCATGTTTATGTTTAGACGTGGCTTTTTTTAATGCGTGGTTGATTTTTCCGCCAAAAGCGAAAAGTAGGGTGGCAAATAACAATAGCCAGGGAATGGATTGAGTAAAGACGGCTTCTGGCGTGTTCAATAATAGGTAAGCGCCAATGGCTCCACCTAGGATACTTAAAGTAATGGTCATTCTAAGCTGCATAGTGCCGTGGATGATTTCTTCTCTCAGCGCATATGCGCCACTGATATAGCCAGCACAAGAAGCAAAAGTGTTGGTAGCGTTAGCCGCGATTGGTGGTACGCCAGCAAACATGAGTGCGGGAAAAGTAATAAAACTCCCCCCGCCCGCAATAGAGTTGAGGATGCCGCCAATCACACCAGAGAAGAATAAAATGAACCAATCCATTAGTTCCAACCAATAACAAAATAGATTGTATACAATACTTGAAGTCCCGCTTGAATATTAGACAATTTTGATTGCGTTTAATCACAACTTTATGAATTGATGGCGCTATTAAGCATAGAAAAAGAAAAAGGAGCGAAATCGCTCCTTTTGGGGTTATAAGCTCGGGGGATATTAAGCTTCTACAGGTTTAGCTCTGAACTTTTGAAACAGTTTTACGAACATTGGGCTACCAAGCACAAGTACTGCCAGAATTGTGAATGTCATTGTGATTGGACGTTCCCAAAGGAAGCTTAACTCGCCATCACTGATCATTAATGCTCGACGTAAATTCTCTTCCATTAAACCGCCAAGAATGAAACCAAGCAGTAACGGTGCGAGAGGGAAGTTAGCCAATCTCAATGCGATAGCACCCATAGCGACTAACAGCATGATGAATACATCCATTGTGTTGAATGAAACTAAGTACACACCCGTAATCGAGAAGAACAAAATCATTGGAAGAAGAACCGTCCTTGGTACTGCCAATAGCTTCGAGATATAAGGGATTAAAGGTAAGTTTAGAATCACTAGTACAATGTTACCGAAGTACATAGAAATGATAACTGACCAGAATACGTCCGGGTGCTCAACGAATAGGCGAGGACCAGGCTGAATACCATAAGCGATAAGTGCGCCTAGCATGATAGCGGTTGTACCTGAACCTGGAATACCCAACGTTAGTAGTGGTACAAACGAGCCACTAGAAGCCGCATTATTCGCAGATTCTGGTGCAACTAGACCACGGATGCTGCCTTTACCAAACTCTTTCTGTTTGTCTTTTGGCGCTAAGCTTCTCTCCATACCGTAGCTTAGGAATGCGGCAATAGTCGCACCTGCACCTGGTAAAACACCGGTGAAGAACCCTAGAATCGATGAACGAATTGAAACCGGTGCCACTTCTTTGATCTCTTCTTTAGTAACTCTCATGCTACCAATGTCAGACATCTTCTGGCTTTCTTCGGCGCTGGTGTCTTTTTCAGGTTTTAGGATACCCATTAGCGTCTCACCAAGAGCGAATGTTGCCATTGCTAATAGTAGGAAGCTGAAACCATCCATAAGATCGGTTAGGCCGAAAGTGAAGCGTTCTACGCCTACACCTTTATCGATACCTACGGTTGAAAGCATCAAACCTAGAATGGTCATCATCCAAGCTTTCACCACTTGACCAGGGCCAGCAAACGCCGCAACCGCTGACAAGCCAAGTAACATTAATGCGAAGTAGTCAGACGACTGAAAGCTTAGCGAGACGCTTGCTAGAGCAGGAGCCGCAATAAGTAGCATGATTGCTGAAAGCGTGCCGCCAGTGAATGAAGAGTATGCTGCAAGAGCAAGTGCTTTACCGGCTTGGCCTTTTTGTGCCATTGGATAGCCATCGAAGGCTGTAACCACTGTCGATGAACAACCAGGAGCGTTAATCAAAATTGAAGAGGTTGAACCGCCAAATACCGCACCATAGTAAACACCAGCCATTAGAATTAGACCTGAAGATGGGTCTAGGCCGTATGTAATAGGAATCATCAGAGCGATGGCTGAAATCGGTCCTAAGCCTGGCAGCATACCGATGAATGTACCCACAAAACAGCCAACGATTACCATCATGATATTCATTGGCATGACTGCGGTAGAAAGTCCTTGTAAAATTCCGTCTAACATAATGTTATCCCTACCAAAGTGTGAAAATTAGACCAGGCTCTAGGTAGATATCTAGACCTTGGGTTAATAGAAGGTAAAACGCGATAACGAATGGGAATGAAGCTCCAAACAACACCGGTTTACGACGCTCACCTAGTAGGTAAAAACCTGCAAGCAAGAAGAAGCTTGTCGCTAATACAAATCCTAAGTAAGTAAGACCTAGGCCGTACAACGCCATAAGAACTAGAAAGCTGATAAGTAGCTTCCAATCAAAATCTGATACTGCACCGCTTTGTTTGTCTTCTTGTCCGGTAACCAGTAACAGTAGCGATAAGCCAATACCCGCAAAGGTTAAGAGTGTTGGCAGGGTACGAGCCGTGAAGGGTTCATATTCGTCGCCAGGGAATAAAGGAATGAGTGTGGTTTGGTAGCCATAGCAAAGGCATACGAGTAAGAAAATCATAGCGCCGACGCGGTCGCGACACAGAAGATACTCTTTACTTAATAGTTTGGTTGGCAAGTCCGACATATCCAACTCCATTTGCGTGGTAAAGGGGGAATAAAAAAAGCCGTACATAAGCGAGTTAATGAGAAGATTCAGGATCATTAACGGAAGGTAAGAAGCTTGCTGCTAGTCAGGCGACTTACAAATAAACAAAGGAGTTTTTCAGGGTTAAACTCATGTACGGCAAAACAGGAAAGGGCCGTTTCCAGCCCTAGGCCATCAGGGTCTTACTTAAGGAAACCTAGCTCGCGCATTAGGTCACCCATTTGTTGCTCTTGGTCTTCAAGGAATGCGTAGAAGTCCTTGTCGCCTTTGTAGTTGTCGATCCAACCGTTACGGTCACGAACAACTTGCCATTCATCAGTGGTGTACATTTTGTTAAGTGCTTGGTTCCATTCATCGATTTTCGCTTGGCTAGTACCAGGAGCTGCGAAGAAACCACGCCAGTTAGCAAATACTGTTTCATTGCCGTATTCAGTTAGCGTAGGAATGTTTGGAGCTGCATCTAGACGTTTAGGAGCAGTAACTGCAAGAACTTTCACTTGACCAGATTTAGACATCTCTAGGACTTCACCAAGGCCAGTGGATAGAAGTTGAGTTTCACCAGAAAGTAGGGCAGCCATTGCTTTACCGCCAGCATCGTAAGCGATGTAACGAACTTTCTTAGCGTCGAAGCCTTCGCCTTTAAACGCTGCAGCAACTACTAGGTGATCCATGCTGCCGCGAGCCGAGCCGCCAGCGATTTTTACTTTACGAGGATTCGATTCGAATTCTTTAACTACATCTTCCCAAGTGTCGTACTTTGAATCTGCCGAGGTTACGATTGCACCATAGTCAGCGATAGTTGCCGCAACAGGCGTAAGGTCACGGAAAGATTGAGGGAATACACCGGTTAGAGAGCGAACAACGATTGGAGTCGAGTTCACCATCAAGGTATCTTCTTGACGTTTAGCAGTTTCAATTAGGTGTGCGATTGCTTTACCACCGCCGCCACCAGAAAGGTTTTGGAAAGATACGTTATCTACGATGTCTGATTTAACCAGTACATCACCTGTACCGCGAGCCGTCATATCCCAACCGCCACCGGCGCCGCCAGGGATTAGGAAATGGATTTTTTCAACATCGGCAGCAAGAGAGCTGAAAGAAAAGGTAGCTGCGATGATTGAAGCTGCTAGTGTAGGTTTTAATGCCTTAAACATGATTCACGTTCCTTATGTGAGTGTATCGGTTCGTTGACTGATACTTATGCTTGTATGTTGCCTATCCAGTAGCTTTAAACTGCAAGCTGCCGAGTAGATAAGCTAAAGTTAACGCGATGTTACAAGTTTGTCTTTAATGTGGTGATATTGAGAATAAAGGACATAAAGTAGGTTTTGTTCATAAAGTTCACGGGCGAAAAGAGCTGAGCGATGAAAACAAAAAAGGAGCCTGAAGGCTCCTTTTAAAGTATTGAAATTATTGGGTTTAATGTCTAGTTCGCTAAATTCGACGTATCTAGAATTTCCATTGCGGTATCAAAATCGAATTCTTCAAGGGCGTTCTCTAGTTGTTTGAACGCTTGTGGTGATAATCCCACAGTTCGTCCATCTTCGATTTCAAGAACGATTGATAACGCTTCTGTATCATCATTTTTTGTCGCTTCAACCAATGTTTGGTATAGAGTTGCATCAGTCTGTATCTCTTGCGAGCCACGATCACTTTCTGCCGTGTCATTGTCGAAGGTGGACATTACGACCCCAACAGCGGTAGTTAACGCAGATGTTAGAGTGATGACTTCTTCTTTTAAAGCTTGGTTATCTGGTTTTCTTTCTAGGTCTTCACAGAGATCATGAAGCTTGGTCGCCCCTAAGTTTCCAGACACGCCTTTTAGGGTGTGAATGTATCTTTCTTGGCTAGAACCATTGATTTCAGCGACAACTAGTTCGGTATCTGAATAAGTATCAACAAATCTTGAGACTAATTTCTGATACAGCTTATGGTTGTTGTTCGCACGCAGTAAGCCGAGGTCAGTGTCGAGCCCATCGACGTCTGATAAGTCTAATGCAAGGGCTGGTTCTTCAGCAGAATAAGAAGTGGTTGGAGAAACAAACTCAACCGGTTGAGATGGGGTCACCCAACTTGCTAATGTGGCAAACATTGAACCTACGTCGATAGGTTTAGCGATGATGTCGCTCATTCCACAGCTCAACGCTTTCTCTTTATCACGCTCCATGACGTTTGCGGTCATCGCGATAATTGGAACATCCTGGTCTCCGATTCGGACGCGAATATGCTCTGTTGCCTCGTATCCATCCATAATTGGCATCTGGCAGTCCATTAAAATACCATCGTATGGTCGCTGTTCAGCGATCGCTTGTTTGTATTTGTCGATCGCCTCTTGTCCATTTTCAGCGATGGTGACACGGATTTGCTGACCTTCAAGTAACTCGGTCGCGAGCTCCTGGTTGATCTCGTTATCTTCGACCAGAAGAATATTAGCCCCAGCAAGTTGCTGAACGTTGGCAAGTTGTGTTTGCTGCTCAATTTCACTACGCGACACTCTTCCTGTTTCTAAGCCATATAGTGACACGATAGAATCAAATAGATGGGAAGAAGTGATTGGTTTATCAGAAATACTGGGAACTTCTAATCCTCTTATTGTAAGGGCTTCAGAGAGTTCTTCACGGCCGTATGCGGTGAGCATCATGATCTTCGGCAATTGAGTAAGTAGGTTACCTTTCGTTAGGGACTCGACTAAGTCAACCCCATCTTTCCCTGGCATCTTCCAATCTGAAATAATGAGATCGAAAGGAGAGTCTTGAGATTCGGCGTTGGAAAGTTCTGATAACGCTTCATCAACTGATGCTGAAAGCGTTGGAGTGAATTTCAGAGACTCAAGAATGTCGCCAACGATCAGGCGGGCACTTGAGTTATCGTCAACAACTAAGACTTTAAGATTGTTGAGCGAAGTCGGTACTACCACTCGGTTTTGAGTGATCGAGTGACTGACGGTAGTTTCAATCGTAAATGCAAACGTTGAGCCTTTGCCTAGTTCAGTTGTGACGGAGATGTCGCCACCCATTAATTGGCTTAATTCTTTACTGATTGCCAAGCCAAGGCCGGTACCACCGTATTTACGTGTGGTAGAACTGTCTGCTTGCGTGAATTTACTGAACAGTTTCGCTGCTTGTTCTTGCGTCATACCAATTCCGCTATCACTTACTGCGAATTTAAGTTTGACGTTATCACCTTGTCTTTCCGCGACAGATATTGAGATTTTGACTTCCCCTTTCTCTGTAAATTTAACGGCGTTATTACTTAGGTTGATGAGGATTTGCCCAAGTCGTAGTGGGTCGCCAACTAGGTTGGTTGGTACATCACGGTCTACTTGGATTAACAGCTCTAGCCCTCGCTCAGATGCACGTAAACCCACTAGGTTCGTAATATTGTCGAGTACGTTTTCTAAGTGGAAATCTACGTTTTCAATGTCGAGTTTTCCGGCTTCAATTTTAGAGAAGTCCAGAATATCGTTGATTAAACCTAATAAAGAATCTGATGAGAGTTTTACTTTATGTATGTAGTTACGCTGGGCTTTGGTTAAGTCGGTTTTTAACGCGAGATAACTCATACCAATGATCGCATTCATTGGCGTTCGGATTTCGTGGCTCATGTTGGCAAGAAAGTCCGATTTAGCTTGGTTCGCTGCATCTGCTTCATCACGAGCGACGGCTAAGTTCTTCGCAAATTGTGCCAAAGCTGAGTGGGACTTATTAGCCAAAATTCCCATTAGCAAAATGATGACGAAAAAGATCAAACCGCCAATGCCCAAATGGAAAGAAACACTTGAAGAATCTTTTACATTCTCGTTTTCAGCAAGGTAAGAAGACGAGACCATATCTCTAAGAGCATAGAAGTGTTCGTTCATAGCCGCTTGAACGCTATGACTTTTGGACTGCGCTTCTGCGAGTGACATGAATTCAGACTCGTACATTGCCACATGCTCATCAAAAGCAGACACTTTCATTTCAGGTGCATAGCGGCTGAGGAGTTCTTTTGCAGCGACAGATGTAGATTGCATATTATTGATTAGCTGAAACACCATATCCGCAATCAGTAATTGGCTTTCTTCGTCAGCGAGTGAAAAGTCGCGGTTATACTGCTTTGATTGGCTAAGAAGAGTTTGAATGACCAGTAAGTTTTCACCAACGGCAAGTTGAGATGAGAGGTCACTTTGAGCCTGAGTAACTTCTTTGTTTAGGTCGGTTAGTAAAGCTTGTTGCTGTTCGGAAAGCTTTGTTGATGAGCGAGACAGTTCAATGCCTGTGCGAGAAACCTGACTAATAATGGAATTTCTAAGCTTGTCTGCGTTTTTGGGTAAACCTTGCAGTTGAACAAGGTTGGTAAGAAAACGATTCTTAGATTGAGTCACAAGCTGCAGATTCTGAGTGCCTTCGATATCAGATATCTCGTTTTCAAGTTGGGCGACCAAACTCGACACTTTGTTCAGTTCTAATTTAACCAGTGCAAAAGCTTTAGGCGTTTCATTGAGTAAGTATTCTTTTGCTAAGTTTTGCACATTTGCACTCAAGGTCGAAAGCCAACCAGATTTCATTGCGATATCGGCTTGAGCTTCACTTTGGTCTCGTAATTGGCGAACAGAATCACTGACGTTCAAAATGGTTGCTTTGTGAGACGCTTGCATATCGGATAAGGCTTGAGTCGCTGCAAGCGAACGGGAGTTCATTCGTTCACGTGTTTCTTCGCTGAATAACAGAAGCTCACTATACGCTTCAAAATCTTCAAGATAGCTAGCAAGAAGGTTGGTTGCTTTAGGCTGCTGACTATTTTCAGCATATAACTGAGCCAGTTTTGTGGTTTCGTTGGCCTCGTTAAATACCATTTCAGCGGCAGGTAGTTGATTGTCATCACTGAAAGTTAACTCGTAGACTCGAAGCTTATCCACGGATGTCAAAAGTTGAGTGCTTAACGCATAGTCTTCCACGCCGAGGAATCGTTTATTAAGGTTAAACCAACCTGCAGCCGCGACAGAGAAAAGTACTAATGTGGAAATAACAAAAGCGACCAGTATTTTTTTCGAGTCTGAGGCGAATCGAGAAACAGTATTCATAAGCTACCTGTAATGATTATTCTAGTTCATCGGTAAATGAATCTTTGATAGAAAGCATGTCTTCTAACTTGCTGATGAAGATTGGCACTAAGTTTGGATCAAAATGTTTGCCGGCTTCTTCTTCGATGAGACTCACTGCTTTCTCAACAGGCCAAGCAGGTTTATACGGGCGCTCACTGGTTAGTGCGTCGAAAACATCTGCAATAGCGACAATACGAGCGCTTAGCGGGATCTCTTCACCTTTAAGTTTGTGAGGGTAGCCACTGCCATCCCACTTTTCGTGGTGATAAAGCGCGATTTCTTGCGCCATTTTGAGAAGTTCAGACTCGTTATTGCCAATGATGTCACCGCCAATGTTGACGTGAGTTTGCATAATTTCCCATTCGTCTTTGTCGAGTTTTCCAGGCTTACCAAGAATATTATCCGGAATACCTATCTTGCCTATGTCGTGCATTGGGGCGGCTTGAAAGAGCAGCTCTACCCAGCGAGCACTTACATCAAGCTGCTCTGCGAGTATCTTCGAGTAGTAGCTCATGCGTACAACATGCATACCCGTTTCATTATCTTTGTATTCCGCGGCACGTCCTAATTTACGAATGATTTCAAGTCGGCTCAGCTCTAGTGCTTCTGTGCGTTGTTTCACTTTATTAGAAAGTGCCAAGTTCTGATCGTAGAGGGAGATATGAGTCGCTACTCGAGCTTTAACAATTGGAGGGCTGACTGGCTTGGTGATGTAGTCGACCGCTCCAAGCTCGAAACCTTTCTGCTCATCCACGACATCTGTTTTGGCAGTAACAAAAATAACTGGGATATCAGCGGTGACTGGGTTTTCCTTTAGCCTTTGGCAAACTTCATAACCATCCATTTCGGGCATCATGATGTCTAATAGTATGAGGTGGGGCTTTGGGGTAGCTGATGCGATTTTTAATGCTTTCTCCCCTGAAGTTGCGGCTTTTATTTTGAAATCATCATTGAGAATGCCGGAAAGGGTATGAATGTTATCAGGGATATCGTCAACAACCAGAATAATGGGTTTCGTTACAGTCTTTTGATCCATTTTTTGTCCCTAAAAAATTTAACCAGAGTGTGAAGCTACCTGTTAAATAAGCGTAGTTTAATTTGTTCGAATTGCATGATATCTCATTGATTCAAAGCGAAAGTTGGAATCAGGTAACGAGAAACACAGTATGATTCAGTGGAGAAATGATTTTATATGTTAACCTTTAATTGATAAATATTAAATTAAGTGGTCGGTTTAGTAATAAACTTATTAAATCACATAATCTGGGCTGATTATATTGCGGCCTACTTAACGCAGGGAGTGACGATATGCCAAATGCAGGTTTAACCCTCATACAAAAAGATATGTTGGCGTTATTTGCGAATACAGATTTGGTTGGTATGAGTAAAGTCGATAAAGTAAAAACAGCAGTAGAAGCTGCATTACAGACGAATGACTTAGCTGACACCATTTCAGAGGCTGCAACTGGCGCTAAGTTTGCCATTTCTAGTGCGGTTGAAAATATCACTGAGCAAATTAAAGCTAAGTTTCTTGAATACGCCAAAGCGATAACAGGCGTAGTAATGGACGACATCAAAGCTCAGATCTTGAGTATGATCCCTAGCTTGGTAAAACGAATCTTCGCTGATCTCGCTCCTGCAATAGATGATATAAAGGAAGCTGCTTCTCGCATCTATTCGGCACTAGGCAAAGTGGTGAATAATCATAAAACTCGACACCTAAGCTCTGTAGCAACAACCAAAGTAGGAGTCGATGTCATCGACAAGGTTCGTAGTGAAATACGAGCAGTAGCAGTCGAAGATTCAATGATTGCGCTTGCTCATGGTGGTGTTATAGCTATTAATCTAGCGAGTTCTGGTATTGGCGCGACAGTGACGAGTATTGTGAAAGCAGTGCTATCGATATTTAACTTTTTCCGAGGCTTATATGATAAATGGGTTATGGAGAGAAAGTTTAAAAAATTCAAAGAAGAATGCATCATGCTGAATCAAAAGCGCGATGTTGTCGGTGCTAATTTCTTCCGTGATTGGTTCAAAATGAAAATGGAAGAAGTACCGGTGATTGCTTCTTACATGGTTTGTATGCCTTGCTACAGTTCCCCTTACAACTTTTTAAGTATCGCGGATGTAACACCGCCACCTCCGAGTATGAAAACTCGGCTTACTCGAAGAATCAAAGCGAAGTTCGGCCAACCAGTTAGTACCGATCCTTCGTTAGTGAAGTTGTCTTTCCAAAAATCGACGCTAAAAGCTTATTCTTTGTTGCAAGAAGAAGCGCGCGTATTTATTACGAATAGTGACATTTCATTAGAGAGCACTAAGCCTGGTGCGAAACAAGCACTAAACGCTGCACGTGGCGAAACTAACTTTATTCCTGGCACAGACGAGAAAGCTTTTAATAAAGCGCTACGAAAACAAAAAGTTAAAGATTTCTTCTCGGGCAAAACTATTGCGGAGGGCGTCAAAGAAAGCCTTTCTCCGAAGTCACTCGCAACTACGGTGGCTGGTGGCTTAGAGTCCTTGTTGATACCTGAATAGCTAAAATGAGATGGCAATAAAAAAGGCGAGGGGAAACCTCGCCTTTTTTATTATCCACAAGCGCGATAGCTACTATCGACAACTGCGTTGCAAAAGCATGTAATAGCGGCTAGGCATTTTAAAACTGAGCCTCATCGTCGAATCGTCATTTTCGTTAGCGCCTGTTGCCGCTAATAAGTAGCGCTGAATGCTTAAGGCAAAGCTTCCCCAGTCATCTAAGCAGTGAGCATAATGCCCGTTTGAACCCCGAGTCGTAAATGATGGGGTGTAGCTATCGAAGCGGTCAGCGAGATAGTCGTCACCTTGCTTACGAATAGAACCTAAATCAATCAGTTTCACACCACCGTTTTCTTCCAAGATGACATTTGATGGTTTGATGTCTCCGTGTACATGGTTGGTAGCATGTAACGCTAAGAGTGCGTTTTCAGCAGCTGTCATCCAGCTTAAATCAGCACTAGGATTTAATGCCTGTTCCGCTAATGTTTTCCCTGAAATGAAGCTAACGACTAGGCAATCGGTTGAGCCCAAAGATAAGTAGTCTCGGTAGGTTGGCCAATATGGCGATGGAAATGAATGTAGGAATTCCGCTTCGCGTTTTAAGCAGACTCTGTGTTTGGTTTCGAGAGCAAATTTAACAACGACTTGGCCCCAGTCAGGGTGAGTTGCCCGAAAACTACGATGGGAGAGTGGTGTAATATTGGAATAGCCGTGTTTGCTAAGCAAAGAGATACTTCGACGTGTCGCCGAAGTATCACCCGTAGCTTGCATTGGATTAGATTCCATTAGGAAGTGAGAAGCCTGAGAAGAAACCAGGGACAAATGGATTCGATTGCCCTTGGGTACGAATAGTCAGTTTGACGTTACTTTCGCCATATTTGAATTCAACTTGGGTATCTTGTGAAGTCGTAAAACTCACATTTGACTCAAACAAACGAAACCAACTCCACGTGCCTTCTACTGTGTTCTCACCGACAGTTGTGTCTTGAGCGTTTAACTTCACTCCAAGCTTTTCAATGAGCTTGGCATCGCCTTGCCATGACTGCTGGCTCCATAATGTTGGACCATGTCGATAGGTAAAGATAGGCTTATCGGAAATTATGGCAAACTCTGTGAGGTTCGAACTCATATCAACCGCTTTGAGTTGGAAGTTGATGGAGATATTGGATGGATCCGCAAGGAACAGCGCATTTTTAATATCGCTTGCTTTATCAATCATCGTCCATACGTCAGGAGCTAACATTAGGCCAGTACTTGGTAGTAGCCCTGGTAGGTAAGGGGCGCCGTCGTTACTTTTAACAAAACTACTCAAGCGGTTGTTATTAAAAGACTCCACTATACCGTTGCTAACAAAAAATGCTTTGACGTCTGCAACGCTAACATCAGTTTTAGACTGTTGGTTAAACGGATAGAACGAGGCAAGCCTTTGTTGGTATGGCTGATAAACCTCTTTGCTCCATGCATTGTTAATGTACTCGTGCGCCAAAGCCATGACCATTTCGTTACTTTGAGTGACAACGCGATCGGTAATTTCTTTTGCTACCGATAATTGCGACTGAGATAAGTCTGACAAAGAAGCGATCGGGTTTGTGGTTTGCAGCGTCGCAGACAAAGTATCGAACGCCACTTTTTGAGGCTCTTTGGTCTCGTAAAACTTGTCACCCCATTTCTTACTTGCGATATAGGCATTCAGCAATGAATCAAGTGGCTTTTTACCTTGATCATTTGGTGACATGTGCTTTTTGTAGTCTTGGAAACTCAGGGAAATTTGACGAGCGGATTCTTTTTTATCTGCGTCTTGAACTGGAATATCAGCGTCAGCAACCTTCTCTTTATCGCCCGTTTCCGGCACGTTCAGTTCCACATAAGTGTATTTTGATATCGTATTGTAAAGGCTTGAAAGAGGGTTGTTGGAGGCTTCGGAGAGGCTCGCTAAAACGCCGCTTAATTGAGTCGGGTTGTTTATCTCCGTGACGTTAACGTTACGGATGAAATCACGCCAATAATTGATGTAATCATTCTGGTAAGTTTGCTTAAGCTCGCGGCTGATACGGTGTAGCTCTAATGCGCTAGGATAAGCTCCAGCAACCCCCTCATAAGATTGCAGCGCTTCTTTCAGAATCTCAGAATTGACGGAAAGATCCAACTCGTTAAACCCTGTTGGGGTATAGATGTACGGAACCAAGTAACCGACATAACTAGGAGAAAAACTGAATACAGATTTAAAATTGTCGCCAAGTTCACTTCGAATATCGACACGCTTAGCGAAGTTAGGAGAGCTTAAAATATGTTCGTAAAGCAAAGTTTCTATACCCGTTTGGGTGATCACTTTCTTCGCCAGCCCTTCTAAATCTTGATTGGATTTTTTAGGGATGAGGTTTCGTTCAAAAATGTCATCAAGAAGCACTTTCAATTGAGCGATGTTTACACTGTCGGCTTCACCTTGATCTTGTAACGTTTTCACGTAGTAACTTTTGAGCTCATGGATGTTACTGCGATCTTTGCTAAATAAAAGTCGGTAGTTATTTAACAGCGATAGGGTTTGAGATTGATCCTCTAGGTTTACATAGACGAAAAGGTCTTTCTCAAGAGTCTTTTCCATCGAAGGAACTAACACTTGCTGTAGCTCTGTAAAATAAGCGGTCTCTATTTCTGCCTTAATACTAGGGTTGGGCATAAAAGGTAAGCTATACCAAGGTTCTGGCTGATTATAGAGATCGTAAATGCGCTGTAATGAAAACAGGTTTGGAATATTGTCTGCCATGTTTTCAATATCGTATGGAGAGGCTGAAATTGCTTCTTTATAGCGCTCTAGCATGGCGTCAGCACGAGCTTCTCTCTGACCTTGAAAATCGAAATCAAATTTGACCACTAGCAGAACAGCAGCTAATAAACTCACCCATGAAAGCGTAAACAGAATTTGATTAACAAGTAATGTATTTTCTTTGCGTCGGTTTACTCCGACTAATTCATGCTCACCTAAAATAACGTGGTTCATCAGGTGTTGAGCGAATAAGGTCTGAGTGACCGGTATTTGCTCTTGTTGCTGGTATTGTTCGTGTCCAACTGAAAATGAGACGGTGCTTGCTAGCAAGTCTTTCTGGTTAACTTCCTGTCCGTCGTGAGTGAAATAGAAACCACGGAACTGTAGAGCCTCACTCAGTTGCTCGCCACGATATAATCGATGTAAGAAAAGCCACAAGTTTTGCTTAAGTAGGCCGAACTGGAATGGTGCGCTCGCGATAGAGTTTCGGTAATCTTGATTTAATTGCCCCGCAAGAGCATTACTCATATTAGCAATCAGCTGCCCGATCAAATGATCGAATTCATCGTTGAACCAATCTGCATCGATGCCACCATGTTTGTTATACGGCGAAGTCGCACCGAAGACATCGTCTCTTTTTGATTCATCGAAAGCAGAGAAGAATTGGCAAAAGTCGCTGATGCTGCCCATATTCGAGATGATGTTGTAAATGGGTAGGCTTACACCAAATGACTGATTAAAGGTTTTAATAGTCGATTTAATCTCGTCGGCGTATTGGGTTATCTGCTCGTTATTTTCTAATAACGTAGACACCTCAGTCGTCAATAGTAAGCCGTTAGCAGCTTGACGTGGTCGCCAGGTGTTAAGTGACTGGCAAAGTGTTTTAAGGTACTCTGGGTGTTGGTCTTCGCCGGTACTAATAGAAATTAAAATTGAATGTTCACTTACCCAGAATAGGATAGGGAATTCGATATCATTGCCAAAATCATCTAGCTTGTATGCCTCATAGCCCATCTGAGTGATAATGCTTTTGTCTTTCGATGGATCAGTACTGAGTAGCAAATAGATTGGTTGGTCATAGCGGCTCATCAAACGTATTTTACGTTTCTGCCCACTAATCATTCGATTAAAATGAGTAGCTAATTGTTTTTTACGTCTTTGTATTAACGCTTTATCAATCGGTTGTTCTTTCTGAGTTGGGTTTCGTTTGATTAGGACCCAATAGCAAATAACGCCAATCAGAGTAGAAATGATGGCGGTAGCGGTCAATGCTGCAACAAAATAGGCGTTAAGTGGCGTCAACCAAATGATACTTGAGACAACTGAGAAGAAGGTAACAGAAGTCAATACAGCGACAGCTGCTGACTTCTTCCCATTCGGTGACTTTTTTTGTTTTGCGTCAGGCATAATCAGTTAGATTCTTCCTTGTCTAAATCTTGTGTCGAGTTTCGAACGATAATGGCATTGATATTGTCGTTATCGACATACCAAGCTTTAATAGTACGGGCTTCTTCAGCTGAGTCTGTTCGTAAGATAACTCTGTAATACTTTTTGTAAGGGTCAATCACCGGCTCATAGGCAGATGGTGAAAGATTGCTGACAAACGAGTCTGCATTTTTTTTGTTTGAAAAAGTGGCTAGCTGTACTAACCAGCTTGCAGACATCGCATCGAAAATCTCCATTTTAGGCTCTTCGATTGTATCCGCTTTGCTGCCGTGAGCGGGTGGATTATCGAGATCGTCGTCTTGGCTGATAAACACAATGTCTTTCACTTCACCGGAAAGGACGTACCTTTGGCTAAAGTCAGGGAGATAAGTAAAATCACGAGCGCGTTGAGGGTGAGTCTTGGTATACCAAAATTCGGTCAACCCAATCGTAGTGGCGATTAAGCAAAAGAAAAATAAACTGGTGATTAAGTAGTGCTTTCTTCGGGTCGGTTTTCGCATCGCAGGAAGCTTAACTTTAGTGTGGCAGTGGACACCACCTACCGTGCGGTACTGAGTAATAGTTTGTTCTAACTGATGTATGAAAGTCTTTAGTTGCTCAGCGCTGCTGTCACGATACTGGCCTTTAAACCCGATGTTTAGGAAAAGGTAAATGACTTCTAAGAGGTCAATGAGCTTATGAGGTTGACGCGCAGCTTTTTCGGCGACGGAAAAGAAAAGTTCACCACCGTTACGCATGCCAAACAGTTCACTCAGTAACGTTTTATTTTCCCAGCCTCGTTTCTCTCCCCATTCGGTATAAATGATGAACTCATCTAATACGACAGCATAAAGGAAACAAAGCTTATCGATCACTGCGACAGGGTATGTTAGATCAGTTGCCTGAGCTTTTATGTCGTTAATCCCGTGTATTAGTTGTTCTCTAAATACGGTTAGATCCTCTGGCTCAGAGAGGGTCGATACTTTTAACGTTTTTGTTAAGAGCTCGCTGCTGATATTGATAAGCTGATTTTCAGCTTTATCAAAATGGCGAATAAATTCTTCTTGAGTATTAGTCGAGTGCACCGAGACCATTTTTGACTGAAATAGCGCATCTTCTTCATTGCTAGAAGGAGTGGAAGCTTTATCAATGACCAGTGTTTCTTCGTCTAAATAATCCATGATGTTATCTCAACGCGTATAGGACGACTTCTAGATCTGGGATTCTAGCATCGACATGTAGAGCAATTGCGTCACGTGTATCAAGCATATCGAGCCAATTTCTGTCTTTGGTGTTGATTTCGAAGTAGGCGACACCTTGCATTGGTTTAAGCTCGCTTGGCGCAATAGGTAGGGGTGTTAACCCGATACCAGAAAGAGAGCTTCTTACTAGTTCAACAATTTTGTTATTGCTGCTTAATTTAGCTGAGATTGGGAACAATTCGTTCAGCTCATTACTGCTAATGTCTGATTTAACACTGAGCACAAAACGGCGGTTGTACACGCTGCTTGGGTCTTTGATCAACGTACGTAATAAGCGTCGTTTTTCAAATAGCGAGGCATCCCATTTAAATTCAATCACCGAATCTTGCTGAACTAATGTGAGCAAGCTTCTCAAGCTAGAGAATAACGGGTTAAAGTTGTCGTAAAGCTTGTCGTATTTGAGTGGTTCGCATTCCTTTGGAATCGCAGGGGTCAACGCCATCACTTGAGCTTCAAACTGTTTCAACTTTGAATACAGTTGATGGGTAGGGTGCTTAGTATTACTGATGGTCAAATCAAACCACGGCAGCCATGTGTTAAGAGTTTGCAGCCATAGGTAGTCTTGCATCAATGACTGAGGGCTTTTTTGCCCTTGTCCTGCTTCGATTCGTTTTAATAGGTTTTGCGCACGGTTGCTCACCAAGGCGTGGATTTCCTTCACACGCTCGGTCAAAAACATCGAAGCGCCATAATGCAAGCAAGCCGGGATAAACGCTCGATCGAGAATGACTTCATCAGAGTCACTAATCTCTAGTACTTTTGCTACCGGAATTAGGGTAAAACCAGAAGTGTCTTCTCCCGCAAATTTAAGTCCAATATTTAGATGAGCGACGTCGATTTCGACACTGGCGTTTTCAGACGTAGACGTATCGAATACATTAATTGAGCGGGTGAGGTAGCGGCTTTGTTCTTGCCCGTCTTCGCTGTAATCGTTATTACCTTGCAAAGAAATTGGTAACGCTAAGTAAACAGTGCTTTCGATAGTGCCTTGCGGAATATCGATAGCGATTTCTTGTTTGAGATCGAACTGAGTACCGTCTGGGAATATACCAGCACAGCTTGGAATGGATAGTTTTCCGATTTTTAATAGGTCATGATTAATGACTAACTCGGTAATGCCAAAGAATGGGGCAAAACCTGCAAGCGTTTCGATATTTTGGCGGATGTAGTTTTGCACATAACGATCTTGTTGTTGGAAATGCTGAGGTGCGATAAACATCCCTTCTTGCCAAACTACTTTTTTGAAAGCGTCCACGTAAATTCCCTATTTGTTTTTTAGTTATTTTTCTTGCTAGAAAACCTGCCACCAGCTTGATTCTGGTGTGATGACCTCTAACTCGGCTTTTTTACCTGTTAGAGTAAGCTGTAAGTATTGCTCTGAATCAGTAGGCAACATTTGAACGGCTTTCGTTGTACTGTTTTGATAGTCTGCAAATTCAACCAATGCAGCGATGTACTGAGTATTCTTATTTACATCTAAAGTAAGGCTTTGCGTTGAGTTAGGTAAAACGACAGGCAACACTTGTTTAGACACCAGATTAGCGGCGAGGAGTTGCAAATCGTTATTGTAAAGATCAATAAATGGTAATTGCTTAAAAAGCTGCTGATCCGTTAACTGGTAAAGCCTCACGACAACAGGGTTCGCCTGATTATCGTTGTATTGATTAATCGTATTATCGGCTTTTACAGTAAAAGTATGTTGGGTAACAACAGCAACTGGATCGGATGAGCAAGCCGAAAGTGCAAAGCAGAAACATAAAAGAATAATCCGAATCATTCTCTTTCCTCACTTTGTTTCTGCATGTTCTCCATGAATAAAGCTTTAAATTGGCGACGAAAATCACCGTTATCCTGCCTATGTTGGAAATGCTTACGATAGATTTTCCAGTACTTTTTATCTTTACTGGAAAAAACGCTATTAGACACGTACTCGCTAAATTGATTCTCGAGTTGCGTTGGCGCGAATTCATTTAAAAACTGATCGACGGTCTTTTCCAGCGCATCAAATAGGGCTTTTTGTTGGAGTTGTGGGTTTTGTAAGTACTGCTGATTCTTCTCTGTAAGCGTGATTAACTTATCAATCGATTCTTCAATACGATGATTGTTATCAATATTGACTGGAAGGTACTCTAGATCTGACGACGATTGAATGTCTGCTTTTTCAGTAGCAATTTCGTCTATCTCAATATTTGGTATGACCTTATCCGAATCTAAGTCTTCAAATGGGTCTGAGGCAAAAGGGTCATCACTGAGTACATTGCTAGAAGAGAAAGTGGACTTTGTTTCTGCTTTTGGCGGCTCAGGAATATCATCGAGAAAGTCGAGGTCTGAATCGTCTAATTTAAAGTTGAAATCGGATGCAAATGGATCTGACTTTGTGCTTGCTTCTGGTGCCGTAGCCTTAGGGTTGTTTAGCAGGCTAATGAGTAATGTATAGCCACCGACTTTGACAATGTCACCATCAGTAATTGGGTATTCTTTGTCTCGCATTAATGACTTTTCATTCAAAGATAGCCCATTGTTACTGAGATCTTTAATGACGTAGCCTCGGTCTGTCAGACTGATTTGACTGTGTGTACGAGAAATCCATTTGCTTTGATCCGGCAAAGCAATATCACACGAAGGGGAACGACCTAAGCTTCCGCCATTTTCAGGCAGATACGTGACACGTGAGGTGACAACCTCTTCAGCAGGGACAGAAATCATGTGAACACTGATTGACAATGTTTACTCCTCACACTTTGATATGGCTGAATTGAAATTATCCAAAAATCCGGAATATTTTTTAAGGAAACGGTTTGAGAAATACACGCCCATATCCTTAGTATCTAACACTGATGAATTGAAGTAATCAGAAGGCAAGGAAGCTCTTTCTAGCTCTCTTTTAAAGACCAATTCATCTTCCAGAACAATGTCAATTTCTCTTTGTTTTAAAAGCTTTAGTAATACTTTAGCATCTCGAGGCTGCTTAACGACGTTAAATCCGTTACGTTTTAGCCAAAACCATTTGTTGGAACCAAATTTGGCAGAAAAGTTGAGGTTCAACTTTGACAATTCATCAATTTTCGGTTCAACACCAGGGCCAAAGTACCAACTGAGAGTTTGCTGCGCCAAAGGCTCTGATAATGTTGCATATTCGTCTCGCTCTGCCGTTTGAGTTGCGACGAAAAAGCCATGTTGACTGCCGCTATGTACACGAAGTTGGGCATCTGACCATGTGGTCATTGTCAGTTGATAAGGCTGTCCCATTTTCCCCAATGCACATTTCACTTTGTCCAATGCAATACCTTGCATCTGCGCATTTTCATAAGTCTGGTACGGTGGCCAGTCTTGTGTAGTAAGAAGTAAACGAGAAGGGCCAATCTTTAATTCTGCATTGGATGCAGCAGACCAAGAGGCAGATATCATTAGTGCCACAAAAGGTACGCTAGTCATTTTGACTCTATTTAACACCATTAGAGTTCCCTATAACTTCAGAAATTTTCAAAATCGACACTGGTGGATAATAATCTAGAGCTTTCGCTGCTTTAATATTGACGATATATGAATATTGGCTAAGAGATTCAATAGGGACCTCGTTAGCTGGCTGTCTGCCTTTCAAAATTCTTTCCGCTTTATAGCCAGCAAATTGCCCAACATTGTAATAACGGCTGACTATTCCGAATAACGCTTCATGAGTGCGAATTGGGCTCTCGGTAGCAGAGAATGTAGGAATGTCTTTATCATGCAACGCAGTTACTACTTCACCACCTTGGGCGATGATATAAGAATCCGGTGGTAAATAGGCTATATCAACTCCGTCTTGTTTCATAGCATTTACAGTGTTGTTAATAAGCTCGCTGTTTGATTTGTTTTTATCAATATTTAATGGGTACAAAATAACACGCTTGTTATAAGTTTCCGACAGTTCAAACATCTTATTTGCAGTAAGAATTGAATTATTTTCTTCTGCGTTATAGATAACCCCAACGGTAGAGGTGTTATTTAGCTTGTTAATGGCTTTAAACTGTATTTCATGCGGAACAATGTGGCTAACACCGGTGAAATTACGATCAGCATCATCAGATGATTTTATGAGCTTCGAACCTATAGGATCTGTGACAATACTAAATACAGTTGGAGTAGGGTTGCTCAGCCTGAACTCTGATGGATTCTCGAAAGTGCCAAGCAGTTGGCGCGTAATGGTAGTTCCAAAAGTGTAAATTAAGTCGGCTTGCTTATACTCCAAACTGTCTATGTGAGACTGGAGCGTAGCCTTGTCACGATTAGCATCGAGTAGGGTAAACCGAATGTTTTCATTCTGCTTCAAATAATCCATAAAGCCATTTTCAGCTTCGGTAACTCCCCGCCACAACAGTAAGATGACATGTTTTTCATCGCTTTCTTTCGCAAGACTGTGAGGAACGATTAACAAAAAACTAAGAATAAAAATGACGATTTTCATTGTTGAACTCCTAGTTTTTGTCTGTCGAATCGTAAAAAGAGAGAAAAAAACAGAATAAGGCTGAGCGAGCTAGCTAACAGAGCTGCGCCGAACACGATAATAGTTTGGTCGTAACCGAAAATACTGAGGCAAACACCTGCAAGCATTGGACCTGCTATGTTACCGATACGCTCAGTGAGCCTGAAAATACCGATGATTTTACCTTTTTCGATGCCTTGCCCTGATAGAAGGTCTATTACAAGGGGGATCTGTGGAGAAACGCAGATACCATGTGCGATGCCAACGATGATTACAATTAGAAGTAACCCTAAAGTACCTTGGAAGAAATAAAAGTTCAGTAGCGCTATTGCCGACAATATCCCCCCAATAAAGATAAATGCCATTTTGTTTTTGAGTTTATCAACCAGAATCGCACTTAATGGAGAAATCAGAATAATCGCAAGCCCATATGCCATGATCACTCGACCCGAGACTGAGCTGCTCTCTCCTAAAAATTGCAGGTAAACAGGGCAGATGTAATAGAGGAACCCTGTTAGCACTATCTTCGCTGGAATGGCGCTGAAGATAGTGATTAGAGCAAAGTATTTGTTGCTCAATAGCAATTTAAAATCACTAAATTTAACGGGCTTACTTGAATTGTTTGCGCTGGATTTTTCGAAGAATACTCGAACCAATAAAACACTAAATAAAGCGAGTAAACCGGCTAACAGGAAGGTTTCTGAATAGCCTAGCTTCTCTGCTAGTATTCCGCCAATTGCCGCGCCACACAGTGAACCTGAAAAGAAGGACGACAAAAACGTTGCCATGCCTTTGGTGCGATTGCTGTCATTGGTGGTATCTGACACATAGCCCTGCGCCGAAATGAACACAATACCGTAGCCGACGGCAGTAAAAGCACGAGCAATTAAAAGTAACTCTATTGACTGAACAAACGCTGTGGTGATGAGCCCGACACATGTGATGAGTCCGCCTGTCATTAATGAACGGCGACGCCCGACTTTATCTGACCAGTAGCCTGCAAACGGCAACGACACCGCCCAACACAGCATAAATAGAGAGATTGGTAAGCTGATAACTAAACTATCAGGTATCCAACCGTAGGTATTGTCTAACGACAGGACGTAAGTAGGGAAAAACGCCAAAGACGAAGCTTCAGAAAACACCAACAAGAACAACGGAAGTCTGATGAACCTAAAATCTTGCTTATCAATTGGTGACGATTTTTGTTCGGGTTTCAATTTACAAATAGCTTGATTCACAAGATTCAGTAACTTTCCTATCTCGTCGTGTGACGCTACTTTAGCTAAATGATTAACAACATCACGATTAACCAGCATGAAGACTTGTTTGACTTGGTTCCAAGGGGAAATAATCATGAAGTTACACATAAATAATATGATTTCTGCAACGACTAAGCATGAAGCGACAAGTACGGTAATCATGTCCATGACGCTTTCTTTTAATAAGTTGATAATTAGGTTGTTATCGGTAGTCACATTGAGCTGGATGCTGTTCTGCTCATTCAGGGCAAATTGAGCTTCGCGGGTAGCGGGGTGGTGAACCTCACTTTCCGGGTATCGGTATGAAATGCCTGATTGGCTTCGAAAGTCGATGGATAAAATTTCTTGGTGATGATCGACATAAAAAGCAAACTCTTGCTCTAAACCATTAAGTCGGTCTTCTGGGACACCTTGATTTAATAGTCGAGAAATCATTTGGTTAAGCGAATCTCCAATCAAATTGGATTTCTGCTCAAGTTTTACTTCGTAAATTTGAGAGAACTTATCTAGGGATTGGTAAGAAACCCCCAGATTAGCAATTATGGTAAGAAGAATTGCTAATGAAATAATAAAGATTGGAAAGTGCTTTGTTCTCAGCTTTTCAAACTTAGATGTATTTTGAGGTGACTGTAGCGCTTTGTGTGCTTGGTTGATGGCTGGGAATAACGACTCTTGACTATGCTCCTCACTCAAGATCTTTGTTGCGTGTTGAACGCGCCCAACAATCCCTTTAAGAATGAACTTCAAAGCGATAAATGCAATGATGCATGAAGCCAAAATCCAACCAATTGAGTAAAGCAATTGGAGCTGAAGTAGTAAAGATTTTTGTTGTTCTAGCGCTGTCGTTGAGTAGTAAAGCTTTATCTCACCTTCAAGTAGTCCAAATGAGTTAGTGATATGCAGTGAAAGTTGACGGCTGGTATTCGGCTCGGTAGCTCCAGTACTGAATAACGTGTCCCCAGTGTTGGAAATGACGGCAAGTGAAGTGATGCCATCAACGAGTTCTACGCGTCTTTCGAGCAGCGATTGGATATTAGAGATTGCAGACAATGGCAAACCCAGGCTGATCGCTTGTTTGATGTCATTGTGAGTTTCGTCGAGTACGATTTCGTAGATGGAATCTGACGTGTCAGTGAGCCTTTTTTCGAAATTGAAGTAATTCAAAGTGGCGTTAAGCGTAATAGAGAACAGCAAGACCGCCATGATCGCGAACATCAACTTAACCCGTAAGGACAAGTTGATAATAGAGCTTTTCGCTGCGTGTTGAATGGTCTTGCTGTTCATCTTAGTTTTTTACCTACTTAATCGTTAGCTCAAAGTCTTGGCTATTACTTGTCGCGGTTACGCTTACCTGAGAGATTGGCTCACTACGGCTCAATCTACCAATACATTCCTCAGCTAGTCGTGGCATCAAAGAACGGTTAATGATTTGTTCTACCGCACGTCCACCCGTTGTAGGATCCGTATTTCTATCAACAACGAACTGAACAAATGCTTCATCCCATGTGAATGATGCTTGGTATTGTTCTGCCAGTTTTTTCTTAATACGGTTAAGAGAGATTTCTGTGATCTTTGCAAGCTCATCATCATTTAGCGGGTAATATGGCACAATGGTCGTACGCCCTAGGAAAGCAGGCTTGAAGTATTGCTGTAAATCAGGACGAATAGCTTCAAGAAGTTCATCGTTTTCGATTCGCTCAGATGACTCCGCACATACGTCACAAATTGCTTGGTCAGCAGCGTTTGAAGTCATAATAATGATGGTGTTCTTAAAATCGACGGTACGGCCTTCACTGTCTTTAATATGGCCTTTATCGAAAATTTGATAGAAGAGGTCGTGCACCCCTGGGTGCGCCTTTTCCATTTCATCAAGAAGAAGAACTGAGTATGGGTTGCGTCGAATGGCTTCAGTCAACACACCACCTTCACCGAAACCTACATAACCGGCTGGGGAGCCAAGAAGCATAGAGATCTTATGCTCTTCTTTGAACTCAGTCATGTTGATAACAGTTAAATCGTTGCTACCACCGTAAAGCTGCTCCGCAAGTGCCATCGCGGTTTCTGTTTTACCCACACCACTTGGGCCACACATTAGGAATACACCAATGGGTTTGCGGCTGTCTGTCAAGCCAGCGCGTGAGATACGAATGGCTTTCGCCAATTCGTTTTTCGCAACGTCTTGACCGATAACACGAGTATTAAGTTCGTCTTCTAAAGTCAGTAGCTTAGCAATTTCGTCACTCATCATGTTACCGACTGGAATACCAGTCCAGTTAGCAATGACTTGAGCGATGGTGTTGTTATCGACCATTGCATGCACCAGAGGCTCTTCGCCTTGCAAGGTTGCTAGTGACGTTCTCAGTTTATCCAATTGTTGTTGCTTGTCTTGTTCAACATTACCTTCTACTTGCTGTTCGGTAATTTGCTGCTGAACTTCTTTAATTTGGTCGACGAGCTCTACTTCTTTTTCCCAACGCTCGTAGTAGGCTTCTAAAGATTTTTGGTTAGCGTCAATTTCTTCTGCAAGTTCTTTGATCTCTTCAGCGCTATTCGAAAACAACGCATCTTCCTTTTCCAACGCGGCTTTTTCGTTTTCTTGATAACGAATGGTTTGCTCTAACGTTTCAAGTACTTCTGGTTTTGCACCTTGAGTCAGGGCAATTCGAGCACTCGCGGTATCGAGCAAGCTAATTGCTTTGTCAGGCAACTGACGGCTAGGTAGGTAGCGGATAGATAAATTAACCGCAGCTTCAATAGCGGACTCCGCAATAAATGCGCCATGGTGAGCTTGTAATGAAGCCGCTACACCACGTAGCATTTGCATCGCGTCTTCAGCGTTTGGCTCTTCGATTGTGACGACTTGGAATCGACGAGTTAACGCTGGATCTTTTTCAAAGTACTTTTTGTACTCTGCCCACGTTGTCGCAGCAATGGTTTTGAATTCGCCACGCGCTAGCGCTGGCTTCAAAAGGTTCGCGGCATCATTTTGACCAGCTGCGCCACCTGCACCAATCAAGGTGTGAGCTTCATCAATAAAGACAATAATTGGTTGCTCAGAACTTTTTACTTCATTGATGACATCTTTTAGACGGTTTTCGAATTCACCTTTAACACTTGCTCCAGCTTGAAGTAAGCCAAGATCTAGAGAGTGAATTTGTACCCCTTGAAGAGCGCTTGGTACTTCATCTGCGGCTATTCTAAGAGCTAAGCCTTCAACGACGGCTGTTTTACCCACGCCAGGCTCACCAACCATGATTGGGTTGTTCTGGCGTTTACGACAAAGAATATCTATGGCTTTACGAACTTCTGCGTTACGACCTGAAATTGGATCGATATTTCCATCTAAAGCTTGCTGAGTCAGGTTGACCGTGTATTTGCTAAGCGCATCGTTGCCTGCTGGTGTCGTATCGACACTACCGGCAGCGGCTCCTGCAGAAGAGCTACGTGCAATAGGGGTCTTTTTGATAAGCCCTTGAAGAGACTCTAATGAAATATTGTTTAGCGTTTCAAGTTGCAGTGTTGTTACACCAAGAACATTTTGCTGCATCAATGCTTGAATCAAATGTAAGCTGACAATTTCACCATGACCGTAATTCACGGATGCGATCATCCAAGCGTCTTTGATTAACTCAGTTAAACCGTGGCTTAATGTTGGTTGGCCTTCACTGCCTTTTTGCAACATTGAAATTTTCTTAGTCAGTTCATTTACGATCGCGTCTAGAGACAACTTTTGAGAATCGCAAAGTGAAAGGATTTTCGCATCTTTCTGTGAAATCAATTGGAGAATCCAATGTTCTATTTCGATGGCACCAACGCCTTGGTTCATTGCTGCGCCAGCAGAAACTTCAAGCGCTTGCTTGAGTTCAGGCGAAAGCTTTCCTACTAAGTTGGTGAGAGTTACTTGTGTCATAGTTTATTCCTTGTATCTCTGAAATCTACTTATGCCTTATTAGGGAACTACAAAAGCAAAATTTTTACGGTTTCTTCGGGGTTACGTTCAGGAGCAAGGCAATCCACTTCGCCTAAGCGAGCTGCAATGGACGCGCTGCCAGAGAGTCTAGGGCGCGCTAAGTATGAGCGCTTAACGTTTAGATATATAGAAACAGGGGTACTGTCCCTTAAATAATGTTGTGAGAGAGAAAGCATTGCCTCAGCGAGTTTTGAGTCATGCTGAATCTGGTCAAATTCAAGTTGGTTCTTTGGGGTAACAAAGATATGTAAGTTATTAAAATGAGCCAGACATGTCTTTCCGAGTAAAAAACCTTGTCCTAATCGGCTATTTGAATCACTAGTCGTTCCCAAACGAGTCAATGAATCTGTTGGCAGAAGCCGTCTTTCGTGTGTTTTACACTCGACGGTTACTGAATACGGGAAAAAATCATTGAGGATTTTTTTCAGTGTAGTTAGGCTTCTGCTCTGTTGATTGAGTAGCAAGGTGTATTGCAAGTACTTAGCATTCTTCTCGCTCAAAGCCGCAAAGTGATTGAGCAAAGCTGTTTTCTTCGGATTTTGTTCACTTTCGACCAATAACCATTTTTGCATATGAGCTCTGTAGGTGATCTCAAAGTGCCTTTGGTTAAATACATCTAAGAAGTCTTTTAGGGAATGATCTTCATTATGAAGGGCGCCGAGCAGCTCTTCATAAATGTAATTTGGAATCACTCCCTTCACGCCAGACAATGCTTGCTTTGCCAGCCTAATCTTGGCTTTATTCCCCTTTAACGAGAAGTATTGGATCTCTTGAGGATTACCCGTTGGCATTGCTTCCGCTTTCAATTCCAATTGAATCGGTTGAGAGCGTATAGCTTGCATTTTTTCAAGCAATCGCATGGCTTGCACGAATTCGTATCGTTCAGGTTGAGCCGCAAGATCTTGAATAAAGTGGCTCATAGACACCTCACTATCCAGCGTTCAATGGCAAAGTTTATAAGCATAGTTGGCTACCATGAATCTTAGGGTATTTTTTAACAATGCCATCACGACCGTAAACTTTGATTTTCAATTGAATGTAGCGATCGAAGCTACAGAACAATTGGAAAAAACGATTCAAAACATCGGCAAACGCTAAGTAGGGGCCAGTAGCATCTAAAGTGATTTCTACTTCTGTACCTGGCGAAAATACGTTTTTACCAAGTACACGAATTGCAGAAACTTGCGAATGAAACTCGACGGAGTGAATCATTTGGATTTCGGCGTTAGAAACCTGGCTTCGACTGCATAAATTTAGCATTTGCTTTAGGTCCGTTACGGGCCTTTCTGATTGCAGTAAAGACGAAAAGTTGGTGTTTAAAAGGCTAATAAACTCCCAGTGCATGTTTTGATCGACTTCACGTGGAATCGGCGCTGATGGTGGGTAGATAGGAGAAAACTCTCCAGGCAAATCAATGCTTTCTAAACATTCGAGATTCCCCTCCACGCCACACGCTTGCCTGCCGTTAGTACAAAGTAGGTGTGTGCCTAAAAGCTTGGTAAATTCCATATCCGATGGCTGAGACAGCGATAGCGCGATACTCATTTCGCCAAACAGGTTGTGTTTACTTTGCCAATAATCGAATCGCTGCTGCTGAGCGTATTTTTCTTGAAATAGCGGGACAAGAGGGATTTCACCATTTGGTGTTATCTCGTAAACATTTTGTATTTCAACAACTTCAATATTGTTATCGCTATGAGCATCTGCGTTTACGGGAACTGAAAGGGTTCGGTGGTCATAGCTAATGGGTTCACCCGTTTGCTCAAACAAGTTAACAGCAGGGATCACGTTTAGCTTGAATACATCTTTGTTGAACAGACGAATAAATTCAGAAGGAAGAGAAGACATAAATAGGTTGATAACTATCTCTGACTCTTTGAATTGTTTAGCAACGTCCGCAAATTGCTTTAGTCTGAAAAACTGGCGTTTCTCTTTAAAAAAGAAAAATTCGTTAATTAACTGATACCCAGTGAATTGGTTTCCATACTCTGGCAAAAACTTAAACTCAAGGTCACTAATACGATTCTTTAACTGCTGGCTTTCGAGCTTGAAATGGCGACTGCATTCTTTATCTGATACAGAAATCGACACCGTATTACTCAGTAGTAACTCGACCAAAGAATCGGCGTTATTTTCGAAGCCTTTGACGAAGAAGTCTAAGTCCTTGAGTTCCAAGTGGCTAAAGTGAACCTCTGGGTCACCAGTCGTGAGCGTCAGCTGTATAACTGCAGTACTCTGGTTCGCAGTTCTCGGGCGATTGAAGTTAAATGGTGCACTTAATGCTTTTATGCTCGCTAAGTTGAATGGGGCAATATTTAATTCATCTACCGTTCGAAATAAGCATTCTTGCTCATTACTTGAACCAGAGAATAGGGAGCCTTTGGGTAGTTGCGTTGGCTCTATTGGGCCTTCTTCTGTCGCTAGTTCGAGATAAGCGACACTAGGCACCATTTGGATATATGAAGGGTATAGAACACCAAGGATACCTTCGACTACCTCAGGCAGTTGTTCTGACAAGCGTTTTTCAACATTCGCATTAAGAAGTGCCACACCGTCCAAAAGGCGAGCCATGCTTGGATCTTCTATCTTGCCTTGATGGATCTTTAATTTTTCTGCATGTTCGGGGTAGTCTTGCCCAAATTGACCTAAAGAACGACGTACAAACGCCAGTTCTTGCTCGAAATATCGCATAATTGGATCAGTCATAGCTATCCTCTTCTAAAGATGTGGCCAAATCGATTAATGCGATTTTAGAATCAAAGATAAGCTCTTGTTCGCCATGAGAGGTCTTTACTTTGGCGATGATGTTGAATGACAAAGCGTTATCACCTTCTTTGCGTTCATTGAGTTCAACGGAAATTTGGTGAAGTCTTGGCTCGAAACTCTTTATCCAAGATTCTATGCGAACAGCTAATTGAGTACGCTCAAGCGTTGCACTGAGTAGCTGTATATCTTCAATGCCAAATTTAAGGTTAGAGCGGTTAATTTCTTGAAGGCGATCGTCAACATCAATAAGTGAGGCTTCCGCCTCCAATAATTTGGTTAAATGAAACTTGATGTCTTCGACTTCCGCATCTTGATACGGTTTCGAATCACTAATGAAAGTATTCCAAAAACTCATTAGGCGACCTCATTCAAGTCTGTTGTTAATACAACCTCGCCACTAAAGTGATCGAATTGATATTGAGGGACAATCCTCAACGTACAGGAAAAGCTCCCGGCTTGAGTTGAAGACTCGGTAACACTCACTTTAGCGAAGCTTAACGGGTACTTTGATAACGTTTCTTCATTCGCAAAGGAGACGTTACTCGAGAATTTTTCTATCCATTGGGTGAGGAAAAGTTCACATTCTGCAGCACTACTGAAGCTACCAATCATTTCTCGAACCTGAACTTTCAAGTTATGCGCAATACGGCACGACATCAGGGTGGTTTGAACCTGGGTCAGTACTTTATCGTTGTCACTATGGCCACATTGCCAAATAGAATTATTACCATTGAAATAAAACTTGGTGGTTAACGGGCTTTTGGTTAAAGGAATGAAACCACTTTGTGCATAAAAGTTGGAGAGTTGACCAAAAAGAGCCACGTCAACAACTGGCTTTTCTAAGTAGCTTTCAAAATAATGATTGGTCGGCAAATTAATTACCGCCCCCTGAAGCTTGTCGTTCCAACGAGATTTAAGAAACCCAAACCAATTAACACGTTGGAATTCGCGCATGATTGTGCCAACAAACGCCATGTTTGCTAGCCCCCAAGTTCCTTGGCCTTGTTCATTGTATACAAAACCAACTTTTCGGTTTTTATAGGCTTTTCTGACGCGGACTTGAGGTAATGCCATTCCTATAAAACGCGAGCTTGGTTTGTTTCTAAGTTCTTGCCACGCAACGAAATCAGGGCCCGTTAGGATTTTATTAATACGATCAGTGTCAGAAAGCCAATCGGCACCACTTTCACCAAAAAAATCAGAAACAGGGGAGAACAGCATAGGACATAAGGTTATTTCACCTAGTTTGCCGAGTAACTCTAAGGTGAATAGATCGTCGTAATCGGCATCAAAATCGATATCCATAGAGATGGCATGGCTGAAAGCAATGCAGCCAAAAGGGTGACCACCTAGCGTGTTCAGTTCATTGTTGCCAATTTTGTTATACAAGTCGCTAGATTTGCTTGAATAGGCTTGATTGACGTCACTCGATATTTCTTCCCAGGTCATATCCAATAGCTTTAGGTGAGTACGCTGATAGCTAATGGGTAACGATGACAGCTGTTTCAGGCTAAGCCAATTTCTTTCAAGTTTTTGGAACTCTTTGTCATGAATGATTTGATCGAGCTGTTCACTTAATGAGGTATCTATGGCTGCGATCAGCTTAGAAATGAGTGAGATTAGAGATGCTTTTGAGCGAAGCCCATCCTTATCTAACTGAGATAGTAGAGATAATGCCTCTTTTAGAAAGGCGTTATCTGTATTATCTAGGGTGTTGAATTCTTCTTGCCAGCTTGTATTTAACTTCATACAAAATTTATGGCCGGATTGCTCCGGCCAATTCCTATTAACCTGGGATTTTAGCAACCATTCGAACTGACGTAGTCAGCTCTTCAAGTTGTAACCAAGGTCTTAGGTGTGCAACAGCAGAATATGCACCAGGCTTACCCGGTTGTTCTACGACTTCAATGCGAGATTCGCATAGAGGCGTTTTAGCACGTTGCTCGTTACCAATCGCACCAGCGTTGGTGTATTGGTCAATCCAAAGTTGAAGTTCGCGTTGGATATCTGGAGCTTCTAGGTTTGAACCTAGCTTGTCACGGCCCATTACTTTCAAGTAGTGCGCAATGCGGCTACTTGCCATGATGTAAGGAAGACGTGCAGAGATTGCTGCGTTTGCCGTTGCATCAGGGTCAGTAAACGTTTTAGGTTTCTGAGTCGTTTGGCCACCGATAAATACGCCATAGTTGGAGTTTTTGTAGTGAACTAACGGTAGGAAACCTAGATCTGATAGCTCTTTTTCACGCTCATCAGTTAAGTTTACTTCAGTAGGACATTGTTGAAGTAGGTCGCCTGCTTCAGACTTGTAAGTTAGGTTAGGTAGGTTCTCTACTTTACCGCCATTATCAAGACCACGAATAGACGTACACCAGCCAGAAGCAGTGTAAGCTTGAGTCATTTTAAGACCTAGCTCATAAGCTGCGTTAGACCAAACTAGCTCATCGTTGCTGGTTGGTTTTGGGTTACCATCCATATCGGTACCTAGCTCTTCGTAGGCAAAGACATCAGTACTTAGACCTTTGTCACCGTATGGTAGGCGAGCAAGAGTACGAGGTAGGGTTAGCGTAACGTAGCGAGCATCATCACTTTCACGGAATGAGTTCCACGCAGCGTAAGCTGGAGAATCAAAACCTGCGGCTACAGGCTTACCTTCAGAGAATGTTTGGAAGTCATTGAATTCAAACATTTCAGCATTTGCTGCCGCTACGAACGGTGCGTGACATGCCGCTGCAACTTCACCCATGTAGCGAAGTAGGGCTACATCTTCGTCTTTTGCGCTGAACTCATAGTCACCGATGAATGTGCCGTAAGGTTCACCACCAGCTGTACCAAATTCATCTTGGTATACAGCATTGAATAGTGGGCTACGGTCAATTGCAGGTGCATCTTCAAATTGGTCAAGCAGCTCTTCTTGCGTGAAGTCCACCATTTTAATTTTCAGATCACGGCCAAGCTCGCTTTCTTTAACAAGCTTTTGCAAACCACGCCATGAGCCTTCAAGCTTCTGAAAATCGTCTTGCTGCATAACTTGAGATAGCTGCTTAGACAATTTCTTATCGATTTCAGAAATCGCATTTTCAATGGTTTTAGTTACGTTCTTATCCCACGTAACCGTACCCGAAAGAGCTTGCTCGGTAAGAACTGAAAATAGTTCTTTAGTTGTGTCTGCCGGAGTTTGAGTGGTAGCTTCAATCGCACGATCTAGAAAGCTAAGGGAACCTTCAGCTGCTTCTGGTTGTGCTTGATTTTCAGTTTCTGTGCTCATTACTCAGCTCCTTCTTCTTTAATGCCTAATTCATCAGAAAGGGCATTAATTGTGTCTGCACTTTGTAAAACTTCTTTGAGTAATTTTTCAAGGTCGCGTGAGCGATCGGCTTTTGAAAGAAGTACCTTCAGTTGATTACGGGTTTCAACAAGTTTTTTAAGCGGCTCTACCTGATCGATAATTGCCTCTGGCTCAAAATCTTTCATTGAATCGAATTTAAGGCTCGCTTCGAACTGACTGTCGTCTTCAGCTAGAACGTTATCTACTTTAAGAGATAGTTCTGGGCCAACACGTTTCATTACAGTGTCGAAGTTGTCTTTATCAACGTTATAGAAGGTACGATCTTCCACTTCTTCTTTGTCTTGCTTATGACCAGAGTAGTCACCAATCACCCCAACAACAAAAGGGAGCTCTTTGGTTTCTACAGCGCCATTAGTTTCAACGTCATAGGTAATACTTACGCGGTTCTTACTTACGCGTTTATGTTGGGAATTCAGTGCCACGGTAACTCTCCTTGATCAATTACTTAGCAGTAGAAGTGACTTTAGCTGTAGTAGCATCAAAACCAACTTCAGGGCCTTTTTCAATTTTTCCGCCTTCAGCTTCGATGTAGTACGCTTTCGAAATCTCAGTGTATGTTAGGCTGAATGATTCATTTGGAAGAGAACCATCTGTAGCAGACATGTTGTAGCTAGACATACGAGCTGCTTTTAGAGTTAAAATTAGGTATGGATCTGCACCAGAACCTTCACGGTTTGGTTTAGTCATTACTACTTCAACAGTTTTACCTTCACCACCTGGTGCGTATAAGAATGTTGTTAGGTGAGGAGAAGCGCCATCACAACCACGGGTCATGTTTACTTCGCCTAACGCAACCATACCTTGGTCGGCATTGTTTGCATTACCAACATCGATACCTACACCACGAACAGCGCTCCATGAAAGGCTATCAAGAGCAAAGAAACCATCTTTACCACCGATTTTTTCTACAGTTGCTGCACCTTTAGGTGTCGTACCATCAATTCTCATAAAAATAGAAGCCATTACTTTCTCCTTGCTCAACGCTTATATGTTTGTTACCACTCAAAATCTTGCAGGCTGCTTGATGATGAAGTGGAAGTTGGTTCAGATGTTTGAGGTGTCTCAGTTGTGCTATTTGAACTATCTGGAACTGGCGTTGGTGCCGCTGGCTCTTCAATAGTTGGTGCGACTGCAGGTTGGGCACCAGCAGCCAAAGTCGTAGGAATAGACTTACCCGAGAGATCGGTTTGATCGAGTTTATCCATTCCTGTCATTTGATTAATTTGAGCGATGACATTTGACTCTGCGCCAATCATCTCTTGTAGAAGTTCAGGGAAGCTCATGTAACCCCAACGAATTGAACGTTCAAGCAAAAATGCAATAGGGCTATGAGGTTCAGTTTCTTTGAAGTAATCGGCGATCTTCCTTATTTCTTGGAAGGCGTGGTCGCGATTCACGATGCCATTGATACTTGATACCGCATGAACAATAGTTTGAGCTTCGGTAGCAACCTGTCCTACTGTTGCGGTTTGTTCGGTCGCCGCCGAAGATGCTGGAACTGTGCTCTGTACGTTAGAAGCGTCAAATGACTGAGCGGCGGGCTGTTCGACAGAAGCCGGGGCCGATTGAGCTGACAGATCAATTAAATGGAAGTTTTCATCAACAGGCCAAGGCGCGAATTTGTCACCGACTAAAAAGTGAATCGCGTTAATCAAGTCTTTAACATTCGTTTTAATGTAGCTAAAGCTGATTACGGTAGCGCCAACAGCTTGGCATTTAGATGCTAAGTTCTTTTCTGCAATCTCTAATTCAGAATGAATAGAGACCAAATGTTCAAGTGTATCTTTCGTCGATTGGTCAAAGTCTTTCGCAGCATTTTCTTTTAGCTCTGCCATATTACCTTTACGCTCAGCTAGCAGGTAATCACCAAAAGTGATATCACCACAAAAGCTAAGCATTTGAAACGGTACATAAATAGACGTTGAATCAACCGACTCACCAACCAATTGTAATAGAGGTTTAGTTCTGAACTCGGCGACTTCTCTTGCGATACCAGCTTCATCCGATGCTTTGATTTTGTTTTCTGGAGGCATTGGGTTAAGCGTATTCCAGAATTTCTCAATGAATAAGTTGAGAGTAGGGATGGCCGCCGCAAGATTTTCGAAAGGGTTTGAAGTAAACAATTGACTGGTAAGGTACCAACCAAGGATTTCTAAGTCTTTGGATTTTGAAGCAAGAGTCTCTTCGGAAATTTGTTTTAGCTCGGTCCAGTTCTGAGAGTTGGTTTCAACTAAAACGAGATCAGAAGAAGCGTCTGGAGTTTCTACAAGTTGCCTAAACGAAGATTGAGCAGTGTTATATACATTTCTTAAACTGCGGTATGCGCTTCGATCAAGCTTTAAATAAGACCCAGATGGCTCTTCCTCTGAAATAGGGGCAAGTAAGTGATCGATATTCGTCATATGCGTCCTGTTTTAGTTGTACTTGTTATTTTTTTAGGTTTGCAATTTGGCATTAGATATAAATGACTTAAGTATCGTAAACACTTGTTAACATTTATTAATTCTAGAGCTTTTTTATGAAAAGTCTCATTCAAAATAATTATTTACTTAAAACTTTGAACTACATCTAAAAAACTGGACAGACATCACGTTTTATTGAAAGCTTGTGAAATGTAAGGTTTTTAGCCTCCAATCATTACAGTGGGCATTCCTAATACAATACTCCCCCCGTGACTAGTGGTATCTCCCATGCGAGCTGCTGGTTTGCTGTTTATGAGTACTGTAGCACTGCCCTTGATGATGCTATCAGGAGGCCCGACACATACGCACATGTCCCCCATGGTTGCCGCTGGCATATTGCCTATTAATACAGTTGGTGCGCCTGGGCCCGTAATCGGCCCTCCTACATGAGGAACCGGGGGAACTGCTGGGGTCTGCATTGGGCAGACGTGCATATCTGTTAATCTAGCCGCTAGTGTCATTACTCCTCCTTACCGGTGCTACCAGACGCGATCTCTAAAGCTATATTGATCGTTTGTTGATAGTAATCTTCGGTGCCTTCCCAGTTAGGTAAAGCGGCCGAATGATTTACAGAGCCTGCTACTGCTTTTGAATACAAGAAAGGGTCTGGCATCACATTGGGTAAATCTGGTGCGACGATACTGCCAGAGCCATTCCAAAATACGGCTTGAGCTAGCCAGGAAGGACCGCAATTTAGATTTAATCGATTAGCAAATAGCTCGCTCTTTCTACGATTTTCTTCAGATGGAGATTTAACCCAGTGTTTAGCCGTAGAGATGCATTGTTTTTGCATTGTCGACCACACATCTTTTCTGAGTTCCAAACTATGTGCCGCCCACCAAATAGCTTCTCTGACAGGTAATCCGTGCGCCAAAAGTTGCACAAGATCGAAATACAATTTGTTGTCGAGCAGTGCTTGGATGGAGTCTTGAACATTAAGCTCTTCAGTTATCAGTTCTTGAGCCTCATCAGAACTTGAGAAGCGATCCAATAATTGTCTGCCGGTTTTATAAGGAATTTTTTTATACATTATTTGTTTTCTAACCTTTAACGCTTCAATTAGTTGACTTTAACGATCGCGCCTTTCAATTCGCCTAGTACACCGCCATCAAATGTCCCTTTCAGGCCTGATTTGAATTCCGCACTTAGAGAGCCTTCTGCAGAAAGGGTGGTATCGGCTTTGATAGCCACGCTTAATCCCTTGATGCTGTTTGAGCTTGTCGCTTCAAGGGCTGTTGTCACTCCAGAGATTTTATTGGCGGATGTCGCTTTACTGGTCACATTCATGCCTTCTAACTTAAGAGCGCTGCTTGCTTTAATGTCGATGTTACTAGCTTCAATACTAATTGATGACGAAGACATAGTGATTTTGCTGGAGCCGACTTTGAGTTCAATCGAGTCATCCGCTTCGATAGAAATAGACTTACCTTTTTCACTGATTGCTTTGTCTGAGGTCAGTGAGTAGTTATCTTCTGTTGAAATAGTGACTTGCTTGGTTGTCTTCTGGAGAAGTTCACCTTTAATCGTCTCAGTGACGTTGTTCTCGACTTCAGTGGTTAGATCTTTTGCTGCGTGCACATAGATAAGTTCATTGTCCTTCTTATCATCGAAGTAAAGCTCATTCGCAAGCGTGTCTAACTTAGTACTGAACCCGGTTTTTGTTGTGTTGGCTTCTTTATATGGAGGAGCGTTTTTGCTGTTATAAACGCTGCCGGTAATGATTGGTTGGTCAGGGTCTCCGTCAATGAAGCTCACTAGCACTTCCTGCCCAGTTCTAGGGATAAACTGCGCCCCGTAACCACTTCCCGCCATCATCTGTGCGACTCTTACATAACAACTTGTTTTGTCGCCGGAAGCTTCGGTGTCCCAGTGAAATTGAATACGAACGCGACCTTGCTCATCTTGATTGATCTCGCCATCGGAAGTGCCTGCGACCACAGCACTTTGCAGGCCATGGATGCGAGCTTTAGACAGTGGTTGTGGGTAATGAGGTACAGAAGTGCTACAGAGTTCTAAACGGCTAATACAGCGATTGTCTGTGTCATAAGAAGTATGTAATTCAGTCACCAAGTAATCACCAAGTTGTGACTTATCTAGGTGACTAGCGAGAGAGAACCATGTACCGAGTTGAAATTCGTCGTGGTAAGCCTCTGCTTGGTAGCTTTGATATTGTTGCTCTAACTGTTCAATCCGGCGTTTAACTAAATTACTCGCCAAGTCTTCCATGCCACCTGTAATACCTAAGGTTGGATAGAATTGTTTGGCTAGCTTTGTGTTGTTACCAACGCTATGGGTCGATTTTTTCTCTTTACTGCTTACCAATTTGCTTTGCGAGTAGTCATAGCTGGCTAACTCGATGCTTGCGCCATGAAAGTCTCCTTTAGGCATCCATTTTTCAAGGAGGGGATAGTTACCTGACGGAACTTCAATCATGTCTAACTTGCTAGTAGAGGACTTTTCAAACGGGCTTTGTGCATCTTGTAACATCATTAAGTGTTCAGATTCAGAATGACTGAAGAAGTAATGAATCCCTTCTTCTGCAAGTAACCGAGTGACAAAATCAAAATCGCTTTCGTTATATTGCACACAATATTCGCGTTTAGATGAAGGCAGAGTGCCTGTTTTAAAAGCACCACTAAAGCCAGCTAGAGTGAAAATGTCTGACACAATATCTTTGGTAGATTGGCTCTGATACACACGGAACGAATGGGTGTGTTTTAGCAACCAGAACCAAGGTCTTATGGTGACGCGGTAACTGGAATATTGAAGATTACTGTCCATCCCCACCAATTGGACTTGAGTCACTATACCATTAAACGCGCGTGACAAAGTTAGGTTATCAGTGTCGTTAATATAGCGTTTAATCGATATTTTTTGACCTAGCTGTTCATCTATTTCAAAGTTCTTGGAAATGAGTGTTAATTCAATCTTGAAGGGACGGCTTAAGTATTCAGAGACCGTAAGCTCGCTGACAGCATGTTCATTACTGTTAGCGTCTTTGGCTACGATAGTGCTTGTTGCGGGAGAGAAATTATCCGTCATAGACTCGCCTAGCTCGCTTTGATGAATCGGAAAGAATTAGCTTGTATTAATCGCGCCGATTTCATTTGGTGTTAATGCTATGTATATAACTTTATAGCACAAGGTGAAATTTATTATATATACCATATAAAAGGCGTGAACTGTTTCTATTTTATGAATTTAACTGTGTGGGATTGGTGCCAAGATCGGAACAATTGGCTAACCTTTTGAAGCGAGGCTTAAATTACCATCACATTGGTAAATATTTAAACACTTAGAAGCAGTAATGTTGTATATATAGAATAGAGTGTTGAATTGTTAGAAATGCCATATTAATAATAGGTATAAATATTCTTTAGCACGTTTTTGGCTAGTGGTTATTCAAGGATAGAATAATGATCAAACGTAAAAAAATATCCATTCGATTTACTGTCGGAGGTATGTTTTTAATTGCAACCATACTTACTGCAGTTGTTGCGGTTTCCCTTCAATACTATTTCAGCAAGAAGATGGCTACGGAACACACCCTTTCGAAGCTTTCTATGGCTTCAGCAGAACTAAGTGATTATGTTGGCAAACTGGACTCTGATGCGGAAAACACCGCAAAGTTGTTAAGCTCCATCAGTCGGTCGTTAGAAGATCAACTGACTCGTAAAGAAGTGAGAAATATCTTATCGGAAGCAATCAAAGATAATCCACTTTTTTATAGTATTTACCTTGGCTCAAGTGACGACACTTTTTTTCAAGTCATTAACTTGGAATCATCGCCAATAGTCCGAAACAAGATAGGCGCGAGCGAGGATGATCGCTGGGTTGTGATCGAAATCCATGGTGATAAAGCGAATCGAATTCGTAGCACACAATTTTATAGCGAAGACTTTACTCTTAGAGCCAATGTCATTTCAGACAGCAATTACTTTCCTTCATCGCGGCCTTGGTTTGTTGCTGCGACACTAGAAAATGTCGAAAAGACTAAACCTTACCTCTTTCAGCACTTAAAGATCACAGGTCAGACGTATTCATTAGAAATTGAAGGCAAAAATAGAAAAGACCTTCGTCATGTCATTGGTATTGATATTGTTCTTTCTTCTGTTGCTAACAAGATGTCAGCTACGGCGCTAGGGCTAGAATCAGACAGCCAGGTAGAGTCATTTTTGTTTAGTAAGTCTGGCAACTTGATTGCTTCGAACAAGCCACAGGTTGATACGAGTGACTTACCAGAAGTCGAAGCGTTGAAACTAACGAAAGAGCAGCAGCAAACGGTACAGTCGGTAAAATCGCTATTGATATCTAACCAAAATGACTGGGCTCCAATGGATTTCGCGGTGTCGGGTAAACCTCAGGGTTACGTGATTGACCTTCTAAATTTAGTAGAGTCAATGACGGGAATCGATTTTGAATTTGTAAACGGATTCACCTGGGCTGAGTTGGTAGATAAGTATCAAAACAACTCTTTGGATGGTCTACAGTCGTTACAAAAATCGAATGAGAAAGAGATAGTTGGGGCATATTCCGCGCCACTATATGAACTTCCGTTTTCGGTTGTCACCCAAAAAGGGGTCAATTCGATCAATAACTACTATGAATTGAACAATAAGAAAGTGGCAATTATTGAAGGGTGGTCAATCTACGATCGCTTAACGCAAGATTTTTCCAACGTCGAGTTGGTGGAGTACCCTGATACTGAAACGGCATTAAAATCTGTTGTGAAGGGCGAATCGTTCGCGATGCTAGACTCAAGAGCAGTATTGTCGAGTGGTTTGGATATGTACTTCCACACAGAGTTGTACTTGCATGAACCCTTGGCTGACCTTAAAAAGCTATATCCTTCACAATTTCATATTGTGCTTCAGCCTCAATATGCTGACCTTATTCCTATCATCAACTTAGCTTTAGAAAACATTCCACTCGAAGCGAAAGTCATCCTAAAAGAAAAGTGGCTTAATAGCCGTCTAACGCGTAAAGAAAGTATGGTGCCTTATACAGAGCTTTTTGAGCTTTCTCATAATGATCAGCTTCAAGGGCAAATGGTCCAACGTCAAATCAATGGGTTAGATAAGTATCTCTATGTTAAACCAATCTCAACGGGTCGCGAAAGCCGTGAGTATTTTGCAGTTGTTATTGACCAAAATGAGATCTACAGCAGCGTTGTCGATCGGTTACAGACTTCTATAGGTGCTACGGTTCTGTTGATGTGCTTGACGTTACCTGTGGCATGGATTTTTGGAGCGCCAATTGTTCGCCCGATCAAGCAGCTTAGAATTGAAACTGAAAAGATTAAGAATCGCGATTATGACAATGTTGACTTGGTTAATACGCCAATCAAAGAAGTGTGGGAGCTTTCTCAAGCAATCAAGGAAATGTCTAACGAGTTAAAAGTCTACGAAGAATCGCAAGAAGAGTTTGTCGAAGCTTTCATTCGACTTATCGCACAAGCAATCGATGATAAGTCTCCATACACGGCTGGTCACTGTAATCGTGTACCTGAATTAGGAATGATGTTAGCGGAGGCTGCCGAGAAAAGCGACGTTGGCAAGTTTGGCGATTTCAAGTTTGCCAATGACGATGAGCGACGTGAGTTTAGAATCGCGGCGTGGTTGCACGATTGTGGCAAGATAACAACGCCAGAACATATTGTTGATAAAGGCACTAAACTTGAAGCCAACTACAATCGTATTCACGAGATTCGCACTCGTTTTGAGGTACTTTGGCGTGACGCTGAGATTAGAGCACTTAAATCTCAGCTTGCTGGTGACATGACTCAAGAAGAGATTGAGCAGACTCTGAAAAAGGACCACAGAGCGCTTACTGAGGACTTTGAATTTATCGCGAATACCAATGTTGGCGGGGAGTTTATGAGCAACGATAAAGTCGAAAGAATTAAAGAAATAGCAGAAACGACTTGGGTTAGGCATTTTGACAATAAACTTGGCTTATCACCAATAGAGGAACTGATTGTTGCGGATATCGAGCAAACATTGCCTGCAAAAGAAAAATTACTTGCTGATAGAGCGGATCATATTGTCCAGCGTCTAAATGATGTCGATTACGATCCTAAATACGGTATTAAACTTCATGTACCGGAGCTTCAGAGTAATTTAGGTGAGATCTATAACCTATCTATAACTCGTGGCACATTGACAGCAGAAGACAGATTTAGAATTAACGAGCACACCATTAGCACGATAAAAATGCTAGAAAATTTACCGTTCCCTAAAGAGTTGAGCCGAGTTCCAAGGTACGCGTCAACTCACCATGAGACATTGAAAGGAACTGGCTATCCAAGACAGCTTACAGGCGATGATTTGTCGATACCTGAACGAATCTTGGTCATAGCAGATATATTTGAGGCATTAACCGCAGCGGATAGACCTTATAAGCGAGCGAAGCCTGTCAGCGTGGCCGTTGATATCATGTATAAAATGGCAATGGATGATCATCTTGACCTTGAATTGTTTAGGCTGTTTTTGACCAGTGGAACTCATGTTCGTTATGCCGAGACTTATCTGAAACCTGAACAAATCGATTACGTCGACATATCTAAGTACTTAGGGCACAGTCAAGCCGCTTAGATTCTCTGATATTCGTTATTTCACAAAGCGCACTGACAGTGCGCTTTTGTTTCTAGTGCTTAAAGACCGCAATTTTGTTCAATAAATCAGTTTTCTGTTTGGTTAAGGTAAGCCAATGTTAAGGAGGATTTATGGAACATTTAGTAGTTGCGATGTGCGTGTTTGCATTAGTTGGTGCTACCTCGCCAGGGCCTGTCAATTTGGTCGCGACGAGCACAGCAGCAAACTTTGGATTTGCTCGAACGCTGTTATTTGTAAGTGGTGCAAGTGTCGCTTATGCGTTGATAGTGTTTGTGTCGGGAAATTTGTTAGGGCTGCTGGTGAATTGGTTGCCTAACATTGAGCGTACTATGCAAATAGTAGGAACGATGTTTTTGCTCTACGTGGTTAAACAAATAGCGTGTGCCCCCTATGAAGCGATTGAGCAGCAAAGTCAGCGAAAAGTACCTAGTTTGGCTTATGGAGGTTTGATGCAATGTATTAACCCCAAAGCTTGGTTGGTTGCGATGTCTGGGATTAGTTTATATGTTGTAGGACAGGATTCCCTGCGCCTGCACCTGATTACGTTTACACTTATTTCGTTAGTCGCTTGTTTTATTGGGGTGTCTTCTTGGGCCGCTATTGGGCATGTAATTCGTCGTTACTTACAATCTGAGGTTCAACAACGTCGGTTTAATGTAGTTATGGCCAGTTTATTGTTGGTGTCCATTAGCAGTATTTGGTTATAGGGAGAGTAGTTTGGCAAGGGATAATACAGTTGCGTTCAAACAAAGTACTTTGTTGCCGCAAATAGAAATACGTATAGCGAATCGCTCAAATGCTTGTTATGACGCCCATTCACATGATGAGTTTTCATTTGGCCTGATCGATTGCGGGCAGGCGACATATACGAATTTGGGTAAAAACAACCAAATTGGTCAGGGAGACATTGTCACTATCAATCCGAGTGATGTTCATTCTTGTAACCCTGAACACGGCGACTGGTCTTACAAAATGCTTTTTGTTGATAGTCTATGGATGGGCAGCATTCAGCAACAGATTCTAGGAAGTCGTGCTTTCGATTATTATGCGTTTCTTAATCACTATGAAAGGAATGAGAGAGTGAAACGCTCGTTTTCTGCTTTGTATAATAGCTTAATGGTTGAAGATAGTGTTTTAGAAGCAGAAGCTAGGCTCTACGATTTTATTGATGTTAGCTTCTACCGGTCTTCGACTAGCACTAGATTGAACCTACCGAGCCAGCCACATTTATCACGAGTAAAAGAGAAGCTACTTGATAATGTCGACATTAATTTATCTCTCTCCGATTTGGCCGATGAAGTAGGGGTAAGCCAGTATCATTTGATCCGTAGTTTTAAGCAGTACTACGGGTTGTCACCTCACGCTTACCTTTTAGATGAACGAATCAAGCGTGCTAAACACATGCTTAAACTCGGCGTGACAATTGTCGACACTTCTGCATCGCTTGGGTTTTCTGATCAAGCTCACTTCCAACGCAACTTTAAGAAGCGAACCGCAGTTACACCAAAGCTTTACCAATCATTTTTTAGTTAATCTCTCTGGTTTCCTCTTAGTCACTCCACATCATACCTTAGTCTAAATTGTCGACAATTCTCTTGATTGTCGACACTCTTATCGTCTATTTTATATTCATAGGAACAAATTGTAGACAATGTGAGTTAAGTACTGACTCATTTAAGAGTGAACGAATATGAATAGTGTCTTTCCCGCGGGTAGTGAAACAAAGAGTAAGAATGGTGATAAAGAAAACACCAAGTCTGAAAATCTGACCGAATATCTCATCGAAGCGATTGTTGAAGGGAAAATTGCACCTGGCAGTAAGATATCTGAACCAGAGCTAGCTAAACGCTTTGAAGTCAGCAGAGGCCCATTACGTGAAGCCATCATGCGAGTTGAAGGGCTAGGTCTGATCGAACGTATTCCTCATGTAGGGGCTCGAGTGATTACCTTCTCGCCTGAAAGGCTGATTGAACTGTATGCAGTAAGAGAAGCGTTAGAGGGGATGGCGGCTCGGCTGGCTGCAAGGCACATTTCTGATGAAGAGCTAATTGCACTGGAAGGGTTGTTGTCGACACATTCAAATCATATCGAAGAAGTCGAAGGCTCTTCATATTTCCACCAACATGGTGATTTTGATTTTCATTATCGAATTATCAAAGCCAGTCGTAACAGCCAGTTGATCACGCTTCTTTGTAACGAACTCTATCATCTACTGCGCATGTATCGATACCAAGTTCCACGCTCTTCCTCTCGACCTGAACAAGCATTGGATGAACATAAGTATATTCTGCAAGCCATCAAGAATCGCGATGAAGAGCTCGCTGAAATGCTCATGCGTCGTCATATTTCGGGGAGCAGAACATTAATAGAGCAGCAAATAACAACCGAATTGAAATAGGTGGTGTTGGTAAGCTGCAAAGCGCCATGCATCCTCTAGATTAGTAATAAAGGAATAATCTGATGAACAAAGGAGAATCAGTTATGAGTTTAAGCCCGGGGGCAAAATTTCGACAAGCAGTCGCCGTTAATGAACCTCTGCAAATTGTCGGTACGATTAACCCATATTGCGCGATGATGGCCAGAAATCTAGGGCATCAAGCGATTTACCTTTCTGGCGGAGGTATCGCCAATGCCTCATACGGGTTACCCGACTTAGGAATAACCACATTGAATGACGTGCTGGTGGACGTAGAGCGTATTACTAACGCTTGCGATTTACCTTTGCTTGTGGACATCGATACTGGTTTTGGTGGTGCTTTTAATATTGGTCGCACTATTAAAGCGATGGAAAAAGCCGGGGCCGCAGCAGTGCACATGGAGGATCAGGTAGCGCAGAAACGTTGTGGACACCGGCCGAATAAAGCGATCGTCAGTCAGCAAGAAATGGTCGATCGGGTAAAGGCTGCCGCGGATGCACGTATTAATGAAGAGTTTGTCTTGATGGCGAGAACTGATGCGTTGGCCGTTGAAGGTATTGATAGCGCAATAGACCGAGCAATAGCTTGTGTTGAAGCCGGAGCTGACATGATTTTCCCAGAAGCGATGTCAACGCTAGAGCAATATGTTCAGTTCTCGAGCGCGCTTGAATCTGCAACGGGGAAACATGTTCCGATTTTGGCGAATATCACTGAGTTTGGGCAAACCCCTTTGTTTAATACTCAAGAGCTAGCCAATTCGAAGGTTGATATGGTGCTTTATCCTCTGAGCGCGTTCCGAGCGATGAATAAAGCGGCTGAAATGGTATACAGCCACCTGTTGCAAGAAGGCAATCAAGAGGCTTTGCTTGGCGGTATGCAGACTCGAAAAGAGCTTTACGCGCACCTTAACTATCATGAGTACGAAGACAAGCTCGATCAGCTATTTAAAGAAAACTAAATTACACACTCAACATAATCCAATAACGTGAAAATACTGAGCGTAGTGAGAGTTACTCATAGCAAACTTGCTTAAAGTACAAGCGACAAAGAGCGCACACACGCGAAGTCAGAAAAGGAGTTCACAATGCCTAATTCATCAACTTTAGGCGGCGCAGGCCTACGTGGCCAAAGTGCTGGAACAACATCATTATGCACTGTCGGGAAATCGGGGACTGGACTGACTTATCGAGGGTACGATATTTCAGATCTGGCAAATAATGCACAGTTTGAAGAAGTTGCCCATTTACTACTCAGAGGGCATTTACCAGACCAACAAGAATTAGATAACTACAAAACCCAGCTTGTTGGCTTGCGTGGCTTACCTGAATCGCTTAAACAAGCCTTAGAGCTTATCCCTGCATCTGCACACCCTATGGACGTCATGCGTACTGGGTGCTCTATGTTAGGAAACCTAGAGCAAGAACAAGACTTTTCAGAGCAGCTCACAGCCACGGAGAGAATGCTAGCGCTTTTCCCTGCCATTATTTGTTACTGGTATCGCTTCAGCCATGACGGCGTTCGAATTGATACAACAGATCACAGTGAAGATTCCATCGGTGGTTATTTTCTAAAAATGCTGACTGATAAGTCTCCGTCAGAGCTACATAAACAAGTTATGCATTGCTCGCTAATTTTATACGCAGAGCATGAATTCAATGCCTCAACCTTTGCTGCCCGTGTGTGTGCATCAACATTGTCTGATATCCACTCATGTGTGACGGGAGCAATTGGTACTCTACGCGGGCCATTACATGGCGGTGCGAACGAAGCGGCAATGGAAATGATCGAAAATTGGCAAACTCCGGATGAAGCTGAAGCAAAGATCTTAAAAATGTTGCAAAACAAAGACAAAATCATGGGATTTGGCCACGCCATTTATCGTGAAAGTGACCCAAGAAATGCGTTGATCAAACGCTGGTCGAAAGAGTTGTCAGGAAGTGTAGGGGATACACACTTATACGCCGTCTCAGAGCGCGTTGAATCGGTCATGAAAAGAGAAAAAGGGCTGTTTTGTAACGCTGATTTTTTCCATGCGTCGGCATATCACTTTATGGATATCCCTACTAAATTGTTCACACCTATCTTTGTCATGAGTCGGCTAACAGGTTGGGCGGCACATGTATTCGAACAGAGAGTGAATAATCGAATCATCCGACCTAGCGCAGACTATGACGGGCCCGAGCATCAAGATTGGCTGCCAATCGAGCAACGATAATTGGGTGTGACCGGGATAGGTCACAATATGGATACCGTGGTGAGGTGTTTGTTTTCATTCATTTAAATGTGAACAGCACTTCATCCCACACGCCTTTGGATGGAATTATGGATAACCCAAACACGACTTCAGCCGACTCTAATTACCAGTATCGTAAAGTATTGCCTAATACAAGCCATGAATACTTTGATGCACGTTCAGCTGTGAATGAGATAAAAGCGGGCGCTTATGAAAAGCTACCTTATACATCGAGAATACTGGCTGAAAATTTAGTAAGACGCTGTGAACCTGAGAAGTTAGTTGATTCACTGAGTCAGATTATTGATAGAAAAAGAGACTTAGATTTCCCTTGGTATCCGGCCCGTGTCGTTTGTCATGATATTTTAGGACAGACAGCTTTGGTCGATTTAGCAGGGCTTCGCGATGCGATTGCCAAGCAAGGTGGTGACCCAGCTAAAGTGAATCCAGTGGTCGAAACACAGCTAATCGTTGACCACTCCCTTGCGGTTGAGCATGCCGGCTTTGAATCCGATGCATTTGAGAAAAACAGAGCCATTGAAGAAAGGCGAAATGAAGACCGCTTTCACTTTATCGAGTGGTGTAAAACGGCCTTTGAAAACGTCAGTGTCATTCCCGCGGGAAATGGCATCATGCATCAAATTAACCTCGAGAAAATGTCTCCAGTTGTTCAAGTAAAGAATGGGATTGCTTTTCCTGATACCTGTGTGGGGACAGATAGCCATACCCCTCACGTAGATTCACTGGGAGTTATCGCGATTGGGGTCGGAGGCTTAGAAGCAGAAACGGTCATGCTAGGTCGCCCATCGATGATGCGTTTGCCCGATATTGTTGGTGTTAAATTAACAGGGAAACGACATCCTGGCATCACGGCGACGGACATCGTTTTGGCGATTACTGAGTTTCTTCGAAAAGAGCGAGTGGTCTCTTCATACCTAGAGTTTTTTGGTGACGGGACCAAAGACCTAACCATTGGAGACCGAGCGACGATTTCTAATATGACGCCGGAGTACGGTGCAACTGCTGGCATGTTCTACATCGACGAACAAACCATTAATTATTTGAAGTTAACAGGCCGAGATTCAGAACAGGTCGCCTTAGTAGAACAATACGCTAAGCATACGGGATTGTGGGCGGACGATTTAGATAGAGCAGAATATGAAAGAGTGCTTGAATTTGATTTATCGTCAGTGACACGAACTCTTGCTGGTCCATCAAACCCTCATCGCAGATTACCGACATCAGAATTGGTGAATCAGGGTATTGCGAAAGTGAAGCCGCAAGAAGTCCAAGAAGATAAAGAGCAACTGCCTGATGGCGCTGTCATTATCGCAGCAATAACTTCATGTACCAATACGAGTAATCCACGAAATGTTGTTGCTGCGGCGTTGCTAGCAAGAAAAGCCAATGAGCTTGGGTTAGTGCGTAAGCCTTGGGTGAAAACTTCTTTTGCACCAGGGTCTAAAGTTGCAAAGCTGTACTTAGAAGATGCAGGTTTACTTGAAGATCTCGAAGCGCTTGGTTTTGGGATCGTGGCCTACGCTTGCACGACTTGTAACGGAATGAGCGGTGCATTATCACCTGAGATTCAGCAAGAGATTATTGACCGAGATTTGTATTCTACCGCCGTTTTGTCGGGCAATCGAAATTTCGACGGCCGCATACACCCATACGCGAAACAGGCCTTTTTAGCATCCCCTCCGCTTGTGGTGGCTTACGCTTTGGCAGGAACGATTCGTTTTGACATTGAAGCTGATTCACTCGGAAAAGATAAGCATGGGAACGCGGTATTTTTAAGTGATCTTTGGCCTAGTGATGAAGAGATTGATGCCGTCGTCAATAAACACGTTAAGCCAGAACAATTTAACCAGATTTACGTTGAAATGTTTAAAGAAGACGGATCCCAAACAGTGTCTGAGCCACTTTATGATTGGCGCGAGATGAGCACATACATCAGACGTCCACCTTATTGGGAAGGCGCACTTGCTAGTCCAAGAACGCTGAGTGGAATGAGGCCATTGGCTTTACTTGGAGACAATATCACGACAGATCATTTGTCACCTTCTAATGCCATATTGGCAAATAGTGCTGCGGGCGAATATTTAGCCAAAATGGGGCTGCCGGAAGAAGATTTTAACTCCTATGCCACGCATAGAGGTGACCACTTAACTGCACAACGAGCGACATTTGCCAATCCTAAGTTATTTAACGAGATGGCGCTTAGTAGTGGCAAGCCAATGCAAGGCTCATATGCGAGAGTCGAACCTGAAGGAAAAGTGGTTCGAATGTGGGAAGCGATTGAAACTTATATGGAGCGCAAGCAGCCCTTAATCATCATCGCTGGCGGAGATTATGGCCAAGGTTCCTCACGAGACTGGGCGGCAAAAGGGGTTCGTCTTGCTGGTGTAGAAGCGATTGCAGCAGAAGGCTTTGAGCGTATTCATCGTACTAACTTAGTCGGCATGGGCGTGTTACCGCTAGAGTTTAAACTGGGCACAACCAGACGAACGCTTGAGCTTGATGGCACAGAGTTGTACGACGTGATCGGAAACATCGCCCCTAGTGCTGACCTAGTTCTTGTCATTACCCGCGCTAATGGTGAAAAGCTTGATATTCCAGTTACTTGCCGATTAGACACTGCTGATGAAGTCTCGGTTTATCAAGCTGGTGGGGTACTTCAACGTTTTGCTAAAGACTTTTTGGCTCAGTAAAAGGGGGTGACGAATGATTAAGTATTCAAGTCAACCTATGCCGGAAGAGCTGAAAAAGCAGTCTCAACAAAAAATTGCGGCAACTTATATGCGCGGTGGAACGAGCAAAGGAGTGTTTTTTAACTTTGATGATTTACCCGTTGAGGCACAGGAACCAGGTTTTGCTCGTGATCAGTTGTTACTTAGGGTGATAGGCAGCCCGGATCCTTATGGTAAACAAACGGATGGAATGGGCGGGGCAACCTCGAGTACCAGTAAAGTGGTTATTGTGTCGAAAAGTACTCGTCCTGAGCATGATGTAGACTACCTTTTTGGCCAAGTATCAATAGATAAACCTTTTGTAGATTGGAGTGGTAATTGCGGCAATTTATCTGCGGCAGTTGGGCCTTTCGCAATTCATAGCGGGCTAGTCGATGCGTGCAAGATACCTGAAAGTGGTGTGGTCAAAGTACGTGTTTGGCAGGCTAATATCGGAAAAACCATCGTGGTTCATGTACCAATACGAAATGGCCAAGTTCAGGAAACCGGTGAGTTCGAACTGGACGGTGTGACATTCCCGGCCGCTGAAATTCGGGTCGATTTTGTCAAACCTGCAGATGAAAGTGGCTCGATGTTCCCGACAGGTAACTTACTTGATGACCTAGAGATTCCTGAGCTCGGAGTACTACGTGCCACCATGATTAATTCAGGGATCCCAACCATCTTCGTCGATGCTCATTCAATTGGTTATGACGGTACAGAGCTTCAGGACTCCATCAATAGTGATGAAGCGGCACTCGCGATGTTTGAAAGCATCCGAGCTCATGGAGCCATGAAAATGGGACTAATCAGTTCGCTTCCTGAAGCTGAACAGAGACAACACACACCTAAAGTTGCATTCGTATCTGCCCCAAAAAGCTACGAGTCTTCGAGCGGAAAAAGCATTGAGTCCGAACAGATTGATCTTTTAGTCAGAGCACTATCAATGGGCAAGCTTCATCATGCCATGATGGGTACCGCAGCAGTTGCGATTGCTTCAGCGGCATGTATACCAGGGACTTTGGTAAATGAAGCTGCGGGAGGTGGAGAAAGAGAATATGTAGAGTTTGGCCATCCCTCTGGCACTTTGAAAGTTGGCGCAACAGCTTTTGACGAAGGTGGTGATTGGCAAATTGAAAAAGTCATTATGAGCCGAAGCGCTCGCATAATAATGGAAGGTTGGGTACGAGTCCCATATTAGCCCATTAGCTAGAAATTACATTAAAGCGCACTAAAAAGGTAGGTCTCAAGGATCATACCTTAGCTAAGTGCACCTAAATTCTAGTGATTAAAGGGTCACTATTGTTCATGGAGAAACAATATGTCTGCTTATTTTGAAGAATATCAATGGGCTCAAACGCAGCCTGAATCATTTTGGTTGGCGCAATCAGAAAAGATCGATTGGTTTGAGAAACCGAAAACGGCATTAGCAAAAGACGAAAATGGAATAGAACGTTGGTTTCCTGATGGATTACTCAACACATCGTGGCTAGCGTTGGACTACCATTGTGAGCAAGGTCGTGGTAACAAAACAGCGATTGTATATGACTCGCCAGTTACTGAAACTAAACAAACTTACACCTATCGCGAGCTACGTGATCAAGTAGCGAAAATAGCTGGAATGCTTGCCAATCAAGGGGTTAAAAAAGGGGATCGCGTTGTTATTTATATGCCAATGATTCCTCAAGCGGCGATGGCGATGCTTGCGTGTGCGAGAATTGGCGCGATTCATTCTGTCGTATTTGGTGGCTTTGCCCCTAATGAGCTTGCGGTTCGGCTAGAAGACGCTGAGCCTAAGGTTATCATGACGGCTTCCTGCGGCATTGAAGTGAATAAGGTGCTTCCTTACAAGCCTTTAGTGGACAAAGCGATTATGGAAAGCCGTTGGAAACCAGAGACTGTAGTGGTGTTTCAAAGGCAACAGCTTGAATCTGAGCTATCAAATGAACGCGATTTGGACTGGGAAAAAGCAGTGAATGAAGCGCTGCCTCATGCTTGTGTACCGGTTGTAGCAACCGACCCGTTATACATATTGTACACGTCTGGCACGACGGGTAAGCCAAAAGGTGTTGTCCGTGATAATGGCGGCCATGCGGTCGCGATGAAGTATTCCATGAGTGCTATCTATAACATGCCACAGGATGGTGTTTACTGGGCTGCTTCTGATGTCGGCTGGGTGGTTGGGCATTCTTATATTGTCTACGCGCCACTGATTCATGGCTGTACCACGGTTCTGTTTGAAGGAAAACCGGTGAGGACGCCGGATCCTGGCGCTTTTTGGCGAGTGTGCGAAGAGTATAAAGTCGATGTGTTATTTTCTGCTCCAACGGCTTTTCGTGCGATCAAAAAGGAAGACCCTGAAGGTAAATACTTATCGCAATACGACCTTTCACGCCTGCAAACCATATTCATGGCTGGTGAACGTTTAGATCCTCCTACATTGGATTGGGTGCAATTAACGAGCGGTAAGCCCGTTATCGACCATTGGTGGCAGACAGAAACCGGCTGGGCAATAGCTGGTAACCCTGTGGGCCTTGAACTTATGGAAGTCAAATCAGGTTCTGCCACTAAGCCGATCCCCGGGTATCAAGTTGAGGTGTTAAGTGAGACTGGCGATAAAGTAGAAGCGAACAAGCAAGGCTTTGTTGCATTGAAAAGGCCATTACCGCCAGGCTGCTTGCCTACCGTATGGCGTAACCATGATCGCTTTGAGTCCGGTTATCTCAGCCAGTTTGACGGGTATTACGTTTCGGGAGATGGTGGCTATCTCGATGGTGACGGTTACTTATTCATCATGGGGCGAATCGATGATGTAATCAATGTTGCTGGTCACCGTTTGTCTACTGGAGAAATGGAAGAGATAGTAGGCGCTCATCCAGCCATTGCGGAATGTGCAGTCGTGGGAGTCCACGACGAGCTTAAAGGTCAATTGCCGCTTGGCTTTGTGGTGCTAAAAGACGGGATAAAAGTCGATGATGTCGAGCTAGAAGGAGAACTGGTCGGTAAAGTCCGTAGTGAAATAGGTGCGGTTGCATGTTTTAAGCATGCTCTGGTCGTGGAGCGATTGCCGAAAACTCGTTCTGGGAAGATCTTGAGGCGAACCATCCGTCAGATTGCTGATGGTGAGCAGTATGTGGTGCCATCGACCATTGACGACCCATCTAGCTTGAATGAACTAGAGCAAAGGTTAAAAAATAGCTGAATTAATCTCTAGAAGATTGGTTAAGGCATGAACGAGGAAGCGGCTCTGTGGTTTGAAGGAAATACAGAGCCGCTTTTCCGTGTTAAGTAAGCTGAGCAGTATAAGAGCTTGAATTAAAAATAATTAGCAAACAAACGCGCGGGTTTCTTGTTATAGGAAGCAAGATGGTTACACTAAGGATCTACATGTTTAATGAGCCTAAGAAGTCTAAATATGACCCTATCCATTCGTTCCGCGAAGCATACAGATTTAGAGCAGCTTAACGATTTGATGTTTAAATTGCATGATGAACATCATCAATCAGAGCCTGAACATTTCAAGACGGCGGAAGAAATCGAACAAGAGAAAAGCATCGCTCGTTATTTGGATGATCCAGAATGCGTCGTGTACGTTGCTGAAAGTGATTCAGTGATTGCAGCCTTTATAACCGGGCACTTCTGCGAACTGACTTCAAGTGTAAGCAAGCCGGTTTTAATGGGCAGTATTGATGAACTGTATGTTCTTCCTTCTCATCGACAATATGGTGTGGCAAAGCAGTTATTAAAGCAGATTGAAGACACATTTCGTCTGTATGGTGTAAAACAGACCTTCGTAGAAGTTTGGGACTTTAACCAAGCCGCTATTTCGCTGTATCAGAACTCCGGTTTTGGCCACCATATTCATTGGCTCAGGAAGGCGATGATTTAAGAGGTATACGATAAAGTTTTCGTATAATCAGCCAATTGGCTCGGCTAATAAATCGTCGAATTCATATGTGATTTCGATCCTGTAAGCAAGTAAATGACTTTCTTATTGTTCAATAAGTGCAGGTTATTAATCGCATAAATTTATATAAATTAACAATTAGTTACATCTTCCATTATTTTTCTGCTTCCTTTGTTTGTGACAGGTTTCTTGTGTCGATAATAAATAGAGGATTTAAAAGTGAAAACAATAAGGATTTTACCGTTAGTCGCTGCTTTAGGCGTTCCAACTTACGGTTTCGCAGAAACAGATGCAATAACTTCTCAAGAAGTCACACCGCGTATTGTGGGTGGTCAACCTGCGATAGCTGAAGACTGGAAGTTCTATACGCAGATAGTGAATAGCAACAGCAATCGTTCTTTTTGTGGTGCGAGTTATATTGGTAACGGATTCGTTCTAACAGCTGCACACTGTGTCGATAATGACGCGCCTAGCCAAATCGCGGTTAAAATTGGTGGCTACCGATATAATGGTACAGATGGCGTACGTTCAAACGTAAGTCAGATTTATGTGCACCCCTCGTACAATAGTCAGAACTTGAGCCATGATATTGCCTTGCTTAAATTAACTACGGTGCCGAGCGGTGTTACTCAGGTGTCTATTGCTGAGGGGGCGTTATCTCAGTTCGCATCTATTGGTGAAAACCTAACTGTTGCGGGGCTAGGAAGAACTTCTGAAGGGGGCAGTTCTCCAACCGTACTGCAAGAGGTCGATGTTCCATTGATTTCTGATACAACCTGTAGAGAAGCTGGCGGTAGTTATACGTCAGTTGGGGCTGTGTCATTTTGTGCGGGCGTCGCTCAAGGAGGGATTGATTCGTGCCAAGGTGACAGCGGCGGTCCGATAGTCATAAACCGAAATGGCGTAATCACTCAACTAGGTATTGTAAGCTGGGGGATTGGCTGTGCTCGACCAGGTAAATACGGTGTCTACAGCGATATTGCTGCGCTGAAACCATTCATTGATAATATCGTTGGAGCGACTACACCACCAACCGATTCCGTGACCGTAAGCTATAAAGCGAAAGAAACGCTCTCAGCAATGAATGTTGGCGAGAGCAAAGTACATACTTTCAAGGTTTCCAATCAAGGTCAAAGCGCTTTTACGATTGACCCTGTTAGTGTGGGTAATAACAGTGCGGTATCAAAGCCAACAGTATTTGATGATTCGTGTAGCCTAACAACGTTGCAGAAAGGTCAAGCTTGTCAGGTGGATGTTGAGTTTACTGCGTTAAATAGCGGTAGTGCGCAGGTGACGTTGCAGTTTGGAATAGATAAAACGAGCAATACGTATTTGGCTGAAGCAGTACTTGCAGTTAATTCAGCGACTCAACCGCCTTCAGGAAGCTGTAGTATTTGGGAAGCGGGTAAAGTGTACAACACGGGAGATACTGTCTCTTGGTCAGGCCAGGTTTGGCAAGCGCAATGGTGGACACAAGGAAACAACCCAAGTGATTCAGGTGCTTGGGGTGTGTGGCAAGTAGTAGGGGCATCAGATTGTTCCGACTCCAAACCTCCGGTTGAGCCCCAACCGCCTGTAGAACCAACACCTCCAGTGGAGCCAACACCACCTTCAACAGGAAACCAATACCAAGCAGGCGTATCGTATGATGCAGGAGATATCGTGTTGAACAATGGAGTGAGTTACCAATGTAAAGCGTGGCCATACAACCTTTGGTGTGGTGCTACTCCTAGTGCGTACGAACCAGGCGTAGGAAGTGCTTGGTCGACAACGTGGGAACAGCTCTAACCGGTTCTACTATGAGCACGAAATGAATAACGAAAGCCTCTCTCTGGAGAGGCTTTTTTAATTTAGAAGTATATTGAATCGAAATAGATTAGAATCAGAAAGTTAACTTTATTTGTATAGAAAAATAGCTATGCAAATGGTATTAGGTTTAAGTGAAAGTAAAGACAGTGTTAAGGATGAAATTATCGTGAGCAGGCGACCAGTGTTACTAGTGATTTGGATGTTTGGTGTGTTGTTTTCCACATTGTTACCCGCAAACGAAGTACCTGACCATATTAAAGGTGCGCTATGTATCGTGAGAGCTGACGATAAAATTGTACTTGTTAACGAGATCCTGACGAAGCAAATATCCCTTCCGGGCGGCATCATCGATCAAGGAGAGCCTCCCCATTTAACAGCTGAGCGCGAAACATGGGAAGAGTCGGGCTTGGTAGTGACTGCCAAAGAAATTTTGGGGTATACCGCGACGGCGGTTATCTATGACTGCGTTTCCGACTCGGATGTAATAGCGTACGACTTCAATAACGTATTAGATGGACATGAATTGCCGGTTTGGTTTGCCCCTCATTATGGAGTGGAGGTAGCTAGCGCTATGTTACTTTCTCCAGATAATCTTGAATCTCACGAATATCGCTACCCAGAACAGTGGCCGGCTATTAGAGCGATGTTTAACGATGCATCCAATCAGCCTGTCACCTATGTTGATAACTTGATTAAGGCCGCCCCATCATTTAATCAGATTGAGCTAGGGTGGATGTCTAACCTTCAGCAATCAATATCTTCATTGCCGAGCGCAATAACCGCCGGTATTAACAGTTTATCGATGCTCGCAATGACATTAACTAAGCCTTGGTTGATGCTAGTGTTGTTTCCATTAGCGTATTGGTATTTTGGAAAAGAATTTGGCTTTAAGCTGTTCTTCACGGTAACGGTAACTTCATTGTTATGTTTGGTAGCACAGCAAGGCTTTTCGTTACCTAAGCCTCATGTTTATACGCCGGCTTTAGAATTGTTACCTAGTTATGGATTCAGTTTTCCAAGTTTACCTATTGCAGTTTGGTCGTGTGCTGCGACGTTGGTTTTTTATAAACTAGGTAAGTTGTCTATCAATAAAGCGACGTTAGGCTTTTTAGCGTTTATTACATGGATTGCTTTTTCTAAGTTTTACAGTGGTTCGGCATTTATAACTGACATGGTGGTAGGGGCTTTATTTGGTTCGCTATCTGCGTGGAATATCATTCGACTGTCAAGTCGCCAAGACATTGATTTGTTAACGTTGGTCTCGTCTAAAGGTGTTTGGTTTGGCTTGACAGGTGCTACTGTAGTCATCACCGCGGTTTGGCCTCTTCCTGTGTTTACGGCTTGGCTGGCGGTGCTACTTACGGCATCGATGTTAGTGATTTCTTTCGACCGCAATAAAGAGATGATCGACTTCAAGCAAGTTATTGCAACAATAGTACTATTATTGTTGATGAATGAAGTGATTTTGTACGGTGCAACATTCGTTTCTTATAGCGGAATATTATCGCTAGGGGTTGAGACTATACGTTTCCCACTGTTGATTCTGCTTTTTGTGGTATCGGTTCGTAAAGGCAAACTTATCTAATAACTCAATGCCCCATGGAAGTGGGGCATTTTTGTATGCTAGCTTTTATACTAATACAAACTTTTCAATCGCTTTTGCTACGCCATGGTCGTTATTGCTAGCGGTAATGTAATCAGCGATAGATTTGGTTTCTTCCATCGCATTTTCCATCGCGATACCGAGCCCTGCGTATTCAAGCATGTGGTGGTCATTTTCTGCATCACCAATACAGATCACCTCATTAGAATGGATGCCTAGATGGTCTGCAATAGCTTTAATTCCGACACCTTTGTTAGATTTAGGGTTTAAGAACTCTAAGAAAAACGGGGCACTTTGTACGATGGTAAATTGTTCGCGCAGTTCTTCTGGGATCGCCTGAATAGCTTTGGTCAACTTAGTCGGCTCAGCAACCATCATTGTCTTGATAATAGGATGAGAATCTTCAAGCTGTTCGAAATCAAACTCAGTGATCTCTAACCCGTTGATGGTCGCCTCAATTTGAGTGTATTCATTATGTTTTGGCGTGATTAAACCGTGGTGCTCACTAAATGCATGAACGAAAACACCGAGTTCTTGAGCGAGTCTAGCGATGAGTTTGGCGGAATAACCGTTACTAATCTCACTGTGAATGGTTTCCTTGGTCGAAACGTTTTGAACTTTAGAACCGTTGTAGAACAAAACGTAGTCTTCTGAACCATCAATGTTCAATTCTTCAAGCTTGGCTTGCATGCCTTCAAGCGGTCTTCCTGAAGCCAGCACGACTTTGACACCCGCTTGGCGAGCTTTCGAGATTGCCAATTTGGTTGGTTCGGAAATGGTTTTGTCGCTAGTGAGTAGTGTGCCGTCCATATCTAGGGCAACGAGCTTATACATAACTTACCTAAAAAGTGATTTATAATTCAGGAAGCAGCATATTGAAACTTTGTGACGGTAGCCAGAACTTTGCTGATTTTGTTACTTAAGTTTCATTTATTTGACCTTGTCGCAAGAGTGTTTTAATGTCTCGCCCCTGCGTGTTTTTGATAATGGTATAAGCCGAGGCCAAGTTGTATAAAATTAACGAAATGTTTGAAACTATTCAGGGTGAAGGGGTCTTTACCGGAGTTCCGGCGGTGTTTGTGCGTCTTCAAGTTTGCCCAGTAGGCTGTGCTTGGTGTGACACCAAACAAACATGGGAAGCTCTACCTGAAGATGAAACAACACTTGGTGATATTATGGTGAAGACGCAAGATTCACCGACTTGGTCCCCGATCGACGCACAAGGTATTGTCGATGAATATCAAAAACAAGGCTATACAGCTAAACATATTGTGATAACTGGCGGTGAACCGTGTATCTACGACCTGCGTCCTCTTACTGAAGCATTTGAATCTATCGGCTGTCAGTGCCAAATAGAAACAAGTGGTACGTCTGAGGTACATGCGAGTAAAAACACATGGGTGACAGTGTCACCAAAAGTGGCGATGAAAGGTAAGTTGCCAGTTTTAACTAGCGCTTTAGAGCGAGCTAACGAGATTAAGCATCCAGTCGGTACAATTAAAGATATTGAGCACCTTGATGGTTTACTTGAAGGTGCAAAAATTTCAGAAGACGTCATCGTCGCACTTCAGCCCATCAGTCAAAAAGAAAGAGCAACTCAACTGTGTATTGATACTTGCATTGAGAGGAATTGGAGACTGTCTATCCAAACTCACAAGTATCTAAGCATTGCGTAACTAATCCATTGTAATAAGGACAAATGATGAATAAAGCTGTTGTTGTATTTAGTGGCGGGCAAGACTCTACAACTTGCTTAGTTCAAGCTTTGAAAGAGTATGACGAGGTTCATGCGATTACTTTTGATTATGGGCAGCGTCATAAGTTAGAAATCGAAGTCGCTCAATCCTTAGCGAAAGATCTAGGTGTGAAAGCCCACAAAGTGATGGATGTTACGCTGCTTAATGAACTCGCGATAAGCTCTCTGACGCGTGATGACATTCCAGTTTCTCATGAGCTGCAAGAAAATGGTTTACCAAACTCATTTGTTCCTGGAAGAAATATTTTGTTTCTTACGCTTGCTGGTATTTATGCGTATCAGATTGGAGCGAATACAGTGATAACTGGAGTATGTGAAACGGACTTTTCTGGTTATCCTGACTGTCGAAATGACTTTGTTCAGGCGATGAACTCTGCGTTAGTAAAAGGCATGGACAAACCGCTTGAGATTAAAACGCCATTAATGTGGCTAAACAAAGCGGAGACTTGGGCATTGGCGGACCAATATGGTTCTCTAGAACTAGTTCGCAACCATACATTGACTTGCTATAACGGAATAATTGGTGATGGGTGCGGTGATTGCCCTGCATGCGATTTACGTCAAGCAGGGCTAGATGAATATCTTGATAATAAAGAATCAGTAAATAAGAACCTGACTAGCAAACAAGAATCTGCTTAATAGGCAGAACTCGGCATATCGATTTCGTCGTTATAAGCATCGACAATACAGTCTCGGCCATTCTTCTTAGCTTGATAGAGAGCTTGGTCGAGAATTGAATAAAGCTCGTCGAAGTTACCTAAAGCGTGCGGTGTCGAAAGATATGCAAAGCTAGCGGTAACATTCAATCGAGCGTTTGACTCAGTAGTAAGGTGAGAATTAGCAATAATCTGATGTAAATGATTAACCCTTAGTTCAACATCATGTTCATCTACATTGGTCAGTAGTATTAGAAACTCTTCTCCACCAAGCCTTCCCAAGAACTCCCCAGCTTGTAATCCACTCTGGACTCTCTCTGCAATATGGACTAACGCTTTATCACCAGTAGGGTGACCATGAGTATCATTAATCAATTTGAAGTTATCTAAGTCGAGTAGAATCAACACGTGATTCGTTTCTGGTTCGGATAAGGCCGGTAGGAGTCTCACTCGCCTTATCGTTGCAGCTCTATTTAAGCAGCGAGTCATTAAATCTAACTCTGATTTCTTTTGAATTTTTCGATTCATGTAAAAAGAGAGGCTAGCGATTAGTAAAAGGGCGATGACCACCAAGTTGTACATGAGCCTTTGGTCTTCCATTTGCTTTATACGAAGCCTATCGAGTCTCGATTTATTCGCCAAAATAGAGGTTTCAAGCTCTTGCTCATATTGGTTCTTTGTCAGCTCTAGTGCTTCAAAAGCGAGCCGGCTGTCAACATCACGGCTGTTTAATTCAGCCTCCGCATATTGGGTATAAAAGTGGTATGCACTTTTAAAGTCATTTTCGAGTTTAGAAAGAGCGGTGAGCTGCAATAAAGTTTTTCCTGAATATTTATTGCGTTGCACTTTTTCTGCTAAATCTTTTGCAAGATACGCGTAATGGAACGCCTCTTTTAGTAAGTGTTGCGCTTCAAATACGTCGCTAAGAGCCAAATAAGTTTCAATTCGAATACCATCATGCCCAAAGGATGATGCGCTGCCTAAAGCACTAACTAGGTACTCATGTGCGCGATCATAATCTTGTAGCTGTGTGTGAGCTTTTCCAAGACCTAAATTTGTCATAGCCAAGCCATACTCATGACTAACGTTAGTGAGTAGCAGCAAAGCAGCTTCGAAGTGTTCAATGGCTTTTTGTAATAGGCCTTGAGACATGTAGAGATCAGCTAAGCTATGATGCACTTGAGCTTGTTCCAATTTCGATGAGTTAGCTCTTAGCTCAAGTGAACGAGACAGATACTCTTCGGACTTTTTATATTGTTTTAGCTCTCTCAGCAGGTTTCCGATGTCGTTATAGACGCCGGACACATCGAGCCCGTTGGGATATTGTTTTAGTAGAAGGTGGTAAGTTTTCAGCGCCCGATTATAGTCACCACGAAAGTATTGATTGTTAGCGACGACTCTATACCCGATATATTTAGGCATTGCTGGATCAGAGGTATTTTGTAATAAATCAGAGAGTGAGCTGCAATAAAAGTTAGCCTTGTGATATTTCGATTGCTCATTCAAAGAGCGGCAGAGTTGATAATTGAATAAGATTAGACCTTCTGTATCACTCGATACGTGCATCTCATTGAGTAAGCTGATGAATTGCTTTTGTGCTAATTGATATTCACCGCGGCCGTCATGAGACAGCGCCTGAATGAATTTTTCTTCTAATGCTGAAAAACTAGCATCAGAGGAGTTCCCACCAAAATAAGGTTGCTTATTTATCGACATGAATTGATAAACAAGTGAGCTGATAAATAATTTTTCGCCGGATGATTCGAGACTTGCATAACGCTCTTGAAGCATGTTTAACGCACTACTAGAGTTAACACTTCGCTTAGAAAGATAGACCTGATACCACTGAGAGTTAGGTGAGTCTTCAGGTTGTTTAAAGTCAGTCTGATTTACAGAAGACAGAGCTGAGAAAGATACGATGGAAATTGAAAGAGATAATAGTAAGCGACGAAACATATACGAGAAAAAGTAAAGAGTGGATTGCCATTCTAAAATCTAGATAAATTGAGAGCAATGAATAATAAAATGTGCAGAAAGAATTGTGCGCTGAGGCGTATGAAAGAGAGATGTTTGTACAAAAAAGGCCGCAAAAATGCGGCCTTTCTGACCCTGTAAATAATTCTGTGTAACTGCCTGGGTTACATATATTCAGTGAGTCGGTCTTCGAACATAATCATAAAGCGGTTTAGAGCTTGTCGCCAGTTTCTAATCGGCATCGTCCACTTCTTGGAAGCATCTCGGATAGCCAGGTAGATCACCTTTCGAGCTGACTCATCCGTTGGGAATAGCTTACGTTTCTTAATCGCTTTTCTAATAACGCTATTGAGGGATTCAATGGCGTTAGTCGTGTAAATCGCTCGGCGAATATCCTCTGGGTAGTTAAACAGGGTGTTGAGGTTGTCCCAATGCGCCGTCCAAGAGCGACTGATTTGAGGGTACTTGCTATCCCATCGGTCAGAGAACTGCTCTAAGGACAACAGCGCCTCGTCTTCTGTGGCTGATTGGTAGATTTTCTTCAGGTCGGTCGTCACCGCTTTGTAGTCTTTCCAAGGGACGTACCTGACCGAGTTTCGCACCATATGCACGATACAGAGCTGTATTTGCGTCTCTGGGAACGCAGTGTTGATAGCATCGGGAAAGCCCCTGAGTCCGTCAACGCAAGCGATAAGGATGTCTTTCACCCCACGGTTTTGAAGCTCAGTCAGCACATTAAGCCAGAACTTGGCACCTTCCGTTTCAGAGAGCCACATACCGAGCAGTTCTTTTTGGCCTTCCATGTTCACGCCTAACGCGAGATACACGGATTTGTTGATGACTTGCTTGTCTTGGCGCACCTTAACCACAATGCAATCGAGGTAAACGATAGGGTAAATTTCATCGAGAGGTCGCGACTGCCATTCAATCACTTGCTCAAGCACCGAATCGGTTACTTTTGATATCAGCGTTGGCGAGACGTCTGCATCATACATTTCCTTGAACGTTGCGACGATTTCACGTGTGCTCATGCCTTTCGCGTAAAGGCTCAATATCTTGTCGTCCATAGATTGGAATCGAGTTTGGTGCTTACGGACGAGTTGAGGTTCAAAGCTGGCTTCACGGTCGCGAGGGACGTCGATATCGACTTCTCCATCATCGGTGATGATTGATTTGCCCGAGTAGCCATTGCGGGAGTTGGAGCTGGTTCTAGATTGATGTTTTTGATATCCAAGGTGCTCATCAAGTTCAGCGTTTAACGCCGTTTCAACGGTCACCTTGGTTAACATTTTTCGGAAGTCATCAAGATCAGATTCTGTCTTAATTGACTTCGCTGCTTCACGAGCAAAAGCTTCGAGTGCTTTCTTATCCATATTGTCCATCCTTAGCCTTTAAGGCTTAAGTTTAGACAGTTACACAGAATTCAGGACACTCTCGCCTTTCTAGATTAGATGTAGAGTTTTGCAAGATCTGAAGGCTCTAGTTCTTTGCCTTCTAGAGTTGCGTTCCAGTTGGTTCCAACCAGTACGCCATCTTCAGTTAAAGTAAGTAACCAATCTTCAACAAAAATATCTAATGGGATCTCTAAAACTTCAAAGTCAGCCCACTCTTCGACATTATGAGTTTGGGCATCTTCTTTAGAAGACCAGAAAGGCATTACTTCGCTGTTTTCGAATTCAGTTGAGTCACATGCTAGCCAACCGTCTTCATTTCGAAGGCCCCATACAAGTTTGTTTTCAGTAGTTTCAGAAACAAAAAGTTCAAGGTTTGCTTGGATATCAGCAGTTAGTTTACTCATTAGTTGGCTCTCTATTGTTTGAACATCGTTAGGGTAACACTATAGAAATCGCAGGTATATAAATAAAACAAATGTAACTTTTGCTGGCCTGAAAATAAAAAAGGCTAACTCTTAGAGTTAGCCTTCGTAGTTATTTAGGTATGGTGGTGAATATTGTCCATTCTTCTTTAACATTACCTTGGAAACCTACAACGCTCGCCACCACTTTTCGGTTCTTAGCATGGCTGAGTTCGTCGTCTCCGAGCTCAGAAAGGTTTTCATCACCAAAGCCCACAATTTCTATTCTAGTGTGGCTAATACCATTGTCTACAAGAGCTTTACGCACGTTGTTTGCACGTTCTTTTGAAAGCATGAGGTTGTGCGATGCTCTACCTACTTTACTCGCAAAGCCCTGTAACTCAATTGAGGTCGTAGAGTATTGCTTTAGAAATTCAGACATTTCACGGATTTGTCCAAGAAATACCGGGTTCACTTCTGTCGAGTTATTAGCAAACAACACGTGAAGTTGCATTTTCTGGCTCGTTTTTATGAACGTCCCACAGCCATCATTATCAATTTCTGCCTTTGAAGGGGTATCAGGGCAAAGGTCACGTGCATTGATAACACCGTCGCTGTCGTCATCCAATAAGTCGGCAATTTGATCAGCTTTCGGTGTAGAAATGTAGTCATATTCGTCTTCAGCAGAGACAGGCGTAGAAAGTGTGACGAAAAGTAACGGTGCAATAAAATGTTTGATCATATTAGTATTCTACCTTCTCGTTCCATTCTTGAGGCACATCTACGCGTAATGCTGCTAACAAGTTACCGGTAGCGTTCATAACACGATATTTAGCGTATTGCTCATCATATTTTGCATCTAAATAGCCTTTTCGTGCTTCGAAAAGTTCATTTTCGGTGTTAAGTAGATCGAGTAATGTTCGTTTACCGATGCGGTATTGCTTTTCGTAGGCAATAACTGTCTGAGAAGCGGAATCTACGTGATCAGATAAAAAATCTTTTTGTTGTAGAGTGAGATCCAGTGCACTCCAAGAAAGGCGAAGGCCTTCTTCAACCGTTCTGTAAGTACGTTCTCTAAGGTCCTTTGCTTTGTTCAACTGATACGCGGCGCTTTCTGCTCGGTCAGAATCAGCGCCACCATTATAAAGGTTATACCTTAGACGTAACATTGCAGAGAACTCGTCGCTACTACCTTCAACACCACCTGCATCGTCACGCCATATTTGCGCTGCTTCAAACGATAGAGTTGGGTAGTTAGTGCTCTTACTCTGCTGATACTGAAATCTAGCGGAATCCACATCGACTTGTGAAATCTTGACGACTGGATGAAGCTCCATCGCAAGCGATAGGGCATTGTCAACGGTAAGTGGAATCGCCATAGCATCGGCTCTAGGGAAAACTAGACCTTGAGGGGATTGGCCGACTATGCGCATGAATTGAGTATGCGTATCAAATAAGTTGTTTTGCGCAGCTAGCAAGTTTCCGTGTGCCTTTGCAATACGCGCTTCTACTTGGGTCATATCGGCTGTAGAACCGATACCAGAATCAACACGCTTTTTAATGTCGCTATAGATGTTTTTGTGGGTAGCAAGGTTACTTTCAGAAAGAGAAAGTACTTCGTGTGCTTTAACAGCATCCAGATAAATTTTGGTCACTTCCAGTGCAATATCTTGTGCATCCGAAAGTAGTTGAAAGCGAACAGATTCTGCGTCGGCAGCAGTACGATCCATGTCATTTAGCGTAGCTGAGCCATCCCAAATGAGCTGGGTTAGGGTGAGAGTCGCTTCCTTACGTGTTAAATCGGTTTCTTCATTGTTAGAAGCTAGGTCAGTGTTTTCGTAACCAATGCCCGCATCTAAATCTATACTTGGTCTATAAGCGCCACCGGAAGCATCGTTTAGATACTTTTTACTTACATATTCATTATAAGAACTTTTAATTTCCGGGTTGTTTAGCAGGGTTAATGATACTGCTTGCTCCAAGGTTTGCGCATTCGCAGGCAAACTCAATGCTATAACTGCACCCAATGTACTTTTCTGAATCCAATTCAACTTATTGCTCCAAAGCATGTTTTGGTAATAGATGCGTAATCATAGACAATTACGTGTCTCATAAATGAGAAGCTAAATAACTAGCGTCAATAAAATAACACCTAACCAAGTCGATATCTAATGTTCTGTTAACAAAATTGTTAAACTTCCGATAGTGCACTCACTCTAGTAACTATTGGACTAAGTGTTTGAATCTCTGTTTCGGAACGTAAAGGGCAGTATTAAAAGTGAGATATTAATACAAAAAACTATAGTTGTGATGCAACTCACTCGTCTAGCTCAAAAAATGTTAACCGTATGATGTTTTAAAGTGAATACTATTGATGCGAGTGTTATATTTGAGTCAATTATAAATTCAGTCAGTAAATTGACATTATTCGTCAACGTGTAGGATGTAGGGGCAATTATGGAATTATCAACTTTGATCGCTGGTGGAGCTCTAGCTGTCGGACAGCGCATTGTTATTGATACCAATGGAAATATCAGAATAGTTGAACAAGGAGAACAACTTCAATTAGGCGATGTTGTTCTCGAATCATTTGATGCCTCTTCAAATACCCCTCAAAAAGTGTCACTCGTAAATGAAAGTGGTGAAACAGAGATCACTGATGAGATCGCTGACATTTTTGCAGCTCTTGAAGAAGGGCAAGATCCTACACAACTATCTGATGAATTTGCGACAGCCGCGGGTGGAAGTGATGGTTCAAGCCTAGTCTCCTCGGGGAGTGTAGAACGTGATGGTACAGAGGCAATTGCTGACACTGAATTTGATACTGAAGGTCTTGAGTCATTAGGACTGTCTGAAACTCAAAGTCTTTCATTATTAGAAGCATTCAACAATCCAATCGACGCGCTTTCGGTCACGGATGTAACTCCGCCTCAAGCTTTGACGATAGCTCTTGAAATTGATTCGGGCTCTGCGTCGGATGATTTTCTTACAAACGATGGACGTTTCTCTGTAACAAATATAGAAGAGGGGGCGACGGTAGAGTATTTAGTTGATGGTGTTTGGACCACAACCGAACCTACACCTACAGAAGGCACAAACACGATTACAGTCCGTCAGACCGACTCGAGTGGAAATTCCTCAGAAATATCAGAACTTAACTTCACGTTAGACACAACAGCACCAAACACCCCTAGCATCTCACTTGTATCCGATACTGGTTCATCTAATCAAGACTTATTAACTAATGACGGTAATTATTCTGTGAGTGGGACAGAAGATGGAGCTGTCATAGAATATTTAGTTGATGGAATATGGACAGAAGCCGCACCGGAAGCAATCGAAGGTGAAAATACGATAACTGTACGACAAACTGATGCTGCGGGTAATACATCTGGCTCTGGTACATTAACTTTCACTCTTGATACTACTCCTCCGTCAGCGCCAAACCTTTCGTTAGGTAATGATACAGGTGACTCCGCTTTAGATCTGACTACTAATGACGGTACATTAATTGTCTCAGGAATCGAAGACGGTGCAATTGTTGAATATCTTGTAGATGGCACATGGACTGACACGCAGCCAACTCCAGAAGAGGGAGTGAATACCGTTGTGGTGCGTCAAACTGATGCAGCTGGTAACACTTCAGAAAGTACAACTTTAGAATTCACACTAGATACACAAGCAGAACCAGGTGTAGTTACAGTCGATGATATCACGTCAGATGATCTGATAACTGAAACCGAAAAAGGTCAGACGATATTAGTTACAGGCAGTGCGGTTGGAGGAGATATTCAACCTGGTGATACGGTCTCAGCCATTATTAATGAAACAGCTTACACCGCTGTCGTTGAAAGCGACGGATCTTGGGAGTTAAGCGTAAGCGGCGAAGACTTATCCAATGATACTGACTTTGATGTTACGGTAAATTCCACTGACTTAGCTGGTAATGCAGTGACAAGTTCTGGGAACTCTACCCATACTTTCGATACGACTGAAGTCAATGTAAACATCGATATAGATCCAATCACCGAAGACTCAGTTATTAATGCTATTGAAGCAGAACGCACAGTTACGATTACAGGTACAGTTACGGGTGAAAGTTTTACTACAGGTACTGTTGTGCTCACTGTCAATGGTATCGAATACCAAGGACAAGTAGTCGATGGTCAATATAGCATTGATGTAAACGGCTCTGATCTAACGGCTGATAGTGACAACATTGTTGATGCAAAACTTAATGTTGTAAATGAAGCTGGAAACATTGGCTCAGCAACCTCGACAGAGTTCTACTTAGTGGATACCTCGGCTCGAGGAACCATTTCAATAGACTCAATCGCTGAAGATGATGTTATTAACAAAGAAGAAAGCGAAAGTACAGTTACTGTCACTGGATCAGTCGGAGGAGATGCAGCTACTGGTGATCAAGTCACAGTTGTAGTAAACGGTGAGACGTACACGACAGTAGTACAAGCTGATAAAACTTGGAGTGTGAACGTAGAAGGTAGCGATCTGGCAGCTGGTAGCAGTGTTTCCGCGACAGTAACCGGTGAAGATTGGGTTGGTAACGAGTTTAGCGGGTCAACATCGCAAGAGTATGGAATCGACACGGCTATAACGATTCCAAGCATCGAACTTGTGGCGTCGAGCGACAGCGGCAAAGAAGACGCGCACGGCAGTGACACAGACAACCTGACCAATGACAAGACGCCGACGTTCTCGCTGGGCAACATCGATGCCGATGTGGTGGCAGCGGGCATCGTGGTGCTCAA